>JBFONR010000020.1:0-40550 GCA_040779365.1 Colwelliaceae bacterium MEBiC 14330
CTTGCATGTGTTAAGCCTGCCGCCAGCGTTCAATCTGAGCCATGATCAAACTCTTCAATTAAAAATCGTTTGTGGAACTTGCGTTCCTGCTCAATGAATTCTGTCGTGATACCAATTTACTAAAGCAAACTGATATCGCATTACATATAAGTATTTATATATTTTGCATGAACAGCTTCATTAAGCGTTTTTTTGTTCTTACTACAAATAGTAAAGAACGTTGTAAAACAACATAATGTGAATGTTCACACAAATTGCATGATAACTAATTGTTAAAGAACTCTCTGTCGAGATAGGCGGTAATCGCATTCGTTACTCGCTTTGCCTCAAGTCTGTTGCCCCGAAGCAGGATGCGCATTTTACGTATAGATAATTTAAAGTCAACACTTTAAAGCGATATTTTTGATAAAAAAGTGATTTAATTCTTTAACTGATAAAATATAAACTATTCGCGATTAATAATTATACATAAGTAACATTGTTATTTGCCCTAACATCTTTTTTATTAGCTTTTCCTGCTTGTTAATTTTTCTGGTTTTTCATTAGTAGCACTCAAACTAACGCTATTAATTCTTTAACAATGAAGTAATCTTTCTGTCATAAAAGCGCCTTATGGTATGCCGCAATTAACAACAATATAAAATTGAGGATAAATAATGTTCATTAAAAATTGTACATATGGCCTATTAACTATTGCATTGTCAATGGCAATTTCTGGTTGTACCTTAGATGGCGAAGATGGTGCACAAGGTGCAAACGGAAGCGACGGCTTACCGGGTTTGGTTGGTGAAAACGGTCAAGATGGTCAAAGTATACCGACTTCGCTTAATATTGAAGTTGTTGGCCGTTTTGCTACCGGTGTTTATGGTAAAAGTGCTGCCGAAATTGTACAGTTTCATAAAAATTCTAATTCTGCTTTTGCTATCAACGGTGATGCTAATCAAATTGAGATCATCAGTTTAACTAATCTTTCTACTACCGAAGTAAGCCAACCTGTTTCTGATGAAAGTTTGACTTCCACAGCATTTACTTTTCCAGACAGTGTAAGTGTTAAAACAACTACTGGTGCTGATAAAAACGTAGCATTGGGTGGTGTTAATTCTATCGCTATTCATGATGATTTATTAGCCATCGCCGTTGCAGCCGACAGCAAACAAGATAATGGCGCAGTATTATTTTATTCTCTTGACGCTATGGGTGAAGGCACCTTTATTAATGCGGTAGAAGTAGGTGCTTTACCTGATATGGTTACTTTTACTCATGACGGTAATAAAGTATTAGTGGCCAATGAAGGTGAACCTAATAGTGATTACAGTAACGATCCTGAAGGTTCTATATCAGTAATTGCCATAAATGAGCTGACACCTGCTGATGTTGCCAGTAACATAAACTTAACGACTGATTTAGTGTTCAGCGATGATAACTTAAGCGCTGAAGATTACGATAGCGATGAAAAACGTATGGCATTACTTAAGGCTGCTGGAGTTAAGTTTGCGGGTCCTGCAGGCAATACCGTGGCGAAAGATTTAGAGCCTGAATATATTACCGTTGCTGCGAATAACGACTTTGCTTATGTTTCTTTACAAGAAAATAACGCCATTGGTATTATAAACCTTGAAGATTTAACCATTGAAGTAAAAGCATTAGGCTATAAAGATTGGGGTAAATACCAACTTGATTATAGCAACAAAGACGAAATGCCTTCGTTTAAGAGCATCGAAGGGCTTTATGGTTTATATCAACCAGATACCTTAGCTTCCTATACTTGGAATGGTAGCACCTTTATTGTTTCTGCCAATGAGGGTGACGCCAGAGACTATGATGGTTATTCTGAAGAGGTCCGTATAAAAGACATTATTGACCCAGATGAGTTAAATCAAACCTTATCAACAGAATTACAAATGCAATATGATGCTTCAGGCGGTAAAGATTATTTAGGTCGTTTAAAGGTGACCACTGCCTTAGGTGATGACAATAATGACAATGAATTTGAAAAGTTATTCACTTACGGAGCGCGCTCATTTTCAATTTGGGATCAAAATGCCAATTTAGTCTTTGATTCAGGTGATGACTTTGGCAAAATTTCAGCAGCAATTTTAGGTGATAACTTTAACTCTGCACATACTGAAAACAAAGGTGATAACCGCTCAGATGATAAAGGTGGCGAGCCAGAAGCCATTGATGTGGGTGAAATCGCTGGAAGAACTTATGCCTTTATCGCTCAAGAGCGCGCTGGCGACTTATTTGTTTATGATGTTACTAACCCTTTTAACGCCACTTTTGTAACACATTATAATAATCGAGATTTCGACATTGATTTTGAACTGGATGATGATTTAGACAACCCATGTGATGTCAATGAAGGTATGAACTGTGCTGAAGTAAACTTAGCAGGTGACTTAGGCCCTGAAAGTATTAAGTTTATTGCCGCTGATGATAGCCCTACCCAGACTCCTTTAATCATTATTGGTAACGAGGTTTCTGGTACTGTAACCGTTTATCAAATCACTGAAATGTAACTTTACTCAAACTTAAAGTAAGCTTACAAGCAAAAAGCTCGCAAATTTAGTGACCCCCAATAATTGGACATTCCAATGACTGGGGGTCTTTTTATATCTCATTATCACAGAACAGATATATAAATAATTAATGTGCAGTACTTACGTGATAACTCGGCTTATTTTATTATAATATTTTTGTGACATTTAAAAGCGAGTATCGCTGTTAGTTATCAACCTAAAGTAGGGAAGCAAAATGCTCTGTAGTAATTAGAACAGCGATAAACCTACAGTCTTTTGTTTATACATTTACTAATGTGTATTGGCCAATTCTCAACGTTGTTAACCTCTATCATAACAATATAAATAGTATTATATGCCGCCGGTTACTTGAAGCCCCAGATAAACACTATAAATACATGCGAAGCTTAATAGCCAAATCACCCAGTCACGTCTTGATAGCAAAATCTGTGTGGTTAGCAGTGCACCGATAGGAGCAACAAATAAATAAGTAAAAAGCAAGGTTTGCAGTAACTCGACTAATGTCTCACCGATACCAGCCAAAATTGAATCGTGCTGCGCTATTTCAATTAAATCAGACGCCATAAAAATGATAGAGAATATTAAACCTAGTTCAAAATAAAGACCTACCTCAGCTCTCGCTTTTTTATTAAAGGGTGCGTAAAAAATACCGATAATAGGCCTTAGACCTAGTAGCCAAATATTGCCAGGATCGACACTGTAGTAATACAACCTTAGCTTATGTACCCAACGCATCAGACTTGCGATAATTGGGATGTTAGCTGTCAGCCTTAATCGTGCAGTAGTTAAAGAGGCTAGAATAAAAATACCTAGGATAATAGTAGGCTCATATGTGTCAGTTGGCCCTGCAATTACTCCTAAAATAAAACCTATCAGCAGCAATAAAAATAAGCTACCGAAGACTCTGCTCTTTGAACTTCGTTTATTTAACCAAGCCGGGGGTTCGTCAATAGTAAAGTTTTCTCTGCTCGGTAAAAAAGCGAGATCCCATGGCGGTAGCCCAGCCTCTTGGCGCTCTTTCTCACGACAGTTGTGAGCTATGACTAAACGTTTTATCCGATACATATCGGCAAACCACCACACTAAGCCTCCACCCAAGGTTAAGAACATTAGCGTGGCTGTTAGTGTTTTACCGAGATAGAATCTATGCCCGCCAAAGAGCCCCAAAAACACGGCAAGTGCGAGCGCAATCGGCACATATTTGGGTTTAGGGCAATAAAGCTCGTCAATAACCTCTTGAGAAAAATCGGGATCCAACGTTAACGACTTCATCTATGAATATTCATCTCCTTTGGTAACGGTGTGGCATTAAAAGTATGCTGTAGAGTATAAGTTGAATGAAGCGTAAAGACTATACTCTGTGGTACACTGAATCGCTTGCTCACAGGCATAACTGCTCGCGCTACAAAACTGACAGTTAAAGCCGCCAAGCATGCAAATAATCACACAAGGCTTAAATTTAAGTAACTTATGCAGGCCTCCTTTTTTGCTTTAACTCTTATAATAGTAGAAATTTAACCAAATCTTGCCAGCAAAAATGCACTAAGAGCTTTATTAATATCCAAGCAACTGCTATTTTCTTGGGCAAGAATTTCACCTTGTTTGTGTTTAAGGACTAACTCACATTAATGTCTAGAGTAATCGCTTTTGATGGTATTCGTGGCTGGCTACTAATTATCATTGCGTGTAACCATTTGTATGGGAATTATGTAAGTCAGTTTACTCGTGAACCTTTCGGGTTTGTTTCTGCGGCAGAAGGCTTTGTATTTTTGTCGGGCTTTGTCGCCTATTGGGTTTACAGCAATATTGATGATAAAGCTAAGCAGCGACAAAAAATTTGGCGACGTACTCGAACTCTCTATTTTTTTCATGTCGGAGCATTACTGTTAACCTACTTATGCCTATTTTTATGGCCGGTATTTAAAGCCCAGTGGCTAAATTATTATGCTGTGAGTAATTGGTATAAAGATCCACTCACCAGTATATTTTTAGTGATAAGTTTATTAGAGCAACCCGGCTACTTTGATATTTTACTATTGTATTTACTACCAATGTGTTTTTTACCTGCGGCATTGGCCTTGTTACGTCAGGATAAAGTCTTCACGCTCGGTTTTTTATCATTTATGGTGTGGGTGTTATCTCATTTTCTAAATCAAACACTATTTAATGGTTATTTTGTAAAAATATTTCCCCAGTTAACCCTGCATTTAAGCTATTTTGATCCGCTTGCATGGCAATGGTTATTCTACTTAGGAGTTATTGGCGCTTATTTAAGTAAAACTAAACAGCTAAAATTTTCTCACTCACTAGTGCTCAAATCGTCTCTGATAGGCTGTTTTATCGTATTGTTTTTTATAAAACATAGTCAACCCATCTGGTTTATCACTTTTGCACAACAAGCAAATATGCCATGGTTACTTGGTGGTAATGGTGCAGTGCCTTTACTAAGGCAAATAAACTTACTTTTACTGGTATATATCGTGGTACTAACTTGGCGAACTTTACAGCCATTTTATACTTTAAAATACCCAGTATTCCTTGGTAAACATGCACTGCCAGTATTTTCATTTCATTGTATGGCAATATATTACTTGGGCCCTTGGTTAAACCCTTGGGTCACTTCTTTCTGGCTTTGGGATGTTATCGCTTGTTTAGGCTTTGTTATATTACTGTCATTACCGGCGTATTTAGATTTTGCATACCAACGCGCTAATAAGCGTGCTCAGTTAAAAGCTTCTGCATCTGTTTATGCTGACCGTTTAATCGAGTAGCCGATTAATAAAACTAGTTTTAAAAGTGTTAATCAGTAGCAATAACTCTTTGCTGATGGTTAGTTTACCCTAGTAAAGCGTTGAGCTTTAATCAAAAGTTTATGGATGTACCCTTTTTTGGCATATTTAGTTTTAAAGAGTTAATGCCTGTTCTTCTCACAAAAGTAGCCTTGGATATATCAGCATAAATTTTCTTTTTTAATCTGGCAAAGTGCTTTATCTAAATTGACATAAATAATTAATAATCGATGGTTATACTCAACAGCAATTACCATTAACAAGCTTTATGATGCGAACAATAATTGTCTTTTTTTCATTGGTTATAGTCACTTTCAGCTCACAAGCTGATTTTAGTATTATTGCGCATCGAGGTGCTTCTGGTTTTTTACCTGAGCATACCTTCGCTTCTACAGCATTAGCTCATGCTCAGGGCGCTGATTTTATCGAGCAGGATGTTGTTTTATCCAAAGACGGGATCCCTTTAGTGCTCCATGATATTTATCTTGAAAATACTACTGATGTCGCACAAATTTTTCCATCAAAAGCGAGAAAGGACGGCAGGTATTATGCAATTGACTTCACGCTAGCCGAAATAAACAAGCTGACAGTAAACGAACGCAAAGAGAATAACACCCAAGTCTTTAAGCACCGTTATCAGGGAAAAGCTAAATTTCGCATTGCGACGTTGGCTGATCAGATCGAACTTATTAATCAGTTAAATCGAGGCACTAACAAAAATACGGGGTTGTATATTGAAGTGAAAGCACCTGCTTTTCATCGAAAAAACGGAGTAGATATTAGTCAAAAGGTACTTACTTCGCTGAGAAAGTTCGGTTTGGATTCCTCTGATGCTAAAGTATATATTCAGTGTTTTGACTTTGACGAACTAAAGCATATTCGTAAAAATCTGAACGCTAAGGTTAAGCTGATACAGTTAATAGGTGAAAATAGCTGGCAAGAAGCAGAGACCAATTATGATCAATTAAAAACTTTAGCTGGCATGAAGAGAGTTGCACAATATGCAGATGGCATTGGACCGTGGCTTGATCATATTACAGCTGCTGAAAGTCAGGAGTTAGCGCCATGGGTTCAGCAAGCTAAAAGTCTTGGCTTACTTATTCACCCTTATACCTTTAGAACAGAAACGATAATGAAAGGTAAAAAAGCAAAAGATGTTTTGGATCTGATCATCAATAAATGGAAAGTAGATGGACTCTTTACTGATCAAATACCGCCAGTGGTGTCATTTGTAAAAAATGCAAACAGTAATATTTAATAAGCCGTTACTACTCAATGTTAAACGAAACTCAGTATTTTACTTAAAAGCAAGGCTGGTATTTTTTCATTTACATACAGTAGAGCTCAGCTTCCAGCTTTATATTTAAAGTTTCACCAGTCTTTAATAGTACTTGAATTTCACTTTTTTGCTTTTTAAAGGCATAAGTAACTGATTAATAAACAACTGATTTTATATTCTTAAATTTAGTTTGGTACCACTATTAATCGCCTACTTTTTGATCGTTGCAAACGTCATGTGGCTTAATACACCCTCTAAGTATTTGTCTTCTGTAATTGAAAGCTAATCAAAAGTAGCATTTAGCACTGTGCTTATGTTTTAAGCGCAATTTATATGGTTTGTCTAAATCATTTGTTATAAAAAATTGACTAAATCGGTGCTGCTCGCTCTGAACTCCAGTTTTTATTGAAGAGTTAATGCCTGTTTTTCTAACAGAACTGGTCTTGGGTATATCAGCATAAATTTTCTTTTTTAATCTGTTAAAGCGCTTTATCTTCGTGACTCTCCATGTTTCATTCCCAAAGGTAACATCATGATGCAGTTGCAACAAAATCTTCATTATTCTGAAATTTACTTTCCATATATTTGTAGTATTTTCATGGGATTATGCGCAACATTTGGTACTACTAGAGAGATTCTATGTTTAACAAAGCATTTTCCAGACGGTCATTTTTACAATTCACTTCAAAGAGCGTCGCGGCGGCGGTTGTATCAGCAAGTGTTATCGGTTGTATCGATAGCTCTGATAATAATGACACAACTGAAGTTGAGAACATCATTCAATTAAAGTTTCTTCATGGTATTGCCAGTGGAGATCCCACGGCTGACTCGGTTATATTGTGGACTCGTATAACCCCTGATGACGCAACTTTTTCTGACCCAGTTGTTGTCTCTTGGGAATTAGCTACAGATGAAGACTTTACCAACGTATTGCGCAACGGCAGTACCGATGTGTCACCAGAAACAGATTACACCCTAAAAGTTGATGCTGTAGGTCTTGACCCTAATACCCGTTACTATTACCGCTTTATAAGTAATAACGTTACATCAGCCGTAGGAGCTACCAAAACACTAGCCACTGGTAATATTGAAAGTGTAAAACTTGCGGTAATGTCTTGTTCTAATTACCCAACGGGTTTTTTTAACGTTTACGATCTTGCATCACAACAAGAACAGCTTGACGCCGTGTTACACCTCGGTGATTACATTTATGAATATGGTGCTGACGGGTATGGAGCAGAAAATGCAGAAGCAATGGGACGCCAAGTAACTCCAGCTGGAGAGTTACTGACTTTAGCCGACTATCGCACTCGTTATGCGTTATATCGTGGTGATGAAAGTTTGCAAAGACTGCATGCAACCGCTCCATTTATTACTGTCTGGGATGACCATGAAATTGCCAATGATGCTTATGTTAATGGCGCAGAGAACCATGATGAATCTGAGGGTGATTTTGAGCAACGTAAACTCGCTGCTATGCAAGCCTATTTTGAGTGGTTACCAATTCGTGCAGCTTCATTAGGCGATAATCAAACCATCAACCGCAGTTTTTCTTTTGGTGATCTAGTTGATATTCACACCTTGGATACACGCGTGGTTGGTCGTGATAAACAATTAGATTACGCAGATTACACAACAGCTCAAGGTCTGGATGCTGAACAATTTTCAGCTGATCTATTGAATCCGAATCGTTCCATGCTCGGTGCCGAGCAACTGGGGTGGTTACAAGAGAAGTTAGCCTCAAGTACAAGCAAATGGCAGGTACTTGCTCAACAAGTATTAATGGGTAAAATGAATTTACCTGCAGCGATAGCAACCCAGCAAATGAGTATTCCAGAGTTTGCTGAGTTAGCGGCTATTGCTCAACTTGCAGCGAGAGCTTCTGCAAATGATCCAACGTTAACAGTGGATCAATTAACCTTGCTTCAAGCGAACCAAGATCGCCTGACACCAGAGGTAATGGGATTATTACAATTACCCAATATTCCATATAACCTCGATGCATGGGATGGTTATTTTGTCGAACGTGAGACCATTTTAGGAACAGCTAAAAACTACAACAAAAATTTAGTTGTGCTCGCTGGCGATACTCACAATGCATGGGCTAATAACTTAAAAGACATGAATGGTAATTTTGTCGGCGTTGAATTTGCGACCGCTTCAGTGACTTCACCAGGTTTGGAACAATACCTCAACATTAGCGAACCCGAAGTACCAGCGACAGAGGCCGGAATCAAACAGTTAATCGATGATCTGCAATACTTAAATGTTTCAGATCGTGGTTTTATGGTTGTCACCTTTTCTTCAGATGAAGTAGTATCAACGTGGCATTTTGTCGATACTATCACCACTACTTCATATCAAGAAAATTCGGAAAGACAGGCGAGCTTAAAATTTGTTCATGGTACTCAAGGCCTGACTACTGTTAGCTAACCCCAACTGAAGCTCGAAAGTAAAACGCTGGCTTTGTGTCAGCGCTTTGCTTTACTCTACTCTTGAGTGATGCCAATAAATACCGCGACAATGCTGCTAAAAATTCACTATCATCAAACATTTACTAGTGGCATATCTGATTTATAATTTATTAGACCACCGATAATAACTTGTTTTAGGCATAGCTGAGTACTTGTGTGAGTTTAGTGAGCATTTAGGTTTAAAGCGCACGCATGGTATAGCGAATGCCAAAGCCTATTTAAATAGCGCGTAATAGCTTCTGTTTAGTAAACCTAACCCTATTCTTAACTTGGCGTATCTAAGAAAACTTGGCTGAAATTCGATATATCGACCAATATCAATCGTAAATAACTGCCCTCTGAGCCATTTATTGTTCAAAGGGCATTAAATTCATTTTTTAAAAGCTTAGCAAGAATGAGTCTAGTAATCATTGTATGAAATTGTCATGGGTAGCATAGCTAATATAAATTAATATTTAAACTAATTCCTTAAAGAGCAGCTATTACCTGTACATGTAACATTTGAGTCTAATTTTAAAAAGTCTATGCTGATATTGTTACTGATATCTAGAGTATTTATATTGTTTCTCTTTAACAATAAACTTTTAAGAGCTATATTTTTACTTACATCGATATCAGACAACTGGTTGTCGGATAAGAGTAAATAAACAAGCTCGCTATTATTGGATAAGTCGATATCACTCAGCAAATTTTCGTATAGGTATAAACTTTCTAATTTAGGATTATTTGTTAAACCAATGTCTTCAATGCTATTCCTGAAAGCCATTAAACTAGTGAGATTTAAGTTCTTGGTAACATCTAGCCGTGAAAGTTCATTTTCGTACAAGTGCACAACTTCAAGTTTTACATTTTTGCTAATATCTACCTCAGACAAGTCATTGTAAGCTAGTGATAACTCTATTAGCTGAGAGTTTTCGGTTAAATCTATTTCTTGAAATTCATTTGAATATGCTATTAGCATAGTTAGGTTTTTATTAGCGCTGAAATCTACTTCACTTAATTGATTATTGTTTATTTCAAGTTCTATAAGTTTACTATTACTTTTTAAATCTATCTCATTGAGATTATTCCTACCTATATTTAAATATATTAAATTTTTATTCTCACTTATTTGTATGTAATCTAATTTATTGTTAGCGATATCTAAGATCTCTAGCTCACTGTTTTTGTTGATGTCAATTTCTCTAATGTTATTACCAGAAATTTTGAGATTACTAAGTTTTGTATTTTTTTCTAGATCAATTCTATATAGATTATTTAAGCTTAAATCTAATTCCTCAAGCTTAACATTGTTGCTTAGGTCAATTACATTCAGATCGTTATGTGCTAAATTTATAGTCTCAAGGTTATGGTTATTGCTAATATCAATAGATGTCAGTTGGTTCCATGCCAAGTTGAGGTATTTAAGCTTTGTGTTGTAAGTTAAATCAATATTTTCAATATCATTAAATAACGGTTGACCTTCAGGGGACTCAGTGTTGCCTAAATCAAGCCGTTCTAAATTTCTTAAATACCTAATTCCCTCAGAATGACCAATGCTTTTACCTTTACATTCTATCTCTATTATTTCAGATGCATATTTAATATTTTTTACTTTTAAGCATTGGTACAAATCTTGTTCAAGACCAATTGACTCTAACGGCGTATCTTGAACTATTACTTTTCTGACAGCTTTAGATGTGTTGCCTGCAGCATCGCTTGCCGTATATTCAACTGTATGTTCCCCGACAACTCCAGTATCTACATTGTTTATCACTGAAACAGAAACCTCACCATCTAATGTATCAGTTGCAGTTGCCCCAAAATCGTTATACACGTAACCGTAACTAATTAGATACGTGAAATCATGTACTGTGTTAATAGTAATGCTTGGTGGAGTTGTGTCTTGAACAATTACTAGGCGTGTTTTTATGCTAGTATTACCAGCTTTGTCTTTTGAGGTATAATTAACTTCGTACTCGCCAGTTTTATTTATGTTAACAGAATTATTAACAGAAACACTTAAAGCTCCATCGTTAAGATCTTGCGCTGTTGCGCCTGCATCTTTATAGGTTATTCCAGCTTCAATGGTGATTGGGTTTTCGCCATTTATATTAATGACCGGGGGAGCTGTATCTTTTTGAGAGGAAGATTCATTATTTTCTGGTGAAGTCTCACCATCACTTCCGCCGCCGCATGCGGCTAAGAGAGTAATGAGGAAAATTAGCAGGAGATTTTTGGTTAGCATTTACATCCTTATTATTTTTTTGTATTAATTGGTTTGCAATGCTATCACTAAAAAATCATATAAAAAAGCAAACTAAAAAACCATATATTAAAAAATAAACAGAAAATAAACAGGACATCCAAAAATTTTTGTCACAAACAATGCAGTACATAAAATGTTATGCCAATTTAAACAATCGTTAATTTTTCGCTTTACGCTGAATGTATGAAGAAAATATTGCTTATGAAGGTCAAATCACTGAATTGAAAGGTCAAATCACTGAATTGACTCCACGAAAGTGCCAGCTAAGCACTTTTTTTGAGGGGGTGTATTCTTTACTTGGGTATTAATGAAATATTTGTCATTGCTGTCGATGTCCGCCAATCCATTGCTTGCCAATATGAGCTGCAAAAGCATCAAGCTCTGCTAAAGAACCAACGGCTTGATGATATTGTTTACCAAAGTGCTCAGCAAGTTGTAACCAATCGTCACCATTGATACCTAAAGCCGCTAACAACGGGCTATTTTCTTTATTAATATGACCGCGCTTATCGGCTCTGATAACTTTTCCTGTTTCTTCTACCAGAGTTAAATAATCAAGCAAGGAAAACGCTATACCTTTAGGTAAATGTTTCTCTTCATTGCCAATAAAACCAAGTAAATAACAGTTTATGGGTGTCCCAATCTTTATTCTGAGCGCAGAGACTTACTTAATAGCCTGCCTCTGGCTTATGAGGATTGGAGTTATTAGTCCCTAGCCCCTTTTAAATCGCCACCTTATAGCCAAGGCTGATAGTGCAATACAAGTTAGCGAGACTAAGCTTTGGAAAATAGCCAGGTACATTATTGGATGAGTTTGAGTCTCTTTATCAATTAGAGGAGTTAAGTTTCTTACAGACCAAAATGGCAATGTCATTTGCTTAGTAGAAAAGTGCAAAGATTTTGAAACTAGTTCAAAATCAATAGGCAGGTATACTGAGACTTTTGGAGACAACCAGAGAGCATAGATAATAGCAAAAACAAACATTGATGTTATAAGAATGATCAAAGGCTTAACTGCGTTATTGCCAAAATCAGAAATAAGGCCATAAAAATATCTAAACCAGTTTTTCTTACCTGAATCTTTTTCTTTTTTCAAAATAGACTTTTGTTCCAAATAAAAAAATTCACCTTCCAGCTCCCGGTTTCGTTGTTCTTCCATATGTAGGCGAAGCGCTCTGAAAGCTGCAATACTGGTATCAGAGCCGCAAATCGAAAAGTTCGTAGAGTCTGGAAAGATACTACCTTGAGGTATTTCCGAGTTATAAAACTCTGGAGGCATCAGAAAGTTTGTTTGGCCAAAATCAATGGAGTTATGAATTATACGCCCGTGAAAATATGATTCACCAAGCGAGCATTCTGTAATAGATATAACATTTACTTTTCTTTCTAATTCTTCTTTTATATTGCCCACAAAAAAGTTGAAAACTTTACCCAACGTAGAAGAGTTTGCATCTATGCTTCTTACCGTTACATTTTCCAAGTCTATATAGGTCTCGATGAAGTGTGCGTTTTTGAATATTAGGTCTAAAACAAAGTCTTGCTTTATCTCCAAAATATGGCATCTGCCAGAAGCTTCTATGTCTGTATTTATATTCTTAAATTGAATTTCACCAAGCTCAGCTCCTGCGAACTTGATTTCTGATGATTCAAAGTTGACGTTTTCAAAAAACGCCCAAGACCTTTCTGTATCTTCACGTTTTGACGGGAAATAATGCAATTTAGACTCAACAGAGCTGTTTTTAATTTCGAGACTAATATTTATATTGTTAACGAAGAGATTATGAATATAACTATTTAAGACTTGCAGAGTATTGCTAACAATACCAGTCATGAAATTAAGTTGCATTTCACCATTTGGATTATCCATTAGCACAGAGTTTTTTATATAGACGGCTCTAAAGCATGAGTTTTCGATTGTAATACCGTTATAGCTTTCAAATATGCAGTCTTCGATATTAAGACAAGAGCCTTGTGCTGCTCCTTTGATTTTTAATCCCTTTCTTATCGTACAGTTGCTTATTGTTATATTTTTTACATTTGAATCCGGTACTATCTCGTAGGTATCTAAAATTAAAGACTCTAGCGTTATATTTAAATCAACGTCTAATTTCTTTATTTCTTTAACAACGTAAGAATCCATTTATCTCTATTCCTTTATCTATAAATTTGAGACAAACTATTCAACTATCTCATTTTTTATTAAATTGTCTCTTTTACTATTAGAATGTCTCATTTTTTAATAGCAGAATACACTAAACCGCTTGCCCACAGGCATAACCACTGGCCCAGCAAAACTGGAAGTTATAACCACCAAGCCAACCGGTGACATCAATCACTTCACCAATAAAAAATAGCCCCGGCTGCTTTTTACTGGCAAAGGTTTTACTTGAAAGTTCATCGGTATCAACGCCCCCTAAGGTCACTTCTGCCGTACGGTAGCCCTCAGTGCCATTGGGCTTAATTTGCCACGCATGCAAATAATCACTTATGGTCTGAATATCAGCATGGTTGAGTTGTTTCACTGGTTTATCGGCGATGACACCCTCTTTAACCAGCACTTCAATGAAGCGTTTCGGCAATAGTGTCGCCAGTAAGTTTTTTACTGATTTGTCTGCTTGGCTATTTTGCCAGTGCGGCAACATTTCATTGAGGTTAGTCTCTGGTAACAGGTTTATAGTGACCGCCTGCCCTGCTCGCCAATAAGACGAAATTTGTAAGATGGCGGGGCCTGATAAGCCACGATGGGTAAATAAAATATTTTCTTGAAAGCTATCACCTGAGTCACTGCTTACTTCAGTAAATAAACTAACGCCTGATAAACCGTCAAAGCGCTGTTTGTCGTGGTCATGCAAAGTAAACGGCACTAATGCCGCCGTGGTGGGTAATACGTTTAATGCAAACTGTTCAGCAATTTTATAGCCGATAGGCGTAGCGCCAAGTTTTGGCATGGTTAATCCACCCGATGCTACCACTAACGAGGTACACTGATAACGCTCAGCTGTGGTGTTTACCACAAAGCGCTCGCCTTCGCTGGTAGATACTTTTTCAACAGAGAGCACTTCGGTTCTTAAAGCAAGTTTTACCCCTGCCCATTCACACTCGGTCAGTAAGAGATCAACAATATCTTGCGCGCTATTATCACAAAATAATTGCCCTAAGGTTTTATGATGATAATCAACGCCGTGGCGTTCAACCAATTCAATGAAGTCTTGCGCTGTGTAACGGCTAAGTGCCGATTTAGTAAAGTGCGGATTTTGACAAATATAATGCTCAGGGCCGGCATTTTCGTTGGTAAAATTACAACGACCACCACCAGAGATAAGAATTTTTCTGCCTGGGCGTTTACCCATGTCGAGCACGGTAACTGATTTACCGCGATACCCTGCAGTAGCGGCGCACATTAAACCGGCTGCGCCAGCACCTATGACTAATACATCTGTTGTAACCACAAAAAACCTTATGACTAATAAAAGCTATGACAGCAACTAGTATAACAAGCTATGGTTTTATACATAAGCGCTTTGGCCATACTGTTCAGAATACTCTTCACACTACTCATAACAATAGGGCCTTATCGCGGTATAACGGTGTGACTAGAGGATTATGCTAAAAGCATGCTTTATTAATTAGCACTGGAGATATGAAGGTGCTGAATTTGCCAACCCTTGGCAGTAAAAGACCAGAGCTCGGAGAAATATACTTTTCGAATGACGTTTTCATTTGCCTTGATTTCACCTAAACCGGTGACAATGCATCCTGCATCTATCTCATTGAATTCAATATTAATGTCTGTAGCGACAGCACTTTGCTTAAACCACTTACCTTGAGACTTTCTCTCTTTGATGGCTATATAGCGCGTTTGTGTATTTTCTATGCCAAACTCACTTATTGCTTTAAATGAATCAGACTCAATAGCTTGCAAAGATTCAATGTCTGCTTGCAAAAAAGATTGATGCCATTGTTTTCTCGTTTCCATCAACTGCTGCATCATATTGTCGGTATCTTTTTCAGTGCCTTATTCATTAAGGCATTATTTAAATTGCAGCTTTTATTCTAACTTAAACCGTATTGATTTGAGGTGGTTAGGCTTAAACGCCTAATCACCTCAAAGATTTTATCTCGTAAACACTGAATTTAGAGACGTTAGCTTATTTTAGTGAGTAAATTGTCCCAATCAGCAGCTGAAGCATTACCTTCTTGGCGGTAACCAAATAGGGTCAGTATTGTTTCACCTTGCTTGTTGAAAAACTCAACAGAGCTCACCACAACAGTACCTTTATCGGTTGGTTTTCTTACAATATAAGCACTGTCGAATTCATCGAGTTTGGCATGTAAATTAAAGTCACTATCGAGTACGTTATACCACTCGCCCATTTGCTTTAACTTGTTCACTTGCCCGGAGAATATTTGAATCATGCCGTCATTACCAACAAAGGCCATGAGCTCAACCTTGTGATCACGCGCATTTTCTAAAATAGTCGGTAAACATTGGCTACTTACTGGCGTAACCCATTGGCTGCCAGCAAGTCTAAGCGCTTGTGTTCTTGAAACATTAAACCTTTTTAACATCGCCGGAAAATGATGCACATCTTGCAAATCAGCCCAGGCTTGTTGAAAATCAGCCACGGCGATTTCATCATCGGCTAGTTCAACCTCTTCTGGCGCTTGATAGGGCTGCACTTCAATAGATGACGATTGCTCAGCTAGAGTGAAACGCGCAACAATATCATCAAAGGCGCTTAAATCACTTTGTGGTGTAGTGTAAACTTTATGGACAGCACGACCATGGTGATCAAAAAATTGTACGCTGTTTAACTTGTCAGTTTTTTGCGCAAAAGCAAAACGCCATTTGTCTAAAAATATGCGTAAGTCAATACCTTTAGGGTTAATGGCCATCGCCATTTTACTGTTACCATGTTCTGAAACATATAGCTTTTCATAAGCACCTTTAAGCTCGTTAACCACTGATTTATTGCGCGTTAACGCCATAACATGGTTCAGCTTTTTAAACGACTTCAGTATATCGGCAATTTGGCTATCATCGAGTTGAACAACGTCAGTTTCACCAATATGAGCAGCCAGTAATTCAGCTTCAGATACCCCCATTTTATTGGCGACATCAACAAAGCGAAGTTTTGGCTCTTGTTCTTTGATGGTTTGAAATTGTGTTAGTAATTCGTTCATTTGCTACTCTCTACTTTTGCTTTCTATTAACATCTGTAATGTTAATTTTTTAAAAATTTGATGACTTTATTTGATGGCTTTATCAGGGGGCTAAGCCCCCTGAGCACTTTTTAAAAAGCGAAGCTTAATTGGGTTTTGATATTACGGCCAATACCGTATTCACCAATTGCGCCACCGGTACCAGCGACCACTTGGTATTCTTCGTCTAATAAATTATCAACCGCTACACCTAAGTTAAGTGATTCGGTAATAGCCCAGTTGACATAGAGATCAACCAAGGTATACGAATCATGGTCGGCAAGTGTTATGTTGCCCATACGATCTTGTGCTTGAACATCTTTACGCTCACCCACATTAAGCACTTTTAAACCGGTAGTAACGCTGTCATCGAAGAAGTATAAGCCAGTGTTTAAGGCAATTTTATCAGCAGGTAGGTACCACATCGCTTGATTGTCTTGGTCTGTGCCAGAAATATTACTGTAAGTAAAATTAGCAAAGCCCCACAGTGCTGAATAGTTCACTTCAAATTCAATACCATCACGGTCATTGGCACCCACATTGTTGTATCTTGGGTTAGGCATTGGGTTAGTTACGCGGTCAGTAATACTTAATATTTCATCATCAACGCTGATATCAAAATAAATAACCCGTGCCGTTAAGGCGTCAATATCACCAAAAATACCACTTTCATTAAAGGTTAAACCTATTTCTTTACTGGTGCTTGATTCAATATCTAAATCAAGGTTAGGTAAACGTCCTTGGTATTGGTCGTATACTTCGTCAATTAATGGCGCTCTAAAACCTTCTTGATAGTTAACAAAGGTTGAAAATTGCTCGTTAAGCTTATAAATCACAGAAGCAGCTGGCACCACTTGATCATGCGATACCTTAGTATCAACTGGCGCAAATGCTTGAGCAAACTTATCTGTGGCTGTTGTGTCATAGGTTTCATAACGCACACCGGCAATCAAGGTAAGATCTTGCCAAGTGTATTCATCTTGTAGGTAAACCCCTAAACGTTCTTGCGTGCCGCCCGGTTGTGAAGTAATTTCTGACGTTTCAGCAACACTGCCATTGGCAATACAAACGCGACCAGAGGGATCATATTGTAAACAAGGATAACCTGTTTTTTCACCAACACGGTCTTTAGTAGAATACTGTACACCATAGGTTAAGGTATGCTGACCAAGGCGTGAGGTATTAACAATATCTAAAGTATCAATGTTATATTCGTATCGTGATTCCAAGCCAATATAGTCAGGTAAGATAGGACCTGTGCCATCACTTTCGGTGACATGTGATTGAGTGTTGCCGTAGACTACTTTCAAATCAATGTAGTTTGAATCTTCTGGTTGATAGCTATAACTCAAGGTGGTTACGTCTTGTGAAGTGGCTCTGCGTAACACCCCCCAAGGGCCTGGGTCGGTGTTATTAAACTCGGTTAATTGGTCGTCTTCACCAAGATTCACCGACAAACTAAGTAGTTGTTCATCAGTTAAGTAGTATTCTACTTTAGCCATGAATGATTGCATTGCCGTAGAAGAATTATCTAACATTTCACCGTTTGATAATTCAAAATCGTCTGAATCTCTATCAACATAACCTATTAAAATGTCTAACGCTTCTGTCGGGCGAGCATAGCCAAATATACTGGCATTTTTTTGTTCATTGTTGCTGTCGTAGCCTAATTTTACTTTGGCACCGTATTTTTCGTTAACACC
Source organism: Colwelliaceae bacterium MEBiC 14330 (assembly GCA_040779365.1). GTDB lineage: Bacteria > Pseudomonadota > Gammaproteobacteria > Enterobacterales > Alteromonadaceae > Colwellia. The sequence goes on from JBFONR010000020.1 coordinate 18,236, forward strand.
AAGAAAATCACTGGCGTCTTTCATTTCTACTTGTACTAGGCCACCTAAGGCACCACCACCATGAAGTACGGTACTTGGCCCGCGTTTAATACTCACGGTGCGATATAGTTCAGAATCACCAAAGAAGCTACCCATGCGATATTTTTCAAAGGTTTGAATAGCGCCATCAACGGTAACCAAAACATCTTCGGCATCGTCAAAACCACGCACACTAAATTTTTGCCCTAAACCACGAGGACCACCCGTAGCTGAAGTATTAGGCACCATATCGAGTACATCAAATACTGATGAAGCCACTTCAAGTTCCATAGTGTCAGACGAAACAACATTCACGGCTTGTGCCGATTCTAATGTTGATTTTTTAGTACGTGTAGCCGTTACGGTAACAGCATCTAGCGTAGTTAATACAGCTTCAGCTTGGATTTCTTCCGCTAATGATAGGGTCGAAGTTAGCGCGGCGGTAATGCCGAGTGCTAATGGGGTAATGCGCATGGTTTGTCCTCATTATATAAGCGATTGACAATACTGATAGCTTGTTTTTTGTACGCGTCAGTATTAATTTGGCGCTAATATACTCCAATTAAATCTAAATGAGAAGCATTATCATTACTTTTTATCAATTAATAAATTCGCTACCGGAAAGTTTCTTGCAGAGAGCTCAGATAAAAGATTGATTAAATAATGACTTGGCGTATTTTCATCCACTGCTAGCACTAATGTACTATTTGCATTATTTTTTTCAGCAAGCGCTACAAATAAGCTATCAAGTGATTCAAAAGGTTGTTCTGCCAAACCATAAGTTAATTTTTCATCGTTAAACTGTAAGCTCAGCACTAGTGGCTTTTTAACGTTTTCAATCGATTGTGCTTCACTACCCGCGGTTGGTAAAGTCACCGTCAACATGTCTAATTTGATTGCCGCAGTCAGCAGCATAAATACCAGTAGAATAAACAGCACATCGAGTAGCGCGGTTATATCAGGCATCACTAAAGTATTAGTTTCTGGTTTATGAAGCGGTAACATTGAATGACTCTTGATACGTTAACTGGTAATGGGCTTGATTGAATAACTGTACGTAACTATTGCTCAGGCGGCCATGAACCGCAGTAAAAACACCGCTAATTAATAAGCAAGGTAAAGCCAAGCATAAACCTGCCATGGTTGAGTACATTGCCTGCCATAAGCCATCTGCTAATAATGCTGGGGTTACCGCTTGTTGACTTGCCGCTAAGTCTCTAAACATAACCACTAAGCCCCACACTGTACCTAATAAACCTACCATAGGGGCAAGTGATCCAATTAAGCTAAGTAGAGGTAATCGTTTTGACCATTTAGTTTGTAAATGCTGTAAGCACAATTGGCTCCATGCTTGTGCTTGTCCTGCTTGTTGATTATGTTCACTAAGCTGATTAACCAAATCATCAGTCTTTTTTCTAGCTTGCTGATAGCGATAAATCGCCGCCGCAAAACACAGGCATTTTTCAATCATTAAGGCTAATGCAATAATTGACATAATAAGTAATGGCCAAGCTGTAAAGCCAATAGCCGAAAACCACTGGGGCATAATTAAACCTTTATTTTATTTACTGAAGTATTTAAAGAGAGTTAGCAACAACCAAATCAGGCTCAGGAGTTAAGAGCAAAATTAATCGGCACTTCAAATTGTGCTTTAACTAATTGGCCATTGTGTTTTACCGGGTGAAACTGCCACTTAGCGACATTGTTTAATGCGGCTTTATCTAAAATTTTATAACCACTACTTTTAACCAAGACTACCGTTTCAATACTGCCCGAGGTGTCTAAACTGATCATCACCAAGCTAATGCCTTGATAGCCTCTTTTACGTGCTTTGTTCGGATAATTTAACGGCGGTCTTGGCGCTTTAAATAAAGGCGGTTGCTCTAAGATCACCGGGCTATCTTGTAAACCAATTTTTTCGGTTATTTTTCGCGCACTAGCAACACTACTTGCGTTGCTGTCAGCTTTGGCAATTTGCTTCACTGGCTCTGCAAACTCAGGCTCTACTTGCTTTTCTACTTGCTTAACTGGCTCCGGCGCTTTAACGAATTCAACCGGCTTTACCACTTCTTCTGCTTGCGTAGCTAATAACTCTTTACCCTTAAAGCGCGTAGTATTCATTGCTTTTTCAACCACCACTTCTTGCGTCACTTTTTTTTGTATTTGCGGTTTTTGTGGTGTTTGCACAATATTTAAACCGATTACATTGGCTTTAACTGCGCCCGAAATTTGCACAGGCTGATGCACTACTTTGTTGGATAAAAAGTAGAGATGTATTACCAAAGATATAACTAATGTAATAAATATTTTCATGAGCTCTAATTCAATCAGTAAGACTAATAAGAATTGTTATCATTCGCATGTGGTGGTATATTAGCACGGAAATTTTTATTTGTGAATGAGATCCCTACTATGTTGTACAATTTTTCAATAAAGTCCTGTGTATTGGTACTTACTTTACTTGCTTTGTTATTGAGTAAGGTTAGCTATGCAAATACTGACGATATGCGAATTGTGGTCTCGGGTGGTTCAATTACTGAAATAATTTATGCCCTAGGTGAGCAAGACAAAATTGTTGGCGTTGACAGTACCAGTATTTACCCGATTGAAGCGAAACAAAAACCGCAAGTCGGTTATGTTCGAAGAATAGGCTCAGAAGGTGTTTTATCACTTAAACCGACTTTATTACTGGGTGAAGCAGATACTGGGCCACCAAAAGTATTAGCACAGTTACAACAAACCGGGCTAGCGAATTACATTTTCAGCAAAGAAGATAATTACCTTGGTATTGAAGCTAAAATACGCAAGATAGCCAGCTTACTGGGTGTTGAAGAAAAGGGTGAGCAGCTTGTTAATCAAGTAGCACGTGATAGGGAAGCACTCAATTTTGTCTTAAAACAAAAACAAAGTACGCCTAAAGTATTATTCATTTTAAGTATGCGTAGCGGCCAACCTATAGTCGCAGGTAAAGCAACTTCTGCCAATGAAGTTATCACTGCAGTACAAGCGACTAATGTTGCCGAGCAATTACAAGGCTGGAAAGCAATCTCAACGGAAGCGGTATTAGAAATGAATCCTGACGTTATTTTAATGATGAGCCGCCACGGTAATGACCCCGCTGTTGATATTGCCAATCAAAGCCACTTTAAATTTACTAATGCGGTCAAAAATAACCGTGTTTATAGCTTTGACGGTACCTATTTATTGGGCATGAACCCACGTACGCCAAAAGCGGTTATTGAAGTGGCTAAAAAGTTATATCCTGAGATTAATTTACCCAGTGGCTACTCATTAGCGGCACTCAACAAAGCGAGTAAGTAGAATTTATCATGCTTGCTTTAGGTCATGTTGTAATAGAGCGCGAAACCGCGCGTAAAGGCTTATTGCCCATCTTATTATCTGCTTGTTTGTTAATTTGGCTGGCGGCATTAAGTATTGGTGGTGTTGCTATTTCTTGGGCGGAAGTGTTCGCAATACTCTCTGGTGCTGATAAAGGGTCCTTGCAACAAACGATATTATGGGAGATTCGCTTTCCCCGGGTAATATTGTCTCTCATTGTAGGCGCCGGTTTAGGCGTTTGTGGTGCCGCAATGCAAGCCATTTTTCGTAACCCATTGGCTGATCCTGGCCTTATTGGCGTCTCTAGTGGCGCCGCACTAGGCGCAGTAACCGTCATTGTGTTAGGTAATACCTTGTTTACCGGCTTTACTGCTACCTTTGGTTTATATGCAGTGCCAGTTGGTGCTTTTTTAGGTTGTTTAGCGGTCTGTGGTTTTATTTATCGACTTAGTGGTTTTTCAGGTCAGTTTACCGTTATTAGTTTACTACTGGCTGGCATTGCCGTTAACGCCATTGTCGGTGCCTTTATTGGCGTACTGACTTTGATTAGTAATGATCAGGAATTACGAGATTTAACCTTTTGGAGCATGGGCTCGTTAGCGGGTAATCATTGGGCACTGGTCTTGCCGTCGTTAATTGCCATTGTTATTGCCATTGTTGGTTTATATCGCTTATCACAACCGCTAAATTTATACCTCTTAGGTGAAGCACAAGCAAAACATCTTGGTCTTAATGTCGATGCCCTTAAAAAGCGTGTCTTTATTTTAACGGCGTTATGTATCGGTGCAGCGGTTGCAGTAACCGGCATGATAGGCTTTGTCGGCTTTGTAGTACCCCATCTGATTCGTTTGATCGTTGGTACTGATCACCGTTATTTAATGCCCGGTAGTATGTTGCTCGGGGCGTTATTGTTAACTGCTTCTGATTTATTAGCACGCACTATCATTCTTCCTGCTGAAGTGCCTATAGGTCTTATTACCAGTGCCCTAGGTGGTCCTTTCTTTTTAATTATGTTGATGAAAACATATAAGAATATGGCAAAATAATTTATGCTTAGCTTACAAAATGCCACGGCACAGCGCGGTGGTAATACCTTATTAAATGATATCAGTTTATCGGTTGCTGCAGGGGAATGTGTGGTTATTGTTGGCCCGAATGGCGCGGGTAAATCTTCTGCACTAAAAGCACTTAGTGGTGATTTAACCCTGCAATCGGGGCAAGTGTATTTAAATGATACTGCCATTGAGCAATTTACCCCCATTGAATTAGCACAACGCCGAGCTGTGCTTACGCAAAGTTATGAGTTAGCTTTCCCTTTTAGTGTTACTGAGGTTGTTGAAATGGCAAGTTATTGTCATCAAGAGCAATGCAGTAAGCAGCAACTTAATAATTACGCCCGTCAGGCCATTGACCAAGTTGAGGTCAGTCATTTAGCGAAGAAGTGTTTTACTACCTTGTCAGGCGGTGAACAACAACGGGTGCAATTAGCGAGGGTATTAGCACAACTTTCACCGGCGTTAGAGCCATCGGTTATTGCTAAACAAGGCACACCCTACTTATTAATTGATGAGCCAACATCAAGTTTAGATTTATATCATCAGTATCATGTCATGTCTTTGGCAAGAGCCGCTGCCGATAAAGGTGCTGGAGTAGTGATTGTTGTCCATGATTTGTCACTCGCCGCAAGCTTTGCTGATAAATTGTATGTACTAAAAAATGGTAAGCTGGTTATTTCAGGAAAAGCGAATAAGGTATTAACTAGTGATGTATTGCGTGAAGTTTATAATGTTGATGCCAGCTTAACACTGGCATCGGGGCAATTGCCACATTTAGTACTTTCGCAAAACAACCAATGTATTTTGCAAAGAGCCTAAAGTGCAAGCGAGATTACGCTTGATTGATGATACTTTCAGAGCCAGTTTTAGCTAATTCAGCGAGGTCTTTATCAACAAAGAACAATGCGTGGCCGTCATTACCGACTAAGTTAATTTTATCTAAAATACCTTTAAACAATGTTTCTTCTTCATGCTGCTCGGCAACATACCACTGCAAGAAGTTAAAGGTTGAATAATCTTGACCGGTAAAAGCTTCATGTGCCAATGAATTGATACGCTCAGTAATCAAGCATTCGTGCTCATAGGTTATTTCAAACAACTGACCTAAGGTTTCAAATTGATATGGTGGCGCATCAATAGCGCCAATAATCGGTAATGCACCCGTTTCACTGACATAAGCAAACAAACGATTCATGTGCTGTATTTCTTCGTTGGCATGTTTACGTAAGAACTGGGCTGCACCTGCAAAGCCTTTTTCTTCACACCAAGCACTCATTTGTAAATACAAGTTTGAGGAATAAAACTCTAAATTAAGTTGTTGATTTAACTTGTCTACCATTTCAGCTTTTAACATGATTTACCCTTGAAGTTTTTAAATTGAGCGTATTTTGCCTTTTCTCAAACCAAAACACAAGCAGAAACAGCAAAAAAACCTTAAAAACCAATTACTTAATAAAGCAAATCATTCTTGTTTACTTTTGCGTATTCATTGTCTTTAACAACTACAGTTGCGCTAAAATAGCTTCAGCTTTACTGACTTCAAAAGATTTAGCTTGCTCTATATGTAAACTGGTCACGGTACCATTTTCAATAATCATGGCGTAACGTTGCGAGCGCACACCTCCAAAAGCGCCTGTATCCATATCTAAACCAAGCGCTTTAGTGTAACTGCCATCGCCGTCCGCAAGCATCATGATATTTTCAGCATTTTGTGATTCGCCCCAAGCATTCATAACAAAAGCATCATTGACTGATAAACAGATGATGGCATCAACGCCTTTCGCTTTAAATTCGTCAGCAGCTACCACATAACCGGGTAAATGGGCTGCAGAACATGTTGGGGTAAACGCGCCAGGGACTGCGAATAAAACCACTTTTTTCGACGCAAAAAGCTCAGCAGTATCATGGCTGAGCATCTCACCATTTTTCAATTGTTGTAAGTTACCTGCCGGCATTACGCTATTTTTTTCGATCATGTGATTACCTTTAATTGGTTGCTTAGTCAAAACCTACGTTAAGTCGATATCAGTATTATAACCACTTAGCTGGCTTTATTCAGGGTAAGACTGATATCTTTTACTTGATTGCCAACATCAACCGAGATGACATTAGATAATTGTTGTGAATCACTGACCTCTTTATCAACATTTGCCATCGCTTGCTCGAACGCAACAAAATGGTCTCGTTGTAAGGTGATTTGTTCTAGCGTGTCTTGCGCCACAGTTGCTGACACTTCAGCCTGACCTGAGACGGCAAGTGCAGTCTCTTGTAATTCATCGGCAATAACACGTTGATTATGCGAAGCTTGTTCAATGTCATTAATAATACCTTCAATTGAGTTACTTGCACCTTGCAATTGACTTAAACGCTGAGAAATTTGCTTTAATGACTCTTGTGTTTTTCCAGCTAATTGGCGTACTTCATCGGCAACGACAGAAAAGCCGCGACCATGCTCACCGGCTCTTGCCGCTTCAATGGCAGCATTTAATGCTAATAAGTTAGTTTGATCAGCGATAGCGCTAATGACATCAACAATAGAAGTGACCGATTCAACCGAGTTAAATAACGAGGTTATCGCTTTTTTGCTCTGCTGAGCAGCTAAATTAGTTGATTCACTGGCCGCCAATACTTGCGAAACTTGTTGTTGACTGGCTGCCATCGCTTGCTTGGTTGCTTGCGCATTACTAACCACCTGCCCTGATAACGTATTGACCATTTCAGTTGCTTCGCCTAAGGCTAGCATTATTTTTCTTGCCCCTTGCACATGTTCACTTGTGGTATGTGACGACTGATAAATACTCTTTGCTTGACTTTCCATGGTCGTTAAGGCTTTTGCAACTAAATCAAGTTGTTTGGCTTTTTCTTTATCATCTTGCGCTAATTTATTGACCATGTGATTAAAGCTTGCTGATATTTCACCAAACTCTGTCCGTTTATCGACATTTTCAATATTATCAACCTTACCTTGCTCCATCAGGGTGACAAAACTATCACGTAATTTACGTAATGGCTTAAGTATCACTGTGCGTTGTAACCAATAATTAGCAGCTAGGAACACCACTAAAAAAACCAGTAAACCAATCACAATGATATATAACTGGTCATTAATTCTTTGTTGAGCAACAGATATTTCTGCCTCACCCTGCATAATAGCCTTTTCTATATTACCTACTTGACGAGCCAACAAGGCAAAGCCCATTTGCCTTTGTCGTTGCTGATTCAAGGTGTTTTCTAATTCTCTTTGATAGCGATTAAATAATGACTGTAATTCATTGATAGCATCAATACTTAAATCTTCTGGCTCATCCGCTTCACCTAATAAATCATCATCAAATAAATCTTCATCTGTCTCTTCATAAATGGCTAAAGCGGGTTTTGCCGCCAATAAAGAACCTAAGGTTTGTAATTCTTGCAGCAGAGGGAAAACCGAGTCAGCATTGCTCTGTTGCTGAGTGAAAATAGCTTCTCTACTTCGAACTAAATCAGACAGTGTCTTACTTATCTTTTGAATAATAGACAGATAACTAAATTGAGCAGGCTGTGTTAACACCTCAGATCTTGCTATGTATTGAGCTAAGTCATTGGTAATGGCAAACATTTCTTGTTCACCATTTCTTAATAACACTAACGGATCACCACTGAGTTTACCCATTGCTCGAAATTTGGTCTCAATATCATGAGCAAGGTCTTTCGCCTGAGGCTTGATTTGCTTGGAAAGTTTGGCAATATTTAAGGCATCTGCTTGTTTAACGATATTATCGAGCTGAGTTTGTGCTTGGTTCAATAATGTCGCATCACCGGTTTGTAAATACTCGACAATAGTGCGGTTAAACTCAATAGTGGTTAGAGAAATAAGCGCTTGATAGCCCTTATATTGAGTTTGGCTTTTACTTAACGATGCGCCAACGTGATACATGGTTGCCAAAAAAATCCCAGCAAAAATACTGATGGCGGTAACGGACAACCGTGAAAAGCTGGAAACGCGCATTAAGTAATCCTTTAGATAAAATAAAGAAACATAATTACGTATATTTATGACAATAAAAAGACAGTAATATTACAGAATTATTACAAGTAGTTTATGGTATTGATATTACGACAGTAATGAAGTGCATCATCGGTCAGGGCATTGTTATAGGCGATAAACGAAAGACTTTATCGCCTAAAGAAAACAGAAAATTAAATACCCATTAATTTTAAAAACTTGCGGATGAATTGTGCGTTAGCTCAGTATTGATAACAGTGTCAGCACCACCTTGCCATTCAACACCCTTGTTTGGATCCGCTTCTTCACGTTTGATACATTTCCACTTTACCTGCGTGTTTGCAGGTAATGCAATTTTACCTTGCCATGTCGAGTAGTTTGTCAGGTTTAGTTTAATCGCTTGTGACACATCCCAATTTCCTAACGCATCAATACTTCCGACAGCATAGATACTTTGGCCATAATACGTATTAGCATTATGACAAGTAAAAGTCACATCGACGGTGGATGCCTTGGCTATTATTTTGGTCATGGTTATTTGTTTGGTTATATCGTTAAAGGTAATACTATAATTACCCGCACCTTGTTTAGGATAAATGTTATTACCAAAGGCAATACCGCCTTCACCATAATTTTCAGACCAATTAGCCGTTGGTATATAATCAGGGCCTGAGAAAGTCCCACCCGCATCGATTTTAAAAGCATCAACACCGTTACCATCAAAAGACAATACACCCTGCCATGTGTTATCTGCAACTAATGACATACTGCTATAGTGCTTCCAATTTTGCTCCGAATTAGGCATGCCAACAAATGAATAATTCGACGTAAAGGTATTTATCATTGCATGATAGGGTTCTTCAACACTATTTGGTCTGGTCGGTAGTAAGTTCTTTACTGCCCCTGCAAACGCAACAACTCGGCTGTCATTAGAAATATAATTGCCCTGATTTACAAAATTATCATTTGCACTACCATCGAATGTTTTACTAACACTTATTGCTTTTTTCGTGGTGACATCTAAACGAAAGAGTCTATCAAAAACGCCAGTACCCAATACTTCAGCGACATTATAATCAGGGTGTTCACTGGTGAGGCGGGCACGAAAAGACACAAAGCGACCATCTTCAGAAATATCAAGGGCATTACTTAAATCACGTAACGCACTCATGCCCTCAACCTTAGCCTGTCCCTCAGATATTGCTGTTAAGCTACCTGTCTTTAATGTTCTTACTTGCAGCATCGGCGTATTACTAACAGGCGGATTACTATAGCCAACGGCAGCAATACTGCCAGAGGCATTAATTGTTACAGCGGTTGCGTCATAATTTTGTGTACCGACGGCTTGGCTCTGCCCACTTGTAGTATCTAAAATAAAACCACCCACTGTTGCAAAGCCTGCCGGTGTTGTCCAATTTTCTAGATAAGCAATATGATTACCTGAAGTATCAATGCCCCCAATTAATAACTTTTTACCGGTCAATAATGATGAAGAGCCTAAACCTTTTTTATACTTATTAATCTGATATTGGCTGTTATCGGGTGTTCTATTGCGGTAAATGACATCACCTGTGTTAGTTACAAATAACCTGTTATTACTAACAAAAGTAAGGTTCGAGATGATTTGGCTAGTGTTATATGCAAGATCTTTAATAACTAATACTTTTTTGGAAAAATTATTGATTTCTGCGAAGCGAATATAAGCAATAAACTGTCCACTTTCACTGATACCAAAACTTTGCATATCATTGTGAAAACCAACTTCAGAAACTAAAGTCGTTTCCCCAGATTTCATATCTTGCACATAATATTGAAAATCTAAACTAGTAGTTGCCTCAAATTTTGGCGTACTAAACATCATAAAACGGCCATTTTTGCTCATCCGCATAGCAAAAGATGAGCTTGTTAATTGTTCGGCATTAGGACCATGCATTGCTTGTAATGATAAGTGTGTTTCTGCTAACACCGATTGCACGACTAAAGCCAAAACTGCAGCAAATATTATATTTTTAAAGGTCATAACTATTTATCTGTTTAGTGTATAAAACAATATAGGGTTGAGACGAAGCTAACCATTTAACGAGGCAGCGTCTTCATTAGAGTAATTATACTACACAAATTAGAGTTAATATACTATTAAAAATCTAACATGTTGTAATTTATAAAATATTGGCTTATTTTCTTTGGGGATAGCATCATTAATACTGTCTAATTTTAGCAATTATCTATCAGCTTGATGCCTCTATAGCAAATAATGGCATGACTTAATTAAAGCCAATACTTGAATATTTTTTTCGTCATTAGCGCGCGATGAATGCACCAATGACAGCTGATTTCTCCTATTTGGTAAAAACATAATCTAATACCGCACTGCTTAAGCAGTATGCTATTTTTTAAACGATTAGTTTTTTTAATGACAGTAGTGGCTTGTTGCTAGGCTTAGTTTAATAGTCTAGCATCGCCAGTTGGTAAAATTGGTAATAATAGCTTGACTGGCATCAATCACAACGACTTAAGTAGTTGAAAAATAATTAATAATTTAGTAAAAAGAATTGAATTTAGCTCAACCCTTTAGTGATAATTCAACAAGGCAATACGTCATTGACAAAAATTTCGCAACGAAAATACTGACATCAGTAACGGCTAAGCAGGCAAATCTTGCTCATACATTAAATCGACCTATATGATGAAATAAAGGTCATTAACATCTATTAATATTAAAGGATTAGTAAAAATTCTGGTACTTTTTTCATACTTAGCTAACAAGTTAAATTAGCTAGGCATCAGACATATCTAGCGCCCATCAGGTTTACATTTATTAATATCGACTGGCGGTAAAATATAGCCTTGATACCCGTCAGCGCGTAACGTCATTATTGTGCTTAAATGCTTTTCATCTTCAATACCAGTGACAATAACGTTAATATTTAACCCTCGACCTATGTTAACTAAAGCACGACAAAGCTCTAAATTTTGATGGTTTTTTTGCTCTTTTTCGTTGTTGTAGCAAGAAAGAGACAGATCCAGTTTTATATAATCAGGCTTTAACTCCTGTAAATAGCTTAATGAACCCATCTGCCTACCACAATTATCAACACCAAACTTAGCCCCTGAACTGTGTATTATTTCAGACAGTTGAATACACTCTGCTAAATGTTGCGTTACACCAGGTTCGGATATTTCAAAGTAAATTTTTTCAGGCTCGCTTACCTTTTTTAAGAAAGAGGCAAGCCAAACGTGAAAATCTGGCGTGCTAATACTTTTTCGAGATAAATTAATGGCGATAGGGTCGGTGTGTAATGAAAATAGATCCTGGGCATTAATCGCTTCTAGCAAACATTTATCTAATTGATAACCTAGTGAAAATTGCTCAACATAAGGCATAAATTGTCCCGCTTGAATGACATTGCCTTCAAGCTCTAACCAACAGTATATTTCGCGATGAATGATTTTATTATCCAAACATTGCTGCACAGGCTGCCATTTAAAGCGAAAATCGTCTTTTCTAATCGCTTTTTCCAATTGTTTACGCCATGCCTCTCGGCCAAACTCTTTTTCAGTTTTGACATAAAACCAATGACTTACTTTATTTTCATTTAATGCTTTTTGCAGGGCATTATCGGCCTGAGATAATAACTCGACTCGCGTTATTGCCGGGCTCCGTTCGGTAACACCAATAGCAAAATTCTGATTTGGCTCTAAACCTGAATGAAGTAATTCATCATTAATAAGGCGAATCAACACTTGTAAATACTCACTAACTTTTTGCTTGTTAGCCTTTTGAACTAAAAAAACAAACTCAGTATTGGAGATACGAGCTATTAAAGATTCTGAACATAAAGCTAATTCTGTAGTAAGGTTTTTTGCCAATTTGCGAATAGTTTTGTCACGCATCTGATAACCATATTTACTGTGTATTTCTTCTAGCCAACTAAAATCAGCAAGTAATAAGGCACCAAAATCAGGTTCATTTAACCAACTATTTAGCTGGCCAGTGAGGTATAACCGATTAGGAAGTTGCGATACTTTATCCCACAGTGTATTTTTTTTAAGGCTGTCGATTTCCTCATCCAGCGCATTAAAAACGTGTTTTAATTGACCTGACATTGAGTTCACAGCGACTACAACCTCTTGCAGTTCTAAAGTAGATGGCAACGCCAAGTCTGAGTGAAACTTACGTTGAGAAACATCGCGTGCATGTTTTGCTACCTTATAGAGCGGCTTTAAAATTTTTCTTAACCGTAGGCGCAGCACAACAAATGAAAGTAAAAACAATATAGCAAAGACCATGACAGTATCATTCATAATCCGCCATAACTCTCGGTAACCAATCGCAGGGTTCGATTCAATTTTTAGTATTGCCAACTGCAGCCAACCAGAGGTAATGGTGACTTCTTTACTGTGCTTATCAAAAAGGTTTAAGTCGATAAACCATTTTGGGACCTGATCAATCGAAACCTCATTTACCCAGATTTTTTCGTTTTGATCAGCAAGCCATGTCAATTTTACTTTTTTATAAAACCCACCTTCAAAAATAACATTGACTAAGGTGTTAACAGTCGCTTCATCACCTGTTTCTAAATGTGGTTTTAAACTTAAACTCAGCGATGTTAATGTGTTATTTAAATCAGACTCCATCTGACTCTTCATAAAAGCTTTAGTTTCAGTAAATTGAAAATAAAGCAGACTTGACATGATTAATAAAAACAATGTCACTAACAGTGAGTATATTTGATTTAAAAGTGTCATTGTTTACTCCATTCTCAATTTTGGTTGCCTAAGATCATCGATATTTATACGCTGATTTAGATCTGCCCAGCGCTTTAATCGTTGTGATGCTCCAGCCACGATACCTTGGCTTTTCTTTTTATTGAGCCAGAGTTTTTTTCCATTAAAACTATAGACAGGTATTAGATCGTCACGCTTGTTAGCCGGTACAATTTTACCATTAATATTATCAAGGATAAGTGGCACTGAGGCTGGTGTATTGTAAAAAGCAACAACCATATGATATTGCTCTAAGGCCACAGATTTAACCATGGTAATACGCATTTTTTCATCAGGAATACCAAGCTCTAATAAAGTAAAATATTTTGCTATGGCAAAGTCTTCACAATCTCCAGCATTGGCTCCAATGAACTCAATCGGTCTTGCCCAGTAATTATCTTCACCCCAAAGCTGGCTGTCTTCAGTAAAATACAATAAATTAAAAAAATCATTGACGCTGCTAAGTTGTTTACTTTCTTTAAACTCTACTGCCTCCGTCATTAAACGAAACCAAGCCTTACCTCTTTTTCCAGCACGCTCACCATAGTTTTTAGTAAGCGCTTCTACTATTTTATCTTCATTAAACTTACTAATTTGCTGGGCATGTAAAAGCGACATCACTGGCAAAAATAGAGTGGCAATGATTAGTATTACAGTGCTAGAAAAATAACTTTTTTTCTCAATTCTATCCATTTAATTGCTATGATTATCAACGCTGTATATAGTCCATTTCATAAAATCTAAACTCACATCACTACTTATTTCAGCCACAATACGTCTATTTTTTTCGTGGATATATTCATCATTGCCTTGTAATAATAATTTATCAAATCCTAACCCCACAGTCGCAATCCTTTCGCTAGCGATATGATAGCGGGAGGTTAAAATATCCTTTATTGCTATTGCCCGATTTTCCGATAGTTTTTTATTATATTGTGCTGAACCTTGAATACTGGTATGCCCTTCAATAATCACTTCTGTTTTTGGAAAGTTAGTCATAAACATGGCTAACTTTTCAATTTCAGGTAGGTATTTAGGGCTGACAGAATAGGAATCGTGGGCAAAATTGACATCAAGTCTATGGCGCATGGTATAAAGTTTATTAGAGCCACAACCGTTGCTATCAACTTTTACTCCAGGCTTACTGTCAGGGCATTTATCCCTTGCCTGAATAATGCCATCGCCATCACCATCAGATAAATCAAATAGTTGTTGTGTTGGCTCCGGGGTCATATCAATAGTTTGTGACGAACAAGCGGTCAGTAATAATAACAATAACGAAGTTAACGCTTTCATTTTACCTCCTCCGCAAATAGACTTTCACCTTGCCAAGTACTTGGCCGGGTAATACGTAATGCTTCTACTAATCGGCCCATTGCATGTAAAATTCTATATTGTGCTGAAATTTCAGTAAATTCGGCATTTAAGAAGTCTCTTCTAGCTTGATATAATTCATTTTCTGTATCGAGTAAATCCAACAAACTTCGTTGACCCACTTTAAATTGCTCTTTGTAATCAGATTGAGTATCTTTTGATGAAATCACATGCATTTTGATGTATTTTTTTTGTAAATTTAACTGCTCAAAAGCATTCCACGATAAAATAAAACCTTCAGTGATTTGTCTGTGCACATTACTATTTAACTCTTTTGCTTCATTTATTTTATAAGCTGTTTCCTTGGCATAGGCGTCATCTTTACCACCTGAAAAAAGGTTATAGGAAAAGCGCAGCATAGCAACTACTTCATTGTTTTTGCCGCCAACATCTTGGCCAATCAAGGTACTACCGTCTTCTCCATCTAAATTATCATTAAAGTTAGCATTCACTTCAAAAGAAACTTTCGGTAAATAAGCCGATTTTGCCGAATTATGCTGCGCGCGAGCCGCATCAATATCTTGACTAGCAGACTTTATAACCGGATGGTTTTTTAGAGCTATTTCTAACCCTTCACGTTCAGTTTTAGGCAGTAAATAGTTATCTGGGAAAGGAGTAACTAAATTTTTAGGTCGTTGTTTAGTGACCCGATAAAAAATAACCTGACTATCTAAATAGTTATTTTTAGCGGCAATCAGGTTTGAGTGAGCTTTGGCAAGGCGACCATTTATTTGAGAAAGATCAGCAGAGCTACTAAAGCCAGACTCTGTTCGCTGTTTAATTTGTTCATAAATTTCTTGGTGAGTGTTTAAGTTTAATTCCGCAAGCGTCACTAATTCCTTAGCTTTGATAAGATCAACATACACTTTACTTATTTCCAAGGCTAAATCTTCAGCCATACCATATAAACGCCACTGTTCAGCTTTAGCTGCTGAACTTGTACGATCCACCTCACTTTCAGTATGAAAACCACTGAAAATTTCCTGTTTTAAACTCAGTCCAATTTCTCGGCGTGTTAACTCTGCTGTGTTGTCGCCATTTACTGTGCCTTGTCTTCTTGTCGTAGGACTGTCAGTATATTCGTAACCAATTCCTGCCGTTAAATCGACAGTAGGTAAATAACCCGCTTTCGCTTGTTCTATTTGTTTTTCACTGGCTTTAAAGCGCAAATATGCCATCCGTAATTCAGGGTGACTATCAAAGGTATATGCAACGGCTTCTTCTAATGACTGGGCTTTAATAGCATTAGGTAAAAGCATTGAACAACATATCGCTGTGCTAAGTTTCAACTTCATCCGTTTATAAATATTGTTTTTCATACTAGATAAAAACTCGATCATCTTTAATATTCCCTGAGTGCTAATTCTTTCGCGCGCAATAGTGGATTTAATATATACTCCAGCACGGTTCTTTTACTAATAATGACATCTACACTGGTCATCATTCCTGGAATAATGGGCATTTCTTGATTTGTTTTGCTCAGCATACTTGATTCGTTTGTACGCACTCTAATAATATAAAAGCTATTGCCGTCTTCATCTTGCGTAGTATCGGCGCTAATGTGTTCTACAACGCCTTCAAGTCCACCGTAGCGGGTAAAATCATAGGCACTAATCTTAACCATTGCCTTCAAACCGACATGGATAAAAGCAATATCCTTAGGAATTATTTTTGCCTCTACTAATAATTTATCCTCAGAGGGCACAATTTCTAGCAACACTTCACCTGGTTTCACTACGCCTCCAAGTGTATTTATATGTATCATTTTTACAGTGCCAACAACAGGCGATACTATCAGCGCTTTGCTTACTTTGTCTTGAGCACTAACTTGCGCCTCATTTAAACGTGATAATGAAGATTGTAACTCGTTCAACACTGAACGGGCGTCGGTGCGGTATTTAAAAACAGCTTCTCTACGTTTTAATACCGCCTCTGCAAAAGATGATTTCAACTTCGGTTGTAATAAACGTAAGGCGCTGAGCTCACCCTTGGTATCGTTCGCAGTACGCTGTAATTTAAGCAGTTCAACCTGTGGCACTATATTTTTTCTTGCTAGCGGTATCGTTAATTCAAGTTCGCTGTTAATGAGTGCCAAACTACTTTCTAACGTTGAGATTTTAGAGGTAAGCTCTTTAATTTCTTGCTCACGCTGCTTTATTTGCTGTCCTTGAATAGCCACTTGGTTTTCAATATTGTTTAAACGAGTATTGTACTCGTCTTGATTACGCGCAATTAATTCAGGTGCATTTTTACTTAAATCTTCGGGAAACTTTAATTGGGTTTTTTCTATTTTAACTTGCTGCTGCCAATTAGCTACATCAGCTACCAAGACACTGGTTAGCTCAGTTCTTAGCCTAATAATATTAGCTCGTAAGGCATCTACTTCTTGCGTTTGTTGTGCCATATCAGAACGAAAGCGGGTATCATCAATACGCGCTAATATTTGGCCTTTGCTAACTTGCATGCCTTCTTTTACATAAAGTTCTTGTAATATACCCCCATCTAAACTTTGTATAATCTGCACTTGCGATGAAGGGATTATTTTTCCTTCCCCACGGGTGACCCGATCAAGTTCAGCAAAGTATGCCCAAATCATAAAGCAAGTAAAAAGGCCGGCTAATGACCATATTGTTAGACGATGTATCGTTGGGGTTTGCGTTAATATGGCACCATAGACATCATCTGCCATATCTAAATCTTCTTTACTTATTTTCATTCTTGAGCCCTACTTTTTGAAGCCGTTGTTAACAGGCCTTTTTTTAATTGCTCTAAAATGACTGTTTTTTCTCCATCGGCAACTAAATGGCCGTTGTCTAAAACAATAATGCGATCAACCAACTGAAGTAAATGCATTTTATGGGTAATCAGTAATAATGTCCGCTGTTCTGCGGTTTTTTTCATCGATTCAATAAACAGTTTTTCAGCTCTAGCATCTAAACTTGCCGTAGGTTCGTCTAGCAGTAGCATTTGCGGATCATTTAAAATAGCTCGCGCCAACGCTACGGCTTGACGTTGACCGCGTGACAACGCCAAGCCACCTTCGCCTACTTGTAGATCTAAGCCTTGTGATTCCATGTCAGTAAACAAATTGACCCCTGACAGCTGCACGGCTCTCATTAATTGATATTCGGTAATTTGTTTGGTACCAAATAAAATATTATCTTTAATTGAGCCATGAAAAAGCACGATATCCTGTGGCAAGTAGCCTATATTGCGTCGTAAATCACTCGGGTGTATTTGTCCCTGATGCATACCGTCGTAACGTATGCTCCCTTGTTTGGGTGAATACAAGCCGAGTAATAATTTGGCAAGCGTACTTTTTCCTGAGCCATTACGACCAATAATCGCTATTTTTTCACCAGGATTAACTTTCAGTGTTACTGGATATAATGCTGGCTTTTCAATGTCTGGGTAATTAAAGGTGACATGTTCTAATACAATATTGCCTTGTAATTTATTACGGCTAGTGAGGTGGCCTTTATTCTCAAACTCACTTTCTTGATCCATAATGCCATCAAGCTGCCTTAATGAACTTGCCGTTTGATTATAGCGGGTCATTAACGAAGCTAATCTTGCCATAGGTCCTACTGCCCTGGTCGACAGCATTACTGCAGCAATGATTCCGCCCATCGATATTAGGCCATCAGATACCCGATATACACCTAAAATAAGAACGCCAACAATAACTAAGTGGACAATAAAACTAGAAAAGTTAATAACAGAGTTACTAATCACTTTGGTTTTAAGTTGCCAATTAGCGGTATACCCCAACATTTGCTGCCAAGCATTTTGCACAATACCTTCAGCACCATTGGCTTTAATCGACTCTAATGAAGACAAGCTTTCAACTAAATGGCCATGACGCAACCCTGAAAATTTATTACTTTCTTCAATGGCATGCCGTAATTTTTCTTGCACGAAAAAGGCATAACCTAATATCAGTAAAGTCGCCAATACAGAAAAAATAGCTAAGTCTCCAGCTACCAGATAAATAATAAACACAAACAATATGGAAAAAGGTAAATCGACTAATGCGGTTACCGTAGCCGATGATAAAAAATCGCGAACACTTTCAAATTCACCTAATTGCCTAGCCATTCCTCCAACACTGGGAGCTTTTTTTGCTAATGGCAAACAAATTACTTTGGCATAAAGCTTTGAAGAGGTTTGAATGTCTATTTTTTTACCAGCAACATCAATAAGATAAGCTCTAAGTTGCTTAAGGATAAAGTCAAAAGTATAGGCAATAGTGGCACCGACGGCAAGCACCCACAAACTCTCAAAAGCCAAGTTTGGCACAATTTTATCGTATATATTCATCACCAATAATGGTGAGACCAAGGCAAAAATATTCACCAGAATGGAAGCGATAATAACATCGCGGTATATCGGTGCAGACTCGCGGATGGTATCCCATAACCAATGCGTTTTCGTATCACTAATATGTACATCAAAATCACGGTCGACATGATATTTTTGTTTAATTAAAAACAGGTAACCGACGTAAACAGCCTCTAATGCCTCAATGCTAAGCTGCTCTTCTCCCCCCGTAGCTGGCAAGGAAATAACCACTTTATTGTTTTTAAAGTCTAACGATTGTAAAACACATGCCTTTTGATCTTTAAGCATCAGTATACAAGGAAGTAGCATTTTCGGAATATTATCAAGGCTTTTCCGACTTAATTTAGCGCTTAATCCCGCTCGCATAGCAGCTTGTGGTAACAATTCTGGCGACAAAACACTGCTTGTTAGCGGTAAACCTGCAGCTAAAGCCTCTGCAGAACAAGGATTACCAAAATGTTCACTTAACAAAACTAAGCAATCTAAAAGTGGATCCTCATTAATACCTTGTGATGCATTAATGCGCCATTGCGGCTCTACTACTGTCATTTAACTACTTCAACCTATTAGATAATTTATAAACCATGTAAAACATATACATAAACATTCAACATATATACAGGGTATTAGGTAATGCTGTCTAACCGATACTTGGTAAACATCTGCCTAGCTAACAACTACTCGCTAGCAGCTTGTCACATTTGGACAAATACAGAACGACCTAGTATAAAATTGCTTTAATCTGTCTCATCGGCGATAGCCTGTATGACCAAGGTATCAACCAAACTACTATCACCAATAAACAGCGAGCCCCCATTGGTAACGCCTGTTAGCATATCATTAATAATAGTGACATCATTGCTACCTAAGTCGACGTTATCTAATACGATCGTTTGAGTGACAGTATTACCACCATCAGCATAGATACTCAAAGTGGTATCAGTACCATCACTTTCAAAGTCTAAAAATTCGTTAAGATTTTCACCATCGCTAATTTGTAAAATATCACTAATATCAATAACATCTTCTCCGACAGTGAAATCGGTTATTTCATCAACCCCTGAATCACCTGCCAGCCAAATAAATGTATCAATACCACTACCACCGGTAAGGAAGTCATTCCCAACGCCGCCAGTAAGACTATCATCACCATCGTCACCACTAATGTTATCAATACCAGTTCCTCCGGTTATAATATCATCTCCAGCATTACCATTGATGCTGTCACCGTCAGCACCCCCGGTTATATTATCGTTACCGGTACCGCCGCTAATAGTATCAATGCCATCACCACCACTTAGAATATCATCTCCGGCATTACCACTTATATTATCCTCTCCACCTAGGCCATTAATAACATCATCATTGCTAGTACCTGTTAACATATCGCCATTAGCAGTACCTTGTTGGCTTTGAGTAATGGTGAGCGTTGCAGTGTCAGCATCGCCATTATCATTTGTAAGGCTATAAGTGAAAACGTCTTCAACATATGCTGGTGTATAACTAATATTATCGATGCCATAATCATCAGTATTATCACCAGCAGTAAAAAGAATATAAGAAAACTCTGATGTAACTGTCGAACCATCGACAGTTACTGTTAATCCTTGTTGGTTATTATTGGTTATTCCCGACCCTACTTGTTGAAGATTTTCATCATAGACTATCCAAGTCACTTGATCGTCTGCATCGACATAACCAAAGTTAACGTTAACCATGTTAGTAAGGCTTGGTAATTTAACAGCAAGTGCTTCAGCGAGGTCATTGCGTCTATCAATAAGAAAAAATTCATTGACCCCATCAATACTATTGTCTTCATTTATACCTAATGAGGCATTATTACCTTCAACATAGTGGTTTATTACAGCATAATGGAGGTTTGGTGTGGTATTCCCATCACGACTTACATTGGCATTGTCAATCGCTAGATTATTAATACCATTGTCAGTATTGAAGTAAGCGGTCCCTCCGGTAAAGCCGTATAGTTCTGTTTTATCCCAAGAAGCTTTATTAGTGGACCAGGTGTTATCAGAAGTATCCCCAAAAATTATCTCAGCTGTCGGGTTTGCACTATATGTATAAGCACCATCACTCATGAGCACTAAAGTACCATGATAACCCACAATGGTAATATCACCATTAGTGTCAGCGGTATAATTACTCCCATTAAAATCAACACTACTAACAGTAGCATTAGTGCTTAACAGTTCATCAGCACCCGTTCCATCACCACCATCACCCGTAATAACATTACCTGTTATTTGGTTACCTAGCGTGACAATATCGCGATCATCTTCAGCAGAAAATTCATTAAAATATTCAACGGTAACAGTGGCTGTGCTGGTATCAGTACCGTCCGACACAGTATATTCAAAGGTAGCAAAGCCTGAAAAACCAGTAGCAGGAGTTAATGTAACAATACCATTATCTAAAGAAACACTGGCACCATCACTAGGGTTACCGACACGCACAACAGTTAGCATATCATTTTCAGCATCAGTATCATTTGCTAACAAAGTCGTGGTATTAACAGTAAAAACTTCGCCCTTATTCGCTGAATAGCCCTCAGCTCTAGACATCGGATATGTGCTGTTTTCCAAAGTATAATAGGTAGCATCATTGTTAGGTAGGCTAACCTCATCAGTAAGTTCCACTTGCAATACTGCTTTTTCCCCTTGATCCCAATAAATAATCTCGATGTCATGCAAACTACCATTACTACCATTAGCAACAGTAAAACTATTATGGATAGTTTCTGTGATATCTTGCTTTTCGAAAACTGTAGCCACTGCGACACCATCAATAAGGATGGTATAGCCATCATCAGCATTGACCTTAAACTTATAGTCACCTGCGGCTAAATCTATCCTACCTTTAAAGTGTAAAATACCATCACTACTTTCTTCTGGAATAGAAGATAAAGAAGCAGCATCACCTGCTGAGCCTCCCAAAAATGTTTGTAAGTTTGTATTAGAATTATTAGTAGGATGTTTCCCGAGACCATCGTTTACCTGAATATAATCAAGGTCACTTGCTATAAAATACGCATCAGCGCTATTATTATCAATAAAATCACGCACAATATTAAGGTTTTCTAAATTACCACCATCTTGACCTTCTTCGTACGCATAATAAGAACCAAGTAAACCACCAGTTAAATAAACAGTACCATTATCATCAATCGCATTGGGCGCTGCATTAACCACGTTTAACAATAAACTATCACCAGTACCGTTATTGCCGTCAGCATCGGTGTAAGTATTGTTAGCAACGTTTATCGTCGCACTACCACCAGCAACGGCCGTCGGCGTTAACGTCGCGGTATAGGTAATGTTATCAGCGCTAGACAGCGTACCTAACGTACCCCCTGTGACCAAAATATCTGCATCAACAAAATTCGTCGTCGCTTCAGAGAAAGTAAAGCTAATCGTCGCGG
>JBFONR010000021.1:0-33916 GCA_040779365.1 Colwelliaceae bacterium MEBiC 14330
GGCCACAGCTTCTTGCTTAAACTCTGCCGTGTAACTTCTGTTTGTTCGTTTTGTCATTTTACACCTCAATAATTGGATTATATTCCATTATTAAAGTGTCCTGTTTGATTAAAGCAGATCAGCGTTAGTATTTAGGCAAAAAGTATAATTTCTACTCATTTGAATAAAGGGGCATTCAGCCCCTTTATATTTCTGTTAGAAAAGCAGGTGATTTAATGCAAAGGTTTGCAGCCTCTTTTGTTTAGCTTTTAACTCCCTGTTATGGTTTTATCTGCAAAAAGTAGCAGCTATCAGTGTGCCATTTATTGAAAACCAAATTATTACTCATTATTGCCATCTTTGATTGACTTAATCACTTTAGCAGGTACGCCAGCAGCCAAAACATAGCTGGGCAAATCTTTTGTCACCACACTACCAGCGCCAACAATAGTACCTCGACCAATTGTTACTCCCGCTAATACTTTTACCCCAGTTGCTAACCAAACGTCATCTTCTATAGTGATCTCGCCGATTTGTGTTTCATCATCAGGGTGACCTAAAGCACGTAATTTAGCGTTAACCGGGTGCCCGGGGTAACCTGCTAAATAACAATCCCCTGCCATACGGACATTGTTACCTATCGTAATATGATTACCTACTGATATAGAGGTTCGCCAGTTAATATCTACATTATTACCTATGGTAAGTTTCGGGATGCGTTGACCGACGGCGCGACCACTTATGGTAGTCATCCCCGCAAGCCTCACTCTATCACCTATGACAATGTCCAAACTACCAATTACCACGGGTAAACCTCCATATAAGAATAGCTTCTTGGGTTTATTTAGTAATCTAGATTTAAATATTGGCGTGTAATAAAAGATACGTAAAACGTCACTGATTATGTGTTTGAAGATAATATGAATTACATATAAACCTCTAAATAATATCGGTATATTGGGTATTTCTAAGGCTTTAATTTTAAACCACAAATTTTTTATCAATCGTGCCATCAAACTGTTACTGGTTTTGACCCACTGCTTAAAGTAGTTTATGTTACATGCTGTCATTTATAATTATCTATTATTGTTGTGTTTATAGGTTATTTTTTACATTCTCTTTCATAGTTTTTGTCATCATAAAAATACCATTACAAGTTATTTTTTTATAACAGAAATTAAAATCAACCTTTAGTTACATTATTGCTGAACATTAGTTAAAAAACTTTGCTAATTAGCTATAAACTTGCCAATTAACATTTAATTTTACAGCAATCATAACGCTGCCCTATATCAATATAGCTCAGACAGCCACTCATAAAACTTACTTTTATTGATAATATCGATCATTTATTGATCCCAAGACCTTATCTACTAAGTAACTATTATTTCTTTAATTATTTAATATTTAGAAAAAATATCAACTACAAGGAGATTTTCAATGAATAATGTTTTACGTATTGATGCTAGTATGAGGTCATCAAATTCACATAGCAGACAGTTACTTGATTACTTAACCAGTAAGCTTGATTCTCATGCAAGCAAAATCGAATATCGTGATTTATCAGAGCATTTACCCTTGATTGATGAAGCATGGATAGAAGCTAATTTTACCGAACCGAGTGAGAGATCAGCAGAGCAAAGAGCTACCTTAGCTTTGTCAGATTCATTAGTAGTAGAATTAAAACAAGCAAATATTATATTAATCGCCTCACCAATCTATAATTTTCAAATACCAGCGGCTTTCAAAGCCTGGATTGATTTAGTGGCTAGAGCAAAAGAAACCTTTAAATATACTGAAAACGGCCCCGTAGGCTTACTAGAAAATAAACAAGCTATTATTATCATAACCTCTGGCGGTACAAAACTGGGTAGTGATATAGATTTTGTCTCTAACTACTTGCGTCATGTATTTGCTTTCATCGGTATTGAAGACCTAACCATTATTGATGGCTCAGGAATCGGTCGCGATGAACAAAGTATAATTGAGAAAGCACAACAAGAAATTGATGCGTTATCTTTATTAGTTTAAAAAGATTTGCTGCTTGTCAAAATGAATAAAAGTAACGCGGGTAATCTCCCAGTAATGAGCAAATACAACTAACCATGTTTGTAAAATTTAAGCTCTTGCTAAACTAGCCTGCTATTAATCAAATGTAACCTTAACGTGGCGCCTTGACTTGGTAACTGTATTTTCATACAGTACAAAGTCAATATGGCAGGTTAAGAGTTAACCATGAAACGACTACCTAAGTACTATTATCTCAGCAATTTTCATGAGTTTTTATCGTTTTTTGATGGTAAAAGTATCGATTTGTTGCCGATAGAAACACGACGTTTCATTGATAACTTTAGGCAATTAAGCCAACCAATGCAGTGTATTATTGCCCGAGCAGCAAACCGTAAACATACGGTATTTTCACGCCATGGCTTTACTTATGAGGAAATTGAAACGCCGCAGCAACAGCTGCAATGGCTAGTTGACCATCATTGGTTTAGTTCACCTTTACAAGCCCCCTTAGCTGAATTAACTTCAGCACTGACCAAAGCAGAGTTAATCCAGTGCTTACAAAAAGCCAGCAATGAATCGGCTTTAACGAGTGCCAATAAAGCAAGACTACAAGCATTATTCGCACAGCACATTAATACTATAAAGCAAGCGCAGTGTTTACAAGATAGTCACCTCTATGCTGCCTTCACACCACATTTACGTTACTTACTTTTTTTATATTTTGGTCGAATCGGTGCTCGTCTTAATCAATTTTCTCTGCGAGATCTTGGGGTAACACGTACTCATAAAGATACCTATGCACAAGGCCAGCGTTTTGAAAATAAACAAGATGCACAGGGGGCATACTATTATGCAAGTCTATTACAGGACACGGGCACTAGTGTGACTAAACGCTACAATTTAGCTAAATTACCCAAGATAACTAGCGATAACGCCAGTATATTTAAAGACAAGTTTTGTTACCTATTGGGTAAAGCTTGGTTAACGCGTGATATTGATTACGGATTATTATGCTTGCAACGCTCTAATAACAGCGCTGCGCAAGAGGCTTGGCTTAGAGCACAATATAAACGGGGCAATAAGCAACAGGTTGAACAACATTTACAACAACTATTACAAGATCCTCCCAATGACAAACTGGCCTTGTTTGCTGAAGATTTTTATGCGCGCAAATTTGCCGGTAAACGCACTAGCCCAACAACGGATATGCTGCGTGCCAGCAGCCAAACGCTAGCCATTGATATCAACTATAAACAAAGTGTTGAACGTGGTGTAGCCGCGAAATACCGTAGTCAAGGCGATAGCGTAATACGCAGTGAAAATCGTTTATGGCGGGCATTATTTGGACTTACTTTTTGGCCAATTTTGTTTGCTCAAGGTAGCCTTATTACCGCCTTTGATAGAAAACCTGCAATGCTGCGCAATAATCAATTTTATGCAAAGTATCACACCGAAATCGAACAGCAATTAGAATGCTTGCTCACAACCACCAATGCACTGATGTTTTTCACTCAGCAATGCGGCCGCTATTACGGTAAGCCTAATGGCTTATTTAGGTGGCATACCAAATTACTTGATTACATTTCAGTCTTTATCGAGCATGCATCACTTCAAGCTATGGTGACAATATTACGTTTAATGGCCAAAGACTTTCGCACCTACAGTGATGGTTTTCCAGACATAATGCGTATTCACCAAGGACAAGTCATTTTTGAAGAAATCAAAGCCCCTGGTGATAGTTTACGGCGCAATCAATTACTCACTATCCGTCAATTGCAGCAAGCTGGGTTTAGGGTTGCTATTACACAAGTTGAGTGGTTTCATGACCCACAACAAAGTTATGTTGTTGTCGATGTTGAAACCACCGGCGGAAAACATGAACAGCATCGAGTAACAGAAGTGGGTATGGTCAAAGTGGTTAATGGGGCGATTATTGACCGCTGGCAGTCTTTAATTGATCCACAACGCCATATCCCTAGCGCAATCACCCGGCTAACGGGTATAAGTAATACTATGGTACAAGGGCAACCACGCTTTATTGATGTACTTGAGCAAATCGATGCCTTTAGCCAAGACTGTATTTTTGTGGCACACAATGTCAATTTTGATTATCACTTTTTCCGCAGTGAGTTTGCCCGTTGTGGACGCGACTTTGTGCGGCCAAAACTTTGCACAGTACAATTATCCAGGCAAAAATTTAAGGGGCTAAACTCATATAGTCTTGGGGCACTTGCGCAACACTTTAACCTTAACTTACAAAACCATCACCGAGCCTTAGATGATGCTGAAGCTGCGGCACAACTGCTAATCATGAGCCAAGGGTAAAACTAAAATCAAGCTAAATTTATTTATAACTATTCATAAGCATGGTCATCGTTAATTGAGCAAATATAATTACTGTCAAACAAATGACCAGGTAACTTAAAGTAACTGACGGCAATGTTGATTTACGTTAACCATTCGCTATTTAGGAGCTATTTAATAGAATGAACAACCTACTGAGTTATTAGTAGGTTGTTCTTAGTATTATTTTTCCTAGTGATAGACACTGCTAACTTCCTAGCCGAAAAACTGGCCAAGCATATAATAATGTTTGTTTGATGAGCCTGAACCTCGATGAAGCGATATACAATGACCTTGATTATCCATTGCCACTGCGACATCAGAGCCGTCAGTATTTAAGTGGTGACTATTACTCCACTTAATGGTTTTTTCACTGAAATCGACAACACCCGCGTGGTAAAACAAGGTATTACTATTACCCGAACCACGATGCAATTCAACACAATTGCCATTGTTATGCATAGCAATGGCAACTACAGATCCCGTATCATAGTTATGAAATTGTCCCCATTGAATTTGTTTTGTGTGTGGATTAATTTTACCTACACGATAATAGTGATTATGACTGTCCGCAGAGCCATCAACGCCACGACACAGCTCAATGCAGTTGCCTTGATTATCCATAGCGAGGGCTAAATCAGAGCCATGTTCATCATCATGCACAGAGTTACCCCAATCGATTTCTTGCTTGATAAAATCAACTTTACCGACTCTGTAATATAATTGACTGCTTGTTCCGCTACCACGATGCACCTCTACACAGTTACCATGATCATCCATAGCAATGGCAAGGTTAGAGCCAGTATCGTATTGATGGGAAGTGCCCATATCTATCTTTTGTTTATTAAAATCAATTTTACCCACTGCATAATAGTGTTTGTTTGAATCACCTGACCCACGATGTACTTCAATACAATGTTTATGATTATCCATAGCAATTGCTAGATCAGAGCCACTGTGATATTTGTCGCAATGACCGAATTTAATTTTTTGCGTTGAGAAATTGGCCTTACCGACTCTGATAAATAATTGATTATTGCTGCTCTTATTCTCACTGCCTCGATGGAACTCGACACAGTTGCCATAGTCATCCATGGCAATGGCTAAATTGCTGCCGGTATCATATGAATTGCTCTGTCCCCAGCTAATTTCTGTGATATTAGACCCTTGCCAGGTCATCATACCAAAGTTTATTGTTGGTATAGGCACTAGCCCTGGGTTAGGCAATACATTTCTGTCGGTTGCAAAAATTTCAATATGGCTTGGTGAGGTAATATTAATTCCTTTCCCCCAACGAAAGCTTGTGGTCAAATAATTGATAGGATCAGTTGCTTGAGCTTCTTCTTGCTCGCTAAGTCTTGAGCTAATGTGAGCGCGATAAGTTAAAGGCGCAGCTGCATCACTGTTATTATGGGTATACAGTGCTCTTGTCGCTGCGCCTTCAACGATTTCAACGCTGGCATGAGTATCACTGTGAATCACCAACTGATATAAACCAATATCATTTTCATTGCCTTTATGCATAGTAAAAATAAATAACTTACCATCAGCCTGAGTAGCTAAGCCAAATCCTGAGCCACCACAGTGAAATCCATCAGGTAAATTACCATTTTCGTCCTTAATATATTCCACCTCACTAAACTTTGACTCTACTGTGTTATCAGCGGAGCGATAAACATGTAATCCGCCGTTATCACCTGCAATCACAACATAACGTCCGTCATGACCTAACTCTTTTGTCATCCCTGCGCCATTGACATCACCAGATTTTTCAATTGTCGTTATTAGCTTCATTTTTTTATTAATTGCAGTAGCGCGAATATCATAAATTTGTATTTCTGAACAAGCATTATCAGAGTCAGTCTTTTGAAGGCTCATAGCCATATAACTTCCACATGATTGAACCCCTCCAGGATGTCCCCAATCTGGATTATGATCGGTATAATAACTCGCTCGAACTCTCCCCACCGCTTTAGCGGTATGTTCTTGATTGGCGATCATATAAATGCCGTCACTTGACGAGAAGGGGTTTAGGTTTGGTAAGATATTAGTATGGGTAAAAATGAGTTTTTTCTTAAAGGCAGCAACACCTTTGAAATGTGAATAAACTGACCAGTCGCCAAAACCAAACTTCGATGATTGATAAAATGTATGCAAACCATAAGGGTTAATCCCGTTGAAGGTTTTAACAGCATCTAATAGCACTGGATTAGCCGGTATTACGGTTTGAATATCTACATCCTCTATCAGCCAGTTTGCCTCGTTGATGTCGCCAGGGGTGCTTGTAGCCCATACAACTCGGTATTGGCCTTTAGCAGAGTTAATTGGAAAGACCCGTTGCTGTCTTGACTCTTGGCTTTCCATGTTGGTAAAGACCTCTTCACTGATACCTACATCAACTGCATTATTAGCTAAGACAGGATTAGAAAAGGTGAAATATAAACTTATCGGAGATTCAGCTGTACCTGTGGAGAATTTCACCCACCCTGAGCAACCAGCTAAGGATGATGGTGTTTCATAACATTCGACACTAAATTTACCGCCCTCACCCACGATTTCGACTGGCCATTCTTTGCCCTCACTGAGCATACCGTATTCAAAATGGGAAGCCTCATATCTTAATGGAAAGTTGCTTTTATTGGTGATCGTTAATTTGACTGAATGGTTTTTAATCATGATGAATCCTTGCAAATAATTATTCCAATGAATTTTATTAAACATATTTTTGCGAAATTTAATTAACGAAAAACAGTCATTTAGATAAAAGCACCACCAAAATTATCAGTAATAACTTTACCGATATTGACAACGTTTACCGTTAACATTATGTAAACAAATTAACAAAAATTCAATATCAAACTGCAGCTATTACGATTAAATTAATGATGACTTTCTGAGTAGTTAACATGAATAAAACTGTCACTGATAAAACGTAGCTACACGCAACTATGTAGCGTATTAGCTGCACAGTTTGAAGACAAACTAATAGCGATGCTCATTTATAACGATAGCAAATCGATGATGTTTGCTGTCAAAATAAAAAGTTTTATAAAAAAATTTATCAGTAGTGTAATAAAAATAAAAACTCTCAGACTATGTAATGGTATCGGGTGTTTAGCTAAATAGATTTGACTTGCTTACCCTGATTAAATTGGCTTTCAGTCTATCGACAAGCAGAATTGGAGTTTCACATGATAAACATAGAAATTATTGTATTAATGGTCGTTATCTTTGCTTTGTATTTTTTAGGGGGTTGTATTGATAAACAATACAATTTGCGTATTATCGATTGGTTAAATGGCAACTGTTCTACTCCCTTTGCAACAACAAAGCAAAACCTTGAAGCAGCCCCGGAACACACTCAAAAAGAGCAAGAGATAACACGATTAAAAGCGCGCATTGAAGTGCTCGAAAAGATAGTCACTGAGCCTGCCTTTGAGTTAAATCAAAAACTCAATGCACTCAAATAGTCTATTGAGAAAACACTCAATAACTACAATCATCGATAATTGATTACCCAAGAGCGACTGTACAAGTTAGTATTTATTTTTTAATTACTGATAAATAAATCAGCAAATTAAGATAGTTAGCTCGTTGGTAAGTTTAATTTAACGGTGTCACTATCAACTTGTAAGTAAAAGCAATTAGGCCTGCCGGTATGGCATGCGGCGCCAATTTGCTTTACTAAGCATAAAATAGTGTCACCATCGCAATCAAAACGCATGGTGACTAATTGCTGAGTATGACCGCTGGTTTCGCCTTTTATCCAAAAAGCATTGCGACTGCGAGACCAATAAGTCATACGTCCCGTTGCTAAAGTCTTTTCAAGCGCTGCGCGGTTCATCCAGGCATGCATTAATACCTCTTTACTTTCATTGCATTGGGTTATGACTGGAATCAACCCTAAGTCATTAAAATTGAGATGCTCAATACAATCTTGCAAAGCAGCTGTTTTTTCGGCAGTTATTGACTCAAGTGACAGATAAAAATCATTTAGCATTGTGTTAAAAACCCTTTCATCATTTTTAATTATAAAGCTTATCGGAAAACCTTGCTCTTGTTTAATTTTTATTCTCCAGAGCCCAACTAACATAGCATACATAAAGCCTAAAATAATATTGACTGTTGGCTTATATGCCAGTAAAAAAACAATGAAAAGCGAATAACTAATAACAGTATTAAAAAAATACTTACCTTGAAGCTTTTTATCATCACTATTTGCAAAAGACCATTAACAAATAATGTGAAGTATGGACACTGTCTAGTCTTGTATTATATTGCCTGTAAAATAGAGACTTACAAGTAGATTAAGCTATAAGCAAGGTTAGAGCAGTCCCTTAAAAATCTCAGAAAATTGGAGAAATATTTTAAGCGATAGCCCTTGTAAATCAAAAGGCTATCACTTTTGAAATTTAACCAATAAAAAAGCCTTACTCTATAAGTAAGGCTTTGATTCACATTTTATTATTGCAATATTAACTAGAGATTGCTTGCTCCAAAACTAATCATTAAGCAGCACAATCACCTTTAACAGGGTTTAGTGGTTGTGCATTCTCGTCAAGTAAGTTCATATCAAAATCGAACTCATCAACACGAATAGCACGCTCACGTTTTACATTATAATCTACTAATTTTGCATGCTCTTGTTTAGTAATTACTTTAGCTGCCAACGCATTATCAAGCGTAATGACAAAACGTTCACCAGCTTTAATAGTTTTAGAACGTATAGCTTTTTTCACTTTCGATAGCAATGATAAACACGCCATTTTAGCTTGGTAAGCCTGTTCATTTATATGATGGCCATCACCTACTACCGGTTTAACTAAATGGGTAATTTGCTTTTTAAAGGCAGTATCAAGCTGCGCTTGTTTAGCTAATTCACGCACTAAATCATCACTTATTTTAGGCATTTTAGTCGAGTAATTCATGGTAATAAAACGCATGAACTTTCGTGCAGCACTTGCCGGGAAGTTATCTAAAAACTTATGTAATGCTTCTTCAGCGCTTTGCAGGGCAAAACGTGTTGCGTAGTGGAAATATGGCGCAGCTTGTTCACGCTCATTGACCGACACTTTTTGCTCATAATATTTAATTGAAGCCATTGCTGCATATAAAAAGCTCATCACATCGCCTAAACGGGCTGATAACATTTCTGCTTGCTTAAGCTTACCACCAAGTACTAATAACGAGAAGTCAGCATAAACGGCCAATTTAGCCGATAATTTTTGTGCAGCCTTTTCATATTCACGTACTTCTGATAATTCTGAGTTTGCTTGTGCGGTAAACGGTAAAACACCTAAGCGGAATGCACGTAAGCTATTACCTACACTATAGCCAATAGTTTTGCGTAGAATGCCATTGAATTCTTTGTCTGCGCCTTTTTCTTCACTATGAATAGATTCAACCATAGATTGTAAATAAGGATGACAACGCATAACACCTTGACCAAAAATCATCAGGTTACGTGTTAAAATATTTGCACCTTCCACTGTAATAGCGATAGGTTGCGCAACATAACCACTAGCAAGGGTATTTTGAGGGCCATTTTGAATAGCTTTACCTGCTTGAATATCCATTGCTGAATCAAGGACATCACGGCCAAGCTCAGTCATATGGTATTTCGCAATGGCGGTAACAACTGACGGCTTTAAACCCATACCTAGACCTTCAGTGGTTAATACGCGCATTGCTTCTTGAAGGTAAGTTTTACCTGCAATGTCAGCAAGCTTCTCTTGAATACCTTCAAATTGACCAATAGATAAACCGAATTGCTCCCGCACTGCTGCATATTCTGAAGCGCCCTTAAAAGCAACTTGTGCAGTACTAACACCTAATGCAGGAAGCGATATACCTCGCCCAGCACCTAAACAGCTAACCAACATTTGCCAACCACGACCAATATTTTTTTGACCGCCAATGACGAAATCCATTGGAATGAATACTTTATTACCACGTGTGGTACCGTTGTAAAAACGTATACCCATAGGATCATGACGATTACCTAATTGAACACCTGGGTGACTTTTAGGAATTAAGGCACAGGTAATACCCAAGTTTTCTTGATCGCCTAACAAACCGTCAGGATCAACTGCTTTAAAGGCTAGTCCCAATACTGTAGCAATAGGAGCTAGTGTTATGTAACGTTTGTCCCACGTGACTTCAAGACCTAATACTTCTTCGCCATTGTGAGTGCCTTTTGTCACCTTACCTATATCAGGTATACCACCAGCATCAGAGCCAGCTTCAGGGCTAGTCAAGGCAAAACAAGGAATGTCTTGACCATTAGCCAATCGAGGTAAGTAATGGTTTTGTTGCGCTTGGGTACCATAGTGAAGTAATAATTCACCGGGCCCTAATGAGTTAGGAACCATAACAGTTACTGCAACGCCAGAGCTTTTAGTCGCTATTGTGCCTACAATAGTTGAATTAGCATAAGGGCTAAATTCTAGGCCACCAAAAGATTTAGGTATGATTAATGAAAAAAAGCGCTCCTTTTTAAGGAAGGCTAAAATGTTTTCAGGCAAGTGAATACCATTTTGGATTTCAGTATCATCAATCATTGCCATTAATTCATTTAACGGGCCATCGATAAAAGCCTGTTCATCAGCACTCAAAGTTGCCGCAGGAACATTACGCAGTGCGCTGAAATCAGGCTTGCCTTGATAAATAGAGCCTTCAAGCCAAACATCACCAGCATCAAGCGCTTCTTGTTCAGTAATAGAAATAGTAGGTAAAATTTTTCTTAATTTTGTACGTAAACTCATAATCAACTCATCCGACCAGATAATTTATATATATATTACGTCACAAAATTCGATAGAGATCAATCGTAATAAAGCTTTTTTTTAAGGTTTTTTACCGATATTTTGTTAATAATCGGCTAAGTGGTTGAATTAATTGCGCATACACGTGTAAGCTCAATTACAATTAGTTACGTTTTTTTGTACAAAATATCGGCAAAAAAATACGTTTTTAAGAAAAAATATAAATTATTCTTGTTTATTTAATGAAATACTAAGTAAAGCCATTGGCATTTTTTAGAGTGCTTGAGGACAAGTTGTTAAGTGACAAATATGATTAACAATAAGTTGAGATATATCACTCGTTCATTGAATCAATAGATAAAGATTGGGCAAAGACTAAAACTAACAGCTAATACTTGAGCCATCTGTGTTAAATTACTCAGCTATTTCATTGAAATTAATAATAAACCTAATAGGATTTACTGTCTGACATTATGACAGTTTTCGGTATTATTGACTGGGTAAAAATTAATAGCTCATACAAACAATAGAACAAGCTAAGAGTGTTATTTTAGGGTAATAAAAAAGCACTGATTAATACCAGTGCTTTTTACATCAATAACTCTATAAAAATTGATTAAACTGACTTATTTTTTCTATGAAAAGCCAGAGCTATGACGCCTAAGGCTAAAATTGCTATTGAGATAGGCTCAGGAACCACAACAACTACATCATGAAAATAGTTAAAACCAGAAACTTGACCATTATTAAAGGCTCTACCGGTACCATTACCTGATACAAGGCTAGCATTATTTTGACCAAATGCTCCACCATTACCACCTGACCAATCGTTAGAGCCTGATAATAGATTTGTTTCAGCA
This sequence comes from Colwelliaceae bacterium MEBiC 14330, assembly GCA_040779365.1. GTDB lineage: Bacteria > Pseudomonadota > Gammaproteobacteria > Enterobacterales > Alteromonadaceae > Colwellia. The sequence continues at coordinate 11,957 of JBFONR010000021.1, forward strand.
TAAAGACTATCATCAACAATTAGGCGCATTAATTCATCTTCAAATGAAATAGTTGCAATAATATCAAAACTAGTACCCAGTAAACTGGTGGCATCAATGCTAACCGTGTTAATTAATTGTTGAGTACGCTGAGAAAACACGATCTCGTTGTTTTCATTATAATAAACGCCTAACCCGTTACCTCTTCCACCTGACTCAAACAAATATTGGTGCCTTGAATCACCAGTAAAGTCAGTTAAATTTTCAACCGTTAATGTAAAGGTTGCACTATCTCTAGAAGCATCATTGGTCGATGAAGTACCATTTAAGCTCCCAAAATCAGCACCATGGAATGACCATTGGTTCCGACCTCCGGTTAAACCGGAAAAATTCCCAGCCGTATTTTGGCTGTAATCCGCTGTCATATTATCTAAAGTGTTGATGTTAGTCTTAATAGGTCCAGCAAGAGCTATGTTGTTTAAGCTACTGAATGCTAAAAACATTACCACTAACACAGTATTTATAAACTTCATTTTATAATTGTTCCTTTCTCTGAGATTTTTTAGAAATTATCATTAACATGACAAAATTCAACACCTCTGACCTTGCAAGAATAGAGCCACAAGAAAAATAATTAGCCTTATCAGTTTATTACATCTATGTACAATTAAAAGCATTGGCGACATGTAAAAAATACTGACACTTTGTAGCTAAATAACCAACAAACCACTAAAAAGTTTAATGTTAAATAGCTATTTAAACTGCTGGTATAAATTAAATTAATTTCAAACTGCAAAGGCTAGATATTGTACAAAAATTCCGTTATGTTCTTTTATAACAATCGTTATGATATTTATATTCATCTCATGAATAGCAATATTATAACTAACAAGGTTAGTCTAAATAGAAGTTTTAAGGATAAGTTAAGTGTCTAATTCATTGGAAGATAAAGACAAGCTAATTGCATTACTAAAATCTCAACTGAAAACCGCTCAATTTCAAGAGTACCGACTGAATACCCTGATCCAATCTGCTCCACTATGTATCCATGAGATTAATTTGCAAGGTCAAATAACTTCAATGAATAAAGCCGGCCTTTCAATGATGGGCATGAGCAATGAAAATGAAATATGTGGTATTAACTACATAGACTTTGTTAGTAAAGCACAAAAACCTTTGATTAATAAATTACTGAAAAAAGCTTTTGTTGGAGAATACAATAGTTTTGAATTCAGCCCTGAAAATTCAACATTAATTTTTACTTCCTGTTTTGCTCCGGTATTCAATGTTGAGGGTGAAGTTGATAGAGTCATGGGCATTACTGAAGATATAACCTTGCAACGGAAAAATGAAGAAGGACTACTACAAGCTAGTAAACTTCAATCTTTAGGTTTACTAGCTGGTGGTATTGCTCATGACTTTAATAACATACTCACGGGTATGTTTGGCCACCTTGAATTAGCTAAACTAAAACTTGAGGAAACACACCCTGCCTTTAAACACATAACCATGGCAAACCAAGCCATGGAAGACGCAGCTAAGCTCAGTAATCAGTTACTCACCTTTGCCAAAGGTGGCGATCCTATTTTCGAAATTGTTAGCTTGTCGCCAATCGTTGCAGATAGCATTACTTTTTTATTAGCCGGTAGTAATGTAAAGACAAGTGTCAATATCAATGCTGACCTATGGCAAATTAATGCTGATAAAGGTCAACTGACTCAAGCGATAAGCAATTTAATTATTAACGCTAAACAAGCCATGCCCCAAGGTGGCACAATTACTATTACAGCATGTAATTGTAAAAATTATCGCAATAGTGTAGCTCCTTGGCTTACAGGTAATGTTATTTGTTTAAAAATAATCGACCAAGGCATTGGTATCGCTGATGATTTAAAAACAAACATATTCGATCCTTATTTTACCACTAAGCCAAAAGGAAGTGGCTTAGGTTTGGCAACCGTTTATAGTATTTTAAAAAAGCACAAAGGCTTTATAGAAGTTGACTCGACATTAGGCAAAGGATCAACATTTAGCCTGTATTTGCCTGCGAATAGAGAAAATGTAAGCGAAAAAGCTCAAAGTATAAATAGCATTGAATTAAAACAAAGTGCTCCGACTAAAATCCTAGTCATGGATGACGAAGAGATGATTTTAGATATAGTGAAAGAAATGCTGATCACTTTAGGGTATGAAGTAGACACCTCGCTAAATGGCGAACAAGCAATAGAAAAGTATCAAAGTAGTGTTAAATCCAATGCCCCCTATGATTTAGTAATTATGGATTTAACTATACCAGGCGGAAAAGGTGGTGAAGCAGTCATTAAAGAGCTATTAAAGATAAACCCGGAAATTAAAGCCATTGTGACCAGCGGTTACTCAACCGGGCAAGTGATGGCTTACCCTCAAGGCTATGGCTTTAAAGAACGCCTTGTAAAACCATTTAACATGGAAACTTTAGAAAAAACCTTAAATATAGTATTTACAAAATAATCTTAATCACTAAGTCTACAATAAATGGTTTGACAACCAGCGCAAATTTTTTATTCTAAATACCTGTGTTTTTAAACTTACTGATACTAGTTATACTGATAAAGATAATAACTTTTACTAACATTATTATTACTTTAGCGGATTTTTATAACAGAGCAATTAATTTTCGCTACCTTGAGTTAATCAGTACAACAAGCACTATTGTATAAGGCTTAGACATATTAAGGTTTGGTAAATGGACTTAATCGATAATATATTACCGACTCCCCCCGACAATAAACAATCGGTTTTAGTCGTAGAAGATAATGACGAACTGCGTCAATTTTTAGAAACCCTGCTCTTAGAAGACTATTTAGTATATAGCGCTAATAATGGTCAAATGGGTATTGAGCTAGCCATAAAACATTTGCCCGATGTCATTATTTCAGACATTATTATGCCAATTAATGATGGTTTTGAACTGGTTTCGCAATTGTCACAACATGAAAAAACATCCCATATACCGATTATTTTAATTACCGCTAAAGTAGATCAAGAAAGCCAACTTAAGGGGCTTTCTTTAGGTGCTGTAGACTATATTACTAAACCATTTGAGATAAAAAACATTAGTTTAAAACTCAAAAATATATTACGACGACAAAAAAAATTACTCGCATCTCACCTCAGCCAAAATCAACACAGCAAAAATAAGTTCACAGATAACGAGGCAGATCGGTTATTTTTACAAAAATTAGACCACATCCTTACGCATAACTATCAAGATAGTGGTTTTTCAGTGGCGAAATTAATTAGTAAGCTTGGTATGACTGAGCGCCAGCTACAGCGTAAATTTAAAAAACTATTACATGAAAAACCAGCCACTTACATTAGAAAATATCGGTTAAAAAAAGCCAAAGAATTACTCTTAAAAGGACAAGCGATTAAGGTTATCTCAGATAATGTCGGCTTTAATTCACAGACCTATTTCAGTCAAAGTTTTAAATTAGCTTATGGTCAATCTCCTAAGGAATTCGCCCACTCCCCCCCTGAAAACTAAAATAAAACACCGATTTCATGTCGGTTTTTTATATATTTTCGTCGGTTTTTTTTATTTACAAGCAATAAAACTATTATAAAATATTTTTTAGTATGAAAAGTTAACACGGATGAGTTAATTAATGCTTCATAAAAACTCCAAAATAATTATACTCGATGATGAACACTCTGTAGCTGAATTTACCTCTGTTACCCTAGAGCAGCTTGGTTTTATGGATATTGAGATATTTACCTCAGTCAAATTGTTCATTAATCGAATTCGCACTTCTGCCGCCGACCTGTTGTTTTTAGATATAAACCTTAATCAAATTGATGGTTTAGTGATATTAAGCTGGATTAAGGCGAAACAGCCTGAGGCCAAAGTTGTCATGTTCTCTGGAGATACCAGAAAGGACTTAGTGACCGAAGCAAGTCAATTAGGCGCGGTTGGCTTTTTATCTAAAATTGACCTTGATAAAAATATACGGCAATTGCTTAATAAATGGAATGTTAATTACCCACTCCTGTAACATATAAATTATATTTTTATTATCGTAGAAAGACTAATGCAACAGTTCAACCATGTTGTTTTATGTAAGATTGAGCACAGGGAGATTGTACAATGACGTTTTTAAATGTGTTAACACTCAAGCATAACATTAAAGTTAACAACTTTTTTGTTAATCAATACTAGTTGCTTGCTTATGGATAATTTACTATTAATCGATGATGATCGAGATTTTTCAGATTTCTTTGTTGCTGCGCTCAACAGTAAAGGGGTAAATTGCCAAGTACTTTGTCAACCAAAAGAAATTGTCAATCTTAATTTAGAACCAATTGATCATATTATTATCGATTTACTAATGCCTGAATTTGATGGCTTGCAAATATTGCGTTACCTTAAAGAAATCAACTTTCGTGGTGATATTTCAGTGACCTCAGGTCAAGACCAATCCTTGCTCGATTCAGCAAAAGAAATATGTCAATTACACAAACTGTCTTTCCACTCAGTGTTAAAAAAGCCCTTTGATTTGTCTTCGCTTGATGCTCTTACTCGAAAAAACGCTAGCGAACTAGACAAACATAATAAAATTTCAGCCAGTGAGCCCAGTGATACTGAGTTAGTAAACGCGTTAAAGTTAGCGATTGAAAACCAATGTTTAGAAGTTTACTTTCAACCTAAAGTCAATATGAGTAATCATTCAGTGATTGGCTTTGAAGCATTAGCTCGTTGGTTTTTAAATGGTAAATTTATCCCGCCGACAAGATTCATTCCACTTGCCGAAAAGCATGGACTAATTAATCAATTAACCCAAATTATTATTGAGAAAAGTTTAAAGCACTTTTCACGCATTCAAGCACATCATTGCCAACCAAGCTTGTCTATTAATTTTTCAGCGCTTGAACTTAATACCAGTAATTTACCTGATTTATTGAAAAGTAAAATAGAGCAATATCAGATTATCAGTGAACGAATCACTTTAGAGATAACAGAAACGGTATTCTTAGAAAAAAACACCCTATCTTTGGAGGTATTAACTCGCCTACGACTAATGGGCTTTAAACTCTCCATTGATGACTTTGGTGCCGGTTACTCCTCAGTAAATATGTTACAAAATGGCCCATTTACTGAGCTAAAAATTGATCGTGCTTTTGTTAGTACAATTCATTGTAACGAGCAGTCAAAAATTATTGTGCAATCAATCGTAGAAATGGCCAAACGTTTAGAATTATCAATTGTTGCTGAGGGTATAGAAGATCAAATAACGCAAGATGTTTTAACCCAAATGGATTGCCTTATCGGCCAAGGTTACTTTTTTAGTAAACCAATGCCGACCACGCAAGTCAGTGAGTGGCTACAAAATTGGTATCAAAATAAACATTTAATACTATAAATTTAAGCGGGCTTTAATTGACTGAGCATCAAAAAATTAAAGTTAGCATTGTCAGTAAATAAGGATAATCATGACAAACTATCAAGAAATAAACGCTTTAATTGAGCAATATAAATCCGATGTAATTAACAATTGGGTAGATGAAGTCATTTTGAACATCAATAGCCCAAGAGCGACTGAGGAACAAGATTGTCAGCAGCTTCTTGAATTAATTAACCAGTGTCTCATTGAAGCGCCAAACCAAACTTTTTCATCAACTGCATTCAAGCAACTTGAGCAGGCGCTGCGCTCATTTAGTGCCTTTCGGGCATTAAATGACTATACACCAACACAAACAGCAAATTACCTATTATTGCTAAAAAAAGTGATTTATGAATTACTGTTTGAAAAATATCCTGAAACCTCTGCGCGGCTGTTAATAGATTTTAATAATTTTATCGATAAAGTTGCAGTATTGAGCTTTCAATATTACTCTGAATCTAGAGAAGAAGTGGTTAGTTCTCAAGCCTACGCGTTAGAGCATGACACGCCAATAGTAAAAATTTCAAAAGATATTTTATTAATGCCACTTATGGGTATTATCGATACGGTTAAAGCGCAGAAAATTATTGAAGGTCTGTTGGAGTCAATTGTTGAAAATCAAGCAACCATGGCAATTCTCGACATGACCGCGGTACCTACATTTGATACACATGTCGCTAATAATATCCTTAAAACTATTGTTGCTGCGAAAATGGTTGGAACCCAAGTTATTTTATCGGGTATAAGCACCAATGCAGCGCTGACCATTGTTAAGCTTGGCGTTGATCTTAGTCATGTTGAAACCTTTAACACCCTAGAAAATGCTATTGCCTATGGCTATAACAAAACACATACAAAAATAACTCAGGAATAAATGTTGTATGAATATCATTCCTATTTTGTGCTTACAATCTAATTTGATTGCTTCAATACAGACTGAGTTAACCGATGAACAAGCGCTTGCTTTTCAGTCTGCACTGCTTGAGAAAAATCATAAGTTAAACACCCGAGGCATTATTATTGATGTGTCAATGCTCGATGTTATTGACTCATACATGGCAAAAGTGCTTAGCGACCTGACTATTATGGTAAAATTGCAAGGTGCTAAGGTAGTTTTATGCGGTGTTCAGCCGGCGGTTGCTTCAACACTGGTAGATATGGGTATGAGACTAAATAGTTTAGAGACTTTCTTGTCACTCGATCATGCCTTTGCATATCTCACCAAAGAGCAAGCTAGAAATATGGATGAATAGCTTATGATGATTCCTCAAGCGCCTAAAGATTTGGATAATATATTTGAAGAGACAATTGCCATCAAAACAACACAAGATATTGTTAATGCCCGACAAAAAGGAAGAGATTTAGCCCAGCGTTATGCTTTTTCTAAAAGTGAGCAAACACGTTTTGCTACGGCTATTTCTGAACTAACACGCAATGTTTTAACCTATGCCACTGCGGGTCAATGTTCGTTCACAGTCACTTGCACCAACAAAAAAGACACTATCTCAGCTCGTATTATGGATAATGGTCCAGGTATTTCTGATCTAGAACTAGCCTTGCAAGATGGTTATTCTGGTGGTAAGGGGCTTGGTTTGGGTTTACCTGGAGCGAAAAGGTTAGTTCATACATTCGAAATGTCCTCTTCCCCAGGCTTGACGATAATTGATATCAGTATTTGTCGACAGAAACGCTAACATGTTTGCAGCTCAATTAAAAAAACAGCAGATATATAAATCACAACAACTGTGTACTGTAGTCATTGAAAAAGAATGGCAAATTGCTCGCGCAAGACAAACTATAAAAGTCATCGCTCAGGATTTAGGCTTTAACCAAGTCAGTACTGCGCAAATTGTCACCTCAATATCCGAGTTAGGTTACAACTTAATTTTTCATTCAACAAAGGGCGGGTTGGTTTCTTTATCAAGTGTACGCAGCATAAATGCCATCGGTATCAAAGTTATCTGTACTGATTGTGGCCCAGGCATCTCCTCAATCGATGATGCCTTATCTGATGGCTTTTCCACCAATGGTGGTTTGGGGGGCGGCCTACCGGGAGTAAAGCGCCTGATGGATGAGTTTTATATCAGCTCGAGTTCCGACGGCACACGTATAGAATGTCTAAAGTGGAATATCTAATGGATAGCTTTATTAGACACAAAAAAGGAGAGCATTTTTGCGGTGATAGATTTTTAAGCATAAGCAAAAATGATAGTACCTTTTATGTTGTTATTGACGGCACTGGCCATGGTCAAAAAGCGAGTCGTGTTGCTGATATAGCTTATCAGACAATTACTCGTGAAATTCATGAAAATTCAGCGCTTAGCAATATCATTCAAGCATGCGAAACAGCCTTGGCTGATACGCGAGGTATCGCGGTTAGTTTTGTCAAAGTTAACCACAGTATTTGTTCACTTGAGTATTACAGTGTCGGTAATATTAAAACTATGCTCATTGACTCTCAAGGCATACTCGACCTTAAACGTATACCTGGTGTTTTTGGTGCTAAAAAATTCCCTATTAATACATCTGTGTTGTCCTTTAACAGCGAGACATCCCTGTTGATGTGCTCCGACGGAGTTGGCAAGATTAGCGGACAAATTCGTCATCAACTTGGCAAGTTAAACGCCAGACATATAGTCAAACTGCTAAGCACACAATGGCAAGGCCAAGACGACATATGTATTCTTTGCGAGAAGCTTACTCATGAATTGCATTGATAAATATATAACTGAGTATCAACAACATATCCTCAATTATGCTAATACAGCTGATGAAGAAACGCTTTATACTTGCTCTGAGCTTGGTAAAGAACTCGCATTAAATGAATACTCTGTCGAAGAAGTGGTTACCCTACACCAGTCTTGTATCAGTAATTTGGGGAGTTTATTGTCAGCACAGCAGGTTATTGCTTCTTTTGATCTTTTAACAGAAGTCACCGTCCAACAAAGCTTATGGCTAAAACGCGAAATAGAATTGAAGTCAAGCGCGCAAACAAAAGTTTCTCAACAATTAAAGTTAGAAAAATCAATTATTTCTTCCTTTCCTGATATATTAATTAAATTATCCAATGATCTTGATGTGCTAGATACCAACGATCACTTTAACAAGCTCTTTGCAAATAAATCAGTCACTAAAAAGGCAGATTTTCTTAGTATTTTTGAACACCAAGACGAGATTCTGCGCTTATGCACCCATACATTAAATTCCAAACAACGACTCACCAGGCGGATGAATTTAGTATCGAGTAAACAGCAGTTATTCCCTTGTGAAGTCACCTTAGTACTGCTTAATGACATAAACCAGAAAAATAATGGCTTTCTTTGTATTATTAGAGATTTAAGTGAAATTTTACAAACCTCAGCACAGTTAAAATTTGCTCATCAAATGATACATGACGTTATCGAGGCCATGCCACTTAGAATTTACTGGAAAGATAATTTACATCAATTTTTAGGTTGCAATAGCACTTACCTTTCTGATATCGGCTTAACGAGTGAGCAACAGCTACTTTACAAAACTACCGGTCAGTTAGCTGATAATGTCGCTGATATTGCTTTAGATTTAACGATTGAAGAACAAGTTATACAACAAGTGGTGCCTTTTCACCAAATAGAGCGCCAAATAACCTTAGCAACACAACAACGAATATTTATTAAAGAAACAATTCATCCGCTAAAAGATCTTAAAGGTAAGATTTACGGTATTATTTGTTGTTATGAAGATATTAGCGAACTTAAAGAAAAAGAATTAGAAAATAATAGATTAGCTAATAACTTAAATCAAAGCCAACGCCTAGAATCTGTTGGCCGCCTTGCCGGTGGTATTGCACATGATTTCAATAACATGTTATCAGTCATCTTAGGTTACTCGCAATTAATGGAGCGAGATAAAACTATAGTCAATCAACAAAATAAATTTATTGATTATTTAGGCAGGATTTCTGCTGCAGCTGATAAAGCTAAACTATTAACTGAGAAGCTGTTAACTTTCAGCCGTAAACAAGTTTTACAACCACAAAAAATCGAACTTTATCAACATATCACTCAAACCCTAACGACTTATGATTCTATTATTGGCGAAGATATTTTTATTTCGTTAAATACTTCAGGCTCGTTTTGGGTGTATGCAGATGCCAACCAAATTGACCAAGTGATTTTAAATTTATTGGTTAATGCCCGAGATGCAATGGAAGATAAACCCTCGACAACACAAAAGCGTATAGAGCTCACATTATCTTCAGCACAAAAAGGTCAAACGGTTTGTTTATCGATTAAAGATACTGGGGTTGGGATTCCTGAAGAAATACAAGATCAAATCTTTGAACCTTTCTTTACCACTAAGCGTGACATAGGTACTGGGCTTGGTTTAGCTACTGTATTTGGCATCATCGCCCAAAATAATGGTGACATTGTGGTCAATAGCAAAGAAGGTGTCGGTACTGAGTTTCTTATTTATTGGCCAATTGACAAAGATGAGCCTAGCGCAAGTAAAGCAATTAACGATAAATCTTTAACAATACCGCTAGAAAAGCCAATACAAGCTGCAGTTATTTGTATCGTTGAAGATGAAGAGCCGGTAAGAAATTTAATGGCCTCTGTCATTAGCAATCACGGTTATCAAGTAATTGCCAAAGAAAGTGGCCGCTCGCTATTTCATTATCTTGAACATCAATCACTTCAACCAGCACTATTAATTTCAGATGTCATCCTATCTGACGGTGATAACGGTGTAGAAGTCAGTGAACTCTTTTCAGCACGCTACCCTGATAGTAAAGTCATGTTTGTATCAGGCTACAGTAATGACTTAATTTCAAAACGAGGTATTATCCTTGATGGCTTTTGTTATTTAAAAAAACCCTTTGATATTGATAAGTTAATATCAATGGTCGATGGTTTATTAAAAGAAGATTTTATTTTAATAAACTAAAATTTTTTCATCAATTATCGGACCTTTTAGCTTTAGGAGTAAATAAAACAAGTGTTTCAACAAGCAGTACACTATTTTAAAAACTCAGGTTATAATTATTGCTTATTTATTATTAGTTATTAAGGTTTCCGTTAATGGAAAAACGTTTTATTAGTGCGCAAGAATTATTAGAAGATTCTTTTCGTGTCGCCGCCAAGGTTTACGAAGATGGCTTCCGCCCTCAGTTTATTGTTGGGATATGGCGCGGTGGTGCACCCATAGGCATCGCGGTACAAGAATACTTTGATTTTAAAAAAATTGAAACAGATCATATTGCGGTTCGCACTTCATCCTATTACGGCATTAATCAACAAAGTAAAGAGATAAAAGTGCACGGTCTGCATTATATTATTGAAAATGCTAACGCTGATGACAGTTTGTTAATTGTAGATGATGTTTTTGACTCAGGACGTAGCATTGATGCTTTAATTAAGCAGTTAAAGAAAAATATGCGTAATAATATGCCAAGCGATGTGCGTGTTGCTTGCCCATGGTATAAACCTCAAAATTCAAAAGTTAACTTTGGTCCTGACTATTCTGTCCATACTTCAGATGAATGGTTAGTTTTCCCTCATGAATTATCCGGGTTAACACCCGATGAGATCATTGCGGGTAAAAAAGATTTAGTAAATATCCACGATATTTTAGTTTAATAACGTTGTTAAGTAGAAGTAAGTTTACTTAAAAACTAATTGGTTAAAGTACTTTTATAAAGCGAGACTCATTGCTAATTTGTTATCTAGGCCTGGTTCGATAGTCAATCGAGCTCAGGTCTTTTTAGTTTCAGCGCTATAAGCTTTTACCTAAAACACGATATTAATTATCTCGCCAATTGAGCTATTGGTTAATATCGCAATTACCTTGCATAGGGTAAGGTTTGGCAAAGCTCAAAGTACTTAGCGCTACATGACCTCAATTAACACTTCATTACGACGAAACCAAGGGATAGTAAAAGGCCCATTATAAGCGGCATTGATAGGCTCACTAATAGCGGTATAGCCATTTTCAACAACCCAGCGATTAAGTATTTCGGTTTGTCTTTCAACATTACTGTCACTAAGTAGACCACTAAACTGAATTACCACAACTTTATAATCCTTTATTTCTGTTATCCAAACATTGGGGTTGGTTGGCTTAGGTGTACTTTCTATGGTGTACTCTGCTGGCATAACAAATGACATGACTTGTTGTTCTGAACGCTCACTCATCAATACTGGAGCAGTCATCGCAATTTCACGTCCCTTGCTTAAAGTCTCTGATTCATCGATAAGGACAGGTGCTGTCATGGCTATTTCTGTAGCGCCTTCATTATCACCGGTAATGTATCTGAATAGATTTCTAAACGCACTATTCATGCCATCGGTTGACATATCAGCAGACACTAGCACCAGTGATTCATAATTACGTACTTCAATTTTTTGTAGCTGATCAGATTGCAATAATTGGTAAGGCGCATTTTTAACACCACTATCGCCAAACACCGAGCAACCGGACAAAATCATTGGAAATAGCAGTGTGAATAGTAATTTCATCAAACTTCCTTAAGTTCTTAACAACAGTGCTGCGTAATGTTTAGGTATCTAATAAGGCACAATACGTAAAACCGGGAAATTAGTTCAATACAATGCAAAGTTTTAGCGATCATAATAGCCAAAGTGAATCGGGGTTACAGTGCAAAAAAGCTAACATTAACTCACTCTCTTTTGAAAATAAGCAAATACGAGTCATCGCTGATGCGCCTTAGGTAGGTATTCTCTTCATACAGTCAAACCGTTCATTGCAAACGCTTCGCTTACAAAACAACACGCTCGAGCAATCATTATTTAAGATTTGCATCGCTTTACTGGGAGTGAGCACCTTCACCACACAGATAGATATGCCGAACGCAACGCGAGATTAAGTGATACTAACGAGTTTCTTGCAAGGAAACTTGTTTGCTGCATACTTGGATAATGTTGAATTTCCTGTCAGTGATGGTTTTAACCATTTTATATTCAATGACTTAAACTTTGTATACATGTACAATTAATATGCTAAAATAATACACAATCTGTAAGCACCATTAAATGAGAAAAACAATGAAGATGACAATGTTAAAACCAGCACTTTTCGGTTTGTTGGTAACGTTAAGTTCCATTGCCAATGCTGGCTTAATCACCATAAAAAATCAAAGCTTTGAAGAGTCAAATAATTTGAACATTGTCCACAACGGCCGCCATTACAATCACTCAGTTTTGCATTGGGTTGGAAATAGATTTGGGACTATGTCAACCGAAGACTTCACTGGAACCAATATTGATGGAGAGAAAAACGTTTGGTCTAATGGGGGAACCTTAGAGCAAACGCTTGATGAAACATTAATGGTTGGTACATATAACTTATCAGCATGGTTTGGTGATAGAGCCGATACAGCTTACCCAGGTGCAATGGCTCAATTATGGGCGGGAAGCTCACTTATTGGCTCTATTGATGTCGATTCTTTGCCTGATGGTCAATGGCAACAGTTTGCTGCTAATTTTGACATTGATTCAAATCATCTTGCTTTAGGTGATACTCTAAGGGTTAAACTCGTTAGCAACGGAATCCAAACATTGTTTGATGATGTGCAATTAACCTATATTCCTGAGCCAACAGCATTAACCATTACATGCTTTGCACTTATGGCCTTAGTTTCAAGAAAACGTTTAAGACATTAAGCAAAAGCATTGCCCTAAAAGCGCCGAACGCAACGCAACGCAACGCAACGCAAGATTAAGCAATAATAATGAGTCTCTTGCAAGGAGACTTGTTTACTGCGCGCTTGGCTGATGTTGAATTACGCTTCAGTGATGGTCATTTAGCCCTAATAAAGAGTTGAGCTTTAAGCAAAAGTTTATGGATGCCCTTTTTCATTGCCTTTTATTCTTATATTTTATGAGCATAAAAGGCAGTAAGCTCTGCCAACGTAACAACCGCTTCATCATATTCCTCACACTCTGTAATTTTTGTCCATGATGGACACTCAACTTGTCAATTGAACCATTTAGCAGCTGTGCTCTTTATAATGTTAGATCACACAACTTGATCCAACACAGTTAATGCGAAGTATTATCTAGTGTTATATTGCTTCTAAGTATGCACTATCCAATAATAATTTGATAATAAACCCCGGAGCTCCGTATGAAGTTCAACTCAATTATTTTGCTTATCAGTACACTATCACTGTCATCAATTTCAACACTTGCTTATACTCAACAATCGAATACCATTATAGATGACCTAACCGGTAAAGAAGTCACTTTACGAGAGGATGGTCGGGGTGATCGTGTTATAGGCGCACCCTGGGCGACACGCTCCCCAATACTGGCTGTTAATGGTATGGCGGCGACTTCTCATCCACTATCAACGCAGGTAGCCATTGATATTTTACAATCAGGTGGCACGGCGATGGACGCTGCAATAGCGGCCAATGCCGCTATTGGATTAATGGAGCCAACAGGTAACGGCATTGGCGGAGACTTGTTTGCCATTGTGTGGGATCCCAAAAGCAAAAAGCTGCATGGCTTAAATGGCTCAGGTCGTTCGGCAAAAGGTCAAACACTCGCGCAATTAAAAGCCAAAATAGGCAATGTACCTCACATCCCTAATTGGGGAACGCCACCCGTTACCGTCCCCGGAACTATAGATGCTTGGTTTGAATTACATAACAAATTTGGCAAGTTAACAATGGCACAAAACTTAGCGCCAGCCATTCGCTATGCTAGGCAAGGGTTTCCTGTAACTGAAGTTATCGCCTATTACATGGAAATTTACAAAAAACGCTATGAGAAATTGCACAAAGCCGGTGAAATTGAAGAAATAGCCAACTATCAAGCCACCTTTTTAATAAATGGCAAAGCACCCAAAGAAGGTGAACTATTTAAAAACCCAGATTTAGCGAATACCTTAGAAAAAGTAGCTAAAGATGGTAGAGACGCCTTTTACAAGGGCGATATTGCCAAAACGATTGATAGATATTTTAAACGGATTGGTGGGCCGCTTAGGTATGAAGACTTTGCCAGCCATACAAGCACTTGGGTAGAGCCAGTATCAGTTAACTATCGTGGTTTCGACATCTGGGAACTACCGCCAAATGGCCAAGGTATTGCCGCTTTACAAATGCTAACCGTATTAGAAAATTTTGACTTAGCTTCTCTGGGTCACAACAGCGCTGACTATTTACATGTAATGACTGAAGCCAAAAAACTTGCTTTTGAAGATCGTGCTAGATTTTATGCTGATCCCGCCTATCAAAAAATTAACCTAAACTATTTACTATCGAAAAAATACGGTCAAAAAAGAGCAAAACTTATCGATTTAAACCGTGCTGCCGATAAAGTTGATCATGGTGACCCCAAGTTAATTGAGGGTGATACCATATATTTAACCGTCGCCGATGCAAACGGAATGATGGTAAGCCTTATTCAAAGCAATTATAGAGGCATGGGTACAGGATTAGTAGCAGATGGACTTGGCTTTATTTTTCAAAATCGAGGTGCCCAATATGCGTTATCAGAAGATCATCCTAATGTTTATGGGCCTGGTAAGCGCCCTTTCCATACGATTATTCCTGCATTTATTACCAGAGATGACAAGCCTTACATGAGTTTTGGTTTGATGGGTGGTGCTATGCAACCTCAGGGGCATGTGCAAATGGTCACCAACATAGTGGATTTTGGCATGAATGTTCAACAAGCGGGTGATGCCGCCCGCTTCCATCATAAAGGTTCAACCTCACCAACATGGCAAGGTAGAATGAATGATGGTGGTACATTAGAGCTTGAAAGTGGCGTAAGAGCAGAGGTAGTTAGAGAATTACAAAACCGCGGCCACAAAGTTCACATTACCAGTGGCCCATTTGGTGGATATCAAGCGATTTTAAAAGATCCTAAAACAGGCGTTTATCACGGAGCAAGTGAAATGCGTAAAGACGGGCAAGCACAAGGTTACTAACATTGTTACTTCCCTCCTATAACATCGTCTCATCAGTTTAGTTTACAGTGTTGCTTTAAAACTAATTGGCTTGAACCATGTTTTGCTGGCTTGGATATATTTAGCCATTTTAACCTCCTCAATGTAATGAGGAGGTGACAACTAAAATAGGTCAACACTATAATTCCTTCTCGCTACTTTTTACACCAACAACTTAACATGCAGGGATGATTATCCAGAGCCATAGCAACAGCCTTAACAGGACATTGTCTTTTAAGTTGAGTTCTATCGCTTTGATTATGAAATCTATCAGATAAAACCAAGTTTTATTTGGGCAGATAAAAATTAAAAAAATAGATAAAATTAGGGTCCCGATAAACTTTATTTAAAAAACAGGAGTTTATGGATGTCTTCTTTTATTTACAAAAAAGTGGTTGAGAAATAAGCACCTTTCACATAAGGTTAGCGGAAAATTTGGTAACCTGGTTACATTAAATCGTCAGACAGGTCTCAGCTGTGAAAACTTCACATGAGGGGAGCCACTGACATAACCCAAAGATTATGAAGTAAATTATAATGACAGAACAAACAAAAACTGACACACAAGGGACGATCTCACTTATTGAAAAAGTTGGTAAAAAAATCCCTGATCCTGTGGTAATTTTTATCTGGCTTTTAGCACTTGGCTTCCTTTTAACAATACTCATAGGTGGCTTAACGTTTGAAACAATGAGTGCAAGTGGTGAACCTATCATCCATACCATTAAAAACATGGGAGAAGCCGAGAATGTGCGCTGGCTATTTGATAACGCCATTTTAAAAAATTGGATGGCGTTTGGTAATGGTGTGTTAGGTGTTATTTTAATTGTGATGCTAGGTGTTGGCATTGCAGAAAACTCTGGCTTATTAACCACCGTCATTAAAAAACTAGGTACTCATTTAAGCGATAAATATTTAGCACCCGCGTTAATCTTTTTGGGGATTATGAGTTCTATTGCTACCGATGCTGGTTATCTTATTTTAATTCCTCTGGCGGGTTTACTTTATGCGGGATTAGGGAAAAACCCATTGATAGGTATGGCTGCAACATTTGCTGGTGTATCTGCTGGTTTTAGTGCTAATTTAATTCCAGCAACGCCGATTGATGTAATTATAGGGATGAATGCACAAGTCTTTGCTGAAGCACAAGGTGTGCCTTTTGAGACTGCCGATGGCGTAGCCTTAACCCCAGCAACTATGCACTACTATTTTATTTTAGTTTCTACTTTTATGTTAGTGGCTCTAGGCGCTTGGGTCACAAAGCGCTTTGTTGCACCTAAACTTGAAAATATGCCATATACAGTGCCTGATGATATTGCGATGTCAGATTTTTCAGTCACTAAAAAAGAGCAACGTGGTTTAAAAGCTGCGTTTTGGGGGTTAGTTGTATCACTTGCCGTAGTTGCAGGCTTAATTTATGGCCCACTTGCACCTTATACCAATGATGCAGGACAAACGGTTAAACCCTTCTTAAATAATGTAATTATTCTCATAACTTTTATATTTGCAGCGGTGGGTATTGCCTTTGGTTATGCTAGTGGTAAATTCAACAATATAATGGATGTAGTGCAAGCTATGGTGGCGCAAATGAACACCATGGGTTATGTACTTGTTCTGACTTTCTTCTGTTATAACTTTTTAGGCTTATTAGCCTTCTCTGGTTTAGGGACTTACATTACCTATTTAGGAGCCAGTTTTTTAACTAGCTTAGGCCTTCAGCATTTTCCTATTTTACTGATCATCGGTTTTATTTTTACCACTGCTGTAATTAACTTAGTTGTTGGTGGTATGACTTCAAAGTGGATGCTTTTAGGCCCCATTTTTATACCTATGTTGTACCAAGTAAACCCACAAATGACACCCGATCTTGTCGCGGCAGCGTTTCGAGTAGCTGACTCATCAACCAATATAATTACGCCTATGATGACCTATGCAGGTGTGATTTTAGCTTTTATGCGAAAATATAAAGCAGACTTAAGCTTTGGTGATTTAATAGTGATGATGATACCGTATTCAATTGCCTTTATGCTGGTATGGACAGCGTTACTCATTGGCTTCTTTGTATTTGCCATTCCATTAGGCTTTTAATTAAAGTTAAACAGCCTGCCAATAAATCTTGGTAGGCTGTATATTTAGTTTAAAGTAGTTAATATCAAGTTAGCGTGTTTAAATTTGACAGCTAATTCAAACAACAAATAAGGCCTTCCACGTTTATTTTTATTGATATTTTTTGATCCGGTAAATGGTTTCTCTTGCTTAATTATTTAAATTTTCAAGAGGTTTACTAACTTTCCAATATCTTTAAAAATAGTTTTTGAATAACCGGTATCGCCGATAGAAAGAACACGGTTTTGCTGACTTTTAATCACCCAAGAAGCCCACAAGGTTTCATTCTGATCTGAAGTGCTGCGTGCCGAATCATGAACACTGGGTTCAGCTGCAATATGAATGCCTTTAACTTTTATGGACTGCCCCCAATCTAGCTCAGTCACTTTGTCATAGCCCCGCTCAACAAAAAAGGATCAATTAAAATTGACACCCCTGAAGTGTTAATCAAAAAAGTTGCATGACCCAACCAAGTAATACGTTCGTTTGCAATTGACTTTAAACACTTAAAGGGCTCCAACTCAGTTAATTAATGACCATCCGGAATATCTGGATAAAATAAAGAACACCATGCTCTGCGTATTTAGTTTACTGAGAGAGGTTCAACCAAGTTATTATGAGGTCTTAATAAGTTTACGCCCTCTTGCAAACTTAGTGGTAAGAACACCAAAAATACATGCTAGCTTTTACTGTTTTTCATACCTAAAATTAAAATCAATTGCTATAGGCCTTAAGTTGTCATCTCGCTCAACACCCAAATAAAGGTAATTATTCTCAATCTTGTAAATATTTAGGGATTCACTGTTCACGCCAGTTGTAAAGTTAATATCTTGTACCTCATTATTTGAGGCGGTTTGATAGATATCTCCAAGTGTGTAGGGAGCATTTAAAGAATCTCGAGAAAATGAGTTTATACAACTACTTGTTTGAAATATAATATGCTCAGTTCTGACGGTGTATTCATTGAAGGTTAACTTTTTTATAAAATATTTATTATCATGGAGAACTGAATCATCGAAAGTACAATCAGATACCCATGATGTACGAGATAAGGGATTTTCCTCTATTACAGTTGAATCTTCGTTGCCATCATTACATGACATAATCGATACGCATAAAATTAAGGGCATTACTCTAAATATAAACATTAAATTTCCTTTAAATACATAATCACCCAAATAATGGGCTAAGTAGTAGTTGACTACAATAACGTCAGTAAATAATGTAACCAACTGTTGTGTTGAATTGCTTGTTATATAGAATTGACGATTGTGTTATTCGAAGGGTTATATAACTGCTTATGTTTAAGCAACATTCATTTGATATTTTGGGCGGCGAACTATAGCACTTAGCTACTCCCTTAGCTACTATTTTAATGAATAATTATTGAGCAGCTAAAGCGTTAAGTGAAGTGGCTATAACGCTTTATTGAACAGAACAAAGTTGTTGACTAAACTGAGTGAGGAACGAACAAAAGCCAACTATTTTTTTGTCCGTTCTTAAGTGCCTTGTTATGGCGCACTCCCAGGAACAACCACAATTAAAGCTGTAAGGTGGGGATAGCCTTGCCACATAAACACGTTTTTACTTGAAAGTGAAAAGGTTTTGTTTGAAAGTTTGGGGTAATAGTACATTTGATGAATTGGTGTTGGCTCAAGAGTTTTTGTGGTTGGATTAAACCACCTATTGTTCGGGGACATCATATAAACCAAAGCACCATGCTCAGCGGTTGGTAAATTACCCTTTTTGAACTCTAGCTCGATTAAACTATTAACTTGATCGTGGCTTTTGCCCTTATGCAACATTTCCATTTGGTATTTATAGGTTGGAAATACAGAGCGCATAGCTTCTTCATTAAAACACGAAGGTTCATGCCTTCCTTGAGGATCACTTATAACCATACATGTGAAGTTGTTTTTCCCTTTCCTAATGATATGAAAATCGTCATTTTCGAATTTCATTATTGCCGCTTCATCTGTTACGTTATTGGGAGCGCCTTCACTTGCCATTGAAATTACATCTTTGTTTGAATATTCCTGAGCAAATAATGGTGTTGAGAACATCAGTAGTAAAATTAATATTTTGTGTCTCATTGCAGATTCCTTATTTGATGAGCCATAACGCCCTAATAATGGGCAAAAAATTGATTGCTAAAATGTTGAGGGATGAAAACAGCAAACTGTTTTTTGTCCTTATTTATTAGCTTGTTAGGCATATTTTCTACGTATAACCTCGAAAATAACTAGCTCTACCAAACCAACGGCAAATATTATTGGCGGAAATATTATGTAAATCCAAAAGAACTCCCGACAAAAAGTACTGCCAAATACATCAAGTGAACAACCAAACCAATTGATAGGAAGTACAATGCAGTGTAGAAATAACATAGGGAATGATAATACTATTTTATTGCGCAACAACTTTGCTTTGAAAATAAAATAGAAGCCAAGAATAATAACCCCTACATTAGCCAAATAAAATAATACCTCTCCTATTGAATCAAACTCATCCATGAACAATTACCACTATTTATGTATATGCCTAACGCCTCGTTAAGAGGCAAATAATATGTTGGCTAAAATAAGCGACGCAGGAGCAAAAGCCAACTGTTATTTGTCCTGCTTTAACGACTTGTTATGTGTTTGATTGCACCCAAGATTCAAAGTGTTTAGTTATGATCGGGGCTACTTTTTCATATGTCTCCCATGTGTCAGGGATATGATAAATAGTTTCATAATTGTCATAGGGGTCAGAAGTCTCAATGTATATGGTGAAGTACTCATTTTCATAAAACTCTGAAGCAAACTTATTACCAAGTTCATTGAGATCTTCATCAGTAAATTTACCATCGCAATTATCAGCGAGGAATTGACCGCCTGTTTTAAGTTTGCTCTTTACCGCTTCTATCTCTTCTGGGCATTCAACTGTATGTAAATCACCGGCTAGTCCTTGAGTTAATGCCCAAGCTAAAAAAATACCCATATGGGTATGAGCATTTTGTTCGGATAATCCTTTGGGATAGTCACCACCGTAATGCCATGATGCATCATCATACTTCATAGGTACTCAAACTCCATTTAAAACACATAACGCCTAATTAACAGGCAAAAAATGGTTGGCTAAAATAAGTGAACGTAGTGAACAAAAAGCCAACTGTTTTTTGTCCTTGTTTAATTTCTTGTTAGGCTTTGTAAACATTATGCTTTGAACAATATACCCAACTAAATGTGAATAAAGGACTTAGTAACACCAAAATACATAAAGCAATATTTCTATTACCATCATATATTTCGATACCACCATATACAAACAGACCAACGCCCAGTATTGCTAAAGCTTGGTGTGGCAACTGTAGCCAAGCGGTATTAGAAGCACCAACTAAATAAAAGCCAATAATACCAGTAATAACCCCAAAAATTATCTGCAAGCCTGCTTTTAGCAGGTTTTCATCGGTTCCTTGAAAATACTGAAATATCGATATTAAGCTCACTAAAAAACAAATTTTAGAGAAAACAATCAGTATCGCAGCCCATGTGGTATTTTTCTTTTTTGGATTTGACATCACCACACCTTTAATGAAGCCTAACGCCCTAATAATGGGCAAAAAATTGTTGGCTAAAATGTTGAGGGACGAAAACAGCAAACTGTTTTTTGTCCTTATTAATTAGCTTGTTATATGCTATCACAGCTTAAAGTACCGAAAACTGATGAAGGAATTACCTCACACTTTTCACCTGTACTCGTAACTTTAATAGCATCACCGCATCGCGTTTCTTTTTTAATTAAAGATGATGCTTTATATTTTTTAGAACCGCAAATTTTGACAGCTTTACGATGCCAATATGGAACTAATTGTTCAGGATCGCTTGCTGGTGCAATTACAGATAAACCATAATTAGTATTACTACCAGCAACTTCAGTTACCTGATATTCAATATCTATATTTGCAAAGCTACCCCAGCTAATAATTAAAGCTAGAGAGAATAGCACAATAGTTAACGATTTCATCATATGCATATAACGCCCGCATAAGGGGCTGATAATAGCTTGCTAAAATGTGAAGCGAAGCGGAACCGAGCAAACTGTTAGCAGTCCCGTGCTTAATGCGCTTGTTATGTGTATTTACACTACAAGCCGACTTTATACTTTTATTTTGAAATAACCGAATAACCATAGCTTTCAGGATTTTTGAAAATCTCGGTTACTGTAGAAGTCGCAGCCTCTTTTGGTAAAGCACAAGACTCTAATATTTCAATAGCACTATCTGCATCACCAGAAGTTATAGCATGATCAAAAGAATCATTTTTATTTAGCGCAAATAATCTTTCGTTTACCGTCATTCCACTTAAGTCTTCCATAGTGAGATTATCCATATACACATAACGCCCCAATAATGGGCAAATATCAGTTGGTTAAAATAAGCGACGCAGGAGCAAAAACCAACTGTTATTTGTCCTGATTAATTGGCTTGTTATGTATCTATTTGACACAACCTGGACAG
>JBFONR010000022.1:0-30628 GCA_040779365.1 Colwelliaceae bacterium MEBiC 14330
GTGAGCGTGGTATTACTATCAATACTTCTCACATCGAATACGACACAGAAACTCGTCACTACGCACACGTAGACTGTCCAGGTCACGCCGATTACATCAAAAACATGATCACCGGTGCTGCTCAAATGGACGGCGCAATTTTAGTAGTTGCTGCGACAGATGGTCCAATGCCACAAACACGTGAGCACATCTTACTTTCTCGCCAAGTTGGTGTTCCTTTCATCATCGTTTTCATGAACAAATGTGACATGGTTGACGACGAAGAATTATTAGAATTAGTAGAAATGGAAGTTCGTGAATTGCTAAGCGAATATGAATTTCCAGGTGATGACTTACCAGTAATTCAAGGTTCAGCGTTAGGTGCACTTCAAGGTGAAGCGAAGTGGGAAGAAAAAGTTGTTGAGTTAGCAGACGCACTTGATAGCTATATTCCAGAGCCAGAGCGTGCAATCGACGGTGCATTCATCATGCCTATCGAAGACGTTTTCTCAATCTCAGGTCGTGGTACTGTGGTAACAGGTCGTGTTGAGCGTGGTATCATCACGGTAGGTGACGAAGTAGAAGTTGTTGGTATCCGTGAAACGCAAAAATCAACCTGTACTGGTGTTGAAATGTTCCGTAAGCTTCTTGACGAAGGTCGTGCTGGTGAGAACTGTGGTATCTTACTACGTGGTCTTAAGCGTGAAGACGTTGAACGTGGTCAAGTACTATGTCAACCAGGTTCTATTTCTCCTCACACTAAGTTTGAGTCAGAAGTATACGTACTAAGCAAAGATGAAGGTGGTCGTCATACACCATTCTTCAAAGGTTACCGTCCTCAGTTCTACTTCCGTACAACGGACATCACAGGCTCTGTTGAATTACCTGACGGTGTAGAAATGGTAATGCCAGGCGACAACTTGAAGTTTGTTGTTGAGCTAATCAACCCAGTAGCGATGGACGAAGGTTTACGCTTCGCAATCCGTGAAGGTGGTCGTACTGTTGGTGCTGGTGTTGTTTCTGCAATCCTAGACTAATATAGATGCTAAAATAATAGTATCGAATTAAAAGGTCGCTTATGCGGCCTTTTTTGTGGCTGAAATTTGTTGCAATGAGACAACCGCAGGGCCGGTAAACTATAACAAGACACTGAAGTAATTGACCTAGTTTAATGATAAGTTAGATTAAGTAGGTATTTAAAAAGAGCAATTTATACAAATTAGCCATAAATTTTTTGTTATTGTCTGTGCTAATATGTGGCTTAACTTGAGCAATATCAGAAATAATTCTTGAGTAAAACACTAGGCTGAGTATAATAGCGCCTCACTTCTCGAGTATCTCTTAATTCCCAAACAACTAAGATTCACCTGATAAGTGTAACTGTTGCTATAAAAGCAACTTGAAGGGGTGTAGTTCCAATTGGTAGAACAGCGGTCTCCAAAACCGATGGTTGGGAGTTCGAGTCTCTCCACCCCTGCCATTTTTGAGTAGGCGTAGATTTGTTAATGTATGTCTTGCAACTTGTTAGCAATGAGTTGTTTTGTTAGAAAATTGATAATTACGGAATAGAATGATGAATGCAAGTACAGAAGAGCAACCAGTAAGTTCTTTCGATACGGTAAAGTGGGGCATTGTTTTCCTACTTTTAGCAGCTGCTGTTGCGGGTAATTACGTGTACGCTGAAGAATCTAGCTTGATTCGCGCGATTGGCGTTGTTGTACTAGTTGGTATTGCTGGTTTAATTGGCTTTCAAACTGAAAAAGGTCGTAATGCTGCTATATTTGCAAGAGAAGCACGTACTGAAGTGCGTAAAGTTATATGGCCAACACGCCAAGAAGCTATTCAAACAACAGGTATTGTATTGGTAGTGACATTATTAATGTCGTTATTACTTTGGGGATTAGACTCTGTTCTATTCTGGTTAGTAGGTTTAGTTACAGGTTTACAGGTTTAATTATGTCTGAAGAAAATATGTCAGAAGAAAATATCTCTCCTGAAGGCGAAGAGCAACAGGCGAAGAAAAACCCTAAATTACGTTGGTACGTTGTCCAAGCATTTTCAGGTTACGAAGCTCGCGTGCAAAAAACATTACTTGAGCACATTGAGATCCATGGCTTGCAAGACAAATTCGGTGAGATTTTAGTACCGACAGAAGAAGTGGTAGAAATGCGCGCTGGTCAAAAGCGTAAAAGCTCGAGAAAATTTTTCCCAGGCTATGTCTTAGTCCAAATGGAAATGGATGTAGATGCATGGCATTTGGTTAAAAGCGTGCCACGCGTGTTAGGTTTCATTGGTGGTACCAGTGATCGACCTGCACCTATTTCTCAACGTGAAGCCGATCGTATCCTGCAACGCCTTGAAGATACCGATAAGCCCAAACCTAAAACATTGTTTGAACCAGGTGAAGTTGTTCGTGTTATTGATGGCCCATTCGCTGACTTTAACGGTGTGGTTGAAGAACTTGATTACGAGAAAAACCGGATTAAAGTGTCTGTACTTATTTTCGGTCGTTCAACACCAGTTGATTTAGAATTCGGACAAGTTGAAAAAGGTAGCTAGTCGCTAACTATCAAAATCATAAAAAACGCATGCCTTTGGTAAGCGTTTTTTTTTCGCTAGCAGAAAGTGAGTTGTATTGTATGCATTTTTAAGGTTTAAATAACCTTATCTATTTGACTTTCTTTTTGGGCTAATAGCGCGGTTAGTTTATCAATTTTTTCTTCAAGTATTATGATGTCATCTTTAGTCGCTGTTGCTTGCTTAGGTTTAGCTTCTTCCTCATGCATTACTTGCATAGCATCGACAATAATACCGATAAATAAATTAAGCACAGCGAAGCTAGTGATGATGATAAATGGTAGGAAAAAAATCCAAGACAAGGGAAATAACGCCATAGTTGGGCGTACAATACCCATTGACCAACTTTCCAAAGTCATCACTTGAAATAGTGTGTATGCAGATGCACCTATAGTACCAAACCACTCCTGCATATTTGGATCACTGTGACTACCAAAGATCTTGGTGGCTAAAACAGCAGAGACATAAAAAATTATGCTAAGAACGCCGACAACAGAGGCCATTCCAGGTAAAGAGTGGCCAAGCGCTCCAATAACACGGCGCATTTGTGGAACGACAGAGAGTAATCGTAACACCCTAAGGATTCTAAATGCTCGTAATACCGATAATGCACCGCTGGTAGGCGCCCAAGAGATAGAAATAATAATAAAGTCAAACCAGTTCCAACCCGAGCGGAAAAATGCTAACCGATAAACAAATAATTTAATTAATAGCTCGACAGTGAAAAGCAATAGGATACTAAGGTCAATGATATGAAGAAAATAGGCATTGGCTTTGCCAAATTGACTGGTTTCTAAACCAAGGGTGACAGCATTAAATAAAATTAATGCCGTTAAAAATTGTTGAAATTTTTTACTTTCAACAATACGCCTCAGTGATTTATTCGTTAAGCTTTTTATTGTCATGCTACTTACCAAGTGAAGATTTAGACTAGAATGATTATTTGATATATGGCTATAAGAGTTAAAAATACAAGCAAGGCATCTTACTTGGCTGTTACCAGAGAGTATTTAATAAAATTTGTCAGTTAATGTTGTGATTAAATCGAAAAAATCAAGTACAGTGACTTTACAAAATCACTGGTTTATTTGTTAAAAAAGGCTAAAATATGGGCAGTTAACATCTAATGGCCATTTATATAAGGAACCCCACATATGCGCCCGTTTAAACTAACTAAATTGTACCAACTGCTTGGTCTTTCACTTATCTCCTCTTCGATTGTCGCTTCTGAACAACCAACGGCTGAGTCATTAGTAGGCAAGGCTTATCTAGGTGGCCATGCAATGTACCTAAAGACTGATAATGATCGTTTTTTGAATGAGAATGCTAATTCAGCAATTGACCACGCATCAGGCGCAGGCGCAGAACTTGGTTACCGTGCATCTGAGTATGTCGAAACGAGAATCTCTTATACGCATTTTAAACCCGTGGCAGAATTTAATAACTATGATGTGCCATCCGGAAGCAGTACAGCATTAGATTTATTATATTTCCCTTACAAAGAAAGCTTTTATGTTGTTGGTGGTGCCGATTTCTTGGACGTAGAAAAGTCTAATTTATCTGTTGCTGCCGGTGCAGGCTATCGCCATTACTTAAGCCGAAATATGGCGCTATATTTTGAAGGAAAAGGACATTATCAACTAGATGATAATCATACTGATTTATCAAGTAAAATCGGTTTTGTTTATTTCTTCGGAACAGAGCCTAAAAAAGTAGTAGCAAAACCGGTAGCGGTTGTTGCACCAGTTGCCGTAGTTGCACCTAAAGATGACGATAAAGATGGCATTATTAACAGTCAAGATAACTGTCCTAATACACCTGAAATAGACGAAGTGGATGACTATGGCTGTACTATTTTTGTTGAAAAGATAGAAAGTATTAAGCTATCGGTAAACTTTGATAATAATAAAGCAATAGTTAAGGATGAGTATAAAAGTGAAATTGCTAAAGTAGCTAGTTTCATGAATAAATACCCACACGTTAATGTGTCAATAGATGGTCATACATCGGCGCTAGGAAGTGCACAATACAACCAACAATTATCTGAAAAACGTGCACAAGCGATAGTAGATATGTTAGTTAATGACTTTAATATTGATGCGAATCGCTTAAAAGCCGTTGGTCATGGTGAGAATGAATTATTAGATACTGCTAACTCGCCTGAGGCGCACAAGTTAAATCGTCGCATTGAAGCGCATTTTGTTGCACGACAGCAGGTTTCCAAAAAACGTTAAGTATTCGTTTATATTTATAGTGATAAAGCCCCGACAGGGGCTTTTTTATGGATTAGCTTAAACGTAATAGTGGAATGAAAATATAATATGATGCAATAAAGCACTTGAAAACGATTGCTTGGTTAATATATAATCCGCTGCCGCTTATTTTTAGCGAGCACTAAATGCGTAATATATGATGACAAAAATGGTTATATATAAGCGAATTTTGTAAACAGGGAAGCGAAATTTTTACTGTGATTAGCCACCGTTGATTGCTGTACATTGAGTAGCGTTAATTACCCACACTAAAGGTATTTTAAAATGGCTAAAAAAGTCCAAGCTCTAATCAAGCTACAAGTAGCTGCTGGTGCAGCTAACCCGTCGCCGCCAGTAGGTCCTGCTCTAGGTCAGCACGGTGTAAACATTATGGAATTCTGTAAAGCGTTTAACGCCAAAACAGATTCTTTAGAAAAAGGTGCTCCGGTTCCAGTAGTAATTACTGTTTATAATGACCGTTCATTTACTTTCGACACAAAAACTCCACCTGCTTCTTACTTATTGAAAAAAGCAGCTGGTATAAAGAGCGGCTCTGGTCGTCCTAACACTGAAAAAGTTGGTACTGTTACTACAGCACAGCTTGAAGAAATCGTTAAGACAAAAGAACCTGATTTAACTGCTGGTTCTATGGAAGCTGCAGTGCGTACCATTGCGGGTTCTGCTCGTTCAATGGGTTTAGTGGTAGAGGACTAATCAATGGCTAAATTATCAAAACGCGCTCGTCTAATCCGTGAAAAAGTAGACGTATTAAAAGAATATGATATTAATGAAGCAGTTGCTTTATTAAAAGAGTTTGCAACTGCTAACTTCCGTGAAAGCGTTGATGTTGCAGTAAACCTTGGTATCGATGCTCGTAAATCAGACCAAAACGTTCGTGGCGCGACCGTATTACCAAATGGTACTGGTCGTGAAGTACGTGTTGCTGTATTTACACAAGGTGCAAACGCAGAGAAAGCTAAAGAAGCTGGTGCTGATGTTGTTGGTATGGAAGACTTAGCTGAGCAGGTTAAAGCCGGCGAAATGAACTTCGACGTAGTCATTGCTTCTCCTGATGCAATGCGTGTTGTTGGTCAACTAGGTCAAATCTTAGGTCCACGTGGTTTAATGCCTAACCCGAAAGTTGGTACTGTAACTCCTGATGTAGCTGGCGCGGTTAAAAACGCTAAGTCTGGTCAGATTCGTTACCGTAATGACAAGAACGGTATCATCCATACTACGATTGGTAAGGCTGATTTCGAACCTGCACAATTACAAGAAAACTTAGAAGCATTGCTTGAAGCGCTTAAAAAGGCGAAACCAGCCAATGCTAAAGGTCAATACTTGAAGAAAGTTTCTCTTTCTACAACTATGGGTGCCGGCGTTGCCGTTAACCAAGCATCACTAACTCAAGCTTAATAGCTATTCGTCAACGACGATTAACTATAGTTGGGTGAAGTTTTGTGTATTGAATCTTTACAAGGGCGAAATTATAACCTATAATTTCGCCCCTTAAATTTTGGTAGGAGTTGCTTGATTTCAGTCATTGTACTGATAACAGGCGACCCCCGTCCAAGACCGTAGGTGTAACTCTTTCTTCTGATTTAGTTACTTAATTTATCCTACGTAGATGGTGATTACCCAGTATTTCCTTAATTCTGGTCCTCGCCGTAATGGTCTGAGTACAAATATTGTACTCAGGGATTGTAAATACCAGTGCTTTTATTTAAGAGCTCTGGTGAACCAGGAGTAAAGCCAATGGCTATCAATCTTGATGACAAAAAAGCAATTGTTGCTGAAGTTCAAGAAGCTGCTAGTGGCGCTCACTCAGTTGTAATCGCGGATGCCCGTGGTGTAACAGTTGAAGCTATTACTGTATTGCGTAAGCAAGCACGTGAAAATGGCGTATGGATGAAAGTGGTCCGTAACACATTAGCACGTCGCGCAGTAGAAGGTACTGAATTTGAATGTGTTTCAGACGTATTTAAAGGTCCTTCACTACTAGCATTTTCAAGTGATCACCCAGGTGCTGCTGCACGTTTATTTTCAGACTTCGCTAAAACAAACGAAGCTTTTGAATTAAAAGCAGCAGCATTTGAAGGTAACGCAGTAGACGTAAATATGTTAGCTAAGCTACCAACTTACGACGAAGCGATTGCACGTTTAATGAGCGCAATGAAAGAAGCATCTGCAGGCAAACTTTGCCGTACGATTGCTGCAGTTCGCGATCAGAAAGAACAAGAAGCTGCTTAATATTCTTACTAAAGGTAAGAACTTTATGGCAAAATTTAGCGATAAAGATAAGCAAGTTTATTGTATTTAATAGTTATTCAAACAGTACTTTATATCAAACAAAATGTTGATTGAGGCTGTTTATAAAAAACAGGAAATTTAAAAATGTCTATTTCTAAAGACGATATCTTAAACGCAATTGCTGAAATGTCAGTAATGGACGTAGTTGAACTAATCGAAGCAATGGAAGAGAAGTTTGGCGTATCTGCTGCTGCTGCTGTTGCTGTTGCTGGCGGTGACGCTGGTGGTGCTGCTGAAGAGCAAACTGAATTTGACGTTGTACTTACTAGCTTCGGCGATAAGAAAGTTGCAGTAATCAAAGCAGTTCGTGGCGCGACAGGTTTAGGCCTTAAAGAAGCTAAAGAGTTAGTTGAATCTGCTCCTAAAGCGCTTAAAGAAGGCGTAGAAAAAGCTGAAGCTGAAGAACTTAAGAAAGCTCTTGAAGAAGCTGGTGCTTCTGTTGAGATCAAATAATCTTTTTTTAAAGAGATTATTTGCCTGAAAAGGCATGGCTGGTGATTTAAACGTCACCGGCCTTTTTGCGCTAAAGAAAATGATTTTTTTTTAAACGAAAACAGTGCATTATTTAGCGCGTAGATAATTATTATGAAATATTAATAGTGATCTAGTAATATTTAGACGTAAATATTACAAGCATAACCTGTCTAACTGGGCTTTGCTCAGTAGGCGGATTTGGCCATAACCAGCAAGCTGAGGAACCCCATGGCTTACTCATACTTTGAGAAAAAGCGAATTAGAAAGGACTTTGGTAAAAGTGCACAAGTAATGGAATATCCATTCTTGTTGTCCATTCAACTCGATTCTTTCCGCAAGTTTATTGATATTGACGCAACAGGTGAAACCGGTCTAGAGGCTGCTTTCCGTTCTATTTTCCCAATTAAAGCTTATTCAGGTAGCTCAGAATTACAATATGTAAGCTATCGTTTAGGTGAACCATTATTTGACGTGAAAGAGTGTCAAATACGTGGTGTAACATATTCTGCACCGTTACGCGTTAAATTGCGCTTAGTGGTTTACGATAAAGAAGCCGCTGCAGGTACTGTTAAAGATATCAAAGAACAAGAAGTTTACATGGGTGAAATCCCGTTGATGACAGATAACGGTACCTTCGTAATTAATGGTACTGAGCGTGTTATCGTTTCACAATTACATCGTTCTCCTGGTGTATTCTTTGATCACGATAAAGGTAAAACGCACTCATCGGGTAAAGTATTATATAACGCACGCGTTATTCCTTACCGTGGTTCATGGTTAGATTTTGAATTCGATCCAAAAGATAACTTATTCGTTCGTATTGATAGACGTCGCAAACTACCTGCGTCAATTATCTTACGTGCATTAGAATATTCAACAGAAGAAATTCTTGCGATGTTTTATGACACAACCAATTTCGCCATTAAAGGTGATAAGTTGGTCATGGATCTTATCCCTGAACGTCTTCGTGGCGAAACAGCCACTTTTGACATTTCAATCAAAAAAGATGAAGTGTTAGTTGAGTCTGGTCGTCGTATAACAGCACGTCATATTCGTGCATTAGCAAAAGCTAAAGTTG
This sequence comes from Colwelliaceae bacterium MEBiC 14330, assembly GCA_040779365.1. Taxonomy (GTDB): domain Bacteria; phylum Pseudomonadota; class Gammaproteobacteria; order Enterobacterales; family Alteromonadaceae; genus Colwellia. The sequence continues at coordinate 8,671 of JBFONR010000022.1, forward strand.
ATAAACTCGAAGTGCCGGCTGATTATATTGTTGGCCGTGTATTATCAAAAGCATACATTGACGAATCTACCGGTGAAGTGATTGCTGAAGCAAATACTGAAATCACCTTAGAGTTATTAGCCGAGCTTAGTCAAGCGGGCCATAAAGTACTTTCTACTTTGTACATGAACGAATTCGATGTTGGTTCATACATGTCAGATACTATTCGTGTTGATAGTACCACCAACAAGCTTGAAGCTTTAGTTGAAATCTATCGCATGATGCGCCCAGGTGAGCCACCAACAAAAGATGCAGCTGAAGCATTATTTGCTAACTTATTCTTCTCATCAGAGCGTTATGATTTATCAACAGTAGGTCGTATGAAGTTCAACCGTCGTGTTGGCAATGCAGATGATATTGGCTCTGGCATTCTTTCTAACGACGATATTATTTCGGTAATGAAAACCTTAATCGATATCCGTGACGGTAAAGGCGAAGTTGATGATATCGATCACTTAGGTAACCGTCGTATTCGCTCTGTTGGTGAAATGGCTGAAAACCAATTCCGTGTTGGTTTAGTTCGTGTAGAGCGTGCAGTTCGTGAACGTTTAAGTCTTGGTGACTTAGATGCGATTATGCCGCAAGATTTAATCAATGCTAAGCCTATTTCTGCGGCAGTGAAAGAATTCTTTGGTTCTTCACAATTGTCACAGTTTATGGATCAAAACAACCCACTATCTGAAGTAACCCATAAACGTCGTATCTCAGCGTTAGGCCCGGGTGGTTTGACACGTGAACGTGCTGGTTTTGAAGTACGAGATGTTCACCCAACCCATTATGGTCGTGTTTGTCCAATTGAAACGCCGGAAGGTCCAAACATTGGTTTGATCAACTCGCTTTCATGTTATGCACGTACCAATGATTATGGTTTCTTAGAAACGCCTTATCGTAAGGTTGTCGATGGCGTTATAACCGACGAGATCGATTACTTATCAGCGATTGAAGAGGGTAACTTTGTTATCGCTCAGGCAAATGCATTACGTGATGAAAATCAGAAATTAACGCAAGATTTAGTTAACTGTCGACATAAGAATGAGTTTACTTTAAAAACCTCTGCTGATGTTCAATATATGGATGTTTCACCTCAACAAATTATTTCGGTTGCGGCGTCACTTATTCCATTCCTTGAGCACGATGATGCTAACCGTGCCTTGATGGGCTCGAACATGCAACGTCAAGCTGTACCTACTTTAGTGGTTGATAAGCCGCTTGTTGGTACTGGTATGGAGAAAACAGTAGCCGTTGACTCAGGTGTTACCGCCGTTGCTAAACGTGGTGGTGTGGTAAGTTATGTTGATGCATCACGTATCGTAGTGAAAGTGAATGAGAATGAAATGCACGCGGGTGAAGCGGGTATTGATATCTACAACTTAACTAAATATACACGTTCTAACCAAAATACTTGTATCAATCAACGTCCTGTGTGTCGTATGGGTGAGCCGGTAGTTCGTGGAGATGTCTTAGCCGATGGCCCATCAACCGATATGGGTGAATTGGCACTAGGTCAAAATATGCGTATCGCTTTCATGCCGTGGAATGGTTACAACTTTGAAGATTCAATGTTGTTATCAGAGCGCGTTGCGATGGAAGATAGATTCACGACTATCCATATTCAAGAGCTTACCTGTATTGCTCGTGACACTAAACTTGGTAGTGAAGAAATTACAGCTGATATCCCCAATGTAGGTGAGTCGGCCTTAGCTAAGTTAGATGAAGCAGGTGTTGTGTACATTGGTGCTGAAGTTAATGGTGGTGACATCTTAGTGGGTAAAGTAACTCCTAAAGGTGAAACGCAATTAACGCCAGAAGAAAAGCTATTACGTGCAATTTTCGGTGAAAAAGCCGCAGACGTTAAAGATAGCTCATTACGTGTACCTAATTCAGTTAAAGGTACAATCATCGATGTTCAAATCTTCACTCGTGACGGCGTTGAAAAAGATGCCCGTGCAATTGAAATTGAGCAAATGCAACTTAAAGAAGTTAAGAAAGATCTTGGCGATGAATTAAGTATTTTAGAAGATGGTATCTACGCACGTACTAAGAAGTTATTACTATCTGCTGGTCTTAACGAGTCAGACTTAACGTCAATGTCTCGTGAAAAATGGTTAACGCAAAACCTAGCAGATGAAGCGCAACAAGCTGAACTTGAACAGATTGCTGAGCAATTTGATAACATCAAAGAAGACTTCGACAAGAAATTTGAAGTTAAGCGTCGTAAAATCACCCAAGGTGATGACTTACAACCGGGCGTGTTAAAAATTGTTAAGGTTTACTTAGCGGTTAAACGTCGTATACAGCCTGGTGATAAGATGGCTGGTCGTCATGGTAACAAGGGTGTTATTTCAAACGTAGTACCTGTCGAAGATATGCCATATGATGAGCACGGTGTCCCGGTAGATGTTGTGCTTAACCCGTTAGGTGTACCATCACGTATGAATATCGGTCAGATCTTAGAAACTCACTTAGGTATGGCGGCACGCGGTATCGGTGAAAAGATCAACCGTATGTTAGAAGCGCAACAAGAAATTCATAAAATGCGTAACTTCTTACAAGAAGTCTATAATGTCGGTGAATCTCGTCAAGATGTTGATATAGCAAGTTTCTCTGATGATGAAGTCATGCGCTTAGCGAACAATTTACGTGCTGGTTTACCGATTGCAACGCCTGCATTTGATGGCGCTGCAGAGAAAGAAATTAAAGAGTTATTTAAGCTTGCAGATATGCCAGAAAGCGGCCAGTTCATCTTAACTGATGGTCGTACTGGTCGTGAATTTGAGCGCCCAGTAACTGTGGGTTATATGTACATGTTAAAACTAAACCATTTAGTTGATGACAAGATGCATGCTCGTTCTACTGGTTCATATTCACTGGTAACTCAGCAGCCATTAGGTGGTAAAGCTCAGTTCGGTGGTCAGCGTTTCGGTGAGATGGAAGTATGGGCATTAGAGGCATATGGTGCTGCTTACACCCTACAAGAAATGCTAACCGTTAAATCTGATGATGTTAATGGTCGTACTAAGATGTATAAGAACTTAGTAGATGGTGATCATCGTATGGAACCAGGTATTCCTGAGTCATTCAACGTATTGTTGAAAGAAATCCGCTCGTTAGGTATTAACATCGAGTTGGACCAAGACTAGGTCGCAAGCAATAAATTGGCTGACTTTTTCAATGAAAGAGTCAGTAAGCGAAGCAGCTAAATGTCTTAGCTGCTTCACAGAGTTTAACTCCGACAGGAGAAGAGTGTGAAAGATTTACTTAAGTTTCTTAAGCAACAAAATCAAACCGAAGAATTCGATGGTATTCGCATCGGATTAGCGTCGCCAGATTTGGTACGTTCTTGGTCATTTGGTGAAGTTAAAAAGCCTGAAACCATTAACTATCGTACGTTTAAACCAGAACGTGATGGCTTATTCTGTGCGCGTATTTTTGGACCAGTTAAAGACTACGAATGTCTTTGTGGTAAATACAAGCGCTTAAAACATCGTGGCGTAATCTGTGAAAAATGTGGCGTAGAAGTTACCTTAACTAAAGTTCGTCGTGAACGAATGGGTCATATTGAGTTGGCGAGCCCAGTAGCACACATCTGTTTTTTAAAATCATTACCATCGCGTATTGGTTTATTACTAGATATGACATTACGTGATATCGAACGTGTACTTTATTTCGAATCCTATGTTGTTACTGAACCAGGGATGACAACCTTAGAAAAAAGCCAAATTTTAACGGAAGAAGAGTATCTTGACGCGTTAGAAGAGCACGGTGATGAATTTGATGCACTAATGGGTGCAGAAGCTGTGTTAGCTTTACTACAACAAATAGATCTTGATGGTGAAGTAGCGCAGATGCGTGAAGAGTTACCTGAGATTGGTAGTGAAACTAAACGTAAGAAAATCACTAAGCGATTAAAATTAATGGAAGCTTTCGCTGCTTCAGGTAACAAGCCTGAGTGGATGATCATGAGCGTTCTTCCTATCTTACCACCAGATTTACGTCCATTAGTACCGCTAGATGGTGGTCGTTTTGCGACGTCTGATCTGAATGATTTGTACCGTCGTGTTATTAACCGTAACAATCGTCTTAAACGTCTTTTAGATCTAGTTGCACCAGATATTATCGTACGTAACGAAAAACGTATGTTACAAGAGTCTGTTGATGCCCTGCTTGATAACGGTCGTCGTGGTCGAGCTATTACCGGTTCTAACAAACGACCTCTTAAATCGCTTGCTGATATGATCAAGGGTAAGCAAGGTCGTTTCCGTCAGAACTTACTTGGTAAGCGTGTAGATTACTCAGGTCGTTCTGTAATCACGGTTGGTCCAACGCTGAAATTACATCAGTGTGGTCTACCTAAGAAAATGGCATTAGAATTATTCAAGCCATTTATCTACGGAAAATTAGAAGCGCGTGGTTTAGCAACAACCATTAAAGCAGCTAAGAAACTCGTTGAACGTGAAGGCGCTGAAGTTTGGGATGTACTTGATGAAGTAATCCGCGAACATCCAGTAATGCTTAACCGTGCACCAACTCTTCATAGACTTGGTATTCAAGCGTTTGAACCAGTGCTTATTGAAGGTAAAGCAATTCACCTTCATCCATTAGTGTGTGCGGCTTATAATGCTGATTTCGATGGTGACCAAATGGCGGTACACGTGCCATTAACAATCGAAGCACAAATGGAAGCACGTACGTTGATGATGTCAACCAATAACGTACTAGCACCAGCTAACGGTGAGCCAATCATTGTACCATCACAGGATGTTGTTTTAGGTTTATATTACCTAACACGTGATCGTGTTAATGGTGTTGGTGAAGGTATGGTATTTACTGACACTAAAGAAGCTGAAAAAGCCTATCGTACTGGTGTAGCAGAGCTACATGCTCGAGTGAAAATTCGCATCACTGAGCACATTAAACAGCCTAACGGTGAATATAAAGAAGTTTCTGGTATACGAGATACAACCATTGGTCGTGCCATCATGTGGCAAGTTTGTCCTAAGGGCTTACCTTATGATCTTATTGATCAACCACTTGGTAAAAAACCAATTTCTAAATTGATTAACCATTCTTACCGTAACTTAGGTTTAAAAGAGACAGTCATCTTCGCTGACCAAATCATGTACACAGGTTTCCATTATGCAATGGTTGCTGGTTGTTCTGTTGGTATCGATGATATGGTTATTCCAGAAGCTAAGTACACCATCATCGATGATTCAGAAGCGGAAGTCGCTGAGATTCAAGCACAGTTTGACCAAGGTCTTGTAACTGCTGGTGAGAAGTATAATAAAGTCATCGATATTTGGTCATCTGCTAACGAAAAAGTGTCAAAAGCGATGATGGACAACTTGTCCAAAGAGCAGATCCTAAACCGTGATGGGGAAATGGAAGAGCAAGATTCTTTCAACTCAATCTTCATGATGGCTGACTCGGGTGCTCGTGGTAGTGCCGCACAGATTCGTCAGCTAGCAGGTATGCGTGGCTTGATGGCTAAACCAGATGGTTCAATCATCGAAACACCAATCACGGCTAACTTCCGTGAAGGTCTAAACGTACTGCAGTACTTCATCTCAACCCATGGTGCACGTAAAGGTCTTGCTGATACCGCACTTAAAACCGCTAACTCAGGTTACCTAACTCGTCGTCTAGTTGACGTTGCGCAAGATTTAGTAGTCACTGAAGATGATTGTGGCACACATGACGGTTTATTAATGACACCATTAATTGAAGGTGGTGATGTTGTTGAACCATTACGTGAACGTGTACTAGGTCGTGTCGTTTGTGAAGACGTATTAATTCCAGGTACTGATGAAGTATTATTACCGCGTAATACCCTCATTGACGAAGCACTTTGTGATTTAATTGAAGAAAATTCAGTCGATCAAATTAAAGTACGTTCAATCATTACTTGTGAAACCGACTTTGGTATTTGTGCTCACTGTTACGGACGTGACTTAGCGCGTGGTCATATGATCAACCAAGGTGAAGCAATCGGGGTTGTCGCCGCACAATCTATCGGTGAGCCAGGTACACAGCTTACTATGCGTACCTTCCATATTGGTGGTGCTGCATCTCGTGCAACTGCAGAGAATAGCGTACAAGTTAAGAACACGGGTCACTTGAAGTTACAAAATGCTAAATTTGTAACCAATACAGACAATAACATTGTCATTACTTCGCGTTCATCAGAGCTAACGGTTATTGATGAAATGGGTCGTGAAAAAGAACGTTATAAAGTGCCTTACGGCTCAATACTTTCTAAAAATGATGGTGAAGCGGTAACCTCAGGCGATACTATCGCTAATTGGGATCCACATACTCACCCAATCATCACGGAAGTAGCAGGTAAAGTACAATTCGTTGATTTAGCTGACGGTGTGACCATGGTTCGTCAAACTGATGAATTAACAGGTTTATCAAGTATCGTCATTACCGATGCAGCACAGCGTAATGCTACCGGTAAAGAAATGCGCCCAGCATTGAAATTAGTCGACGCTAAAGGTAAGGATGTCATGATCGCTGGTACAGAAATTCCAGCACTTTACTACTTACCAGGCAACGCTATTGTCAACTTAGAAGATGGCGCCGATGTAAACATTGGTGATGCTTTAGCACGTATACCACAAGAGTCATCAAAAACTCGTGATATTACCGGGGGTCTGCCACGTGTTGCTGACTTATTTGAAGCGCGTAAGCCTAAACTACCGGCAATTCTTGCTGAAAAATCAGGTGTTGTCTCTTTCGGTAAAGAAACTAAAGGTAAAGTGCGTTTATTAATCACGCAACCAAGTGGTGAAGTATATGAAGAGATGATCCCGAAAACACGTCAATTAAACGTGTTTGAAGGTGAGCAGGTAATCAAAGGTGAGGTTATTGCTGATGGTCCTGAGTCTCCGCATGACATACTCCGTTTACGTGGTGTAGCGCCAGTTGCTAACTACATTGTTAATGAAGTACAAGAAGTTTACCGCTTACAGGGTGTTAAGATAAATGATAAGCACATTGAAGTTATTGTGCGTCAAATGATCCGTAAGTGTGAAATTTTAGATGCAGGTGATTCTGAGTTCCTTAAAGGTGAACAAGTTGAAGTGGCGCGCGTAAATATCGCAAACCGTGAACTTGAAGCAGCCGGCAAGCAACCCGCTGAATTTGAAATGCAAATGATGGGTATTACTAAAGCATCATTGGCAACTGAATCATTTATCTCTGCGGCTTCTTTCCAAGAAACTACGCGTGTGTTAACCGAAGCTGCTGTTGCAGGTAAGAAAGATGGCTTACGTGGCTTGAAAGAGAACGTTATCGTTGGTCGCTTAATCCCTGCTGGTACTGGTTATGCGTATCATCAAGAACGTGCCAAGGCTAAAGCTGCTTTTGACGCGCATGAAGATACAGACACAACAGTATCCGCTGATGATGCAGAAAAAGCTTTAACAGATGCGTTAAATGCGGATTTGTTAGCAGACGATAGTGAATAACCACGAGTTAAATTAAATGAGTTAGTAAGCAAACTTATTAACCATTTATAAAAGCCATACCTAAACTTAACTAAGTCAAGGTATGGCTTTTTTGTTTATCAGAGTCATAACACGCGATGATCGCTAAGCCGCAATAAACATGGCTAAAATGATCAAATGCTTGACAGGTTAATCATTGACCTATAGAATTTCGCGACCTTATATTCTGCGCCTAGTGTGCATAATAATTAAAAGCTAAATTTATTTGGCTTTGCTAAGGTAAAAAATATTTACGAGCGTATAAATCTTTCCCATTGATTTGAGATTTATACAAGAATTTACCAGGGCTACTTTCCTTGGTAACAACTAGTCAGGAGCTATAATGGCAACTATTAACCAACTAGTACGTAAACCACGTGTTAGACAAGTAGCAAAAAGTAACGTTCCAGCGTTAGAAGCTTGTCCACAACGTCGTGGCGTATGTACTCGTGTGTATACTACTACACCAAAAAAACCTAACTCAGCATTACGTAAAGTTGCTCGTGTTCGTTTAACTAACGGCTACGAAGTAACTTCATACATTGGTGGTGAAGGTCATAACTTACAAGAGCATAGCGTGATTTTAATCCGTGGTGGTCGTGTTAAAGATTTACCAGGTGTGCGTTACCACACCGTTCGTGGTGCACTAGATTGTTCTGGTGTAAGCGACAGAAGACAAGGCCGTTCTAAGTACGGTGCTAAGCGACCTAAATCTTAAGTTTTCCCTTCCTTTGCCAGTTAATGGCAAGAGATAAGAAACGTTAAGTAAGGCCAAATAAACAAATTTTTTAAATTTATATATTTTGGATTTATCCTGAATACTACGGAGAATTAAGATGCCAAGAAGACGCGTCGTTGGGCAACGTAAAATATTGCCAGATCCTAAGTTCCATAATGAACTTTTAGCAAAATTCATCAACATCCTTATGGTTGATGGTAAAAAATCTACTGCAGAAAAAATTGTATACGGTGCATTAGACATTTTAACTGAAAAGAACAGCGAAAAAACTCACTTAGAGCTTTTCGAAATCGCACTTGATAACATCCGCCCTTCAGTGGAAGTTAAATCTCGTCGTGTTGGTGGTTCAACTTACCAAGTTCCAGTTGAAGTTCGTCCAGTTCGTCGTAATGCTCTAGCCATGCGTTGGTTAGTTGAAGCAGCTCGTAAACGTGGTGAAAAATCAATGGCTCAGCGCCTAGCTAACGAAATGTTAGATGCGTCTGATAGCAAAGGTTCAGCGGTTAAGAAACGTGAAGACGTTCACCGTATGGCTGAAGCTAACAAAGCATTCGCTCACTACCGCTGGTAATCTAGCTGTATTGACGAATGCACTATCTAGCCTAAGACAATGCCTTAAGCTAGATACATGGCTAGCAAGAGTTACTCTTGCTAGCCATACTCGTTTTTCAGGCTTGTACTTTTTAGACAAGCTGTCATAAAAAGTTAGCTTTATTAAGCAATAATTTGTCTGTATTAAAGTATCGAATTATTACTTAATAATATTTAACCATGACTACTTACTATGACTAAATAGCTAAGAGAAGAGGATATCATTTTGGCCCGTATCACCCCTATAGAGCGCTACCGCAATATTGGTATTTGTGCGCACGTAGATGCAGGTAAAACAACCACCACAGAACGTGTATTGTTCTACACAGGTCTATCCCATAAAATTGGTGAAGTGCATGATGGTGCCGCAACAATGGACTGGATGGAACAAGAACAAGAGCGCGGTATTACCATTACTTCTGCAGCAACAACTTGTTTCTGGAAGGGTATGGAAGGTCAATTTGATGATCATCGAATCAACATTATTGACACACCAGGACACGTTGATTTCACTATTGAGGTCGAACGTTCATTACGTGTTTTAGACGGAGCGGTGTTAGTGCTGTGTGGTTCTTCAGGTGTGCAACCTCAAACAGAAACTGTTTGGCGTCAGATGGAAAAATATGCTGTTCCGCGCATGGTTTTTGTCAATAAAATGGATAGAACCGGGGCGAATTTTTTAGCTGTAGTTGAACAAATGAAAGAGCGCTTAGGTGCCAATGCCGTGCCTATGCATTTAGCTATTGGTGCTGAAGAAGATTTTGAAGGGGTAGTTGACCTTGTCAAAATGAAGGCAATCAATTGGAATGAAAGTGATCAAGGTATGACCTTCACTTACGAAGATATTCCAGCCGATATGCAAGATGATGCCGAAGAGTGGCGGGAAAACTTAGTTTCAGAAGCTGCAGAAGCCAATGATGAGCTGATGGAAAAATACCTTGAAGAAGGTGATTTAAGCGAGGAAGAAATTAAAGCGGGTTTACGTGCTCGTACCCTAGCCAATGAAATTATTCTTTGTAGCTGTGGTAGTGCTTTTAAAAATAAAGGTGTACAAGCAGTGCTTGACGCGGTTATTGAATACTTACCATCACCAACCGAAGTGGCTGCTATTACAGGTATCAATGATGATAAAGACGAAACAGAAGGCACTCGCCCTGCCGATGATAATGCACCTTTTGCCGCATTAGCCTTTAAAATTGCTACCGATCCTTTTGTTGGCACACTGACTTTCTTTCGTGTCTATTCAGGTGTGGTACAAACCGGTGATAGTGTATATAACCCTGTCAAAGGCAAAAAAGAACGTTTTGGTCGTATTGTACAGATGCATGCGAACGACCGACAAGAAATTAAAGAAGTACGTGCCGGTGATATTGCTGCAGCCATTGGTTTGAAAGAAGTTACTACCGGTGATACTTTATGTGATTCAAGTCATGTCATCACCCTAGAGCGTATGGAGTTTCCGGAGCCAGTTATCTCAGTTGCAGTTGAACCAAGAACGCTTGCGGCACAAGAGAAGATGGCGATTGCGCTAGGTAAATTAGCCGCAGAAGATCCCTCTTTTAGAGTGCATACAGACGATGAAACAGGTCAGACGATCATTTCTGGCATGGGTGAGCTACACTTAGATATTCTTGTTGAGCGAATGAAACGAGAATTTAGTGTTGAATGTAACGTAGGTAACCCACAAGTATCTTATCGAGAGACCATCCGCAGTAGTGTTGAGGTTGAAGGTAAATTTGTCCGTCAATCCGGCGGTAAAGGCCAATATGGCCATGTTTGCTTAAAGATGGAGCCTTTAGAAGAGGGTGCTGGTTTTGAGTTTGTCAACGAAGTTGTTGGCGGCGCAGTACCCAAAGAATATATTCCTGCAGTAGAGAAAGGCTGTAAAGAGCAAATGGATAGCGGCGTGTTAGCTGGCTTTCCATTATTAGACATTAAAGTCACGCTTGTTGATGGTTCTTTCCATGATGTTGACTCTAACGAGATGGCGTTTAAAGTTGCTGCATCTATGGGCTTTAGAAAAGGGGCTTTGGAAGCAAATCCTGTTATTTTAGAGCCAATGATGAAGGTTGAAGTGGCCACACCTGAAGAGAATATGGGTGATGTAGTTGGCGACTTAAATCGTCGTCGCGGAATGATAGACGGCATGGACGAAGGTCCTGCAGGTTCGAAAATTGTAAATGCATTGGTACCATTAGCCGAAATGTTCGGTTATGCTACCGACTTGCGTAGTGCTACTCAAGGTCGTGCATCTTACTCTATGGAGTTTCAGCAGTATAATGAAGCACCGAAATTGGTAGCACAAAAAATTATGGAAACTCGTTAGAGTTTCCATTTTACTTACAACTGGCAAGGTCGTTTTGACTGCGCCTTTTAATTTATTAGTTCACTAAACTTTAAGGTAATTGAAAAATGGCTAAAGAAAAATTTGAACGTTCGAAACCACATGTAAACGTTGGTACTATCGGTCACGTTGATCACGGTAAAACAACATTAACAGCCGCTATCTCTGCGGTTTTAACTAAAGTACACGGTGGTGAAGTTAAAGATTTCGCACAAATCGATAATGCTCCAGAAGAGCGTGAGCGTGGTATTACTATCAATACTTCTCACATCGAATACGACACAGAAACTCGTCACTACGCACACGTAGACTGTCCAGGTCACGCCGATTACATCAAAAACATGATCACCGGTGCTGCACAAATGGACGGCGCGATCTTAGTAGTTGCTGCGACAGATGGTCCAATGCCACAAACACGTGAGCACATCTTACTTTCTCGCCAAGTTGGTGTTCCTTTCATCATCGTTTTCATGAACAAATGTGACATGGTTGACGACGAAGAATTATTAGAATTAGTAGAAATGGAAGTTCGTGAATTGCTAAGCGAATATGAATTCCCAGGTGATGACTTACCAGTAATTCAAGGTTCAGCGTTAGGTGCACTTCAAGGTGAAGCGAAGTGGGAAGAAAAAGTTGTTGAGTTAGCAGACGCACTTGATAGCTACATTCCAGAGCCAGAGCGTGCAATCGACGGTGCATTCATCATGCCTATCGAAGACGTTTTCTCAATCTCAGGTCGTGGTACTGTAGTAACAGGTCGTGTTGAGCGTGGTATCATCACGGTAGGTGACGAAGTAGAAGTTGTTGGTATCCGTGAAACACAAAAATCAACCTGTACTGGTGTTGAAATGTTCCGTAAGCTTCTTGACGAAGGTCGTGCGGGTGAGAACTGTGGTATCTTACTACGTGGTCTTAAGCGTGAAGACGTTGAACGTGGTCAAGTACTATGTCAACCAGGCTCTATTTCTCCTCACACTAAGTTTGAGTCAGAAGTTTATGTACTAAGTAAAGATGAAGGTGGTCGTCATACGCCATTCTTTAAAGGCTACCGTCCACAGTTCTACTTCCGTACAACGGACATCACAGGTTCAGTAGAATTACCTGACGGTGTAGAAATGGTAATGCCAGGCGACAACTTGAAGTTTGTTGTTGAGCTAATCAACCCAGTAGCGATGGACGAAGGTTTACGCTTCGCAATCCGTGAAGGTGGTCGTACTGTTGGTGCTGGTGTTGTTTCTGCAATCCTAGACTAATTTGTAGTTACTCTTAGGGTTAACTGCGTTGCGGATACTCATTGACTAGCGTCAACTCCGTGTCCACGCCTTGTTAACCCGTCGATTAACAAACAAATCGATACTAGAAATAGTATTAAATAAAGAAGGTCGCTAACGCGGCCTTTTTTGATCTTGCAATACGAACAAGAACAAAGACAATGGATCTTTGACAACCAACTTCGAAGATAAAACCTAAACGTTTAGTTAATATTTAAATTAATTAGTCATTCTCGAAGTCTCTGATTGGGAATCCATGTTTTGCATGCGATAATTTATTCAAGCTAACACTCGATATCATTATGGCTTTATATCATAAAGCGGATTGGGGAAATAAAATGACTTGGCAACCAACACTGACTTGGCAAAATGCGCAAAAAAGGGCGGTAATATTACAGCAAATACGTCAGTTTTTCGCTGAGCGAAATGTACTTGAAGTAGAAACCCCTGCGTTGTCACAAGGCACCGTGACCGATGTCTACCTTGATGCCTTTGCCTGTAAATATAATTTTCTTGCCGATAGCAATGTTGAACAATCAGCTAATTTATATTTACAAACATCGCCAGAGTTTCATATGAAACGTTTACTTGCTGCCGGCTATGGCTGTATTTACTCGCTAGCAAAAGCATTTCGCCATGAACAAGCAGGCCGCCATCATAACCCCGAATTCACCCTGCTTGAATGGTATCGTATTGGCTTTAACCAGTTTGACTTGATGTTAGAAGTGTCTGAGTTATTAAAGGATATTCTAGCGTGTAATGAGCCGATATTTATCAGTTATCAAGATAGCTTTATCTCAAAAACAGGTATTGATCCATTAACGGCAAAGTTTGCTGACCTAGTTGCTTTGTTAGCTCAACACAATAAAAGTGCCGATTGGCTACTTGTGCAAAATGACCGAGATGCGTTATTGCAATTTATCTTCATGGAAATCATTGAACCGAGCATAGGCATTAATGAACCTTGTTTTGTTTATAATTTCCCAGTAGCGCAGGCCTCGCTTGCAAAAGTTTCACTGCAAGATGCCAGGGTCGCTGAGCGTTTTGAGTGTTATTACCAGGGTATTGAACTAGTCAATGGTTTTAATGAATTAACCGATGCAAACGAGCAACAAAGACGTTTTCAGCAAGATAATGCTAAACGCGTGGCACAGGGTTTACCGGCTAGGGCAATTGATCACAACTTTATTGCCGCGCTAAACCATGGCTTACCGCAATGCTCTGGTGTCGCTTTAGGTGTAGATCGCTTAGTAATGCTAGCGCTTGAATTAAATAATATCAGTGAGGTGCAGAGCTTTTCTATAGCAAGGAGTTAAAGCGAGTAGTTAAAGCAAGCTTAGCTGTTAATAGATAACTTAAAAAAGCTAAGCTTAAACTGAGCAATGTCAATAACATGATTGTACAATGTACGAACAATGGCATTAAAAGCAGTCAGTTGTTTTAATCAGGTCACTTCTATATACTTGCAATCACTATAGTAAAGGTACATTGGTGCGCTTACAGGATGAGCTAAGCAAACAGGTACCTATTAATGTGATGCAATTATTTAATGTTAAAAATTTACAAAAAGCTATCGGTTATATTTTGTTGTGCACTCATTGCTGCCTGTTCTAGTCCGCCTCGGGAGGTGACTGCTTCGCTTGATCTAGTGCCCAAAGTACAGCAGAAACCGAATAAAAAAGAAATCCCCACTCAATATTGGGCATTTTTATCAGATACTGAGCAAACCAGCTTTCCCCATGATAATTATCAAGTGCGATTAGCGCCTCTATATACCTCAGCATTGGGTCATCTTTGTCGTGAATTAACGCTTAAGGATAAACAAAGCAATGAACAAAGGCGCATTGCTTGCGAAATCTCATTTGTCAATGAAAAGAACCAGCAAGATAAAGCCTGGTTTTTAGAAAAACAAATCATAGAATCACGACTTTATGTTGAACTGTAACAATCGGATTGAAACGAAAGTGAAAATGGCATTTACAACAATCAAAAATTTTGTACTGATAACGCTATCACTAATGGCATGGCTGCCAGTTTCTTTAGCGTCTGCCGCTGTTGCTCCAAATAGCCTTGATGTTAAAAGCTCTACTACTGATAGTATTCCAACTTTAAAAAATCCAGCGGCAATACAATCGTTAACTAATAGTAGTTATGCTAAAAGTCAACGCAATGGTATCTTGTTACCGGGTGAGGTTGATGTCCGCGATTTATTGCCTTCATCAGGTGAAGATTATCCACCTCCCTATGGGGCAAATCTATTTGCCGGTGGCTATGAATCCGAAAGAAGCGATGGTTTAAATGACAATTATCCCATTGCCCCGGGCGATAAAATTAATATTTGGTTATGGGGCGCAGTAAATTACGCTGATGTAGCCACGGTTGATACTCAAGGTAATATTTTTATTCCTAATATTGGCCCTATTCAGCTTGAAGGGGTGCCAGCCAGTGATGTTAATAAAATAGTTTCGTCTAAAATTAAAGCTATTTATACCAATAATGTCGAGGTTTACATCAATCTATTAACCGCAACGCCGGTAAGTGTTTATCTCTCTGGTGCCGTTATTCGACCCGGACAATATGCAGGTATGGCATCTGATAGCCTATTGTACTTTTTAAAGCGAGCCGGAGGCGTTGATTCTGAGCGCGGCAGCTACCGGCAAATACAAGTGATACGTGACAACAAAGTACTGGCTGAAGCAGATCTTTATAGTTTTATTGAAAGCGGCCAACTCCCACAAATCACCTTTCAAGACAAAGATATTATTTTGGTGAAACCGCAAAAAGCCGCAATCACAGTATCAGGAAGCGTG
Source organism: Colwelliaceae bacterium MEBiC 14330 (assembly GCA_040779365.1). Classification (GTDB taxonomy): domain Bacteria; phylum Pseudomonadota; class Gammaproteobacteria; order Enterobacterales; family Alteromonadaceae; genus Colwellia. Next base: position 23,955 of record JBFONR010000022.1, read on the forward strand.
CGTAATCCTTTTCGTTTTGAATTAATGCAAGGTGTTTCTTCAGGGCAAGAGATATCTGACTATGCTAAGCCTTTAACTAAAATTAGTCATGTTGGTGTGTTTGGAAACCGCAGCAGTGGACCTTTCAGTGTTTACCTTGAATATAAAAACTTTTTAAACTTCAAATTAGAAGACGGCGATAATGTTGTTTTTAATGATGACTTACATGCACAAGTTATTGACGTGCAGGTTTCTGGTAGTTATTTAGGGCCATCTTATTTCGCCGTCAAAAAAAGTACCAGATTACACGAGTTATTAAGTCATATTCCTATTAATCCAGAGTTGAGCGATAACAAATCAATTTATATTTTGCGTAAAAGCGTGGCTGAGCGTCAAAAGCAAATGTTATCCGATTCTTTAGATCGCTTAGAGCGAAGTGTCTTTACAGCACCAGCTTCATCTGATGGCGAGGCAGCCATTAGGGCTAAAGAAGCTGAAATGGTAATGGCTTTTGCAGATAAAGCCCGTAAAATTGAGCCGTTAGGAAAAGTGATTGTTTCTGACAACGGCATAACGGCAAATATTTTATTAGAAAAGGGCGATCAAATTGTTATTCCACACTATACCGATCTTATTCAGATAGGTGGTGAAGTATTAATGCCACAGGCGGTAGTGTTTAACCCCAATGCCAGTATTGATGATTATGTTGCTTGGGCTGGTGGTTTTACTGATAGAGCTGAAGATGAGCGCATATCTATTGTGCGAGCCAATGGCGTGGTGATTTTTGATAAAAATGCCGAAATTAAACGTGGCGATCAAATTTTAATATTGCCAAAAGTCGATACTAAAACAATGCAAGCCGTTAAAGATATTACTCAAATTATTTATCAAATTGCTGTTGCTGCCAATGTAGTGGTTAAGTAATGATTACTTATTCTAAGTTAGAACCGATATGGCATTAGTTCAAAAACGCAGCACCTTACAAGTATGGGGCGATGTTATCTTTGCTATTTTTTTGCGTGAGATTAAAAGTCAGTCTACCGATAAAATTGGCTTGGTATGGGCTGTGGTTTCGCCATTAATAATGATTGCAGGTATGACTGCAATGCGCACTTTCATGTCGGGAGGTGCTGACGCACATGGTATACCAACAGCTATTTTTATGGTGTTTGGTATGGTGCTTATACAATCTTTTTTAACCATTTTTGAAAAATCTAGCTCAGCCATTAAAAAAAATAAACCGCTTTATGCTTTTCGCCAGGTTCAACCTATTAGTTCGGTAATTGGCATTGCACTATTTGAGCTATTCGTAAAAATATTTGTTATTTTTACGATAGTGATTATTGCCTTTGTTATTAAACTTGAAATAAGCATCAACTATCCAATTGCTGTTATTATTAACTTTTTACAAGTTTGGTTAATAGCAGTTAGTTTAGGGTTATTGTTTGCCCTTGCAGCTTGTTATGTACCAGAGATAAAAAAAATTCAGCAATTATTTACACGCCCATTGTTTTTTATTTCAGGTATATTTTTTAGTTTGCAAGATATACCGCCAGAGTATTGGCCCTACTTAAATTGGAATCCACTTTTACACGCTGTTGAGCTGACACGTTACGCAGCATACCCTGCCTATGGCAATGCAGGTGTTAGTGAATTTTATTTAAACATGTTTACAATTTGTAGTGTGTTTCTGGCACTGGCTTGTTACCATATCAGTTGGAAACAAGCGATAAGCCGTTAGCGAGCATGTAAATCATATAGTTACAATTATTAATTTCAGTGCTTTTACATTTTATTATTTGAATTATTTTTTATGTTAGAAAAAAAGTTTCAACAATTTCGTGATTCAATTAAACCTGATGAGTTTAATAATATTGCTTTTTTAAAACAAAAAGCGAGAGATGTTGAAGAATCTGATGCTGAGCTATCGGCACGTATTTTACTCAGAGTGAAAAACTTAAGGATTCAAAAAGCAAACCAAAGCCCACTGCGCAAGTTTATATCAGCTAAGTTACCTACCAATGTGAAAAAGTTAATTAAACAGGCTATTAATTTAGTTAAAGACTTTTATAAAAATTTAAAAAAATCAAGTTTTGCTCAATTTGTTTTGTTGCCAAGTTTAATATTTGCATTTTATCAAATTTTTATCGCGACAGAGCGTTTTGAAAGCCAAGCACAAGTGATTGTTCAACAGCCAGATGCTATGGCAACTATGGATGCAAGTATGGCCTTGCTAACGGGTATGGGCGTGTCAACTGGCAGCTCTGATACTGAGTTAGTTAAAGCCTATATTTATTCTGCTGATATGGTTAAATATTTAAATCAAGCATTAGATTTACGTGGCCATTACTCGCAAAGCTTTATAGATTATTTTAGCGCTATTCATACAAGCGATACCCGTGAAGAGCTTTTAGCTTATTATCAAGACAGAGTTAAAGTGCTTATTGATGAAAAATCAGGTGTCATTAGTATATACAGCCAAGGTTTTGATAGTGAGTTTGCGCAGAAACTCACCAATGCGATAGTAAAACGGGCAGAATGGTTTATAAACTCTATTGGTCATCAATTAGCGAATGAGCAACTAGTCTTTGCCCAAGGTGAACATGCAACGATAGAAAAAAAACTGGCCACAGCACAAACAAATTTACTTAATTTTCAGCAAAAATATAATCTACTCGACCCAACTGCTGAAGGCCAAGCTATGCAGCAAATCACCTATACTTTAGAAGGGCAGATTGCAGCGAAGCAAACAGAGTTAAATACCAGTAAAGCAATAATGAGCACAAAAGCACCGCAAGTGGTTGCGCTTAGTAATCAACTTGATGCACTAAAAACACAGCTAAAAGCAGAGCGGGATAAGTTAGCACAAACTGGCCAAGGAGAAATTCCGGTCAGTGAACTACTGGCAAAATTTACTGACTATAAAGTAAAAATGGAACTTGCGCTTCAAGCTTACACTTCCTCACAAGTATCGTTAGAAAAATCTCGAATTGAGGCTTACCGGCAAATAAAATATTTAATTGTGGTGGAAGAAGCAACGTTAAGTCAAGAAAGTAAGTACCCTGATGTTTTTTACAATATCAGTTTATTTGTACTTCTGTTTAGTTTAGTGTTTGGGATAGCAAAAATTATAATAAGCACTATTCTTGAATTAAAATAACAGTATAATAAATAGTTAACAATTAACAATTAACAGGCAAGTCATGAGTTTAAATCCATTAAATCGTAAAGGCATCATTTTAGCGGGTGGTTCAGGAACCCGTTTATACCCACTCACTAAAGTAGTGAGTAAACAACTCATGTCGGTATATGATAAACCGATGATTTTTTATCCTATCTCAAATTTAATGATGGCAGGTATTACTGAAATTTTAATTATTTCAACCCCTGATGAAATTCATCGATTTGAACGTTTATTAGGAGACGGCAGTGCTTGGGGTATAAGTTTTGAATATGTTGTTCAGCCCAGCCCCGATGGACTAGCACAAGCATTCGTTTTAGCTGAAGAGTTTTTATCGGGCAGTCCGGCGGCTTTAGTGTTGGGTGATAACCTTTTTTATGGGCATGATTTTGGCCAGTCTTTGCAAAGAGCCAATATACAAGAGTCGGGTGCAACCGTTTTTGGCTATCATGTAGCCAACCCAAGTGCTTATGGTGTGGTCGAATTTGATGAGTTGGGTAATGCGATCTCAATTGAAGAAAAACCTGACACACCAAAATCTAATTATGCAGTACCTGGCATATATTTCTTTGATGCGAATGTGGTTCAGTATGCGAAAAATGTAAATCCTTCTGAGCGTGGTGAGTTAGAGATAACAGATGTTATCGACCAATATTTACAAACAAAATCGCTAAAAGTCGAACTAATGGGCCGTGGAACCGCCTGGTTAGATACAGGCACTTTAGATGATTTATTAGATGCGGCGGTTTTTATTCGTGCCATTGAAAAACGGCAAGGCTTAAAAATTAATTGCCCGGAAGAAATTGCTTATCGCATGGGTTATATCAACGAAGCTCAATTACGTGATATTGCCGCTCCGTTAGTAAAATCAGGTTACGGGCGTTATCTTTTATCGCTTTTAGATAATAAAGTATTTTAAAAACGCTCGAACTGTTAAAGGCAATGATAATTTGGCATTAGACCTTAATTACTACTATTACTAAAATAAAACTCTACACTGCTATGAAATTTATTGAAACAAAAATCCCTGATGTAAAAATTATTGAACCGCAAGTATTTGGTGACGAACGCGGTTTCTTTATGGAAACATTTCGTACTTCGCTATTTAATGAAAATTGTGGCGAACGAAAGTTTGTCCAAGAAAACCATAGTAAATCGATTCAAGGGATACTGCGAGGCTTACATTTTCAAACCGAAAATACTCAAGGTAAACTTGTACGAGTTACCAAAGGTGAAGTATTTGATGTTGCAGTAGATTTACGTGAAAGCTCGGCAACATTTGGTCAATGGGTTGGGGTAGTATTATCTGAGGATAACAAACGTCAGTTATGGGTACCAGAAGGTTTTGCCCATGGCTTTTATGTAACCAGCAACGAAGCTGAGTTTGTGTACAAGTGCACCGACACTTATAACCCAAATGCTGAAGTGTCAATTAGGTGGGACGATCCTACGCTAAATATTACTTGGCCATTAATAGATGATATTAATCCCAGCTTGTCTGCTAAAGATGAAGCAGGCCTGCTTTTTTCACAAGCGCCAAAGTTTAAATAAGCAATAAATGAAGATATTTATTTCGATTGTTTCTCACCTACACCATGATGTGCTCATTAATTTAGGAACAATTAAAAGATTGAGGAAATATGCTGAGGTTCAGGTTGTTTGCCGTGATAATAAACCTATAGATAAATTACAAGCATATTGTGAAAAGTATGGCGCAATCTACTTAGCAAATCAAAAACAGCAAGGCTTTGCAGCAAATAATAATCAAAATTTTTTATATTGCCTAAAAGAGCTCGGTATGCAAGACGATGACTATTTTTTATTGCTTAACCCTGACATATATATTAGCAATGAGTCTATCGCCGCCTTACTTGCTACGATTCAAGAAAAAAAACCTAAGATGGCAACCTGTAATTTATATTTAGACCGTGAATACATGGTTCAGGATGACAATATTAGAATATACCCTGAGTTTATTAACTTTATAAAAACCTATTTGTTAAATGATCGCTCAACCATGGTTAATCGCGTAAACGGACTAGAAGTGACTGAAAAACATTGGGCTAGTTGCTCCTTTATGCTTGTTCAAACTGCTCTATATAAAGAACTAAAAGGCTTAGATGAATCATATTTTTTGTATTGTGAAGATATTGATTTTTCGTACAGAGTAAATCTTATAGGAATTAAATTTTTATATCTAGAGTCAATCAAAGCCGTTCATTATAGGCGCCGTAGTAGTAAACGTTTTTTAAGTCAATATTTCTTCTGGCATGTTGCCAGTGTCTTTAAATATTGCTTTAACAAAAAGCTACTAAAATCAAGAAAGTCATGTTTAGAAGATATTAAATAACACGAGCAATATGAATATCGATATTGTTTTAGCGACATTTAATGGTGAACTTTATTTGGAAGAACAAATAAAGTCTATTCAGAATAATAGCGTTTACAAAGAATGCGTTGCTCGTGTAATCGTTGTTGATGATGGCTCAACAGATAAAACCGCAGAAATAGTTCATTGGCTTGCACGGTCAGACGCTAAAATAGAATGGCTATTAAATACCTCAGGCAAGCATGGACCAAGCAGTAACTTTGCTTTTGGCTTAGCACAAACTACCAGCCAATATATTATGCTTTCCGATCAAGATGATATTTGGCATCCTGAAAAAATTGCCTTATCAATTGCCAAAATAACGCAGTTAGCAGATGAAAAAGCAATACATCAAGAAAAAAAAGCACAAGCTAAGACAAATAATACTCCGTTACTGGTTTTTTCTGACAAGGAAATTGTTGATGAGAAACTTCAGCTAATTAGTAAAAGCTATTTTGAACTGAAAAATATCCCTCCTAATTGGTATTTAAGTTTTGACCAGTTATGCCAACAAAATATTATATCAGGTTGTACTATGTGCTTTAATAGAGCGTTACTTGATAAAGCGATGCCAATTCCGCAACAAGCTTATATGCATGATTGGTGGCTAGCGTTAGTAGCCAGCAGGTGTGGAAAAATAGCCTTAATAGAAAAGCCCTTAATCAAATACCGACAACATGCCAATAATAGTATTGGGGCACAAAAACGCAGCAAATTATCGCTCTTTAGCAAATTTTTTCATTATTTAAATAAGTTTGAGCAAAACTTTTATGCTGTAACAGAGCAAGCAAAAGCTTTTTCAACATTTGAGAAAAATAATAATATAAAGCCTAATCAAACCATTAATGCACTGAGTAAAATTGAACAGTTGTCTCGTTATAATCGACTTGCTCTTTTTGTAAAAAAAGTTATAACTCGAAGTAATTTTTCAGGTAGAATGGGGTTATTAATTGTACTAATAAAAATAAAAATAAAAAACGGCACGGAAGCTAAGTAAATTCTTTGCATTGCTGTTTTTTAGTATAACTGTTCCAACAGTAGTATTTATACCTATAAATAAGTCATAAAAAGCTAAGATGAAAGTATTAATAACCGGCCGCGGCGGTCAACTTGCCTGGGAGCTTGAACAAAGCAGGCCAAATAACA
>JBFONR010000023.1:0-24525 GCA_040779365.1 Colwelliaceae bacterium MEBiC 14330
ATATGCATCGGCCAATTTTATGGGCTAATGCCGACAATGCTTTTGCTTTGTTCATGCGTTTTTGCAGTTTATCTAAATAACGTTTGGCTTTGTCATTTCCTCGAAGGTACATAACGGCAGCTGATAAGTCCCTAGTTCTCTAGACAGTTTTTAAGTTCTCAAAGTACTCTTATCATCAATTGCTAGCTTACTTTTAGGCTGTTTAAGCCAGGTGTAAAAGCCACTGCGATTGACGGTTAATACTTTGCATAAGGAAGTGATAGGGTATTTATTGAGTCTGGACTTTATGAACGTGTATTTTTCTTTGACTCGCCAGCGAAAAATACGGCTGCTTCCTTTAATATATTACGCTCTTCAGTCACTCGACGGTTTTCAGCTTTTAGGCGCTTAATTTCAGCTTCTAATTCGGTTAATTTTTGCTGTTCATTTGAGTCAGCGCCAAATTGTTTCATCCAATTATGAATGCTCTTTGTTGTCACACCTAAACGCTCAGCAACATCTTTTGGTTTGTAACCACGATCGGTTACTTGCCTTACTGCTTCAATTTTGAATTCGTCTGGATAGCTTCTAATTGCCATTATTTACACCTATTAATTTTGATTCATTATAACTAAATTAGGTGTCTAGGAAATTGGGGACTTATCACCTTGGCTATTTCTTTCACAGTAATATCTCTTATTTCTTTGTTGAACTTGTTATTTTTGGGGTGAAGAGCGGCGGAAATTAGCCTGTTTAGCTGTCTGATATCTCAATTGGAAATTCTTCGTAGTCCACACTAGTATTATAACAAGTCCTATTTCAATGGAGAGCAAAATGAATAACATGCATCAGAACAAAGCTCATGGTTGTCCAATTATGCATGGCGGCAATACGGCTATGGATAAGCCTGTTACTAAATGGTGGCCTAATACACTTAATCTTGACATTCTTCATCAGCATGATGAGCGCACTAATCCCATGGATAAGGGCTATAATCACCGTAAAGCTGTCAAGGGACTTGATTATGAGGGGGTCAAGCAAGATCTAAAAGTTGCTTTGACTAATAGTCAACAATGGTGGCCAGCAGACTGGGGGCATTATGGAGGGCTAATGATTCGACTGGCTTGGCACTCTGCTGGTAGCTATCGTTTGGCCGATGGCCGCGGTGGTGGAGGGTCTGGCAATATACGTTTTGCACCACTTAACTCTTGGCCAGATAATGCTAGCTTAGATAAAGCACGACGTATACTTTGGCCTGTTAAAAAGAAATATGGCAATGCTCTTTCTTGGGCTGATCTGATCATTCTATCAGGCAATATGGCTTATGAGTCTATGGGGCTAAAAACATTCGGTTTTGGTTTTGGCCGTGAAGATATTTGGAGTCCTGAAATAGATGTAAATTGGGGAGCAGAAACAGAGTGGTTAGCACCATCGGAAAATCGATATGGTGACCTCGATGATGCATCGAGCCTTTATAATCCATTAGCAGCAGTTCACATGGGGCTCATATATGTTAACCCTGAGGGGGTAAATGGTAATCCTGATCCGGCCCGCACCGCACTACATGTGCGTGAGACTTTTGCACGTATGGCGATGAATGATGAAGAAACTGCGGCGCTTACCTGTGGTGGTCATACAGTTGGTAAGGCTCATGGCCGTGGTGCGGTTGATAAGATTGGTGTCGAGCCTGAAGCTGCGAGCATAGAGGCACAGGGCCTTGGTTGGGAAAACCCTGGCCATGATGGTAAGGCTAGCAATACTTTTACCTCAGGAATTGAAGGTGCATGGACCAAAAACCCAACCCAATGGGATATGGGCTATTTTGATTACCTCTTTAACTATGATTGGGAATTAACTAAATCCCCAGCAGGTGCTAATCAATGGCAACCAATTAATATGCCCGAAGAAGAAATGCCGGTAGATCCGACTGATCCAACTATCCGCTGTATCCCTTTGATGACTGACGCTGATATGGCGATGAAAATTGATCCTATCTATAACAGAATTTGTCAACAATTTATGGCTGATCCTGATTACTTCGAAAATACTTTTGCACGCGCATGGTTCAAACTTACTCACCGCGACATGGGACCAAAAGCAAATTACTATGGTAATGATGTGCCTGAAGAAAACCTTATTTGGCAGGATCCAATTCCAGCGGGCAATACTAATTTTGATATTGACTCTGTTAAGGACAAGATTGCCAATAGTAAACTATCTATTGCTGAGATGATCGCGACTGCTTGGGACAGTGCCCGCACATTTCGCTGCTCTGACAAGCGAGGTGGTGCTAACGGTGCTCGTATTCGTTTGGCACCTCAAAAAGATTGGGAAAGCAATGAGCCTGCGCGTTTGGCTAAGGTGCTTGGTATTCTTGAGCCTATTGCGGCTGATACTGGTGCATCAGTTGCTGATGTCATCGTTCTCGCTGGAAATGTTGGACTCGAAATGGCGATAAATGCGGCGGGTTATTCGGTTGATGTTCCATTTAGCCCCGGTCGCGGCGACGCAACTAGCCAACAAACTGATGCAGCAAGTTTCGATGTAATGGAGCCTCTAGCTGATGGGTTCAGAAATTATGAGAAGGAAAAATATGCGATTAGCCCTGAAGAGTTAATGTTGGATAAGTCTCAATTGTTGGGACTGACAGCCGCAGAGATGACGCTTTTAGTCGGGGGGATGCGGGTGTTGGGAGTAAACCATAATGGCTCTGCCTACGGTGTATTTACTGATAGAGTTAGCCAGTTGACTAATGATTTTTTTGTTAATCTGACCGACATGTCTTACAGCTGGCATCCGATAGATAATGGCACATATGAAATTCGTGACCGTAAGTCGGGCAATGTTAAGTGGACCGCAACCAGTACCGACCTAGTCTTTGGCTCAAACTCTATACTGAGGGCATATGCCGAAGTTTATGCTCAGGACGATAATGCTGAGAAGTTTGTTCGCGATTTTGTGGCAACTTGGACCAAGGTTATGAACGCTGATCGATTCGATCTGCTAGAATGAACAGGCCACCGATGATAATTGGAAAGCAATAATCGAAGAGACATTATTGCTTTCTAAAGTAATAAAAAATTAATTAATTGCCCTTTGAACAATAAATAGCTAACAGACAAGTTATTTTTATGGATATTGCTCGATATATCGAATTTCAGCCGAGTTTTTTTTAGATACACTAGCTTATCAATAAGGGGGGGGTTACTATATAGAAGCGGTTATGCGCTATTTAAACAGGCCTCGGCATTGGCTATGCCATGTATGCGCTGCAAACCTAAATGCTCACTAAATTCACACAAGTGCTCAGCTGTGCTTACTGCGCCTGTAAATATATTCTCAAAACCTGACGTTAGCCTTAACCAGTTTTCAACATTTATGTGTAGCCTTGCCAGGATTTAGATTGATTTTGCATTAATAACGAAAAATTTTTCGTTACGCAATACTCGCCCAGTTTCATCCACCAGTGTTAAGTAGTCTCGTAACCTAAAACGAATACCTATTGTTTTATGTTGATGCTCGTTACCTGTGAAGGGCAGAAATGCCCTAGGCTGCTCACCTGTTAAAATTAAAGAGACACCCTTAAACTTTGCTAGAAACCTACTGTCATGCAAAATAATAAGTGCACTATTTATTACAGTATAAACTTTATGGGTGTCCAGTTATTTTTCTAGTTACTTGTTATTTAATTGAAAAAGTCTCTTAATATAGGCTTTGGCATGAAAGGCGTATTCGTTACAGAGTGGATGCCCCTGTGAAAAGGAGTTGGAGATAATGAGATATTTAATGTTAATCACTTGGATTTTAGTATCTTTAAATGCAAAAGCTGCAAAAGCTGCAAAAGAACTGAATTTGAATTTTGGACAATACCATTCTATTACGTCGAATTATTTAGAAGGAGGCGAACGAAATTATTATATTAATTTACCTTTACACTATAAAAATAGTGAAAAGAAATACCCTGTTTTATATGTCTTAGACGGCCAAATGCATTTTCCTGCGGCTGTTGCAATCCAACATTCATTGGGCAACGCAACTGATGTGCCTGAAATGATAATTGTCGGTATTGAAAACACTTACCCTAGAAGAAAAGATTTAGTTTGGAATGATAAAGAAGCTTACATTTCATTTCTTTCTGAGGAATTAATCCCATTAATTGATAAAACATATAGAACAAACAAAGAGCGAATTATATTTGGTTGGGAAATGGCAAGCTATTTTTCAAGTTATTTATTGCTTGATAAAAGCCAACTTTTTGATGGTGCAATATCCTCTAATGGTGGCTTTATTGATAAAAAGTTAATTAAAAGCTTTGAAACTATGAAGCCTAATAAAGAACGTTATTTGTATATAGCAAACTCAATTAAGGATATTTTTTCTATCGATAATACTAATAATGCAGTTAAAGCACTCAATGAAAACCCTAATCAATACTTAGTATGGAAAAGTGAATTATTTAATAATGAAACGCATTCTTCTCTCCCATACCTAACGATGTTCAATGGATTACGATATTTTTATCACAATTATAATGCTTATGAATTTCATAGCATCAAGCAATATGAACAGTTTGGTGGTATTCCTGCCTTAAAAAAATATTATAAAGAAAGGTCAAGGCGCTTCGGCTTCCCTGAAAAAATTGATGATTGGACCAAGGATCAATTAATTTGGCTTGCATGGAAACGTGACAATTTTGAGTATTTTGATTTTTTTATGACTGAATTTAAAGACGTCTTAGAAACACAAAGATATCAATCTGAGTATTGGCAAAATAGGTTAGGACAATTTTATTTGAAGTATAAAAACTATGATCAAGCGATAAAATTTTTTGACAAGGGAAGGAAAGAGTTTGAAGAAACCGCTCGAATATACAATGGATTAGGTCAAGCCTATTTAGGGAAAGAAAATAAAAAACTTGCAATTGAGTATTTTAAAACTGCAGTTGATATAGCAATACAGAATTCAGACGATAAACTGGAAAGCTACCGAACCAATCTACATAAGGCTGAAAAGGGGTAGTAACAACGACACAAGTTACTTTACTGATAATAGTTAGTTAAAAAAGCAGAGAGTATTTACCTTGTGCTCCTTCATCGCTAATTTTAGTCAAGCATCTATGTGCTCAATGGTAAAGTGCTATGTATAAACGAGTTCGACTGTCAAATGAGCGCTTCTATAAAAATTGTTTTTAATAGAAATTGCAAGGAAGCATTGAGTATTTACGAACATTAAAAGGGCAACAAAAGAAGACATCTATAAAATTAAAACAATTCCTGAATTTAATTAAAACAACTCACAGCAACTAGCTTTACAGGAAGAGTCTATTGAGCAATATTATCGAATGTCATTTAAAAACTAGATGGCACAGTATGATGTATACTTTTCTGCTTGAAAGAAGTAATCAAGCTTTAAATGGATTGATATATCGATTATAACTAAAGCAAAAGCAATAAATTAGCCAATACTCAGTCAAACGTATTTTTAACATATAAAAGGAATGATGCTATGTTATTTAGAAAAACGTGTACCAGCCCCAAAAGACAGATGTCGATTCTACCGATATTCTTTTTATTCTCGCTTATTACACTCCCTGCATTTTCGCAGCTTTCCACTGGAATCACCAATGCTCCTTTTCAAGTGGTTATTCCTAAAGGGATAGAGGTCATCAGAGAGGACATATCACCCGGCGCTAATGATGCATCGATCATTTTTCGGGTGACAGCGATTACCTCCAATGCATGGTTTGATGCGATCGCACCCTATCATCCTTCCGCTAAAGGTTTTTATTCTGATATTGAAAATAGACCGGAAAGTGAGCAAACAGACGAAAATAGAAATATTGCAATACTTTATGCTTCTTTCAGGGTGTTAAGTGCTATTTTACCCAACCGCCTCGAGACTTGGCAGGCTATGTTAACTGATGTTGGCTTGGATCCATTAAATGATTCTTTAGACCCAACAACCCCAGTTGGTATTGGTAACATTGCAGGTAATGCCATTGCTGTAGCGAGAGTAAATGACGGATTTAATCAACTAGGTAATGAGGGAGGCTGCCGATACAACTGTGTTCCTTATAGCGATTACACTGGTTATAAACCAAAAAATTCAGCATATCATTTAAGGTTTCCCTCACGGTGGCAGCCCGATATTCGCACTGGCGGGAATGGCCTGTTTAACAGCCAAGTATTTGTGACGCCACAACTAGCAAAAACGCAGCCTTATTCGTTTCATTCACCTCAACAATTTATTGCGCCCTTTCCCATTAATAGTCAAGCTTGGAATGTGCAAGGCTATAAAAAGCAAGCCGATGACGTTCTTGCAGCCTCTGCTCAGTTAACCGATGAGCAAAAACTAAAATCAGAGTTTTTCGATGATAAATTCATTAGTGTTTTTTCAGCTGCAGCCTCTGTTGTTAGCCGTTTTGAGCTGACTCTCGAGCAATCTGTGATCATTGAATTTGCCACCAATGTGGCTTCTTTTGATACAGCGATTGCTGTGTGGTATAACAAAATAAAATTCGACGCGGTACGTCCGTTTAGTGCCATTGCCTACCTATATAAAAATCAACAAATAACAAGCTGGGGGGGTGTTGGTCAAGGAACCGTGGTTGATATGCCCGCCAAACAGTGGCAAAGTTATTTACCTCCGGCAAATCACGCAGAATACCCTTCGGCAACGGCTAGCTTTTGTGCCGCTCACGCTCATGTGATGAGAGAATTACATGGTGAAAACAGTTTAGCATTTGAAGTGAACTACGCCACCGGCTCCTCAAGTGTCGAACCTAATGTTACTCCCGCCGTAGACATAGCGTTTGGCTGGAGTAATTGGTCAGATTTTGATTATGACTGTGGTCAAAGCCGATTATGGGCTGGCGTGCATTTTCCTGACTCGATTCCTGCAGGTCAAAAAATTGGACGTGATATTGCCAAAAGGACGCTTGCATTGATTGACGAGCTGCTCGCGGGCAATAATAACAATTAGGGGCGCTGCAGATAAAAAGCAGTAGCGCTATAGATTGGTAAGGCAAGAAAGCAAGCGATTCTTGCCTTATACTGTGTCTATCTTAGTATGTATGAAAGAATACAAAATAAGAGCCGATACTTATAAAGTTGTCATTAAAAGTAGCTGTTTCAGTTTAGAATAAATCATTGTCTATCTGAAAATTATTTTGTAATCAGTGCCTTATTTTAAACTTTATTTATGACGGAACATGTATTTAGTATGGCTGAGAGTATAGATTTCTAAAATAAGTTCAAATAGTCATGATTTTAGTTATCATCATGATAGTTTATCAAAGATTCTATAAATTCAATTATGATCCCACTAGTTTTTCACCCTATTTATAGTCAACTTGAGTTACCTGCTAGACATCGATTTCCAATAGAAAAATATGTTGGAATACGAAATGCATTGACTTCAAATGGCGTTTTAGAGCATTACTTTGAAAAGCCAACAGCCGTTAATGTTAAAAATTTAAAAACCGTTTATGACCCCACCTATATTCATCAGCTGATTAATAATCAATTAGCGCCTAAAGCGATGCGAAGAATAGGTTTTCCTTGGTCTCAACAATTAATTGAACGCACATTAACGGCAGTCGGTGGCACAATTCTGACGTCAGAATTAGCCTTGCAATATGGAAAATCTATAAATTTAACAGGTGGTTATCATCATGCTTTTGCTAACTTTGGCTCTGGTTTTTGCATGATTAACGATTTATATTTAGCCGCATTATCCATGTTACAACATGATAATATCGATAAAGTACTCATATTTGATGCTGATGTACATCAAGGTGATGGCACAGCCAAATTAGCTTCAAATAATCAGCATGTTTTTACAGTTTCAATTCATGGTGAAAAAAATTTTCCGCACCGTAAGCAGATTTCAAATTTAGATTTTCCCTTACCAAAAGGAACAACAGATGAGCTTTATTTGCAAACAGTCAATAATGCTTTAAGTAAAGCTTTTGAGCGCTTTAAGCCCGATGCTGTCATTTATGATGCGGGGGTAGATATTCATTGTAATGACGATCTTGGGCATCTCAATATTTCCACTCAAGGTGTTTTGGCTCGTGACAAACTGGTATTTGATTACTGTAAAAATAAAGGATTACCAATCGCTGCGGTTATAGGTGGAGGTTACCAAAGAGATATTGAAGCATTAGTTAATGTCCACCTACAGCTTTTTATTGCTGCTGGCGTTCTTAATAAGGGTATATAGCTATCACTCTGTGTTAATGATAGGCCTGTCAAAACTAAGTCCTTGAGCATAATTGCTGTGGTAAGATTTTAAGTAGTCTTTATTGCTTACTTCTTATTTAGTTTTACAAAATGAAATATAAGAATTGATAGCAAGTAGCTAGCGATTGCTTCTTGCTTATTATAAAATGATGAGAAAAGGGTATTTTGAATTAAAAAATGGATAAAAATAAAAAAGAAATTCAACTATTACATTATTTTAGTGCATTTTTTTTAGTTCTCGCCATTACAGGCTTTGTTACTTGGTTCATCGCCTCTATTCCTCCTTTAGTAGAGCAAGCGTTTGCACTTATTCATATTTTTGCAGGTTTTGGGCTTACTTCTGTCTTTTTTTATTATTCTTATATTCACTTTAAACGTACTCTAGGTTTTAGGCGCTTTCTCTCTGTTATCTTTGGCGTCGTTACTTTTGTTACTGTGATATTGCTTGTCATAACGGGTGGTGTTTTAATCTATACTGGGGTGAATAAGCAAAGTATCACTTATTTCGACTTACATATTTATACCGCTAGTACTTGTGTTGTTTTTATTATCGTTCACGTTGCCTATCATGTTATTAGCTTTCCTAAACGCCGATTAATTACATCGCCAACGAGATTTTTAACCGTATCACCAAGAATTTTAAAGCCATTAGGCGGCGGTATAGTGGCCGTTCTTATTGGAACATTCAGTCTATTTGCTGTTAATCCGTCACCAAACAATGACAACCCATTAAAGGCATTACATGATAATTATCGCTACGATTATGGCAATACACCTTTTTCGCCAAGTTTAACTAAAACGACGACGGGAACCTTTATAAAACCAAATGAAATTTTAAATTCTCGAGATTGTATCTCTTGCCATAAAGGCATTGGGGATCAGTGGTTAGCATCAACCCATCGTCATGCAGCCGATGACCCCGCTTATATCCGAAATATTAATTTATTAGAAAAGTCAAAAGGCATAAGTGCCGCGCGCTATTGTGAAGGTTGCCATGCGCCGTCTGCATTATTGACTGGCAATTTAACACCAGGAGGGCAGCACGGCGGTATAAAAGGAACAGCCATGAATGATGAAGGCTTAAGTTGTATGTCGTGTCATGGCATTCACGAATTAACAGGTTCACAAGGGGTCGCTAGTTTTAGTTTTCGAGCAAGAACCCCTTACCTATTTGCAGCAGGTGAGAACTGGTTATATCAAAAAATGCATAAACAGGTCTTAAAGCTCAAGCCGAATTTACACAAGAAAGAATTACTTTCACCTGTTCAAAAAACCTCAGAATATTGTGGCTCATGTCATACCCAATTTATGGATAAATCTATGAACGATTGGGGATGGGTTAAAATGCAAGATGAATTGTTAGCATGGTCATCAAGTAAATTTAATGCCCCGAAAGATCCACGTTTCTCTCATCCCGAGCAAAAAAACTGTCAAGATTGTCATATGCCACTTATCGAAGCTGACGATATTGCTGCAAACAAGGAGGGTAAAGTAAGATCTCATTATTTTGTAGGTTCCAACGTTGCCCTAGCAAAACATTTTGGTAATGATGAATTATTTAAACAAACTAAACGTTTTCTGCAGCAAGACAAAGTAAGCATAACCATTGAACCCCCGGAAGATAATATCGCCAAACAAAATACTCTTTTTGTCTCTGCCAATTTGCGCTCTGAGCAAAAATACCCCATAGCTTTATATCGAAATACTGCTAAGAAAATTAGATTATTAGTTACTAACCAAGGCGTTGGTCATAACTTTCCCGGCGGAACTATTGATTTAAATGAAGCCTGGATAGAGTTTAAAGTTTTTGATGGCCAACAAAAGCTTATAACTGCAAATGGTGAGCTGCAAGATGACGGCGCTGTTGATCCCGATGCGGTTATCTATAAGGAAGTTGCTATAGACCGTTTTGGTAAAGAAGTATGGCGACATGACTTATTTAATATGGTCGGACGAAGCTATGTTAACGTTATTCCCGCAGGAAGTACTGATATTGTTGAGTATGAAGTTAACGTGCCTGACTGGGCAACATCACCTGTAACCATTTCAGCAACGCTTAAGTTTCGTAAATTCAATCAACGATATTTTAATTGGGTCAAAGAGAAGCAAACTATTAATGACAATCCTATTATCGATATAGCACGCGACAGTATTGTAGTGCCGTTACTTAAAACTCCGACTACAACCTCTACCATAGATAATTAAGTGGTTTTTATTAGCTGTATTAAAGCCTCTGTAGTAATTAATTGCGTCTTTTCTTGTTGCTCAAGCCAGTCTTTATCTAGTTTAAGGTGTTTGTCCTCATTGTAGTGGATAAATTTATTTAACCATTTCGGAGTAATTTGGTTGGGGTTAAGTGAAGTATATAGGTTTTTTACCCTCAAAAGACTGAAAACTATTTGAAGTTTTGCTTCTTGTTCTTCGCCTTGGGATCTATTTAATAATTGCATACTATGGTTAAATAATGAAACCGTCGTCGCTTTTCTCTTAATTAAATTACTCGACATTAGTGCGTATATAACTTTTATAATGCTTTTCTCTAATAAGTCTTCAACTTGGTTACTCTTTATATATCCAGGTAAACTTAAATAGAGCTCACAAAGAGTTTGTAAGCTTTGTTTAAGTTGACATTGTTGAGCGATCACATAGGCAAATTCTAAAGAGTTATTGTTACTGTAATAATGA
The DNA here is from genome assembly GCA_040779365.1 of Colwelliaceae bacterium MEBiC 14330. Taxonomy (GTDB): domain Bacteria; phylum Pseudomonadota; class Gammaproteobacteria; order Enterobacterales; family Alteromonadaceae; genus Colwellia. Next base: position 10,908 of record JBFONR010000023.1, read on the forward strand.
GTAATCATACGTTCAATGGTCGCTTTATCTGCATAGGGTATAAGCCAAGTTAATTTTTCAACTGGTAAATCCTTTAAGAAAAAATAATTACTTGTCGTATCTGGCGCGAGAGAATGCCATCGGCTGGCTAAAGCGCTAAGGTTATCTTTATTAAACGACAGCAATACCTGTTCCATAGCATTAACTCGTTCAGTTTCACTTTGAGCAGAGGATAAATTGACTAAATGAGCTAACATTCGGTGAGTCAAAAGAGGAGATAAAAGATAAGCATCTATATCAAAGGTTTTTTCATTATCAACTTTTGTTGTATAAAGTTGATCTTTTAGAAGTGGTGCTAATATGACTTTATCTGGATGTAGCGTTAAAATTAAACGGTTTGATTCACTCACCGTATACAACTTTACAAGGTCGATATCATTAATCCCAAGTTTATTAAGGCTTATAATACACTCAGCGAGAATTAGTGAGTCTTTACTCGCTTGACAAAATGTTAGTAGCTGTTGACTGATTTTATTATTTTTTAATTGCCCTAATGTTCTAACTGTTGCTGCTTGTACTGACTTAATATTTTGTAATGACACACTATTATTTTGTAACAAAGTTAATAAAGAAGACCCTAATGTAGTATCCCTACTGACGGAAATTGCATGTAAACCACAAATAATTTCTTTGGCTGAACGGCTCTTAATAATTTTATATATTAAGGGCGCTTTAAATATTTGTTTTGATTTAGTTGCCGTTTCTTCTTCGACATACCATTTAAAAATTTCATTAGTCAGCAGACAAAAATTATTTTCTTGTAGCGTCTCTATTAGATACACCATGTGGTCGGAAAATAAGCTACTCTCACTACTGCCAACCAAATAAATGACTAATGCCATAAGCTCTGATGAAGGGTTTTGATATTGTAAGGCTTGATTTAACAACCAACTAGTTATGGTTATAAATTCAGGAGAAAGTGCAGTAGATTGCTGATTATTGTCTAATTTATAAATCTTCATATATTGAGCCAACTTAGTAAGCTCTGCTATGGATAATTGGGGGGTCATTGCAAGCATAGGTAAAAGTTCTTCCAGAGACGCATTGACTAAACTAGCAAGTAACGGTTTCACCCGCTGTTTTGAATTTAATAATAGACTTGGCTCAATACTCGCTTCCTTAACATCAATACGGTAAATAGTATTTAAGCTGATGTCAGCAAAGCGCTGAACCGACTTATCATTAAAATGTATTGAAAGATCGACGTTTTTGTCAAAATCATTCAAAGTGAAATGCAAACGTTTTTGATTAGATGATAAAAAAGGCTGGTTTTTAGAAAAACGTTCTGTTGCTAGGGGATTGCCTTGTTTGTCTGACACTACCCATGAGCTGTTCTCACAAAGAAATAAAGGGCTACAAGTTAAAGAAAGCCAACTTTTAGGTTTTGACTTATTCATGTACAAAGATAAGTTATTATTATTATTGCTAAAAATAACATCTAATAAGCCATCATTATTAAAATCAGCGAAAGCTGCACCTTTACTCGCGCGTGCAAGCTGAGGCAAAATTGCCACCGTTTCGTCGGAAAATGTTCCTTGAGCTGTCTGAATTTTAAAACTATTACGACTACCTTGTGGTTTAAATGGGGTATCTATGTGTGGGGTGCTAAAACCTCTCGCACTAATAATGTCTTCCATTCCATCATTATTAAAATCTGCAACAAGCGTTCCCCAAGAGGGAGTAACATTATCACCATCAGAATTTATACCTAGTTGCCAGGATAAATCATCTAGCTCTATAGCATTAGATTTATATAGTAAAAACCCACCGCTTTGATGCTGTGTTAATAGTATATTTGCTTCATTTGCTATATTTATTGAGTTGGCCTGAACAAGAGGTGTTTTAATATTATTTAACCAAGGCATTATAGCCTTTGTAAATACTTCTGTCTCAATAGGACTGCGTTGAATTAATGAGGTTGAGCCTTTTGCATTAGCAACAAGTAGCTCATCTGAACGAGTATGGAGGCTATGTTTAGTTAATAATGACAAAGGAGTAATACTAAGGCTTTTATCGTAACCTTGCAGTTTAGTGATAGTAAAGCCTACAGTACTATTTTTTTGTAAATAACTAGTATTCATTAACAACACATTTTCTTGGCCACCAAAGTTTTCCGAGTCAAATTGGGTATGAGTCTGGTAACCATAATCTTGTGAACCTACTTTTAAATCGTTGGTATATTTTGCAAAATTAGCCACTAAAATATCAAGGTAATTATCATCATTGGCATCCCAAAGAGTAATAGACATTGGCCAAGTATTTTTTTCAAGACTGATCTTTTGTAGGTTAAAGCGTTCACCTTTATGATTAATCAGTACGGTAATACTGCCTTGTCCACCAACAACTAAGTCAAGATAGCCGTCGTTATTAAAATCACCCGTAGCACAACCATAGCCAGAAATTACCTCATTAGTATTAACAATACTTGTTACATCATGAAAATATGAGCCTTGAATATTTCGAAATAACTTAGAGGATTGGTTTATGTTCCACCAATGCTTTTTACCATAACGTCGGGTAACGCCTCTTCCTGCAACAGCAAAAATATCTTCGTAACCATCGTTATCGAAATCAATAATGCATATACCATTACCCGCGGTATCTTTTAAACCCGAAAGCTCATAATCACGTTCGTTATGCTCAAAAATAAGACCTTTTTCGATCGCTGACTCAACAAAAACGACCTTAGAGTCTTGTTCATCAGCATTTGAAAAAAATGTAGTCAACAAGTTAATAAGTATGATTAATAGGCAGAATAACCGTTGAAGAAAATATGAAGTTTTCAATGTAAAGCCTTTATATATGTGCTGATAAATATAAAAAGAGAGGATAGAATAAATGAATTTTTATGCTGTAAATAGTTGAAATTAACGTTTCATAAATATTTAATACACATTTAATTTTCAAGGTATTGCAAATTATAACATTTTTAACTTAAAATAACGTACAATTTTTAGGAGCTTACGCTTAGAGTGCAATGTTTAAATGATTTTTTCTCTAAAGTAAGCTGATTAATACAAGCCTCGTTAAAACAGTGCTCGTTCAAAAAAGTGATAAATAAGGAAATTGATTGATGAAAAACATAATGCCTAAATTCAAACTCTTTTACAGGTTATTAACACTAGTTTTTTCCGTAAATGTTATCGCTTTTAGTCAAGTGACTCATGCTGGTGTTATTACTAATGGTGATTTTTCAAATGGCTCAACCGGTTGGGCTGATGCCAGTTTTACAGGACAGGTTGATTTTGATAACAATACCGCTAATTTGTCTACTGGTGCGGGTATAGGATTATATTCAGCCGTATTAGTGCAAGGAGATAATGGCTTTTTTGATTTTGATGATCCTATTGAAATTGATGCACAACATTCACAGTTGACGTTTGTCTTAAATATAAGCGAGCAAACAGTCGATAATACTGAATCGGGCATATCTTCATTAAACGATGCGCTTAATTTGTCTGTTTATGATGCCTTTGACCCTCTTTTTGATATATATTTTAATTCCCTTGTTGTGACTAACCAACCCCAAGATTATTTACTTGATTTATCAAGCTTAATAGGACGCTCTGTAGCATTTTCTTTCGAGCTTAATGATGAAGACGATGGTTTTAACACTCAGTTTTCACTAGACAATGTACAACTCATCACGTCGGTCATCAGTGTTCCAGAGCCAAGTAGTATGTTAATTCTGCTTTTTGCTATGCTCGTTTTCACTAGAAAAAAGCTAACAATGAAATAGAAGTATCATTTATTACAAGAAAATACCATTTTCAATAACATCGTTCACCGAAGTGCTATTGAAATAACCTGTAAAAGTAAAACTTTGTTCAGTTGATAACTTTCAGTAATTAGATTTATAAGGACATAACCATAAGCGTTAATCGCTAATGGTTTTTAGGAGAAAAAGTTTGAATACAAGTCGTTCGTTATACCACTGCTTTAGTTTTTTATTGTTTGTAATATTCATCAGTAATGGTTTCATACAATCAGTACAGGCTGCTGAGCCAATCGATGGATGGGTAGTTAATAACAACCTTGAGGTAAGCTTTAGTAACCCTGTCAGGAGTCGGCGCTCTCCCGATGCAACGCTAGATGCCACTATTGTTAATACAGGGAATGAGCCAATTATTGGGCCATTACGTTTAGTTATTAACGTATTTACCCCAAATACAGTCACTTTAACTGGAAGTGATGGCATCATAGCCGGATACCAGTACTTTACGGTTATTGCTGAAGGTGAAGAATTAGCAGCTGGAGCACAAGTAACCACCTCTAAAATGACGGTTGCTGGCGGTGGAAGAACCGTTTTTAGCATAAATGGTAATATTTATAGCCAACCTATTGTAAAACCAAGCTTATTAGTCGTAGACATACTCACACCAAAAACATTGCTAACGGTAGGTACCTCTCCAATAGAGGTCACGGGTACAATAAATAATGAAAATGCACAACTAACCTTAAATGGCGTGCCTGTTGTATATCAAGGGAATAGTTTTACAGCCTCGGTCGAATTAAATGAAGGCTTTAACACTATCGCTGCCCGAGCCACGACCACAGATGGGCAACAAGTAACTGACTCCGTTGTGGTGTCTTTAGATTTAACCCCGCCTTATTTAACCATTGAATCACACACAGAAAAACAAATTGTATATACCGACAAGATTACGGTTACCGGCTTAGTAAATGATATCGTGCGCGGAACCGTGGAGGCTAAACAAGCAAGTGTACAAGTAAATGGTATCGCTGCTGAAGTGTCAAACCGCAGTTATGCCGCACAAAATGTAGTACTCACTGAAGGGACGAATATTATTGAAGTTACCGGTGTTGATAGCTCCGGTAATAGTGACACTATCGAACAAACGGTTATTTATAAAGCTATTTCAGGCAGTAAGTTAAAGCTCATCTCTGGTCAAGATCAAACCGGTGATATTGGTAATACTTTAGCCCAACCCTTAGCTGTACAATTAGTAGATGGCCTAGGTAACGGCATAGCAAATGAAACGGTGGTGTTTCGTGTAACTCAAGGTGCTGGTGTTGTTGCTGCTGAAACAGATACGCCGAGTCGAGCAGTAATTGTTACTACAGACACTGACGGTAAAGCTAATACTCATTTTCAAGTAGGCTTTCGCACGGGAGTCGCTAACCACAAAGTGAAAGCCAAAGTAGTAGGTTATGAAAATGAAGTGATTTTTACCGCCTCAGCCAGCAGTGTTATAGGCGACAAAATCAGTATTAATTCGGGGAATAACCAACGTGGTATTGTTGGTCAATCTTTACCTGCACCGTTTATTGTTGCCGTAAGCGATGATGGGGCAAATACAGTGCAAGGGGCGCGTGTTCGTTTCAACGTTGTTGAAGGCGAAGGTGTTTTTCAAAATGAACAAAGCAGTTTTGAAACCATTACCGATAGTGATGGTCGAGCAACGGCGCAGTTAACCTTAGGCGATTTAACCGGGATAGATGCACAACGTGTTGAAGCAGTACTTATTGACGGCCCCGAAGATAGCACATTAATGGCGGGTTTCTCAGCAACGGCTTTTATTGCTGCCGACCCAGGTAATACCAGCGTAAGTGGCGTAGTGCTTGATAACCAAGACAAACCTATTCCAGGTGTTACTGTACGTATTGAAAATACCGATCGTACAGCAACCACTGATCAGCAAGGGCAGTTTATGATAACACAAGCACCGGTAGGTCCGGTGCACATTCTCATAGATGGTTCAACAGCGACTGTTGCAGGTGAATATCCAACTTTAAGTTATCACTTAGTTACTGTCTCGGGGGTTGAAAACCCTATGTCAGCGCCAGTTTACATGGTAAAATTAGACACCGAGAATGGTGTGTTTGCCGGTAAAGAAGATGCGGTACTAACGCTTGAAAACTTCCCTGGCTTTAAATTAGAAATAGCCAAAGACTCAGTAACCTTTCCCGATGGTTCTCGCGAAGGCATTATCTCAGTTACTTCAGTAAATGCCTCTAAAATTCCGATGGCGCCGCCAAATGGCATGCAACCGCAATTTATTGTAACTATTCAGCCGGTAGGTGCTACTTTTTCTCCTGCTGCAAAATTAACTTTACCTAATGTAGACGGCCATGCACCTGGTGCACAGGTAGAAATGTACTCATTTGATCACGACTTAGAGGAATTTGTAGCGATTGGTTTAGGGACAGTCAGTGAAGATGGTTCAGTTGTCTCTTCAAATCCTGGTGTCGGTGTAGTGAAAGCCGGTTGGCACTGTGGCTCTCAGCCAGGTGGCTCAGGGACCGCGCATAATTGCCCAGAGTGTCAACATTGTCCGAGCACTTCTTGTGTTCGCGACCCAAGTCAAGATAATAATCCACGAAAGCAGCAGACACCTGAAGATTGTAAAACAGCTTTGTGTAAAGGTTTTAGAGCGGAGCCAGGGGACTTGCCCTTTGGGTTAGACAAACCAAACAACTGTAAGAAACCTGGTTGTGACGGTAAGTCACCTGTATTGGTTGCTGATGATAGTGATAAACCGGTAGAAGATACAGAGAAAGGTAACTGTAAAGCTCCTAGCTGTTTGAATGGTAAAGAAATGCAAAATTCATTAATTGATGATGAAGATATTCCTACTGAAGATACAGAAATCGGCAATTGTTTTAAACCTAGTTGTTTTCAGGGTGTTCCAAGACAAAACATGGAACCAGATCCAACGGATATTTCAAAAGAAGACGAAAAATGTAAGTTTTGTGATGGTAACTTAGGTCTGACTAACTCGCCTAATACCAGAACGTGTGACGATGGTGAGTATTGCACATCATTTACAGGAACAGAGCCGGGACCTGACAAATGCGAAGATGGAAAGTGTGAAGGGAAAAAAATTAAATATAATGAAACAACCTTAGGGCAGGAATATAATCTAACGACGCTAAAATCTATTCTAAATGGGGCCAACATAGCTCAAAAATTTGTTCCTGGCTGTAGTTCTGGAGGTGCGCCCTCTGTAACTGGTGCAATTAACTTGAAAATAGGGAAAGAATGTTGTGAATCCAAAAAAAGCACAGTTGACACTACTGCATTAGAAGGAAGTGTTGAATTAACGTTACCAGCCCTTAGTTGTAAACTACCTGTTTGGAGTGTCGGAGTTGCTACTTTGACTGCAAATCTAGGTGTGGCAGGCTCAGGACAAGTTACAGGGGCAGGTATAAAGTCAGATTGCGATGAAAGTTGTGGTTGGGATATTTCAGGCTCTACAAATTTAAAAATGAGCGGAGCAGTAGGTTTGCACGTGCTTCATCCTGATGTGTTGGGTGTGGAAGGGGGTGTCAAAGGTACTGGCTCAATTAAAGTCCAAGGTCAATGTGAAGGAGTTACAGTAAGTGGTTGCGTTGGACCTCCTGCTGCTTTTGGTACTGTAACTTTTGGTGGCTTAATTACTAAAGAAATTTCCCATACATTTAGTAGTGTAGTAGCTTGTTTTTAAATTTTTTTAACTGGAGTGTTTTCTATGATTAGATATATTATTTTTGTTATGTCTGTTTGTTTTATGCAGTTGAATCATGCTGCTGATCTAAAGGATCACTTAATATCTTTGGGAGAAGGTGTTAATGATGTGACATTTAAATTTAAAGGGATACTTAACGAAAAAGTAACAGCCACAGAGATTACTAGCGAATCAAAAGGTAAATATGCTAAAGCAGTATTTAATATCATTGATACTAATTTAAATAAAAATAGAGCAAATATAGTTGAATTATGGCGTTCATCAGACAAGGCAGGAATATCAAAATCCTTATCTAATAAGAAAAATTTTGATAGTAACCGAATATTTTTCAAAAATATACTAAATACAAAGCTTATAGCTGTAATAAGTTACCAAGATCATTTCTTGGTTTATGTAGACCACAAACTTCAAGGTATCGATTCATATATAAAAGTCTACCCTTTGGTGGAAAGTAGGAATGGTTTATTGTTATCGAATGGAATGTCTGATGACCATTTCTATTCAGTGATAGGTGGAGAAATAATATCTACATACTGGAAAGGTTTATAAGTTTTGATTGAAACTGTTAGTGCCCTTCCGTTAAAGCATGTTTTTTAGCTGGAACTCCAAATATAAAGTTGTGTTCTAGAGTTTAGTTTTCTCTGTAGGCCAATAAATATGAGGTTATTACCCTTATATTTGATTAATGAGAAATTACTAGATGTAGATAAAGAAGTTAAGACTTTAAAATAACATTTAATTGATGTTAGAGATGATTATTAGTGACGTAATGTATTGCTGCTTCCGTTAATGAAGAAATAGGGAATTTAATTAAAATATTATTAGCGACCTAAATATGCATTGGCATTTAAACAACATGCAAAGTTATGAAGCGTACAGATTGTTAGAGGCGGAACATGATAGTTATGTCATCGGTAGTGGTATTTTTAATGGGAAAAAAACGTTATTTGCATTACTTATCGACAATGTCAGTGCTAAGTTAAAACATCAATTAGATAATTATGCTTTAAGAGACTTGATGTTTTCACCACAGTTTTACCAAAAGCTTAATACCTTAATTAGCCGCAAAGGTTTAGGCTAGTATTGATAAAACGGCTGTTGAAGATAGGGTATAAGCATGAATGACTTGAATATATTGGCTAGTGAAGAACCAATCAGTAAATTTAACGGCACTAATTTTCGAAATGCAAAATTAAATATTGATGGGAATATGGCAACTTTTCGTCAAACATGGCGTAGTAAAACTCTATTATTATTATTTGGTTTTGGTGGTAGTTTGTTTTTTATTTTTATCGCTTTAACGGCAATACAGTCGACACCCGTTCTTTTAGAACTTTGGGGTAAGGGTTTAGCGGTCTATGTGTTTTTATTGACAGTGTTTATCTTGATACTCTGTTTTTTGTATAAAGTGGCGACTAAGACACATTGCTTTGATTTAATCCAAAGACACTATTTTTGTGGCAAAAGACCTAATGGAAAGGCGATTCATTTCAATACTATTAAGGGTATTCAAGTGATTAAAAAAGCTATTCATAAAGGTAGTAATAAATTTGATAGTTTTGAACTAAATTTGGTAACTAAATCAGGTAAACGTATTAAAGTAATCGACCACAGTGAAGGTGATTTCGTCAAGCTGGAAGCTAAAAAAATTGCTGACTTGTTAAAAGTTGAACTCATGCTGATTAATACTAAAGCTTAAAAAGTTGGTGATATTTTCCAAACAGATAAAAACCATTGTGCGCGAGATTTTGCTAGTGTTTTAACATTATTTAGTCGTTTTAAAAGAGCTAGTAGCTGCTTGTGTTCTACACCAGTGATCTTTGATGGAGCCCCTCGATGAGGATAAATTATTGCTGGTAAATGTGTGACATTGGCAATTAATGTTTTACGAAATTTTATTAGAATGATTGAAAGTATTAAAGAAATTATTGATGTACTAATGAATCACAGAGATTTTGTATTAAATGAAATACGGTGCCCAAGTTTTATAAATTCTTCACGTGCGTTGTAAAAATATAAGAAATAGTTAAGTTTATCGTTAACATAGGCCAGTAAAAACACGTACTTTCGATATTGTTAAATCAGCTATTTACTAGGTCATATATGTTAATAGCGAAACAGTAAATTTAAATGATAACAGCCGAAGTAAATAGTTAAATGCGGCAACTACTTATAGAAATAGTGATTAGTACTGAAACTAATATGAGCAACTAAAGGCTTCGAAATAACTGCAGTAAAATAATAGGGAAAGTTATGAAAATAGGTAAAGGTCAGGCTAAATTTTTGGTCATCAGTTGTCTTAGCATAATTGCTTTTGCAACCCATGTTCAAGCAGTAACCCTCAATGAAAAATGTGTAGTTAACATTCTCAATCGTACCATTCAAGTTAGTGCAGATGGTGGCTGGGCATTGCCAAATGTCCCATCAAATATGGGGCAAATCAGAGCTCGTGCGACCTGTACACTAGATGATGGTAGAACAGTGTCAGGCCAAAGTGATTATTTTAATGTCATTCGAAATGGTCAAACTAAAGCGGGTGATATTACTTTTGAAGCAATAGATCCAATCCCCAGTGCTATTAATTTTTCAACAACTGATACACTTTTACTCAGTGAAGTCGATGAAACTTTCGCATTAACAGTCACAGGCTTTTATGCGGATAATCAAGTAAAAAATATATCTGCTGCAGATTCAGGTATTAATTACAGCAGTACCAATACAAGCATTGTTACCGTTGATGACAATGGTCTTGTTACCGCTAAAGCTAACGGTATAGCCTTAGTAAGTGCGCGTAAAGATGGTGTTCTAGCGAGTCGTCGTGTTGAGGTGTCATTAGGTGGTGATCTTGATAAAGATGGTATACCTGATGAAGTTGAACGTGCACTTGGATTAAACCCGAATGACCCTATTGATGCATTAGAAGATCAAGACAATGATGGATTATCGGCCATTGAAGAATATCAAGCAGGTACTAATATTTTTAATGCTGATACCGATGGCGATGGTATTAATGATCTAGAAGAGCTGACCTTAGGCACCAACGGTATTATCACTAATCCGTTGCTTGCTGATTCAGACGGTGATGGAATTGCCGATGGCCTAGAAATATTAGGGGGCTCAAATCCAAATGATTCTACCAGTGGTGATTTAGCAGAATATTTAGACTTTATTGTGGTAACTCCCACTGATCTATCACTTACTTATAACACCATCGATGGTGAAGCGAGCGCACAACTTGCGGTTACGGGTTACATGCTTGACGGCTCTCCTGTTGATTTAACTGACCAAGCATCAGGCACCCGCTACCGTTCTGAGGATATTACCAAGGCAAGCTTTGGTTTGTCCGATGGGCAAATTTTCGCAGGGCAAACGGGTGATACGCAAATAACAGTCACTAATGGTGATAAAAGTTTCACCGTGGATGTAAATATCTCGGAATTTGAACCGGTAGCTCAATCAGCTATTGCAATACCAGGTTATGCTAATAACGTAGATGTGCAAGGTAACTTAGCTTATATCGCTGCCGGAAATGCAGGTTTACAAATTGTTGATGTGAGCGATAAAACCAGCCCTGAAATAATTGCTTCACTAAATACGGGTGGTTTAGCCATCGACGTAAAAGTGAGAAACAACACGGTATACTTGGCTGATGGCACTTCTGGTTTACAAATTATTGATGTAACAGACCCGACAGAACCAAGGGTTATATCAACCGTTGATACCGCAGGGGTTGCACAAGATATAACCATACAGGGTGATTTTGCTTTTGTAGCCGATGGTATAAAAGGTGTTGAAATTATAAATATCGCTAATAGCGAGTCATCTTTCTCTGTTGCATATACCGATGCTGTTACTGATGTTAAAGGTATTGCCGTTGAGGGTAATAATTTAGTTGTGGTTGCTGGCTCAGCGCTTACATTATTTGATATTGAAAATAAAAATAATCCCATTAAATTAACGTCGGTAAATATTGGTCTCGTTAAAGATGTTGCGATTAACAATGGTTACGTAACGGTAGCCGCTTACAGTACAGGTTACCGTGTTTATAAAATAACAGAAGCAAAACAACTTGAATTAAAAGGTGGAGATCGCACATTCGTTCCGCGTGATGTTGCTGCAACCAACGGTTTTTTGTTCTTCGCTGAACAATTATTCCCCAATGTGGTTGCTTATGTGAATGTAAAAGATAATGACAATCCATTTTTCCAAGATACTATCAATCTTTCACCTTTAGGTGATTATGCAGGAACAGGTATTGCTGTTGATGCAACTCATGCATACATAACAGAGGAAGCTTTTGTTGTTGGCAGCGATTACAAAGCTACTGGAAACTCAAAACTATTCATTGCGCAATATCGCCAGTTAATTGATGAAAATGGTATTGCCCCCACGGTAGCCTTAACTCAACCTGATACAGATGGTGTTACAGTAGAAGGTGAACGCCTTAGTATTGCAGCAGATGCACGCGATGATATTGCTATTGCTAAAGTCGAGTTTTATGTAAATAACTTTAAAGTTGGTCAAGACACGACTTTCCCTTATTCATTGATTTATACTGTGCCTGCTGATGCACAGACTATTGCGATAAGGGCAGATGCCATTGATTTAGCAGGAACAATAACTAAGTCTTCGTTAATGACATTAGCAGTACAAAACGATGAAGATGGCGATGGCTTAGGTGATATTGAAGAAGCTAATGTCTGGTTTACAGATGTAAATATTGCCGACACTGATAATGATGGATTATTAGACGGGGAAGAAATTGCACGTGGTACCGATCCAAATGACAAAGATACTGACAATGATGGTCTAGAGGATGGCGCAGAGGTTGAAAATGAAACTGACCCATTAAACTCCGATATCACAGCGCCTGTTGTCACTTCAACTGAGCCAAGTGAAAATGCAACAGCGGTTGCTGAAAATAGTGCGATTATAATTAATTTTTCTGAAGAAATCAGCCAAAAATCAATATCTGCAACATCAATTACTGTATTAGAAAGCGGCTTAGTAGAAGTAGCCGGCACCATTAGGTTAATTGGTGGTGGTCAACAATTACTCTTTACACCAACAGCGCTAATGAAAGACTACACTGCGCATTCGGTTATTGTTAATGGTATTAAAGATTTAGCAGGGAACCCCATCGCTGAAGATTACACCTTTAGTTTTGAAACAGGCAACACTGTTGACACTGTAAGACCTACCATAAGTTCAGTAAATCCTAGCGCACACTCAACCAATGTCCCTGTAAATGCAGCCTTAACTGTTGTAATGAGTGAGCGTATTAACCCTGAAACATTTACCCCAGAATCTTTTTATGTAAGAGACAACTCTACCGGTGCGATAATAGACGGTATTATTGATGTAAAAGACGACAGTCAAACTATTACCTTTACGCCAAATGCAGCATTTTTAGTAGGTCGTCAACATCGTATATATCTAACATCAGCGATTAAAGATTTATTTGGCAATTCGCTTTACAACACAAATTACTATTTTACTACGGCGTTCGAGGCAGATGGCATTGCACCGTTAATTGAAGTGACAAACATTCAAGATCAGCAGTCAGAAATTCCACTGAACGCAACACTTAAAATTAAATTTGATGAAGCTGTGAATAGCTACACTATTAAAAATACCAAGTTATTTAAAAATGGTGAGGAAGTCTTAGTTGAACGCAGTGTCAGTACAGACCTTAAGCTATTTACTTTAACGCCTATAATCAACCTAGAGGCTAACGCCGAGTACAGTTTGATAATTGACGGTACTGCTGATTTAAGCGGTAACTTACTTGAGCAAGCGCGCAACATTACTTTTACTACCGGAAGTGCTACCGATACTCAAATAGGCTCAATTGTCAGTCACAGCCCAGCGGCTAATGCGGCAGATGTACCGTTGAATGCAATGATAACCATTGATATTAATGAGGCGGTTGCACCGACCTCACTTAATGGCAGCACTGTTCGCATTTATAATCAGACAGAAGTACGAGATATCGACGGAGAAATAAGCCTTAGTGACGATGGTAAGCGCGTGCAATTTAGTCCAGAAGGAGGCTTAACGGCAGGGCATCAATACCGTGCTTTGATAAGTTATAGCCCTTATATGTTAGA
>JBFONR010000024.1:0-21354 GCA_040779365.1 Colwelliaceae bacterium MEBiC 14330
CCTGAACCCATTCCGAACTCAGAAGTGAAACGCAGTTGCGCCGATGGTAGTGTGGGAGTTCCCATGTGAGAGTAGGACATTGCTAAACTTCTAATTCGTTCGAAAGAACATGAAAAGCCCGTAACTGATGTTACGGGCTTTTAACTAAGCTTTAATTATTTAGCTTGCTGCTATAGTAAATTAAGTAATTCAAGTTTTTGTCTAGCGACAATAGCGCTGTGGTCCCACCTGAACCCATTCCGAACTCAGAAGTGAAACGCAGTTGCGCCGATGGTAGTGTGGGAGTTCCCATGTGAGAGTAGGACATTGCTAGACTTCTAATTCTATCAACATAGGTTGATAAAATGGCCCCGTGGAGGGGTTCCCGAGTGGCCAAAGGGATCAGACTGTAAATCTGACGGCTCCGCCTTCGGTGGTTCGAATCCACCTCCCTCCACCATATATTCCTTCTAAGTGTTTCAATGCCAGCTAGTAGTTAGTTTTTGTAATTCGGACTAAATCGCTCCTTTGTATAAATCAAATATTAATCTCATATGGTTAATTTTTATTGTAAATTCACCATTAAAAACACACAGTGTTTGAAAGCGACAAGCTATAGACCCAAATCGTAAAAAGCAGTGAGTACATCGACTATGTTGATTGAGCGTTTGATATGCTAGATAACTTAGTCTAGCGAGTTTAAGGTTGATTTCAGTTTATTGCTAAAATATAAAATTAGGACTTCTGATATAATCATTGAACGCAAATTTAATTTGGCTAGATAAATGACTTTTTCAACTTTTTCAACTTTTTCTCTTAATCCAGTTTTACTTAAAGCATTAGCTGACTGTAAATATGATGTACCCACTGAAATTCAAACACAAAGTATCCCTCATATTTTAGCGAATAAAGATGTTATGGCTAGAGCACAAACAGGAACTGGTAAAACAGCTGCTTTTGCTTTACCCATTTTGCAACAACTATTAACTGCTAAAAGCACCAAATTTACTATTGAAGCGCTAGTACTAACACCTACCAGAGAGCTTGCTCAACAGGTACATAAAAGCTTCGTTAAGTATAGCGAACACACGCACTTGAATATAGGTATTGCCTATGGTGGCGTTAGCACCAAAAAACAGATAAATGAGATAAAAGCAGGCTTAAACGTTTTAATTGCTACCCCTGGTAGATTGCTAGATCTTATTAGAAGTGGAAACCTTACCCTAGCGGATGTAAAAACTATTGTTTTTGATGAAGCAGATAGAATGTTAGATATGGGCTTTAAAGAAGAAATCGATCAAATACGAAAGTACCTACCAATCGTAAAGCAAACACTATTATTTTCTGCAACTTTTGGTAATGATATCTATAAAATGTCGAAAAAATTATTGGTAAGTCCAACAATAATTGAAATTGATAAAAACAATAAAGCAGCTGATGATATTGAACAAGTTATATATGCAGTAGATGAAGAGCGTAAGAGAGAGTTAATATCATTCCTTATTGGCTCTAAAAATTGGCAACAAGTACTTATTTTTACCAGAACGAAACAATGTGCAGACCATTTAGCAAAAGAAATGACTAAAGATGGAATAAGATCTACAGCTATACATGGGGATAAATCACAAGGTGCAAGAGATAAAGCATTAGCTGAGTTTAAAACGGGTAAAGTCAGAGCGTTAATAGCTACAGATATAGCCGCTCGCGGTATTGATATTAAGGGACTTAACTATGTTATAAACTATGAACTTCCTTACAATGCCGAGGATTATATCCACAGGATTGGTCGTACTGCTAGAGCTGGAAACTCAGGCGTAGCTGTATCATTAGTATGCGTTAAAGAAGAATGGTTACTAACCGCCATTGAAGAATTACTTAATATACGGCTATTACAACAGTGGTACCCAGGCTATGAACCTGATTTAAACAAACTTGCTAAGTCTGAAATGGGTAATAAAAAAAAGCACAACAAAGCAAAAAAAAGGCAACAAGCAATTGCTAAATATAATAAGATCAAATGAAAACTGATATTTCTACAAACACTTATTAAATAGAGAGTAATAGTTCAACAATTTGGGTAGGAAACCAATGATAAAGAATAAAATTAAACCTCAAAACTTTTTTGTTATTAGAACTCCCAGGTTTCCAATATCATCACTATTATCGCTAGGCACCGACTATGAAACCAGTGTTGAGCAGCTTCATACTCACTGTAAAAAACCTGAATTTCTTGAAGCAATTTTTTTAGCAAGCCCTTCTTTACATGCCCGTATTGTTGATTTTTTGATCAAAAATCAAACAACGGATAAAAAAATAGCTAGTAAGCTATACAAAACTGTAATCAAGTACATTATCAGGATGTCATCAAGGCCAACACCATTTGGCTTATTCTCTGGCATTTGTTTGGGCGAAATTACAGAAAAGACAAAGCTGATCAGTAATAACCCTGGGCATGACTGTCGAAAAACACGTTTAGATATGTTTTATTTAAACGGCCTAAAAGACTACTATTCACAAACTAACGCGCAATCATCGTTGTTAAAATATACCGTAAATCAGAGCATTTATAACATTGGTGATGAATACCGCTATATTGAGGCTTATCGTTCAAAAAATTCACAGGAATACCGGCTAAGTGCTATAGAAGTTGACGACTATTCTCAATTTATTGTTGAACAGGCAACCAAAGCTAAAAGCTTCGAACAGCTATCAAGTTTATTTCAAAAAAAATTTCAAGATATAGATATTGAAGAAATCAATGCTTATTTATTAGCATTGATTGATGAAAAGGTCTTAATTGCCAACCTCAGCATGCCCATTACCGGTAAACCAGCCGCTACTGCACTGATTGAATCACTGACTAAGATCAAAGAGCTAGAGGTTGTTGATAAATTAACGACAACGCTCGATCGTTTAAATCACCTTGACAATAACAAGGTTAATACTGCCAATAACTATAAAGAAATTGTGAATCAGCTTAAAAGCTTAGCGGTAGAAGTAGACGAAAGTCGACTTTTTCAGACCGATGTCTCCCGCTCATTTAGTCATTGTCAACTATCAGAGCATGAAGTTAATGCCTTGTTAAATAAAATAGTATTAATACATTCATTAAGCCAAACACCCAAAAGTCGATTTACGGATTTCAAAAATTCGTTTTACAGTCGATATGAAGGTCAGCTTGTGCCACTGATGGAATTACTTGATGAAGAATCCGGCATCAGTTTTTCTCTTGAGACAGGCTATGAAGCACCACTTATTGCAGGTTTAGATCTCGCAAATACCGATCAAAGCAATGAGCAATATAGGCAAGTTTCAACCCTTGATACCCTGATTACTAGGGCGATTTCGCTACCCGAAAACCGAAATAGTGCTGTAATTACGTTAAACTCAAAGACGTTAAAAGCACATATCAATCACTCAGAACCGCAACAGCCATTACCTGCGTCGTTTGCCGCTATACTAAGTTTATATGAAGAGCCTTCAAATCAAGGCCACAACAACAAAAATACCATAATAAAATTAGATGGCTGTTATGGCCCCTCAGCAGCTAATATTTTAGGTAGGTTCTGTCATTTAGATGAGGGGTTACAAGCCAAAGTTGTTGAGCAGCTTGATCAAGAAGCAAACCACAGTAAAGAGGTGATTTTTGCTGAAATAGCCTATTCACCAGAAGGCCGCCCAGGTAATGTTATTGCCCGTCCGCATTTACGACCATACGAAATTGTCTTATTAGCAGATAGTTCACTAAGTAGTGAATATCAAATTCCCTTGAGTGACTTATACGTTTGTGTGCAGGCCAATACAATAAAATTATGGTCGAAGCGACTAGCTAAAAGAGTTATTCCTAGATTATCGTCAGCGCATAACACGCATAGTAATAGTTTAAGTATTTATAAGTTTTTAAGCCTACTGCAACTTGAAGAAGGTATGCCTATTTCATACCGTAACCCTGAAAGTCAAAAACAGGCAAGCTTTGTGCCGCGTATTATGTTAGACAATGTCATTTTATCTGAAAAAATATGGCGAATCCCAAGAGAAGAACTTGTCCCGTTAATCAATCAAGGGCAGCTCAATCGAAAAGCCTTAAGAGCATTACAAAAAAAGTATAAGTTAGATAACCAAGTAACGTTATCATTGGGCGACAATGTGCTTACATTAAACCTCAATAATTCAATAATGTTTGATATTTTGCTACAAGAAACTAAACAGCAAACAATTGTTGAACTAAAAGAGTCGCTCATTACTCAATACAACTCAGCTGTTACCTCAGCAGCTAATCAGCAATATGCTAATGAAATCATTGTACCTTTCTTTAATGATAGCGCTAACGTGCAGCAAAATATGACTAGTGCACCTAAGGCCCATGAAATAAAGCGCCAATTTTCTCCAGGTTCTGAGTGGTTAAGTTTGAAAATATACGCGGGAAACACAACGTTAGAAAGCCTCTTAATTGAGCATATTGAGCCTTTTATTCAGCAAAATGAAGATTTATTTCATCGCTGGTTCTTCATTCGCTATAGCGATCCTGATTGGCATTTAAGAATAAGGTTTAATGGGGTCACTGAAAATTTATATCGTTACTTATTACCTAAGTTAAACCAATTGTTTGAGCCAATGATATCGAGTGGGGTTTTACATAAATTAGAATTATTTACTTATAACAGGGAAGTGGAGCGTTACGGTGGTCAAGAGCTCATTAGCGTCGCAGAGGATTTATTTAATGCTGACAGCAATTTGATCATCAAAACCCTGAAATTTACTGAAAGTGGCGAGGATATGAGTCTTTTGCGTATGAGTTTATTAATGATAGATACTTTATTGACGCAAATAGGATTATCAGAAACACAAAAAATTAATCTTATTAGCCGATTACGGACAGCATTTGGTCAAGAATTTAATGAAAGTGGCACATTACGTAAACAACTTGGGCAAAAGTACGCAAGTTTTCATGAGCAAGTAAATGAGGACCTAATAACTTATCAAGGTATAAATTTAAAGGCGCTAGATAGCATAAGCACTATGGAACGTCATAGTAACTCATTGAATAAAAATACATTAACATTATTTAACTTATTACATGTTTGGCAGCAAGAGGTTAATATAAGTTTGCAGGCTATTAAAAATAGACTAATTCAAGAGTTATCAACAGACAATATTACTCTAAACAGTCGCTTAGGTAGTTTGTTGAGTTCTTTGTTGCACATGCATATCAACCGAATGTTCAAGGCTTATGGGCGCGAACATGAACTCCTTATTTATGATGTTTTGCGCCGTTACTACATTAGTCTTGCCCATAAAAAAGTTTAAAAGTTATTGTTTTATTTTCAAGTCCAAAATGTGATTCGCTGTTTTTTTAGAATAACCGACATATAATATTGGATTGTCGGAATCATTATAGAGATTTAACTCATAAATAACTCTTTTATTAGGAATGGAAAAAGTTTCCTCTTTATTAGTATCATTAACAGGTATTTTACGAATTAATCGATCAGTTCTATTTTTTAAGTAATAAATATTGTTTTCATCAGCCGTCCATAGCACGCCAGATTTATCACTTAACCTAACTAGTGTGTTTGATTCACCGCTGAGAATATTTTTGTTTATTAAGTGAAAATTTTCATCCAGAAAGAATAATTTATTATTACTAACTAATTTAGCTGATCTGGTATAGAGGTTGGTTAACTTAATGATTTTTTCTTGTTGTAAATGATAAAACCAAGCGAAGGTTTTAGAACCTTCTTCTGTATAGGTTAGTAAAAGTTTATTTTGTAGCGGCCAACTAGCTTGTTTTATTTTTCCTGGCAGTAATATTTCTTTTGTTAAGGTATAGTCTTGAGTGTTGTAAATAAAAAGCTTTTTGTTTGATGCGATTAGTAACATGCTATCGTCAGGAGAAAGGCTTACTCCTGAGATATGTTCTATGTTGCTATTGAACAGTTTTTTCCTGATGCCATCTTTGTAAATCCAAAATGAGGACTCTTTTTTCCAAACGTGGAAAATACTCGCGTCTGATAGATTAAATGGCGCCACGAAACTTTCATAAAAAGGGCTGTTTAAATAGCTAGTCAGTTGAGAGTTTGCATTGTTAGGTGCTAGTTTATCAATATCTAATGCATAGTTTTTAGTTGCCAATAAAAAGTGTTTATCATTAATGATTTCAGTTTTAAAACGTTGAGTTAAGCTATGCTCAGAGTCGATAAGTTTAGTTGAAATTTTATTTGTATTTAAGTCAAAAGTGACTAAATTATTATTAATAGCGTTAAACCATAATAACTCAGTGTCAGAGTTTCCCCAAGCTAACAAACGAATACCATAGTCAACACTTAAAACCTTTATTTGTTCACTACCATCTTTGTTGGCAACAAAGATTTCTGTTTTTAATTGTTGGCTCCGTAAAAATGCAATTTTTTGTTGGTCATCTGATAAAGCAACAAAATAATCACCGCGTAGTTCACTATTTGGTGAACTAATTTGAAATTCTGCGCCAGTTCTTAAGTCTCTATTGACCAGAGCTGACAGCTTGTTTTTACCTCGATAATTAAATTTACTGTAAATTAATTTATTATCAATACTGGCTATATCAGCGCTAATAATTTCTGTAGCACCACAATCAAATAACTTCTTATGATCATTATTCAGTTCTGGTTTAGCGAAGTCGACCTGCCACAGCTCACATTTTTCTTCTAATGAATTTAATATTTGGTAAATAAGCGTATGGTCCTCAGACCAAGCTAAAGGATAAATATGATCTGAACCGGATAGTATTTTGTATAGCTTGAGTGTGTTTAGATCTTTAATACGTAATGAGTACTCAGCCTCTTGTAAATTTTCAAATGAGTAGGCTAGCAAGTTTTTATCTTTCGATAGTTTAATGACCCCAACAGAGCCCTCATCCCAAGTTAACATTTCTTCAGAGAATGACAATGGTATTGATTTCTCTGGTAATTGAATTGACGATTCAGTTGGACTATATAACTTAAACAGGTAAATAGCTCCGGCAAATAACAAAAATAAAGATGCAATATAGATATATTGAGGTCTTTTTTGAGTAGGAACAGAGTCAGTACTATCGGTAGATTTTGTTAACTCATCATTGGATGTTAATTGCTCATTATCTGAAGTTGCAGAGATACTCTGTTTTACCTCTGCAGAAGATTTAACTTGTATTGTTGAAGTTGGTCGCTCTTGACTAACTAGCATATCAGAATAGTATTCCAGCTCAATTGGCAACATGAAGCTGTAACCTGTTCGATAGTGAGTTTTAACGACACGCGCTATTTGCTTTTCAGACTTTAAGGCTTTACGTAATTCAGATATTGCTCTATTGATAGCATTATCATCTACATAATTTTGTTTCCATACATTGTCTACTAATTCCTGGCGACTAATAATCCTGTCATTATTAAGGATAAAATATAATAAAAGATCAAACACCAAAGGCTCTAACTTGCGCTTTATGTCGCCATCATTAATGCTTTGCTCTTGTGTCGATAAGGTCCAATAACCAAATTTAACACTACTTACTTTTTTTAAAAAGCTTACCTCAGTTTCATCTAACATAGTCTATTATCGCGCAAAGTAGAATTATTCAATTTATCGGTTTTTTAAGGGCATGATGGTCTTAAAATAGAATTATTTAATATTTCAAAAGTGTTAACCCTTAGTTATTAAAACTTCATTATAATATTATGCATTTTCTTTATTATCAATTGATTACTCAGCTAGCTAATGCCTTTTTTTGCGCATATGTAAAATAAAAGTAAACCTTATCAAAACTTATGAAACAATATTGATAAAATATTGTATTTAAAACAGTGTCTTAGGCTTTTCTGTTTAGATAATCTATAACGAATCCTAACTATGCAATAAGTAAAGGTTTGATATGCTGAGTGGGTCGAAAGTTACAGGGCTTAGCTTTTGCTCAGGTAAGGAAAAATGCTAAACAACTAAAAAATTTTACGACATCTATTACTAAAGAAAAATTTATATCTCACATAACTTAAAAAAGGACAACATAATGGACACTAAAAAATTAAAACTTAAAAAGAAACAACTTAAAAATTTATCGTTAGATAGTTTAGTACTACCACGAAATAAAATCACAAAAGTAGGTGGTGCAAGAAGTGATGAATATGACAGACCAACTCGTACCAAAACGAGTTTTATTGAAAACTAACTTTATTGATGAACGTTAATATTATGTCAAGTTGTTAATTAATAATATGAGAAAGAATCTTAATATGAAACGAATTAAAAGCAGAAATAAATCACTCGATGCCTATATATTGTCAAAAGCCTTAACTGCAAGGGTTGTTGGCGGGGCCATGTTAGCTCAAGAGTTCAAACTTGTATGTTCTCCTATGAAGACCGACAAGGAAAAAAATCAATTTAATGTTATTAACTTATAGCTTTTTTATGGGGCTTTACTACAGCTCGTTGACAGTTAACATTACGACTCAAGTAAAATTATCTGAGCCTGAATCAAGCGTTGTGGTTGCTAGAGAGTCAGGGGATATTTTAGCAATAGCATTAAATGAGGGTGATACCGTAGTCAAAGGTTCACTTATATTGGTGATGAAAAACGCTTTCGGGACCTCGAAGTTGATTACAAATGCTGCGGGTGTAGTGAAGCATATTGGGCGACAAGTTGTCATCAATGAAGTTATTAACCCTGGTGATTTTATAGTTGAAATTGAAGAGCAGCTTCTTAGAGGGATGTTGTATTTTGATGATAGTAAAGCAACAGCTCCTTTATTAGACTTAGAGGGAAATTATTGTTGTTTACGAGTGGGAGAACTTGTTTTGACCATTGATATTACAAACGTCTATTTACAAAGTGACGCAAAAATCTATTTTTTTACAGTGCCATTGGAAAATCCGGAATTAAAAAGAATAGTTAAAAGTGGCAAGCTTAGTAAGCAAAATGTTTCATTTTCAACTAAAAAATACGCTCAAACAAGGCCTCTAGACGACTAGCAAATTAACTGATTAAACCAAGGAAATATTATGACCATTAATGAATATTTTAAAGCATATTATGAAATTATAAGTAATGGGGACTTAGAGCAGTTAAATGACTATTTTCATTCTAGTTCACCATTTCTTCAAGGCATAAAACAGCAATATACAGTCGTTAGAAAACAGTTAGATTTCAATATAAATATTGAGTCGATAGAGTTGATCTCAAAATTAGATGATTTGCTCGTAATTCGTGACCGTATTTTATTTGAAGGAAATAAAGGTGAAGAAGTAAACAAAAACTACAGTGGTAACCTTCATGTCATGACTAAAGAGAATGAAAGTTGGAAGCTGCAATCAACTACATGTTTGTCAGTTGAGCCAGCTTGAGGTAAGTAATGTCTAATTTATTTAGAGAAGAAGCAATTAAACATCAAGGGCAAAAACTTGATGGTGAAGTGACAATTGCCACCCATATGTCGTTTAATGTAATCATTGTTCTTGTGGTTATGATTGTTTTTATTGGTCTGACTTATTTGTTTTTAGGTGAATATCATAGAAAAGAGGTGGTTTCTGGTTACTTAAGACCGACTACAGGCTTAAGTAAGGTTTATCCCGTTGCTGCAGGTATTATTGATCAAATATATGTTAAAGAAGGGCAAATGGTTGAGAAGGGGCAAATATTAGCTCGTATTCGAATGGAGAGACACTTAAGCTCAGGAGAAGATGTAAATAACTCCATTATTAAAGAACTTATTTTTAAGAAAAATTTAATTAGTAGCAATATTACCAATCAAAATAAGCTATTTGAGGTCAATAAAAGTAAAACCTCGTCTCAGATTGAAAGTACTAAGGCACAACTACTGCAAGCTAAAAACCAACAAGCATTACTTGTAGAAAGACTTCAGCTAAGTAAGAGCAAGTTAGATGACACCCAATCACTTATTGAAAACGGTTTTGCTTCTGAACGTGAATATCAGGATCAACAAGATAGATATTTAACAATGAAGCAACAAGTTGAAGATATACAGGCAAAAGTGCTATCACAAAAAGAGCAACTAAGTCAGTTATACTTTCAAGAGAGACAACTGCCAATGCAGCATGCAGAGCAAATATCCTTACTGAAATCTCAATTAGCAGATATTAATCAGCAAGTATCGCAAACGGATGCACAACGTGGTTTAGATGTAAGAAGTAATCGTGCAGGTAAAATTACTAACTTATTAGTAAAGCCAGGCATGATGACACAATCTACCCGGCCATTAATGACCATTCTACCTGAAGGAGCTACATTAGAGGCGGTATTATTTGTACCAACTAGAGCTTATGGCTTTGTCCGTTCAGGACAAGAAACCCGTATTAGATATCAAGCATTTCCGTATCAACGTTTTGGTATTTATTCAGGCGAAATCGTTGAGGTATCGCAATCAGTGGTCTTACCAAACGAGACTTCATTACCTGTTGTTTTCCAAGAGCCAGTATACAAGGTTGTGGTTAAATTAGAGCGTCAGGGAGCGGCAGCATATGGAGCAACCGTACCTTTGCAATCAGGTATGCTTCTAGAAGCAGATATTATGGTGGATAAACGCACATTATTTGAGTGGCTATTTGAGCCTATTTATAGCATTAAGGGAGCCGTTTAAATGGAAAACCCAAGAAACTTATTAAAATTTAGTGGCTTAAAGCGTTTGCCGATGATTTTGCAAACGGAAGCTGCTGAATGCGGCTTAGCCTGCTTAGCCATGGTTACAGGCTTTCATGGGCACAAAACAGACTTAACCAATTTACGTCAATCTCACTCAATTTCTCTTAAAGGAGCTAGCCTTGAAGAGTTAATGGAAATTGCTGATAGGTTAAATTTGAGTTCAAGAGCATTAAGGCTAGAGTTAGAACACTTACCACAGCTAAAAACACCTTGTATCTTACATTGGGATATGAATCATTTTGTTGTGTTAAAAAAGGTAACAAAAAAAGGCGTTGAAGTTCATGATCCCGCTTTAGGTGAACGGCGTTATACCATGGAGGAATTCTCTAAACATTTTACCGGTGTCGCGCTAGAGTTATCTCCAACAAAAGAATTTAAGTCAGAAGATAATCGCGTCAATATGCGTTTATCAGACTTTTGGGGAGCTATAACCGGTATTAAGTCAACTTTAGCTAAAGTTTTTATATTATCTTTGTTACTACAGGTTTTTGCTATCGCTAGTCCTTATTATATGCAACTGGTCGTTGATGAGGTGATTTTAAGTTATGACCAGAACTTACTTGCAGTGTTAGGGATTGGTTTTGGTATTTTAATGTTGATAGAAATGATCACTGGTGCGGTAAGAAGTACTTTATTATTACATTTTGGTAATTTGATGAGTATTCAGCTTGGTGCTAATCTCTTTCACCATTTAGTTAGATTACCCTTACAGTACTTTGAAAAACGCCATATCGGTGATGTTGTTTCTCGGTTTGGCTCATTACAACAAGTGAAAGACTTATTGACTAAAGGGGTCATTGAGGCGGTAATTGATGGATTAATGGCAATCACCACTTTAATAATGATTTTTCTATATAGTCCAAAATTAAGTGTTGTGGTTTTGATCGCCATTGCGATATATGCTGTTTTTAGAATTGTTATGTATCGTCCATTACGCCAAATGTCAGAAGAAGTGATTGTGAATCAGGCAAAAGAACAATCTAACTTTATGGAGACTGTTAGAGGTATTCAAACAATTAAGTTATTTGGTCGAGAAGTACAAAGGCAAAGTGTTTGGCATAATAAATATGCAGATAGTTTAAACTCTGGCATCAGAGTGGGACATCTAAATATTGGTTACGAAGCTGTCAATAAATTTATCTTCGGCGTTGAAAATGTTTTGGTGGTCTATTTTGCAGCATTATTAGTTATGGATGGCGATTTAACTGTAGGTATGCTCTTTGCCTTTATGGCATATAAAAGACAATTTACTGAAAAAATGGCAAGTCTTATTGAAAAAGTTATTGAGTTTAAAATGCTAAGCTTGCATTTTAATCGTTTGGCTGATATTTCATTAACTGAAAAAGAAGAACATTTACAAAGTAAAACCACCTCTAAGGCGATATCTGGTGCAATTGAGCTTAATAATGTTACCTATCGATATAACGAAAAAGAAGAACCAGTTTTTACTAACTTAAGTATGACTATTGCTCAAGGTGAATCCGTTGCTATTGTTGGACCTTCAGGCTGTGGCAAAACGACTTTAGCAAAGATAATGTTAGGTTTATTTGAACCCGAAGCGGGAAAAATTGAAGTAGATGGGCTTGATATTAAGCAATTAGGCTTGAGCCATTACCGAAGTCAAATTGCGGCAGTAATGCAAGATGACCAGCTGCTTTCTGGTTCTATTGCCGATAATATTAGCTTTTTTGACCCAGAACTAAATATGGAGCAAGTAGAATGGGCTGCCAAAACTGCCGCAATAGACAGTGATATTCTACAAATGACCATGGGTTACAATACCCTCGTTGGAGATATGGGCGCTGCGCTATCTGGAGGTCAGATTCAACGCTTGTTACTGGCAAGAGCTTTATATAGAAAGCCTAAAATACTCTTTATGGATGAAGCAACCAGTAATTTAGACACAGGCCTAGAGGCCTCGGTTAATTGTGCGGTCAAAGGTTTAGATGTTACTCGTATTATAATTGCTCACAGGCCTGAAACTATTGCTAGTGCTGATAGGGTGCTTGAGCTGAGATATGGTAAAATTACAGAAATTGATAAGCCTGACTTAAGTGGAAGGACTCTTACTAAAAAGCCAATCGAATTAGATGTTTCTAATATAGACCCCATAGGTTTAGATGAGCCACTAGGTTGTGAGTTTGAGTTAGCATAATATTGTTGTCTACTAGAGTTAATAAAAAAGCCCTACTTCTAAA
This sequence comes from Colwelliaceae bacterium MEBiC 14330, assembly GCA_040779365.1. Lineage (GTDB taxonomy): Bacteria > Pseudomonadota > Gammaproteobacteria > Enterobacterales > Alteromonadaceae > Colwellia. The sequence continues at coordinate 12,841 of JBFONR010000024.1, forward strand.
GTAGGGCTTTTTTATTTCCCAAATAATTTTTAGAGCTCTTAACAAGTTATAAATTCTTTAGGCAACCTGTTCGTGCTATGCAAACCATGAGCTGACTTATTTCCCTTAAGTGTCACCTGGAAGTGATATTGAGGGAGACCTTATAAGTATTATTCCTATCAGTGGCTTAAACCTGTATTTTTAATTTCTTGATGATAATTAAAGAATTTTATTGACCCTAGTAAGGGTAATCAATATTTAAAATGGCAAAAGTAGTGCGCGACCTTAATTACTTATAGCTCTCTTCTAAATCAAAGCAACTTCGGTAATTAAAAGCACTGTTGAATTTAGTGTATAGCCAAGTGGTTCCGTGTATTGAACTACTGTTTTATGACGTATTCATTTATTTTGACTTGAAATTAATTGGCTTAAAGAAGTAATGAACTAGGTTATGCATAAATAAATTAGCAGTGATAATAATGCTTGGTCGCGCTAACTCGACTGAACAATAACATACACCATACTTTGCCTGTTAGGTTAACGAATAGTCATTAGAAATTAATGCCAAAATAAGCTCATATCTACTGAGTATGTTTCTTTGCTCAATCAAGATAAGGCAAATTATTTACTTCGTTTCATTTTTTTAGATACAAGAATGCTATTTTAGTAGCAATTTATAAGTAAATATAGCGCATTTATTATCATTCATATTCCTCAATTAGATAACTGCCTACTTATCTCAATGCTATTTTTTTTTTGAAAGCGCATGAAAATAAAACCATTGTTTTACTGATTAATTGTTTGAATGAATCTTGCCATTTTCGTGGAAAATTTTGCGATGCTAACCTAGTTTAATCAACAAAAAAAAAGTATTTATCTATTTGTCACTGTATATGATTATTCTTTATTAGTCTTCCTTACTAGGTTAATGAATTAGTTAATTCTTTTCATAATGTTCTCTATTAAACTTATGTTAAATAAGGTTTTTGTGTTTTTTTTGTCGTATTTGCATTTTTGTTTTTTTAAAGTAATTATTTATCTCGTCAAAACGAAGTTACAGCTAAATACATTTAACATCATCAATAAAGTGGTTGCTAATGTAGTAAGCAAATTAACAACGTTTTGCAATGAACTTGCTTGAGTTAACTATTAGGTTTTATCTAGAAAAATAAATACTGAAAATTACTTATAGCAAATAATCAGTTGGCCCGTTTAGCAAAAACATAAAGCCAACTAAACAACTAACCTGGCAATTAACTTAATAATAAAGTGAAAGTCGGACATTTAAAGGAAATAAAAAATGAAAGAATTAAATAAAGTAGAATTACAAGATGTTAATGGTGGCGATTTTGGTTTGGGCATAGTGATTGGAATAGGGATTGGAATCGCTATTGGCTTGGCTCTTTAAGGTGAATATAAATGAAAGAGTTAAATAAAGCAGAATTAGAAGGTGTTAATGGTGGTACTCCACTGGTAGCTGTTTGGGCTGTTTACTTAGGAGCAATGGCTATAGGTGCAACTATAGCTTCACAGTAGTAATGGCTTTGAATAGTAAGACAGAATACAAAGTGTGGTTTGTATTTTTAATCTCTATGGCTTTAGGGATGCTGCTGACATATTTTTAAGTGTTTTTAGTACAACTTATCAAAAGCAGTTATAAAAATTGGGTGGCTCGTTTAGCAAGAACTGAAAGTCGAGCCATAAAACAAACTCGATGAAACATAATTATATGTGAGTCGGATCTTAAAAGGAAAGTAAAATGACAGAGTTAAATTCAGTAGAAGTGCAAGATGTTAATGGTGGTGCAATAGTAATTGTTGGGACTATTTGCTTAGGAGCATTTGCTTTAGTTACAGCTATTAGTAAATTGTAGTAATGGCTTTGAATAGTAAGGCAGAATACAAAGTGTGGTTTGTATTTTTAATCTCTATGGCTTTAGGGATGCTGCTGGCATATCTTTAAATGTTTTGAGTACAACTCATTAAAAACATTTACAAAAATTGGATGGCCCGTTTAGCAAAAACTGTAAGTCGAACCATAAACAAACTCGATGAAACATAATTACATGTGAGTCGGATATTAAAAGGAAAGTAAAATGACAGAGTTAAGTTCAGTAGAGGTACAAGCTGTAAATGGTGGCCTTGTACACATGATTGCCTTTTCGGTAGCTGTTATAGGCGTTGCAGTAATACATAAATACACTAAATAAAGTATCAAGCTAATCGCCAACAATAAACGCACAATACCGAGTTTTGATAAATATTAAGCCGGAATAGCAAGTATATTTTATAGCAATGGTTATTAGTCTATTGTTGGTGTTTTAAATGGTCTTTGCTTTAACGTAGATAAAAATAACTGGTTAGTTCGTTTAGTCAGACTAACCAATAAACAAGCAATCTGATCTTTACCGAAGAGAAGATTATGTATTAAAAGGAATAAAAGATGAAAGAGTTAAATACAGTAGAAGTCCAAGATGTCAATGGTGGCGCTGTAATATTAGCCGCGGCCATATTAGGTCTTGTAACTGGTTATGCTGCCGTAAGAATTGCACGATCATAATAGCCTTGGCTTAGATCTGTTAGTACGTAACTATAAGAATCAGTTGGCCGGTTTAGCAAGAACACTTAGCCAACTAAACAACTAACCCGACAATTGCATTAATAAAAAGTAAAAGTCGGACATTTAAAGGAAATGAAAAATGAATAATATGATTGAATTAAATAAAACAGAAGTACAAGAAGTCAATGGTGGCCGCCTTCCGTGTATAGGTCCGTTGGGTATTTTGGTCTGTCTAATTCAGCTATAGCAGTAGGCAGTGTTGGCGTAAGTTTAGGAGTGAAAATTGGTAACCGTATTTCGCCATAAACTTACCAGCAGTAATAAATAATCAGTTGGCCCGTTTAGCGACATAAGCCAACAATCAACTAACCCGACAATTGCATTAATAAAAAGTAAAAGTCGGACATTTTAAGGAAAGTAGAATGAAAGAATTAAATAAAGTAGAAGTACAAGACGTTAATGGTGGAGAATTATTAACTTTAGCTTTCGGTCTGACCGAATATTTATTAAAAAAAATATTATAAGGATTTTATAATGAAAGAATTAAATAAATTAGAAGTACAAGAAGTAAATGGCGGAAAGTCTATAGGTGAAAGAGCTTGGGACCAAGTTGTTGAAATAATTAATAGATTTTTATAGAGCTAATTTAGATTTTGAGCTATGACTGGTTCATAGAGCAAAATAACTAGTTGGCCCGTTTAGCGACATTACCAACTAAAATCTTGAACAACAAAATAACGATATTAATTTCGGTAACGCACCAGTTATCAAAATATTAGACATTAATTTAATAAGGAATAAACAATGAATAAGCCATTTTTTACAAACTTTTTAGAAGAGCAAGATGTTAAAGAAGTGACCGGAGGTAAATTTTCAAAAATACCTTTTGGTGAAGTAACTAATCATGGTCAAGATCAATTAGAAGTAACAATGAAAGCACCGTCGGATGGTGATGAAGGTGCTGAGCTAGAATTATTTTAAGAATAATTTTTTAGCTTTTTTCGCAAAAATTACCAAAAATCAACTAAATCAAGCTGTATTTTTCAGTAAAGATTAACTTTAAAAGGAAAATGAAATGAAAGAATTAAATAAAGTAGATGTAAAAGAAGTGAATGGCGGAGTTGTAGAGGGTGGTTGTGTTCTATTTCCACCATTATTCCCAATGCCAATTATTTTAAAATAGTGAATATTTACTTCAAAAGCATTAAATAAAAAATCAACAGAAGAGGTAAATGGTGGTTTTGATGATTTATTTCCTGAAATTCCAACCTTTTATCTCTTTCTTTGTTTAAGCTACTGATAAATTTCGTGATTTTGAAGTGATAATATAAAAACTTATTAAGCTATTATAGTACGTTAAATACTATTTTGTGTTTATAAAATCGTTGGCCCGTTTAGCGACATAAGCCAACAATCAACTAAGCCGAAAATTGCATTAATAAAAAGCAAAAGTCGGACATTTAAAGGAAAATAAAATGAATGAATTAAATGTAAGTGACATAGAGCAGGTAAATGGTGGCGTTGTATTTTTAATTCCACCTGCTGTCGGTGGAGCACTTAAAGTAGCAGGCTTTGCAGGGGCAGCTATAGGTGGAATTGGAGCGGGTTCTTGGGCAACAAGCCGTCTAATTGGATTAGTTAAAAGATTTTAGGAAATATTATGATTGAACTTACATCAGTTAATTATAGAGAAGTAAATGGTGGCAGCCGTTCTACAGCAGCACTAAGGTTCATTGCTGCAGGGGCAAGGTTTGGTGGCCCAGTTGGCTTTGGTATAGGAATAGGTATTGAACTTTATCTTCAATTAAGATGATCAATATTGTAGATAATCAATTCGCCCCTTAAATTTTAGGGGCGAATGTAAAATATTACCATTCGTTAACTTGTATTTACAGGAATAAGGATTATGAATATTTTAAATTCTAAAACATACAGATATATATTTTATTCATTAGGTTTTTTAGGTGCTTGTATATTTGGTATAGCTCTGGGCTCAACCTTAGTAGAGCTAGTAATCAACCTTTTGGAATAACATTAGAAACATTTGTTTTATTGAGTTTTTTGCTTACCGTAAAGCTGAACATTGAAACTTATAATCAACAAATTTAAAGTTACAGGTAAATGTTACCTTCTTTAAAAAACAAGCTTAAGCAGTACTAATTAATTTAGCCTTGCATAGCAACTAACTTCGCTTTTACCCCTGAATTATTTTATATAAGTTAATTTTTTATTGAAAGTCATTCTGGCCTCTTCACTAATAGTTCATTGTATTGTTATCTACCAATTATCCCGTTGTTAGATAACTAGTATTTTTAGACAATATAACTTTTACAAACATTAAATAAATATGTTGTTGGTTTTAAAAAATCCACCAACACTCTTGTTATTCTTATTACATAGTGTTGATAACCTTAGGTAAAAATATTTTAAATGTTTTATAAGTATTAACTAAGTTAACGGAAGATTTGTCTTACTAATTTGGTTTAAAAATAGGCTTAAGTGAAGGGAGCTAAATACTAATAAAATTGGCTGGCTTCCCGTTTAGCGACATAAAGCCAGCCACATCAACTACCGATATCATCGGACATTAATAGAACTAATATAGCAATGACTGCAAATCCTGTAAAGGGCCTTTATTTTTTTTGTATAATTCTAGCCTCTCTTTACCTATAGATATGACCAAGCTCACAACTGACATAGCAATTAATAATATTTGTCTACCAGAGGTTTTGATTTTCAGTGTGTTTCTAAATCTATGGATTCATTACACTTTCTTATTTTAATAAAAAAACCTTATCTCCCTTATAATATTTAATGTTAAGTCGTTGTTTTTTATTAGTATGTTTTTTATTTTCGCGGATTTGTTTTTTTCTTTTTTTTGATTAAATATATGCCTCGTCAAGTTATGGCTAACGCTTCAAAGTGGCTGTAATTTGATTGTTCGCTTGTTAATAAACTTGCGTATTCAATTATTTGGTTGGCCCGTTTAGCGACATTTCCAACTAAAAATAAATAAACAATCTATCGATATGAATTTCGGTAACGCTGCAGTTATCAAAATATCGGACATTAATTTAATAAGGAATAAACAATGAATAAGCCATTTTTTACAAACTTTTTAGAAGAGCAAGATGTTAAAGAAGTTACTGGAGGTAAATTTTCAAAATTACCTATTAGTGAAGTAACTAATCATGGTCGAGATCAATTAGAAGTAACAATGAAAGCACCTTCTGATGGTGATGAAGGCGCAGAGTTAGAATTATTTTAACAATCATTTTAGTTTGGCCCGTTTAGCGACATTACCAACTAAAAAATCAACAAATTATCGATATAAATTTAATAAGGAATAAACAATGAATAAGCCATTTTTTACAAACTTTTTAGAAGAGCAAGATGTAAAAGAAGTTTCTGGAGGTAAATTTTCAAAATTACCTATTAGTGAAGTAACTAATCATGGTCGAGATCAATTAGAAGTAACAATGAAAGCACCTTCTGATGGTGATGAAGGCGCAGAATTAGAATTATTTTTATAATTTTAGTTTTTTGGATGAGGGTCAGCTCTCATCCAATTTAATTCAATGATGGGATAACCGTGCTATGAAAAATTCTTATGTTCTAATGCTTACACATAGTCAGGACAAATATGTTCCAGATATTATTGAGCGCGCATTGAAATTTTATAATTTAACAATGGTGAGAATGAATACTGATGATTACCCATTAAACATCAATTTAACAGCTTCTTTGACAAACAGCAGAGCTTCAGGTGAAATTGTTGTTGATGGAAAAAATTATCAGCTAGATCAATTTTGTGCTGTATATTTTAGAAAAAATATGCAGGCGAATTTAACCAGTGAGCTATGTGGCAATCTTTTAAAACAAGCGACCAAAGAAGCTACTGCAGCAAAAAATGCAATCTTGTATGCACTTGAATCTGTATTTTGGTTTGATTGTCCCTTTGCTATCCAACGGGCAGAAAATAAACAGCTGCAGTTAATACTAGCTAAACAATCAGGGTTAACGATTCCTCGTTCATTGTTAACCAATGATCCTAGCTTAGTGGAAAAATTTTATCATGCAGAGCAAGGCAACATTGTTAGTAAAATGTTGACTCCCATTTCTAATTTTATGCACTCAGCACGTTCATTTGTATACACTTCAAAAGTTAAACAAGAACATTTAACCAAGCTCGATAGTTTAAAGTTATGCCCTATGCAATTCCAAGAAGAAATTAACAAACTATATGAGCTAAGAGTTATTTATGTCGATGGTAAGTTTTTCACTGGAAAAATATCATCGGATGCCATTACTGATGAAAACAAACCCGATTGGAGACGTGCACATAAAAATCAATGCTTTTGGCAACATTATGAATTACCTGAGAGTGTATGTATAAAAATAAATAAATTAATGAACAAGTTAACTTTAAATTTCGGGGCTCTAGATTTAATAAAATCAACACAAGGTGAGTACGTATTCTTAGAAGTAAACCCTTGTGGCGAATGGGGAATGTTAGAAAAAGATTTAGCACTGCCTATTGCTAAAAGTATTGCCGATTGTATTAATAAACAAATTACTCAAGGAACAGAACATGCAGCATAAAATCGTACTAATTATCACTCACAGTAATGATAACAATGCTATTGAAGAGGTCTCTAATGTATTAGCAGCACAAGGCATTACAGCTGTGCGCTTTAATACCGATCTTTTTCCAACAAAAATTACTATTGAGTCCTATCAAAACCTTAAAAATGAACAAATTTTAACACTCGAAGATGGCAAGCAGTACAAGTTATCTGATATTGGAGCAATTTGGTATAGAAGATTTCATACGGGGCGGGACTTACCACGTGACATCGAAGCACAGGCAAGGAAAGCTTGTTTTGAAGAGTCAAAGCGCACACTGTTAGGTTATTTTGATGCTTTAGATGTATTTAAAATTGATGATTATTGGACCATCCGACGTGCATCATCAAAAGAATTACAGTTAATAAAAGCTCGAAAACACGGCATTGATATTCCTGACACGCTAACGACAAACAATGCCGAAGCAGTTAAAAAGTTTTACCATAAACACCAAGGTGCCATCATTAGTAAAATGCAAACAGCTTTTGCGATATATAATGAAGGTAAAGAAAGTGTTGTTTATACAAACCCAATTAAAGCTTCAGATTTAGAAAAGTTAGAACAGTTAAACTTATGTCCAATGCAATTTCAAGAAGCCTTAACAAAAGAATTAGAGCTTAGAGCAACTGTAGTGGGCGATAAAGTGTTCTGTATCGCAATTGATAGTAATAAATATCAACAAGAAAATTATGACTGGCGTAAAAAAGGCTCAACAACCCTTGAAGAATGGTTTTCTTATCCACTACCCACAAAAGAGCAAGCTAAACTTATTGCACTTACAAAAGACTTAGGCCTGAATTACGGTGCTGCTGATTATATATTAACACCTAAAGGTGAGTTAAAATTTTTAGAAATAAACCCTTGTGGTGAATTCTATTGGGCCGTTAAATATCAAAAACAAAATATTTGCGAGGCATTAGCACATCATTTAGCGAATAATATGAACTAACAAATACTTTGCTTATTGTTATAAGGATAGCATTTTAGTTCTATAAATATGCGTTTTAGTTTATATCTGAGAGCTTAAACAAAGAGAATCAATATAAACCTTGTACTGCTAAGCAATATGTCCATAATACGCTCCAGTTTTTAGGGTTTGAGGCGAAAACCTTTAGTAACAAACTATTTTGATATGTTATCTACTATCTTTTACGGTTGATTTGCTAACTTAAACGAGATTTTTTAGTAAAACAGGCTGTTTAAAAGAACCTAACTTTTTAAAAGAAAAACGTTGACATCAAAATCTGGACGCGTATGATACGCATCCTGCTTCGGGCAAGCCCTAAAGCAAAGCGAGTAACGAATGCGATTGCCGCTTATCTCGACAGAGAGTTCTTTAACAATTAGTTA
>JBFONR010000025.1:0-21187 GCA_040779365.1 Colwelliaceae bacterium MEBiC 14330
CGGCCAATAAAATAAATTCAGGCGCAAAAGGTGCTACAAAGCACATTAACGCAATGAATAAAAACTTTTGAGTTTTACTTAAATTTTCCCACATACTCTTGACTATCCTTGTACTTATAACAGCTTATTATGGAGACGTCTCAGTAATATCCGTTCCACAACGTTTATTTATAATGCGTTAATATTACACAGTTTCAACAACTTAGAAAGAATTTATTATACAAAAAAGAAGATAATTGGATATTACTGAGACTTCTCAGTAATATCCGTTACACAATATTTAATAATAATGAATTAATATTTAAAGATTTCAACAACTTAAAAGAATCTATTATACAAAAAAGTAGGTAATTGGATATTACTGAGAAGTCTCAGTAATATCTTTTAAAAAATTTTATAAAATTAATGTGGAAAAAATTAAAATCAGAAAAAAGTTAAAATTGGATGCAAGGCCGCAAAGTTTCGTTGATTCTACCCCCGTAATACATGACGAGTGATTAATGCAATCGCTACGCGAAGAAGTAAAGAAGTGCATTCGCTTCGCTCACAGTAACTAAATGAACTCGCTGCGCTCGGTTTAAGGTCAGTTTGTTCGTTTTTTTCTTAACGCTTCGCTAAAAAAACAAACAAACGAAAAGCTGACAAATCGCTGCAACCCTTGTCACTTCGCTGATACAGAGGAGCTCCGAAAAAACTTTACCCCCGTATTACTAAACGGGGGTAAAATTTCAACAATAGTGCTCCACTCTAATTAAACAAGTACTTGGATATATAAGAGTAAAGAACGATAGCTCAAGTTTCTTTTGATGGGTCTAAAGAGAAAAGACAAGTTTAGCAAGGAAAAGGGATGCTTTTTTATTTTTTGAGCTTGTAGAGGCCGATAGCAAGAGCTTTTAGTTGTTGGTCTATTTCTGATAAAACTGCGTTTTATGTTTCGCTTGCGCTTTCATGCTGCGCATACTAAAAAAATCAACAAATTCTGAATTTACGTGAATTTAAAAAAGCAGTACCCCCACACCTATTTTTAAGAAAAAAGCGACAGAGAACACGGTTTTAAAAGAGGCGATTTTTTATAAATCGTGCGCTGTGTGAATTCTAGAAAGAAAATAAAAATAAACGATGTTTTAGGGGCGTACAAAATCATGCCAACTTTTTTTAAGATACTGAAAGCGTTGATTTTAAGGGGCTGTAAAGGATGCGTTTTTAAAATTTTTTTTAGGAGTGTTTTTGAAGCGAAAAACACCTAAAAACGAGCGTTTTCGGGTGTTTTTTTTGAGCCTTAACGGGGCTTATAGTGTTTTTTTAAATAAGAGGGGAAATGAGAAGACCTCATTAAATCCCTAGATTGTTCTAGGTAAACTTCTCTAGCAAAAAGAGTATTTTCTTTAAGGATTAAATTATCAACATCCCTTAAATCATTAATTAAAAAGTTAAGTTTGTTGCCTGTGTATGTTGCTTGGTCCCAATGTTTTAAGCGTATTTGATTTTGTAGCTTCTCGATAGTTTCTTTAATATCTAATTGAATGTTTTTTCGGCGTTGTCGTTTACTCATAAATAATTCCTTTTAATCAATGTAAAAAGTAAAGATACACAGGGTATTAAATGAAAGCAAAAAATATTAACTATATAGATTCATTAATGGTTGGCTTTGGTTCGTTAGTCCAGTTAAACGACTTAGGATTACAATAAACATCAAATTCTTTTGATTCTCGTACGAGCTTTGCATGACATTCAGATTTAAATAAAACTTTGTAACCTACGTTTTGAGGCTTGATTATGTTGCCGTTCTCATCGTTAAAGCAGTAAGTAAAACGACCATCTGTAATAAAGTCTAAGCAGTTAATGAAGATTTTACCTAAATCGTCAGGGGTTAAATTTAAAAATTTAGATTTTGGTTTTTTTTCAGTAGTTGGTGATGACTGGTCAGTCATGGCCATGTCAGTTTTTGGATTAGTTTTTGAATCTGACCAATCTGATAAAAAGAAATAAGCAAGTAAAGCGAAACACAATAGAACCATTTGAATTACAGGTAAGTCTTTTTTAACAGCAGGTTTTTTATCAGGGATTGTATTAGTTTCTTGTTGTGCGCCATGCTCTTTTACCTCTGTTTTTGTGTCTTCAGGCAAACCAAAATAATGGGGATGTAAAACCGTATAAGGTGCGCGTAAATCTATTTCAATAGGCTTTTTTTGCTTATCAGATACAACAATGCGTACATCTTTTTTAAATTGTTGAGATGTTTTATAACAATCGTGTAAATCATTGCGCCTAAAATGACCACTACCAGTACGTAAGTTTTTATCAATGCGGCGACCGTCATACATTTTTACGATATGAAATTTAGGGCATATTTTATCAAACCAAGGCTTAATGAATATTTTCCAAATAATACCAGGGAACAAGTTTAATGATGAACGGAAACTATAAAGCTCATCAATAACAGTTTCTTTAATTTGCTTATCGACTGAATCAATTGATTGACCAATTAATTTTAAGTCCCAACCATCTTTTCTAGACTGAACAATCCAATTTACAACAGCTAAGCGGTCAGGGTCGTTCCAATTTCGAGAATTAAAAGAGGTTAACAATTCATCAAGTACAACAGTGCCATTCTTTTTTTCGTCGTATGTATCAGGGTTGTCATGGTCTAGTTCTGGATAAGCTTTACCAAGGCACAATAAATCAATAGAGCGAGGAAAATCGGGCAACCTAACATAATGTGCTTTTGGGTTGTCAGGGCATAGTTTATCAAGAAATAAATCTAAATTAGTGGCAACAGTACGACCTTTTTTAAGGCGGTTTTGCATATGTTCAACCGCATATTTTGATTTGCCTGAGCCTCTTCGACCCTCGAAAAATGTAGCCATAATTACGCCTTAACCTTTAAGTTTAAAAGTTTGTTTTTCATGATGAATAAATAACTAGCAACATGAGCGACAGAGACAACACCAACACACTGCCCTGCATTAGATGGAATCATTGAGAAACCTGAAAGCAATAAAGAATTTGTTGGTAATGATGCTGTAATACCAGACAAAGCAGAGTTAACCGCGGCAATAAAAACAGCCGTTAAGGCTAAGTAAATGCCAATATAAGCAAGTGAAAAAGTAGCTTTTCGTGCTAAAAAAAGACTGATCAAACCAGTAACACCACTAAACATAGTGGCGAAAAAAGTTGCGATAACACCCATTATGAAACCGTCCTTGCAAATGTTCTACCCGCTAAATGAAGTACATATAGCGCAGTAATTATGTATAAAAAGTAAGTAAGAATAGGATTGACATACGTGTTGTATGGCGGGCAATGCTTATCAAAAGTAATAGTTTTTGGTTGACCACGTAAAGAAACGTTAAGGGTAAAAGGAATGCATTGCCCTGTACTAACATTAGGCCAAAGGTCTGCAATAAGTGGTAATGCAGGAATATCAGCATTAGTAACATCAGTTGTTAAAGAATCAATAAAATCCTTATCACCATCGGCAGAGGTTTTTAAAAGTGTTTCAATTTCTTGTGTTGAAGGGTCAGCGGCAGCTTTAAAATCCTCGAAAAATTTAGCATTACTTTGTTCGTATTCAGTTTGAGAAATTGTATCATCTTCTGGAACATTAACAGTAATCTCATAAGGTAAATTGGGATTGGGTGTTGGTGTTGGTGCTGGGTCGGGCTGCGTTATGTCAGGGTCAATAATATCGTCGGTTGTTGGGTCAACAAGTGGCTGACCTTGCTCAGTAGCCTTAATTGCTGCTTGTGTAGGTTGAACAAATTCAGCAGGTACATAATTAGGTAAATCAGGGCTTGAACTTTGATGATTGCCACTAGCAACAGATTTTAAATATTCGTTAAATTGGTCAGAAACATTAGGCTGATTAACAGAATCAATTGAATCAGGAGATAAAAATTCGTCAGTATCGCGCTCTTTAAAGGGTGAAAAATCCTGAACAGTATCAGGGTTATTATTAATATGATTTGATAAAGCGCTAGCCATTTGTGGAAGTGTGGCTTTAGTTGGATGATAAAGGTCAAAAACTTCTTGCTCAACACATTTATCATTATAAGGTTTTATATGATTAGGGTAAGCATCACTAGGGCATGAAGGTTCGGGAGGTAATGGTGTAGCAGAGCCAGTTCCTACTTGTTGATTTTTGTCCCATCTTGTACAAGTTGAATTATGGTAAGCGTACTTACCACACCAATCATATTTAGCAGCTAAGAGGTTATGTTCAAGAACAACGCCAGAAACACTTCTTACTAATTCAGTAGGCTTGGTTTTTTGCCATTCAGTTGCAGCCCAAGAAGCACAACCACCTATAGAGGTTGAAGTAGTAGTAGAATTATTAGGGCCGGAACATTGCCATAACTCACTGAATTTGGGCGGCTGTTGAAATTCATCAGGAATAGTAGAGTTTATTTCAGGCGGCTTGTAAAACTCTTCGTTTTCATCTTGAAAGAAAGCTAAGGCAGTTAAGCCAAGAATTGCATAAGGATTTTTACGTAAAATTTGTTTAGCTAGGGTTGCAGGTGAATTTGTTTTAAAAGTGGCGATTGCAAAGCGGCCATTATTTGAAACACGGGCATTATAAATTTTATGTGCTTTATTAGTGTAAGGAACCATAGCAAAAACTGGTTTTGGTGTTATAGGTTTTACTTTGAAAAAGTCTAAATTAGCGGGGTTTGAAAAAGCAGAAAAAGTAAAAGTAAATGTTAAAAGGAAAATAAGAAAGCGCATGATAACTCCATTATCTTATAGTAAAAAAAACTCGTAGAGGTGCGGACACAAGGCCACGCACACACCACGAGAATTTTTTACTAACGATTTAATTAACCGTTAGCGCCTTTGTTAATAAAACGGCTTAACAATGACATACCAACATTAGAAGCTAAAACAACAGCTAAAATCGCAAAACCAGCAGCAACAGCTAGAGCAACATCGGCAAGTACTTCAGTTTGAATGCTTGAAATTACGGCTGAATCTAAAGCAGCATTAGCAGAGCTAGCAACTAAAGCAGTACCCGTTGTAAATGAAGCAACAACTTTGCGCTTTGATGTTTTGTTAGATAAAAAATTAATAACGTTTTTCATGGTTTTTTTCCCTTTAAGTTAATATGTGCCAGTGGCACGTTTAATGTAGCTTTCGACAAATGCGAAAACTTTTCCTGATGCATAACCAGATATAAAAGCAATTGCTGAATATCCGATTAAGCTAGAAACTTCTAAAGTCATTTTTTTAGACCTGCATTAAAGCCGCTGTAATATGAAAAGAGCAAAATAGCGGCTGTTATGATTTGCGCTAAATAATCGTCAAGCATTGTTAAACAGCCTGTTTAAGCTCAGCTTTTTCAATAACGATTAAAACGGCCTTACTATCTACATAACAAGAACGGTAATCACCAATATTTACTGGTAATTCAACAAGCGCCATGTGGTTGTCTGATAGTGATTTCATAAAGGCGGAATCTTTTTCTTTTTCGGCGCTGATGCGAGCAGTTCTGATTAGCTTTTGTTCTTGGTTGAAACCATTAATGAAAGAAACTTCAATACCAATTTCAAGGTAAGGTGATGATTGGCGTTGACCATTTTTGTCAATGTAGTTGTTTGGTGTAGTTTTTGTACCGACTAAAACGCCACGTAAAAAAATACCTGTTTCGATTGTATCCATTTTTATATCTCCAATAAGTAAGTTAATTAAGTTGCTGTCGATTGATTTTGCTGTAAGACCCATTCTTCAAAGATTGGAACTTTCAGGCGACTAGGCATTGAAGAGCGACAGTCAGGCTCTTCAATGTCCTTTACAAATTTATCTACAATTTCACTGTCAGACATGCCACAAATCATGCGCATCATGTTGATAGCTTTTCGTGTGTTAAGTACTTGGTTTTCAACAATGCGCTCAATAGTCATTGTTGTTTGTTTAATTGTTGTTTTGATTTTGCATTGCTCAGCACTTAAAAAAGAAAGTGCTGGATAAGTAGCGGCTAAATACTCGCTAGGCTTAATCATGGCGTCGAGTGGTATTACTCGTTGACTTGAATGCAATTCAACTTCCCAGCGAACCCACTTAGAATTTGTTTCACCTATCTGTTTGCCTTTTTCGTAAACACGTAAAAGCTTGCCTGATTCGCGTGAGCCTATATAAAGTGTTTTGCCTTTGCTTGGGATAAATCCAAAGGTCTTTTTCGCGGTGGATTTTGTTGATTCACCAACAGAGGCTTTAATTGGTTTGAAATTTTGTTTTAATGCTTTTTCAGATAAATGACCGCTTTCAACATACATATAACAAGCTGGTCTACCGCCTGAATTAAATTGACCTTTTTTAGCTTTGGTCAATGCTCTTTTAATAGAATGCTTGCCCGAATGGTCGTCATGGGCTAAATCAATACGAGTAATTTTAATTGATGGAATTTTTCTAATTTCTTCATATAAGCGTGGTAGGTCTAAAGCGTTGCAGCCTGTACCCATGAAAGATACGTAGCAACCTAAGTTTTTACCACCCCAACAGATAATACCTGCGGTTTCACCGTCAGCATAAAGCGTTGCAGAATAGGTATAATTTGAACGGCCTGTCGGGTTGTTTTTTACTGTCCAAATATAGGTTTCTTGTGTGAATACATTATTAAGGCGACAAACAAAGCGCTCAACCTCGCCACAGCCAAGAACGTCAAGTAAATCTATACCGATGTTATCAAGTAAATTGTTTAACCGATCACCATATTTTTGTGATGTATCAACTTCTAAGCCTTGAGGTTTTAGCATGTCACGAAGTTCATAACGTGCAGCAACTTCATTTTCTGAAAGCGCTAGTGATTTTAAAGGTAAGTCTTTATGTCTGCGATTGTTATATTCTCGTGTTATGCGGTCGCATGAATCTTTGTAGCGATTCAAAATAGTTTCATAATCATGAGTATTGAAAGCTCTAGAAGATAAAAGCGCGTTGTGTTTTTCTTTTTCAAGCTTTGCTAGTTCACGGTTTAACGAAGCGTCTCTAGCTTTGGTGATTACCTCGCCTTTAATACAAGCACCTATTTTGGCCATTTCTTTAATACGTAAAAGCTCTTTAGGTGACCAAGTAAAAGATAAGGCATCAACTAGACAAGGAATTTTAGCTTTAGAATTCATCAAAAACTCCTTGTCTATGTAGTTCGTGAAAGTTGGTTTCATCAACTTCAATTAAGTTGAATTCATGACCGTATACAGTTTGAATAAAAGCAATCATAGAGACTAAGTTACAGAAGTGATGTAACTCGCCTTTATGTGTGGTGCAAACATCGCCCCAAGCTTCTCGTTGAAAGTACACGTTAGGTTTCATGATTAAGCCTTGTGAACTCTCTGCCATTCAAGAGCAGCTTGTTTGTATTGTTTGTCGATATAAGAAGCCAAATCTTCTACTTTCATGAAAATAGGTGCGCGTTCAGATTTAATTAAAGTGAATGTAGGTACTGGAAAGTCCAAAGCTTTGATTTTTTGCCTAGCTGTTTTAGGGGTAATACCGAAAAATTCCTGACAAACATCGTTAAGATTTATTACAGGAGATTCAAAGCGAGCTAACAATGCGAAATGAGTATTCATAATTAAATAGCTTCCTGCGCTTGTTGGCGAAGAGCTTCCATATTGATAAAGGTTTTTTCACGTTGTTTTAGTTTTGATTTTATTGGTAGTAAGCCTTTATGAATTTGTTGACGAACGTTACCCTCAGTGTCACCCGTAATACGTGAATAATCGGCTACACTGATAAAAGGCATACTTAAAAGGACTAAATCACTTTTTAGTGATTTAAATTGTGTGTCTGTGAGTGTAATATTGCCTGTTAACATTATTTATCGCCTTAGTATGTATCTTTTTAATAGTACAAGTAACGTAAAGAAATAATAAACACACAAATTGATATTTTCAATAGCTAAAAGCTATTTTTTTAGGGGGTTTTTATTATGGAATTGATTTCTAATGATATTTTTTTAAGGTTAATGAAAGAAAATAAAGCAAAAACACTTAAAGAACTTTCAAATATATATGGATATTCAGATAACTGGGCAACATTGACAAAAAAAAGGGACGGGATACCATTTGAAGCATGTGCAATAACAGCTAAAAAATTTAATTTATCTATGGATTACTTGTTATTTGGTAAGGAAAATAATTCTATAGACATTAACGAGTTAAAGACGTCGATTACAGAGGGGATTTTTTCAGCGGTTCAATGCGACATGATAGAATTGAAGAAAGACGTTAAAATTTCGACAATAGCCAATTTAATAACGTCTGAACTTGTAGAAAATGGACAAGTTAAAGTAGCTGAAGAAAAGAAAGTTATTTAATTCGCCTAAATGAATTTAAAGATACAATCTTTTGTTTAGTTTGAACATTTGAATTATTAGTGAAATTTTCAATATCCTTTTCCCAATCCCTTAAATGCTTTAGCCTATAATCAGAGTCAATTTTTTTTATCTCTAAATAACGGTTAATAAAGTCTTTTTGTTGATAATCAATACTGGTCTCTTCAATTTTCAAAGACTTAAAGACTAAAAAAATTATCAAGAAAATAAACGACCAGAGTAAGATTTCCATTTAATTTTAGTTCCGTAAAAAAACAACAAAATATTTATAAAATAAAGAATATTTACCAAAGCAGAATGGCTATTAATAAGCCATATTATGGAATCATCTTTATCAAAAATAACAACCCTAATTCTATGCATTATTAAGTAACTAACTGCTAAAAATAGATAAGAAACATAAACAAAAAGCGTTGTTTTAGAATGCCTTATTTTTAAATAAAAATGTGATGCCAAAGACAATAAAATGAATAGCAACGCAAAAAAAGTGGATGTTAAATAATAATTATAAAAATCAACAGCGGATTTTAAGTACTGATTAAAAACACAAAACACTAAGGCTAAGGTAATTATGATTAAGTTTGACTTATTGTTAGTCACATTAAAAAAACTTAAAACAAAAGCCAAAAAATAAGCAAAAAGATAAAATTTAGCTATGAAGTGAGCAAGTTCAAAATCAATCATTAAATTTATTTTTTAGGTCTTGTGGGTTGACCACCACCTTCATTCATTATTTTATAAGAATCAGAATTAATTGGTTTAGTTATCTGGTTAGCATTACTGTAAATAGATGATAAATCATATTGAATATTTAGTAATTTTTTAGGTCTTGTTGGGTGAGCTACTGATCCCTGAATAGTAACAATATCATCTTGTAAAGAAGTTGATTTTTTTAAAATACTATCAACATTTTCAGAAGATACTTTTTGAGATTCATTTGTGTTTAAATGTAATGAATTTGATGTAACAGAGTTATTTGAAATTTGCATATTAATTCCATTTAAATAGATAAAAATTTGCGCGAATAATACAAAATTACGTTTAGAAATAACATTACAAGACATTACAAAACATATTTTCGAGTATTAGAGAATGAAAAAGGTTAAAAAAGTACAAGATGGAATTTGGAAAACAGACTCTGAAAATAAGCCGTATCAGATTGATTTTAGGCCAGATGGACATGTTGGAAGTCGCTTTAAAAAAGCGTTTTTATCATTAGGAGAAGCAAGAAGATATTTAAATCATAAAATATCAACTCATAATAATTTAAAAGAATGGGAAATAGCACCAGAAGATAATAGAAGACTGATGGAGTTAATAGAGCTTTGGTATAAATTACATGGAAAAAGCTTAAATGATATAGATAAACGCTTAGCCAAAATGAAAGCTATGTGTGAAAAAATGAAAAACCCAATAGTTAGAAAAATCACAGCAGCGGATTGGTCAGAATATAGAGCAAATAGATTAGAGAAAGTCTCAGTTAAAACTGTGAATAATGAACAAACTTATTTAAATGCAATGTTTAATGAATTAATTAGATTAAATGAAATTAACAGAAATCCAATAAAAAGCATTAGAGCTCTAAAATACAAGCAACCAGAAATGGGCTACCTTGAGCCAGAAGAAATAAACCTGTTACTTGAAGAATTAAAAAAATCTAGAAATGAAGATGCATATTTGGTTGCTAAAATTGCTTTATCGACAGGAGCAAGGTGGGGAGAAGCCGAAAGCTTAAGAGGTAGGCAAATTTCAAATAATAGAATTACATTTATCAATACTAAAGGAGGAAAAAACAGGACTATACCAATAAGTGATGAATTAAATAATGAAATACCAAAAAAGAAAGGTAGGTTGTTTTCGAGTTGTATAGGCGCCTTTAGAAAAGCAATAGAAAGAACAGGAGTTCAACTACCGAAAGGACAATGCAGCCATGTATTAAGGCATACTTTTGCAAGTCATTTTATGATGAACGGAGGTAATATTTTAGTACTAAAAGAGGTGTTAGGTCACGCGAATATAACAGATACTATGAAGTATGCACATTTTAGTAAAACACATTTCGAAGATGTAGTTAAATTCAATCCACTAGTAAATTTTTAGTACCCATTTAGTACCCACCAGACTTAACAAACTGTGATACAAAGTGATAAATAGAAACAGTAAGTGACTGATATTAATATAAGTTATTGATTTTAAAGCATACCATATAGGTTCGACTCCCCCCCGCTCCACCAAATAAAGACCTTTTTAGTCAACAAGTTGAACCTAGCAACTTATTGATTTGGCGACAAATGGTGAAATATTTGTGACACAAAAACCGCAACGTTATAAACTGCGGTTTTTTTATGTCTTAAATTTGCTAACTAATAAAGCATGAGATAAAACTCATGAACTTGCTTAGGTGAATTTGTATTGCATTTGGGTACGAATCCACTTAGTCCAGGTAAAGCAATAAGCCTTTAACAACATCTATAGAGAAACCATTACAACCTGAGATTATTTGTATCGTTGCATACAAAGAGTCAGTTAACAATATAATAGCGTCTGTCATTAGCGGCAACAGCTTTCAAGTAATTGCCCAAGAAGCCGCCGATAATCAGTCCATTGCCTAAAATATAACTCACTTCAATCAGCACTATTAACCTCAAGCGTCATAATATCTGACGGTTATGGTGGTGAAGGAGTCAGTCAATTATTTTCATCACGTAACCCAGACCGTAAAATAATATCCGTATCAGGCTTCAGCACTGACTTGCTTTTAAAACGAGGGATTATCCTTGATAGCGATAGTTATTTATAGAAACCTTCTGATATTTATAAGTTAATTTCAATTGTTAATGGCTTGTTAAAAAAGTAAGTTAAAGGCTAATTCTAGCTAATCAGTAACCAGATGAATTGGCGTAATAGCAACTTACTGGCAGGCTAAACATACTAAATAATTGTAAGGTATAAAGATAAAGTTATCCTTTTTAAATTACGTTGCATTTTGCAATAAAAGTTATTATTCAACTTACACATCTCACCTTAATCATTACATAAAAAATTAAGCAACTGATTTTAAATAAAAAATATAAATGGCTGATAATTTGCATTGTCACATGTGATATTGATTACCAATACAAATATTTATCAGCAGGCAGAAAGCATCAAGCAAAACATGATTGTCATATCAAAATTAGCGTAATGGTTTAAAAAATTTTTGACTGATACATCAATCGGCAATGTTTATGGGGATTTTTTATGTATTTATTACATATTCATTTAACAAGGTTAGCCAAAGTCATATTAATGTCGATGTGCCTAACTTTTACTTTGCCAGCAGTATCCTTTGAAGCAGTTAATCATAATGTTCATTATGAAAAAGCAATGATCAATTTTCATGATAACCAATACGATATTGCCTATGTCCACCTTAAAAATGCCCTAAAGCAACACTCTGATCACCTACCGTCAAGAATTTTAATGGCCAAAATATTACTGGCCCAGAATAAGGGGGCTGATGCCGAGATTGAAATACAAAAGGTTTTAGGTAAGGGGGCAGATGATATCCATACTGTGCCTATATTCATTAAAGCCTTGCTGCTACAAAAAAAATATAAAGAGTTACTAAATTTTATTGATGATAATTTTTACAGCGCGAGTGTCATTGATAGCATAAATTTAGGGCGAGCACAGGCTTTACTTGGCAATAAACAATTTCACAAAGCAGATATCGCTTTTAAAGAAGTGCTCATCGAGCAACCTGATAATGTAACAGCACTTTTAGGTAGAGCACAGATAGCCTTAAAAGGTGGCAAGCTAGAAAATGCTTTTAACTTTTCAGCAAAAGCATTAACACTCGAACCTGATAATATCTCAGCTCTATTACTTACTGCCTCACTAAATCAAATGAAAGGCAACCTTGAGCAGGCACTAAAAACTATAGAATATGCTTTGACGATAAAACCAAGTAATGCTGCCACTCGATTAATTTATTCGATTCTCTTAATGGAGCAAGGCCAAATTCAAGCGGCAAAAACTGAAATAGACAAAGTATTGTTAAGCTTACCAAATGAGCCTGGAGCAAACTTTATAAAATATTTATCCAATGTCTATCTAGGCAAGACAAATGAATCTAAAGAAACCTTAGCAAATTTAGTCAGTATATTCGACACCATTCCCGACAACATTAAACAAGACTTCCCTATTTTTTATTATCTTGCTAGTTTGGTGGACTTTCAGCAGGAAAATTACAATAAGGCGAGAATATCTATGGCCGCCTATCTTCAGTTAAATGATAAGGACATCAAAGCGCAAATCTTAAGTGCTAAAATAGCCATCGCTCAAGAAGATTTATCTCACGCTAAAGCTACTCTTAATAAACTCACCATCTATCATAGTAATAATACTGAAATACTATCTTTGTTGGCAGACGTCTACCTGAAAATGGGGGATTTTGAGCAGGCAGAGTATTATTTTCAAGAGTTAAGGAGAAAAAAACCTAATGATATTAATATACTAACAAGTCTCTCTAAACTGCAAATGATAAAGTCTGATTTTTACCCCGTTATTGACAATTTAAAAGACCATCAACAGATTAATGATTCCCCTAGCGCACTTATATTACTATCGAAAGCATATCTTGCGATCAAATCTCCAGAGATGGCGATAACTTATCTTGATATTTTACAAAAAATTAACCCCAACTCAAGCTACATCTATCAATTAAAGGGTTCAGCATTGGGTATGTTAAATGACATAAAGGGAGCAAAACTAAACTTAACAAAAGCATTAGAGCTATCACCTGAGAATTATCAAGCAATAATTCAACTCGCCAAAATTGACTTCTTTGAGAATAATGTAAAAAGCGCGGTTGATAAACTTTCTAATCATATTAAGCAATATCAACCAAATAGTGAAATATTAATTGTATTAGCAGATTTTTATTTAGCAGATAAAAAGTTTTCACAAGCGCAAAAATATTACCTAAAAGCTTTATTAACAAACCCTAAAAGCATATCAGCTCTAACACAACTAGTGACTTTATACCAACAAACGAATGAATTAGATAAAGCGATTCACGTTACAGAAAAATTTATTCTTAACGCCAGGAATATTGCGGAAGCATACTCTCTACTAGGAAAGTTATATTTTGCTAATAGAGAAAATGATAAAGCTGACTATGCCTATAAAAAAGCTATCAAGGTAAGTGATAAAAAAGAAATTGCGCTATTTGAGTTAGCCAATTTTCAATTACATAGCCTTAAAATGAATGCCGCCAAAAAAACATTATTAAAAGCATTAACAATAAATGAAAAACATATACCATCACAACTCAAATTAATTGAGATTGCAACTCAGCAAAAAGAAAAGAATTACGTACTTGGATTGATTGCAGAATTTGAAATGTTCACCAATAATAAACTGAAAGCAAATCAGCTCAAAGGAGACATTTATAGAGTTACAGGTGAAATAAAAAAAGCTGAATATTTTTACCTGCTATCTTTAAAAGAGCGGCCCACACAACAAAGTATCATTGGCTTATATCACCTGTATAAGCAGCTAAACCGTAACGATGATATTATTAAATTACTCACTAATTGGCTTCAGCAGCACCCTAAAGATTTAATTACAAGTATTGCTTTTGCAGAAACCCACAAGAACCTTGGTAACTTTAAATTTGCACTAAGTTATTACAAAAATTTAATTGAGTATTATCCTAATAATCCTGTACTCCTTAACAATACAGCGATGATACTCCTTTCGCTAGAGTACTATCAAGAAGCAACAGTTTTAGCTCATCAAGCATACGTTCTAATGCCTAATAACGCCAATATCCTAGACACAAAGGCTTGGATTGAAACAAAAAAAGGTAACTATCTAGAAGCTTTATCATTACTGAGACAAGCCAATGCAATGGCTGATGATAATGTTGTTGTGAAGTACCATTTAGCCATTACTTTAGACAAATTAAATAGACGTAATGAAGGGTTTAGCCACTTAAAAGATGCAGCTCTGCACAAAAAGCATTATCCAGAAAAAACAAAAGTGGTAAAACTTTTTAATCAATGGAAACTAGAAAAAACTAAAGCATAACATTACTGACCAAAGAGCAAACAAATTAATTTTAACACATAATTTTAATGAAAGAAGAGGAGTTAAGTCATTATGGCAATACAAATAGCTCACGACATCAAAAAATATCTGATTTTACTTACGTTATACCTTTTTTTTAGCGCTCATAGCTTAGCAAGTAGTATTACTATGGACGTTACTGGCAATATTTTTAACACGACAGCCTACAATATGTCCTATGATGGCGAAGATTTGGGTTCTTTTGCCATGAGTTTTGAAGGGACTGATGTCGAGACAGGCGAAACAACGCATCTTTACTGTATTGAAATATTACAGTCCCTAGATATGGGAGAAGTTGAATTTACCCGAGTTGATTTATCAAGTGTAGATGATAAGTATCACAAAGCTGCATGGTTAATGGATACTTTTTCTTATTACACTGATACCTATCAAAGTGGAGTATTACAATTAGCGATTTGGGAAGCTGTTCACGAAACAGAAGATCTGTTCGATCTCTACTCTGGTATATTTCAAGTCGTTCCAACTGATACAGGAAATGTTAATTTTGCGGTAGAGTTAGCCGACATTACTAATAGTTTTATTTTGAACTATGATCCTAATGCCAACTTAGATCACTTGGCATTATATGTTTCAAATACCGTCCAAGATGTTATTGGCGATGATATTGTCGATGTACCTGAACCACCTGTCTTGCTTTTCTTTTTATTTAGTGCCCTGTACTTAATGCATAAAAAGGAGCTGCACATTATTTAATGATAAGTGGCATTTATAAATAACAAGAACAGTTACTTATAAATGCCAAGCTCAACGTAAAAATGTACCTTTCATCTCAGTGTAAATAAAGACGAAGTCATTTTAAACAATTACTTACAGAAAGGTACGCGAGCTCATGTTATGAAATTTTGTATTTTCATAACAAAAAACAACATGCAGAGACCCTTTGTGTCTGTTTATTTTACAGCCATAACTATTGAGCACTTAAAAAACACACTAAACAACTGAAATTAAATACTTTTAATATGCGGCCTACTTCTTGCCTATAGCGATTATAATTACAAGATTTAAATTTTTTCTTTTTAAATTCTTTACAAAAGGATAAAGGAATTTCATATGCATAAAATATTAATATCTAGCCTACTTTTAATTATTTCAACGTACTCAAATGCTGGCGCTTTTTACACAGTTTATAATGGTAGCGAAAATGGTATTACCGTTCGAGATTCTACAACATTAAATCAAACAGCCTATTTTGGTTTAGATTTCGCTGTAGATAATGTAGCCGCTGGTGATAACAATGATATGTTTTTAACTTCAGGCAATAGTATTTATCACTACTCAAATACCGGTACTCAACTGAACAGCTTTTCTTGGGGTGATACCAGTATTAGCTACGAAGGTATTTCTGTTGCTGCCGGCGGTAATTCTTTTTATACCGTCTATAATGGCAGCGAAAATGGTATTACAGTGCGTGATACTTCAACATTAAATCAAACGGCTTATTTTGGTTTGGATTTCATTGTAGATAATGTAACCGCTGGTGATAATAATGATATGTTTTTAACTTCAGGCAATAGTATTTATCATTACTCAAATACAGGGACTCAGCTGAACAGCTTTTTCTGGGGCAATACCAGTATTAGCTACGAAGGTATTACTTTTGCTGCTGGCGGTAACTCTTTTTATGCTGTCTATAATGGCAGCGAAAATGGTATTACCGTTCGTGATTCTACAACATTAAATCAAACAGCCTATTTTGGTTTAGATTTCGCTGTAGATAATGTAACCGCTGGTGATAACAATGATATGTTTTTAACTTCAGGCAATAGTATTTATCATTACTCAAATACAGGTACTCAACTCAACAGCTTTTCTTGGGGCAATACCAGTATTAGCTATGAGGGTATTTCTTTTGCAGCTACTGCTATTCCTGAGCCGTCAACTCTTGCTATTTTTGCATTAGGAGTTTTCGGTTTAATATCATGCAGGTCTAGGAAACATGCTTAATGATTAACAATTAACAATGAAGAGAACATCAACTATTAAAGTGTCCTGTTTCATTAAAGCAGATCAGTTCAATATATCACTTACTCCATATTTATTTTATCGTATTAGACTCGCTTTTTATTGAAATAAATAATCATCTATTATTTGGTATATCAACAGATATCACTGATAAATGATCGAGCTGTGAGGCATTTATTTACAAAAGACATTTAATTAATTTTTTATAATCTTAACAAGTTAGAATAAGTAGACCATGCTTGTTTAAAAATTATTATCGTAGGTATAGGTGATTTGTTAAGCCCCTTATCACATCAAGCGTGATGCTCATATTGGGGCTTAATATTGAACTAAGTTCTTTTTACTAAAGGCTTTCAGGGTGATTAAATTATATTTAAAGCACTCTGAAAGCAAAAAGTTTTACTAGTTAAGCAACAATCACAGTTAAGAGCAAAATGCGCTGTAAGCATTTTCTGCAGCTTGTGCCGTTTGTTTATAGCTTTCATAATTGATGTCAGCTGATGCGACATCATTGGTTTTACAATTCTCTAACACTGCGTTGTAGTATGCTTCAGCGGTTAAAAATAAATATCGTGTTTGATCTCCACACGATTGATCGGTCAAAATACGCGGATAATCACCGCATGTTGCACCCTCACCATCGCCACTGCTATCACCACCAGCAGGTGGATTATTTATTAAGGCTCTCGCTTGTTGCCATGCGTCTGACATCTGTTCATAAGAAGCATTTACTTCCCCCACAAAAAGAAAATCTTGTTGGGCCGAAGGCAGATAAATTTTATCGGAGTCATCTCCTACTTTCTTCCACCTCAAACGATCTTTAAAAACCTCTCCAATACCTTGCCAATCTCCAAGTTCTGCATCAGGGTTATTGGTAAGGTACTCATTTTTAAGCTCAGCTAAACTGGTACTGCTCTGCGCTAATATGTCCAAGTAACCCCCTAAGAAGTCCATAGGTTGATAGTCCTGAAAGGCTTTATATAATTCACCCTCTGGCTCACGCATTGTGATTTTCTTAATTTCATTTCCTTGTCCATCAAAA
The DNA here is from genome assembly GCA_040779365.1 of Colwelliaceae bacterium MEBiC 14330. GTDB lineage: Bacteria > Pseudomonadota > Gammaproteobacteria > Enterobacterales > Alteromonadaceae > Colwellia. The sequence continues at coordinate 17,466 of JBFONR010000025.1, forward strand.
TGTGCCAGATTATGGTCACCAGTATAATGTAAGGTTTGTCTACCCACAGTATATAAAGGGCTACATATACTCTCTAATTGCAAATAAAACGCTCCATTATTAAAAACAATGGGTCTAGTGTGATCTAGAAAGGCTGAATAACGGGTATATTGAGGTAACTGCCCATTAAGTGTCAGTGTTTCAGCATTATGATCAAGCGTTATCAGTCTCGTGAACTCGCCTTGTTCAGGCACAATCAGTTTAATATGCTTACCATTGGGCGAGGCACCTAGTTTAATAGTGTTCGAAGAATATTCAGTACGTTTTGAACCATATCCATTACATTGGCCAATGCTGTAAAAATTCTGGTCAGGCTCATATGAGTCTTCCCCAGAGCCCAACCAACCAATATCTGATATCATTCCCAGGCGTGTAATTTCGCGATTGTTGTCCATCAATAAAATTTCAATATCATGGGCATTGAGCAGAGTATCTGCATTTACCTCTGAATTACTCTTAGACAGAGCCACTCTATTTTTAAGTTCATAGCTGCACCAGCCAATGTGCACCAGAGAGCCATCATCACGGGGTACAACTTCGGAACTATTAGAGAGAATTTCAATATCAGTTTCGCTAAATACCCCATCGGGTAAGTCAAAATGTGCTATAACCTCAGCTTCGCTCAAACAATCAGCATTTGTAAACCAATAATTATCACCTATCATGGTATTAGACCATTTCTTTCCACTTTCAACATAAAGGCGCGACTCTGCTCCTAATATATCGACATAATAGGTATTTGGTCTAAATGGGACATAACTTATTAATTCGTTAAACGGCACTGCATCGCTCTCTGGTAATGTATTACCTGACGAATCATCACTATTGTTGTCATTATTGTCTGAATCACTATTTGAATTACCCTCATCGGTATTATCATCAGACGAGCCGTTATCACTACTATCTGAATTACCCTCATCGGTATTATCATCAGACGAGCCATTATCACTACTATCTGAATTACCCTCATCGGTATTATCATCAGACGAGCCATTATCACTACTATTAGCATTATTATTCGATTCATTATTTGAGTTATTAGCATTGACTGCACCACCACTGCCACCGCTATCTCCGCCTCCGCAGGCAGTTAATAAAATCGAACACAACATTAACGCTACAACTGAAAAACGCTTCATTTTTTTATCCTTATTTCTGTCTCAATAAGGCAGTCATCCCCCTATTAACTACACTTATTGGAAAACACTCAATAAATTAAAGACATAACTTTGAAGAGAAAATCACAGAATGTGATACCGTTTAAGAATAAATGGCCCTTTCAAAATTATTCTTGTTCTGATTAACTCAGAGGGTTTACATTTAAGCCTAAATAATATAAGCCAAATAATACGAAGAATAAACAAACATTTAAAACTACATTAAGAACATATCTGTCCAGCCATAATAGCTTGGTTATATTAATTCTATTAAACTAAACTTGATTGACCTTTTGTAATTATCATGGCTATTAAAATTAGTTATCCACAGTAACTTATTTAACTTTGAAACAACTAGATCAGGTTCATCATTTTGTACAAAATGACCACTTCTCTTAGCCATCACAGCATCATAATAATATCATTTGCCATCACAATATTTTTAGCAGGTGTAACAGTAGACATGACACTTGTTAACTACCAAGGAAAAAGCGAGGACGAATTGGGCTCAGCAAAGGGGGCATTTTCATAACTATTATGTCTACATTTTTTGCTTGGCTTTTAGACGTAATTGTACGCTAAAAAAAATTTTAGCTTTGTTATCCTAATTAACTTAATGGAAGACAATGTTCTAATAATTAAACTTCACAAAAAACTAGAATTAACAGCGCCAACCAGGTCTAATGGTAATGCAGATAAGTAATTATATTAAAATATTTTTTCAATTATATTATCGACATTCACTTTAAGGTTTTTATTCTTGTACCAATAACTCAGTAAGTTTATAACCGGTTAATTTATTGATTACTTTAGAGACATAAAACATCAGACCAAAAAGCATTATCATCGACGGTATAGCAATAATTGGATAGCTCAATAAGGTCATACGACCAAGCTCTTCATTAAAAGAGACTGTTCCCGCGGGGCTCTTTACAATCCACCTTGCTAAGACATAATTCATGACCGCTGAAAATATAAAGGTTAATGCCAATAACTTATTAGCAAAAGCTATTTTAGCTTTAAATAAATCGGTATTGTTAGAGGCATGCAGTTTTTCATAAATCAGCTCGACTTTAAACATCGAGTCATTCAATAAAATTTTCGCGATTAAGGGCTTACCAAATAGACCAGAACACAAGACAAAAATAGCGATCAATGCTGGTATAGAAGCTTCTTTTATTGCCAACCAGGTAACATTTAACTCAAATAGCGCAATACCACCGGTTAGTAGCACACTTAAAAAACCAAATACAGAGATGAGGTTCATTTGTTTAGTTTTAAGGTAATCATAAACAGCATATCCCACTGGGAAAGCTAGCGCTATGATTAGACCTGCCACCACTCCCAAGTACTCAGAGCTTGAAAACTTCATCAAAATCAATGAAGGTAATCCCACATTAAAGATGATTTCTAAAAGGGGATTATTTTTTTGTTTTTTCGCTGTCACTATATGATTCCTAAATTAACAAGCACACTCACTGATAGGTATTTCTAAAACTCAACAAGCATAAATACTGAATTAAAACATAATAAATGATTATATCACTAGAATTCATTTCCTTGGTTAGTTTATCTCTTGTTAAATGCCTTAATTTTATAAAGAGAAAAGAGTGTCAACTTTTTTTACAAACACAAAAGCAAAATAATTGCACAATAGTTTAATACACTGAACAGAAAGTATATTTAATTATTGGTTTGTATTTTGCTAAGTTTGAACAGTGTTAGGTAATTTTCACTCATAAAATAAGGGATAATAAATGAAGTTTAAATTTTTAATTGCATTACCTCTATTCATTTTAAGTCATATAGTTAATGCAACTATTATTGACTTTAACCTCAAAAGTGGAGGCGGTATATTTAAGGATGATAGTTTTATCTTCACAGATAGGGGGTATATCCTTGAAGTTACTGGAAGAACTTGGGATATAGATTCAAATAGATACATCAATGCTCAAGTTGAATGGTGGAATCATGGAATAGGTGTTATTGGGGGCCCAGGTAGTCCAGGTACCATTGATAGCCCAGTAACACCTTTTACCGGCAGAGTTGATGCAGATAGCGTTTTTAAGTCTGATAAGTTAGTTTTTACGTTAACAAGTATTTGGCAAGATCCAGCTTCATTTAGCGCAATGGATATCACCTTTATGACCAGATGGAATTCACGATTAGAAGATGGTGATATGGCGCCAATATTATTTAAATCTGATGGTAATCATGTATCAAACACCAAGTTATGGGGTGATGATAATAATCAAACACATTTTGTAGATGTTAATGGTGAAGCTAACAAAATGTTCATTTGGTCAAGCAAATTAGAATCTGATGACGGTTTTCGCATTGAGAGTGTCGCCTTTGATGTTCCAGAGCCTACTAGCCTGATGGTATTTTGTTTTGCTTTGATTGCGTGTTCTGCACAACTAAATCAAGACACTTTTCTTAAGGAATTTTGTTCATACTCTACTGGCGACAGATCACCATTAGCCGTATGAAGCCTTTCTAAGTTGTAATAGCGCATATACGCCATCA
>JBFONR010000026.1:0-20887 GCA_040779365.1 Colwelliaceae bacterium MEBiC 14330
GCTCATAACCCGAAGGTCGTCAGTTCAAATCTGGCTCCCGCAACCAACTTTACTCAAGTTAACAGAGTTATTCTTAAGTTTGAATTAAAACAACTTGGCTTCCTACTTTTGTAGGTCATTCTAACGCGGGATGGAGCAGCCTGGTAGCTCGTCGGGCTCATAACCCGAAGGTCGTCAGTTCAAATCTGGCTCCCGCAACCAACTTTACTCAAGTTAACAGAGTTATTCTTAAGTTTGAATTAAAACAACTTGGCTTCCTACTTTTGTAGGTCATTCGGACGCGGGATGGAGCAGCCTGGTAGCTCGTCGGGCTCATAACCCGAAGGTCGTCAGTTCAAATCTGGCTCCCGCAACCACTTCTACTTCTTAGCAAGACACAACGTCAAGCAAGTTCAATTAAGCTAAACACTTTTTATTAGTCTTTCCTATTATGCTGTTTATTGAGCGTCCCAGCGTAGTTCTAATTACAAGAATTTACTGCTCTTTAAAAAGTTAACCATTACACAGTAAAACTCAGCTAAACTAAATATTATTATCACCTAGTTAATTTATATTAAAATAAGGGGTTTCATGGCTGGTGCAAGTTTGCTTACTTTACTCGATGATATTGCATTATTACTGGACGATATCGCAGTGTTATCGAAAGTCGCCGCCAAAAAAACGGCAAGTGTTTTAGGGGATGACTTAGCTGTTAATGCTGAGCAATTATCAGGCGGCTTGAAAGCAGACAGAGAGCTTCCTGTTGTTTGGTCTGTTTTCAAAGGTTCACTGCTTAACAAAGCGATTTTAGTGCCTATTGCTTTATTGCTCAGCTATTTTTTACCAATAATCATTATGCCCTTGCTTATGTGTGGTGGAGCTTATTTATGTTATGAAGGCTTCGAGAAGGTTTGGCATAGCCAAAGCCACAAAGAAGCCCATAAAAACCGACAACAAAAGCAGCTTAACGCCATGGCCGGTGAAAATATTGATATCGTCGCTTACGAAAAAAATAAAATCAAAGCGGCAATTCGCACCGACTTCATTCTTTCAGCGGAAATAATTATTATTGCCTTAGGTACAATTGCTCAACAAGCAATTACCACACAAGTTTTTGTATTGATAATTATTGCTTTATTGATGACGATAGGTGTTTATGGTTTGGTGGCGGCTATTGTAAAAATAGATGATGGTGGTTTATTACTGATAAAAGATAAATCAGCGACAATTTTAGGAAAAGTTAAACGCTCTCTTGGTTATTTCATGATAGGTCTTGCGCCTAAATTTATGAAGTTCTTAAGCGTAGCCGGTACTGTTGCCATGTGGTTAGTAGGTGGTTCACTGATAACCCATGGCGTACCTACACTTCATCATTTCATTGAAGTTGCGAGCGAGTTTATTAAAAATATACCAATATCAACGGGTCTTTTAGTTGCAATAACCCCTTTATTGATTAATTTATTTGTCGGTTTTATTCTTGGCGCTCTGTTAGTTTTTATCACATTCGCTTTGAGGAAGTTAACCAGTAAGCATAATAGCCAAGTTTAATTTAAGCAAGCGGCAACCCTTTCAACTTAAACATATGCATAGCAATAACTTATAAAGAAAAACAGAGGGGAACATTTAGATTAATTTAGCCAAATTCTGTTAATGATAAAAGTCTACTTTAAAGCTGATAGCTAAGTGTGAACTCTAAACATCGCGACGATTTCTTAGTGTTGACGGCTTTAGTGTTATTATTTTAAACAACAGTTTTGCGACATCAATTTGTTGGCTAACTAGGACACCGAACATCGCTACTATAATCAGTTGAGCGCTCTTCGAGCAACATTAATATTTTTAGCAAGAAAACCTTTATCTTGGTCATTAATTGCGGCATCGACTCAAAGAAATAAACATGCTTGTACTTTCTTTGCTTCTCCCCCTAACGATAACAAAATAAAATTTTGCTTTAGTTACTTGCTTAGCTGCACTGTCAACACCACTAGCGCTAGTATTTGCTATAACGCTAACTATTGACATGAATTAGCAAGGCTAAACTAGGCTTAGCCCTTTATTATGCTGGTCTTGCTTTTTTAAACGGCTTGGTAATACCCGCATACTCACTTGCGCCAAGTCGTGCTAAGGGATTAACAGCATCAGCATTTATTTTAACACGCCCATCATTGACGTTAGTAACCTCGGGGCTGACATAAAGCTGCTTAATTTCTACAAAAATAAGGGTTTGTGGTACATCACCTATTTCTTTTATTTCAAATAACTCACATGCATAAGCAATGTCGCATTGCGCCAAACGCGGTAAACTAAAACCATCAAATGGCACTGTAGTAAGTACCTCATCACTTATAGTCGCCAACTCTGAATCACCATGTGCTAATGAGGCTGACGTTTGTGTCACTATATCTGCCAAGTTTTCACCTGCAATATGAATGACCATTTTTTTATTGTTTACTACATTGGTTAAGGTATCTTTCATCTCTTCGTTAGGCTTTTTCCCAACAGATAGCATCAATAATGCAGGCTCACTTGAAATAGCAGTAAAGTATGAAAAAGGTGCTAAATTTAAATTGTTCAACTTATTATTTTCATTGCCTGAGTTTGTTAATACCCAGGCAATAGGTCTTGGTATGATTGTTTGTGTCATTAAATGGTAGCGTTGACTCGCACTATAATCTGAAAAATTGATAATCATGAGAACGTTAGGTTGCTTGAATAGAGTAAAAGAAGGTCATGATATAACATGTTAGCTTAATACTCACTACTACAAAGCATTTACTTACCTCCATAGCAATCTGATCCTGTAAATCATATTCAAACAGGTCTACATTTTACTGATGAAGAACATCGGGAGTGACATTGATTTAGCAACTCAACTTAAACCATTTGGTTAAAGTTGAGTAACCAGTTAACACAAAAGAAGTTAATGGGTAGCAGATAAGGCAACGGCATCAAACTTAATGCCTTGCCAACCTGTTTTAATGAAATTGCGAATATTACCGTGATCATCACCTGCGGGGTTCGCTAAGACATCTTCTCGATAATAGCGACCAAAACAAGCTAAAGTCTGCTGTTCGTTTAGGTTATTTAACTTAGCAAAAGTAAATATTTTACATGAGCCTTCATTCGTGCCTAATGCATTATCTAATTCGCCATTTTTAAACGCTGCCGGCGTATAATGATAGTTATCATCAATGACTTGCAGCACTTGTTCAAAAGATACTTGCTCAGCATTTTCATTTAATTGAGCGAGTAGCTGCGTTAACGTTAGCACTTCACATTCATTGCTCATTAAAGATCACCTGCTTTTAATTTTGCTTTGGCTTCTTCAACTTTAGAAAAATCTAAACCCAGTTCGTTAACAGCTTCTTCAATAAGGCCTGGATCAGCCATCACTAAACTCATAATTTCTTGTAACTTTTCAGGTGGAATACCTAATTGAGTAATGAATGCCATTGCCATCATAGGGTTTTCAGTTAACGCCTGAAATAATTCATTAATTTTATCATCACTGATGTTAAGTTCTTTTAAGATTTCAATAATAGGATTCATTAATTTGTCTCGTAGTTGGGCCTGATTCAAACAGAGCTAAAGCTCAGTAATTATCTGGGGACATTTTAACAAATGTAAAGGTTTGATAAAAAATAAAAACAAGATAATAAAACAAATAAGCTAACAGTGACTATTTTGTTTAGCCAATAAAAACTATAATACTGTCGCGTTTCTTTTGACCTAATTAGCACTCACTTCATGTCTAAACAATTTAACCCGTTGAGTTCACATCAGCCTAAATTAAAGTATATTTCCGCTTATTCGGAAAAAATACAAAGACAAGTGCAGCAAATGCTCGAGCAAGAAAGCCTTGCGCAATATTTATTAGCAAAGTATCCCACCACGCATAATGTAGCTAATGATAAAGCTTTACGTCATTACGTTATGACACTAAAAAACCAGTATATAAAAAAATCCGCGCCACTGAGCCAAATAAAATTTGATGATAAGATCCATATTATCCATAATGCATTGGGCTTACATAGCTATGTTGCGCGAGTACAAGGCAATAAACTTAAGAGCAAACATGAAATTCGAATTGGCGGTTTATTTAAAAAAGCACCGGAAGAATTTTTAGCCATGATAGTCGTTCATGAGTTAGCACATCTAAAGGAAAAAGAGCATAACAAAGCTTTTTATAAGCTTTGTCAAAGTATGTTGCCTAATTACCATCAACTTGAATTAGACCTAAGAATTTACCTCACGCAACTAGAAGAATTAGGTGACATTTATAATTGAGTTGCGCAGAAAACTTGCTCAATAATAGTCAACCTTGCTTTGTTAGCTTGCCAATTGTTTAATGGCTTCACCAAAGCAACATAACTTGACAATAACTCGCTATAAGCAAACCATTGCCCCGCCAGATACTAAAAAGCCAGAATACCTAATAAAGGTGATTCTGGCTCTTATATTTACCGCCAACTGAATCAGCGGTTTTAAGATCTACTATTTATGCTTGGTACAACATAGCTAGAAAATCTTTAGACTCATTAACTTCAGAAAATTTAAACAATTGTGAACCGGCCTGATCTTTTACTACAACATTTAATTTGTTGATAGAAATAGACTTTACGGGTGCTTCAATAGCATAAACCTTACCTTGATAAGTATAAGACATAATATAACTCCTTTAACTGCGTCAAACGCAATATTAAAAAGCTGATAACTGTACTGAGTAAAACAAAAAAATTGATAAATCATCCACAACAAACTGGATTTCATACAGCAAAAAAGCTTAAATTTAATAACTTTTTAAGGTGTTGGCTGACTGTGAAAGGGAAAGACAAAACACAAAAATCACTGAGGATTAACATTTCATAGCTATAAAACTATGCAATAAACTCACATTACAGTGTTTTATTAAAAAAGTAAACAACAAACACTTAATCTGCATTCAATATGTTTAAATCATCTGATGTTTAAATAGATCCAAGCAATAAAGTGCTTTAATGATTTGACTTTAATCATGCATAACTAAGCTAAAAGATTTCACTACCCGCGAGTATAAAAGAATTCTCATCTGCAATTCTCGCTCTCATGTTGGCAAGTCTTGCCCTGATGCCACCCATCATTTGTTTAAATTGTTGCTCTTCATGCATCGATGTTAATATTGGCTCTAAATCAGCTTGCCAAACTTTGACCCAGCCAGCATCGATTGCGCCTTGTATATATTGGTATGCTTCTGTTTTATTATTTTGTAAGGCACTGATTAACGCCATATTGTAATAATAAGAGGGGTCATTAGACTTTTTAGTTTTACTGTTTTCTAAAAAGCGAACAAAGCCTTCGATTATATTGTCAGCTTGCGTTTTTTGTTCAAGTTTTAAATAAGCATAAGCTAAATGAACTGCTGGTTGCCCATCAGAAAAATGATATAGGTAGTTTTCGTTAACTGAGCCTTGCTGGCGAAGTCGCTCAAAAGCCGTAACGGCTTGCGCATAATTTTCTTGATAAAAAGCGACTTCTGCGGCTATATAGTCATTCAGATGCGCTTTTTTACCGCTAAATTTAACCGCTTTTAAGGCGTCTAAAGCTTGTATGGCAAGCCCTTGACTAGCAAGGTGCCTAGTCTTGATAAAATGGAGTTCATTTGCGCTAAACTGAGATTCTTCCTTGTTAGCATACTCAAACCAGTATTTAGTTTGCTCGACATTGCCCATATCCATGTGGGCGGTTAATAAACCATTTATGGCGCCTTTATTTATCGGGTCAACATCAAGCGCTCTTTTATACATACTTATCGATTCATCAAGCCTGCCGCGTGTTGTTAAAATATCACCGACTAAATTATAAGCCGCCGGATAATAAGGGTCATTACTGATAATTTGTGAGAATATATCCATCGCTTTATCTTGCGAGCCTGCTTGGTAGTGATACAAAGCGACATTATATGCTGCGACGGGAGATTTAGGGTCCAAAACGTAGGCTTGTTCAAAAAGCTTATGAGCACCACTTATATCCCCTTTATTTTGCAACAATGAACCATACCACATGTAAGTCATGGCATAGTTAGGATTAATCGTAATTGCCTTTTGAAATGATTGCTCTGCCTTTTCCGGCTCACTTTCGGTTAATAACAAGCCCTGAGTGGCATGTGCTGCTGCTAAATTAGGCTTTAGACGAAAAGCAGTATCTAAGGCCGCTTTTGCATTATTGTAGGACTCTTGCTCAGGTAAATTTCCATAGAGTGCTAATAAAATATTAGCATCGGCGATACCAACATAAGCCCGAGCATACTGTGTGTCGAATTTAGTTGCTTGTTTGAAGTGTTCAAGTGCCATATTAATTGAAGGGACAGTGCGATGAGATAATTCTTTTTGTCCCTTGCCAAAGGCAATCATTGCATCAACATTATTGGTTTCTGCAACCAAATCAATTGGCGTTACTTGACCAAGTAAAGTAACTTTCAGTTTATTGACTACCGCCTTAGCAATATCATCTTGGATTTGAAAAATGTCCCTATACTCTCGATCATAGGTTTCTGACCAAAGATGCTCACCGGTACTGATTTTAATCAGCTGCGCGGTAATGCGAATTTTGTTGGTAACATCATTTTTTCGAATACTTCCTTCAAGAATAGTGTCAACACCTAATTCTCGTCCTATTTCAACAATAGTTTTGTTGGAGACACCTTTATAAGCAAAAGATGATGTTCTTGCTGCAACTTGTAAATCAGGGATTTTGGCGAGTGAATTTAACAACTCCTCTACCATGCCGTCAGCAAAAAATTCATCTTCTATATCATTACTAAAGGGGATAAAGGGCAAGATGGCAATGGACTCTTTTTTTCCATGAGATAAATTTTTTTCTGTGCTCATTGTTGGCAGGTTAGATTGTACCGGGGAAGTCGATGGTGCTTTATCCTCTAGCCATAATTGCACTAGTAGTGTCATAAACAACGCCAATGCTAATGTGCCTGCAATCGCTATGGTCGTTTTAACATTAACCTGTGGTGTATTTTCATCTGTCTCACCACTGCTCACCCTGACGATACCTGTTGAAGTAAAGTTATATAACCAAGCAAAAACCAATGAAATGGGAAAGCCGACGAGAAAAAGCTGTAATAATAAGGTCATCACCGAATCAGGTAAACCTAAAGCCGGTACTGCAAGATCGGCTATTTGGATGAGTGGCCAAGCAGAAACCGCATAAATTGTCGCGACTTTAAAAACTTGCCGTTGTTTTAACTGTGCTAAAAAACTGTTCAATTGTTTTCCCCGAACACTTACTACTGAGTAAGGTTATCGTCTTCCATTTTTTTAATAGTGATTGAACCCGTAACTGTGTTCATTGTTATTGCCCCTGCGCCTTGGCCAGAAATAAAACTCAATGTTTTTTTATGTAAACTAGCTTCTGTCGGCAAGTCAGTGGTCAGCTGATTATCAATGTCTCCGCCAAATTGGCTTGTCAGTTCACACTTAGCATTTAGACCATTGTCAACACGATAAGATATATCGCCATTTACCGTTGTTAACTTAATTTGCGCATTATTTTTAACTAAGCCAGTTACCTTAAGATCACCAGAGACGCTTTTCAGAGCTAATTTATCAGCACCACTAATATCAGCTTTGACATCACCAGACATTGATTTAATTAATACTTGTTCAAAATCACCTGAAAAATCAACCATACCACTTACCGATTGAATTTTAACAAGGCCTGATGATTGACGAATATTAACATCACCGCTAACAACTGACAGTGTAATTTTACCTGTTGATTTACTAACCGTTAGATCACCACTAATGGTCTTTCCTTCTATATCACTGGTCAGTTTACTGACATCAAAACCAGTATCAATGCCCTTGAAACGTAACAGAGAAGTTTTGGGCATAAACACAGTTAATTCACTAGCATCTCCCCAATACTTTTTTTCTTCGGTATCGAGCTTAATTAAGGTTTTTTCTTGTTGGTTAGTAAAAGTCAATTGCTTGCTGGTATCATCCAACTCCCCTTGAACCAAGACTTCTGCTTTATCCCAGCCCACCACTTTAATGTGGCCACGAGGGAAATCAATGTAAATCACCCCATTTTTTTCTACCGCTAATGATTGATTTAACATTTCGCCAGCAGAACCAATAGTAGGCAATACAAGCAATGCAGTAACGCCAAATCGAATCAAAAAAGTAAAAAATGTATTCAAAAACAAAGCCTCAATTAATGTATCGTCAGAAGGATATTTTCACATGATGAAATAAGTATACAGAAATTATTAATGATGAATAATGATAAAATCGTTAGCCGATATTTCAATATTATTGTTACTGTACAAAACCATGGACAATTATAATAAAAAAAGTCGATGCATTAAGCATCGACCCTTAAAATCACTATAGTTTGTCCAAACTTGAATAAGTAACATAACTTACTGTAACGACTATAGACACAAATACAACAAAACATTATTCATACCATTATCTTCAGCGCAGACGGCCTTAATGCTTTGGTAATGTCATTATTTAAAAAGTAAACGATATCTTGATATAACTAGTTTGTTGCAGCTATCTGCAATGACTCTTTTGGCGTTAACTGCGGATTAGCTCTTCATCATATGGTTTTATCTGAGGGAAAACTTGTTTAAGTGCTTGCTCAGATAACTGCCAATGCTGTGACAGTATAGTCGCTAACCAGCCAAAACTATTAGAAGTGGGCATAAGATCCCTTTGCTCAAACAATTGTTCAGTTTTTAAGCCCGGCCAGCGACCTTTGACCTTGCCACCATTTACCGCACCACCTGCCAGCAATAATGCACTGGCGGTGCCATGATCAGTGCCGCCTGTACCATTTTCTCTTGCTGTTCTGCCAAATTCAGTGCCAATAATAACCACAGTATTTTGCCAATGGTCTCCAAGGCCTACTCTTAATTGTGCTAAACCATCATCCAATTCATTAAATTTACGGGCTAAACGAGGACTTTGATTGTTATGAGTATCCCAGCCACCCAATTCTAACATTGCACAATCGATGCCTTGTTCACTGCTCATTAACTTGGCACATGAGTTGGCTAAATCTTTAAATTTTCCTTTGCGCTTAGTTTGTCCGTCAACCCCAACAAGGTTCTTGACTTCAAGCGCACTCGCTAAGGTATTATTTAAAGCCTCATCATGCTGATAAAGATTACCTAAGGCAGCATAAAGATCTTCATCGGCATTATTATGCTTAGATGGATACCAGGTGTTAACTTTGTCAGCATTGATCGAATTACTACGTAAACTAATCGGTATTGAACGAGAAACGGCTAAGGCATTAATACCTTTAGCCTCAATCGCTCTTGCTAACCAACCACTGTCATGATCTATTTCCCCCTTACCAGTTTCTAAAAAGTCTTGACCATCAAAATGAGAGCGTTTTGCATAACCAGACGAAACTGCGACAATCGGCAATAATGACTCCTCTTGATACCATTGATGTAAATTAACTAACGAGGGGTGCAGTGCAAAACCTTTTTCTAATGGTAATAATTCAGATTTAAAGCTGTTTGATAACTTAGGACGTAATTGAGCATAGTGCTTGTCAAACGTTGGAATTATAGTGTGTAAAGAGTCTACCGCTCCACGTAACACTACCCATATAATTTTAGCTGGCGCTTTATCGACTGCAGCTGATGTTACCCCAGCACTACCAGCAAATGCTGAACTCATCGGGAAAGATAACATCGCCGTACCCGCGCAAGCCATTTTAACAAAATGACGTCGTGACAAATCTGCTTGAGCATTAAAACGCTTTTTATTTTTTAACATTGTTATCTCCGCTGAAATTCTGGACTCATTAAAAATAAGGTATTTGCCTGCTGCCTGCTTTCAGCTCTCATCACTATTTGGTATGTATTGGTGCTAATACTACTGCCAAGTGAGCTTGCCATGATTTTTTCAGCATTAATTCTTTTCAATTGCGCTGACAGTAAAGTTGCCCACTCTACCCGAGCGATTAAAGCACTCGCGCCTAACCAGTCACTTTCATCGTCACTAAACCCTGCTGGAGAGCCGGCATTAAAAGGTTTTTGCCCCAGATTAGTCAATGAGTTAATCAGCACCCTATCATCAATTTTAGTTGGCGCAATCGCTCGATATGTGGAAATAACAAATTCTCGTGGCGTTTTAAGTTTCTGCGGTGTTGCTAACCAGGCTTCTTCAGCATTAAAAAGTGTTATCATGACTTCTTTTATATTGCCTTGATTATCAAGCCAAGTTTTTTGCATTTTATCAAGCAATGATGTTGGTACCTTTTCACCAACAAAATGATGGGCAATTTTATTGCAGAGGTTATAAGCGGTACTTGGATGCATAGCTAAATCACGCAACATTTGCTGGCCTTGTTTAATACCCTGCTGCGAGTAAGTTTTCGCTAACAATGTCCTATTGCCGGGCTCGTGACCATATGCTCTGTACACAAAACCACTACCGTGCTCCTTTATCGGGCGTTTTACACTCCAACCGGTCAATGCTTTTGCTAGCTCAATAACATCTTGCTGGCTATAACCGCTATTGACCCCTAAGGTATGCAATTCCATAATTTCTCGAGCAAGGTTTTCATTTAAGCCGACTTTGCGTTTTTTTGCTAAACGAGAATTAGCACCAAAGGATTTTTCATTGTTAAGATAAACAATCATTGCGGGATGTTGCTCAACGGCCAGAAGAAGATCTGAGAAGTTCCCCAGTAGATTAGGTGCTATCGCTTCACGCTCTAGCGTTGGAGACAAACTAAGCATTAGCCTTCCGGTAGTACTGACACTAAAGTGATTGGAGAAAAAATCTAACAAACGCCAACTAACGCTGTGCTCTGAATCAATCGCTTGTTTTAACGTCGCACTACTCATCTTAACATAAGCCTTGCGAGCAGCATTCTTTAACATGTTATGTTGTTTTAGTGTAGCTTTACTTTGTGTTGACGCCTCTTTTTTCTGCTGCTTTTTCATTAATTTTTTGTGTTGTTGAAATTTAGCATGAGCAAGAAAAATTTCATCAGAGCTCGGTTGCTGGTCGTTAAATTGAATAGGCTTTAATTGAGATTTCAGCCACTTTTTCGGATTATCCTTTGCTGATAAAAGCTCGTCACCACGGGCTCCATACCCAAAACGATTGACCGCAATATTTTCAGCGTTAACCTTAAATGAAGACATTGAATTATTTGACATAGCTCACCTTACTTGCACAATGGCAATTATTGTTTCTACCGCTAAACTTAAATATAGAACTGTTTATTTAAAAAACACTAGCAGCTTTACATAGCTTTACTTTTTGAGATGATGTCAGGTGTTAAGCGTTGTTTTACGATATGACTGTTTCCATTTGTTAACGCATGAGTTACAGTCTTACTTTGCCTTCTGTCTCAAGATTGTTAACTTTAATCACAAACAAAATCAATCACTTAAAAACCTGATTATTTTGTTGCGAAAATCAGTTTACAAAAACATTTGTTAACTCGGCAAGTAAACGTAATATTTAAGCTATGCAATATATTATTTTGCAGTTTACTTTGTTGATAGGGTCAGAAGGAGTATGCTTAAGAGTATATATTTGAAGGTATTAATGTGATAGGACATTGTGCTGAGCAGATTTTCAGCAAGCAATAGTATTTGCGCCCTGCCTTGAAGAAAGCCTAAAGCAATAATTAAAAAAATGACGCCAATTGGGCGCCATTTTGCATAATCAATAAATATAAGAATACGTTTATTACTGACAAGTACCCGTCAGTGACCAAACGTTACTAAAGACAGCTGGAGATGCACCGGTTGACCACCAAATAGCTGTATACTTTTTACCTTGGAAAGCCACTATGTCTCCTAATGCATAAGAGGTAGATTGAGACCAAGCTGCAACGCCATCACACCCTGGATCAACGACAACATCACTGCTTACCGTGACCACCTTGCTCGTAGTGCTAGACAAACCTTCAGCATCCGTTACAGTTAACTTCACTGTATAGCTACCATCTGTAGCGTAAGTGTGAGAAGGGTTTACTGATGTCGATGTAGTACCATCACCAAAGTTCCAGCTATTAGAAACCACAGCTTTATCATCAGATGAGCTGTTGTTAAATGATGCTGTTAGATCATTTGTTGATACTGAGAAGCTTGCAAGAGGCGCTTCATTATCATCTGGACATTGGTCGCCGCCACCGCCGCCACCGCCGCCACCAGTGCCAACAACTTTCCATACATTAGTATAAATTGTCGGTACCGCACCAGTAGACCACCATGTCGCTTCATAGTTAACACCTTGATAAGAAACCTTATCTCCGATTGCATAACTTGTTGAAGCATTCCATGTTGGGAACGACGCCGGTCCTGCAGAAAGCTGAGGACATGAATCACCTGCGATAGTAACAGTAGCTGCGGTAGAGTCTGTTTGACCTTGAGTATCTGTTACCGTTAGCGTAACCGTGTAACTACCCGCATTAGCATAGGTATGAGTCGGGTTTGCCAGTGAACTTACATTGCCATCGCCAAAACGCCAGTTTGAACTTACAACACCATTATCATCAGATGAATTATTGTTAAATGATACCGTATTGCCATTCACTGACGAAGAGAAGCGTGCCTGTGGAAGTTCATCAACTCCACCACCACCGCCGGGTTTAATGCCTGTTTTTCTTTCTATCCAGTCTAAATAAGCAGTCGTGCGTGTAAATGCAGTAGCACCAACACAGTTCCTGCCCCAACTAACCGTACCAATACTGTAGAACTGACCTCCTGATTGCACAGCATATGGACCGCCACTATCACCATTACATGCAGAGGTGCCATTTGGTCCACCACCACAAATAACACCACTACCAACATTTCTCCCTAATTCACTTGAACAGCTTGAATTTGATAATATTGGTAAGGCAACTTCACGTAATCTATCACTTGGTGTTCTGCTGCCACCATAGGTAAGCCCCCAACCGGATACGGTTGCATATTGCCCAACACCTGCAATTTGGTCGGCAATAGCTTGTGTCGGTAACACAGCAGGAGTAATTGAGCTGCTAGCTGGGGTAGCTAGGCGTAAAACGGCAATATCATAACCTGAAGTGATACTGCTAGCGCCACGCCAATATTCATGAGAGATTATTTGGCTAACCCTTAGTGTCGTACCATCACCAGCACTCATGCTATGAGCACCCACTTTAACAGTTAAATTACTTGTCGATGCACTATCTAAACAATGTGCTGCCGTTAATACCCAATCTTTACTGATTAATGTACCACCACAACCTTGGCGGCCATTCATTAATAACGCAACTTGGTAAGGTCTTGAATACGGTGTTGTTTCACTTCCACCAACAATCTGTGGTGTCACATCGCTCGCTTGTACCGAAGTCGTACTTAAAGCAGCCACGGTCGCTAGCGCACTCAATGATAAAACCGTTTGGTATTGCCTATTTCCTTCTATTAAATTTTTCATAGTTACTTGTCTCATTATAATTATTGTTAATTTCTTGTTACCTTTATTACACAAAGTCAACAACAAGAATCTCAAACTGTATCTCAAAACTTAAGATTTTCAACTACGGACCAAAAATAAAGACTGGTCATTCCAGTGATTTTTATAGCTTAAAAATAAGTAAGCCTAGATAGATAAAGGACTTAAGCTGTAACAATAAATTTACAATAAAGAGTTATTTTTTTAACACAACTCTTTACTTGTATATCAAAATACCTTCAAAGCGATAAATTGATCTTTGCTACAAGCCGTAACATTTAAAAATATCGCCTGCCTAGTTAATAACAAAAACAAATAAAATTAAATCAACTACTTATTGGGTAAACAGACAGAATACTCAATATTCAGGCTAGAGAGGATATATCAATATAAATAACAAATAAGAATATATAATACCATAAAGTAGTTAAAAAATGATAATAAAGTCGTAATAAAACAAATATTAAATTTATACATTCATTACTTTGTATCGCCTGAAATTACATTATTTTTCAGAGAGTAAAATCATCCCCTTTAAAAATAAAACAAGAAAACTGCCCTACAAATCAAAGCAAATGAATCTCAGATTACCTGGATGAAATAGAGATACAAACCAAAATCACTGTTGATTTAATATACTTTTTAGTGAATATTTATTAACACCACATTAACATGCGGTATTGAGTTGTAAGGATATAACGAGTTAACCAATAAAAAAAATAATTAACAACAAAGAGAGAAGAAAATGAATAAGCAAATATTTAAGCGCTCACTGTTATCAACAGCCATCGCTTTACCTTTAGTTGCAACATCATTGAATGCACAACCTGTTATCAATGAAGAACAACGTTTTATTGTAACTTTTAAAGCAGATAAAACATTACAAAATACAGGCACCTTATCAACAAGACAGACCGCACAAGTTAATGCTTTATTTGACGCTAAAGCCGCTAGCGTTGATGCTGAAATTGTCAAGCGTTTACCAAATTCAAATGCTATGGCTGTGGTATTAACGGCAAGCCAAAAACAAGCACTTGAAAAAGATGCTTTAGTTCAAACAATTGAAGTGGACCCTAAGCGTTACCTTCTCGCTGAAAGTACCCCTTACGGTATTACTATGGTACAAGCATTACAATTATCTGATGCAGGTACAGTTAATCAAAAAGTATGTATCATGGATACCGGTTATACGTTAAACCATGCAGACTTACCTAGCTCAGGTGTAACCGGAGACGATGGTTATGGCAGTAATAATACTGGCAATTGGTATAATGATGGCAATGGCCATGGTACGCACGTCGCCGGTACTATTGCTGCAATAGGTAATAACAACCAAGGTGTGGTTGGTGTGAACCCATCAGGGAAGCTTGGCCTACATATTGTTAAGGTTTTTAATGATTCAGGTAGCTGGGCTTACGGCTCAGATCTAATACAAGCAATTAATCAATGTAAGGCTGCCGGCTCTACGATAATCAGTATGAGTTTGGGCGGTGGTGCTTCTTCTTCAGCAGAGCGAGCTGCTTTTGATTCTGCTTATGCCTCAGGTATCTTAAATATAGCCGCAGCCGGTAATGACGGTAACTCAACCATGTCATATCCTGCCTCATATAGCTCAGTGATGTCAGTTGCCGCCGTTGATAGCTCAGGCAATGTTGCTAATTTCTCACAGTATAACTCTCAAGTTGAAATAGCAGCACCAGGTGTTAGTGTCAACTCTACCTATAACGACGGTGGTTATAGAGCTTTAAGTGGTACATCTATGGCAACTCCTCACGTAGCTGGTGTTGCAGCATTAGTCTGGGGTAATAACCCACAATGTAGTGCAAGACAAATTCGTGATGGCTTAAATGCCAGTGCACAGGACAGAGGCAGTAGCGGCCGAGATAATTACTATGGCCATGGTATTGTCAAAGCCAAAGATGCAGATAACTACTTAAAAAATATTTGTGGTTCACAGCCACCAAACTATGCCCCTGATGCAGACTTCTCAACAACTAAAAATGGTTTAACCGTGAGCTTTACTGATAAATCAACTGATGATAGTGGCGTAGTTAGCCATAGCTGGTCATTTGGTGATGGTTCTAGTTCAACAGCAGTCAACCCAAGCCATACCTATGCTACGAATGGTACTTATCAAGTGAGATTAACGGTGGCCGACGCTCAAGGTTTAACCGACAGTAAAACGGTATCAGTGACAGTGTCTGATGGCGTTGTTGGTGGTGATTGTTCACCGGCATGGTCTGCAACCACTAGTTATAAGGCTGGTGATAAAGTGACATATGGCGGTTTTGAATATGAATCTACTTGGTGGTCAACCGGTGCTTCACCAGCCATTTATAGTAATGTTTGGAGAAAACTAGGCGCATGTGATGGCTCATCATTGCCTGATGAAAACGAAGCACCCGTGTCTAGCTTTAGCTACAATAAAGTTGATTTCACCGTTAGCTTTAACAATAACTCTACAGATGATAAAGCGGTCACAAGTTATAGCTGGAATTTTGGCGATGGTACAACATCTTCAAGCTCAAATCCAACTCATACCTACAGTACTGCTGGTAGTTATCAAGTGAGTTTAACTGTCTATGATGCTGAAGGGCTAAGTAATAGCTCTAGCCAAGTTGTTAACATCACTGATGGTGGTGGTGACAACCAAGGTTGTAATGGTTTAGCCGCATGGTCAGCTTCTCAATCTTATGCCCTTGGTGATAAAGTTTCTCACAAAGGCTATACATATGACGCTATTTGGTGGTCAACCGGTGCATCTCCTGATGTATTCAGTAATGTTTGGAGCAGAACGGGGGTTTGTCAGTAAATTCTAGCCAGTTTAAAGCTGGTTAAATAATGGCGCCAGTAAGGCGCCATTATTGTAGTAATACCGCAAAACAATTCTTTAGTTAAATACAATTTACTCGCTATAAAAATAAATACCTGCAGAGTTTAAATACTATGTTCAAAATAAACCCGATAAGTAGATGACCAAATAGGATATTCCACTTCAAGTAAATAACAGGAAAAATCTTTTTTATCTAAATTGGCAAAATTAAAGAGATAATCACTCATTTCGCCAATAGGGATTGTGCCATTAATTTGCGCTCCAGGAGAGTCAGGATGTAATATTTTAAGCTCTGGAAACTCAGGCAAACGTTCGGTCCACATATCATCAGAGCGCAATTTACCCTCTTCAACCTTTTGGTTGCCAGAATAACAGCCGACGTTAACACTACTGCGCATGTCTAACTTTTTCTCCAAAAAGACTAACATGACTAATTTTTTGGTTGGGTTTTTTATTGATATACTGGTGGAGCTACATTCACTCTCATGCTCTAAAGGATTAGCTAATTCATCTGGGTTAGAGAATAAAAAGGTAGCATCAAAGTTACTAATATTTTCCAGATCATTAAAAACAATGCCTGAATTACTTGGAGAATAACTAGCATAGGCTGATAAAAGGCCTTCACTAGAATATTCATCAACAACGCCAATATGAAAATGCCCGGGGTCAATGCGTGATGATAAAGTGATTTGCTCAGGAGCAGTGAAACCGTCTGGATTTGGGCGAGTATAAAACTGAACAAAAGGCGGAGATGCTTTTGAACGGGCTACCCCCTGCTTAGAGATCATTGCAACCTCCTGCAAGTATTCTTTATTTTGTTCACTTTCCTTTAAAATATAACAACTAAACAAGGTTTCAATTGACGAGCCTATCAGCTGTTTTGACACTAAAAAATGTTGTTCTCGCTTCTCTTCTGCACTCAACAAGTTTTTATCAAGGTTATTGTGGTTGGTTTTATTTGTTAATAAACGCTTTAGTTCGGCATGACTACGGGCATATTTTTTAATTTGAACATCAAATGCATCGATGGCACTTTTGGCTTCTAACTGCAATTGTTTCTCTAAACTTTGTTTACTCACTTGCACAAGAAACTCTTGTAAGCCTGCGATACCCGGTAAATGACATAAAACCTGCTTACCATCTTTGCTCTTGTTAATACCGTTTAGAATACGTTGACAATTAGAGCGATTAAAATCAAGCCAGTTTGACATGCCAGCAATAGTTTGAGCAGAATGAGGAAACTCTTGCACCAGATGACGTAAAACATTTTTTAAATTTTCACCGGTTCGGTTTAAAGCAATTAAATCTTCTTTTTCTAATAACATAGTCATTTTATTTTCGTTAATTTTGATATTTAGTAGGATGTAGGCTTAGTCGTATCATTAAACTATTAAGTAAATTTGTCTCTTATAACCCACACCAGACAATTATATTGTTACTGTGCTTACTTAGCCCAACAGACAAGACCCTATTTGGCAACTTATGCATACCAATGTAAAGTAATTATCTCGTTATGACTATGAATTTAAGTAAAAATTAGCAAATATATCGCAAGGTTATCATTTCAATATATTATGCTAAAAATAAGAGTAAATATAACCGAATTGGTGGCATCATTTAGGCAGAAAATGTAATTTGAGCAATAATGCTGAGGTATTGCCTGTAAAGGTTTTATCCCGATGTAACTCTATCGCAGCTTAAACCTTTTCTTGGGTATACCATGTGAAGTCCCCCTTATCAGAGTCATTTAGCACTCACTAAAATCACTTCCGATAATTGAGGGCTCTACTTTAGTCGGGATAGCATTATTATTTTGATTCAAAAAATAAATATAACAACGTTGCTGATTAAGATTTTTTCCAAACGGAAATATTACAAAACCGCGTCCTGTACCAAGGGTCGAATACCCTCTGTTTAAGAACCAATTAGGCCCCCGCTGTCTAACGCACCACTCGAGTGAAGAATCATCACAATTATTAGAAGAGATTTGGCTTACTGCGTTAAAATCAACTAAGTGAACAAAAGTATTATTCCACCTGCCATCAGCTAAGCCACCTCTGACACGAATAGTTTGGCCATTATCTAAAGTAAACCTATTTTGATTAGCATTAAGCTTGTCAGGATTTAAGCGAACTTTTAGCGCAATTAACTGATCAACCGACGAGATTGCCGCTTTCATCGACAACATTACTGATCTTTTAGCGTCATCTTGAAGATTAATAAATTTAGGTGCTACTGATATTGTTAAAATAGCTAATATAACAATCATCACGACCAACTCAATTAATGTAAAACCTTTTTGAGACACAGATATAACCTTCTCATAATAAAATTTTATTAAACAAGCTAAAATATCGAGCAAATTCGCTCGGCTAAAATAATACCCCAGTACAAATAATTGCGCTTAGCTCTTTGAAAAAAGTTAACCTTTTTTCACTAATGGCACCTGATACTATTTTAAAGAGTAATGATTTACCCCTAAATAAACTTTATACACATTGTAGTATTTGTTTATCAATCTTCCAAGTGTCTCGCCTAGCCTTTTCATGTTCACACTAGCGAATTTTGTTAACAATCATTGAGGTGAGTAACACTATTGTATGCTATTTATTTAAATGAATAATGAACAATAAATCAATTTCAAAGATACGTGAGCTACATCAAATATTTGTACTCCTCAACCTTATAAAATATAGTCACTAGCTATGCTCGATAAACATCAGCATAAATTTATAAAACTTAATGGCAAACATTAGTAAAAACGATTGTTTTATCAAGCTTAGCTTAACGCATTTACATTCAAGATATCCGTTAGTCTAGATTTCAAATAAAATATAACAGCTCGAAGAAGTTAACCATGTAAAATTTCCACAGCCTCTGTGGATAAGTCTGTTAGTAATGATTTAATAGAGTGCTAATAGTCACAGAGACCCCAATGTCACTTTACATGATTAAAATACCGACAGTTATACTAAGCATTGTTTTTGTTGTTTGAAATTCAACCGAGTAAAACATTATCAACTAAGCCTTGCCTTTAAGTAGCTCGCTCTACCCGAGTAAACTGGTTGTAAAATACTGCTAAACTCTGGTGTTTACTACTTATTTAAAGGGCACCAGAGCAACTTAGACTTAGCCAAATAGCTTTACAATGAATACGCTTAGCTTAGCTTAATTTTACCGTTTAATAAGGTAGGTAAAGCTGGCTTTTAATTGAGCTTCAGAGTCTCACCATCATCTGGGATAATAAACCGTTCAATAACTCCATGAGTTGTTAACAAATTCCGTAAATCTTGCCTATTAAGGCGGCAATGATCCAACGCTTCCATATGATTAGCAATAATGGTACCTGTACTTATTGAGGCTAATTCTATAATTTCACTGTTATCTAACAATAATGGGGCACCCAAATCGAATTGTGCCTTACCTGTGGGGGCGACAATAAAGTCTGGTTGATTACTTTTGATAAAGTCCCTTATCACATCAGTCATCACTGTATCACCCATCAAATATAAACTGGGCTCGCCAGGAATAGTAATATAATAACCAACACCATGCTCCATAAAAGGTGTTAGCCAACCACGCGTATGTGTTGCTTTTACTTGTTCAATACGACCATTAAAAAAATCATGCTGCGCTTTTAAAACATTCACATTAAGACCTTTACTTGATAAATAACCAGCATCATGCTCAGTACAAAAGGTAGTGATGTTTTTAGTGCGTAACCAATGTTTTCCGGCTCTATCAAGATGATCAAAATGCCCTTTTTGGCAATGAGTTATTAAAGCGTAATTAACATTTTTGCTGATTTGCTCAAAGTTAGCCGGTAGCTCAACTAAGGGATTACGTAACCTTGATTTGAAAAACTTAAGTCTCGGTAAACTGCCTTTTTCCGCTAACATAGGGTCAACTAATATAAAGCTAGCTTGAATTTCTAGCACTAATGTTGCATTGCGTATTTGAGTAATTTTCATTATGCCTCCTTGGTAAAGTAAACTATGGTAATCTATGGACTTACTCCACAGTCAAGAGGTTGAAAATGAAAATTGCTGAATTTGAAAAAAGAGTAGGATTATCGCGCGATACGTTGCGTTATTATGAAAAAAAAGGACTCATTAGCCCGCCAAAACGAGATGCTAATGGCTATCGATACTACGACGAAATACAACGACAAGAATTAGCATTTATTAATAAAGGTAAAACAATCGGTTTTACCTTAAAGGAAATAAAGCTAGGCTATCAACGCTATAAAGCCTTAGGTCACTTATGCCCAGAATTTGTAAAACAATTGAAAAATAAAAAAATACAGCTTGCTAAGCAAATTAAAGCTGATCAATTGGCAATTAAAGAGATAGAAGCCATGTTGAAATAATATTGCATAGAAAGAGCATCTCATATTAACGATCTTACTGGCTACTAATGATGAAACATACCAATCTAATAGATAATAATTAAAAGTGTTTGAAGAATATTAGTAAAAATGGATGAAAGATTTTGTCCTTATTTATTAGCTTGATACTAATTGAGCCTTCTCCCTAAAGTTCAGCGTTTAGCTAAACTTTAAGGCGACAAAACCAAAAGGAGAAAGCTCAATGAAATTCTATACTACTTTTCATCAATATTA
>JBFONR010000027.1:0-10094 GCA_040779365.1 Colwelliaceae bacterium MEBiC 14330
AGTAAGGAAGCGTTTATAGAGCGCTGAGCGTGTTGTCACGCGCATTACTCTGGCAACTAAGCCCAATGCACGATATAAGCGTTCAACACGCTTCTTACCTATCTTGTAACCTTGCTTTTGTTAATGCACTGACCGGTAAAGGTGTTCATGTTATTACGGTTAACGATTACCTTGCTAGGCGAGATGCTGATTGGAGTCGTCCATTATTTGAATTTCTTGGGTTAACCGTTGGTTGTAATGTTGCCGGAATGACAACTGTGGATAAGCAAACCGCTTATCAGTCAGATATTACCTATGGTACAAATAATGAATTTGGTTTTGATTATCTACGTGACAACATGGTTTTCTCGCCAAGCGAGCGAGCTCAAAAACCATTACATTTTGCTATCGTTGATGAAGTCGATTCAATCTTAATTGACGAAGCTCGAACGCCGCTTATCATTTCAGGCCAAGCTGAAGATAGCTCTGCTCTGTACAAGAGTATTAATTTAATTGTTCCAAATCTGGATCAGCAAGAAGAAGAAGATAAAGAGGGTGAAGAAAGCACTGGTGATTACACCATAGATGAAAAAGCCAAACAAATTTATCTTACGGAGCGAGGCCAGATCCGAATAGAAGAAATCATGGTTGATAAAGGGTTATTAACACAAGGAGATACTTTATTTTCTGCGGCAAATATCACCTTATTACACCATGTGATGGCGGCATTACGTGCGCACAAACTATTCCAGAAAGATGTCGATTACATTGTAAAAGATGGTGAAATTGTCATTGTCGATGAGCATACCGGCCGAACGATGGAAGGACGTCGTTGGTCTGAAGGTTTACATCAAGCGGTTGAAGCGAAAGAAGGGGTTACTATTCAAAATGAAAACCAAACACTCGCTTCAATTACATTCCAGAATTATTTCAGGATTTATGAAAAATTATCCGGTATGACGGGTACCGCCGATACTGAAGCATTTGAGTTTAATCATATCTATGGTTTGGAAACGGTACTTATTCCGACTAACCAGCCAATGGTTCGCAAAGATATGGCTGATTTAATTTATCTCACTGCAGAAGAAAAATTTGAAGCAATATTAGCCGATATTCAAGATTGTGTTAAGCGTGGTCAGCCAGTGCTTGTTGGTACTATAGCGATAGAAACATCAGAGTTTTTATCAGATTTCTTGAAGAAGTCTAAAATTAAGCACAAAGTTCTTAATGCAAAGTTCCATGAACAAGAAGCTGAAATTATTGCTGATGCAGGTAAAGAGGGTGCGGTAACAATTGCCACTAATATGGCTGGGCGTGGTACGGATATCGTATTAGGCGGTAATCTCGATGCTGCTATTGCCAAGTTAAAAAATGCAAGTGAAGAAGATATTGCCAAAGTAAAAGCACAGTGGAAACTAGACCATGAGCGTGTGCTTGAACTAGGCGGTTTACACATTGTTGCAACAGAACGTCATGAATCACGACGTATCGACAATCAGCTGCGCGGTCGTTCTGGTCGTCAAGGTGATAAAGGCTCAACACGTTTTTACTTATCAATGGAAGATTCATTGATGCGAATCTTTGCTTCTGAACGTATTTCTAACATGATGCGTAAGTTGGGCATGGAGCATGGTGAAGCAATTGAACATCCTTGGGTTACACGCAGTATAGAAAATGCCCAGCGTAAAGTTGAAGGGCGCAATTTTGATATGCGTAAGCAATTATTAGAGTACGATGATGTTGCGAATGACCAACGTGGTGTAATTTATGAACAACGCAATGAATTACTCGATAATGACGATATTGGTGAAGTTGTTGATGCGATTCGTAGCGATGTTATTAATGGTATTATCGATCAGCATATCCCGCCGCAATCGTTAGAAGAAATGTGGGATATTCAATCACTTGAAGAACAGTTGAAGGGTGAATACTCAACCGAGTTGACCATTGCTAAGTGGCTTGAAGAAGATAGTAAACTGCATGAAGAAACTTTACGTGAAAAAATCATTGCTGAGTTTGAGCAAGCCTATAAAGATAAAGAACAAGCGGTTGGCGCTGAAGTATTACGTCAATTTGAGAAGGCTGTCATGTTACAAAGCTTAGACTCTCATTGGAAGGAACATTTGTCAGCAATGGACCATCTTCGCCAAGGTATTGGTTTACGGGCTCATGCGCAGAAAAATCCTAAACAAGAATACAAACGTGAGTCTTTTGAGTTATTCACAGAGATGCTGGATAATTTAAAATACGATGTTGTCGGTATTTTGTCTAAAGTACAGATCAGGGCTGAATCCGATGTTGAGGCCGTTGAAGAGCAACATAGAAAGTCTGAAGAAGTGCCAAAAGCTTTTCAACATGAATCAACCTCTAGCACGAGCGAGCAACCACAAATACCGCGAGTAGGTAGAAATGAGCCTTGCCCTTGTGGCTCAGGTAAAAAATATAAGCATTGTCATGGCAAACTCGCTTAACAATACAATCTGCTAAATAAATGCCAGTCTTTTACGACTGGCATTTTTGTTTTAATGAGAGAGAATTATGAATAAAGTAGTAAAAGTTGCTGTTGGTGTCATCATTAGAGAATCAGAGAAGCTCGGCAGAGAGTACTTCTTAACTAAGCGATTACAACATGTCCATCAGGGAGATAAATGGGAATTCCCTGGCGGCAAGGTCGAAATTGATGAAACAATCGCTCAAGCACTGGCAAGAGAGCTTAAAGAAGAAGTTGCCATTGAAGTGATGTCTTGCCAACCCTTAATAACTATCAGCCATGATTACATTGATAAAAGTGTTTGCCTTGAAGTCTATATTATAAATCATTATATTGGCGAGCCCAGTGCACAGGAAGGACAAGGGCAAGGGTGGTTTTCACTTGAGCAATTAAAGAAGCTAGCATTCCCTGAAGCTAATAAAGCAATTATTGCTGAACTGATCAAGCAAGCTGGCTAAATTACTCAGGCTCAACAAAAAACTTATTGTTAAGTAAAAACTCATCTTCTAAGGCATCAAGCATCTCTTCAGATAAAGCAGTTTCAGTTTGTATGGGTTGGCTAATTTTATGATTTTCATCAGCCCATTCTCCTAAATCAATCAGTTGACATCGTTTACTGCAAAAAGGGCGAAATTCGCTACTTTTTTGCCATAAAATAGGTGTTTGACAATTTGGACAAGCTACTTTTAACGTCATAATATTAGTTAGGCACAGTGGTTAGATGCTCACTATTATACACACCAATAGCTTTACGAGCATAGCTGATTAGTTAAATATAATGCTTGCTGGGTCAACAGCGTGCTAACTCAAATATTGTTGCTTGATTGGCATATCTGCGACCAGTATGTTCACATGGCAGCATAAAACGAATTGAATAACGAAATTTATTACCACTCACGGTAGGGTAGTATTTGGCTTGTTGCGGTAGCTTAATACGAAGTAGCAACAAACCTTCACCATTATCTTGATAAAAGCCACTGTCCGCTTCAATGGTTTCGAATTCTGCACCAAGGCGGATAAACTTAAGTACAAGCGCAAGAGAAGAAGATATGTCACTTAATAGCTTTAGCCATTGTTGTAACTCTTGCCTTGTTTTTTGTTTTTCTTGATACAACCAAAAATGTAATTGGGGAAGGTCAAAACTAGCACTACCGCCTTGGATGGCAAAACGTTGTTTCAGTGAAGATAATAATTTATCTTCCTTTAATCGCCACCACGTAGGGCGAGGAACCTTTAAATTAGCCACTAATTTGCTCGTTTGCGCTAGGTTTTTTTCTAGCGCGCTGTTATCCACCTGCGGCGCTTTAGACCAAACCACAAGGTTTTGCTCTAACTTTTCTAGATCCTTAATCAAATCGCCACGAACATCGTTACGTTCTAGTGTGTCTTGAATAGAAAAAAGTGCGTTAAAGAAAACTTGATGGCTAGTCGTTATTGCAATATTGCTATTGATACAAGAGTACGCCTGAGCGAAGTGTTGCTCAAGTTTCAGGTAATTGCGAATACGCTCATTGAGCGGGTGTTCATATAAGACCGTGGACATACAAAGTTTTGTAACAAGCTAACCTGTAAGTGAAAATGTAACGTTATTTTATTTATTGTTGATTTTTAGCGTATTTTTGTCAAGGCTAAATACTTTTTGTCTAGGCTAACGACCATTGCCTGCACTGCTGTTAAACCTGGCTTATCATTGTTTATCACATCATCTGCAATTTTGAGGCGATTTTCGCGTGTTGTTTGACTTGCAATGATTGCTTTGATTTCTTCAGCAGAGCTAGTATCTCTTTGCAATGTCCTTGTTAACTGGGTAGCTTCACTAACATCAACCACTAGCACTCGGTTAACTAAGGGGAGTAAATTATTTTCAATAAGTAATGGCGCGACTAATAGGCAATATGGGCTATCAGCGGTGTGGGTTTGACTGATAATTTCAGCTCTAATTAAAGGATGCAATAACTCATTAAGCCATTGTTTATCATCTGTGTTAGTAAAAACTCGACTACGCAAGAGCGATCTATTGAGCTGACCATTATCAAGGAGGTACTCTTTTCCAAAGTACTCAGCAATCGCGTTTAATGCTGGCATTCCAGGTGCTACAACTTGGCGAGCTATGATATCAGCATCAACAATTTTAACACCAAGACTTTGAAAATGATTGCTGATGGAAGTTTTTCCGCAACCAATGCCACCGGTAAGGCCAATAACTAATCTGGACATAAATAAGCCTAATGCTACCTTATGAGAATTGTTGTAAATACCATGACCATATATCCTCACCCCATAAAAACGTTATCCAACCTGCAATGGCTAAATAAGGGCCAAAAGGGATACCTTGCTGCCTTTGATGATTTTTAAATAATATCAAGGTTATACCAACCACTGCACCTACAATTGATGCCATTAGAATCAGTAATGGCAACAGTTGCCAGCCTAACCAAGCACCAAAAACAGCAAATAATTTAAAATCGCCAAAACCCATGCCCTCTTTGCCCGTTAACAGTTTAAATAACCAAAACACGCTGAATAAACTCATATAGCCTGCGGCAGCGCCAATTACTGCATCCGTGAGCAATACAAAAGTGCCATTAATATTAATTAATAATCCTAACCATAATAATGGCAGGGTAATTTGATCGGGGAGTAACATATGATCAAAATCGATCATGGTAAGCACAATTAAGCACCAAGTGAGCAGAATTACCAGAGGCGTAGCTATGGTGGCACCAAAGTGACTTGCAACAATAAGGCTTAATAGCATGGTAGATAGTTCAATTGCGGGGTAACGAGCAGATATTTTACTGTTACATTGGCTGCATTTCCCTTTTAACACCAACCAACTTAACAACGGAATATTTTCATAAAAGCGAATCAAGTGACCGCAGTGCGGGCAGGTAGAATCGGGTTTTGATAGGCTTATCGGTGTGAGTTTTTTAAGCTTATTTTCAGAGAGTTCTTCAGCTAAGAACTCTCTGCACTCATGATACCAAGAGTACTCCATCATTTTAGGCAGACGATAGATGACCACATTGAGAAAACTACCAACCATTAACGAAATTAACGCGATGCTTGTATAGAAGAATGTTGGCGATTCTTGAAGTAGTTGAATAAAGTTATTAAAAATTAAATAGATATTATCCATCTAGGAATTACCTTTATTAATCAATATAAAACGTAGGTGAACTTTGTAGTTTAATGCAGTGGGAGCTATGATATTGCCCCCACTGTTTAGAGCGCTAGACAACTTTACCAATTTCGAATATTGGCAAGTACATGGCAATAATTAAGCCCCCAATAACAACCCCTAGCACTGCCATAATCATAGGCTCTAGCAGAGCTGTTAAGCCATCCACAGCATCATCAACTTGTTGCTCATAGACATTGGCGACTTTAGAGAGCATATCATCAACGCCACCTGATTCTTCACCAATAGCAACCATTTGAATGACCATATCAGGGAATATTTTACAGTTACGCATCGCTAGGTTCATTTGCATACCTGAAG
Organism: Colwelliaceae bacterium MEBiC 14330; assembly: GCA_040779365.1. Taxonomy (GTDB): domain Bacteria; phylum Pseudomonadota; class Gammaproteobacteria; order Enterobacterales; family Alteromonadaceae; genus Colwellia. The sequence goes on from JBFONR010000027.1 coordinate 5,973, forward strand.
ATACTTCAGCCTTTACCTCGAGAATGGCATTACGAAAAACCGCATTACCTGAAGCACCGGCAGCAGAGTCTAAGGCATCTATTAAGGGCACACCGGCGGCAAAAGTAGTAGATAAGGTTCTAGCATAACGTGCAACAGCCGCTTTTTCTAATAAATCACCGATTACCGGCAGTTTTAAAATAACGCTATCAACACTATTACGAAATTGTTGACTATTTCGATGGGCGCGTTTAAAAATGAAAAAAGCAAGGTATAGTCCGGCTACACCAAAGTACCAATTAGCTTGCATAAATTCTGAAATAGCTATCACTAGTAAGGTAAATGCTGGTAATTCGGCGCCAAAGCTAGCAAATATTTCTTGAAAAACAGGCACAACAAAAATCAATAAAATACAGGTAACGACAAAGGCTATTACCAATACCGCTATAGGATAGGTCATCGCTTTTTTTATCTTACTTTTTAGTGCTTCCGCTTTTTCCTTGTAGGTAGCTATTCGCCCATATATAGCTTCTAAAGCACCTGATTGTTCGCCTGCAGCGACTAGGTCGCAATAAAGATCATCAAAATAGAGTGGATGCTCGCGTAAACAATCAGATAGTGGTATACCTGAGGAGAGTTTTAAGCCAATATCAGCCAATAGCTTACGCATTTTAGCATTATCATGGCCTGAACCAATCATTTCTATGGTTTGCACTAAGGGTACACCTGCACCGAGCATAGTCGCAATTTGTCGGGTGATAACGGCAATATCAGCAGGAGATATTTTTTTATCACCGCCAAGGCCAAATAGAGGTTTCGCTTTCTTCTTTACTCGACTAGGAGTAATGCCTTGTTTACGAAGCTGTGCTTTTAATTCTATGATACTGTTGGCGGGCAACTCACCATTAACTTTTTTGCCTTTACGGTTTACCCCATACCAGGTAAAAACGTCCTGCTCTTTAACCTTAACCTTGTCTTTAGCTGATTTTTTTACTGCGTTAATCGCCATAGTTAACCCTAATGTTCAATGCTTGATTTATTCTATTTAAGAGGATTCACGATATTAGCTAATTTTATTATAAATAGCGTAATTGATTATGCGCTAGTTACTCGATTAATCTCTGCTAGACTTGTCATGCCATTCATCGCTTTTAATAGTCCAGATTGTCTAAGGTTATTATAACCTTCTTTCTGACACTGAGTGGCAATATCTAAAGAGTTACCACCTTCCATAATTATCGATGCTATTTCTGGACTAATTTTAATTACCTCATAAATACCTACTCGGCCCTTATAACCGCCGGTGCAGTGAGAACAGCCTACTGGTTTGTATAACTTTATTTCACTGAGTTTATCAGCAGGAAAGCCTTGCTCTAATAGCTGCATTTCAGAGAGGTGTTCTTCTTCTTTACATTGCGTGCACAAACGTCTTGCCAGGCGCTGAGCAATAATGATTGAAACCGAACTTGCAACATTATAAGAAGGCACACCCATATTGAGTAATCGGGTTAGTGTTTCTGCCGCAGAATTAGTATGCAGTGTTGATAAAACTAGGTGACCGGTTTGTGCAGCCTTAATGGCAATTTCAGCGGTTTCTAGATCACGAATTTCACCAACCATAACAATATCTGGATCTTGACGCAGAAATGAGCGTAAAGCACTTGGAAAAGTTAAGCCTGCACGATTATTGATTTGAACCTGGTTGATACCTTCAAGGTTAATTTCCACCGGATCTTCAGCAGTAGAAATATTACGTTCTTGGGTATTTAAAATATTTAAGCCAGTATATAAGGAAACCGTTTTACCTGAGCCTGTTGGGCCAGTCACCAGTATCATGCCTTGTGGCTGGGCTAGTGCCTCAGTATAAATAGCCTTTTGATCGGCTTCATAACCTAGCATATCAATACCCAGCATAGCGCTGGAAGAGTCTAATATCCGCATTACTATTTTTTCACCCCACATAGTCGGCAGGGTACTGACACGAAAATCGATTGATTTCTTTTTAGAAAGGGCTAATTTAATACGACCATCTTGCGGCACACGACGTTCTGCAATATCAAGTTTAGACATAACCTTTAGACGGGCTGCCATTCTAGATGCTAAAGCGACTGGAGGTTTAGCAACCTCTGTTAAAATACCGTCTATTCGAAAGCGAATACGATAGGTTTTTTCATAGGGCTCAAAATGTAAATCAGAAGCACCTTTTTTAATAGCGTCAAGTAAAATTTTATTAATAAATACAACTACTGGGGCGTCATCTTCATTGCTAGCTTTATCTTCAGGTTTATCTTGATCTTCTACATCAATACCAGCTAATTCATCGGAATCTATATCACTAATATTGAGGGCATCATTTTCATCTTCCAATGCCTTTTCAATGCAAACCTGTAAACTAACTTCATCACACAATACGAGTTCAGTACTGTAACCACTGTTAAATTGAATTTCTTCAAGGGCGTCTAAGTTAGTGGGATCTGACATGGCGACAAAAAGTACCTTGCCACGAAGATATAGCGGCAAGGCGTTATGTTTAGTGATCAGCTTTTCGTTACGAACTCCCTCAGGAAGCAAGCTAATGTCAAAGTGTTCAAGCTGAATTTGTGGAAAACCAAAACTTTTTGACAGCACCTTGGCAATGTGTTTGGCATCAAGGTTTTTATTTTCAATTAAGTAGCGGATAAAGGGTTTGTTTGTTTCAGGAAAGTCGTTGGCAATGTCATCTAAAGAATCAACAGATATTAGTTTTTGTTTTGCTAATGCAGATAAAACACTAGACTGTTGATGATTGCCATTCATGGATTTTAAATGCTCCCTAACATAGCTTGTTAAATAATAACTTATTGGTTATGAAAAAAAAGCCCCTTCAAGGGGCTTTTAGGCAAACTTAGCTGTTAAAATTGTTCACAAAAGCCAGAAGCTAAACAACCACCAGATTGAGTCCATGTTACTTGGCCATTAGCAAAGGCAGGAGTAATTAGGTAGGTATCAGTAGCGACAATACCTTCACCAGCAACAGGAGTGACCGTAATAACACCAGCATCAGCAACGGTTACACTAGCAACACCTGAATCACCTGTAGCACCTGCAGCAAGGGCTGCTATTCTTGCATTACCAGCAGTATTACAACCAGTTAAAGCACCTTCTGTTTGAGCACAAATTTCAACGGCAGTTTTTACACCGCCAGCAGCTGCTTCAACACCTCTGTAAGAAGAGGTTGAAATATATTCTTGGTATGCGGGTAATGCTATTGAGGCAAGAATACCTACAATTGCCACCACAATCATTAACTCAATTAGAGTAAAACCTTTTTGTACGTTCTTTTTCATTTGCTGTAAGTTTTTCATATTTATTTCCATCGGTTTTCGGGGGCTGACTTCATACTGCGACAAAATTTCCTAAATGTAAAACTTTGTTGCGATTTTTTTTTACTTTTTTAAGGATAATTACGCAATGACCGTTTTATAGTCAATTATTGACTAAAGCTTAACTTGTCACTGGCATGTCAATCCAAGAAACAAAGCTAAGCTATTTTGTTTAAAGCTCAATGTCAACAAAGCCTACACTTATTTAACAATTTTTTTGCCAAGTGTCGCTAACTGACGTCAGTTTCTAGCTTTCCTCGGTTAAAATACAGACAAAATTTTATTTTTTTAAATATAACGACATAAATTTGCGATTAACATCATTATGAATTTTGTGAACGATTAACGATTTATAGTTAACTATGTAGTAAGTAGCATGTATGAATTAATCGTATGCTAAATTGGGTTTTAAAGTTGTGATAAACTGATCTTCCCCCGATAAAACGGACACATTTTTATTTTACGCTGCCAGGGCTTCATATTCTACGGAAGAACAATAGTTTATTCCTGAATGCATCCTCGAAACATTGTAGTATTTGTTAATGTAACTGCCAAGTGTTCTACGTAGCTCTTTATCATTTTTAAACCTATTACCGCGAATAACTTCTACCTTCATTGAATGGAAAAATGATTCCATATGCGCATTATCAGTACATTTCCCTGCTCGACTCAAACTATGAATTATCCCGTGGTGTTTCAATACTTTTTGGTAAACATGTCCCCGATACTCAACGCCTCTATCAGTATGGAGCATTAAGTCACCAGACGGTTTACGTTTCTT
>JBFONR010000028.1:0-3366 GCA_040779365.1 Colwelliaceae bacterium MEBiC 14330
CGGCCAATAAAATAAATTCAGGCGCAAAAGGTGCTACAAAGCACATTAACGCAATGAATAAAAACTTTTGAGTTTTACTTAAATTTTCCCACATACTCTTGACTATCCTTGTACTTATAACGCCCCACTAAGGGGCTAATAAATTGTTGGCTATAATACTGAGCGGAGCGAAAGTAGCCAACTGTTTTTAGTCCCGCTTAAGTGGCTTGTTATATGCCCATAGTCATACTTTTTTTATTTCGATTAACGTTTTAATGTACCCGGAGATCAACATTGACCAAAAAGAAATTGGCATTAAAAACATTAAATAGAATAAAAAGCTACTAGTGTACATATTTCGTAATGAGTGTCTTCCTACATTTTCCAAAGGATCCACGTTTACAGGAAGTGACCAAGCAATCAAATAAAACATTGCGGTTATTAGTAGAAATAAAAAACCTTTAAGTGGTGATAAAACATAAAAAATTCCTTTTGGGTTTTTACCATCAGCAATCGGCCACCAATAGAATATGAGTATGGGAATTAAAGCTACGTTGACGAACAAAGCCGCTGAAAAAAATTGAGGGTAAGGAGAATAACGAGCTATATTGACCCCTACCGTATATTGACTTAAGAAACTATCGGTTAACTCTTGAAGTATGTTTACCTCTGCATATTTAAACAAGTGAATTAACACAAATGATAAAATTGATGGTCCTAAAAAGACCAGAAACATATTTTTATTTGTAGCTCTTGTTTTCATTATTATTACTTTTTACAAAGTCCCTTGTAGTAAAATATACGTTAGTCAACTAGAACAATTAGTTGGCAGTAAAATACCCGCCATTACGGGCATATAACGCCCTATTAATGGGGGAATAACGGTTTGCTAAAATGTTGAGGAACGAAACAGCAAACCGTTACTTCATCCCAATTCAATCGCTTGTTATTTGGCAACCTGAGCCTTTGCGTGGTTATCCATAACAACTTGATAAATAAATATAACCCAGGTTGCGAATCAATGAAAGCGGCGTAAATGTAGCACTTGATAGGACTGCATCATCCTTAAGTTAAGTTTGGGTCAATCATTAAGCATCGCCCCGCTTATGTTGCCCAAACTTAACTTAAGGAAGTGAAGGTAAGTATAGTTCTCGTCAAGTACATTACTTAGATTTTGTTGGCGCTAAAACGGGTTAAAATATACTGTATAGTTATACAGTATATTTAATACCCTCATAAGTCGCTGATTTCATTGTGCAAATAACGCCGCGCTAAGCGGCACAAAATTGTTGGCTAAAATGTTGAGGCACGAAAACAGCAAACTGTTTTTTGTCCTATTAATTAGCTTGTTATACGTTTTTTAACTGGTTTAGAATTGTATTACAAGCATTGATTACATCTGCTCTGTAGAACTCTATAGTTTCAGCTAACTCTTTATCAGCTTTAGCGAGGAACTCAGGAGAACAATTAGCTCGTACGTGCTTCAAAGGTAAATGATCAGTATCAGACTCAATTACACCAAATACGTGAAATTCAGTATCCCAACATTGCTTATATTTATTATTGCCAATTCGCCAGAGCCCTATGACATTATCTAAATAATCCTCATCACTCTCTAGTAATTTTGTAGCAAGTTTTATTGCATCATCTGACATTTACTTAACACCAAACTCTAGAAACGTATAACGCCCCGCTAACCCGAGACAAATACGGAGGTTGCCTTGTGATAAAATGAGCGAAGCGAATCACAAGGCAACTGGAGTGTTTGGCTTCGGTTTAAGCGGTTTGTTATGTTTTCCCCGATAAAATATCTTGAGCAACTAGAAGCCGTACTTGGTTCATACGACTTAAACCATGCTTATATTCTTTAAGCTCGATCAGTTCTAGAATAGGTGGCACAGATTGGTCATAACGGTCTAGCTCAACACTGACGATATAGGAACCATTGATTAGAACAAGGTAGATATCTTCAGTTTGATCCGGCGTATGATGTAAAACGATAGCGTTGGATGTGGAATGCCCATTGGACTCTAGCACCCGCTTAAGACTTGAGCCTGACTTGAAGCTATTTCTTGAAGTCATTAATTCTTCTCGAAAATCTAATTCCATTTTGCTTCCGATAAGCTTCATTGCTGGATCTCGTAAAACATAACGCCGCCAGCAGCGGCGGCCAATACGTAGTTTGCTTTGTGTTAGTTTGGCGCGGAGCGACAACACAAAGCAAACGGAGTGTTGGGCGTCCCAGCCACGCGTGTCTTTGCGTGGCTAATGCTGACTTGCCTTGTTATGTTTTTTGGCCCACAGCGTATTTGATATGACAAGATACACTGAAAGCAGGAATGAGAAAAAGCATATTATTGCGGCCAATGCGCAAAATATGAGCAGATTGGCGACCTTGGCCATAAAGCCCATGTAAGCGAATACTGTAAGGAGGAAGGTAAGCAGTGCTTCCATGATGAGATGTTCCCAGTCTACGGTTGGCCCGAGTGGGATAGTTTTAGCTGCGAAGTGATTTACCCTAACTTTCGCCATAGATTCCCTTATTTCCGTCTAAGTGAATCTAACATTACCAGAATTTTAAAGGCCGATTTATACTGTTGCGGTATGGATATATAACAGGCTCAGTCGCCTAGATTAAACATAACGCCCTGTTAATGGGCAAAATATAGTTGGCTAAAATAAGCGACGAAGGAGCAAAAGCCAACTGTATTTTGTCCTTGTTAAACAGCTTGTTAGAGTACTTTAGTCACCGTACTTTGTTAACGTCTTATATACACTTTCCAATGACAGAGGAATATCGGGACCACGTTGCTCTGAGTTAAGCATTTCATAAAATATAACTACTTTACTATTGCTAAGTTCATTTGGGATAACCAAACAACAAGACATTGAAATGCTCTTAAATTGATTGAACATTTGAATATCACATTCATCTGTCGAGAATGTATCTTCTGATGTAGTTTTAGTTATGAATAATATGCGTTCTTTTTCCATATTTTCATATGAATCTACATCACCGTGGAGATCTATAAATTCACCTGACTTTAAACCACCTTTAAAAGATTTTATTACTTCATATCTTCTTACAGGGTAAGTGCATTGTTTTCCATTTACTTTCCAATCAATTTCTTTAATAAACTTAAAATGACCTACGTCTGTTGAATATTTAAAAGCCATTTTGAAATCAACATACTCTTCTGCTTTTTCAGAACAGCCCGTGATTAGTAAAATGATTGTGCAAATAACACCTAACTTCATAAGTACTCTAACGCCCCAATAATGGGCAAATATCAGTTGGTTAAAATAAGCGACGCAGGAGCAAAAACCAACTGTTATTTGTCCTGATTAATTGGCTTGTTATGTATCTATTTGACACAACCTGGACAG
>JBFONR010000029.1:0-3148 GCA_040779365.1 Colwelliaceae bacterium MEBiC 14330
TGAATCTTGGGTGCAATCAAACACATAACAAGTCGTTAAAGCAGGACAAATAACAGTTGGCTTTTGCTCCTGCGTCGCTTATTTTAGCCAACATATTATTTGCCTCTTAACGAGGCGTTAGCTGTACAAAAAGTTGCATCGTACCTTTGTATTCCGCCATAATGGTTCTAATACAATCAAAGGATTGAAAATAATGGATTTATCTGCCGAAAAACTCGAACTTCATTACTACTTCAATGATTCATCTCATTCGATGAATGCTTTAGTTCGAAATCAATGCGAATCTGAGTTTTTAGCTATAGCTATGGAAGTTGCTAAAGAATTAGAGCTGTCGATTCAATTAGAGTCAGAAGCTTATCGCGAAGGTGGTTTAAAAGAAGCTTGGAAAATAATCGGTAAAAACGGAGTCCAAGTATCTATTTTTATTTCAATCATGGCTCTCGTTAGTTCAAGAATTCCATTTTCAGATCCAGAATTGGATCAATTGCAAAAGCAAAACCTAAGACTAAGTATTGAAGAGAAGAAATTAAGAATTAAAAAACTTAAAACCGAATTAGAAAATGAAGAAGTAAATGAAAAAACGGTTGCTAAAGTTGCAGAGTCACTCGAAACAAATTTAAAAGTAGTCACAAGAAAGTCCAACTTTTATAAGCAGTTAAATAGATATAACAAAATAGAAAAAATAGGCTTGACAGCATTGAATTCTAACGGAATGCCAATTACCGATGAACGAATTGTTCTTCGGAATAACTTCAGAAACTTTATTATTCATTCCCATAACCTTACTCCTATTACTGTCGATGACGCTCTAGTTGAAATTATTGCGCCAGTCTTAAAAGAAGGCAGATATAAATGGAAAGGTGTATATGAAAATGAGCCTATTTCATTTTCAATGAATGATAAACATTTCAACCTTGATGTACTTAATGAAGTCATTAGTTTCAAACACGGTACTACAATCGAATGTGTATTATTAATTCATCAAAAACTCGATGAAACAGGTGAGATTCAAATTACTGGGTATTCTGTTTCCACTGTTATACGAAAAATCGACAGTGGAGAAGAGCTTGAAACGCTTCAAGGTAAAAAATATAAGTTTAATAAAAAGCAGGTTGAAGCACAGGCTGACTTATTCACCTAAGTACAGCTAACAATCTAATAAATAAGGACAAAAAATAGTTGGCTGTTTTCGTTCCTCAACATTTTAGCCAACAATTTTTAGCCCATTATTAGGGCGTTAGCTTTCTATAAGGTTTCGAGTTGAGAACAATATTAAGTTTTATTTTGGCTTCATTGGTTGTCGCTTTCTTGTCACCAATGGCTATTGAAATGAAATTTACGACATTACCTATTGGTATATTCGTTTGGTCATTAATAATTGTTTTATTTTTGGTTCCATTTACAGCTTTTCCAATATACAAATTTATTACGAAAAACTGTGGCTACTCATTAAATACAGTGCTCAAATCTGCTGTAGCTTCTACCTGTTTAGTTTCCTTATTTTTTGTTTTTCCTTTTGGTTTAGAGCGCTCGGTTGTAAATGGAAATGTATTGGTTGAAAATGGTACTATTACGCTAATCGGTTATGGATATAGCTTTTTACAGTGGTTCTTGTTTTCAATTGTTGGGTTTATTGCGGGGTTAGTCTTTTATATCTCAAAAATAGAGTTCCGCAAAAGCTAACAAGCTATTAAATCGGGACAAAATTCAGTTGGCTTTTTGCTCCTTCGTCGCTAAGTTTAGCCAACCAAATTTTGCCCATTAATGAGGGCGTTATGTTTCATTGCCATTTTCGTAGTTGCAAATTTAAGGAATAGATTTGATAAATAGACATTCATGCAACGGTTTTATATTTGATGTAGATGCAACTCTTGTAAACACCACACTGGTTATAAATAATATTTGGAAAGAATGGGCTGGACTAAGCGGAATAGAGTTTTCAATTGTATATCCACACGTGCACGGAAGGCAAATTTGCGAAACTTTAGAGTTAGTTGGTTCTCAATACGCAAATGTGAATGAAGAAAATGTAGTTAAAAGAATCGCAATAAAAGCAATGGAATCAGCTACTGAAATTGATGGTGCATTAAGTTTTGTAGAAAATATACCTAAGTGTTCATGGGCAATAGCGACGAGTGGCCCAAGAAAGGTTGCAGAGACAAGTTTGCGTGCATCTGGTTTTAAGTTGCCTACGAACATGGTCTGTGCCGAAGATGTTAAATTTGGTAAGCCACATCCTGAACCATTTATGCTTGCATCTAAAAAACTGGGTGTGAATTCGATGAGCTGTGTTGCTTTCGAAGATTCCCCTGCTGGTGTCAAATCAGCTAAAGAAGCAGGGTGTTTTACTGTAGCTATATTAACTAGCCATAAAGAATCTGAATTAGCTTTAGCTGATCTAATTGTTAATGGCTTTTCAGATCTAGCAATTGAAAACAAAAACGGTTCGTACGAACTATGTTGGTAAAAACATAACAAGCTGTTTAAACTGATAAAAAACAGTTGGCCATCGCTTCGCGATTATAGCCAACCATTTTTTACAGCTTAACAGAGCGTTATATTTTTCGAGGGTTCATCTATCTTTGTTAGAGTGTTAATAAGTTTGACTGCTGTTCTGTTAGTCGCAGTAATAGGACTTACCTTTTTCAAATCACAGCAAAATGTCGAAATTATATCTTCTAGTTTCAAGTGTTTTGATGGTAATTGCCAATATACTTATCAATTAAAAAATATTAGTTCCAACCCTCAATCAGGTAGTGTTTATATCTTATTAAAATACGGTAAAGTTAGAAGTGGTTATGTCCAAGATATGGGATATATTGAAAAAGAGTTTAACCTAGCTGGTAACACTGAAAAAACTCTATCTGGTGTTTATAAGTCTCATAAAAAACTAGATGCTTATTTTAGGTTAAACAGTAAAAAAATATAACAAGTGGCTTAAAGTGGACGCAAAAAAGTTGGCTTGCGCTCATTCTTCGCTAATTATAGCCAACAATTTTGCGCCCGTTAGCGAGGCGTTAGTTGTACATGGAGAGTTGATGCGTTCTGCAATTAAGAAAGTCCTTTTCAATTTTGGTGGGTATTCGTTTTGGATCTTACTAGTCCTTTGGGCTGCTTTTTCACTCCTACTCAAAAGCTGCGAATCTAG
>JBFONR010000002.1:0-528073 GCA_040779365.1 Colwelliaceae bacterium MEBiC 14330
CTTTAAACTTGTAACTCCCCCTTTCATAGATATAAGACTCCGCATAACAAATTGATGGTAGCGCAAATATTAGAAACACAAATGCTAAATTTTTCATCTTACTCCTTTAGATACATAACGCCTCGCTAACGGGCGCAAAATTGTTGGCTAAAATTAGCGAAGAATGAGCGCAAGCCAACTGTTTTGCGTCCACTTTGAGCGACTTGTTATAAGCCCTTTTTACAATACATTGCCACTTTATGAGCAGCCTTACTACCAGTTAACATACTAATAGAAATAAACATTGAAGGCATATATAAAAATAATGCGGCTCCTGCGAAGGCATTTTTAGCTTCGGGCGCAAAAGTCATAATTACCATTGATACATTAACTAATATAAATGACCAAATAAGCCTTTTAATAAAACCTTCAGACTTAACAAAAAACTTAAAGTATTTATTGAAAAAGAACGCCCCCGCCAATAGAACTAAACTAAATACAAATACCTTTTCATAATACCCATGAACGAAAGTATAAAAAATAAACCCAGGAACCATTACTGGAGCTAAGCTGGCAAAAGCTAATTTTTGCCGAAGTACTTTATTTGCCACCAAACCTCCAAGGGCTTATAACGCTTATTATGGAGACGTCTCAGTAATGTCCGCTCCATAGTTTTAATTTAATTCTCATTAATATGTCATATTTTCAGTTACTTATAAACGTATAATATTTTATTTTCGATACCTTTTGGATATTACTGAGAGTTCTCAGTAATATCCAATTGAAAGAAAGATTATTAAAATATTATATATCAGTGACTTAGTGTTTTTATTTGAACTGCTTTATAGATTTTAGTCATTTACTGAGAGTTCTCAGTAATATCCAATCATTAAAAAATTTGATCTTTTTTATATGAATACCTGTAACTTTATATAAACACAATTAAAGGTGTTTTGCTTATGTCTAAATCTCCTTTTTATAGAATATTCGTCATCTACTTCAGATGAAACATTATAGTATTCATACTGAGGAATCTTATTTACTATGCATTAAGCGCTCTATTCTTTTTAATCAAAAGCGACACCCAAAAGTTATCGGGGAGGAGGAAATCACTTATTATATTAGCTATTTAGCTGTTGATATACGCGTAACGCCTTCAACACAAAATTGAGCGCTTTGTGCGATTCTTTAGAGGCCACTGCAATGATTAGTGAACTCAAAGCGCCTTATTGCGGCAAAATTAAGACACCCATAAACTATATTTACAAAGAATACGGTAGATAAAATGCTGTGCAAACTCAGTCAGTGATTAAGGTTACAGCTTAAACTCAGCATAATACAACATTACTTCCATCTAAACAGTCAGCTAACTTACCTTGAATAAAATATTATCCCCATAAAAAAGGTGAGCACTAGGCTCACCTTTTCTATTCTTTACGAGTCACAAACTTTATTCGACTCACAAACTACTCTTTGTAGGTGTCAACGCTTGGACACGAACAAATCAAGTTTCTGTCACCATAAACATCATCAATGCGGTTAACCGTTGGCCAGAATTTATTTTCTGCCACGGCTGCTACTGGGTAAACCGCTTCTTTAATAGAGTAAGCGCGGTTCCACTCAGAAGTAATATCAGCCATAGTATGCGGCGCGTTATGAAGCGGGTTGTCTTGCTCTGTCCACTCACCTGATTCAACTTTGCGTACTTCATCACGAATGCAAACCATGGCTTCAATGAAACGGTCAAGCTCAACTTTGCTTTCAGATTCAGTAGGCTCAATCATAAAGGTACCAGCTACAGGGAACGACATAGTTGGCGCATGGAAGCCATAATCCATTAAACGTTTAGCAATATCAACTTCTGTAATACCACAGTCTGCTTTAATTGGGCGTAAATCAATAATACACTCGTGTGCAACACGGTCGTTATCACCTGTGTATAAAATTGGGTAATGTTGGCTTAATTTTTTCGCTAAATAGTTGGCATTAGTAATGGCATACTTAGTCGAATCGGTTACCCCTGTTTTACCTAATAAAGCCACATAAAGGTATGAGATACATAAAATACCGGCACTACCAAATGGTGCTGCGGATACGGCGCCATTTCCACGGGTTTCACTATCTACGGTGATCAATGAATGATCAGGTAAAAACGGGGCTAAGTGTGCTTTAACGCCAATAGGTCCCATACCTGGGCCACCGCCACCGTGAGGAATAGCAAAGGTTTTATGTAGGTTTAAATGAGAAACATCAGCGCCAATAAAACCTGGTGAGGTTAAACCTACTTGAGCATTCATGTTTGCGCCATCAAGGTAAACTTGGCCGCCATTGTCATGAACAATATTACAAATTTCAGCAATGGTTTTCTCATATACACCATGGGTTGATGGGTAAGTGATCATAATACACGATAAATTGTCACGTAACTCTTCAGCTTTTGCTGTTAAGTCAGCCATGTCAACGTTACCCTCTTTATCACAATCAACCACAACTACTTTCATCCCCACCATTTGCGCAGACGCTGGGTTAGTGCCGTGTGCTGATGATGGAATTAAACAAATGTTACGATGTGAATCGCCACGGCTTTCATGATACTTATGAATAGCAATTAAGCCAGCATACTCACCTTGTGCCCCTGAATTGGGTTGCATCGACATCTTGTCGTAACCGGTTAATTCCACTAACCAATCCGCCAATTCATCAATCATTTGCTTGTAGCCAGTAGCTTGGTCAACCGGTGCAAACGGGTGCATGTTGGCAAACTCAGGCCATGATACAGGGATCATCTGCGCAGTTGCATTTAATTTCATGGTACAAGAGCCTAAAGAAATCATTGAGTGATTCAACGCTAAATCTTTGTTCTCTAGCTTTTTAATATAACGAAGCATTTCTGTTTCGCTGTGGTATGAGTTAAATACTGGGTGAGTAAGAATTTCTGATTCACGTACTAAGGCAGCCGGAATTGACGAATAACCTGATTGAATAATTTTATTATCAAGTTCAGCAACATCTAAGCCATGGCCTTCACCAAGGAGTACGTCAAATAATACTGCAAGCTTTTCACGGGTAGTGGTTTCATCAAGTGACACTGCGATTTGTCCATCAACGTCAGTACGCAGGTTTAAGTTTGCGGCTAAGGCACGTGCTACTATCGCTTCTTTATCAACACCTTGTGCATCAAGATTAAAGGTTAAGGTATCAAAATAGTTAGCATGCGCTGCGGTTAAGCCCTGACTTTGCGTACCCAAATATAAAATATCAGTTAAACGATGAATACGATTAGCAATAGTTTTTAAACCTTGAGGACCATGATAAACCGCATAAAACGCCGCCATATTGGCAAGTAATACTTGTGCAGTACAAATGTTTGAGTTGGCTTTTTCACGGCGAATATGTTGTTCACGTGTTTGCATTGCCATACGCAATGCTGGGTTGTCACGGCTATCTTTTGATACCCCAATAATACGACCCGGCAATGAACGTTTGTACTTGTCACTGGTAGTAAAAAATGCCGCGTGAGGGCCACCATAGCCCATTGGCACACCAAAGCGCTGGCTTGAACCAATAACCGCATCGGCACCCAATTCACCTGGCGATTTAAGTAATACCAAGCTCATAATATCTGCAGCAACCGCCACAATAGCTTTTTTAGTGTGGATTTTTTCGATTAACTCACTAATGTCGGTTATTTCACCACTCGCGCTTGGATATTGTATAAGGGCACCAAAAATATCATGCTCTGCGGCTTCACTTGCTGGGGCAACAATAATATCAAACCCAAACATTTCAGCACGTTGCTTAACCACATCAATTGTTTGTGGGTAAACATCTTCTGCAATAAAGAATAGGTTTGATTTTTTGTTTTTTGCCACACGTTTAGCAAGCGCCATCGCTTCTGCGGCAGCGGTTGCTTCATCAAGCAATGAGGCAGAGGCTAGATCAAGGCCGGTAAGGTCTAAACACATTTGTTGGTAGTTTAATAATGATTCTAAACGACCTTGCGCAATTTCTGGTTGATACGGCGTGTAAGCGGTATACCACCCTGGGTTTTCTAGTACGTTACGTAAAATTACGTTAGGTGTTAACGTTGGAAAATAACCTAAACCAATATAGCTGTCGTTTACTTTATTTAAGCTAGCAACGGCTTTTAAATCAGCCAGTGCTTTTACTTCTGTTTTACTCTCAGTAATGTTTGGTAAATCAGCTAAGCGAATGTCGCTTGGTACAATTTCGTCAATTAAGGCATCAACAGACTCTGCGCCTATTTCATTTAACATGACTTGAGTTTGTGATTCACTCGGGCCAATATGGCGACGAGTAAAATCTTGTGTTTGCTCTAACTCACTTAGAGAGTTAACCGATATCTTTGAGGTCATAACAGTTTCACTTAAATAAATTGTATTTGCTATATAAAAAATAAAGCCCCGCTTCTTTCTCAAGAGAGAGGCTTAAATATGCGTTTTCCAACAGTAGTCTAAGACTACGAAATTTAACCAAGGCTGTTGTGGTGTTTAGCCTTGTTAAAATTATTCTTCGTCAATAGAGTTTGCATACCCTTCTGCGTCTAATAGGTTGTCTAACTCACCTTCGTCAGCAAGTTTAACTTTGAACATCCAACCGTCACCAAATGCGTCAGAGTTAACTAACTCTGGTGAATCTTCAAGCTCTTCGTTTACTTCAATAACCGTACCTGATACCGGTGCATAGATGTCTGAGGCTGCTTTTACAGATTCTGCAACGGCAACGTCATCACCTGTGCTGATTTCGTCTTCTACTTCCGGTAATTCAACAAAGACCATATCACCTAAAAGATCTTGTGCGTGTTCAGTAATACCAACGGTAACAATACCGTCACCTTCGTTACGAACCCACTCATGAGATGTTGCATATTTTAATTCTGAAGGAATGTTGCTCATTTTTATTTTTCCTATTCTTGATAGTTTAAATTTCTGTAAATTTATATAGCACAAACACCGCTAGATAATAATATAAATTCTAAATAATTTGAATTACAGTCAAAGCCAGAGACTTTGATAACAAGTGTAACGAGTTAAAAAACTTTTTTGCCGTTTCGGACAAAACTAGGCTTAGTAACAGTGACTTTTACTAATTTCTTGCGCATTTCTACTTCAACAACATCACCCACTTTTACCCCGCGTGGCACTCGTGCTAGCGCAATACTATGCTCTAATGTCGGTGAAAAAGTACCTGAGGTGATAACGCCTTCAAAAGCCGAACCTTCTCCTAAGTCAGTAACCACCTTCTGACCGGTACGCAACACTCCTTTGGCTTCAAGCACTAAACCAACTAATTTAGGTTGGTCGCCAGCTTCTTTTTGCACCGTTAAAACATCACGGCCAATAAAGTCACGCTCAGTTGGTTCCCAGCTAATTGTCCATGCCATGTTTGCAGCTAACGGAGATACAGTGTCGTCCATATCTAAACCGTAAAGATTCATACCCGCTTCAAGACGTAAGGTATCACGAGCACCTAATCCACAAGGGACAACCCCTGCGTCTAATAATTTTTGCCAAAAATCTTCTGCGACACTATCTGGTACAATAATTTCGTAGCCACTTTCACCCGTGTAGCCCGTCGTGGCAATAAATAAGTCGCCAACTTGTACACCAAAAAATGGTTTCATACCTTCAACAGCAGCACTTTCTTCGTCAGACAATAAGGTAGCGACTTTAGCAATAGCTTGTGGCCCTTGTACCGCAATCATGCCAAACTCAGGACGTTCAGTAATAGTGATATCAAAGCCAGCTGATTGCTTATCCATCCAAGCCAGATCTTTTTCACGCGTTGCAGAGTTAACGACCAAGCGATAGTTAGTTTCTGAAAAAAAGTAAATGATCAAATCGTCAATGACGCCGCCTTCTTCATTTAACATACCTGTGTAAAGTGCTTTACCCGCTTGGGTTAATTTAGCAACATCATTAATCACCAAACGACGTAAAAATGCCTTGGCATCTTCGCCTTGTACATCAACAATAGTCATATGTGAAACATCAAACATACCAGCATTAGTTCTTACCGCATGGTGCTCTTCTATTTGAGAGCCATAGTTAATCGGCATTTCCCAGCCATGAAAATCAACCATTTTTGCACCTGAAGCTAAATGTTTCGCATGTAATACTGTTTTATTTGTCATCTGTTCCACCTGAGCGTGATCAAAAAGGATTTAATTATTATGAATAATTCAAGTGGCATAATTATAGCCGCGAGACTCCGTTGATTCAACAACAAAAGCTATAATTAAAAAATATAAAACCATGTTTAATTAAATATCTGAATAATATTTTATTAATGGGCGGATTTGAAAATTTTAATCAAGGTGACAGCTTGGTTAGTGTGGTAGATCAAATAAAAGCCAAAATCATTAAGGGCTTTTATTTGCGCTAGCTGCTTGCTCATAGATATTTGTCGAAAAAGCACAGTGTTAAAGCATGCTTTGTCGATAAGCAAGCCTAGGGAGATCTTGCTTGAGCCCAAGCGCTTGCTTAATTAACTGCTGTTTAGCAGGGGCAAAATGATTAAGCATATTCATACCAATCCCGCGTAACAATTTAATCGGTGCTTGTTGTGGGCTAAAAGCTTGTTTGATACCTGCCATGGCGCTAATCATTTCCACCGCCTCACTTTTTCGCCAACGAGCAAATGCTTTTAGCTCACTGAAATTAACAAAATCATTAGCCATGTCTAGGTAATGCCTATCAGTGTCGGCTGGTAAACTGGCGGTCAAGGTTTGTGCTAATGCGACGGCATCAAGCAAACCTAAATTGACGCCCTGCCCCGCTAATGGGTGAATGGTATGTGCCGCATCGCCAATAAGGACAACACGTTCTTTGACAAAATCTTGTGCCAATCGCATGGATAAGGGATAAGAAAAACGTTCACTCTTGAGGCTAATATTGCCTAATTTACCATCACTTGCTGAGGTTAATGCTTTGGCAAAGTCAATAGCATTAAGCTTCATTAGCCGCTGAGCATCATCTGGTGAAGTTGAATAAACAATCGAACATAAATTTGCAAAAGCGCTTGTTGACTGTAACGGTAAAAAAGCCAGTGGCCCGGTCGCTAAAAAAACTTGCCAAGCAGTATTTTGATGGCCTTGCGAACAATCAACCGTAGCAACGATGGCATGATGATCATAATCTTTGAAGATCATCGCCATATCCATTTGTTGACGAACCCATGAATTAGCGCCGTCAGCGCCCACGACAAGTTTGGCAATAATCGGTTGCGCCGTTGGCCCCTGACTTTGCTCATTAGATTGTTGAGCAAATGTAGCAAACACTTCACTGTCGCCATGACTGATGCTGGCAAGCTTATTGTCGGTAAAAAAATGAATACCTTCATCTTGCTGG
Organism: Colwelliaceae bacterium MEBiC 14330; assembly: GCA_040779365.1. Taxonomy (GTDB): domain Bacteria; phylum Pseudomonadota; class Gammaproteobacteria; order Enterobacterales; family Alteromonadaceae; genus Colwellia. The sequence goes on from JBFONR010000002.1 coordinate 7,350, forward strand.
GCTTTTTGCCATAAAGCATGGCGTATAACTTTGTTTTCAATGATCCACCCTAGGTGCTCTTCTGGTGGAAAACTGTCGCTATCTTGCGCTGAGAAATTAAGTTTGCCAATACCGGCTTTATCCCAAACATGCATGTTTTGATATGCTTGCATACGGCTACTTTCAATCGCAGACCAAACGCCAAGGTTAGTCAATATATTTTTACTGGCAACATTAATCGCACTTACCCTAACATCAATATTTTCATCTAATTCAACAGCGGCTTGTGTATCAACAATGGCGATTGTTAACTGACTTTGTTTGCGTAAAGCTAAGGCGAGTGTTAACCCGACCATGCCAGCACCTACAACTAATACATCAAATTTTTGCATGTTTTTCTCTTATATTTCAGATATCAAAATCGTAAACTAATAACCCATGGTCTTTTTTACTAGGGCATTTTTTAACGGCGAGATAAAATTGAGTGCATGCAGGCCTATGTTTCGGCCAATAACCAAGGGCGCTAAATCATTAGCAAACAAAGTAACCAATGAGTCTGTTAATTGAATAATTTCTTGCTGATCTTTTGCTCTGTTGCTTTGATAAGCATTCAGTAAAGCGAAGCTGCCTATATCTTGGTTATTAGCCAAGGCTTTGCTAACTATGTCAGCCATGACTTGCACGTCTCTTAAACCTAAATTGAACCCCTGCCCAGCAATAGGGTGAATAGTATGCGATGCATTGCCAATTAATGCCATGCGATGATGCACTTGCTGTTTAGCTTGTAATAACACTAACGGGTAACTAAATCGTTTACCGACATGCGTTATTTGGCCAAGGTAACGACCAAAAGCCTCTTCTAACGCTTGAGCAAAGTCTTTATCGTTAAGCGCGACCATTTTTTCGCTATCTTGTGGCAACATAGTCCACACAAGCGAGCATCGACTATCGTTAGGGTTAGCGGCAATAGCGTTTAGCGGTAACATGGCAATAGGGCCATGATTGGTAAAGCGCTCAAAGGCTTTATTTTGATGTGCTTTACTGGTGCTAACATTGGCAATAAGAGCCACCTGAGCATAATCATCAGCGCTCACTTTAATATTAGCCAGCTCTCGACAAGGTGATTGCACACCATCACAGGCGAGTAATAAACTTGCCGATAAAACATTACCTGATTTCAATTTCACCTGCGCTTGACTTGAGGCTGATGCCTTATGCTCACTAAACTCAGCTGACAGTTCATTATGCCAAGCTATGTGTTCTATGCTATCAGGGCTAAACCAATGAATATTTTGACCACGATTATTGTTTGCTGTTAATGCTTGTAAATGCGCCTTGCCTATTATCGCCATATCGACCACATACCCCAGTGCATTAACGCCATGTTCTGCTGCCGTTAATCTTGTTTTAGCAAAGTGACCACGATCAGAAATATCAATATCGGTAATGGCGCATGCTTGCTTTTCTATGAACTGCCATGCGCCTATTTTGTTAAGATAGCTTGCACTGCCATGAGACAGTGCCAAGACACGCTCATCAAACAGGGCCTGTGCATCGGTGGTAGTAGTTTTTTGATAAGCTTGTGTTTCGACAATCGCAATGGACAATAAGCTACCGTCAACTTTAGTTAATTGACTTAAACTTAACGCCATTAAACTGCCAGTTAACCCCCCACCGGAAATAATGACATCAAAAAATTGCTTTGGCTTGTCCATCACTTTAATCTTAGTCTTTAATAATTATTAATAATATACAGCAAGCGTACATTAATGGTTTATATTGCATGGGGCTTTTATTGAGACAACTAAGCCACAGGCAGTTTAAATAGATCAATTTTTGCGTTTTTGCATTAACGCTTCGATGTCTTCAATGGTTTGTGGTGAGTTCATGGTTAAGTTTTCAAAGCCGTGCTTAGTGACCGCAATATTATCTTCGATGCGGACACCGATACCACGCCACTTTTCAGCAACATTTAGGTCGCTCAAGGGGATATAAATACCTGGTTCAATCGTCATGACCATGCCTTTTTCAAAAGCACGCAATTGTTCTCGCTCCGAGTTTATTTGATAATCACCGACATCATGCACGTCTAAACCTAACCAATGACCCAAGCCATGAATAAAATATTTTTTAACTTTTTTTGTTTCAACAAGCTCAACCAAATCGCCGTCCAATATGCCTAAGTCGATTAACCCTTGCGTTAAAAAAGTATTAGTTAATTCATTTAACTTAGCAAAACACATACCCGGCTTGATGGCATTGATGGCTAAATTTTTAGCATCAAGTACCAATTGATATATTGCTTTTTGCTCAGCACTAAACTGGCCATTCACAGGAAAGGTACGCGTAATATCAGCTGCATAACCGGCTAACTCGGCGCCAGCATCTATCAAAAGTAATTCATTTTCTTTGAGAACATCGTCATTATCCGTGTAATGTAAAATATTGGCATTATCACCGCCGGCAACAATACTGGCATACGCAGGGTGTCTTGCACCATGGCGAGCAAATTCATGCAATATTTCAGCTTCTATTTGATACTCGAACTTGCCTACTTGGCTTTTTTGCATTGCTCTTTGATGCGCCAAACCTGAGATATAGTTTGCTTGACGCATTAACGCTATTTCATTATCACTTTTAATGAGGCGTAAATCAGCAAGTATTGGTTCGACATCGGTTAACTGTTGCGGAGTTTTCATCCCTTGACGATTGCTAGCCTTTACCTTTTTTAACCATTTAAAAACTTGTGCGGCAAAATCATGATCACTAAAGCCAAATAATACTTGGCTTTTGCCATCAAGGTATTCAGCGATATAAGTATTGATTTGCTCAACCTCATAACATGCATCAAAACCATACGCTTGCACTGCTTTTTCTTGGCCTATACGTCTGCCATGCCAAATTTCATATAATGGATCTTTCGGTAATGAGAACAAGATTGACTCAACTTCACCGTGCTCTGCTTTAAGTAAAACCAATAACGCATCAGGCTCATTAAAACCGGTTAAATAGAAGAAGTTTTTGTCTTGACAAAAAGCATACTCGGTATCATTACTGCGCGTTGTTTCACTAGCCGCTGGTAATAAGGCAATACTGTTCATTGGCATTTTGGCAAACAAGGCAGCACGATGTTTAGCAAAATCAGTTAATGGTAATTTACTGAGGATTTGATTGGTCATAATATTATCTATTTATGTTTGCCATTGTTGCGTTACTTAGCCTTGATTAACTTAAGTTTTATTGCTTTTAAAACACCTGGCGAAGAGGGATTAATGCAATGTTTTCTTGTCTTGATCCGATTTTTTTTCATTGGGCGGTGTCGCTAATTCGCTAAAACACAATAATGCCGAGATACGAACATACTCACAAATTTCAAAATACGCTTGTTCTGTATCTTCGTCTTCGTCCATTTCATCTGATAAATTAGCTATTTCACCAAAATCGGTTAGCACTTCTTTTACATCTTCAGAAACCACAGGGTTATCTTTTTGTTGTAAACCAAAACCTAAGTTAAAGCCTTGCACCCAAATGCTCAATGCATGCCCGCGCTCTGCCATACTCTCGTCATCATCGGGTAATAATAAATTGAAGCTATAACTATCGTCTAAGATACTTGTCCATAATTCATTGTACATTTGTTTAAGGGCTATTTTTACCGCTTTTGGAAAGCTATCACCCTCATGAAACAAGTCATTTAGCATGGCGAGATAATCTTGATCTTCAAAAGCAAATCCGGCGCACACCAAGCCAGTTAAAACCCCGTGTAGCTCACTGGCATGTGACTTAACATCTTCACTCGTTAAAACAGCTTGCATGCTGGCGAAATCAATTAAGTTATTATCGCCATCGTTCGTCGTTGTTATATCCGTCATCATTAACTTTCTATAATTACAGGGAATTGTTAGCGGATATGGTATCACTGAGCAAAATAACAGAAAAGTAAAATAACAGAAAATGACTATAAAGCTTGCTATTTACTTGCATAGATGGCTCAGCATAGTTATTATCTCCAGAATGGCCAGTATTTATCATTTTGTTGGCTATATTGTTAATAATACTTGGAATTTTTTTACAAATGGCGCAAAGAACTGTAGAAATCAACATTGTTGATCGCAAGCTAAAAGTTGCTTGCCCAATAGGGCAAGAAACCGCCTTATTGTCTGCAGCGCAAGAGTTGAGCGCTCGCCTAGCAAAGGCTGGCGCAAGCAAAACCATTAGCACGCCTGAGCAAACATTATTAATGACAGCATTGAATTTAAGTAATGACTTATTGCAAACTCAGCAAAAATTAATGCTTGAGCAACAAGAAAACCAAGATAAGATTGCTTTGTTACAATCAACAATTGAACAGGCGCTATCACCTAGCAAGAAAAAAAGCGCTTAGCTTTTTGACCCTAAATGAGTGCATTAACGGCTCGTTATCATTTTTCAAACCTATAAGCTTAAAAATAAAACATAACGCATAATTACTCGACACTCAGCTAAATATTACAAAAAAAAGCTTAGTCGATGAAATTTTTTTCGCTATACTGAAGCTGTCTTCTGGGGTGTTTGTGTGCGAACTATGTCCCTGAGCCGATAAGTTTTACCTTAGGGAATTGACTATTAGCTATTGTGCAAGCCCGGCTTGTATCGGGAAGCCTACGGTTAGCATGATATTTCCGCCCTGAACACACGGTGTTCAGGACTATTGTGAGCTACGGCACCTTGGAAGCGTCCTTTCTCTTCCTTGTTATCTTCAAACATTCTATATTTAAGCCATTATTTAACCAACTAGTAATTTCTTCATATTTGCGCGCATTGCGAAGAAAAGTACACACTGTTAAGGACTATTGTGAGCTACTCCTCCTTGGCAGCGTCCTTATTATACTTATTCAATGCACATAACCTAAAAACCTGCCACTTTTTCGATATGAAATATCATCATACTTGTTTCAAATTACTGAGAAACTTGCATCTAAGCTATATCGGCTAAACATCTGCGAAGCATGTAAAAATTTTACTTGCTAGATTGCATTGCTTTTTTATCTCAAAAAGCAATACAATTTAACCAGCAAAGCCTATTTAAAACAATTGAGCCAAGATCATCACTAAGCAAGCAAATTACCCAGCACCGATAACCAAGCAAACAATGACAGTAACATCTGAACATGTTGACACTTCAGCGGCAATTGGCGTATTTGATTCAGGTGTCGGCGGTCTTTCTATTGCTAAATGTATTGCTGAACAGCTTCCTCATGAAAATATTATTTATGTAGCCGATAGCCTTTATGCACCATATGGTGACAAATCTGTCGATTTCATTATCGAGCGAGTCAATACAATTGCGACGCAGTTAATTAATAAAGGCGTCAAAGCATTAGTCATCGCTTGCAACACCGCCACGGTAAATGCTATTGAGCAATTAAGAGCACGGGTTAATATCCCCATTATTGGTGTTGAGCCAGCGATCAAACCAGCAGCTAAGCAAAGTATCAATAAAAAAGTTGCCATTTTAGCGACACAAGCAACCAGTGAAAATCAACGATTTCAGAGATTAATTGATTTACATCATAATGGTGCACAAGTCTTTATTCAGCCCTGCCCAGGCTTAGTTGAGTTTATTGAGCAGGGTAAACAACAAACTCAGGCCTGTGCAAGTTTATTGCAAAAATATATAAAACCCCTGGTAAATCAAGGTGTTGATACGCTAGTACTTGGCTGTACACACTACCCTTTTTTACAAGCGCAAATAGGCGATATTGCCGGCTCGACCGTTAATATTATCGAGACCGCAGCACCGGTAACCATGCAATTGAGCAAAAAGTTGGCCGAGTTAGAGCTTTGTGCTAGTCCAACTCAACAAGGCCAATATCAATTCTTTAGTTCCAAAGTATCAAAGCATCAAAAGAAAATATTCAGCCAATTATGGCAAGCCCCCCTGTCACTAGAGACATTAGCCTAAAATATAAAAGACCTGCTAATAGCTATATTTTATTGATTAACTACAATGATTTTCTGAATTCAAAATCAGTATTTAGCGCAAGCACGACTAAGTCAGATACACATTAAGATTTAAAGACGTTTAGCCGTCTAGGCGTAAAAAAGCTAGATAGTTTTTGTTAACAAGTGTAGAATCTCAGCATTATTTTTGTATTACTCAATTTTGCTGAGGATTTATGTCTAGACATTTTTTTACTTCAGAGTCTGTATCTGAAGGTCATCCGGATAAAATTGCCGATCAAATTTCTGATGCGGTATTAGATGCCATTATTGCTAAAGATAAACATGCCCGTGTTGCTTGTGAGACTATGGTTAAAACCGGCGTGGCCATCATTTCAGGTGAAGTATCAACAAATGCTTGGGTTGACTTAGAAAAACTGACTCGAAATGTTATCAGTGATATTGGCTACACCTCTTCAAACGTAGGTTTTGACGGGGAAACCTGTGGCATCATGAATTTGATTGGCCAACAATCGCCTGAAATTGCTCAAGGTGTTGACCGTAGTAAACCGGAAGAGCAAGGTGCCGGCGATCAAGGGTTAATGTTTGGTTATGCAACCAATGAAACACCGACACTAATGCCAGCGCCATTATACTACTCTCACCGTTTAGTTGAGCGTCAAGCTGAGGCACGTAAATCTGGCGTTTTACCTTGGTTACGCCCTGATGCTAAATCACAGGTAACATTCATTTATGAAGGTAATAAGCCTGTTGCCATTGATACGGTTGTACTTTCTACGCAACACAACCCTGATATCAAACAGGAAGATTTAGTTGATGCGGTCATGGAAAACATTATCAAGCACACATTACCAGCTGAGTTGTTAACGGCTGAAACTAAATATCATATCAACCCAACAGGTCGCTTTGTTATTGGTGGCCCTGTTGGTGATTGTGGGTTAACCGGTCGTAAGATCATTGTTGATACCTACGGTGGCATGGCTCGTCATGGTGGTGGGGCTTTCTCAGGTAAAGATCCATCAAAAGTAGATCGCAGTGCCGCTTATGCTGGTCGTTATGTTGCTAAAAATATTGTCGCAGCTGGCCTAGCTGATCGTTGTGAGATACAAGTTTCATATGCCATAGGTGTTGCTGAACCGACCTCTATTTCAATTGATACCTTTGGCACAGGGAAATTATCAGAGGAACGTTTAGTTGAATTAGTTCGTGAGCATTTTGATTTACGTCCTTATGGCATTACCAAAATGTTAGATTTATTACATCCGATGTATCAACAAACAGCGGCTTATGGTCATTTCGGCCGCGAGCCATTTGAAATGACAGTCGGTGATGATACTTTTACAGCGTTTAGTTGGGAAAAAACAGATAAAGCAGACGCTTTACGCAAGGCAGCAGCGCTATAAGCTAAACAAAATAGCCTAGCTATCGCATTTCAATAAAAACCAGCAAATCAATTTGGTATGCTGGTTTTTTTATTGCTTTAGCTAACAACCAAGCCACTAGGACTATTTTAATTAATTTAAGTTAGTTGATAGGGTAAGCTTTTAAGCACCCTTGAATTTTCCACAATATTGCATAGTTTTATCCATTGTTAACAGCGCTTAGATTAAACGATAATAAAGCTGATTATTTGCGAGTCAATAAAATAGAATCTCAGCACAATTTTATTAAAATTTATATTGTTTTTTCACAGAGTGCCCTCACTTTATAGTTATAAATATCAACAATATTAAAGTCGACTTCATGCGTAACCCAAGAATTTATCAACAAAGCCAACTGACGTTAAACGATACCATTACTTTATCTGAAGACGCCTTTGGTCATGTGGTAAGAGTTTTACGCTTAAAGGAAGGTGATAACATCACGCTATTTAATGGCGCCGAGTTATTCCAATATGCTGCGACTTTAACCAAGGTAACAAAAAAATCGGCCCGAGCTAAGATTGATGCTAAACAAGCGGTAAGCACAGAGTCCCCGCTTAACATTCATTTAGGCCAAGGTATATCTCGAGGCGATAGAATGGACTTTACTTTGCAAAAGTCCGTTGAATTAGGTGTTAATAAAATAACCCCATTATTTACAGAACGTTGTGGAGTAAAACTTAATGCTGAACGCCTTGAAAAAAAGCGCCAACAATGGCAAAAAATAGTCATTAGTGCTTGTGAACAAAGTGGTCGCGCTTATGTGCCAATTGTCGCAGAGCCTATGATGTTAGCTGACTGGTTAAAGCAAGAGACAAGTGCTTTAAAAATCAATTTACACCCTAAAGCTCAACATTCAATCATGACATTACCGACAGAAAAAACTCGGGTTAGGTTACTTATCGGCCCTGAAGGTGGCTTAAATGATGCAGAGATAACACAAGCACGACAATATGATTTTCATGAGGTATTGCTCGGGCCAAGAATATTACGCACCGAAACAGCAGCATTAACAGCAATTACAGCACTACAGTGTCGTTTCGGCGACTTACACTAAATTTATCGTTGTTCTATTAACAACAGCGTTAACGACAAACACAAAGCAGGCTAAAAGATGACAACAACTAAAGCGATAAAACTCGGTGTAGTGATGGATCCTATTTCGCAAGTCAAGGTAGTGAAAGATTCATCTATGGCAATGATGCTCGAAGCACAACAACGTGGTTACCAAATTTACTATATGGAAATGAAAGATCTATACCTTGAGCAAGGTCAGTGTCGAGCAACAACACAAAAAGTAAAAGTGTTTGACGACAGTGAGCACTGGTATGAATTATCTGACACGCAGGACATTGCTGTTAGTGAATTAGACGCGGTCTTAATGCGTAAAGATCCTCCTTTTGATACTGAGTTCATTTATGCAACCTATATGCTAGAGCGTGCCGAGGTTGAAGGCACCTTAATCGTTAATAAACCGCAAAGTTTACGTGATTGTAATGAAAAATTATTTACCGCTTGGTTTAGTGAATTAACCCCCAAAACGCTAGTAACTCGCAGCAGCGAGAAAATCCGTGAATTTCACCAAGCAGAAAAAGATGTCATCATCAAGCCGCTCGATGGTATGGGTGGCGCTTCAATTTTTCGCATTAAAGAACAAGATGCTAATGTTGGCGTCATTATTGAGACGTTAACTAACCATGGTCAGCAATATGCCATGGTACAAGAATACATGCCTGAAATTATTGATGGTGACAAGCGTATTTTAATCGTTAATGGTGAGCCTATGCCGTATTGCTTGGCACGAATTCCAGCTAGCGGTGAAACCCGTGGAAATTTAGCCGCCGGTGGCCGTGGCGTTGCTCAACCATTAAGTGTTAGTGATAAAGCGATTGCTGATGCGATTGCACCTGAACTAAAAAAACGTGGGCTATACTTTGTAGGTTTAGATGTCATTGGTGATAAAGTTACTGAAATAAATGTGACCAGCCCAACCTGTATTCGAGAAATTGAAGCGGCTTATCCAATAAATATTAGCGGTAAATTGATGGATGCCATTGAAGATAACATTAGAAAATAACACTGTGGAGCTGTCATGGTTAGCTTGAAAGATGAAGGCGAAAAGAAAATACCGAGCACGAAGAAGTTCACGGCAATAAATAGTTTAGAAAATCAATTATTGATTGCTATGCCATCGCTAGCTGATTCGTACTTCAATAAAACTGTCACCTATATCTGTGAACATAATGAAGAAGGGGCTATGGGTCTGATTATTAACTTACCCGTTAACATCACATTATCGGATTTACTCAAACAAATAGAGCCTGATGAAGAGAAAGAAGCCCAAGTATTAGAAAGCTCTCAAGAAGATATCGCCAAGGCAACTGATGCTAGCAATAGCTTAGAACAATTAGTCCTATCAGGTGGTCCTATTTCTCAACAGCGTGGCTTTGTTCTTCATAGCTCGCAGCAAGGTTGGAACAGCTCATTAGCGTTAAATAAAGAATTGATGATCACTACTTCAAAAGATATTCTGTTAGCGCTAGGTACAGAAAAAGCACCGGAGCAGTTTATTGTCACGCTTGGCTATGCCGGTTGGGGACCTGGACAATTAGAAGAAGAATTACAGGCAAATTCATGGTTAACTACACCGGTTGATGCTGAAATTCTTTTTAAAACCCCGATTGAACAACGCTGGAAAAAAGCCACTGAAAAACTAGGCATTGACTTAGCACACTTATCTTCTGACATTGGGCACGCTTAAATACTGGCCATTGAAATGACTCATTGCCCGCTCGCTGCTACTACTGCCAAAGCCCATTGTCTTGCAAGGAAAAAACATGTCAAAAAAAGCTAAAACCCCCATTGGTCAACGCACCATCCTTGGTTTAGATTTTGGTAAAAAATATATTGGTATTGCGGTTGGACAGGAGATAACGGGTAACGCAAGCCCTCTTGGTTCAGTTAAAGCCAATGATGGCATTCCTCATTGGGATAATTTAGCCAAGTATATAAAGGAATGGCAGCCAGATTTTATTGTGGTGGGTTTACCGCTAAATATGGATGGTAGTGAGCAACAACTTACCCTAGATGCTCAAAAGTTTGGAAAAAGAGTACATGGCCGCTTTGGTATAACGGTTGAATTTCAAGACGAACGATTAACAACTGCAGATGCAAAAGAGCAACTATTTGCTCGCGGGGGCTATAAAAACCTTAAAAAAGATAATATTGATGCTGAATCAGCTCGGCTTATTATTGAGAGCTATTTTGAGCAACAATATCTTTAAATTAAGTCGACAATTATCTGCAGCTCAACAGGCAGCTGTTATTGATGCCAACATCACATACTCGCTATGATGTCACTTGCGCTTTGTTGGGTTTAGTATTAAAAATTGACTTTTATATCACTGGGTTTACACTTAATACTTAGTTAGATATCAATGAGATAATACCCATGGATGCCAAGTTTCTCTCAAGTCATTATACTTACTTGCTCTTTTTTGTATTACTTAACAGCCTCTTCGCTTGTTCACATGATAAACCAGGTATTGCTTTAGGCACTTTAGAACGAGAGCGCATCGCCCATACCGCAACGGTCAGTGAAATTATTACTGAACTTCCTGTCAGCGCTGGTAGCCAAGTCAAACAAGGTACTGTCTTGGTAAGGCTCGATGATACCCTTCAAAAAGCCCTCGTTGCTAAAGCTCAAGCGCAATTACAGCAAGCGCAAGCCAATTTAGACAAGGTCCATAATGGTGCGCGTGAAGAGGAAGTGGCCGCAGCCTCTGCAAACGTTGCCGGAGCCAAGGCTGCCTTGGTGCAAAGTGAAGGTAATTACCAACGCGCGCAAAGTTTAATTAAAAAGCAATTAGCCAGTCAAGCAACCCTAGATCGCGCGCTAGCCTCTCGTGATGAAGACACGGCTAAATTACAAAGTGCCCAAGAGCAGTTATTGCAACTGATAAATGGTGCCCGTATAGAAGACTTACAAATTGCCGAAGCCATTTTAGCGACCGCTAAAGCAGTATTAATCAGTGAAGAAAAAAAACTCCAGGATTTAACTATCACCGCGAAACGTGATGGCTTATTAGATAATCTACCGTGGAATTTAGGTGAACGTGTCACTCAAGGTAGTCCCGTCGCCATTGTCCTTGCTGGTAACGCGCCTTTTGCTCGTGTTTATATTCCTGAGCCCTACCGAGTAAAAATAAAAGTAGCTGATAAATTAGCGGTGCAAATTGACGGCCTAGATAAAACCATTACAGGCACTGTTCGTTGGATTTCTGCCGAGCCGGCATTCACACCTTATTACGCATTAAATCAAGCTGAACGTGCCAACTTAATGTACTTGGCAGAAATACAACTACCACAAACAGCAGCACAACTACCCATGGGCATACCAGCACAAGTTTTGCTACCATGAGTTTAGCTATGACAAAACAACAGACGATCAACAACTTGTATACCGATACCAGTGACTTAGCGATAAATGCCCATCAACTTAGCCGAAATTTCGGCCAATTAACCGCGGTTTCAGCGCTTGATTTACACGTTGAAAAGCAAACTATTTATGGTTTTCTTGGTCCTAATGGCTCAGGTAAAACCACTGCAATTAGGTTACTTACGGGGTTGTTGAAGCCAAGTGCAGGGCAAGTCGAAGTATTAGGCCATTCCTTAACTAATCAAGCGAGTAAATTAAGAGCACAGATAGGTTATATGACGCAAAAATTTTCGCTTTATGATGATCTAAGTGTCGAAGAGAACTTAAAATTTATCAGCAAGATATATGGCTTAACAGCGAATGAGGAGAAATATCGCCTCAATGAGTTATTGAGTACTCACCAACTAATCCAGCAAAAAAAGCAATTAGCGGGTAGTATGAGTGGTGGCCAAAAGCAACGTTTAGCGTTAGCCGCAGCAGTTATTCATAAACCTAAGTTACTGTTTTTAGATGAGCCAACTTCAGCGGTAGACCCGCAAAATCGTCGTGAATTTTGGGAGCAATTATTTGATTTATGCGATCAAGGTACCACCATATTAGTATCGACCCACTACATGGACGAAGCCGAGCGCTGCCATAAGCTTGCTATTTTAGAAAACGGTATTAAAAGAGCTGATGGTTCACCACATGCTTTAATGACTAATATGGCTGCCAAAGTAGTAGAGATATCTGCGCCCAACTTAAGACACATTAAGGATAGCCTTACAAAATTACCACAAGTACTTTCTGCTGCTCAACAAGGAACACACCTCAGAGTTCTAGTTGCAGACAACATTGCACAACCGGAGCTGCTTTTGCAGCAACAGCCTTGTATTACCGCCAATGATAAACTTGCATTAGTTAGACCAAGTCTAGAAGATGTCTTTGTAAGCTGTACAGGTAAAGAGGTGACATCTTCATGATAAAACCAATCAAAGCATCCTTATTGAGAATACAAGCAATTGTCATTAAAGAGCTGTTGCAGCTTCGGCGTGACAAAATGACCTTTGGCATGGTAATAATGATACCGCTTGTTCAGTTACTTTTATTTGCTTTCGCGATTAATAACAATGTTCGAGATATTCCTGTTGGTGTGGTTGATCATAGTAAAACTGCGCTAAGTAGGGTATTACAACAAACTGTTGCTGCAACCAGTATTATTAGTTTCACTCAGCATTACCATTCAAACAAAGCAGCGCAAGATGCAATAGACCGTAATGAAGTGCGTGCTGTTTTTATCATTCCAGAAGATGTTAGTCAGCGATTAGTTAGACACCCCAGTGTCGGGTTTGGTTTGCCCCCGTCAAGTAAGCAAGAAACTAGCCGACCTATCGCACATTGGCTTGTGGACGGCTCGGATACCATTATTGCGAATAGTATAAAAAGTTTGCGTAATATGCCGCTAGCCGAGTTATTAGATAAACCAGCGAACCGTAATACCCCGACATTCGAAGTCACTTTACTGTACAACCCGGAGCAACGCAGCGTGGTTAATACTGTACCGGCTTTAGTGGCGGTAATCCTCACCATGACCATGATACTGTTTACCTCTGCAGCCATTGTAAGAGAAGAAGAGCGCGGCAATATGGAGATGTTAATTACCACCCCATTAGCCCCCATTGAACTTATGGTGGGTAAAATAGTGCCCTACATCTTTATTGGTGCAATTCAAGTCGCTATTATTTTAGGCTTAGGTTACTGGCTTTTTCATGTCCCCATTAATGGCGGTCTAACTCAACTGGCTATAGCAACCTTATTATTTATTTGTGCCAGTTTAGTATTAGGCCTAGTTATTTCAACCATAGCCAAAAGCCAACTGCAATCAATGCAAATGACAGTATTTATTTTATTGCCGTCAATATTATTATCTGGTTTTATGTTTCCTTATGATGGCATGCCCCTGGCAGCCCAATATATTGCCGAAGCAATGCCAGCAACACATTTTATCCGCTTGATCAGGGGCGTAGTATTACGTGATGTAGAGGTTTTTGATATGAGCTTTGATATGCTTTGGCTTTCTGGTTTCACCATACTAGGTTTAGCTATTGCAGCATTTCGCTTTAAAAAGACACTAGACTAGCTTAATAGCAGCTGCAATAGGCAAACTAAGCTTGATTAAAAGCTGAAAATAGTTTCTGTCATATTAATATAGATTGTATTAGTTTAGCGCATAACAGAGCAGAGGAAAGGCTGATGACAAGTCCGTTACCTGTTATAAACATAAAAGCACAGAGCAGTCATCATGCGCTCTTCTTAATGTTACTAGCAGCAGTTATTTTTGTGATAACTTGGTTGTCAAGCCAACATTATCCTCAAAAAAATCAATTAGTCTTCATTTTCATTTACCTGACCTCATTGGTCATTTTTATCACCGGTTTAGCTAAATATATTCAACCTCAATTTAGTCTAACACTGAGTCCAAAAGGGATGATATATCAACATAATAGTGGTTACTGGCGGCTTGATTGGCGACAAGTGCAACGTATTGCCTTAGTAAAAGAAAGTTATGGTATTACACAATTACACTTACCCTACATTGGTATTAAGCTCGTTGACTTTTCAGAATTAGCCAAACAGATATCCCCCCGTTTAGCTAATCGCTTAATTCACGAACAAAGACCACTGATTGCCATGGCGATCAAACTACAACTGTTAAACTTTGAACAAAGTCAACTTAACTTTGAACCCTATATATTATCTTGTGGTAAAGAGGTTAAAGGGCCATTGGCGGCTTTTTTACACCATTCTGCAGTTTTATATCGCGCTTTTGGTTATCATCTCTATATTCCAGAAAGCGCCTTAGATAGAGAATTATCAGAATTTGAACAATTATTAACACAATGTAAATCTAGTTCTGAACAATATCGCTAGCTCGGCTCTATTAACCAATGATTCAAGTCAGCTTTTGAGCATATCTTTAAGCAATAGCTTGATAAACATGACTTTTAAAATTTGTGTTATCGACAAAGATGCTTTTGCCTACCAGCCATAACAGGACGCTATATTAAACTCAACGGGAGAAAAATCGCCCTAAAAATAAAACCGGTTATTAGCTATAACTTTTTGCCTAATACTAATCACAGTTTACGCTTGAATAGTAAAGCCAGTTAGCATAAATTGATCAGCATTATTCAAAGCCAAAATCTAACCATTACTCTATGAATCCAGCTAGCTATTTCCCGCATAAAAATAATGAAATGTTTGTTGAAAATATCGCGATTAGTGATATTGCTAAACAGGTAAAAACGCCTTTTTATTGTTATTCAAGTGCAGCGATTGAAACTTGCTTCCAAGATTATCAACATGCTTTTAGCGGTCAAGATGCTTTGATCTGTTATGCTGTCAAAGCTAATAGCAATCAAGCAGTATTAGCAACATTAGCCAAATTAGGCTCAGGTGCTGATGTGGTATCAATGGGCGAAATTCGACGCGCAATCGCTGCGGGTATTCCTGCCAATAAAATTGTGTATTCCGGTGTTGCTAAAACCCAAGAAGAAATTCAATACGCATTATCCTTAGGTATATTTCAATTCAATATTGAGTCTGAACCGGAATTAGAGCTTATCTCTAAAGTTGCCACTTGCGTTAACGCAACTGCTGCTATTTCATTTAGAATAAACCCTGATGTTTGTGCGCAAACTCATGCAAAGATTTCGACAGGTAAAGCAGAAAACAAATTTGGTGTTCCTATTTCAAAAGCTAAAATGGCCTATGCACGTGCAGCGCAATTACCAGGGATTAAAGTTCAAGGTGTCGATGTACATATCGGCTCGCAATTAACCAGTTTAGCCCCGTTTGAAGAAGCTTATCGGCGTATTGCTGAGCTTGTCGTTGAGCTAAGAGCGGCTGGTCATGATATCAATGTAGTTGATGTCGGTGGTGGTTTAGGTATCACTTACCTCGATGAGGTTATTCCAAGTAAACAAGCTTATGCCGATATGGTAAAAACACAATTAGGCCATCTTAATTGTAAAATTGTGCTTGAGCCTGGCCGCTCATTGTTAGGTAATGCAGGTATTCTTGTCTCAAGTGTTGTCTATGTTAAACGGGGTGAGGAAAGACAATTTTTAATGCTTGATGCTGGCATGAATGACTTGATCAGACCAAGTATGTATGAAGCTTTCCATCAAATAGTCGCGGTAAATAACGACAATAAACAATTAGCAACCTATGATGTTGTTGGCCCTGTTTGTGAAACCGGTGATACCTTTGCTAAAGCAAGGCAAGTTCACCAATCTGCTGCCGGAGATTTAGTCGCAATTATGAGCAGCGGTGCCTATGGTGCGGTAATGTCTTCAAGTTACAATACCCGTATGCTGGCTCCTGAGATATTAGTGAAAGGTAATGATTTTGCTGTCATTAGAAGCAGACCTGATCTCGAGGCCTTAATAAATAACGATATCGTCCCAACTTGGCTGTAAATTTTTTTAATGGACGCAAGGCTTAAAACTAGTCGCTGTAGCGATAAGGCTGCCTACTTAGAGTGAAATGAGTCCAGAAAATCAAATTATTTGAACGTTTAACAAGACTACTTGCATGCATCAACAAGATTACATCAATTTCTTGTCTTAGCACTATTTTACAAGTTGGTTGTCAGTTCAAAATTTGTTAGGATCCCGTGAAAAATTTTAGCACAATTTAAATTAACTCATTTACGACTTTTTAAGGATGAACATGAAATCTAAAATAGCTATTGCAGCACTTACTTTATTATCTTTTAGTGGACAATATGCGTTAGCAGAAGAAGCCGCTACAGAAGAAAAACCATCACTTACTGTTTCTGCTGAATTAGGCTTCTTATTTAAAACAGGTAATAACAAAAGCGGTGATATTAAAGCGGGTTTAAACCTAAAACATGAAGAAGGTCAATGGATAAACTTATTAGCTTTTAATGCGCTTGCTAAAAAGTTAGAAACCATTGATGAAGTAACCCAAGAAAAATCTTTTGAAAGTACTGATAACAAATGGGATATCAACGGTCAAACTAACTACTCACTTGAAGCCGGCGGTAAGAATTACCTTTATGCTAGTGCTTTTTATCAACAAGATAAATTTAGCAGTTTTGCTTACCAGACGTCTTTCTCAGCTGGTTGGGGTCGTCACTGGTGGGAAACTGAAACAAGTTCATTCTTTGCCGACATTGGTCCTGGGGTAAAATATGATGTTATCCGTGCAGAGCCAGCAACAGCTACCACTGCAGCGGTAGAAGAGTACAGTGAAACAGCAGCTATTGTTCAAGCTCAGGCTTTGTACACTAAGCAAATTAATGATTTTGTTGAGTTCAAACAGTATTTTGTTGCTAAGCAAGCAGTAGAATCTGACAAGAACAGTTACTACCGTTCAGAAACTTCATTAACGACTAAATTAATTGAGTCTTTACAATTCAAGTTCTCTTTCTTAGTTGAACATGATACTGAAGTAGAGCAAGGTTTTGAGAACACTAATACAGAAACCTCGGTCACATTAGTTTACAGCTTCTAAAATAAACTCAAATCTTCCTAAGGCTGTTAATGCACTATGCAAAGCAGCCTTTTTTATTCTCTCGATTCACCGCTAACAAAGCAAAATGTTTTGACGTGATAAAAAAACCAGCATCTCTGCTGGTTTTTTGATTTTAGCCTTGTTGGGAACTAATCAACATTAACTAAATTGGTTAGATGTGTTTTTCTCGCCGGCCGCTTTTAGTGCATTTTCACCAGCGAAATACTCTTTATGATCATCGCCGATATCAGAGCCCGACATATTTTGATGTTTTACACAGGCAATACCTTGGCGAATTTCTTTACGTTGTACACCAGCAACATAACCTAACATGGCTGCATCACCAAAGTATTCTTTAGCTAAATTATCGACAGATAGCGCTGTAGTATGGTAGGTAGGCAGTGTGATTAAGTGATGGAAAATACCAGCTTCACGCGAGGTGTCCTCTTGGAAGGTTCTAATTTTATCATCAGCCCTTGCTGCTAATTCACTATCATCATAATCAGCATTCATTAATTCTGAGCGAATATAGCCTGAAACATCTTCTCCTGCGGCTTCCATGGCATCATAAGCTTGTTGACGGAAGTTTAAAGTCCAGTTAAATGATGGACTATTATTATAAACAAGCTTGGCGTTAGGGATTTCTTTGCGTACTTCATTCATCATCGCAGTAATATCGGCAACATTTGGCGTTGCTGTTTCGATCCAAAGAAGATCTGCACCCGCTTTAATTGCTTCGATACTATCAAAAACACAGCGCTGTTCACCTGTACCTTGACGGAATTGATATAAACCAGATGGTAAACGTTTAGGACGAACAATCTTACCATTTCGGTTGAAACACACGTCGCCTTCTGCCATTTGTGAGACATCAACTTCTTCCACATCTAAGAAGGAGTTATATTGATCACCTTGATCGCCAGGCTCTTTAACAACCGCAATTTCTTTTGTAAGGCCAGCGCCTTCCGAGTCAGTTCGAGCAACGATAATACCGTTATCAATGCCTAGTTCCAAAAAAGCATGACGTAAAGCGCGAATTTTAGCATGGAAATCAGCATGTGGTACGGTCACTTTACCATCTTGGTGGCCACATTGTTTCTCATCCGCTACCTGGTTTTCTATTTGTAAAGCACAAGCACCTGCTTCAATCATTTGTTTAGCCATTAAATAAGTTGCTTCAGCATTACCAAAACCTGCATCAATATCAGCAATAATTGGCACCACATGAGTAACATGATTATCAATTTGCTCCTGGATATTGGCAGCTAGCGTGCTGTCCCCTTGCTCATTGGCTTTGTCTAATTCTCGGAACAAACCACCTAACTCACGAGCATCAGCTTGACGTAAAAATGTATATAGCTCTCTAACTAAAGCGGCTACCGAGTTTTTTTCATGCATTGATTGATCTGGTAACGGGCCAAATTCCGAACGAAGTGCTGCCACCATCCAACCAGAAAGGTATAAATAACGACGTTCTGTTTTGCCGCCAAAATGCTTTTTAATTGAGATCATTTTTTGTTGACCAACAAAACCATGCCAGCAACCCAGTGATTGCGTATATTTACTATTGTCTTTATCATAAGCAGCCATATCAGCGTTCATAATATCGGCAGTATACTGAGCAATGTCTAAACCGGTTTTGAATTGGTTTTGTACTCTCATGCGAGCAACCGATTCAGGGTTAATAGCATCCCAAGAGCTACCTGCTTTTTCTTTGATCGCTTTAACCGCTTCAATTGCACTTTGATAATTAGACATATCATTCTCCAAAGGTTTTGTTATTTACAAAATTGTTATAAGTATTGGTAGTGTGCTTACTTTGTGACCTTGCTGAAGCTTAAAATTAAAACCAGCAAGAAAACGAACATTTAAAAGTAAACTTTCATACCTGACTACAAAAACAATACAACAGCCAATAGGTATTTTTAAAATATATATTCAATATCATCAGTATTCACGATATGAATGAATAAATAAGTATTATTACCTTTTTGATAATATAATCAGCTAAAAAAGTGAAAAAATCGTTGTGTTAACGAGAAATTTAGCTAATATCTACTTGTCTTATAGTTGTTAGCAGGGTCATTAATTGCATGAATATTTCTAAAATTGATTTAAATTTACTTATTTATTTAGACGTACTATTACGTGAAAAGAATGTTACTCGAGCGGCAAGTAAGCTAAACATTACTCAACCTGCAATGAGTAATGGTTTAAAACGATTAAGAACATTATTTAGTGATCCTATTTTAGTTCGCACTTCAGACGGTATGGTGCCAACAGAACGTGCACGTACATTAGCCCCGAGCATACGTAAAATTTTGTTGGAGTTAGAAGAAGCTTTACAGGGAGAAGAAGAGTTTAATGAACTAAATAGTCAGCGTGTTTTTAGAATAATGGCTAGTGATTATGCAGCGTCGACCTTGATCCCAACTCTGCTCAAGTCTTTGAATCATGTTGCACCAAATATTACCTTAGACATCATGACGCCAAGTGATGTAACTTTTCATGATGTAGAGGCAGGCAAAATTGACATGGCGATTAATCGCTTTGATGAATTACCACAATCTTTTCATCAAAAAGCCATTTGGCGTGATTCTTTTTCTTGCTTACTCAGTGCAGATAGCGAACTGGTCAGTAAATTTAACCTTAACGCTTATCTTAATGCCAAACATGTTTGGGTCTCAAAAACAGGTTTTGGTGTCGGTGTCGGTATGGACCCTAAAGATGTTCAAAAACTTGGCTGGGTTGATGAAGCATTAGCTCGCTTAGGAAAAAAGCGTGATATAAAAGTATTTACCCGTAATTATCATGTTGCCATGCAACTTGCGTATGAGGATAACCTGATTGCCACCTTGCCGAGCAAAGCTGCGCAGTTACATAAAAATGACGCCAATTTCACCATTATTAAGCCGCCTTTCGATATTCCTGACATAGAATTAAAAATGATTTGGAGCCCATTATTACATCATGACGCTAGTCATATTTGGTTCAGACAATTAGTGATAGCAGCAGCGCAAAAGTGTCAGGAAAACATATAATTAACTATGAAAAATGTGCTGTATACTATTTTTGCTATTAGTATTTGTTTACTACTTGGTAAACTTGCAAATTATTTATTCGCCGGTTTACCCAGTAGTTTATATGGCATGGTTATTTATGCTATTTTTTTACAACTGAACTGGTTCAGTCCAGAGAAAGTAACCCAAACTAATCAATGGTTTGTTAAGCATATGGGCGTTTGTTTAGTGCCTGCTGGTATGGGAATAATAGATCATTTTCAATTAATACAAGAACACGGCATAGCACTGGTGATGATTATCTGTAGCACAACCTTCATTTTACTGACGATTATTGGGCATTTAAGTGAGCGTTATCTAACAAAGCAAGAAAACACTGATACTAGAGCCCGAAAAGGTCAAATGTAATGCTATCTACATATATAACTGATATTTCAATTTTTTCCTGGATTATCATTACCTTGATAACGATATTTATCTATCAATCAGCAGCGACATTACAACAAAAATGGCAATCTATTTGGCTAAACCCTATGCTGATAACGATCAGTGTCTTGGTACCTTTATTGTTAATCACTGATATCAACTATCAACAATATACTCAGGCAACACAATTACTTACTCTATTATTAGAGCCTGCGATTGTTGCACTTGGCTTTCCTTTATACCAACAGCTAAAACAAATACGCTTCCATTGGCGAGAGCTGACGGCTATTTTAACTCTCGGTATCATCGTCGTAATTTCAGTAAGTTATGTTATATCTATGCTGTTAATTTCAGCGCCAGATATTGCGATTGCCCTTTCATTAAAGTCTGTCACAACGCCGATTGGAGTCACCTTAACAGATCAGCTATTTGGCGATAGCTCAATCACAGCATTCGCTATTTTAATTGCTGGCTTATTTGGTGGTTTACTTGGGCCTAAATGGCTCAGTTTTATTGGCGTGCACTCCCCTGTGGCACAAGGTTTGGCTATTGGTAGTGCCAGCCATGTTATTGGAACAGCAGTGCTTGTTAGGAAAAGTGCCAAACATGGCGCTTATAGCTCTGTAGCGCTAATATTTTCAGCATTGTTAACTGCATTGATTAGCCCATGGCTTATTCCTTTATTGCAACAGTTGCTTCGCTAAGGCTTCAAACGCAGTTATATCATTTAGCCATAAATACAGCCTCAGCATTCACATTATGAATGATAGTTATCATAAACTACAATAACTTGAATACACGATAACACTCCGTGCAAAACAATGAAATTTATCATTTAAATTCAGCAAGTTAAAATTAATTAGATTGTTTTTATTTTACCTGGAAATACAATTGAGATTTTAAGTAATGAAAACTACTATTGCCATAGTTAATATTTAACCATAGGATTATCACTATAGTTTATTTTCCTCGAACAGAAATAACTCAAAAACATAAAAATGACGGGGGAGATAAAAACTTTTACCAATAAATCCAAGCGAATTAATATCGTTTATTGCAACTAAGGTGAACAACAATGGCAACGACAGTATCCATCGAAAATTTAACCGTAAACCAAGCGCTTTTTGATTTTATAGAAAAGGAAGCCTTAGCCGGTATTTCAATTAGTTCCAGTCAATTCTGGCAGGCCTTTGCCAGTATCATTGCCGATCTTAGTCAGGAAAATAAACAACTATTAAATAAGCGTGATCAAATACAAACAACTATCGATGAGTATCATCAAAACAATAAGCCACTCGACTTCCCTCACTATAAAAAATTCTTATCAGATATAAATTATTTAGAGCCGCAAGTTGCAGACTTCACTATCACAACCCGCAATATTGACAATGAGTTAGCACTGATGGCAGGACCACAACTTGTGGTGCCGATCATGAATGCTCGCTTTGCTTTAAATGCTGTAAATGCTCGCTGGGGAAGTTTATATGATGCACTTTACGGCACGGATGTGATTGACAGTGCAAATGGCGCAGAGCCAACAGCGCAGTATAACCCTACTCGTGGAAATAAAGTTATTAATTTCGCTAAAGACTATTTAGATAAAGTAATTCCTTTGACTACTGGTAGCCATAAACAAGCAGTAAGCTATCATTTAACTGAACAACAATTAATGGTTACTTTTGCTAATGGCGAGCAAAGCCCCTTAACTACGCCCAAAGCTTTTATTGGTTATACAGGAACCATCAACCAGCCAACCGAATTAATATTTCGTCACAATGGCTTGCATTTAAGATTAGTTTTCAACCATGCAAGCCCTATCGCCAAACAAGATCATGCTGGGATAAGCGATGTTATACTTGAATCGGCGCTAACCACAATTATGGATTGTGAAGATTCAGTTGCTGCCGTTGATGGCGAAGATAAAGTATTAGCCTATAGAAACTGGTTAGGGTTAATGAAAGGAACATTATCAGCGCAATTAATCAAAAATAATCAAAAAATTACCCGCACTATGAATAAAGATTTACTTGTCCAGTCACTTAATGGTGATAGTTTATCTTTAAAAGGTCGTAGTCTGATGTTTGTCCGTAACGTTGGTCACTTAATGACAAATAACGCCATTATTGATAGCAATGGTGATGAAGTGCCCGAAGGGATAATGGATGCTATGATTACTGCTGTTATTGCATTACATGATTTACAAGGCAACAACAATTTAGCGAACAGTTCTGAGGGCTCAATTTACATTGTCAAGCCCAAGATGCACGGCTCCGAAGAGGTTGCCTTTGCTAATAAGTTATTTACTCGAGTTGAATCTGCATTAATGCTACCAGCTAACACCATAAAAATGGGTATTATGGATGAAGAACGTCGCACGAGTATTAATTTAAAAAACTGTATTTTTGCCGCTAAAGAGCGTGTGGTATTTATTAATACCGGCTTTTTAGATAGAACTGGTGATGAAATTCATACCTCTATGATGGCTGGACCTATGGCGAGAAAAGCCGACATAAAACTTACACCTTGGATCGCAGCTTATGAAGATAACAATGTTGATGTCGGATTAGCCTGTGGTTTTAGCAAGAAGGCGCAAATAGGTAAAGGTATGTGGCCTATTCCAGATCAAATGTCTAGTATGCTAGCGACAAAAATAAATCATGTTCAAGCAGGCGCCAATACCGCTTGGGTTCCTTCTCCTACAGCCGCAACACTTCATGCCTTGCATTATCATGATGTTGATGTCTTCGCATTACAAAAGCAGCTACAAACGAGATCAGCAGCAGATATTGATGATATATTAACCATTCCCCTTGCTGAGAATACTCAGTGGACAGACAATGAGATAAATGAAGAGTTAGATAATAATTGTCAAGGCATTTTAGGTTATGTAGTTCGTTGGATTGACCAAGGGGTTGGTTGCTCTAAAGTACCTGATATTAACAACATAGGTCTTATGGAAGACAGAGCTACCTTACGTATATCTAGTCAACATATTGCTAATTGGTTGCTACATAATATTTGTACTAAGGAGCAAGTACAAGCCAGCCTAGAAAAAATGGCTGCTATCGTTGATAAGCAAAATGCTAACGATATAAATTACCAGCCGATGAGTAATGACTTTAGTCAAAGTGTTGCCTTTAAGGCCGCATCATCATTAATATTTCAGGGGATCAATCAACCCAATGGCTATACTGAGCCACTGTTGCATGAATATAGGTTAGAAAAAAAACGCCTATTACAATCATAAACACTCGCTCAGTACCGTATTTAAAAGCTATTAACAGCGCAAAATTCGCCAATTTGCGCTTTTTTAGCTGCGAAAAAGAGAAAAACTTTCATGATTGCGTTTGCAAAATACAGCATTGACATACTCCGCTATTATTCATTTCTTGACAAATAATAAACCTAAGCAAGCTTTTGCTATTTATCGCGAGAAAGTTGCAACTTATCTCAATCCTATAGCATAATTATTAAACAATGTTAAAGTAACACTTGTAACAAGAAAGTTATGTTCATTTATTACACCAGTAAAGCTAATGGGTAGCTAAGGGAAATTAGGTAATGAAAACGCTAAATTTATTATTTATTAGTTTTATTATAACGTTTGCAGTTCTGCTTAGTATTTCGCCGGCTATTGCCAAGCCATCTTTTGCCGTGCAACACTTAAATGTAGCCAGTAAATTAAATACTACGCAAACTAGTTACCATATCACTTTAATCTCAGGCGCAGGCCAGACTAATTTAGTTAGTAATTACCGAAATACGTTATCTAATAATTTAATATTCGCAAGCCCGAACTCATCAAGTGAACAGCGTTTAACAAACACAATGAAAGTTTTTAGCAAATCGAAAAACTTTTTTACTAGCTTTATGCTCTTGAATGATAAACTGCATCAATTTATTTCTTATTTTTCCACGTTAAATAATACTAGCCCTATTCGTAGTGAAGCTTCTGGGCAAGAGAGTAAATCAATCAAGAAAAAGTGTAAGAACGATCTAGACTTTAGTTAGGTTCAGCTACCAAGAAGCAAGCTAGTTTACCAGGCATCTATCTGTAAAACCGTCTTGACAACTCTGCAATGATACCTAGCCTCAAATACAATAAAAAATATTATCTATCCATACTCTCCAAGCAAATTTTAAGTTACTCTACCTTATCTTTTTTTTAGGATGAGTGAACCATGAATACTGTCAAAAAATCACTAGTTAGCCTATTACTTATTAGTTTTTTGGTCTTAGCGACTGCCTTAACCTGGTTATATAGCAAGATTGATGGTGCCTTGCCCCTTCTTGATGGAAAGAAAACAGTTTTTGGATTAAAGAAATCTGTCTCTATTGAGCGTGATCTTCAAGGTATAGCGACATTAAAAGCACAAAACAGAAGTGATATTGCCGTGGCTCTTGGTTTTGTTCATGCACAAGAGAGGTTTTTCCAAATGGATCTTTTAAGGCGTAACTCTGCCGGTGAACTAGCCAGCTTATTTGGTTCAGTCGCACTTGACTATGATAAATCCATTCGCAGACATCGCTTTCGTGATAGAGCAAGAGCGATTGTCGAGCAACTCCCTCCTGCTCAATTAGCGCTTCTTAAAGCTTACACCAGAGGCGTTAACCAAGGCCTAAAGTACTTAAGAGCATCTCCTTTTGAGTACTTATTACTTCAGCAAGAGCCGGTACAATGGAGTGAAGAAGACTCAGTTCTCACTATATTTAGTATGTATATCGATTTGCAATACCATGATGGTCAACGAGAAAGAACACTAGGTTTAATGGAAACGGTATTATCGGCAGACGTTTATGCTTTTTTAAACCCAAAAGGCAGTATTTGGGATGCTGCAATTGATGGCAGTGAATTTAAAGCATCTCCCTTACCGACGGAGCCATGGCCTTCAGCATCAGCGTTAAAAACAAACTTATCGCAAAACAGTCAATTAGCCTCAAATAATACAGATAAATATGCTGGTGACTATTCGCCTGGCTCTAATAGTTGGGCAATATCAGGGCAACTTAGCACAACAGGTAGCGCTATCATTGCAAATGACATGCATTTGGGTATTCGTGTACCTAATACCTGGTATAGAGCTTCATTTGAATACCGCAGAGAAGATCAAAACATTAAAGTTACTGGCGCAACACTGCCTGGCACACCGAATATGGTGATTGGTAGTAATGGTAATATTGCCTGGGGGTTCACTAATAGCTATGGCGACTACAGCGATGTTATTGTCTTAACAACCTCTGCAGATAAAAACCAATACCTAACACCTAAAGGCTATCTAGACTTCACTCGTCATAAGCAATTAATCGCTATCAAAGGAGAAACGGCACAAGAGATTGAAGTGTTAGAAACTATTTGGGGCCCTGTTATAGGAAAAGATCATCAAGGAAACTTACTCGCTTATAAGTGGGTTGCTCATGATAAAGAGGCTATAAATATGGTCGCAACAGACCTTGAACAGGCGACAAATATTGAACAGGGATTTAATATCGCTGCCCGCTCAGGCATCCCATCGCAAAATCTCTTAATTGCAGATAGCCAAGGTAATATAGGTTGGACCATCATGGGGCCAATTCCAAATAAAAAAGGCTCTGTCGGAGACACCCCTCAATCCTGGTCATCAGGCGAACATGGTTGGCAGGGCTATTTAACACCTTCACAATACCCTAAAGTTAAAAACCCAAAACAAAATAGACTATGGACGGCAAATTCTCGCGTAGTTGGCGGAGAAATGTTTAAAAAATTAGGCAATGGTGGTTATGCATTAGGTGCTCGCTCAAAGCAAATCAAGGACAATTTACTTAATCTCAAGGCTTTTGATGAACAATCCTTGCTTGACATTGGCCTAGATGATGAAGCTATATTTTTACAGCGCTGGCAAGAGTTTTTACTTGATAAAGTGTTGACTGAGAATTTACTTGCCAAGCAAAGTGGTTTTAAAGCAATAAAAGACATGCTAGATAGCCAAATAGCATTAAGAGCAAGTACTGATTCAGTTAATTATCGTTTAGTACGTAATTTTCGTATAAATGTTAGAGATATGGTGTTTGCAAACCTGAACGACAGTTTACAAAATATTGATGATGCTTTTAGCTTTAAGAGTATACGCCATCAAATCGAGGTACCTTTGTGGCAACTCATTAATGAACAGCCAAATAATTATCTAATGCTTGGCGAAGCAAATTGGCAAGAGCTATTTGTCAAGGCTCTACAAAATACCATTGACGATATGACCAAAGGCCAAGCACTCAGCGATGCTACTTGGGGACAGCAGAATAGCTCGGTAATACAGCACCCACTGAGTAAAGCTGTACCATTTTTAGGACGCTTTGTTGATATGCCCAGTAAGCCTTTAGCTGGTGATAGTTATATGCCAAGGGTTCAAGGCAAATCGTTCGGAGCCTCAGAGCGTATGGTAGTCTCGCCAGGTTATGAAGACAATGGTATATTTCATATGCCAACCAGCCAGTCTGGGCATCCATGGAGTCCATATTATGGTATCGGTCATGAAGCCTGGGAAAAAGGTATTGCTTCTCCCTTTTTGCCGGGGAAAACTGAATATAAATTAACCTTACTTAGCTATTAGTGAGCTAATAATTACGATCGGCCTTAAAGTAAAAAAAATGCTCGCTAACTCCGATGATTTGTAGCATAGCTAAACGACTGGCTATAAATAAAAAACGTCTAAAGAAATGGTTGACACAATTTAACTAAGCTAGCTAGAGTAACCGCTCAGAACAAGTAAGCTATTTAACATAAAAAGGTAA
Organism: Colwelliaceae bacterium MEBiC 14330; assembly: GCA_040779365.1. Classification (GTDB taxonomy): domain Bacteria; phylum Pseudomonadota; class Gammaproteobacteria; order Enterobacterales; family Alteromonadaceae; genus Colwellia. Next base: position 34,862 of record JBFONR010000002.1, read on the forward strand.
GCAAGTGAGCGAAAAGTTAGATTTAAATGAAATACGAAAAGAGATCACACAGTTAGATCAAGATTTATTAGCTTTATTTGCAAAACGTCGTGCGTTAACGATGAATGTTGCAAAAAGTAAAGTGCAACAGGTTCGCCCGATCAGAGATCAACAGCGTGAGCAAGAGCTACTTATTCGTTTAATCAAACAGGGTAAAAGCATTGGTCTAGACGCTCATTATGTTACGAGTGTTTTTCAAACTATTATTGAAGACTCTGTTTTGAATCAACAAGCCTACTTGCAAAGTTTAGCTAACCCTGACATTCAAACACCAACCGTCAGTGTTGCTTTCCTTGGTGATAAAGGCTCATATAGCTACCTTGCCAGCCATCGTTACTTTTCAAGACGAGCGGAGAAAATTATTGAATCGGGTTGTCAAAACTTCAGTGATATATTACGGCAAGTTGAATCAGGTCAAGTAGATTACGGTATGTTACCTATTGAAAATACTAGCTCAGGAAGTATTAATGAGGTATACGATTTACTGCAACACACTAGCCTCTCTATTGTTGGTGAAATCACTCAACCGATAGAGCACTGTCTATTAACATCGGTCAATACAAGTTTAGAGAAGATAAAAACCATCTATGCACATGGTCAACCATTCGCGCAGTGCAGTAACTTTCTTGATAAACAAAATGATATTCGCATTGAATATTGTGACAGTACAGCCGATGCTATGGCGAAAGTAGCTGAATTAAAAGATGAAAGTATCGCGGTTATTGGCAGTGAAGAAGGCGGGAAACTTTATCAATTGCATGCATTAGAGCAATCTATTGCTAATCAAGATGAAAACCACTCTCGCTTTATATTGGTTGCCAGAAAAGCCGTTGATGTGGCTGAGCAAATTCCTGCTAAAACCGCTATTATTTTAGCAACAGGACAAAAAGCAGGTGCGTTAGTGGAATGCTTACTTGTGCTCAAAGAAAAAGGCATCAACATGTGTAAACTTGAGTCTCGTCCGATTCAAGGTAGGCCATGGGAGGAAATGTTTTATATCGATGTCGAAGCGAATTTAACAAGTTTTGCCCTGCAAGAAGCAATCAATGATATTACTCCTCATACTAACTTTATCAAAGTATTAGGCTGCTATCCTATTGAGCATATAAGTCCGACTAGTGTGCCCAGTAGTGAATTATAATGACAACTTAGCTTATGAAGGAGCATCATCGATAGGTTTTCTTCCTTCATAAGCACTACTAGCGTAATTCATGCGAAAATGTTATAAATTAATCATTGGCTGTATCACTAGTTGAATATTATGAAGACTTCTTGTCATCAAACAAACATCAAAATAACAAAAAATATTAACAAGGTTGAACAAACAAGCCCTTCAAATGCAGGAAAAAGCCATCGGGCAATTAAAGGCCTTTCGTTAATCGAATTAATGATTACCATTGCCATAGCAGGTATTGCGATAGCTATCGCAATACCTAACCTAAGCACCTTTATGTTACAAATGCGTGTCGATAATGAAGTCTCCGAAATACAACGCTTATTAATGACTACCCGCAATGCGGCAATCAACTCAGGAATACCGGCAACACTATGTCCATTAGCAGCTGATGATACTTGTCAAAATAATAATAATTGGGCAGGTAGAATAGGCGTAGTGACCAGCGATGGCTTGATTAAAGAACGGGAAGCAATCAACCAAGGTGATGTACTACAGTTTGCTTTTAATCAAGTCGTCTATGCACCAAGTGGCCAATTAGCGAATAACAATATCGGTGAATTTTCCTATTGCCCACAAGGAAAAGATGAATATTCTCGAGCTGTTATTCTGGCGCTATCAGGCCGAACTTATCTCAGCGAAGACCTTAATGGTGATGGTAGAGACCAAGATAGAAATGCAACAACCATTACTTGCAACTAAGTTTTTTAAAATAAAAAATTACTTGAGCTATTCAATACCAAACTTAAAATAGCTTCAAGCTTAAATAGGTTCATATAACATGAGTATAGGAAGTAACCGTTCTTCTATCTAGCGGTTTTCTCATCTAAATGCTTAGCTTTAGCATCTGTGAACTCTTCATTACCAGCAACACAGCTAAAAACTTTGTAAACGACCGATGACTGAGTCGAATCAGGTGGTGTAACCTTTTTACCAACAAGCCACTGTTTAATGGTCTTTTTATGGGTATCATCTATACGCCATAAAGAGATCATCGGTTTGCCGCTGGTTAACATAACATGGCATTTTACATCAGTATATTCAAGCTTTTTACTTTGATAACTTGATTGCTGTGCACTGACACAAGTAATCAGCAAAAAACTACTGGTGAATATTAAACCTGAAAATAGTTTAGTGAACATGTTATTCCTCCCAACAAATAGCAGGTGCTTTGGCACCTGTATCAGTTAACGTAATTTCATTGCAGGCAACATCTCCCTTAGCCTGGGCACCTTGAGCTGTAGCCGTAAGAGTGAAAGTGCTGCCAACGACTACAGAAGCAATAACATAATTACCGCTTTCCGTAGTAAAAGTAGCCCCCGCACCAAGCCCTAATTCGCTAATATCATCAGTATAAGCTCTACTATCAACAAATAATTGCTCTTGTAAATTAGCTAAGCGAACTAGCTCTTGCGATGCTTCAGCTCTATTTGAACTAATTACAAAAGCACTATAAGAGGGGTAAACTACCGCAGCGAGAATACCTATGATGGCAACAACAATCATAACTTCAACTAGGGTAAAGCCTTTAATATAAGGCACAGTATTTGTCTTAAAGCGTTTATTTTTCATTATTGATTCTCATCTACATATAAGTAAGTTCGTAAAGTTTGCAGCCTAAAGCCAACATCCATAATCTTACGACCAACGATAAGGTTACCATCTTTTATGCTTTCGCCTGTATCCGGATCAGTTTCAGTTGTAACGATTAAGGTAGGTGAATCGAGGAATTGTTCGCTAATAAATGCTATTCTATCATCCCTATTGCGGCTATCTTCTTGAGCCCAATTGTATTTATTTATGCCAAGTGCTAAGTCAACTGCATATAACCAACCCTGACCGTTAGGTAAATTACAACTAATAGAATCGACACCTAAGGAGGGCGGAGTGTAGCTAGTAAAGTAAACCACATTATTAATAACTGAAGCAGACGAAGAACTTTTTTCCCCTACCTGTTCTAAATCAATATACCAGCCCATCTTTTGGCTTACCTGTAAAGATAATGTTTCTCTTTCTTGTGTTGTTAACTGTTGGCTAAAAGGGTTATCGGTATAATCAGCTAAATCGGTCAATACTATAGGGTCTGGGGTAGCTGGTATAGTGGAAGCAGTAAATTGCTGTGTTTTAATATTTATATCTTTGAGCATAAAGAACTTATCAGCATTATCGGTGCTGATAGGATTAGTTTTGTCACCACTTCCCAAAAGTATCGCATCATATGGAATATCTTGTTGAACAATAATATCTTTGCCACTCACATCTTTTTTGCCCGAATTGATAGTCTCAGTGATATAAGCTCTGACAATAGCAGGTTCGCTAAAGAATCGAAGATCATTCGCCTGTGTACCGTCACTACCGCCACCATTACCTAGACTGGCAAATTTAAATACAGAAAACAAGCCTTTATCAGTACCTGGCATATCAACACGCCAAACATTACCGCCGGTATCACCTGCGTATAATCTATCTATGTAACCATCGCCATCACTATCTAAACTAGCAATACTAGCCGGAATACTGTCAACACCGGCGAAGACTGTATCTCCATCGGGTGCTAAACTCCATACTAAAGCCCCAGTCTCGGCATCGACCATATATATTGCCTTACCTTGATTGTCGGCACCATTTTTGCCACCAATAGATTTAGAATCTTTAATGGTGTCATAACCACCACCAAATAATAATGTCGGCTTTGCCTGACCCGAGCCAGTATTCAATTTGGTAAAAATAACCTTAGGTTTTGACCAGGTTTGTCCCAGTTCAGAAAAGCCTCCCGAGCCACCTTCAATTGTCCACATCACTTGCGGTGAGTTTGGATTGGTTACATCCATTGCATAATATTGATTTCCACCACGGCGGAAACCGAAAAACAACCAAACTTTATCAGCACCATTAACGATACCATCACCATTATTATCAATAATATGAGCCGTGATAACACCGTCTACACCATATATTTTATCTGCAGAGGTAAAGTTATCCCTTAGCGGCCGTATATTTGCAATAAAGCTTTTCGGCATAAAAGCCCACTTTTCATCAATACTATTACTGCCATCTTCATCTTTAAACATGTGAAGAACGCCATGATTAGTACCAACTACAATATAAATGTCATCATCACCATAATTTATTACCACTGGCTTCGAGTGAAGTGGGTCACCAAAGACATCAGGACGGTTTTCATCTAAAGTTTTACCATCTTCATCAACATCATCCATGTCTTTACCATTAATCCAATGCAACATGTCAGTAATAACCGCTTGGTCATCATGCACGTCTAAAGCAAGCGCTAACTCGGTTGATGTTTTAAATACTTCACTATTAGAAGCATCATTGTAAGTTAATTCGACTAAATTATTGTTAGCCCCCAAATCACTGAAAAGGACACGATCTGTTTTATTGCGCAACATTTCGGCAACGCCGCCTTCTTGCACACTATCGCCATCTTTATCGCTAGACCAATAACTTTGTACATCTTCAGAAAAATAGCCGTCCTCATTTACAGCGACTAGGCCATTTGCTCCTACTTGTTCACCATTTACAATCTTATATTTTTTTAAATTACCTTGCCACCTGGGTCCCCGATCTGGCTGAAACATCGCATAATAAACTGAGTCTAATGTTTCGGTTCTATCAAAATTGTTGGCAGCAACTGAGGCCGAAGTAAGCGTATCATTACTGGGCTCTAAGCTCGCTAATACGTTGGTAAGTGCTTTGGTTAATTCGGCACTATCTTCCGCTTTAAAATATTTACCCTCACCGCGTTTTGCTGTTTCTTTTAATAAGGCTTCAGCTGATTCTGCTCCTTTACTAAAACCAATAGTATAAGTTTCTGCAGTTTGCTTACCGTCAAGGTTGAGGTTTAAATCATTGTTGCGGATCCAGCCAGCTAGTGCCGCTAAATAACTATACTGGGCATCTCGCTTGGCTGGGCCACCAACATAAAAATTATCAGCAGTTGAAAAAGTATCTTGTCCGCTAACCGGTAAGTTAAAAATTTCATCGTCAGCATCAATATCATAGGTTGGTTCACCATCGGTAATTATCACGACATAAATGCGATCCGAGCATGAGGTAAAAGGGCTTTTATAACTAGCGCCCTGCTCAATGCTTTTATCTCTGTTCGGGCTAACATCGTGATCATTTCCGAAATAAACAGGCTTACCTGCAAAATAGAGGGTTGCCTCATATAAAGTTTCACATAATGGCGTCCATGTGCTGGCTGTGATCTTATTATTGATGATGTCTAATAATGAAGCTCTCGAAGTCACGGTCGACTCTTGAATCCCATGCACCACCCTGCCACCATTTCGGTAATTTCGGCCATTATTTCCGTTAAAAATTTGTAAGCCAAAATCGACATTTGGACTAGAATTAATTAAATTTGTAACACTCTCTTTCGCTACTGCTAGCCGAGATTTCTGTACAGTAGGAATATCGGGGTTTTGCTGCCATCTTAAATAATTGTCAGTATATAAGGTAATCAGTTGACCAGACCAAGACACATTAGAGTCTTGTGCTTGTGACGTGTAATACTGCGGGTTAGTTTTATCACCGCGCGCATCAACAGGGAAACCGTTCTGAGGTGCTGGTAAATTAACAATACTACCTGAGAAGTTTTTCATTTTGCCATTTTGATTATTCAGTGATAAAACATCATCTTCGCAATCTAATAGCTTAATATTGCTACCCGACTTGTCAGGTATTTCAGCCCAGCGCCCTGAGTTACCTTGAAAAGTATACTCACGCACCCGACCAGTATAAATACCGTATTGATTTAAAATATCACGAGCAGTTTTACAACCGTTAATCTCATCTAAAAATAATCGATTCTCTGACGGGCTATCAGGTACAGGGGTACTATCACCACCTTTTGAATAATAAATATACTTTTGCGAACGCTTAGTTAAGCCCTCAAGCGCATCATATTTAATTGTAGGGTTATACTCTTGTTTAAAGAATTCTTTAGTCCCCATACTGCCAGAATTATCAAAAATGACTAGGACCTTTGGCCGTGTTTGCGTTTGTTTTATGGTTTCACTGATATAGAGTTCAATATCTTCGCTAAAACTAAATGAGGAGAGTAGTAATAAAAAAATGACTGAACTGCTGACCAGTAACTTACTCATAAATTTAATCATTTTATTTATTTCCTTTAGCTAATATTCGTTAAATATCTTAAGTTGTTCTTATATAAAATTAAAAAATTAACATTTCTTAATCTAAAATCAGTTTTGGTTTACTTTAAAACTTGCTGTGCTATACCTGAATTTGCCGTAATTGTATTTTGATTATTTCTTCCATAATTGCGGCTAGTCGTTACGGTTAATATATTACAGCCAAATAAATCCACCGAAGAGGCAACTTTCAAATGCGGACACGACTGCTGCATGCCTGCATTCACTGCAGTAATTGAGGCGGTTGAACCTGTAGTTGTGTTCAGTAACAAACTTTCTGATGTTATCGGAAAATTGTCGTCTGTAATAGGTCGAGCAAAACGATTAACATTACCTGAAAATAATTCATCAAAAATAACCTCATCGGCGGCACTAACCACCTCTTGCAAGGCTACTGATTTTTCTTCCGTAGCGCCTGACATCTTCATATCTGTGGTACTATTTTGCATAAGTGCTGCTGCGACAGCAGTTAATGCAACAAGGAACACTAATGATACCACTAGCACCACACCTTGCTGATGTTTGTTGCTATTAGCAGAGTTTAATTTACCTAGTAAATTCATTTTAATGACCTCTGTGGTACGTTAACTAAGTTATTGCCAGCTACTGACACTGGCGTTATACAAAGTGACCGTTGAACTAAACAATAAACGTCGATAATTATCATTGGCGGTGAAGGATAGATCACCTAATTGATAGGTATTAGTATTAGTATACTTGCTGTCTGGCACAATATTTCGCGTTAACACAAACATCTTAATAGCTAAAATTGAGTTATTATTGGTATTATCCCAAGCATTTTCTGGCACATTAGCCGCGTTTAAGTAATTATCAACATCACCATCACCATTAATATCGACGCCATACATAAAACGAATCACTTCAATACCATCAATAACAGGCGTGAAATCCATACGACGATTTGCCAGTCTACCCTGCATTAATACCGGCACAGTGTTATCACCCACGGTTCGCTCTCGAACATAATAGACATGATGTTGATACTGCCAGTATCTGCCGTTAGGAATGAGTGGTGGCAGTATGTTATTAGAAAATATCGTCCCTTTATCTAAATTAGCATAAAGATGTACATCACCAGCATTAAGGTTTCCAGGAGCGATAGGTTGACTAATAACGCGTTTTAATTGCACAATATCTGAATTGGCACGAGGCTGAGTGTTGGCAACCGCACCGAAGCACCCCAGTGGATCAGCGCTGCCAGGCTCAACAGTTTGCCCCCACAAATTTCTAAAGGCGCCCGTTGCTTGAGGAAGCGTTGCATTATTAATTCCGCCACCGGAGCAATCGTTGGCGATTGCGCCGACATTGACAGTAATGTTGGCCTGAGTTATTTCGCCACTAAAATCTCCCCAAAAACTTTGCCTTAGTAGATCTTCTGTCAGTATACTGACAGCAAAGCGACCATTTTCTTGTAATTCGCCATAACTGGAAGTTTCTGCTGTGGTTGTTCTCATGCCAACAAATATCGATAACACACCGGCAAACAAGACTAAGCCTACCGATAGAGCGATCATCAATTCAACTAAAGTAAAGCCTTTGTTATTTGCATAGCGGGCTGTTAAATTGAGTTTTTCTTTCATGTAACTGTATCCTGAATTTAAATGACAAATGCTTGCACTACAACTTGTCGCCTTTTACCACCAGCGGCACCACAGTTTTCATTGTTTTGATTATCAGTAATGGCTTCTCGCCCCTGCCAACTGACCACGACAGTGATGGCATTACCATCTTGAAAAATACAACCTCGGCCACCAACTAATCCACCTGCATTTGCACCGTTATTAGTAACGTCATTGCCTAATAATGCCCGTTCCCACTCAAACATATCGTTGGCAAGTATTTGCGCTGCATTACAAGGAGCATTAGCTTGAGAGCAATTAACAGCAGGAACAGCATCAAGGGCAACACCATAGTCATCACGGGCATAACCAGCTAAACTATTTATATCGTTAGCCCTTATTCTGGCAATCATATCTTGGGCTAAGCTTGAAGCAATTGAGCGTTGCATGGCATCAAAACTACTTTTTTTCGCAGTAGCTTGCAAAGCAACAGCCCCTAAAATACCAGTAACAATAATCACCAGTGCGATAATAATCTCAATAAAGGTTAGTCCCTGTTGCTTTATAAAAGCTCGACATTGATTTTGATTATTTTTCATATTCTTTCCAAATTAGGCAGCTTTATATGAACTATTGTCAGAAGATAAACTGTATCAATTACTTGGGAAGAGGCGTCTGTGTAGAACGAAAATTTGGAAAATAAATAATGAACGAAAGAAGAGAACAATAAGGAAATTTTATTTTTTAAACGATTCATGATGATCAACTCCCCATACTACTAATAAATTTTAAAATGCCTATAAATTTTAAAATTTATTAAAACTTAGCAACAAATTATATGGAGTAGATTACTATAAAATAACTTTTTCCCTCTTAACAGTGACTACTCTCAGTATTTGTACAACATTGACTGATTAGCTAATTCAATAATTTACCTATATTTTAATTAGTATCTGTTGATTTAAAACTGACAACTGCACAGTAACACTTTACACAATAATACCGCAACAAAGTGTTAACATAAAAGTTACTTTAACTTAATTAAGTGAATTAAGACTAGCGCAATTCAACAGGTACTGCAAATACAATACTTTCTTCTTTTCCTGGATGCTCGATCACTTGACGTCCACCATAACCTTTCAAGGCTTCGACTACTTGCATAATTAGAATAGCTGGCGCTGAAGCGCCGGCAGTTACACCAACTTTATTAATACCTTCTAGCCAGCTTGTCTCGATGTCATCTGCGGTATCAATTAGGTATGAAGTAACCCCAATTTTACTTGCTAACTCTTTAAGTCGATTTGAGTTAGAGCTATTTTTAGCCCCAACCACCAACATAAGATCAACTTTATCGGCAATTTCACGCACCGCATCTTGACGATTTTGAGTTGCATAACAAATATCATCTTTACGCGGTCCTTGAATATCAGGAAATTTCAAGCGAAGGGCATCAATAACAGCCATAGTATCATCAACCGATAGTGTGGTTTGGCTACAGAAATAGAGTTTATTGGGATTTTTGACCACAAGATTAGCAACATCTTCTGGGGATTCGACCAAATATATACCTGCTGATTCACTACTGTATTGACCCATAGTGCCCTCAACTTCTGGATGACCGGCATGTCCAATTAAAATACATTCAATGTCTTTACGACTAACGCGCGATACTTCCATATGAACTTTGGTCACCAAAGGGCAAGTAGCGTCAAATACTTTCAAGTCTCTGCTTTTAGCTTCTTGCCTTACCGCTTTAGAAACACCATGAGCACTAAAAATGACCGTATTGTCATCGGGAACTTCACTGATCTCATCGACAAAAATAGCGCCGCGATCTTTTAAACCATCGACGACAAATTTATTGTGCACAACTTCATGACGTACGTAAATTGGCGCTCCAAATAAGTCTAAAGCACGTTCAACGATACTAATGGCTCTATCAACACCAGCACAAAAGCCACGTGGATTCGCTAAAATAATTTCCATACCTTTCCTTCAAAATAACCGACAACAAAAGCTAAAAGCTATTATATCAATGAAACAACTAAATTATCCATATTTTCACGGAGCAAACATTAACACAGATGTCTTATATTCATTAAACTCAATGCTTAGCAAAGCTAGCAAATAAAAAAGGGCGCTCTTCATTGAAGAGCGCCCTTTTAAACTCAGTAAAACAAGTTTTTATAAACCTAACTTCTTAAATTCTTTTTGAACGACTGTGTTTGGTAAAGGAATGTAGCCATCTTTTTCTACAATTGCTTGGCCTGATTTAGACAAAATCATCTTTAAAAACTCAGCTTCCATTGGTGGTAATGGCTTATTTGGATGCTTATTTACATAGACATACAAGTAGCGAGATAATGGGTATTTACCCGATACGGCATTTTCCATAGTCGCTTCAACATAATTAGTACCTTTTTTAGCTAAAGGTAATGCACGTACACCTGAAGTGCGGTAACCAATACCTGAATAACCAATACCATTTAGTGAAGTTGATACTGACTGAACCACAGAGGCTGAACCAGGTTGCTCATTTACACTATTCTTGAAATCACCTTTACATAGGGCTTTTTTCTTAAAGTAGCCATAGGTACCAGATACAGAGTTACGACCGTAAAGTTGCACATCTTTACCAGTCCAGGCTCCAGATAAATCTAAATCACCCCAACGTTGAATATCTTTATCGCCACCACATTTGCGGTTACTAGAAAATACTGCGTCAACTTGGGCAATGGTCAACCCTTCAATAGGATTATCTTTATGAACAAACACGGCTAGTGCATCAATCGCCACGCGAACACGTGTTGGCTTGTAACCATAACGCTTTTGAAAGGCTTCGATTTCGCGACTTTTCATCTTGCGGCTCATAGGCCCAAGATTTGAAGTTGCTTCAGTTAACGCTGGCGGCGCAGTTGAAGAGCCAGCTGCTTGAATTTGCACATTTACGTTTGGATAAGTACGTTTAAAGTCCTCAGCCCAAAACGTCATCATGTTAGCGAGTGTATCTGAACCAACAGAAGATACATTGCCAGAAATACCACTGACTTTCTTATATTCTGGAAGTTTTTCATCTAGCGCTAACGCTGAGAAACTTAAAAGACTTGATAAACTAATAATACTTATAACACTTTTAAAACTCATTATTTTCTCCAATAAGAGCTGAACTATTTGATTATGAAAACTATACAAACTTTATGTGACAGATATATTTAATTTATATGACAGAAATATGACAAGGAAGTATTTGTAACTAAACTAGCAATCTTTATTTGATAGTGTGTTGTGATCAAAGAAGATAGAAAACTCACTACCCTGGCCCCACTCACTATTAATAATTAACTCTGCTTGATGATGATGCAGGACATGTTTAACAATAGCTAAGCCAAGACCCGAGCCTCCAGTATCCCTCGAGCGCGATCTATCTATTCGATAAAAGCGTTCTGTTAAACGGTTAACGTGTTCAGGCTTGATACCATCACCATTATCCTTGACTGAGAATACCGCTTTATCTCCTTCTAATAGCCATTTAACTTCAATAAGACCATTAGCAGGTGTATAGGCAATAGCATTAGATAAAAGATTAGCACAAGCACTTTTCAATTCAGTTTCAGAGCCTAGAACTTGGACATTTGTCGCGATATTTAAGGTGATTTCATGCTGTTTATCTTGATTAAGCCAGGAGACTTCATCAACTAAGGTCTGAATTAACTGTACCATGTTAACGCACTGTTTTTCATCTTGACTATTATTTTCAACCTTAGCCAGATTTAGTAACTGCTCAACCAAGCGATCCATTCTCGACACCTGGCCTTCAATGGTCTGAAAGGCTTTTATCCAGTGAGAATCAAGTTCGTCTTGTGACGATTGAATCATTTCAACATAACCGCGTACCACGGTTAACGGCGTTTTAAGTTCATGTGATACGTTAGCAACAAAATCGCGACGCATCTCCTCTAAACGGTGAATATTTGAAATATCTCGCGCTAGTAATAAAACATGCTCACTGCCATAAGCCATAATACGTATTTCTAATTGAATATCAGGGTGAACAGGTGACGTTAACAGACACGGTGATTCAAAGTTTTCTTGTGCTAAGTAGTGAGAAAATTCTGGTGCTCGTAATAAATTATCAATACGTTGAGCTAAATCATCTGGCCAGCGAACGCCCAAAAGACGCTGTGCCTTTTTATTACTCCATTCAATGGTAAGTTCTTGAGAAAGCATTAATGCTGCATCGGGCAGTGCTTCAGCGCCATCACGAAATCGACGTATTCTCTCGTTTAATTGCTTTTGTTTTTTACGATGCTGTTGTACTTGCCTATAGATTCCGTCATACAAGTAGCCCCAAACACCATTTGCTCTTGGTGGTGAGAGTGACTTGGACTTCCATAACCAATTAATTAACTTAAATAGGTGATGATAATGCCATATTAAAAAGGTTAAGCTTGTTACAAACATCGCTAATAAAGCTTGTTCGAACAACCAACCAATAGCAGCACTAACGAGCAAAATAAGTAATAATCTCAAGATTATACTGTTAAATAATAAGCGAGGATACATATTCGTTAATTACTTCTTAGCATTAACATGCTTTACTTGTTTTTTTTAATTTGCTTGAAAAACGATAACCTGCGCCGCGCACTGTTTGCACAAAGTCTTCATGTCCTTCACCAGAAATGGCTTTACGTAAACGTCTAATATGTACATCGACCGTTCGATCTTCGACATAAATATTGGTTCCCCAAACATTATCAAGTAGCTGCTCTCGAGAGTAGACTCTTTCGGTATGCGTCATGAAAAAATGTAACAAACGAAACTCTGTTGGTCCAAGATCTAAACTTTCACCATTGATAGAAACACGGTGTGAAACGGGATCTAATTTTAAACCGTGAAAATCTACTTCTTCTTCAAGTGACGTTGGTGATACTCGACGAATAACGGCTTTAATGCGTGCGATAAGTTCTTTGGGTGAGAATGGTTTAGTAACATAATCATCTACGCCGGCTTCAAAACCTTTTACTTTATCATCCTCATCGCTTCTAGCCGTGAGCATAATAACAGGAATATTTCGAGTATACTCACTTTGTTTAAGTTTTTTAGCTAATGATACTCCTGCACCGCCAGGCAGCATCCAGTCAAGTAGTATTAAATCAGGGTATGGCTCATGTATTTTCGTTAAGGCCTCATCGATATCACAAGCTTCAATTGCATTAAAACCATTTTGTTCTAAAACAAAAGTAATCATTTCTCTAATAGGAGTTTCATCCTCTACCACTAATATTTTACGACTCATATATGCATCCTAATAAAATAACTAACTGAAGTAACCTTGTCCTGTAAAACACAACAAAGATTACATTTGATAATGTTATTTTGCAGAAATTAAATGACAGTTTTATGACAACAGTTAAATTATCAATCAAGGCTTGCTTGAACGCAAGCTTGTAAACAAAGAAAGCCACTAATACATGTTGTATTAGTGGCTTAGGTTAGGTGAGTAAATTTAGCTTAGTAATCAAGACTAAAATTTATATTCAATACCAACAGCTAAGTAATCTTCATCTACTGCGCTATCCATATCAAAGCTAGAGTAGAAAGCAAATAGTTTAGTACTTTTCGCTAGTGAGTAATCAACACCTGCTGAAATGCCTGACTTATTGTCGCCATCTTTATTATCACCTACTTGGTACTGTCCTTTGAACGTAGTCTCACCTAGTTTGTATTTCGCTGAAACCATGAAACCGTCAAGTTTTGCTCCTGTTGATACGCTTTCTTGCGTTTGCACAATACCGCCTAACGTAATGCCAGATATTTTACCTTGAACAACAGCACGAGTTACATCATAACCTTTCACTTCAGAATCATGGGCTAATGCTGCATATATTTTAGATTTCTTTAGCTTCTTATCGCCATAAAAGACGGCTAATGAAACGCCATCTTCAGCTTCTACGCTATCTTCGGTAATATAGGTTACGCCAAATTGTAATCCATTAAATTTAGGTGACTTATAGCTGATAGTATCTGACATGCGGTTTTCGCCTTTCCACAGAGACTTTATATCAGCATTTAAATCATTAAATAAATCCACCTTACCTTGAGATTGCTTTAGCATGGTATCATTTTTACCTAACAGCACTTCACCATATACACCTTTTAAGCCGATGTATTGATTACGTGCTTTAAAGACATCGTCGTCACCATCCATATCCACTTGGAATTCAGCTTTATAAACAACTTCCAAGCCATCATTTAACGCATGTGTGCCTTTAAAGCCGATACGCGAAGCATTACTTTTTACTTCAGTAAATCTGCCCTCGCCTTCATCTGATAACTGTACTGTAACATTCGCTTTTCCGTAAATATCAATAAGCTCTTTCTCTGCTTTGGTTTGTTTAGCGACAACATCAGCAGCAAAAACAGGTACGGTTAAAAAGGTGCTAGCAGTTAATGCCATACAGCGTTTAGCAAATTTCATAAGTATTCCTAAATATTAAATAAAAAAGTGTAGTTGATGAACTATTTGTGACTAGTTTACTAACTATTTATGACATTAATATTACAGAGGTAAGATTAATGTCATAAATAGTTAATGCTAATGTCACAGTATCAATTTATTTAAATAAATGCTTCAATTAGGGAAAGTATTTTAGCAAAATTGTAGACTACTCCTTTAATTTTGTGCACTTTAGTTATTATTTATATGTGTTAACACCAAGTTCATTTATTCAACGATAAGATTATTGCTATGAAAATAACCAGTATATCTCGTAAGCTATTAACTAGAGTTCTCTCGGTTTATTTTATTTTAACAATCTGTGTAACAGGTGTTCAGATTATTGCTGAGTATTTTAATACAAAAAGTCACATTAATAGTGAATTACTTACCTTACAAAAAACCATCAGTGGCAGCTTAACTCGCGCAGTATGGGAACTTAATACTCAACAAGCGGTTGATATTTCTGAGGGACTAATTGCTATCCCGATGATAAAAGGTATTACAGTAACCGACGAAGCTAATAACATCATTACCCAATTAGGCGAGGTATTATCCTTACCAAGTCAAGCACCTCAAGATGCATTTAGCGAGCATCAAAGTATAAGCTCTCTGGCTGAAGGACTTTTTGGTCACTCTTTTCCATTAATTTTTGAGTTTTCTGGTCGAACTACCACAGTTGGCACAGTAACGCTGTTATCAAGTAATGATGTTATCTTCAGCAGGATTGAAGTGGGTATTTACTTCTTAATTGGCAATGCCATGGTAAAAACCGCTTTTTTAGTCTTCTTATTTCAATTAGCGTTCAGTAAATTGTTAACCGAACCTCTACAAGAGCTAACAGATCAAATGAAGCAACTTGATTTGCATGACCCGGAAGCTTCTAAATTTCATATCATGAATGATGAAAAAAATGAGTTAAATATTCTCGAGGATACTTATAACAATTTAATAGATGAACTTGTTGAATTTAAAGATAGACTTGCTTTATCACAACGAGAAACCAATTTAGCCAACGATAAATTAGACGAACAAAACTTATTACTCGAACAAGAAGTTGCTAGAAAAACATCAACACTGAGCAGTACTTTATTACGCATGGAAGTACAACAAAAAGAGATGCTCGCTCAGCAGCATCAACTTGAAGCAGAAAACGCTAGGCGCCGTAAAACTGAAAATACATTAATCACTACTAATAAAGACTTGAAAAGCTCTATTTTAGAGCTCAGTAAAGCACAAGATAGGCTATTAGATGCCGAAAAAATGTCTTCATTAGGGCAACTAAGCGCAGAAGTTTCTCATGAAATTAATACCCCTATTGGTATTAGTATTACTTCAGCAAGTTACTTAGCTGATATTATCACGAAACTGCAACAAGATATTAATGCGCAAAAATTATCTAAAAGAACCATAGATACATTTATTGATAATGCTCAGCATAGTATTGGGCTTTTAGATAATAACTTACACAGAGCAGCAGAGCTTATTACAAGTTTCAAACAAGTGGCTGTGGATCAAACCAATGACAAAGTTAGGTTAATCAATGTCGCCAAATATCTAGATGAAATTATCCAATCAATTCATCCCAAACTAAAGAAGACCAATCACTGCATAAAAGTAAACTGTGATCAACATATTGAAATATTTACCCACCCTGGTGCTATCGCGCAAATAATTATTAATTTAATTATAAATTCGATAGTGCACGGCTTCCATAATATTAATCGTGGGGAAATCATTATCGATGTGACAGTTGAAAAGCAAAAATTAGTGGTAGTCTACCAAGACAATGGTGTAGGTGTTGATGATGAAGTACTTGATAAATTATTTGATCCCTTTTATACCACGCAAGCAGATACCGGTGGTAGCGGATTAGGAACTCATATCATTAAAAACTTAGTTGTAGGAACACTTAACGGAACCATTAATGCCTATTCAGAATATGATCAGGGCCTGCGCTATCGAATGACTTTCCCTGATATGAGGTATAGTTAAAAGCTACTGCCATAAGAATAGAATTCAGGTATGATAATCGCCAAAATATTCCCTTATCAGCCTAGGATTAACTTATGTGGTTTAAAAACCTATACTTTTTTGCTTTTACTCGACCATTTGAATGGTCTGAGCATGACTTAGAAAAACACTTATCTGAGCACCTATTTACTCCGCTAGGCTCTACTGAGGTATCTCATTTCGGTTGGGTCAATGCCTTAGGAAAACATGGCCAATCTCCTGTGCACAGTGCTAATGGCAACTTTTTAATATGTGCTCGCAAAGAAGAAAAAATATTACCAGCACCTGTAATCAAAGATATGCTCGAAGAGAAAATTAGCTTGCTTGAACAAGAGCAAGGACGCGGAGCAACAAAAAAAGAAAAAGAACAATTTAAAGAAGATATTATTTTCGAATTACTACCACGCGCCTTTTCTCGCATTACTGATACCCATGCTTACATCAGCCCGAAAAATAATATCATTGTCATCAATTCTAGCTCTCGTGGTAAAGCTGAAGATTTATTAGCATTACTGCGAAAAGTACTCGGTACACTTCCTGTTACCAGTTTCGATCCAGATATTTGTGTTGATGAGACCATGACAGATTGGCTGAACGAAAAGAGTTTAGGGAGTAAATTTACCTTAGGTATGGAGGCTGAATTCAATGCACTCGGTGATGATGGTGCTGTTGTTCGGGTAAAGAACCAAGATTTAAGTGGAGAAGAAATCAAAGCTCACCTAGATGCTGATAAATATGTTGTTAAAGTCGCCTTAGAGTGGGATGAATCCTTATCGTTTATCTTATGTGATGATTTAGCCATTAAACGCCTCAAGTTCTTTGATGTTATCCATGAACAAAATGATGATATTGATAGTGAGGATGTCTTGGCCAAATTAGACGCTGACTTTGCCTTAATGGCTGGTGAGCTAAATCGATTTATTATTGATTTATTAGCTGAATTTTCAATGAAAACTACAGATCATTTAGATAAAGATTAATGTAAAAGGAAGTTGGGTGATACAAAGTCACCCACTTTTAGCTAACAAAACAGTAAATACTTTATCTTTACTGGTTTTAATATACACACAACACATTGATATTAAATTTTATTTTTTAAATATCTACCAATCGATGCTTTTACTTTTGTCAAAATAAAATTCTTGTCAATCTTTACTCTATTGCAAGTGAACTCAACACTGAATTTAGTGAAAACAGTTATGATAAAGCATTTAATATGTGCTGAAATGACTAGAGAAACATAGCCTTAACACTGTCACACGCTTGGCTAAATTCATCTCTGTCCATATAATCAACCTCAGGTAGAATTCCTTTATTGGTATAGCTATCTAATAAAGCTTTTTTTGTTGCTTTATTTTTAAATATATTATGATAAATGGCACCCGCTCGAATAAAGTCTAAATAATGTACTTCAGTTGGCAAAATAGTTAAATCACTCCAACTCTGTGCCAATAAAGTTAACTCATCAGAAAGACCCCAGCTACTGGTGATTTCACCGCCTATGCGACCTGATAATTTAATTATTGCTTGCTGTAAAAAGCTTGGATTGGCAAAAACATCAGGATGCTTGCCAGCCTCAGTTAAAATAGGTAAAACGCCAATATTATGGATCAAAGCAGCAAGTGCTATAGTGCCTAACGAGAGAGAACTATGTTTATGCTTTTTTAGATAAAAGTTCATCAAGGTTATAGCAACAGATGCAACATCAATGGTTTTTAGCCAAGACTTTTGCATATAAATGGTCACTATTTGATTGTCAGAGATAAAAACTTGCTCTATAGCCATAGCAGTAGCGATAGTTTTTATTTGCGTCAAGCCTATTCGTGTAACAGCTTGAGGGACAGTTTCAACTTTAACGCGACGACCCAATATAGCACTATTGGCTACTTTTATCATACCAAGTGATATCGCAGGATCTTGAGCAATAATGTCACTCATGTAATTTAATTTGATATCGGGATCACCCGCTGCCCTTCTCACTTTTAAAGCAACTTCTGGTAAGGTTGGCAGCACCAGTGTTTCTCGCTTTATTTTGTCTTTCAAAATAGTATATAAGGCATTTTCAGTTGCCATAGAGTCCACCTCTTTTACTGCGGCAAATATTAAAATTAGCGCAGTTTCCATGTGTAATATGTCTTTTTATTATACCCTTCAAAAGTAGTAGCCTAATACTTACTCGGCCAACTATAGCTAATATTCTTAATGTGTCTAGCAGAAAATACAAAAGTGCGATCTAGCGAGTTCAGACATTTTTTCATCCCTTGCCCGATAAACATTGCCATAATACACCACTAATTTCTTACCTTTCAATGTTAACTATCCACTAAACAATCGGTATATTTAGAAAAGAGCAATAAAGCTTGATAACCTGAGCTCATTTTATAATACAGCTAACCTATTCAAATTATATTGAGTATTTTAGTTTTAATATTTAGCACAAGACCTCTTTACTTAGTCAAAAGCAAATTATCCTTATGCCTAGGCTATTGTATGTTAATTCAACAAAGAAGTATGTGAAATTAATATTTATGGAAGTATTCATTAAGCCCGAACTGAGCTTAATCAGCAAACTTTCACTGTCTTAGCTATGGAATAATAAAATATTCATTTTGATGAGACTGCCCTTATTCCTAAAGCGAGAGTAGCCGGCAAAAAAGTATTAATTATTGATAGAGATAATTACACTGACTGTCTCAGTTATGGCTAGGGGCTGTTGATCTTTCGTGATTACTTTTACTGCAACTTGAGTAGCTAGGTTGCACCTAAAAAAAGCCATAGGAAACAGTCTCTTTCTGGCTTTTTATAGGTAATTGCTGGCTTTACTATTTTTTATTACAGGTTACCTCGTTGGCAATTCAATATCGGCTAAAAACTCGTCTACTTCATGGTTGTTTTTCAATAGCATGGCACGAGTTACGATATCTTTAGTTAAATGCGGGGCAAATCGCTCAATAAAATCATACATATACGCACGTAAGAAACTACCACGTCTAAAGCCTATTTTGGTGGTACTCGCTTTGAATAAGTGACCAGCATCTATAACGACAAGATCTTTGTCAATGCGTTCATCAATCGCCATTGAAGCAATAACGCCAACACCAACACCTAAACGTACATAGGTTTTAATAACATCAGCATCTGTGGCAGTAAATGCAATTTTAGGTGTCGCCCCTGCCTCTTCAAATGCTGCATCAAGTTCAGAACGACCAGTAAAACCAAAAACATAGGTAACTAATGAGTATTTCGCTATATCGTTTATGGTTAGGTTTTGCTTTTTGGCTAATGGGTGGTCTGGACGCACAATAATACTGCGGTTCCAGTGATAACAAGGCAACATAACTAAGTCGTTATACAAATGCAGTGACTCTGTTGCAATAGCAAAATCAGCGTCTCCTTTTGCTGCAGCATCACTTATTTGTGCAGGGGTCCCCTGTGACATATGTAAAGAGACTTTATTATATTTTTTAATAAAACCTTGTATTACATCTGGAAGCGCATAACGTGCTTGGGTATGCGTGGTAGCAATGCGTAATTTACCTTCATCAGGTTGGGTATGTTCTCTAGCAACGGCTTTAATACCTTCGACTTTAGAAAGGATCTTTGTTGCTATGTCTATAACATCTTGTCCTGCTTCGGTAACGTGAGTTAAGTGCTTACCACTTCGACCGAAAATTTGAATTCCAAGCTCATCTTCAAGCATTCTCACCTGCTTAGATATGCCTGGTTGAGAGGTGAATAAACTATCAGCTGTTGCAGAAACATTTAAATTATTGTTTAGAACTTCAACGATATAACGTAATTGTTGTAATTTCATATAAATACTCAAGTAGCATAAAAATGCAAGTTGCCTAACGTGCTTATAGCAAAATAATATACTTAATTGAACATTTATTCCATAATAAATATTAATTTTTGTAAATAAATTTCAACAAATGAGCTATTTCGGGCTAAGATTTTTTTTTACTTAGTTATATTTTTAATTTACGTATTTTTTTTACAATGTTTTAATTTAAATATGTAACTAGCCCTATGCTTAACATGACATTTTTTGTAGACTGGCTAGTAGTTTATTTACTCAAGAGTACCTTAGATGATTGCTATTATTGTTGGCTTAATTTTTGCTCTAATCATAATTGTTGTTGTGGTAAGTTCTATTCAACAACATAAAGAAAAATTAGAAGCAGCAAAGCGTATAAAAGTCGCTAAACAAAAAGCGGTAATTGATGAAAGTGAAGAATTAATTTTAAAAATGGCAAGTTTACCGAGTAATCCTCATGCTGTAAAAATATTAAATCGCCGTAGCTTAAATGCTGCAAAGGCCATGGAAGAGCTTATGCCTGAAGTAAAAGGCATAAAGAAACGAGTAAATGAATTTAAGTCACGTTTAAAAGCATCTGAAGATTTAGCTGAGACTCAAATAGGGGTCGAAGAAAACTTTACTTTGCCTGATAATGAGCAACAGTTAGTGGGTATTTTGCAGTGTATAAAAAAACTAAGAGTTGTGTTTAAGTCAGAACAAAGTAAAGGTGCCTTAGATGCGCAAAGCTTTACTATCGAAGATCAAAAATTAGCGGCAATGCAACTACAAATAAACATAGAAAGCCTTGTTAAGCGAGGAACACAAGCTTATAACAAAGAAATGTTAGGCTCTGCTAGGCAATATTTTGAGAAAGCTTTACAAAGCCTAGCAAATACTACAGTAAAGAATGACTATGTGACAATTAAAGAAAAAGAAATCAGGCAACAACTTGAAGAAATTACTGACGCCTTAAAAAATACCAACGCAAAAGATGCCGCTAAAAAAGCGAAAAGTGAAGAGGATGAACTTGATTTATTATTTCAACCTAAAAAGAAATGGTAATTTGGCAAAAGTCAGTTTATCGCTGGCTTTTAGATAACAGTAAATCCCTTTATTGCTGTGCATACCACCAAGACAATTAACCTGCCATCCTTTCTAAGAAGAACTTTGCAAGCTGATACGCTTAAAAAATTTATTAAGCAATTAGGCTGCCAACTTACCCGCATTGGTCGCTCCAGAAATTGGCAGCTAAAAGCAGACTATAGTCAAATACAAGCCATAATTAACTTTATTGAACATGAAAATGAAACTAGCTGGTTATGGTTAGCTAAGCGCCTTAAAGCTGAATATCGACAGCTAAGCCATGAAAACTTATTTATCATCGCATCAAAACTCGATAATTTAACAATTACGGCCTTAATGGCCAAAACTGACTGTACCTTAACGCAAGCGAGAAAAGTTTTAGATGAATTGGAAGGCTTTGATTAGCCTAATAATTTTAAGCTTGGATTACAGTAATAAACGCAAAGAAAAATAGATACCAAAAGGTATCTATTTTTTTAAAATTAACCCGTTAACTAGGCTTAACTAACTTGCCTTTTTAGTGGCTTGCTTAGTTTTAGTGGTCGTCTTTTTTACTGCTTTCTTTTTGGGCGTTTTTTTCTTGGGGATATCTTCTACCCACTTACCATCAATATACTTAGCAGTCCAACCAGTCGCTTTAGGCTTACCGTCGGTTACAATCTCAGTCATAACATATTGTTCTTTAGTTTTACGACTGTAGCGAACAACCGATAAATTTCCTTCATGATCTTCTGCTGGTGCATCGGCAAGATAATGAAACTTCTCTGAAATTCTATCTCTAAACCTTTGCAACTCGACAACTTTGGGCGCTCTTGTTTCGCGAGAACGCGGAAAGGTATGAGCGGCTAAAAAGATACCGGCAGCACCATCACGAAGTACAAAGTGAGCGTCTGACTTTTCACAAGCTAATTCAGGTAACTGAACAGGATCTTCTTTCGGCGGCGCAGCTTCGCCATTAGCAAGTAATTTACGGGTATTTTTACAGTCATCATTAGTACAATCAAAATACTTACCGAAGCGACCTGATTTTAACTCCATGTCAGCCCCGCAACGATCACACTCTAAAATAGGACCATCATAACCTTTTATTTTAAATGTGCCTTGTTCAACTTCAATACCATCGCAAACTGGGTTATTACCACAAACATGTAGTTTTCTGGTTTCATCAATCAGGTAGCTGTCCATCGCTGTATTACACTTCTTACAACGATGCATAGCACGCAATGCTTCTGTTTCTTGATCTTCAGCCATAACACTGACAGCTTCTTCACCTGCGGTTAGGTTCATTGTTGTCGTACAGCGCTCCTTAGGGGGTAAAGAATAGCCAGAGCATCCTAAAAATACACCAGTGGAGGCTGTTCTAATGCCCATTTTACGCCCACAAGTAGGACAATCAATATCAGTCAACACAGGGTCATTATTTGGCATACCGCCATCAGCAAACTCTTTATTTGCAAGGGCTAGTTTTTTGCTGAAGTTTTTATAGAAATTATCAAGAACATCCTTCCAGTTAATATCCCCTTCGGCGATGCCATCGAGCTCTTGTTCCATGTTCGCAGTAAAGTCATAACTCATTAGCTTTTCAAAGCTGATAGACAAGCTATCGGTGACGATTTCACCCATTTTTTCAGCATAAAAACGCTTCTTGTCTAAACGAACATACCCCCTATCTTGAATAGTCGAGATGATAGAGGCATAAGTAGAAGGTCTACCAATAGAGCGTTTTTCTAATTCTTTAACTAAAGAAGCCTCACCAAAACGTGCTGGTGGTTTAGTAAAGTGCTGGCTTGGTTCGAGGTTATCTAAGCTTAGGCTTTCACCCACTTGAAGATCTGGTAGGTGTCTATCATCGCCTTTACTTAACTGAGGATGAACCTTAGTCCAACCGTCAAACTGCATGACACGCCCTTTGGCTTTTAAATCGAAATTTGCAGCGCTAATGGTTAACGTGCTAACAGTATAACGAGCAGCGGTCATTTGACACGCTACAAATTGACGCCAAATAAGCTCATATAGCTTCTTAGCATCAGCATCGACTCCTTCAAGCAAAGCGGCAACAAGCTTCACGTTAGATGGGCGAATTGCCTCATGCGCTTCTTGAGCACCAGCTTTTGAACCATAAACTTTTACTTTCTCAGGTAAGTAGTTATCACCAAATGAATCACTAATATATGCACGACACATATCAACCGCATCTTTGCTAAGGTTGGTTGAATCAGTCCGCATATAAGTAATATGACCTGCTTCATACAAACGCTGAGCCAAACCCATGGTTCTTTTTACCCCGTAACCCAGTTTGGTACTTGCCGCTTGTTGCAACGTTGAAGTGATAAAAGGCGCAGATGGCGAACTTTTTGACGGTCTGTCTTCGCGCTTGGTCACTGCATACTCAGCCGTTTTAAGTGTTGCTAATGCGGTGTTAGTATCTTTTTCATTGCTGGGTTTGAATGCTTTACCATTTTCATGGGTGACATCAAGTGTTAAGGCTTCGCCAGTCGATGAATGAGTTTGAGCAACAACTTCCCAAAATTCTTTTGGATCAAATGCTTTTATTTCACGCTCTTTTTCGACAACTAACTTAACGGCAACTGATTGAACTCGTCCTGCAGATAAGCCCCTAGCGACTTTTTTCCATAGCAGCGGACTGACCATAAAACCAACTACGCGATCTAAAAAGCGTCGCGCTTGTTGAGCATTGACCCCCGGCATACTTAATTCACCCGGGGTAGAAAATGCTTGCTGAATTGAGCTTTCTGTTATTTCATTAAATACCACTCGGCGAAATTTCTCATCTTCTCCGCCGATGATCTCTTTTAAATGCCAAGCAATCGCCTCTCCCTCGCGATCCAAATCGGTCGCAAGATAAACAGTATCGGCTTTATCGGCTAAGCTTTTAAGTTCGGTAACGACTTTTTCTTTTCCCGGTAGAATTTGATAATTTGCCGCCCAGTCTTTCTCTGGATCAATCCCCATACGATTAACTAAAGCTTGTCTATCACGTTTTGCTTTATACTTAGCCTTAGCTTCAGGCGTCATTTTACGCACTTCTGCTGGAGACTTAGCCGCGACCTTTTTACCGGTACTACTATGAGGGAGGTCGCGAACATGACCAACACTTGACTTGACAATAAAGTCTTTACCTAAATATTTGTTAATTGTTTTCGCTTTGGCTGGCGACTCGACAATAACCAGTGATTTTGCCATAAAAATTTCTAATCCTTCGATAAAAGCAAAATATTTTTTTGCCTTTTTATTCAAACGCTAATCTAGTCTATAAAGTGCGAGCTTACTTGATATGACCTTGCTAGCGATAAAAAAAAACACTTTTCAGTCAATTATTCTCTGCATAACTATTTATAGGTATATCTATAAATATGCATGCTGACAAGTAATTATTTTTTCGCGCTGGGAATGCTATTCACCCACTTAGTGGTTTTAGCTATAATAGGCTTTTAGTAAAGTCACTGACTGCTTAGCAACAATTCACCTACGTTTAGCCGCAATCATAATAGACTTTTCGATAAAACATAAGAGCATAGTACTAAAAAAATTCAATTAATAAAGTACAGCAGCCATTTACTTTAGTTATTAGCCTAAGAAAATAAATAAATAGAGAATTCATATGACAACAATCACCCCAGAATTTTATCATAAACTGAGTAATTGTTTGTGCCCAGCAGGAAATGGCGTATTTACGGTAAATACAGCAAAAGAACGTAAGGAACAATTGCACAAAGAAATATTTGGTCAAGCAGTGGATGTTGAAGATTTATGGCAAGCATCCTTAAATCAATTACCAGAAGCCTCTAAGGCTGTTATTTTAGGTATTGCTTCTGATTGTGGTGGCGGTATTTTACGTGGTGCTAACTGGGGACCATTATTTTTACGCTCAACCCTACTAGAAAACTACCCTGAAATAACGGCGTTCGATTTGGGTGATGTCAGGGTGATTCCACATCTACTTGCAGATAAATACTTAAATTCAGCCACCTTAGCTAATTGCAAAAAAGCACTATATCAAGACGAACATAGTCCATATGCTGTTAGCCCGTTAAGCATTACTGAAGATGTACTGCATGACTTTTATGCACAATACCCAGAGAAAGGCATATTTGGCATTGGTGGCGATCATAGTGTTAGCTACCCACTAACTAAAGCTTATTTACAAGCCAAAAGAAAACAGGGCAAACGTGCCGCTATCATTCATTTTGATGCTCATACTGATTTATTAGTCGAGCGTTTAGGTATCGATTTATGTTTCGGCTCGTGGTGTACGCATATTTTAGCTGATTTAAATGCGCCTCATCATTTAATTCAAATAGGTATTCGTTCCAGTGGCAAACCACAAAGCCATTGGGAAAATACTTTTGGTGTCAGGCAACATTGGGCGAAAGACATTAAAAGTCAGGGTATTCAACGTACCATTGACAATATTTTAGCGCAACTTGCAAATGAAAATATTGATGAACTTTATGTTAGTTTTGATATCGATGCTATCGATGATAGTTATGCTAGCGCAACCGGAACCCCAGAGCCCGATGGATTGATGCCACAAGATGCCATGGACATACTTAATGCCTTAGCAGCACAATACCCAATAACGGGCGCAGATATGATGGAGATTGCCCCTTTCACTGATAGCTCGGGCGAGGGTCAAGCCGCGCGTGATAAAACCTTAAAAGTAGGCGCTGAAATTTCCGCATTTTTGCTAAAAGCAATGGCTAAATAAGCGCATAAACTTAATCACATTTAATTTATCTCGCTGACAGTAAACTGATAGAAAAAAGGCTCCTAAGGAGCCTTTTTATCATGACTAATAACGATTATGTCCCGTCTAACTTAGGGTCTTGAGAAATATTTAAACTGCAAGTGTTCAATAAACCAAAAGGCCCACGTAATCCAATGCCAGCGACTGGTGGCGTAATATCCTCATTGTTAACATCTGAAGCTAACACGGGTAGAGTAAAGATAGTTTGTGTTGAGCTTTCGCTACCGGTCACTTTGGTCGAAGCAATTAATCGAATATCAAGCCATTCTGCGTAACTTTGAGCATAGATAATTCTAATAACCGCTCTGCCATCTGCATCAGTCGTCACTGTGCTTTGTGCAGAAACCTTATTACCTGGGGTTAACATTAAATCCCCATTGAAATCTTCACCGACATCTAAAATACCATCAAAGTTGACATCTTCATTATCACATTCTTTCGGAGGTAAATTTAAAGTTGTTGCAGGAGGGGTAAGTCCAACAGATACTTCTAATCCATCCGCGCCTCTTGTTACCCAGCGAATAAACTCATCTCCGTCAAACAATGGAAACCAATATCCTTTGTAATACTTGTGTGGTAATGCAGAGATGGTTAAGTTAACATTCGCTACCGCGTTTGATTCAGCATCAGTAACAAAGACAGAGTATTCTTTAATATAATCAGATGTACCTAATTCCTCCAGTTCATTGCCGGTACCCAATGATATAAACAACTCACGCTCAGATACAGTTAAGTTAACATTATCTGTAATAGTAGGGCTATCTTCAACAATCGCCGTAATCTCAACTGCATCCTTAGCAGAGGTACTTTGTGAGGTATAAACGGTAGTAGCGCTACCATTACTATCAGTAACAGCGGTTGCAGGGAATATTGACCCTCCACTGATATCATTTAACACAAACTTGATACGTTTATTTTTTACTAAATTACCATTTATGTCTTTTACTACAACAGAGATCGATGATGTTTGTTCATTAGGTCCCAAAGAACTGGGTGACGCTTGTGCTTTTATTGTGGCAACTGTATCTGCAAAAAATTCAAATTCTAATTGATTCGTTAACTCAATATCGCTCTCTGAAGTCGTATCTGAGCCAACGAATGTTAATAGAGCCTGCCCGGCATTATTTGATGTCAAGGACACAGTCACTTGACCATCAACCGTGGTTGCTGAAGTTGCCGATAAAGTGCCACGAGTTGTAGTGAAGGTTACTTGCTTACCGTCAGGGACTGGTAAGCCATCCCTTAACCAAGTTAATGTCGCCGATGCAGTTTGCACTAAAGCGACATCTGGTAACGCAGGGGTGTTACTTGGATTAACACTGACAGCACTGTTGCTAAAATTAGTAAATAAAAACGAGTCCGCTTGTACTGATACCTCTTTGCTTGCAGAAGCGCCTAATGCACTAACCACTATGCCATTAGAGCCACCTGTACTACCGGTAACCTCCAATAATGCCTGACCTTCAGCATCGGTGGTTACCGTTTCGGGTATTGAAATGTCAGCAAAACCATTCCCCGGAGTATTCGCTAATGAAATATTAACACTAGTACCGGCTATACCATTACCATCTGAATCTAACACATTGACAATATAATTGGCCTTATCATTGAGGGCTAAAGAGCTTGTACCAGTAACGACCACAGTCGTACCGACAACCTCAATATCAACTGTATCAGTAATATCACCGCTGGTCACAGTAATAGTGATAGTTCGATTACTCGGTCTCCCTTCAGTTGTAAGCTGTGCAGTTACTTTACCATCATTACCAGTAACGTTAGAACCAACATCACCTTCAGCTGTGATATATTGCAATGCACCTGAACTTGTCGCAAAGTTAATAGTCACCCCTTCAAGTAAGATGTTGTTTTGATCTTTGGCAATAGCAAATAAGTCAATTGTTTGCGCGCCACTTGACGCTATTTGTGGTGAACTAGCAAATAATTGAATTGAAGCTGCTTCAGGCTCACCCTCTACTACTTTTATACCATCACCAAGGCTATTAAAACTGATATCGGCACTGGCACTTTCATGGGTCGCAATAACATTAACCGAGCCCTCAATATCAGATACCTTGACAATAATACTCGCATTACCATTTGCATCGGTTGTTGCTGTACCGGCAACAGGATCAAATGTAGCCGTGCCTGCAACCGCTAAAGTGAATGTCACTGTTTTATTGGCAAGAGCACCACCACCTTGTAACACAGTTGCAGTAAGTGAGATATCATTTTCAAGTGATAAATCACCCTCTGTATCTTTTACTATAGATAATGTTATCGCGTCAGGTGTAGTGTCATCATCATTACCACCTAAAAGGTCACCATCTCCATCACCGCATGCTACCAGTGTCATCAATGACATCAATAACATGGTAAAACTTAAACGTCGAAGTAACTGCATAAAAGCATCCTCAGTTTCTTTTTATAAATAGTCTAATACTGCATATTAACCGATAAATAACAAAAAGGTACTGCTTAATTAAAAAAAAACACCTTTATTGAGTAAGTTAAACACTTTTATACTTTTTAAGTCTCTATTTCACCTTGAAATAAAGTAGTTTTTAATCAAGCATTTTATTGCTAACCTAGGCTTTTAAAAATTTCGCCGTAATATACAGATAATAATTACCATTAAACCCAGCATAAGTAATCAAGACACTATGACAACAGCACAAATATCCTCTTCTGCCCCCAAAAAATCCAACTTAACCACCAGAATAGTAATAGGCATGGTGGCAGGCATCTTATTAGGTAGCTTTCTGCAATGGTTAATGCCAGACGGCTCAGATAAGGTGATTAGCCTATTATTTTTTGATTTATCGTTAAAAGCGTTTTTAGTTGATGGCGTGTTAGAAGTCATCGGGCAAATATTTATGGCCAGTTTACGTATGTTAGTTGTACCACTGGTCTTTGTTTCCTTAGTTTGTGGTGTATGTTCGCTCAAAGATACCAGTAAACTGGGCCGTATCGGGGGGAAAGCTATTGCTTTATATCTTGCTACCACAGCTATTGCGATAAGTTTTGCTATCTTTGTCGCGTTAATCATTGCTCCTGGTGAAGGCGTCAATATGGTGACCAGCTCGAGTTTTACCGGTAAGGAAGCACCTTCGCTAGCGCAAGTAATTATTCAAATGTTCCCAACCAACCCCTTTGCTTCCTTTGCTCAAGGCAATATGTTGCAGGTCATTATTTTTGCCCTGCTTTTTGGCATAGCTATTGCGCTTTCAGGTAAAGCGGGTGAACGTATTGCCGCACTATTTGAAGATTTAAGCGAAGTGATCATGCGTTTAGTCACTATTTTAATGAATATTGCACCTTATGGCGTTTTTGCCTTACTAGCTACACTATTTACCACAGTATCGTTAGAAACCTTTGGTAATTTAATAAAGTACTTCTTGGTGGTATTTTTTGTCCTGCTATTACATGCATTAGTGACTTACCCAGTCATTTTGAAGTTATTAACAGGGCTTAATCCACTAATATTCCTAAAAAAAATGCGCGATGCCGCTATCTTTGCCTTTTCAACGGCAAGTTCTAATGCCACGATTCCTATTACCTTAGAAACTGCCACCAAAAAAATGGGGGTTAAAAACTCTATAGCCTCATTTACTGTCCCTTTAGGTGCTACCATTAACATGGATGGCACCGCAATAATGCAAGGGGTAGCAACAGTATTTATTGCCCAAGTTTTTATGCAAGACTTAACCTTAGCCGATTATTTAACCGTTGTCTTAACCGCAACCCTGGCTTCAATAGGTACTGCAGGTGTACCAGGGGTTGGTTTAATCATGCTTGCTATGGTGTTAGAGCAAGTGGGTCTGCCGGTTGAGGGCATCGCATTAATTATCGGTGTAGATAGGTTGCTTGATATGACCCGCACTGCCGTTAATGTAACGGGTGATAGCATGGTAAGTATTGTTGTTGCCAAAAGTGAACAGCAGTTTGATGAAACCATGTATCATGAGGCAAATGCTGGTCAAAGTATTGAAGAAATAGACTTTAAACAACTGAGAAATAAATAAGTCATAGGTAGCGGAGGTTCAATAAACCAAATTAAAAAGCCTTGGCTGAAAAATCAGACAAGGCTTATTTATAGTATATTATTAACGCCAGTATTATGGGTAAATAATTATCCTGGAAATATATTATTTCGCTGCAGTAGCTTACCTAAAAAGCTTTCCGCTGATAAGGACGCAGCTTTAGATAACTTCTCTGCTAAGCCTTTTTTAACTTCATACTTTATTGCAATCACTTGATGGCTTTTACTCTTTGCTTGCAAATAATCATCGCTGGTTTGAATACTATCAACTAAGCCTAATGCGAGTGCCGTGGTACCAAACCAATGCTCACCGGTAGCCACTTTTGCAATGTCTAAGCTTGGTCTGCGCTCACTAACAAAGTTTTTAAACAATACATGGGTTTCTTCAAGCTCTTCAATGAACTTCTCTTTGCCCTTTTCAGTATTTTCACCAAACATGGTGACGGTGCGTTTAAATTCGCCAGCAGTAAATTGCTCAAAATCGATATCATTCTTTTTAAGTAACTTATTAAAATTAGGTACCTGAGCGATAACACCAATAGAGCCTACAATAGCAAAAGGCGCACTAATTATCTTATTGGCGACACAGGCCATCATGTAACCACCACTTGCTGCAACTTTATCAACAGACACCGTCAGCGGGATATTATGTTGACGAATACGATCTAACTGAGACGAAGCGAGGCCGTAGCCATGCACCATACCACCACCACTTTCTAAACGAATAAACACTTCATCTTCAGGTTTAGCAACTGATAGGATTGCGCTCACTTCTTCGCGTAACGATGACACTTCTTTAGCATCAATACTGCCATTAAAGTCAACCACAAAAACACGAGACTTCTGCTCAGTTTTTTCATCACCAGATTTTGCTGCTTTTTTATCTGCTTTAGCTTGCGCTTTTTCTGCTTTTTTATCGTTTTTCTCTTTCTCTTTTAACTCTTCCTTAGTAAGCAGTGCATGAATCATATCCTCTTCAGTGTCATGAAACTGTTCAGATAAATCAGTAATGTCTAGCTCGCCTTTTTTATGTTGCTGTTTAACAGCTGCACCAGCAATAACCACAACAACTGCCGCAATCGCTAAAACAAAAGTAATAGCCTTGGCTAGAAACAAGCCATATTCATATAAAAATTCCAAGAGATCTCCTGAGGATTAGGTTGTAAAAGTTGAATAAAAATCATTGGGCTAATTCTACACTATTTTTTTCCCTTTAAAACACCTGCCTAAAACAGATAAAAAATATGCAAAAAAAAACCCTCAAAAGAGGGCTTTTTAAAAAATTTACTTGCTAGAAAATTATTGCACTATTTCTTCATCTATTACCGCAATCGTTTGACCCATGGTTAAGATATAAGTCACTAATTGATTTTGCATTTCTTGAGTTGCTCTTGCAGTCATCATAGCATCTGGAGCCACACCAGGAATTGGGCTTGGCGTAAGTGAAGAGCCGTGATGGCCAAATAAAAACCTGACTGCACCAGATACACCCGCTTCATCTTGCGTAGTTGTTGAAACACTAGGCAATTCTAGTAAGCGAATAGCTGGCTCAGTACCACCCATTGGTGTATTAGGCGTAGTGTTAATTACCACTTGATCTGGAAGGTTATCACTGCCATTACCAATCACTTCAGTGATCATAACCGGGGTGTCCGTAGCCGCTAAATTAGTGATATAACTAATTGGGTCACCTGTATCGGTCACGGTTTGTGCCGCAAAGGTAAAGCTTGCAAATGTTGCATCTAATTCGGCTTTACCTTGATCAGATAAATTGTCATAAAAAGCATTATAAAACGCGGTTAACTGCTCTTGTGTGTAATCATCACCTAAGGTCGCTGCTACTGCTGCTCTAAAGTCAGCCGAGCTGGCATAAACTAAATTAGATTTAACCAAACCAGAAAACGCGGGAGACTCTATGCCAAAATTAGCTAACATTAAACCAGGTACGGATAACGATGAAGTTTGCATTTTAAATAAGGCATCTACTTGCGGATCTAATGGCGTATTTGACATCGCGGTAGTACTTATTCCCATAATACCACCTAATGAAATACCAAAGTAATGCACATTACTGGTATCAATCATTAAATCAACTGGTGTACCGGTAGTATCGGCAGCACCAGTAAAGTTTAGCCCTAGACGCAGACCTAGTATATCAGCGATAGTTTGACGGAAATTATCACGGCCAGCTAATAAAGTATTTAGGTTAATATAATCTAGGGTATTCAAACTACCATTGATATCTTCAGCATCGGTAGTGTCACCATCATTATTGATATCAAAGCCACGAGAGCCATGCAAAGGCGCATCTATCGCCACTGAAGCTATACCATAAACAGATAAGGCACCCGTTAACGCTAACATTTGCTCTTTATTACCAGATAAGCCATGTTGTAAAATAACCAGTGGCCAGCCATTTTCGGGCTTTTCAAGTGCTGCTAAACCTATACTAGCACGTACGCCATTAGCAACAGCAACATTAGGTGTTGTCATTTGTACTTCAACATCCATCATCGCTCTAGTTGCCGGAATCGGATTGAATTTAGTGATATTTCTCTCTGTATCAATACCTAAGTCACGTAAACCAAAGTTCATACATGCAGCATCTGTTGGGCTTATCGCATCAGGAGGAATAGCACTTGGATCCATTGCCGCCAATCCTGCTAACATAGCGCCTGAATCACATAATGCTCTCCACCAATCAGTTCTTGGTGCATAAGGGTCATCTTCTGTTGGTACGGCAAGATAATAAGGCAGAGTTATTGAACCGCGAAGATATTTAGCTGTACTAAATAAGGGGATAGATTCAGGTGGGATACTATCACCTAAAATATCGGCCACAGTTAAGCCAGTATCTAGCATGCTAATTGCAGGAACACCGGCCATGGCATTTTCTACCATTGCTGGCACACCACTGGCCATAATACCTTTAACTGCATCTAATGCGTCAGTAGTCGATTGCGTCGTCATCGCCATCGTATAGATTAAACTATCTTTATCGGCACCCGCATTAACAATGGCATTTTCCATACTGTTAACAATACCCTGCAATAACAACTGGCTTTCAGTTGCTAATGGGTTTGTGGTGATATCTTGTCTAACAGCCTCATAAGTTAAAGAGCCTGCTACTGATTTACCATTGCTATCTTTCAAGTGGTTAGTTAATGCAACGACATAGCCGGTTTTACCCTTAAATGGCTTTAATGGGATAACAGCAATATTATTACCTTGTGCTTGGGCAACATAATCAACACCAAAAGTTAATTCGCCAACAACTTTACAAGCTAAGCCGCGCGTTACCTCAGCACATTCTGGGTCACTGGCATCACCGCCCATGACTGTTTCATAGATTTTAACAGCCGCAGGATTAGCCACTGAAGCTGCATCAAAAGAGACACCTGCTGGAAAATCAACAGCTAAAACGAAAGGCGTACTGACAGACCAGCCATCAAGCGCATTAATTGCGACTTGAGGGTCAGCATAGTTAGTTGGATCTTCAACAGGAATTGCTAACGTTCCATCTTGTGAGCCTGAGAATAACAAGTCATTTGGAGCTGATAAAACGCCATTGGAAGGGTCATAAACGATGCGTGCCAATGGCTCAACCTGTGAGCCATTCTCTTCGACTTGTTGTTTTACATCTTCGATGGATTCGCTATCACAAGCACTTAAACCGAGTGCACTTACTATAGCAAGACTGAGAGCTAGCTTTTTCATATAAATTCCCCAATGCCTTAATTTTTTATTATGTATATTTGATAAGTTTTTTACTATTTTGGTAAAAAGTAAAGTTCAAACTAACGTTTGAATAACTAGTTAGACCAGTCAAAGTTACCGCAAGATGTCCTTGGGTGCTAGTGATTTTTTACTTTTTTATTATTTTTTGTCCGACTTCAGCTTGTTTAAGGTAGTTTTTTCATGTATCTGCGCTTTTTCCCTCGTCATTGAAAATAGCAAAGAGTAGAATAGAACAAAACATTTTCCACCTTAGTTAAAAGAATTTTACATGTTTAATTACACAATAGATGATGCTTGCTTAGAAAACAAAACTATTTTAGTGACCGGTGCTGGCTCTGGTATTGGCCGCACTGCAGCATTAACCTATGCCAAATTAGGTGCGACAGTGATCTTGCTTGGTAAAACAATCAGTAAACTTGAAGCCGTATATGATGAAATTATCGCTCAAGGCTCGGCAGAGCCTGCAATCATACCTTTAGACTTAAAAGGTGCAAGCAAGCAAAATTATGTTGATATGTCGGCCACTATTGCTGGTCAATTTCGCAAACTCGATGGCGTATTATTAAATGCCGCAATTTTGGGTGAGCTAACACCATTTACTCAAATGCACGAACAAATATTTAATGATGTCATGCAAGTTAATGTGACTGCGCAATACCTACTAGCACAAGCTTTAATCCCGACGCTTTTACTAGCTAACAATGCTTCGTTGGTCTTTACTTCTTCGGGGGTTGGTAGCCAAGGTAGAGCCTATTGGGGACAATACAGCATATCAAAATTTGCGATAGAAGGGATGATGCAAGTCATTGCTGATGAGTACGAGACAACGACATTGCGCACCAATGCAATAAACCCTGGGGCCACCAGAACCAATATGCGCGCTAGCGCTTTCCCCGCGGAAGATAAGTCAACTATCGCCACGCCAGAAGACATTATGCCTCTTTATGTATACCTGATGTCAGATGATAGTATTGACATCAATGGGAAAACTCTAAAAGCACAGTCAACCAATTAGCAGCAAAAACTATTTAGTATGCA
This sequence comes from Colwelliaceae bacterium MEBiC 14330, assembly GCA_040779365.1. Classification (GTDB taxonomy): domain Bacteria; phylum Pseudomonadota; class Gammaproteobacteria; order Enterobacterales; family Alteromonadaceae; genus Colwellia. Next base: position 69,806 of record JBFONR010000002.1, read on the forward strand.
CAATTAAAAAGGCAAGCTGAAAAGCTTGCCTTTTTCTTTCTAGCCTTAATTAAATCAAGGCAAAATAATAATTCTTTAACGAAGCTCTCTTCGCAATATTTTACCAACATTGGTCTTAGGTAATTCTGAACGAAACTCAACAAGTTTAGGGACTTTGTAATTGGTTAAATTATCACGACAATGCTGCACTAACATTTCTTCAGTTAAATCATCTGATTTTTTAACAACAAAGACTTTAACGATCTCACCTGAGACCTCATGAGGTACACCAATAGCAGCTGCCTCTAATACTCCTTCATGCATGGCAAGTACTTCTTCAATCTCATTTGGGTAAACATTGAAGCCTGATACAATAATCATATCTTTTTTACGATCAACAATGGTAAAGAAACCTTTTTCATCCATCATGGCAATATCACCGGTAGCAAACCAACCATCTTTTAACACTTCATCCGTTGCCTCTGGACAGTTGTAATAACCTAACATCACTTGTGGACCGTTAACCCACATTTCTCCAGATTCGCCGATATCCGCTTGACTACCATCTTCTCGCATAATTTTGACATTGGTTGAAGGCGCAGGAACACCAATACTGCCATCATAAGCAGCTAGATTATATGGACTTATTGTTACTAAAGGCGCACATTCTGTTAAACCATAACCTTCGAGTAACCTTGTACCAGTAACTTGTTGCCAACGTTCGGCCACTGGACGCTGAACAGCCATACCGCCACCGAGTGACATTTTAAGCGTACTAAAATTAAGCTCACTAAATCCTGGCGCATTTAAAAGACCATTAAATAAAGTGTTTACACCGGTAATAGCGGTAAATGGATATTTAGATAACTCTTTGACAAAGTTGGGCATATCCCTTGGGTTGGTGATTAATAAATTAGTGCCCCCCATAGTAAAAAAGGTCAAACAGTTCGCCGTTAAGGCAAAGATATGATAAAGCGGTAAGGCTGTAACAATTAATTCATTTCCTTCTTCAAGCAGCGGACCAATCGACGCTTTAGCTTGCTGTAAGTTAGCAACCATATTGCGATGCGATAGCATAGCACCTTTAGATAAACCTGTTGTACCACCGGTGTACTGTAAAAAGGCTAAATCATCACCACTAAGTTCAACCGATGAGAACTTAAGCGACTTACCTTTTGCCAAAGCCGCATTAAAACGAACTGCATCAGGTAAATTGAATGCAGGCACCATTTTTTTGACGTATTTAACCACACAATTAACCAAAGCACCTTTGACAAAGCCAAGTCTATCGCCAAGGGATGTCAGAATAACATGCTTCACTGGTGTATTGGCGATGACTTCTTCAAGGGTTTGCGCAAAGTTCTCAATGATCAACATAGCTTTAGCTTGAGAATCTTTCAGTTGATGTTCTAACTCTCTACTAGTGTACAAAGGGTTGACGTTGACAACAGTTAGACCAGCTAATAAAGCACCAAATAAAGCAACAGGGTATTGCAAACAGTTGGGTACCATAATGGCGAACTTATCACCCTTTTTTAAACCTAAGTCTTGCTGTAAATAGGCCGCAAACGCTTCTGCCTGCTCTGCAAGCTCTTTATAAGTAATCGATGCGCCCATATTGATAAAGGCTGTTTTATTACTAAACTGAGTAGAATATTTAGTGAACATCGCCACAATTGACGGATACTTATCAGCATCGATTTCAAACGGCACTTCACTTGGGTAACTTTTTTCTAACCAAATTTTTTCCACAATGGTTTTCCTCAGTTGTTAATTACGTTGTTATTCTTTTAATAACTATTATAGTTTTAATAACTCAAATTTTTGATATGCCTGTTTTAGCAAATTTTTAGCCAATACGCCACTTATTTTAAACGCTTGTTTTAATTTTATTTGCTCGATAAAAACTCGTTTAACAATAATATTGTCTGCTCACTTTGTTCCATGTGAATGTGATGACCTCCCTGGAGTTCAGTCAGAGAAAGGTTTGCAAGGCATGTTGCAAAGTCCTCTAGCCCTGCTTTCACCCTATGCATGCCCTTATCGCCATAAATCAATTTCACCGGACATTTAATATCTTTTAACAATTGCTGTCCTTGCGATAAAGTTAACCTATACGGTGATATTGTTCTTAAGCGAGGATCGGAACGCCAACTAAATAAAGCCTGGTGCGAGTTTGTCGTGTCATCCTCGACAGCTTTACTTTCAACTCTGTTAAGCGCTCTTTTAACAATAAGTTTAGCATGGCGCTCTTGCAAATCTGATGCATTCAATCTTGCTTTAATTGCGGTTTGTTCAGTAAATTCTCGGCTAACTTTTACTGTTTTATTGCGACTTAAGATACCTTGTCTTAATTGTTTACTGGCTTCTTGAGCTGGTGCACAGATGAAGCCCAGTGAGTCAATAAGGGTAAGTGACTTTACTTTCTCAGGAAATGCTGCCGTAAATGCGCTTGCTAGCATAGCACCCATGGAGTGCGCGACTATGTTAATTGCGGGCCAATTATTTTGAGAAAATAAGCAAGCTAAATCATGTACATAATCAAAAAAGTGATAGTGGGCATCTAAACTTCGATGTTGAGATTGGCCATGCCCTGCCCATTCAAGTGCAATAAAGCGCTTATCTATGAGTAAATCAGGGTGTGCAGATAATTGCTGCATAAGCGGTAAAAAACTCGCCGCATTATCTAAATAGCCGTGCAGACATAAGACTGGCTCATGCTCTGCTGGTCCACAGGCAAGCGCTGCAAGTTTTATATGTTCTAATTGGAAGCTGAGCTCGTTAATTTTAACCATATGTCTCAACTAACTTAGCCATAAGCTTTTTGATTTGATTTAATTAATGAGTAAATGGCTAGCACAGCAATGAAACACCATAATAATACCCAAACGACTTCTGGAATCAAAGTCATTGATGCTAATGCCGCGCCATCGCCAAGCTCTCTGCCATCAAATAAATACGTCGGACTAAATAAACTATTTAATAAAATGCTCAAGCCAAAAAACTTTAATAAGATTTGTAAGTAATATAATCTGCGTAATTTAATCACTAATACAAACATAACGGCTAAAGTTAAAATGATTATAATGGTCAGTAAATCACGTGACCACAGTACAATTGAAGCAAGTAAAAGAAAAATCATAATAGCAGAAAATATTTGCGCAACGCGCTGATGACTATGCGCTAATTTATAAATAAACCAGCCCCATATTGTCGCGCCAGCATAACCGAAAAAACTAATAAAAAAAGCTAAGCCACCACGAGTAATACATTCTCCCGCACCGTTGGTAAAAAGTTGAATTCTGATAATGTCACCGCCGGTAAAAATAGCAGCGAGTCCATGACTAATTTCGTGGAAATAGGTTTCTAACCAGTTTAATGGAATAGAAATGATAGGAATTTGCCTAAGTAAAATAGCCGCAAGCAAAAGTAAATATAGCTGATATTTTTGCCAAAAATTGCTTGTCTGGCTTTTATCGTTATTGTCAGACATACTTGGCGGAGCATTAACCATGGCAGACTTCCTTTTAACGCCCTGGAAGCTTTTTCCAAGAAACGGTGTCTCTAACATAGACAGGCTGGGCATTTTCAGCTGATACGCCATCCCCTCGCTCTAGTTGTGCCTTGCCGATGACCAACATCGCTTCAGCGTTGGGAAATAATATATCAGGACTGCCTTGATTGAGCTGCAATGCTGATAAATGCTCAGGATAAGCTTCCCAACCAGTTCCGACAACATATTTTGCTTCGCTAATAAGGCCGCTCAAGTGCTTAGCTAATTGCTCAGGTGGCGTAACAGCTTCTGCTTGCTGAGCTTGCATAATATTGTGCTCATCAAGTTGATAATAGCCGTTATAAACTTCTGCCATTCTTGCATCAATGGCAGCAATAACTTGTCTATGTCCGTATTTAATGAAGGCAAGTTGCGCCATAGTTTGTAAACTAGAAACGCCGATAACAGGCAATTGTGCTGAGAATGCCAATCCTTGCGCGACACCAACACCAATTCTGACCCCAGTAAAGCTGCCCGGTCCTTGACCAAAAATAAGCCCATCGAGTTGTGACAACTCAATGTTAGCTTGTTTAAGTACATCATCAACCATAGGTAATAACTGCAAGCTATGCGATTGCGGACATAGCTCAAAACGCGAGTACACTTGATTATTAACTTGTAATGCAACAGAGCATGCTTCCGTTGAAGCATCAAGAGCCAAATAATTCACACTATTTACCTATTTTTCTTTAAAGAATATCAACTAGGTCGATAACAAAAGTAACGGTTTGCCCCGCCAGCGGGTGATTAAAGTCAACTGTAACCGAATTACCATTAATTTCTTTAATCATACCTGGTAACTCGCCACCCGGTTGAGTGAAAGTAATAATATTACCTACTTTTGCTGGAGCTTCGGCGGAAAACTTGTCAATATCCATGTAATGAATGTTGTCAGGGTTTGTTTCACCAAAGGCATCTTTTGCCGCTAAAGTAAACTCTTTTGATGTACCGACACTCATACCCAACAGCTCTGCCTCAAACGCAGGAGAAATACTGTTATCCCCCATAATAATTTTCGCTGGCTTATTATTCACTTTAGTACTGTCTGCTGCAGAGCCATCACTCAATTTCATGGTAATATGCACTAAAATACTAGAGTCTTTTTCAATTTTTGCTTGTGCTGAATTTGTCATTGCTAACTTCTACCTTCTCGATTTTTCTCACTTACTCGTTTATTGGTATCTTTTTGAACGCACTAACTGTTATTGGCGTTATTGCTTTTATCGCTTTCTTTAGTTTGCTGTGCTTTAGCACTTTTATCGTTATCTGAATTAATAAACGACTCTAACACCATTAACGCAGCGCCAATAAAAATAACGGAATCAGCAATATTAAAGGCAGCAAAATGAGCATCCCCCCAATAAAAGTCTAAGAAATCGATGACATAGCCAAACATAACCCGATCAATTAAGTTACCCACAGCACCACTTAAAATAAGCGCAAATGCAATACTTAATAACCGCTGATGTTTAGGTGTTTTTGCCATCCAAACAAGAAAAACAATACTAGCGATACTTGCTATCGCAGTGAAAAACCAACGTTGCCAGCCACCTTGATCGGCAAGAAAACTAAAGGCAGCTCCGGGGTTGTGCACATAAGTAATATTAAAAAAAGGTAATACCGGTAATATTTCTCTATATTCAAAGGTTCCAGCCACCCAATGTTTAGTTATTTGATCGATAACCAAGCATATCAAGGTTAACCATAGCCAACGTAAACCTGTGTCACTAAATAATCTTTTCAATTTTATAATTTCTCTTTAAGTGTAATAAAAACAGGCTATTACCTAGCACCTACTCTTAGATAGTCAGTAATAGCCTTTTGATTAGCTTAATGAAAGCTCAATTAGAAAATTAAAACTAAGCAAATTGCCTTACTTCACCGTCACCATCAACATTGGAAATACAACGTCCACATAGTGTCGGATGTGCTTCGTTAGCACCAACATCTGTAGTGACATGCCAACAGCGCTCACATTTTTCGCCTTCTGCTGGCGCGACACTTAACCATAAGCCATCAATATCAGTCGCTAAAACGTTTTCAGGCGCTGCGGTTACCGTTTTAATACTAGCTTTTGAAGTAATTAATACAAAGCGCAGTTCTTCACCAAGTTTCGCTAACTTAGCCGATAAATCTTCTGTCGCAAATAAAGTCACTTGTGCTTCAAGCGCTTTACCCACTGTTTTTTCTTTTCTTGCTTGTTCTAAAGCACGATTAACTTCACTTCGAACACTCAGTAACTCAGTCCAATAATCATTGCCTAGTTCATTTGTAGGGTCTTCATGGTCGGCTTGTTTCACTAAGCCGTCAAACCAAACCCCAGTAAAGACAAATTCTTCACGCTCACCACTTATCGGTAAAGGTAGGGCTTGCCAAATCTCTTGCGCGGTAAATGATAATATTGGCGCCATCCAAGCAGTCATCGCTTCAGCGATTAAGTACATGGCAGTTTGACAAGAGCGGCGAGCATTTGAGTCACTTTTTGCGGTGTACTGCCTGTCTTTAATAATATCAAGGTAAAAGCCACCAAGCTCATTGGTACAGAAATTCATTAACTTGTGCACCACTACATGAAATTCATACTCATCATAAGCGGCAATAATTTCCTCTTGTAAGCGTGCCGCTTTATCTACAACCCAGCGATCTAAAGCAACCATATCTTCAAAAGCAACCGTATGTTTTGCCGGTTCAAAGCCATTTAAATTGGCCAATAAGAAGCGTGAAGTATTACGAATTCGGCGATAAGCATCTGCTTGGCGTTTAAATATCTCATCAGAAACAGTGATTTCTTGAGTATAGTTAACAGACGCAGTCCATAAGCGCAAAATATCTGCGCCTAAATTATTGGTAATACTAGAAGGTGTTACGACATTGCCTAATGACTTAGACATTTTATGACCGTTAACATCAACAGTAAAACCATGAGTTAATACTTGTTTGTATGGCGCTTTACCTGTCATGGCGACAGATGAGATCATTGATGACATAAACCAACCACGATGTTGATCTGAGCCTTCAAGGTATAAATCAGCTATGCCATCAAAATCTTCGCGGGCATTAACAACCGAGTAATGGGTCGTTCCGGAATCAAACCATACATCTAGGGTATCTGGCACCTTGATATACTCTTTGGCATCATCGCCAATTAACTCACTCGGCTCTAAGTCAAACCATGCTTGAATACCTGATTTTTCAACGCGTAGCGCTACTTCTTCAATAAGCTCAATGCTACGAGGATGCAAGGCGCCGGTGTCTTGATGGATGAATAAAGCCATAGGCACACCCCAAGTACGTTGACGTGATATACACCAATCCGGGCGACCCTCTACCATAGACTCGATACGACGTTGACCCCAATCTGGGATCCATTGCGTTTTGTCAATTTCGTTTAAAGAATCTTGACGAAGTCCCTTGTTATCCATGCTAATAAACCACTGCGGCGTTGCACGGAAGATTAATGGTGTTTTATGTCGCCAGCAATGTGGGTATGAATGCTCTAGGGCATGATGATGAATCAAGGCATCATTTTCTTTTAATAATTCAATGACGCTAGCATTGGCTTTAAACACATGCTGGCCAGCAAGCAGTGGTGTATCATCGAGGTAAACACCATTAGCACCGACAGGGTTAGCAACTTCTAGATCGTAATTTTTACCCACCACGAAATCTTCCACACCATGACCAGGTGCAGTATGCACACAACCAGTACCTGAATCGGTGGTGACATGATCACCTAAAATAACGGGAACGGTAAACTCATAGAATGGATGTTGGCATTGAACTAACTCTAATTCACTACCTTTACAAAAGCCTAATGCATGATATTTATCAAAACCAAATCGATCCAAACAGCTATTTACTAGGTCTGAAGCAAGAATGAGTCGTTGCTTCTTCCCTTCATGTTCACACTGAACTAAGGTGTATTCAACATCAGCATGCACCGATATTGCGCGGTTAGCGGGTAATGTCCAAGGGGTTGTGGTCCAAATAACCATACCAATCTCCCCTTCACCACGATGGCCTTCTGGATGAGAGAATCGGTTGGCCACGGTTTCGTCGCTAATAACAAATTTAACGTCAATAGCGGGTGACTGTTTGTCTTTATATTCTACTTCAGCTTCGGCCAAAGAGGAGCCACAGTCAGTACACCAATGCACAGGCTTAAAACCTTGATGCAAGTGACCGTTCTCGGCAATTTTACCCAGCGAACGGATAATATTAGCTTCAGTATCAAAATCCATGGTTAGGTAGGGTTTTTCCCAGTCAGCAAAAATACCTAAACGTTTAAAGTCTTCACGTTGACCACTTACTTGCTTCGCTGCGTATTCGCGACACTTTTTACGAAAATCACTGGCACTAATTTTATGACCCGGTTTACCGACTTTCTTCTCAACCATTAACTCTATCGGTAAACCATGACAGTCCCAACCAGGCACAAACGGAGCGTTATAATCTGATAATGTTTTTGCTTTAACAATAATGTCTTTAAGAATTTTATTAACGGCATGACCTAAATGAATGTTGCCGTTTGCGTACGGAGGGCCATCATGCAAAATAAATGATTTTTTGCCTTTTTTAGCTTCACGGATTTTACCGTAAAGATCTTTAGCCGCCCAATCTTTGAGCATATTTGGTTCACGGTTAGCCATATTACCTTTCATAGCGAAAGATGTGGCAGGCAAATTAAGGGTCTGTTTGTAATCACTCATTTAAATCATTATCCGTTTAGATTGGCTGATAACTATAAAGTAACGCTATAAATATCAACCATGTTTATAACTAATAAATTATATATTGTCTTTGTTAAAGCATAGCGGTTTTAGCTTATACACTCAGTATTAAGCTAATACTTGCTTTGCTTGCTCACTGTCTTGCTTAATTTGCTCAGTCAGCGCAACAAGGTTTTCAAATCGTTTAACTGGGCGAATTTTTTTCTTCACTATCACTTCAATACATTGCCCGTAGAGGCTTGCATCAAAATCAAATAAATGCACCTCCAATTGTTGCCTTATACCGTTGACAGTAGGTCTCTCGCCAATATTAGCAACACCTTTAAATTGACCTGTATTGGTATTTACCATCACGGCAAAAACACCACTAAGTGGTGAGACACGCCTTTTCAGTAAAACGTTTGCCGTAGGAAAACCTAATTGACGACCGCGTTTATCACCATGAAAGACACGACCGATTATAGAATACTCTCTACCTAACATATGTTTAGCATCTGTTAGCTTATCTTGTTCTAATGCTTTTCTTATGGCAGTAGAACTTATTCGACAATCTGCCATTTTATAACTAGCGGTATCCGAAACATCAAAGCCATACTGTTTGCCAGCTTGGCATAACATCTGAAAGTTGCCTGCTCTATTTTTACCAAAATGAAAATCATCACCAACAATAAGGTGTTTAATGCCCAGTTTATTAACCAATAAGCTTTCAATAAAATGCTCTGCACTTTGAGCCGCGAACTTAGCGGTAAAATTAACACAAATTAACCGCTGAACACCTAACTTCGCCAGCAAGTTATATTTATCACGTAAACGGCACAATCTTGCAGGCGCAGTTTCTGGTGAAAAAAGTTCTTGTGGTTGCGGTTCAAAAACCAAGACTGCAGGGACACACCGCAAGGCTTTAGCTTTACTGACCAGCGCCTTAATAACTTGTTGATGGCCTAAATGCACACCATCAAAATTTCCAATAGTTAATACACAACCATGATCAGCCAATCTTATATTATGTATACCGCGAACTAATTGCATTAGCTATTTTCAGCCCTTTATATGACACTTTACGGCTAAAAAAGCCACTGACGAACCCCAAATTCGGTGTTCGGATAAAATAAATCGACAAAGTATATACTAGCGCGTATTAATAATCAGCAGGTCTGTCAGTTTATTTACGCTTATTTTTCGACTTTTATCACCTTAATGTCGCTAAATCTTATACCTAATAAGATAATCATCAATAAATAAGTAATCACTCCCGCAGTGATACAAAGTAGCAGATTTATTATTTGTTCAGCGAAACTCATCGCTAACCAAACCTCAAAATCGCTTGATAGCTGGTAAACAACCATTGCCATAACCATGGCGCTAATGATTAATTTAGCGATAAAAATGCATGTTTTAATTGGTAAATGGTATATCCCCGCGGATTTTAAACCTCGATAAAGTAAGTAAGCATTCAAGGTAGCCGAAAGTGTTGTCGCTAAAGCAAGGCCAATGTAACCCAAAAAAGGCGCTAATATTAGGTTTAATGCCATATTAGCGACCATAGCAATAATACCTATTTTAACGGGGGTTTTTGTATCTTGTCGCGCGTAATACCCCGGCGCTAGTACTTTAATAAACATAAAGCTTAATAAACCAGAAAGGTAAGCAAATAAGGCCATGGACACTTGTATAACAGTCTTTTCGGTAAATTGCCCGCCCATAAACAGTATCATAATTATCGGTTGGGCTAAGACCATTAACCCCGCCAATGCTGGCCAACCGAAAAGTGATATGATACGAATACCCCAATCTAAAGTCGCACTAAACTCGACTGGATTATCCTGACTGTGTAATTTTGCCAAACTCGGCAGTACTACAGTAGCAATACCAATACCAAATAAACCTAAAGGAAACTCTAACAAGCGATCTGCATAATAAAGCCAACTTATAGACCCTGTAACCAAAAAGCTCGCGATAAGGGTATCAAGTAATAGATTAATTTGCGTAACAGAGACACCAAATAAAGCAGGCACAATCAATTTTCGAATTTTACTAACCCCTTCACTACGCCAAGCCCATTTAGGTTTCACCAACATCCCGGCTTGATAGAGGAAGGGTATCTGAAAAATAAACTGTATTAAACCGCCTAAGAATACTCCCCATGCTAAGGCATGTGCAGGACTCTCAGTATAGGGTGCTCCCCAAATAGCCATACTAATAATGGCAATATTTAAGAAAACCGGAGTAAAAGCCGCAACCGCAAAGCGACCTAAGGTGTTTAAAACCGCCCCGGCGAGTGCGGTAAAGCTAATAAACCACAAATAAGGAAAAGTGATTTTCAGTAAGTCACTCGCCAGCTCAAACTTCTCTGCTCCTGGCGCATCGTGATACCAATCAATAAACCAACCAAAACCAAATAGCGCCACCACAACGGGTGAAGCAATCATGCCAAATAAAGTAACCCAAGTAATAATTACGCCAAGTGTGCCTGATACTTGTGCGATAAGTAACCGTGTTTGTTCATGTTGATTTGGTAAGTGCTTTGACGCCGCTTGCTGTTCATCTTTCACTTGATACTCACTTAGTACCGGCACAAATGCTTGAGCAAAAGCGCCTTCAGCAAAGAGTCTTCGCAAAAAATTAGGTATTTTGTTGGCAAGTAAAAACACATCTGACATAGCGCCAGCTCCCATGACATTGGCAATGACAACATCACGAATTAAGCCAAGCACCCGGGAAACCAAGGTCATAACACTAACAATCATCCCTGATTTAATTAACTTTTTACTCAAGAAAACATCCTCTAGCTATCATTTAATTCGACTATTTTTCAGCGACTTATTTAAGTGATAAGGGTAATAAAATAAGCGTGATAATAAATAATGTCTATTATGTGATGATTTTACCTATTTAAACAATGTATACTTGTCCTTGTTCACAACAAGTTTTGTTTACTGGCTAGCTTTTGGCAGTAAACGTTAACAATATTCTTTTTAATTGCTTTTTTATCGTTAAGATAACAATTAAAACAATTAAAACATTTGACAAACAGCTAGAAAAAAGGCATATTTCGTCGCCTTAAATTTAAGCTTATAATCAATCTTTTAGGAGTTCACCTTGGCTAACTCAAAGCAAGCTAAGAAGCGCGCAGTACAATCTGAAAAGCGCCGTCAACATAATGCAAGTCGTCGCTCATTGATGCGTACTTTAGTTAAAAAAGTATTAGCAGCTATTGAAGCTGGTGACAAAGAAGTAGCAACAAAAGAATTTGCTGCTGCAACACCAATTTTAGATCGTTACGCAAGTAAAGGTCTTATCCATAAAAATAAAGCAGCTCGTTCTAAGAGCCGTTTAAATGCAGCAATCAAAGCACTTTAATTTTTGCTTTAACTGCATTACTTTTATGATGTAATCACTATATAGCTTAGCTATATCAATTATTTAAAAACCGACTATAGTCGGTTTTTTTATACGACTAAACCAGCAATTCCGACATTATTTAAAGAGTTTCCATTTTTCAACATGCTTTGTTGCTAGGCTTTGCTTACAGCTACTCTTGATAACACGTATTTTGATGCTATAAACCGTACTCAGGCTGCATAACCACCTATTCATCTAGAAGCTAACTATTTGTATGGCAACAATTGCTCCTTGTGTCGAGTAGCGCTCTTAACAGTAAAACAATATAGCGGCAGAGTAATCGCAGTTAAAGGAAGTATTCATAAAGTAGAGCAAGCAGCCATTAAAACCAATGTAGGTTAGGACTGTCATTTTAAAACTCGCGGTATAAGGAGACAGTCAATGAAGTCAACTATCGAGGTTTTTTAATAAATACACAGGTGAGCCATAGCTAATTTATCAACTAGGTACGTTAGCGCTTAGCTTAACTTCTCTGAGGTTTTATTGATGAATGATATTATCGATTCTAGCTAGCATGATCTGTAGTATAAAAATGTAAAAGACCCCCATTCATTGAAATCTTCAACTATTGGGGGTCACTTATAATAAAATACGCTTTAATAAACTACATAAGATTAATCTTAAGCGTAACTAGCTAGCGTGGACTATGCGTTTAGCAATTAAGTTCTCAACAACACTGGGATCAGCCAGAGTCGAAGTATCACCTAAACTATCAACATCGTTTTCGGCAATTTTACGTAAAATACGACGCATAATTTTACCTGAACGTGTTTTAGGTAAACCCGGTGCCCATTGAATGTAATCTGGTTTAGCAAAACGACCTAACTCTTTCGCAACAAACTCGGTCAATTCTTTATTTAACTCATCTGATTCGCTGGCATTAGCCATTAAGGTTACATAACAGTAAACCCCTTGACCTTTGATTTCATGCGGGTAACCAACAACAGCAGCTTCTGCAACAGCGGGGTGAAGCACTAAGGCACTTTCAATTTCAGCGGTTCCTAAACGGTGACCTGATACGTTCAATACGTCGTCAACACGACCAGTTATCCAGTAGAAACCATCTTCATCACGTTTCGCACCATCACCGGTAAAGTAGTTACCTGGATACTGGCTAAGGTATGTTTGGTGGAAGCGATTATGGTCTCCATAAACGGTGCGAAGTTGCCCTGGCCAACTGGCTGTCATAACCAGTAAACCTTGGTTTTCACCAGCTAAAGTATTACCATCTTTATCGAACAATGCCGGTTGTACACCAAAGAATGGCTTACCCGCGGCACCTGGCTTCATATCAACGGCACCTGGCAGTGAGGTAATTAAGATACCACCGGTTTCTGTTTGCCACCAGGTATCAACAATTGGACAGTTACTTTTACCAACCACTTCATAATACCAATGCCATGCTTCAGGGTTAATTGGCTCACCTACGGTACCTAGCAGGCGCAATGATGACAGATCGGCTTTTTCAACTAACTCATCACCAACACTCATCAATGCGCGAATTGCGGTAGGCGCTGTGTAGAATATGTTGACACTATGCTTTTCACACACTTGCCAAAAACGACCAGCGTCAGGGTATGTTGGTACACCTTCAAAGACTAACGTTGTTGCACCATTTGCTAGTGGACCATAGAAAATATAAGAGTGACCAGTGATCCAACCTGCATCAGCAGTACACCAGTAAACTTCACCTTGACGATAATCAAAGACATATTTATGCGTCATCGCTGCATAAAGAATGTAACCGCCACAGGTATGCACAACACCTTTTGGCGTACCCGTTGAACCAGAGGTGTAAAGGATAAATAATGGATCTTCAGCATCCATGATTTCTGGTTCACAAACCGCGGGTAAATTTGCTACCGCCTCGCTATAATTAATATCTGTTTTTTCATTCCAAGCAATATCTCCGCCAGTACGAGTAACTACAATCACTGAATGAACGTTTGGACAATCAGCAATAGCAGCATCAACATTTGATTTAAGTGGAATGCGCTTACCACCACGCACTGATTCATCAGCAGTGATGACCACTTGGCAATCTGCATCAACTATACGGGCTTTAATTGATTCCGTTGAGAACCCCCCAAAAACAACAGAATGAATAGCACCAATACGAGCACAAGCTAGCATGGCATAACCTACCTCTGGAATCATCGGCATATAGATACAAACACGATCGCCTTTTTTTACGCCACGCTCTTTGAGCAAGTTCGCAAAACGACAAACATGATCGTGTAACTCTTGATAAGTGACTTTTAAGTCATCTGTTGGATCATCACCTTCAAAAATAATTGCGGTATCATTGGCTTTTGTCGCTAAGTGGCGGTCAATACAGTTATAACTGACATTGAGTTTAGCGCCTGAAAACCAGTTGATTTCAGAGTTTTTCAAATCAACGTTAGTGACACTGTCCCAAGGTTGATACCAATCAATAAATTCTTTCGCTTGCTCAGCCCAAAAAACATCAGGCTGCTCAATTGATTGCTTATACATAACATCATAAGTGGCCGCATCAATATGAGTATGCGCCTTGGCTTTTTCTGAAACCGGATAACAAGGTTTTAATTCGTTCATTCTCTTTCCTTCGGACTTAACTTAAGGTTAATAACTTGAAGTATTGTTTTTATTTGTTTTGTTTGTTTTTTGTTTGTATTTTCTAACGCTAATTCGTGTTTACCTGTTTGCTGATAGTTGTAACGTATTGTTTGTGCTATTGCCAGCAATAAAGCCTAAACGTCTTATACCGTTAATGATTAATTGATAACTGACATGCTAGCATTTATATTTTCTTTTCCAGCACCAGCTTTAGTCTTGATTAACCTTTTTAGGCTATAAGGTGTCAATAAATTAATTTTCATCACAGTATCTATTTAACATAACATTGAACAACCGTAATGACAACGCTGTCATATACATTAAAATAATAAAACAACTTAAAACAAAAAAGCATCTGCCAATTGGTCAGATGCTTTTAGAGTGGATAGTTTAGCTATTCGCTTTTATTTAGTTATTTTATGTATTTAAAATGATATTTTTAATAATAAAGCAATATTTTGTACTTTATAGTCAACTTTTCTATCTAAAGAGTAACTGTAATCCACATCATAGTATTGCTCATATTCAGATTCTACATCTTTCCATCCCATAGAAAGCACAGAGTACTCTACCCCTAAGCTGATCGTTTCATTGAAGCGGTATTCTGCTCCAATGCCATAATAAATATCCTTATCACTTTCTTTAAGTTTTTCTACTTCGCCCGGCATTGATGAGTCAGTAACACTTGCTTTAAAATCCCACTTGGCCATGCCAGTACGCGCAAAAATAGAAAAATGATCAGATATCGAAAGAGAGCCTTTTATACCAAAACTCACAGCTGAGCTGCTTATCTTTTCATTAATGGTATCGTCGAATTCATCAATATAATTATCCTTGGCCTTTCCGTAGTTATGATAGCCTGCTTCAATAGCAATATATTCATTAAACTGATAACCCAAACGCAAACCCAGCGATGTACTGTCATATGATTGCGTGTCACTATAGCTTTGGGTTGTTGTTTCTGTATTACCTAAATATGTAACTGAGTTGGTTAACGAGCCATCAATTTCAGCTTTATTTTTAACACTACCGGCATAAAGTTCGCTATAAAAACCTTGTTGAGATAAAGCGGGTGCAGATAATAAAAGACTTGGGATCATTATTGGGAGGGAAAGAGCAATTTTTTTCATGGGAAAACATCCTGTTTGTAATTTTAATACTAGCGTGAAAGTAGATTGGACATCAAAATTTAGTACTAACGCACAATATACTTCAAAAAACGTCGCATACTAGCAAGTACGATAATGTTATGCAAACTTTACTCTTATAAAAATTATTTTTTTCAATAACATAAAAAAACCGAGCGCTTGGCTCGGTTTGCTTATCAATACTTCAAGACTTGGCTATTCTTGGTCAAATTCAATATCGTTTTCTTCTCTTGGCGTAAACGTTCTAACACCTTCTTTAGCTAAAATTTCGATATAAAAAGAAGTTAAACCTTCAACTTGCGTTTGGTCGATACGTTTATTAATTTCAGAGACATGCACGGGCTCAGCTTCTGCTTGGCTGTTGCCAAATTTACAAGCAAAGTCCCAGAAATCAGCACCTGGCGGTAAGGTTTTATTACGCTCTCTTTTAAGGTATTTCTTAACTTCGTGTTTAACCGCATCGACACGTCTTGCAAGTTTAATTTTCGGATGGGTTAATTCAAATGTCTTTTTCATGATAGGCCTTAAACAGATGCCAGCGATTGTTTGTTTATAACAACAAATAATCACTGGCAATAAAATAATTATCTTATTTTACGTTACTTTCGCGTAAGTAGCGAGGTACGATAGCAACACAATAAAAAACTATACAATGTTGCTATTTTATCTTTTGTTTATATAGCCAACATTGCTTTAGTGGCAGCAATTAAATGATGCTTGGTATTGGGTTCAATCGAGGCATGTCCTGAGGCATCGCTAATGATCAGCCGAGATTTAGGTAATTGTTGATGTAATAACCAAGCATTATCTGCGGGACAAACAATATCATATCGACCATGCACTATGGTAGTGGGGATATCTTTAATTTTATCACAGTTTGCTAATATCTGATTGTCAGATAAAAAACAATCATTAACCATAAAATGTGCTTCATGACGAGCCAAGGTCCAAGCAGAATCATCATCAGTTGCCGCATCTACAAAGGCCTGATCAGGTGTTAAAGTACAACAGCGAATCTCCCAGATACTCCAAGCAGTAGCAATTTTTTGCGCAAGCGCTTTATCTTCACCAATTAGCATTTCATAGGCCGCATGTGTACTTGCTTGCGCTTTTCCATTTGGTAATACATCGAGATATTCTTGCCAATAATCAGGAAAAATACGTGTTGCACCGCCACCAGCGAATGTCCAATTAGTGTCCTCTTCTCGCGCCAAGAAAATACCACGAAGCACTAAACTTTTCACATATTCGGGATAAGTTTGGGCATAGACAAGTGATAAAGTTGAGCCCCAAGAGCCACCAAAAACATGCCACTGTTTAACACGCAATTGCTGGCGAATTTTTTCAATATCTTCAACCAAAAACTGAGTCTCATTGTTATCTAAACAACCATGAGGTAGTGAACGTCCACAGCCGCGTTGATCAAATAAAATAATATGGTAACGCTCAGGATCAAAAAATCGTCTGTCATTAGTTGAACAACCGCCACCAGGTCCGCCATGAACAAATAACACTGGCTGCCCCTTGGGGTTACCACACTGCTCGACATAGACTTTATGTTGGCTATCAACCTCAAGCCAAAACTCATTAAATGGGGTTATTTCAGGATAAAATTGATTTAATTCGTTGCTCATAGTGATTCTCAATAAGTGTTAATCTAGGTGCAAACTACATTTATTTGCGGCATGCTTAACTGAGATCAAGCGCATAACGCTTTAATAACTCAATCGGCACTATCTCAAGCGCTTTCATATGTGTTTTTCGTAAGTGCACTCTTGGCGCTTTATCACTTTGATAAGCCTCTAACCAACGTGCTGCGCATAAACACCAAATATCACCTGGTTTAATACCAGGGAAATTATACTCTGGCATGGGTGTTGATAAATCATTCCCCTTAGCACGAGAAAATTCAAGAAACTCATGGCTTGCTTCAATACAAACAGTATGTGAACCAACGTCTTGTTCGCAGGTATTACACATGTTGTCGCGGAAAAAACCCGTTACGGGATCACCACCACAGGCAACGAGTTCTTCACCAAATACATTTACAGATGCATCCATTTGCATAGGTTTTCCTCATAATGATTAAAATACCCTACTATACCCTTAAGGAAGCTGCGCATAAATTATTTTTATCAATTAAAGTAAAAATTCAGCGCATATTACAGATAGACAATTTGAAAGGTTCGATGGATGGTAATACTAAGAAAACTAAAATATGAAATGGTTTGTGAAACAAGCAGATAGGTGGTTACTTGTATTATATTTCGCGTTTAAAATTAACCGTAAGCAGATAATTATTAAACATTGTTAAATAAGCTGTGAGAAAAGCAGTGCCCATTAATTTGAGTACGACTTTTCTCACTAGTGTTAACAAATAAGCTTGTGTACATTGCTCAATAAAAGTAATTAGTTAAGCATGGCTAATTTAGTTTCATGGTTAACTCGCTCTCTTGTTACGTACTTACTCCACTGCACAGCAGTTTTTTCTGTCGACGAAAACTTTGCCGCATTGTTAAACGCACTTAAAGAAGCATCAAACTTTTTTAAATTAAAGTTTGCCATTCCTTGTATTAAATACATAGTTGCTTTGTCTTTTTCAATACTATCAGTAGTAAGCGCTGAATCAGCTATCCGCGTTAGTGCTAACGAAGAGGCATTAATAGCCAGTTGCCACTGCTCTGTATTTAAATAAGTTTGCGCTAATAATGCATCGTGCTTACCTGAGGAGTTAATTTCACTTAGCTTAATTAACATATCGATAGCTCTCTGATTTTCTTTGGCGGCTAAATAAGCTTGTGAGAGCATAGATAAATTATTCTCATCGGCAAAAACAACCCCTTGCTCTATCGCTTTTTCCAGAACATTGGCACTTTTATAAGGTGCACCATGATACAAGTACAGTTGAGATAACGTAATAATATCAGTTGACTTGACAACATAACCTGCTTGGTAAGCGGCTTCCATAACCGCCATTTGTTTTTCTTCTTCACCAATTTCACCGTACATGCTCGACAACTGCAGCCAATATTGTGGTTTGTCATACAAACGCACAAGCTGCTCCATGACCTCTGTTACTTTTTTAGGTTGGTTTAATTCATAGTAACTTGCACGTTGCAACGTCAACCAATTCTCTTTTGGTGCTTTATTATTTTGCTTGGCAATAGCCATTGCTTTATCGATATGAACCAGGCTTTGTTGATATTTCTTATCTTGGTAATAAAGTTGCGCAAAAAGCATTTCTTGATTACCAGTAAGCTCCTTGGTATTGACTGAGCGCCATTGGTCAAGATACTGTAAGGCCTTAGTGTAGTCTTGTGTTTGCATACTCAATTGCGCTAACGAGTAAAGGGTTGAAACAATCAAGCTATCAGGAATAGCCTCTTCATTAATGACTTTCTCAAAGCTCTCCACTGCCATGGCAATATCATCATTGCCATAATACATAAAGCCATAGAAATTAAATAACATAGCACGCTCATAGCTATTTAAACTATCAAGCCTTTCTTTAACTTCAGATAACACCTCAAAGCCAGCAAGCTTATCGCCCTCATCGGCAAGCTTTTGCGCTCTTGCTAATTGTGCATAAACACGATTACGCATGGCTGGCACTTTTTTACTGGCTCTGTAGCTTTTATTTTCGGCGTTATTATTTTCGGCAACCTGGTTTGTCGGTTGCTCAGCCCAAGCATTAAGGCTGGCTAGCGCTAAACTAGCTATTAAGGGCATTAGAAATAAAGCATAAATTTTTTTCATCGCTTTCGTCTCATTAATTATTTACGGTTAGCTACCTAGGCTTACTACCTTGTGGTTTAGTGTTATTTTTTGTTTTTGGCACACGACCTTTAGTTGTTAGCCATCAATTTCAAAAGTAATTCTGTTTTGCACACCCGCTACTTCCATGGCAACACCGTCTACTACGCGAGGCTTGTACTTAAATTTTGCAACAGCATCAAGCGCTGCTCGATCGAACACACCTTCTGGCTCAGCTTTGACAACAACGGCTTGGCTAACAGCACCGGTTTTTGTTACAACAAACTCAACAATAACATAGCCTTCAATACCACGAGATTGAGCTCGACGAGGATACACAGCAGCGACTTTAACGATGGGCAAGTAATCACCATCACCACTGTCTAAACTCAAACCACCTGACAAACCTGCGCCCTCTTGAATATCCGCAGTAAAACTACTTTTCACCGCATTAGCATTGGGATTAGCTTGTTGCATTTGTGGTGGTGTCATTTGCGGGGGTGGCTCTTTTGGTTTTGCTGGCTTTTGTGGTTTTCGTTCCTTTTTAACAACCGCTTCTTCTTGTTTTAAACGAATGAAATCAAGCACATTGCCCTTTGCTGGCTCTGTCATCACATCATTGCCTCCGGCAATTAATGCTTGCATTCCCCAAAAGAGTAGGAAAGTCATGGTTATCGCTAATGAACCAGCAATAACGTAACGAGCCCCACTTCGAATAATAACGCGTGACATAATTATCCCCTTAGATATTTAGTCATTAGATACTCAATATTGCTGCACATTAAGCTTCTTGTGCTGCAATTGATACATCATATACACCAGCAGCGCGTGCAGAATCCATGACTTTAATTAAGGTATCTGTAGTGGCTTTTTTATCCGCTTGAATAACCACGGTTCCTTGAGGGTTTTCAGCTTTTAAACGTTCAATATTTGCTTGTACACTGCGTACATCAACTTTGCGTTTATTGATCCAGATATCGCCTTTATCACTGATGGCAACCAAAATATTAGCGCGTTCTTTTTTTACTGCCGTCGCTGCTTCTGGGCGATTAACATCAATACCCGCTTCTTTGACAAACGAGGCTGTAACAATAAAAAATATTAACAAGATGAAAACAACATCTAACATAGGTGTCATATCAATATCTTCTTTTTCGTCTTGATCTTGTAACATTTGATTCAGGTGACGCATAATAAACTCCAACTCTTATTTTTCAATGCTAGGACTGGGAATAACTTAACCTAACATAAACCTATTTTTTAACGCTGACCGCTCAGCTCGAACTGAGCGATTTAATGAGTAACCGCTAATTTATCAGCCAATAGCTCTGTTTCTTTCTTAGCGTTACGTTTTAACCAAGTAATAGTAAACACGCCCGATAATGAGCCCACCATTCCGGCCATGGTAGGAATCGTAGCTTTAGAGACACCTGAAGCCATAGAACGTGCATTACCACTGCCAGAAATTGCCATCACGTCAAACACTTCAATCATGCCTGTTACCGTACCTAATAGACCAAGTAACGGGCATAACACTACCAATGATTGAATTAAGCCAAGGTTTCGAGTTAATTTAGTACTACCACGTGAAATAAGTGCTAGGCGAATGTGTTGACTATGCCAAGAACTTTGCTCTTTTCGCGCCCGCCAAACACTAACAAAGTGCTTTTTCACACTGCGGTAGCTATAAAATGTAAACACAAAGCGTTCAAAGATTAATAACCACATAATGGCGACAACGACTGCAATAACAATAAGTACCGGACCACCAGTGTCCATAAACTCTCTTATTGCATTAATCGCATCGGTAAATTCTGTCAGCAACATCTCACTTATGCTCCTTGCGCCGCTAACTCTTGACCTTCAGAGCGCTCTGCTATAATGCCTGTACTCTCTTGTTGTAAAATTGTCACAATACCGCGACTTCTGCCGTTTAAATAAGCGAAGATGAATACCATAGGAATCGCCACGACTAAGCCTAACACGGTAGTAACTAACGCTTGTGAAATACCGCCAGCCATTAATTTAGGGTCGCCGGTACCAAACAAGGTAATTGCTTGGAAAGTCAAAATCATACCGGTTACTGTCCCTAACAAACCAATTAATGGCGCAACCACTGAAATAATTTTTATTAAAGTCAAGCGCCTTGATAGTTTCGGCACTTCACGCAAAATTGATTCAGAAAGCTTTAATTCTAGTGTTTCAGTATCAAGATCAGGGTTATTATCTTTAACCTGCATGACTCGACCTAACGGGTTATCACCAGAAGCTGTTGCTGATTTTAATTGGCGTTTTACTTTAGCACCGACCAAAATCAAGTTAACAAGGCGCTCTAAAGCAATCAATAAACCAATTAACCCCAGACCTAAAATGATGTAACCAACCGGGCCACCTTGATCAATACGTTCTTTAAAGTTAGGAGCTTGCACTAATAAACTGATAATCGAACCACCGGTTGGGTCTAAGGCAAAAGCCGTTGTTTTTCCTTGACTAGAAATAAGATCTTCAGTGGTTGATAAAAAACGCCCCGAAGGTTGTCTAATTAATTCAGCTACTGAACCGGTCTCATCGATATACTCTAAGTATTTACCGTCGCTAATTAAGTTAAAACCACCAACACGCGTCACTGGCTGATTAACACGGTCACCGTTAGCCAATACAACCTCTCGGTTAAAGGTAGTCACTTTACCGCTTTGTGTCATTTCACGTTGCAGTTCAAACCATAAGCGCTCAATTTCACTGATTGATGCCAACTTTGTACTTGAACCCATGCTTTGGGCAAAGTCATTTAAAAACACACCACGGCCTGGAATTTGTGCTGATATCACCGACGTTTGAAACTTACTACGGGTGTCACCAGAGACCTGTTGTAAAACCCCAAACAACTCTTTTAGTTCGCCTAAACGTTTATCGAGGGCGTCTGTTTTATTACCAAGTTCAATTTCATTATCGGCAAATTGTTGTTCAAGTTGTGAACTCAATAGCAACGCTTGATCGCGCTGTTGGTTCATGTTATTTAATATGGTCTGTTGCTCATAGACTTTAGCTTTAAACTCTTGTTCTCTTTCACGGTTTTGCTTAGTTTGTGCAACATTGCCTTGTTGCAATTGATTTAATAAGGCGTCTAAACTTAGTGCTTCTTGGGCTTGTGCACTAACGCTACTTAGTGACAAAGATAGCACTGCTAATGCCATTACCTTGCTTAAGGAATTTGTGATTTCTTTAAGGTTAATATTCATCATATATTACTCTGCTTGTGACGCGGTTTCATTAAGAGACATAGGAACCATTATTATGTCAGGTGGTAATTGTTTTCGGGCAATACGAAGTGCTTTGTTGATACCTAGACGGTAATCTTGTGATAAAGCTTGCCATTGGCCAGGTTGCTGTGCTGACTGTTTCCATTCACCCAAACGGCTACCATCGCGTGTTTGATAAACAAGACTTACACGACCAACCCGTAAAAAATCAACTTCCATATCTTGACCATCAACCACTAAGTTACCACTGTATGCTTCAATGGTACGGCCATAATCGACTTCAATTTGATACGCTTCTAAAACCCGACGAAATTTCTCAGCAACTGAAATATCAGCACGTTCCATCATTGCAGATAAATCATTGACACGCTTAGTGCGCTCTTCGGGTAAAAATGGTACGTCCAATTCGATAAATGTTTTTAAGGTCGATATCATTCGTGCCATCAAAGGTGAAATCTGTCTTTCAATGACACTGACTTCTTCCATTGACTTGGCTAGCTGTTGAAGTTCGGATAACTGGTTATCAATTTGCGTTTGCATTTGATAGTTGTAAACATTTAAGCCATCAACCTCTTTACTTACCGCATGAAACTGCTGTAATTTGGTTTGTGCTTGTTCAGTTAAGTTGTTAACCCTCTGTTGCGACTTGGCTGCAGATTGATTAATTTTCTGACCTGCACTTACCACCTCATTTAATGAAGTTTCACTTGAGGCTGCATTCACAGTAGTACAAGTAGCAAATATTAAACTACTGGTTGTAATACTGGCAATCAGGCTTGCTTTGGTGAGTTTAGACAACATCATCGATTTACCTTTCCTGTTTACTCTTATTTGAAGAGTGTCATAAATTATAAATACCGCCTGTTATGGCTCACGGAGTGTGAATAAACGTTGGGTACTAAAGTTTGGTGAATATTACCGAGGGAATATGACAAAAAAACGTAAGAAATATGACGCTTACATTGCACTAATATGTCAAATTAGTGACAAATTAAGCTTAAGCAAAAACGTGTTGAATATACACTTAACCAAAATACGACGTCAGAGGTGTTAAGGCAATAAAAACAGAGAAAATATCTCACTGAAATATTTGCTGGCGATAAAATGATTAACCTGTATCTATCGAGTTTTATCTCACTTTTACCATTAAAAGGCGCAGTAAAATTACCAACATAATGATTCGGTAATTATACTACGCAATAGTTAACTAAATAAGCTTTTCCCTTAAAACTCCCAAGTGAAGGCGACTTCAAAAGCCATACCTTTGGTTTCACTTCTTAGCAGGGTATCTTCAAATTCAATTTCTTTACTTTGGTCTAAAATATTTTGTACTTTAAACTTCAAAGTAGAAGAATAAGTTGGGTAGTAGCTATACACAATATCTAATGAGTGGAAAGGTTGCTCGTACGAATCACCTTGCCCGTCAATACCTGGAATGATAATGCGCTCATCAAACACGTTATAAGCCAAGGTTGCACTGTGGTTGCCATTAGGTGCATCCCAACCTAAATTCAAATTCACTACCCAAGGAGAGTGACCTGTCATCGATCTTGTTGGATTAGTTATCGTGGTAGAAACCCCGGTTTGCTCAACCACATTTTGTGTATCGATGTTAATTTCCGATTCACTTAGCGTGAAGTTACCTGATAAGAAAAAGTCTTCGCCACTTAAGCCAGCAAAATCACCCAAGAAATTAAAGTCTTTTAAAAACTCTAACTCAAGCCCGTAAACATAGCCATCCTCTGCATTGGCAATACGAATTAATGGTGGACCATCTTGAGCGGGTGACTGAACCGCTTCGATAGGTAATTCCATGTCTTTATAAAATAAGCCTACAGACAAGTTCTCACCCGTTGACAAGTACCATTCCCAGCGTAAATCAAAGTTGTCAATAGCAGTACTTTTTACACTCGGTGTGCCACCAATAGGAAAACCAGTCAAGGGATCAATGTAGGTAGCTGGAGCTACTTCACGAATATCTGGACGAATCGTGGTTTGTGCGTATGAAAAACGAAATTGCATTTCGTCATCCATCAAATAAGTAAGCGCCAAAGCACCAAACATATCATCTTCTTGGAAGGCCAATGCTGCCAAATCTTCAACGGTCGGTTCAGCGGGTAAATCGAATTGTCCTGTTGACGGCGACAAAGGTGCAACGACTTGACGGAAATCTTCGTAACGGGCACCAAGATTAAGTCGCCATTGCTGATCAATAAAGAAATCCAAATCAACAAAATAAGCATCAACAAGCTGACCTGAATAATAATCATCACCATCAACTGAGGTATCATTAATGACTAATTCATTAGCACGAAGTGGCTGATTTAACATGACATCATCCGTTAAAATGACATTCATCTCATGACCGGTGAAATCGAAATCATCAAACGCCAACGTATTAAGGTCAACACGACGAGCCATGGCATCGCGTGATTTTTCTATGAAGTTAGCACCTGCTTTTATTTCTAACTCAACCTGACTAAAATTAACTGGCAGTGAAAAGTTAAAACCGTAGTTTTCAACCTTATCATCTAAATCTTGAAAGGTATAACGAGAAGCTGTTTTTGCATTACGTAACGAGCTTTCATTAACTATATCAAAGATACCGTCTTCAGGTTGACCGTTTGAACCATCAGCAATAATATAGCGAGTTGTTATATTACCCGGTGCATAACGATTAGAACGAGCGTTTGAGTAGAACCAATCGGCCCCTAAATTCCATAGTTTAGCGAAGTTATGCGTACCACGAATTTGGTTAGCAATCATTTCACGTTCTTCATAATTAACTTCACTATCACGAAGCCTAATGCCGTCTCGGATCGTATTGTTACCGTTATTACCGAGCTTATCGCGAATTTCATCTTTCGTGTCATGTAAAATCAATGAGCTCATGTCAATACGATGATCTCGTCTGAACTCTAAACCAAGGTTAAGCATACCCGAGAAACGGACATTATGTTCCGTGGTTTGTATATCATCAAAACCACGTACTAATGACCAACTGCCTTGTCCTGACTCAGCTTCTTGGAAGGTAAACTCTTGTCCTTCGTAATCTTCTGATACTTTCCATTTATTATCATATGACACCGCTGTGAGGAAACCAAAGCGGAAATCATCAAAATCATAACGATTACCTAACGTCACATTAAAGCCAGTATTGGGATCAATACTGCTCACTTTTGGGTCGTAATCACGATTCATTTGCGCGGCAATTTCACGGTTTTCTTGTTGTGATAAATCATTCAATGGTGAATAAGAGCGCCATAAGTTTTGCAGTGCTTGTGGTGCAGCACGGGTACCATCATCCATTCCGTACCAATCGTCGCTGCCGCCATTGTATGTTAAGCCATCATCAAAATTGTTACTATTGCCGCCTAGCTTGCCTTGCACAGTAAAAACAAAATCTGATGGGATTGTTTTTAGGCGCACATCAACATTACCGCCGGCAAAGTGTGCTGGCATGTCAGCTGAATAGGACTTCTGCACTGACAGAGATTCAATAATTGACGAAGGGAATAAATCTAATGGTATTACTGTTCGGGTAGGATCTGGGCTTGGTACCGATGCACCATTTAATTGCGTACTTGAAAAACGCTCACCCAAACCACGTACATAAATAAACTTACCATCAACGAGTGTAATACCGGTAACTCGACGTAAAGCCGCAGCAGCATCTGAGTCACCCGTTCTTGATATTTGTTCTGCACCTAAAATATCGGCAATAAATGCTTGGTTTTTACGCTCTTGCATAACCGCACTGGCGGTACCTTTTAAGCGACTTGCTTTAACCACAACCTCTTCCATCGCATTATCTGCGGTATCTTCAGCATCTATATCCGCTGTAGAAGATTGTGCAAAAGCTGAGTTGATAGAGAAACTTGCTGCAATAGCAAGACTCAAATATTTCAACGTTGTTTTCATTGTTAACCTCATTAACAGGAGATTTACCGGGGTTGAGAAGGTAGAAAGTAATATCCGCTGTTAGTAATAAGTTATTAACTAACAGCGGTTACCTAGAAGGTATTAAGACTTAATCTAACGCTACAGTCCAACCAGCGGTCCAGTCATTATCGGCTGATACAGCGCCAATGTGGTTAGCATTGTCAAAGAAGCTAGTGTCGCTAAATACTTTAGCTTCTGTTGTATCTATCGTGAAAATACCGTCAAGTACTGCTGACATATTTAGCTCAACACTGTTTGCGTCATTATCAGTTAATACCCATTCTTCAGTATTCAGTAATACCGTGCCGTCATCTGCTTTGGCATCTTTGAAGTTTTCATCACAAGCAAACACTGAATTTGATATGACCGTTTCGCCAGCAGCAGCTTGTGAAGCGGTTACCGATGAAGTAGCCCCACCTTCAATCTCAATACACTCGCCCATGCCAGTTTCGCCAGTCACGACAAAGTTGTGAAGTTGTGCTTTGGTTCCTTCACGTAAGTAAATACCCTCAGAGTCTTTATCTGCCGTGTCAAAACCACTACCAATAATCGTCATGTTAGCGATAGTTGGATTTGATTGCGGAGTTTTATTAGGAGTACTACCGTCGTTATCAGCTTCAATAGCGCGATTAGCTTCACCTGCGTTTGGTGCATGTTTAACTAATACATATTGTAAGTTTCCGCGGTAACCGTTATCCCAATCAACACTGTCATCTTTGTTAGAGGTTAATACCGCATATTTAACATTAACTGTGCCACCAAAGAATTCGATACCGTCATCGGCATTTTCATGCACTTGGATGTACTCAACTCTAGTACCTGAACCAACGCCACCAAAGGTAATACCATTTAATTCATTATCGGGTGCAATTTCATAACCAGCATGCTTAACCACAACATAGCGCAAAGTACCTGAACTATCTTCATCGTTAGTGCCACCAAATACTGCACCTTCACTGACGCCTTCAACTTGCAACGCACAATCACTATCCGTAGGACACTTATTCGATTTAGCATTACCTAGTAGTACAATACCACCCCATTGACCAGAGCCTGTAGTTTCGCCCGCAATGTCTTGACTTGATGTAAAGGTAATTGGCGCTGTTGAGCTACCATTAGCTTCAATTTTTGAATCACGACTAACGACAAGATAATCACCACCTTGGCGACCAAAGATTGTTGTACCCGCTTCTATGGTTAGTGTTGCACTATTCGCTTTATCTTCACCAACAAATACTGGGCCGTTTAATGCGTAAAGGTTATTAGCCGTTAGGGTTAAGTCACTGGTAATCGTACCTGTAATTTGACACGTTGTTGTCGAGCCATCAGCAGGAGATATAGCGACAGTACCTGAAGGACAACCTTCAACTTCTACTGGCGCTGTAACTTCACCACCGCCGAAACCAAATGCCCAACCTTGACGCCAATCAGTCGTTCCATCAAGGGCACCAATGTAATCAACACTATCAAACCAAGCATCTTGCGTAGAAGAAACATCTTGACCTGCACCATCAGCAATCAAGGGTGAATTTCCATCAGGGACACCCATATCATCAATTAAGATAGAGTTACTAACGCTGTTAGACGTTTCGTTAGTAAACCATGCTTCTAAATCAAGTAATACTGAGTCATCTGCAGCTTTAGCATTTTTAAAATTTTCACCGTTATTACATGCCATCACCATGTTTTGCATAACGATTTTACCACTATTGGCATTATCTACTGTTACAGAAGCAGTATCACCACCTTCGAGCTCTAAACACTCGCCCATTTCACTTGGACCAGTAACTACCGTGTTAAAGATTTTTGCTGCAGTACCTTCACGCAAGTAAATACCTTCAGAGTCTTTATCTGCAGTATCGAAGTTATTACCAACAATAGTCATATTAGCAATGGTTGGGTTAGATTGTGGCTCTTTATCCGGTGTACTACCATCGTTGTCAGCTTCAATAGCACGGTTAGCTTCACCAGCATTTTTAGCATGCTCGATATAAACATGTTGTAGTTTACCTTTAAAGCCGTTATCCCAGTCAACACTGTCATCTTTGTTGCCTGTTAACACTAAGTGTTTAACGTTAACCGCGCCACCGAAAAATTCAACACCATCATCAGCATTAGCATGAACTTGAATATAATCAACTTCGGTACCAGAACCAACACCGCCAAAGGTAATACCATTTAATTCATTATCTGGAGATACTTCATAACCTGCGTATTTAACAACAACATACTTTAAAACGCCTGAGTTATCTTCCCAGTTTTCACCACCAAAAACAGCGCCTTCAGTTACCCCTTCAACTTGCAATGCACAAGCACTGCCATCGGTAGGACATTTATTTGAAGGTGCATTACCTAAAATAACTAAACCACCCCATTGACCAGCTGAAGCAGCTTCTCCCTTAACATCTGCCAGTGATGTCATGATAATAGGTGAAGTTTGCGTACCCGCAGCAAGCATTTTTGCATCGCGGTGTACAAGTACATAGTCACTGCCTGATTGACCAAAAAGCACTACACCTGGCTCTATAGTTAATTCCACATCAGTTGCTTCATCACGAGCACCGACTAAACCACCCACTTGTAATGGCCCGTCTATAGCGTACATTACTGCTTTACCATTATCATCAACTGCCGGTAAAGTTAGGCTTTCAGTAACTCTGCCATCAAGTATTTGTACTTGTACATCAAAACCAACACTGCTTGAGATTTCATTACTTAACGCTGTGCTTGGCTTACCTGGTAAATCTGGCGAAACAGGATCAGGATCGGGAGTGGGTGCAGGATTTTCAATAATGGTATCTCCAACTGAGTTATCCACATTAGAAGATAAATTAATATCACCACCACAAGCCGTTAGACCTAATGTTAATGCCGTTGCGACTAGACTTAGTTTAAAACGATTTTTAGTTTGCATTTAATTTGCTCCGCAGCAATTAATGAGTGAATCAAAGCACCTGACTGATAAACCACTGTAAATAAGCGCATACCTTTAGGTAGTTTGTTGTTCATTTGTAGTAAATTTCACAACATCTTAAGTAAGGTTAATGACAGAAATATTTTATAAGTATGACTATTTAGTGTCAGAATTATTTCATTTTGATGACTGCACTGGCTTTTCTTAGTGAGTCAACTGGTGACAGGAAAGGCGACTTAACTCGCGAGATAAACAATATATCAGCTTCATTATTACTATTGATAATATCTAGCTTTGATCATTTGCAAACATGCCGTCATTAACACTTGCATTCATAACTCATTTACTACCATGCTTAATATCAATCAGTGCAATGACTCAACACGAGAGCAATCGCTACCCAGATTTTTATAAAGCGGTTCTTTACCTGCAAATCCACTTGCTAGGCTAACAGCCATTACCTACAATACGGCACAATGCTTAACTACGGAAATAGATATGAATACTCCTTCAAGTTTGACCAAAACAGTTGATATGGACTGCGTTATTGAATTTTTTAAATCGCTGCAAGATAAGATTTGTGATGCATTATCTCAGGCTGATGGCTCTGGCAGTTTCTTTGAAGATAACTGGCAACGCAAAGAAGGTGGTGGCGGCAGAACTCGAGTAATGACCAACGGTAGTATTATCGAGCAAGGCGGTGTCAATTTTTCGGTAGTCTCTGGTGATAAACTTCCCTCATCAGCAACGGCACATCGCCCTGAATTAGCAGGTAGAACTTGGCAAGCTTGTGGCGTGTCATTAGTTATTCACCCGAATAATCCGCATATTCCGACATCTCATGCTAATGTTCGTTTTTTCATTGCGGAGAAAGAAGGTCAAGAACCGGTATGGTGGTTTGGCGGTGGCTTTGATTTAACCCCTTTTTACCCTGTTGATGAAGATGTGCAACACTGGCACAAAACGGCTTTCGATTTATGTCAGCCCTTTGGTGACAATGTCTATAATGACCATAAAAAATGGTGTGACGAGTATTTTTATTTAAAACATCGCGATGAAACGCGTGGCGTTGGTGGACTATTTTTTGATGATTTGAATCAATGGAGTTTCGACACCTGCTTCAACTATGTTAAAGCCGTGGGTCAAGGCTTTATTGATGCATACCTACCGATAATTGAAAAACGAAAAAATGAAAGTTATGGCGAAAAAGAGCGTCAGTTTCAACTCTATCGCCGTGGTCGCTACGTTGAGTTCAATCTGGTATTTGATAGAGGTACTTTATTTGGCTTACAGTCTGGTGGCAGAACAGAGTCAATTCTTATGTCTATGCCACCGCTTGCTCGCTGGGAATACAACTTCCAAGCTGAAGCTGGTAGCGCTGAAGCTAACTTAGCACATTACTTAAGCCCTAAAGACTGGCTTAATGTATTACAATAATTAACCGCTAAAGCGCTGAAAAACCCTATTTAATAACAGCTAAGTTAGGGCAATAAAGCTGTTATTAAATAAGGCCCTCCTGAATAATTTTTCACCTGAACGACCTGCACCTTATCGACCTTAGAGCTCGCTAACGCTGCTAAAAACTATCTCTTATTTTAGCTCTGGCTAAATCGGTGTCATTTTGACCTGTTTTATAAGTAAGTCACTATTTTATTATTTATTTTACTCACAACAAATGCTAATTATTTATTAACCATCGCTATTTTATAAGGAGATCGTGAGCAGAAGAATTAAGCTCAATGAATTAACCTTCAATAATGCTACTTTTCTTTACAGTAATAGGTAAACTGAAGCATTATTTTCTTCCGCTTATCGATAAGGGTTATTAACAACGATGATCATCCAACAGCATAGTCATGATATCAAAACCGCCACAGGCACCATGCGTACATATATTTACCGTCCTAAAGCACAAGGTCAATTTCCTACCATAATTTTTTATTCAGAAATTTTTCAACAAACAGCCCCAATAGCAAGATCGGCTGCATTAATGGCTGGCCATGGTTTTGTTGTTCTGGTGCCTGAAGTGTTTCATGAGCTAAACCCAATAGGCACAGTATTGGGTTACGATGATGCGGGCAAGGATAAAGGCAATCAAGATAAGTGGCGTAAACCGCTAGAGCATCATGACAGTGATACTCAGGCATTAGTCAACTTCATCAACCAGCAAAGCTATTGCACCGATAAAATAGCTAGCATGGGGGTTTGTATTGGCGGGCACCTTGCTTATCGTGCCGCTTTACATGAAAGCATTTTAGCGGCTGCCTGTTTGTATGCTACCGACATACATTCTGGGGATTTGCCCAGTAATGAAAATAACGACTCGTTAACCCGCACAAAAGATATAAACGCTGAGTTAATGATGATTTGGGGTAAGCAAGATCCACATATCCCTGATGAAGGCCGAATGAAAATTCATCAGAACTTATTAGCCTCAGGTAACGTTTTTTCTTGGCATGAATTTAATGCTGAACATGCCTTTATGCGTGATATTGGCGAGCGTTACGACCCTCAACTGGCCTTAAGAGTTTATAACATGTCTATTGAATTATTTAACCGCACATTAAAGTAAGTTATAGCATTAACTCAGACGATAAAATGGCATTATATAGCTTGTATTATGCACTAGCTTAGCTAGATGAAATATAAAGGTATTTACTGAACAAGACCGCTATTTGTTAACTAGTTTTAAAAGCTTGGTATAGAAACTAGCGGCTCTATTTTGATATCGCCACCCTTTTCAGCCAAGAAATGGACTAAGTCTGATTCTCGAATCGGTTTACTAAACCAATAACCTTGAATTTCCTCACAGCCTAAATCACGAAGAAAGTCGACATGACTTTCTTCTTCAACGCCCTCAGCAATAAGTGATAAATGTAAACTTTTTCCCAAAGATACAATGGTTTCAACAATCGCTTTATCATCATCATTTTGGTGACAATCACGAATAAAGGACTGATCTATTTTTAATTTATCAATGGGAAAACGTTTCAAATAAGAAAGCGATGAATACCCTGTGCCAAAGTCATCTATTGATAAGTGTAAACCAAGTGACTTCAATTGATTTAGTACAGCAAGAGTATGTTCTTCATTATGCATAAATACCCCCTCTGTGATTTCTAACTCAAGGTTTTGAGCGGGCAATTGCACGGTTTCAAGAACTTTGTTGACTGTTGAGCAAAAGTTAGGGTGAGTAAATTGTCGAGGAGAGACATTTACTGCCACGATAATATCGATATAACCTAGCTCAACTAAGTGTTTTGCAAATAAACAGGCTTGCTCTAAAATCCACTCGCCTATCGAAATAATTAAACCAGATTGCTCTGCTAACGGTATAAACTCCGCAGGTGAAATAATACCATCTTTATGTTGCCACCTTACTAACGTTTCGATACCAGTGACCCGATGACTGTGGATATCTAGCTGTGGCTGGAACACCAAAAAAAGCTCTTTTTTACTAACAGCATGGCGAAGCTTATTAATTAACTCACTACTGTATTGCCTATTTTCTGCAAAACTAGCATCAAATAGGCAAAAATTATTATGTTCATCTTCGCTGGCAATAGCCAATGCAACATGAGCACTTTTTAACAAGACATTACGATCATCGCCATGAATAGGATAACATGCATAACCAAAATCTAGTTCAATGAAGAACTCCCCACAATGGGTAAGTAAAGACTTGTCAGCGACATCAGATATTGCTTGCGTTAACTTTTGTAATGCCAAGCTTTCATTCATATCCCTGCATAACAAAGCAAATTGACTATCATTCGTTTGATAAAAGTAAATACCAACAGGCAGCACTTGAGAAATATTACTGGCCAATGTTTTCACCAATGCTTCGGTTACTTCTAAGCCTAAAGTACTTACTTTTTCTTCAAAAGCACGAATATTAAACACCCCAATAGAAAATGAATCCTCACGTTTAATCGTTTCATCAATATCAGCATGAAATTTATACTGGTTAGGTAAGTTTGTTTCTTGATTATAAAATGCTAAATGATTCACTTGCTCTTCGGCTAATTTTCGCTCAGTAACATCTTTAATATGAATATCATAGGCATCAACTTCGTCATGCCAATAAATACTTATTTGTAAAATATGATCGTTAAGCAGCTGTTCTATGACTTTACTATGCGCTTGTTCAGCGCTTAACTGCTGCCTTAATGCAATAAAATTACTTGGCAATAAATAATTTAGCTCATCTTTGCTATAACCAACCGTTGTTAATAAATTTTCACAAGCCGGATTAGCAAAGACAATTTCACCGATATTATTAACACTTAAAATAGGATTTGGGTTGCGCTGTGAAAATAAGGCTAAACGAGTGTTTTTTGCTTGAGTATGTATATATTTGCGTAAATAATACGAAACCACAACAGCAATAAAGATAATGGCAATGCCGTAAATAATAACCAAATTATGCGATATTGCCATTTGCTTTAAGGTCGCTTGATGACCATCATCAACCGTTTTTTGGGTTTGCCGTTCAATTGACCTAAGTGTTGGTAACAATTTCAACCTTTCATTAGATACTTGCGTTAAAATATCGCGCATTTCATCCCAGTTATCTTCATCAACTTGCATGGCTTGATGAAATTGCTCAAATAGTTGCTCTATTCTTTGTTGCCCCTGCACAATAAATGCTGATTCTTGATTAAATCTCACTTGAGATAATATAACCGTTAAATGCATATTAAAGGTATTTTTAACTTGCTTGGATGATTGCATGAAAATCTCATCATCTTGCGAACGATAATACTCATAGATAATGCGTTCTTGCTCACTTAAGTCTGCCATTAACTCGTTAATACTCGTTAAAATAGGAATACGATTATTGACTAAGTCTATGGCATTACTTTTAACTTTAGCGGTAGATTGATAAACAATTAAAGATAAAACTAATCCCATTAAGATAGCAAAACCAACGAAGATTGAAGCGCGTACCAAATAAGCTTTATTCATTTTGGCCATGATGCGTCCTTGAAATTGAAAAAATAAACTGGCTATTAATTTCCATTTATTTGGGAAAATTACATTACATGAGAGCTATTGTTAAACAGTATATTGTCAGTAAAGGCGTTCAAGCAATTAAAATCAAGCTCGATAAACACAGTTTTGTTATTTTAATAAATATCTATTGTTTAAGAGTCGCTGTCGTCAAATAAAATAGTATATTTCACAGGTTTTAACTAAGGCCAGTAAAGTAATGAATGAGCTAAACTTTAGTGTTATTGCGCTTGCTAAAAACGGTAAGTTTTTTTATAGCATAACTTATAGCTTCTTTAAAAAGCTATCAAGTAGCTGATTAAACTCACTAGGGTGCTCCCAAAACATGAGATGTCGTCCCATAGATGTCAATTGCGCCGAAGGCGTATTCTTGTTACGCCATAGCTCGACCGTGCTAGCCCATTCAGCTCTGACAATATAAAAAAGCGGCACTTTGCCCTCTAAATCGGCCAAGGTTTTTTCATAATTAGCATATGAAGCTGTCTCGTTAGTTAAAGCCGCAACATAAGGCGGAGTTTGCATTGCGATTTCAGTGATTTCATTTACAGCCTCAGCTGTCGGCTTATCTAACATCCATCTAGCAAATTGCTGATAAAAATTTCGTGGCTTTGATAGTACTGCTAGTGTGGTCGACTGCCTGCTTGATTGGCTATCTAAACGGTCTATCCATGCCCAAGCATCTTTAATATTATCAACCATTGTTGTTGGTGCTCCATCAAGCACAACAACTGCTTTGACCTTATCTAAGCCATATTGAGAAATATAAGAGAGCATGTCTAATGCTCCAAAAGACCAACCGACTAGTACCACATCTTTTACCTCTATATATTCAATAAATGCCGCTAGATCTCTACCTCGCTGTTCATAAGTATAACCACTATCAGGTTTTGATGATTGCCCCTGACCTCTGGGGTCAAAGGCAAAAGCTTTGAATTTTTTTGATTTTTTAAAGTGAGTTAACTGGTGCTTAAAAATCTGACTAGACATAGTCCAACCGGGAATGAACACGATAGCCTCTTGACCTAAACCTGCTTGCTCAAAGTAAAGCGTTAATGACTCATCAATTTGACTATAGTTACCATTATTAGCGTGTAACAAAGGTGAATACTTAAAAATCAATAATGTAAAAACTAAGATCATTAATAGTCTATTCATATACGAGCCTCCAGTTAACATAATAACCCTAAAGCAAATATTGCAAGCAATCAGGTACAAAATAACTACAAGCAATTCAAACTAATAATAGACAATAATTTCCACTGCTGTATGGCGTTCAGTCGTTGAGCAAATCAGTAAGGCAAAAAAATTATTTTTACTGCTATTCTTAATTATAAATATTACATTGCAGCAGTTGCATTATGGCCAATAACGATTCTGTTTTTAGTGACGCTTTACAACGCTTAACATTCATTAGCAAAGGTTTATCAATTGATCAGCAAACGCTCGATATGCTCTGTAAACCTATGTCTACCATACAAGTTAATATACCAGTGCGTATGGATAACGGCTCAACTCAATATTTCACTGGCTATCGATGTCAATACAATAACGTATTAGGCCCTACCAAAGGAGGAGTCCGCTTTCATCCTAAAGTAAATAGCGATGAGATCATGGCATTAGCCTTATGGATGACCATTAAATGTGCCGCTGTCAATTTACCTTTTGGCGGCGGTAAAGGAGGAATATGTCTCGATCCGAAACTATTATCTAACATGGAGTTAGAGCGCTTAACACGTGGATATATCCGCAGCCTAGCTGAGGTTGTTGGACCAGAGCAAGATATATTAGCCCCTGATGTATACACCAACGCAAGAATAATGGGCTGGATGGAACACGAATACCATATAATTAAAAGTAAAAAATTATTAGGTGCGGTAACAGGAAAACCTTTGCCGCTTGGCGGTATTGTCGGTCGAGACAGTGCTACAGGCTATGGCGCTGCGCTTTGCGTATTCAAACTGGCAGAAAAACAAAAGCTCACGCCAAACAAAACCACCATTGCTATCCAAGGTTTTGGTAATGGTGGCTACTATTGTGCTAAATTCCTGCAAGAAATGGGCTTTAATATTGTTGCTATTAGTGACTCAAAAGGGGGCATTTATCATCCACAAGGCTTTGACATTGACAGTGTTTATCAACACAAACAGGCAACAGACTCATTAGCTGGCGTTTATTGCTCTGGCTCAGTATGTCAAGCCATAGATAGTGAAGAAATCTCAAATACACAATTACTTAAGCTTAATGTCGATGTGCTCATTCCGGCTGCACTCGAAGGAGTGATCACTAGCAAGAATGCTTGTGATATTAAAGCAGCTAATATTGTTGAACTGGCCAATGGGCCAATAAGCCATGAAGCGGAAATTCTCTTAAATAAACGAAATATTACCATAGTACCCGATGTACTCGCCAATGCCGGTGGCGTGACGGTAAGCTATTTTGAGTGGGTACAAAACAGACAAGCGTTTAATTGGTCAGAAGAGCAAGTTAATCAGCGTTTACAACAACGCATCAACTTTGCCTTTGAGCAGATGTGGGCTTTAGCGCAAGAATATAACTATTCATTACGACATGGCATTTATGCCCTCGCCCTTGAGCGCATAAATCAGGCTATTTTATGTCAAGGTAACCAAGCGTATTTTATTCAAAGTAAAGACACTTGAGCCTTATATTCCGGGGGAAACAAAAAAGCCTGAATAACGAATTATTCAGGCTTTTAGTCAAACTTTCTTTAACGAAAATTGTATAAAAAGTAATATTACTTCTTAGCCAATTTCTCTTTGATACGTGCAGAGCGACCTGAACGTTCACGTAAGTAGTAAAGTTTAGATTGACGAACATCACCGCGACGTTTCACTTCAATTGAGTCAACAAGTGGGCTATGTGTCTGGAATACACGCTCAACACCAACACCGTTCGAGATTTTACGAACAGTGAAAGCAGAATGTAAGCCGCGATTTTTAACAGCAATAATAACACCTTCAAACGCTTGAAGACGTGATTTATCACCTTCGGTAACTTTTACTTGAACTACAACAGTGTCACCCGGAGCGAATGCTGGTAGATCTTGTTTTAATTGCTCTTGTTCGAGCATTTCAATAATTTTACTCATAATACCTTCTTCCTAGTATGCACAGTCTAAGTGGCTACTTCGCTTGC
The DNA here is from genome assembly GCA_040779365.1 of Colwelliaceae bacterium MEBiC 14330. Taxonomy (GTDB): domain Bacteria; phylum Pseudomonadota; class Gammaproteobacteria; order Enterobacterales; family Alteromonadaceae; genus Colwellia. The sequence goes on from JBFONR010000002.1 coordinate 107,254, forward strand.
TTTTTGATTGCAGCGAGTATTTTTTCCTGCTCAGCTGTCAGAGCTAGGTTAGTTAATAGTTCTGGTCTTCTAGTCCACGTTCTTAGCAAAGATTGTTCTTGTCGCCATAAGCGTATATGTTCATGATTACCACTAAGCAAAACTTTCGGTACTGACATTTCATCTCCCTCAGGAGTAGTCATTACTTCTGGTCTAGTATAATGAGGACAATCGAGTAAACCATCAGAGAAGGAGTCCTGCTCTGCCGATTCTTTATGTCCTAATACACCAGGCACTAGCCTAGCTAACGCATCAATGACATTCATAGCGGGGAGTTCACCACCACTTAAAATATAATCACCAACCGACCATTCTTCATCAATATCTGAAAAGAGTAGTCGTTCATCAATGCCTTCATATCTACCAGCAATAAAGACTAGTCGATTATGTTGTGCTAATTCACTTACGCCTTGTTGATCAAGTTTTCTTCCTTGCGGAGATAAATAGATGACTTTGACATTACTGTCATCTTCACCAGAGTCAAGCGCATCTATACGCGCTGCTTCTCTTGCAGCCTGTATAGCATCTCGCAATGGCTGTACCATCATCAACATGCCTGGACCACCGCCATAAGGGCGATCATCAACAGTGCGATGTTTATCATGAGTAAAGTCTCTTGGGTTCCATTGCTGAAACTCAATAAGTCCATTACGAATCGCTCGACCTGTTACCCCATACTCAGTAATAGCATTAAACATTTCGGGAAAAAGGCTTATCACCCCGATCCACATTTTGTTTTTCTCTTTAGCAGAGGCAGTGCTAGTCACAAGTTAAAAACCTGGGTCCCAGTCAACACAAATTTGTTTATTTTCAAGGCTAACCGATTCAATAACTTGTTCAAAAAGATAAGGGATTAACCTTTCTTTTTTACTAAAACCATCATTTAAGTTAGCTTTTACAACCAGTACGTCGTTAGCGCCAGTTTCCATCATGTCTGAAACTACACCGAGGTCATAGCCTTTGTTGGTAACAACAGACATACCTATTAAATCACGCCAGTAAAAATCACCTTGCGGTAATTCTGGCAATGACGCTTCATTGGTTAATATTTCTGAGCCGACCAATGCTTGCGCATCATCTCTGTCATCAATACCACCCACTTTCACGATTAGGCCTTTGTTATGCTTACGCCAATCAGTTATTTCTACTGTTTGTGTCTTATTTCCTAATTTTAATGACCAAGGAAAATAGTCAAGTATGGCATCAGGTTCATCAGTGAATGAATGAATTTTCAACCAACCTTTGATACCGTAAACAGCGCCTACTTTACCTAAGGTTATATGATCTTCTTTACTCACAAAAATCTCCTACTACCTACTAAGCAATTAAGCCGCAGCTTGTGCGTCTTTAACTAACTTAGCCACACGATCAGATACATTAGCACCTTGACCTACCCAGTGGGTAATACGGTCTAGGTCTAAGCGTAATTTTTCAGCTTGACCTTGTGCTGTTGGGTTGAAGAAACCAACTTTCTCGATGAAACGACCATCGCGAGAGTTACGGCTATCTGCAACAACAACCTGATAGAATGGACGCTTTTTAGCGCCACCACGAGCTAAACGAATGGTAACCATATCGTCCTCTATATATGTTAAATGTTAAACGGATTTTCCAGACACTTTCTATCGACAAGCGACAGAAAAGCTCGCGTATTCTACGCTTTTCGTAATTTTTTACAAGCTTTATTTAGTTTTGTGCACGGGTTAACCGTGCTCAATAGCGAATATTTGCCGATTAACGCTGAGTAAGAAGAGCGCAATAATTGTTTGCTTATCTTATCACCACAATGACGGGGAGTTTGCATATACTCAGCACAACTTGCTCGATTATTGACGCTTTGGCAACAAAATGTGAATGGATTTTTTAAACGGCTCGCCATAAATTTGTTTTAAACTATTGTGGCCTTTGTGATCAACACTAATACCGTAAGTTATTTTATCGACTTCTGATGCCTTGATGTGACAAGAAAACAGCTTATCCCAGAAAGCAAGTGCTGAGCCAAAGTTACGATCAAAATGCTTGGGGTTGTCACTGTGATGAATTTGATGCTGGGCTGGGCTAATAAATATATTTTCTATTTTATCTCCCCAACTCAGCCAAATATGACTATGTCTGAGGTTTGAACCGAAAAAATTAAAAATAAAGACAAAGGCATTAGCACCAAGAATATCATACATTTTTAGTGTTGGACCAAATAGGTAATAACACAGACCAACAACCAAACCTTGCGTGAGTGTCATTCTAAAGGCATATAACAAACTTTCAATTGGGTGACTGCGATAAATAGTAAAAGGAGTTAACACTAACGCCGAGTGATGGACTTTATGAAATTCCCACAATGCTGGCACTTTATGTAAAAGGTAATGCAACAAAAATCGAGTAAAATCATCAAATAAAAACAGTAAGATGGTGAATATGCAAATAATAGTAAAAGCAGAAAGTGCTAAGGGTTCAAGGTAACCAAAGACATATTCTAAAGCCGACGATACCGCTATAGCGACAGGCGCCATGGAGATAACTATCAATGGAAATAAGGCTGATTTTATCAACTTATTTATTACCAATAAGGCATAATCGTGCTTGGCTGATTGGTGCGTGTATATCGCTTTGGGAACAATAAACTTAAAAAAAGCAACGACAGAGCGGCTAGTTGACTGATGCAAAAATACCGGCACAGCCAAGACTATCGCTGATAATAAATAGATAAAATAAATACGTTTATTGGCATCAAATAGGTAATGGGTTAGTTCAGTCAGGTTGACGGATAAAAAATCTAACATATTGACCTCCCCTTATTTATGACCAAGCTTAAAGGTATTTAATATTTTAACGGCTATTAACGATAAAATTAAATTTTTTAACGGCAACTTTTACTTGACCGGTAAGTACTACCACTATCGCTTTAGATAATTGTCATGGACATGTCAGCCCGTTGCGGCGCTAATTCATTAAAGGCAATCACAATATGTTAGCAAAGTGCTCGAGAATTTAATCGCTCAAGAAACATTGCCATCAACTACTAGCCAACATTATTAAACTATACTCAGTCAAAAAGTTTGCTTTTCAACTGAGTATATTACGAAGCTAGCAGTACAATAGATTCATCGGCTTTAACTTAAAAGTTATATTGATAACCGACAAACATTTGTTGTGCTTTGCTTGGTCTTGCGCCATATGGCCTACGACTGACAATCTCTTCGGTATCAAAAATATTATCGGCTTTAAAATAAAGCTTACCAATATCACCAAAACCTAAACCTCTTAAGTAGTAACTCGCTGACAAGTCGACCACACTGTAAGCTTTAGTGGTATAACCCTCAAGCGTAACGCCTGTACCTGAAGCCTCAAGCATTTCATCAAGATATCGGGCAATCAGATTAACGTCCCAATTATCGCCGGCTAGGCCAATATTTAGAGTTAACTGATGCTCTGGTAAATAAGGCACTGAATCTCCCGCAATGATAGTGCCCCACATTGAGAAATCTGAATCAAAGCTGGTTTTAAATTCCGAGTCGCTGTATGTATAGACAACTGAAACAGGCATATCTATGTGTTTAGTCAAGGCAAATTGAGCGCTGGTGGTAAACTCTAAGCCATAGACATCAACTTCACTGCCGTTGAATTCAGTGTCTGAATTATCTCCACAACTTGAAAATGAGCAGGCTTCTTTAAGGTTACTCATATCATTATAAAAGACAACTGCTTCTACAGCATAGTTTCCGTCATTATAACGACCACCAAATTCATAATTTACACTGTTTTCAATGTCAACTTCAATGCCTTCTTTTGGCGTAGTCGGCACAAAACCCTCATGAACACCAAACAATAAGCCGGCATTGTCATTCAATGTATAAAACAAACTTAAACTAGGCAACCAAATATGGGAACTTTTCTTTTGCCAATCGTCTTCTTCCCCTAACTCACGATTTTGATAGGTTGAATCAATAAACTCGCCACGCAAACCCAGTGTTACATCAAGGGCATTAACCTTTATTGTATCTTGCAAGAAAACCGCTATCGCCTCGGTTTTTTCACGGTCAGTAGTAGCTGCAACCTGGTCACTACCATCACTGACCAATTGCATTGAACGCATAAAGAAACTGTCTTTCGTATGATTTCGCTCAATTTGATCTTGATGAAAGCGCACACCGGCATTAAATTTATGAGTAAAACCAAACAAGCTTTGCTCAAAGTGCAACTCACTTTGAATACCTTGTGAGTAATATTCGCGCGCGTTATCACCAAGAATAATTTTTTGATTTTCAGTAATACTATCCTGCTGTCCTGTGAGAATTTGATAAAAACCTTGGTTAATAAAATCCCCGTCTTGGTCATTTGGGTTTTCTAAAATTGTTTGTAATGTAGGGCCACCTTTAAAACCGTTAATTTTGAACCATGAACGCTCAAACTCATTGCGATAAACATGGGTAGTAATATCAAAATTATTGGTTTGCACAAAGTGAGTAAATTGTACTTGCTGATGCTGCCAATCCATATTGTCAAGCTGACTGGCAACATAACGTCGGTTTGGTGTTTGGGCAAAATCTTCATCAGTTAAGCCTAAGTAGGTCTCATTAGAGTTCTCATCGGCATAGGCAAGTTTTAACGCAAAGGTATGCTCTGCTGCATCGGTACTAAGATCATAACGAAACTTAGCCATTAAATCGTTTTTATCAAAGCCGGTATTATCGACATTGACTGAGCCATCGAGCTCTTTAAAACCGTCTGACTGCATATTGATACCTTCAATTAAGAAGCCAAAATTACCAATATTATCACCATAGAAACCATGAACTTTCGAGTAGCCATCGGTTCCTAACGCTAAATCTATCATGCCTTCTTGTGCATTAGGGACAGCACGTGTGGTCATATTTAAGGCGCCAGCGACAGTGTTTGGCCCATATTTAGTCGCCGCGGGCCCTTTAAACACCTCAACCGATGTCATTTTAGACATCATAGGGAAATAATAAGCAGCGGGCGCTGAATAAGGCGCTGGTCCACTTAAAATACCATCTTCCATAATAGTAATTTTTTTACTTCGCTCTGGCGTTGCCCCACGAAAGCCAATGTTTGGCCGTAAACCAAAACCATCTTCTTCACGAATGTTAATACCTGGTACGTTATATAAAACACGGTTAATATCGTCAAACTTGAATTTTTCTAACTCAGCTTCACCAATTAAAGTCGCTGAGCCGGCTTCTGTTCTGAGCTTATCGCTATGACCGATAATTTGCATGCGCTCAATAAAATCAGATTTAGCATTAATTTCATCGCTATCAGCGAAATCAACATTGCTATTCAAGTCATCATTAACATTTTCAGCACTAACCGTCATTGTTGATAATGTTAACAAACCTGCCGTTAAGGCAATCGCTATAGGTGACAGGGAAAAACCGTTTGCTTTACATTGTAAATGTGGAAAAGTAGCCATGACTAATCATTGTCTCCTGCAGCCGTTTTAGGTAACTCTAATGCTAATGAATTGATAAAATCAGTTTTAAGTTTATCGGTAATATTTTTAACATCACTATGGGTTTGTATGACTTTATCTTCATCGCTAATAAGGGTTTCAGCTAACGACATTTCATAAGCTTGTGCATTAGCAATAGCGGTTGTGAGGTTAGCATCTATACTGTCGGCCGTTTCTTGATCGCCAACATCAATAAGATAATCTCTAAAGCCAGTAGCCTCTTCAATGAGTGAGTTTTCATCTGTTATTTGCCCTTGCATGAACTCTTTTAGCGCCTGCAAATTGTTAATGATATTATCTATGGAATGCTGACTGTATGTTGACTCAACCACTTCTGGACATGCTTGTGAGCCACATTCATTGGCAAAAATACCCAAAGGCTCAGCCAGCTTGCCATCTTTAGTAAATAAATCTAGATAAAATATCGCATCACTTATTTTATTAACGGCGTCATGATCTGTTGCAAACTCATTATCATCAATACCTGCCGATTTTAAGGTTTGCGCATAGCCACTTACGCCGTCATCACCTAACCATTGTGTCAGTAATTGTTGTGCATTATCAGCGACATCTTTTGCAACTTCTGTAGCATATTCGCAGCGGGCAACTTTACGATACTGCTCTGTTTGATTATCCCATGAATCGGGGGCAACTGAGCCTGTACAGGTATGGGTAAGTGTTTCATTAAAAAGTAAGTACTCTAGTGCCACCATACTTTTACGAGATGCAGTACGTTTACTGATGTCATAGGCTTGACCATTGACTTCACCTGACTTGAAATAGGTAACATCGAGATCAACGCCACAGGTATTTTTAATCGGCCAAGAATAAATATTATTGCGTAAACCACCATCAATTAAAAATTGTGGAAATTGCATCACTTCTGCTTTTTGCCAACTATCCATGGCATTTCGCCAACTCTGCTGGGCGTTCAACATAGATTCATCGACAAGGCTTTGGCTACTGTCACCTTGAGCAAACAATGTTTCTTGAGCGCAATAAGCGTCAATCGCTTGTATCTGCTCGTTTGCTAAGGCAGAAAACTGTTGATAGTTAGGGGTAATAACATTATCAACGATACTAGTGACTAACTTACCTTGGTCAAAGTCAGTATTAGTGTTGGCATTGTTATTAAATCCGGCGCCACTACTACTGGTTGTTTTTTCACCACAGCCAGTCATAAGTAATACCGAGGTAACAGCTACACTGACTAGCTTTTTAGTTAACATAAGCGACTTACAATACTTCATGATTATATTTACCTTTGCTTTATTAAATGAAACCGTGGTTAAACTGGTTTCAATAGCACTATTTATTTAGGCGTTAAACGCAACAAAGCTTGAACAAAATCCCTGTTCAAGCTTTGATTGAATTATACTATGCTAGCATGAATTGAGATCACACTAACAAAAAACGTTTACCATCCTTCAACGTTATCAGCATCAAAGCCGTACACTGCTTGTAAAAGGTCACGTGCTTCTTTTAGGTCTGCTAAATAGTCAGCAACGTCTGCTTCTGCTAAAACAGGTGCATCTTTAAATAACGTGTGTAACTCAACAAACTTAGCAAATTTTTCAGTATCTTCACCGGCAATGGGTGAATATGGGTTAAATTGAAGACCTAATGCGAAACCTTTCATTTCTGAGAAGTGCTTTGCCATTGTCTCATAATCAAAGTCTTCAGTACCTAATTCATTAAGATCATCGGTTAAATCATTAATGTAATGAATAACAGTCGCCACTACGCCGCGTTCCCATGCATCAAGCGCATCATCACGGTAACCCAACAACTCAGTCATTTGCTCTTCGGTTAAAGCCATACCGACATTATCATTAATAAGCTTACGGCCCTTTAAGAAAGCGTCCATTGCTTGCTTAGTGTAATCAGTTGCTGCAGCATTATCTTTAGAACCACGGTCACGTTTAGCGGCATTAACAGAGTTACCGAAGTTTTTCTCTGATAATAAGTCAATTTCACCATCACCATCAGTATCGTATTGACCTTGCCACGTTTCACGACCACCTTTGCTAGCGATTTCGTCATCGGTGTAAGCAAGGTAATCACGGGCTGCACCAAAGTAACCAAAACCTTCATCAAACTGATGCTCTAGCTTGGTATAAGCTTTTGTGCCTTCCTTGTCACCTGAAACGTTGTCTGTCGCTAAACCTTTGTTCTCGTCTAAGTAATCATCTGCTGCTTGAGAGTATGCAACAGACATTAATAAGAACTTTTGAATTAATTGATTTAAATCTGTACCGTTATCTGTGACATAGACAGGGATTTCATTTTCAGCAACTTGCTCTGCACCTGGAACATATCGTTTGTTACCTAGGTTATCAATCGCAATATCAGCCAGCTGAGCAAAATATTGTTGCACTAGGCCATGAGGTGTTTTTTGCGGAATTACGCCTTCAGCAGGAACAAGCTCATCTGCTTCATCCCATGTTGACCAACCAGCAAAAGCAATATTTTCTCCGTTGTAGAAACCATCGTCATTTTTGTCGCCATTCCACAATTTATGTTGGCCGCTAGCATCATTACCAGCAATTTTATCTTTTAATGATTTGTAGCTACCTAAGTCTGCAAATGTTGCTTGTTTAGCTGATGTAAAGGTAATGTTAAAGCCATCCCAATCATTTTCATCACGATGGTAAATGCTATTTAATTTAGCAATGACATCTTCTTTGGTCGTTAAATCACCATTGTCTAGATCAGATTGTAATACACCACCACCTATGTAATGTTTTAACTCTGCAATAAGTGCATGACGAGTAATCTGACCACCATATGAAACACTAGAAGCCATGTCATCAGTGACTTTACTGATAAAACCGTAATAATCAAGTAAGTCATTTACCTCGATTGATAGTGTATCGGTGTATGCTAAGCCGCCGTTGTCGGTAACCGTTACCTTCAATACTGTAGAAGGAATTTTTTCATAATCATAAGCAACGCCTTCAGCCAAGCTTAGCGTGTCACCGTCAATAACAAAATCTGCATTGTCAGTGGTATAGGTGAAGGTGTCACCTGCGTTAGCATCTGTAGCACTTAGGGTACCAATTGTGACACCTGAAGCATTTTCATCAACCGTATTAGCTGACAATACTACAGCAGTAGGTGCTGTATTTTCTGGTTCTGGTGTTGGCGCTGGATCATCACTACTGCTTGAACCACAAGCGGTTAATGTTGAAGTGACTACCATTACGGCTATTGCTAAGGCATTTTTTTGAAATTTCATGGTTACTCCAGTTATGCTCAACTCAAGATTTAAAAGCTAGGTTCCTTTATGTTTCGGTTAACATAAAGAAGTGACTTACCCTTAAAAAAGTAGTGAGCTAGTGTGTATTATTTTTAATGGTGCATATCATACACAAGTACAAATACAAATGCGAATAAATCTCATAAAGATATAACTTACTATTTTTTTCTTTAATTCATAGTGTCACATTGACGAAACCCGAAAGAGACCAAGACAAAAAAAACAAAATATTATCAATATTTTAAAAATAATTAGTATTTACATGTTATTTGAATGCAATCATTCACTAGCCACTCTGAATCAATTAAAGACCATAAAGAAATAGTGGTTATTGAGAGCTAAAAGAGAATTCACAGGAAAGTTTTTCACGTAGTTAAGCATTAATTTGGCGTAACTCATGCGAGCGAATTAGGTTAGGAGATTTATAATATAAACAATTTTTTTCACTAAATAAAAAAGGCCGCAGATACGACCTTATTTTACGTATAATTCTAGTTATGGGTTATTGTTAGCGACCAAACATACCGCCGCCGCCCATACCACCCATGCCGCCACCCGGTGGCATCATACCTTGCATGCTACGCATCATTTTTTTCATACCACCTTTACTTGACATTTTCTTCATCATTTTTTGCATTTGCGTAAATTGCTTAAGCAACTTATTTACATCTTGTATTTGCGTTCCTGAACCTGCCGCAATTCTACGTTTACGTGAACCTTTAATAATATCAGGGCGTTCTCGCTCGCCTGGGGTCATAGAGTTAATAATCGCTTCCATTTGTACAGTAATTTTATCATCCATCTGATCTTTAATTTTATCAGACATGTTACCCATTCCAGGGAGCTTATCCATCATCCCCATCATACCGCCCATATTTTTCATTTGGACCAATTGATCGCGAAAATCTTCTAAGGTAAAACCTTTACCACTTTTTACTTTTTTCGCTAATTTTTCAGCTTGCTTTCTATCTACTTTTTGCTCTATCTCTTCAACAAGGGAAAGTACATCGCCCATACCTAAGATACGTGAAGCAATACGATCTGGGTGAAAAGGCTCTAACGCTTCAATTTTCTCTCCAACACCCATAAATTTAATCGGCTTACCGGTTATGTGGCGAATAGAGAGTGCCGCCCCCCCTCGCGCATCACCATCGGTTTTAGTCAGGATAACACCCGTTAAAGGTAGTGCATCATTAAAAGCTTTAGCGGTATTAGCAGCATCTTGACCTGTCATCGCATCAACGGTGAAAAGCGTTTCAATTGGGTTAATCGCCGCATGTAACTGCTGAATTTCCCCCATCATGTCTTCATCGACATGTAAGCGACCAGCCGTATCGACGATAAGTACATCAAAAAAGTTTTTCTTTGCATGATCAATGGCGGCATTTGCAATATCAATTGGCTTTTGTTTAATATCACTTGGGAAAAAACCGACACCGATTTCATCAGCCAAAGTTTCAAGCTGTTTAATTGCCGCAGGACGATAAACATCAGCACTAACAACTAATACCTTTTTCTTTTCACGCTCAGTTAAAAATTTTGCTAATTTAGCAACTGACGTTGTTTTACCAGCCCCTTGCAAACCAGCCATTAACACTACTGCGGGTGGCGCTGCTTTTAGGTCAAGCGCTTCATTGACTTCACCCATAGCCGCTTCAAGTTCTTTTTGAACAATTTTTACAAAAACTTGACCAGGAGTAAGGCTTTTCGAAACATCGGTGCCAACAGCTTGCTCTTTTACCTTAGCTACAAATTCACGAATGACAGGTAAAGCAACATCTGCTTCAAGTAATGCCATACGCACTTCGCGTAAAGTATCTTTTATATTATCTTCGGTTAAACGGCCACGGCCACTAATGTTTTTAAGCGTTTTACTTAAGCGATCGGAAAGATTGTCAAACATGAAATTCTCTAACAGCGAAATATTGATAAGGTTAATGCTGTTATTATACTCAAATATCGCTAAGATGCGACCTATGAAAATCCTGCATACCATTTAACCATTTCAAGGTAATAACAAATATAGTCATTCTATTAAAAAAGCGAGCAACAATGAGTCAATTTGTTTTAAATGAAACCTAAAGGGCAGCATTTGTTTGAAATTTATACTAGGTTATCGTATGTTCGAGTAGCCAGCTACACGTCAAATACTCTGCTTTGTCTAAATACCAAACAAGTGGCTGTAAAAGTAATCTCGAAAGATCAACAGCCCCTAATAATACCCTACACAAGTTGCACCTTAATTATGATAACGAAACATCATATTGAATAATTAAGGTTAAATTATACTTGGTAAAGGTAAATTACCTGCAGATTTTGTAAATTTTAATGCTTAGTTTGTGCTATTGACATGGCACATAAAATTTTATCTGATAGAATCAATTTTTTAATCTGTAATTTCAGTTGCTTTAGGGGTATTTAGTGGATTTTTTGGTTATAGGTTCAAGTTTAGCGTTTTTGCTTTATATACTTGCTACATTAGCGATAGTAACGCGCTTATTTCACCCCAAAGGACCTAATAACTTCCTCGTTTTAAGTTTAGCTACACTTGCAATTATCATTCATAGTTTTAATGATGCCATATTATTTTTCTCTCAAAATGTCATCAATTTTAATTTACCTAATGTCATTTCTTTAGTCAGTTTAATGATCAGCTTTGTTGTCACTACCGTAGCATTGCGTTTTAAAGTTGATTTACTATTACCGGTTGTTTACGGTTTTGCAGGCTTATGGCAATTAGTTATGATATTTTTACCACCCGTTGAATCCATTCCATTAGTAGTAGAGCAGGTTATTTTATTAAGTCATATCAGTTTTGCCCTTTTCGCCTATTGTATTTTAATTATTGCAACTTTATATGCTTTTCAAGTGAGCTATATCAACTTAAAACTTAAAAGCAAAAATTTAACAGCGGTTGCTCATCTGCCACCATTAATGCAAGTAGAAATGCAATTATTTAATATCTTAACCATTGGTACTGTAGTTTTATTTATCAGTCAAATTATTGGCTTTGCTTTCTTAGAAGGTTTTTTAGCTAAAGAAAATGCACACAAAACAGTGCTTTCTCTGCTGTCATTGGCAATTTATTGTCTCATTCTTTGGGGGCATTACAATAAAGGCTGGCGAGGTCATCGTGTATTAGCGCTAATGGTCAGTGCTAGTGGTTTACTAACCTTGGCATACTTTGGCAGCCGCTTGGTGAAAGAATTTATCTTATAAATAGCGACTATAATCCCCTGCCCTTGTCGCAATCGCCCAGCTAGTATAAGCTAGCAGTATTATTTTATCCCTTTAATTTATAAACGAGGAAAATTTCTTTTTGGACAGTATATCCACCCAGATGCTATTTACCATTCTTGGTATTTTAATACTTATTTCAGCCTACTTCTCAGGCTCTGAAACAGGCATGATGTCATTAAATAGATATCGCTTACGCCATCTTGAAAAACAAAAACACCGAGGTGCGAAGCGTGTTAGTAAACTATTAAACCGACCAGATCGCCTAATAGGGCTTATACTTATTGGTAACAACCTAGTTAATGTCTTTGCATCACTAGTTGCCGGTGTCATTTTTAGTCGACTGTTTGGTGATGCAGGTATTTTCTATGCGGGTTTAGTTCTAACCCTCATTATCTTAATATTTGCAGAAGTTACACCTAAAACACTCGCGGCCTTATACCCGGAAAAGGTAGCATTCCCTAGCTCAATTATATTAAGTTTATTACTTAAAGTTCTCTTTCCTTTAGTTATAGCCGTTAACTGGATAACAAACGGTTTTTTACGTGTTTTAGGGGTTAGTCCAGAGCAACGAGAACAGCATAACCTTAGTACTGAAGAACTAAGAACTGTGGTAAATGAGTCAGGTGCTCTATTACAACAACGCGACCAAGATATGCTAGTCGGTATTCTCGATCTGGAGAAAGTGGCAGTTGAAGATATTATGATCCCGCGTAGTGAGTTAATCGGCATCGATGTCAATGATGAATGGAAAAAGATCCAAAAACAATTGACCCAAGCGAATCACACCCGAGTATTGTTATACCGAGATAGCATAGATGACGTTGTCGGTTATATCCATGCACGCGATGCTTTAAAGCTACTATCAAAAAACCAGTTCACTAAAGCGACCTTATTAAGAGCCGTTCGTGAGTTGTACTTTATTCCTGAAGGTACACCACTTAATATCCAGCTAGTTAAATTTCAGCATGCTAAAGAACGTTTAGGCTTAGTTGTTGATGAGTATGGTGATATTCAAGGTTTGGTAACACTAGAAGACATACTAGAAGAAATTGTTGGTGACTTCACCACCACAATGACACCGACAACCAGCGATGAAGTCAATTTACAACCCGATGGCAGCTATCTAGTTGACGGAAGCGCCAGTATTAGGGATATAAACAAGGAAATGTCTTGGCAATTGCCCACAGACGGCCCTAAAACACTTAATGGCTTAATTATTGAATATTTAGAAGAAATACCACAAAACAATATTAGCTTACGTATTGCCGGTTACCCTGTCGAAATCATTGATGTCGCAGATAATATGATAAAAACCGTTCGTGTTATGCCCGAGCATTTTGTCGATGACAGCCCAGAAGAAGAATAAATAACCACAACGAGACTTAACCACATAGTTATCCACAGAATAAGAGTTTCATATTAACTTATTCAGCTTTCCACAATTTCTGTGGATAACAATTGCCACCCCTAGCAGTAGCAGCCTTTAGTTATTTCAACAGTTATTTCACAAAAAAATACACTTTTTTTTTACTATTTTTTTGAAAGACACTAGCTATTTCTGTAACTATTACCACAGCTAGCTTTGCTAGTTTTTTATTGTAAAAAGAACAGATTGGCAAGCTTTATGCGTTAGTAGTTATGATCATTAACATAGTAACCTTGCTAAAAAACAATCTGCACAACTTATGTGCAATGACTCTAATTAGCCGAAAAATAAACGCCATAACCAGCCATGATCAAGCTCCTTCTCACAACTCTTAAGTTGACTACTATAAAGGCGAGCTCGGTTGTCGACTTTGCGTGAAACTTTAACCAACCAGTTTTTTTTCTTATAACTTTTCTTTTTAAATCCCCCCCAGCCTTCGTGATAATTTAAATACTGATTATAAGCATCCCATTTTGACACACCATTGACCTTTTGCGTTTTAAAAATGAACCAGCCCATAAAATCAATGGCATCATCAAAGTCATCACGATCAGCGCCCGAATTACCTGTTTCACGAACATAATCCTTCCATGTCATAGTTTTAGCTTGTGAATAGCCATAAGCACTACTTACTCTACCCCAAGGGATAAAACCAAACAGATAGTCCATTGGCGGGGTAGCATCGTGACGAAAAGAGCTTTCTTGATACATCATACTCATTGGCACATGAATAGGAACACCCCAGCGCTCCCTTGCATCTTTAGCTGCAAAATACCAATCGCGGTGTTCACGAAAAATTTCACATAGGTTTTCTGGATTTTTTGGTGGTGGGGTAGCGCAACTTGCAAGCATAAAAACACTTACTGCTGTCACTAAAGCTATTTTACATGAAGGCATAAACAAGTAACTGTTAGGAAAATATAATGTCAATAATGCCAGAAAGAAATTACCAATGTCAGTAATTGTATTGATATTTATTATATTTTAGTTAATTCATTAAAAAATATTAAGATAAAACGAAATAATTTGAAGTCACCTTAAACAATCACGCTAACTTAACAATGCTGTTATTTCAGCCCTCAACAGCCAAGTTTCATGTTTTACGCACTTTCTGTCAGCAGCTAACGTGTTTGTCTGGTGTTTATTATACAAAACCATATTAACTGCAATAATAAAGAAATTTTTTTTTAAATAATTTGAACTAATCATAAATACACCACTCTTACTTAACAGTAATGTTATTCCCATAGTGTTTCATGTTTTTCGCGCTTTCATTTAGATAGCGCGTTTTTTTTGTCTTAAATTTAGTTCAACTTTTGTCAAAGCAAATAACAGTGATGTTATTCCCACCCTCAATAGCCAAGTTTCATGATTTTCGCGCTTTCATTTCGATAGCGCGTTTTTTTGTCTTAAATTTAGTTCAACTTTTGTCAAAGCAAATAACAGTGATGTTATTCCCATAGTGTTTCATGTTTTTCGCGCTTTCATTTAGATAGCGCGTTTTTTTTGTCTTAAATTTAGTTCAACTTTTGTCAAAGCAAATAACAGTGATATTAATCCCGCCCTCAATAGTCAAGTTTCATATTTTTCGCGCTTTCATTTCGATAGCGCGTTTTTTTGTCTTAAATTTAGTTCAACTTTTGTCAAAGTAAATATCAGTGATGTTATATGCGTGTTCATTCTTAAGGTAACGAGTTTTTATACAAAAAAATGACTGAAATAATATATAAATTTTTTGAAATTAATTTGAACTAATCATAAATACACCACTCTTACTTAACAGTAATGTTAATCCCTTAGTGTTTCATGTTTTTCGCGCTTTCATTTTGATAGCGCGTTTTTTTTGTCTTCAATTTAACTTGATGTTTATGAAAACGAATAACAGCGTATTATTAACACTTTTAATTGTTCAGTGACAAACTGATTAAAACACCTTAAGCCAATTAAAGAACACCTTAAAAAATTCAATATTTTTATTAAAAATCAACATAAAAATCAATCATTTGAAAAATACCGCATAAATACAAGTGAATAATTATTACTTTTTATTAAATAAAATGAACTTATTTGATTTTAAAGCATCTTAATAAATGAAACATTCTTCCCTGGATGACTTTCATTTAATTTAAGTTTTGTTTGCTTAAATACCGGCGCGTCATTTGACGCGCTTTTTTTATCGTTAAACTTATTCTTGGTGCAATGATATTTGAACTAGGGAAATGAGCGCTAGTTTTGCGCAAAGTAATTCTGTAAAAACTCATCAAAGTTAAGCTTATCCCTTGCTTCAATCTCAGCTTGAGCTTGGTGTGATATTGGGACACTCTTCTCAAAGAAGTCTGGCTTATAAAACTGGTAATCGCGTGATTTTGCCTGTTGCTGATACTCAGTTGCTTTATCTAACGCATATTCAGATAAAGGTTGCGATTGAATAATCGCTAATAACTGCGCTGATGGTGTTAAATTGGCATCATTTATCTTAGCCTGCTCACGGACGATAGCTTCACCATATCGGTTTGTTTGATATGCCAAATCAAGTAACTTGGCTACCTCTTTCATTTGATCAAATAACTCATTACCCCAACTGGCAACAGACTTTTGATTAATTTCACCATCATCATTGATATCAGATAACAATAGCTCAGGATCTCGCCCTCTTAAAACGACTTCATCCATATTACGCTCATGAACTTGCTGAATGTTGCAGTCAAACTCATTGTTATCAACAAAAGCACAATAAGTTAAGAATATATCTAAGAAGTGAACTTGTTCGATACTAATTCCGGTATCAGAAAAAGGATTTACATCAAGAGCTCTTACTTCAATATATTCGACACCACGCTCAGCTAAGGCAACTGATGGTTTTTCACCCGATTTTGTCACCCTTTTAGGCCTAATTGGTGCATAAAGTTCATTTTCAATTTGTAGCACATTATCATTTAATTGTTGATATTGGCCCTCTATCTTGATGCCAATGTTAGCAAAGTCTTTTGATTTTAGTTTTATTGCCTGTTGAACGCCATCAACATAATCACTCAAATTGTTGTAGCATATTTTTAATGCCGATTGCTCTGAACTCGTATACCCCAAATCACTCATGCGCAATGAGGTTGCATGTTCCAGATATAAAGCGCCATAAGGTGATTTCTTAAAAGGTAGCTTATGATCTTGTCCTTGTAAGAAGGAGCTACATAATGCAGGAGAGCTACCGTATAAATAAGGGATTAACCAACAAATGCGTTTATAATTTCTTAAAATAGAAAAATAGCGTTCTGATATAAAATCTTTTAGTGACAGTGATGTAGTCGAATTGGAGGCGTGTAACTGCTGTTGGACTAGCCAAAAATCATCAGAAAATGAAAAATTAAAGTGAATCCCAGCAATCACTTGCATCATCGAGCCATAACGGTTTTTTAAGCCTTGACGATAAACCGTTTTCATTTTGCCGATATTGGAACTACCATATTGCGCCAATGGAATTTTTTCAGCATCGTTAACAAAACAAGGCATACTCATTGGCCATAACAATTCGCCATTGATATGCTCAAAAGTATATTTTTGTATATCTTGCAATTGCGCTATCGCTTGCTCTGGGGAGTTACTTACCGGGGTAATAAACTCTAGCAATGTTTCTGAATAATCTGTGGTTATTTGCCCGTGAGTTAATGCCGAGCCAAGTTGATAATAATGGCCATGCTCAGACAGCTTACCTTCCGGCAAAATGCGTAATGCTTCTCGCTCTATACCACGGCCAATTCCTGCCAAAGCAGCCAAATTTTCACTTTGGCTGAATGCGCCAAGGTAATCAGTTAAAGAAAGTGTCAAAATAGTTCCTATTGTTTAGATAATAACAGACCCCTTATCAATTAGTTTATTAATAAGGCGTCTATGTTTTTTTTCAATACTAAACTAACTTTATTTCAAGATAGTTTATTGAGCCAATTTGAGCTCGACAACCTCAACATCCAGTTTTTTAAGTTGTGGTCGAACTACTTGACCGTCACCAACCACAATCCATTGCATAGGTTTTGCTAATTCTTGTGCAGCAATGGCATTTAATTGCTCTTTAGTTATATTGTTAATAATGTCAGTTTGCTGCTCACCATAGTTTACTGGTAAGTTAAACTGTAATAGCTGTCTTAAAAAGCCACTTTTTTGGCTTGGTGTTTCAAAGCTAAGTGCTTCATTTTGCGAGATAGCCTGACGCATAAAAGTGACTTCTCCATCAGTTAAACCATTTTTTTGATAGAGACTTAATTCTTTTTCTATTTCAAAAATCGCGTCAAAAGTATGCTCTTTTTTAACACTCGCACCAGCACTAAAGCTACCTAAGGTTTTTCCAGCAGAAAAATAGCTAGAGGCTCCATAGGTATAACCTTTATCTTCACGTAAATTCAAATTAATACGACTATTAAAGGCACTGCCAAGTGGGTAATTCATCAAAGTAGCTTTAAAGTATTCCCCCGTGGCATCATATGTCATAGCAGGTCGAGATAACTTGATAACTGACTGACTAGCATTGGCTAGATCAACAAAATATAAATTACTGGGTGTTACTTCAGGAAATTGAAAATCGCTATGAATCATATAGTCGCTTCCTTTCCAAGACTTTAACGGCCAAAGTTTTTTAAGAAACTCAGCTTTATCAATATCACCAACAACAACTAAACTTGCCTTTGCTGGTGAGAAGTAAGTTTGATAAAAACTCTTAATATCTGAAAGAGTAATTGCAGAAACTGTCGCAATAGTTCCACGATCAGGCAAACCAAAACGATTATTTTTTCCATACATCACTTGCTTGACTGCGTTACTTGCCAAAGTACGCGCATCTTTATTACTTTGTTGTAAGCCCTGAATCAACTGATTTTGAACTCGATCAAAGTCTTCTGGTAAAAATGCCGGTTTAAACATCATTTCGTACATGAGTGCCAAAGTCTCATCAAGGTTTTTAACTAGACTATTTACTTTGACGTAGGTGTTACGTCCAGAGACACCAACAGAGATGTCACTGCCGAGTAAAGCAAGTTCATTTGATAACTGCTCTTTCGTGTGAACTGTTGTGCCTTCATTCATCAAGTTTGCGGTTAAACTAGCTAAACCAGCTTTGTCCACTGAATCGAGTAAAACTCCCCCATCAAGGCTCAGTAAGATTGTGACAGTAGGCGTTTCACTATTTTTAGTCGCAATAATTTCGATACCATTATCAAAACTATCGCGCCATAGCTCAGGTACAGTAATTTGAGGGTTTTCACCTGAACTAGGCATGATACTTCGATCAAAATCACTGGTATTTTTCATGATTGGCGTATCAAGTTGCGCTAACTTAGGAGGATTGCTGACATCAGGTAATGCAAAGTTATTCGCTTTTGTTACCAAGGCTTCTTGACCATGAGGGACAATTGAAAGTATTGCCGCACCTTTACCTTGAATATACTGTTTAAACACGCGCATCACATCAGCTTTAGTTACTTTATTGTATCGTGCCACTTGCTGTTCAGTATAGTTAGCATTACCCAGCATGGTTTGATAATGCGCTAAATTAGCAACTTTACCCGAGACACTTTGCAAGCCATAAATAGTGCCAGTTTCGATACTCACCTTAGTTTTATGTAAATCGTCCGCATTGACACCACGCTCAACAAACTCTGTTAACGTATCATTAATCACCTTTTCTATTTTTGCTAAAGACATCCCTTGTTGAGGGTTAGGCAATGCATAAAAGTTCATACCACAAGCAAGTTCGCGACATGGATGGCTCGCACCTGCTTGCACAGCAACGCCTGACTTAACTAAATTTTTGTAAAGTAATGAGGTAGGGCCATTACCTAAAATATTAGCTAATACATCAAGTGCGGGTTCATCTTCATGCATACCATAAACCGTAGGAAAGCTGATATAAAGCAATGGTAAGGAAACATTGTCGCTAAATGAGTAATAACGATTACTTGCCAATGTTATGGGTGTCTTAGCAATATTTTCAACTGCTGGCCCTGCCTTAAGTGAACCAAAATACTTACTTACCCAAGCAAGGGTTTGCGCTTCATCAATATCTCCGCCAATTGTTAATACCGCATTATTGGGACCATACCAACGAGAAAAGAACTCTTTTAAATCAGTTACTGTACCGCGATCTAAATCTGACATATAACCTATTACTGGCCAAGAGTATGGATGCTCACGTGGGAAAATCATTTGATTAATGGTTTCGGTTAGACGGCCATAAGGTCGATTATCAACATTTTGACCACGTTCATTTTTAACCGTAGCCCTTTGTATTTCAAACTTTTCAGCAGTGATCGCTTCCAGTAAAAAGCCCATACGATCAGACTCTAACCACAACATTTTTTCTAATTGATTTTTAGGAACGGTTTCAAAATAATTAGTACGATCTGAATTAGTGGTACCATTTAAATTACCACCGCTTTGCGTAACCACTTTAAAATGTTGTTCATCTGCGACATTTTGTGAGCCTTGAAACATCATATGCTCAAAGAAATGAGCAAAGCCTGACTTACCTAACTGCTCCCGCGCTGAGCCAACATGATAAGTCACATCAACATGTACTAAAGGATCTGAATTATCCTGATGTAAAATAACGGTTAATCCATTGTCAAGCTTATATTTTTTGAAAGGAATATTAATAGTGTTTTCTTTTGCAACAACAGTTTCAACTAAGTTAACACCCGTCGGTATTGGCGTGCTATCTTGACTTGTACAAGCGAACAGTAAAATAGAACTTGCCACAATTAAGCTACTTTTAAATTTACTTGTCACCTGAGCGGAAAGACGAGTTTCGGCGTGTTTTTGCAAAATAAGATCCTGTAAAAAGGGTATAATAAATAAGATTGAATTATCATAACAAACATCAAAGCTAAGCGGTTAATTTAAATGTTTAAAACTATTACAGAACATCATGATTTTATCGTGATTGATAAAGACCCTAACATTAACTTTCATGATGAAGGTGACTTAGGCTCTGGGCTTTTCTCTGAGGTTAAAAGACAACTGCAAGAGAAACATAACGCTGCAGAACTTTATCCTGTTCATCGCTTAGATAAAATGACCTCAGGTTTAGTAATATTTGCCAAAAACCTAGCGGCGGCTCAAACCTTTGGACAATTATTCAGTGAACACAAAATTGAAAAATATTACCTCGCCATTGCAGATAAAAAACCCAGTAAAAAACAAGGTTTAATTAAAGGCGACATGTCAAAAAGTCGCCGTGGTATGTATAAATTATTACGCAGTCTGGAAAATCCAGCTGTCACTCAGTTCTTCTCATACAGCATTGCCAACAAACAACGATTATATTTATTAAAACCTCATTCTGGAAAAACCCATCAATTGCGCGTTGCTATGACAAGCTTAGGTGCGCCTATTGTTGGCGACTCTCTTTATTACAGTGCATCTGATGCTGATAGAGGTTATTTGCATGCTTACTGTTTAAAGTTCAAGTATCTGGAGAAAGATTTCGAGTTCATATCGCCGCCCACTATTGGTGAATATTATCTTTCTCAACAAGTCATTGAGCAATTAACCCAGTTAAAAAAGCCTTGGCAGTTAAACTGGCCAAGGCTTTAAAGCGATTTAAAACTTACATTGGGTATTTGCACTTAACCTACAAGGAATGCCAAAAGACGAGTGCTATCGCTGTCGGGCAAACAAACTTAGTATACCAAGGCCAAACCTTCCAAAAGATACTATCGGCAACGGTATCATTCCCTTGTTTAATTTCCGCCAAAATATCACTTCTATGCCAAACCCAGCCGGCAAAAACACAACACAACATGGCAATAATCGGTTGACCATATTGAGTAGATAAGGTGGCGATAAAGTCAAGCATCCACCCCAGATTTATCACGATAACAATGCTCAAAATCAGGATGACTAGACCAATCAGCGTGGTGGCTTTTTCACGCGCAATGTCATAACGTTCAACCGTAAACGATACCGGTCCTTCTAACATAGAAATCGATGAAGTTAATGCTGCAATTGACATTAAAACAAAAAAGGCAAACGCGACAAATAAACCGATAACGCCCATCCCTGAAAATAACGCCGGTAAGACAGTAAAGACTAAGTTTGAACCGGAGATAAGGCTGCCGTCTTCGGAGAATATCGCCACTCCCTGTGCTTGTGCTACATACATTGCCGGTATAATTAATAAACCAGCTAAAAAGGCAATAGAGACATCAATTAAGGTAACTTGTGCACCTAACGTTACTAGATTTTCTTTTTTGGCAATGTAAGAGCCATAAATGATCATAACACTGGTACCCAGTGATAATGAGAAAAAAGCCTGCCCTAAAGCGCTAATTAATAAATCAGGCTCCAATACGCGAGAAATATCAGGGTTCAAATAGGCATTAAACCCTTCATGAGAGCCATCAAGAGTAAACACATAAATAATCAATAAAATAAGTAGACCAATTAACATTGGCATTAAGCGTTTAGACCACTTTTCAATGCCCTGCTCAACGCCACGGCGAATAATAAAGATGGTTAAGCCCATAAAAAGTGCTGTAAAGCCAATGTTGCGCACTAAAGAATGATTAATAAGCCAGTTAGCGGCTTCTGTTGCGCCAGCCAGCCTAAATAAAGGCTCTATCGCATAAGACATCATCCAGCCGGCAATAATGCCATAAAAACTTAAAATTAATGAAGCGCAAATGATACCACCAAAACCAACGATAAAACCGAAACGCTTTTGCCAGGTGTTTCGGGCAATTTTTTGCATACTTGAAACCGCGTTCGCTTGTCCATAGCGACCAATCAGTAGTTCAGCCATAAACGCTGGATACGCCAACAAAAAAGCTAAAATCAAATACACTAGCACAAATGCCGCACCGCCATTACTCGCAGTTTGTGTTGGAAATCCCCAGATATTACCTAAACCAACTGCAGATCCTGCCGCTGCCATGATAAAACCAAATCGCGAACTAAAGCCGCCTCTTGAAACACTCATTTACTTCCTCGCTCTCTATTACTTGCATTGATAATCAACTTAGCATGTTGAGAATTTTAAATTATCAACGGTAATATTGTTATAATCACCAAGATATATAGGGCACTAATTTACGCAATAAACTCCATAAAAAATAGAGTGACGCGATAATTAAACAAAAAAGTTTACTGTATAACTCTGTGTACAGTCTTTACTGTCTGGCTTTACAATAACTGAATATTTGAAGTCATCATACTCTATACTAATGTACTGCGCATCTCTATGAGTCTATTAGCTAATTTAATCAGTGTGCTCGCCCAAAAAAAGTTTTTGTCAGTGACAAAATTCACGATACTAAAATTTAATGGCTAAGGAGATTTAAAGAACCATTTAAAACGATGATTATTTCTCAATAATAACCAGTTTCTGGCTTTGATTAAAAGATAACAAGTAAAACCTCCCCGCTAAGTTAATACAATCATCAAAAAAAAACCGATAATCATCTGCCAATTAGGGAAGCTGATTATCGGTTCGATACTTTTAACTACAGATTAACGCCTTTCTTAGTGGTTAATCTGTTTCAGGTCGCATGTGTGGGAATAAAATAACATCTTTAATCGTTGGCGAATCAGTAAATAACATTACTAAACGATCGATACCAATACCTTCACCAGCAGTTGGTGGTAAACCATATTCTAAAGCATTAATATAATCGGCATCGTAATGCATGGCTTCATCATCGCCAGCATCTTTTTCTGCTACTTGCTTTTGAAAACGTTCAGCTTGATCTTCTGCATCATTAAGCTCAGAGAAACCATTGGCTAATTCGCGCCCCCCGACAAAGAATTCAAACCGATCGGTGATGAATGGGTTTTCATCATTACGACGGGCAAGTGGAGATACTTCCCACGGATATTCAGTGATAAAGGTAGGTTGATCAAGTAAGTGCTCGGCAACTTCCTCAAAAATTTCACAAATGTATTTACCTGGTCCCCAGACTTTAGATGCTTCACTGTCTTTTACACCTACTGCTTTTGCCATGGCTTTAATAGCATCAAAGTTATTTTCTGGATCACGTAGCGCAGCTTCATCAAGATACTCTGCTCCACGATGATCTTTGCCGTATTGTAAAATAGCATCAACCATCGAAAGACGCGCAAATGGTTTACCAAAGTCATAGAACTTTTCTTCAACTAGTTCGCCATCACTATTTTTAACGGTATTGCGAATAAGTGTAGTGCCCATAACCTCTTGTGAAAGTGTGCGCAACATTTCTTCGGTGGTATTCATTAAATCATGATAATCAGCATACGCTTGATAAAATTCAATCATGGTGAACTCTGGATTATGGCGCGTTGAAATACCTTCATTACGAAAACTTCGGTTAATTTCAAAGACACGATCAAAACCACCAACCACTAAACGCTTCAGATTAAGCTCAGGAGCAATACGAAGATACATATCAAGATCAAAAGTATTATGATGAGTCATAAAGGGTTTAGCTGTTGCACCACCTGGGATGATTTGCAACATTGGCGTTTCCACTTCCATAAAATCACGTTGGGTTAAGAAATTACGAATACCAGCGACAATCTTTGAACGTACTTTAAAGGTATTACGGGTCTGTTCATTGATAATTAAATCAACATAACGCTGACGATACTTAGTTTCTTGATCTGATAAACCGTGAAATTTTTCTGGTAACGGGCGAAGTGATTTAGTTAACAGTGAGTATTGTGCCATATCAACGTAAAGATCACCTTTACCTGATTTATGTAAAATACCTTTTATACCAACAATATCACCAATATCTAAAGAGCCCCACTTAGCGCGTATTTCTTTTTGTACTGTTTTTTCAGCGTAACCTTGAATTCGACCTGATGAGTCTTGTATTACTAAAAAAGGCCCACGTTTAGCCATAATACGCCCAGCGATAGCATAGGTTAATTGCAATTGTTCAAGCTCTTCTTTGGTTTTCTCACCATGCTCGGCTTGAATATCAGCGGCTAAATGCTCACGCTTAAAATCGTTAGGAAAACCATTAGCTGAACAATTTGAGCGAATCTTTTCAAGCTTTACACGGCGTTCAGCAATCAGCTTATTTTCATCTTGTGCTACGGGTGCATTATTGGCTTTATCTGTCATGTTAATTTCTCAAAGTTATCTGTAATTTTTCAATGGGTGAACACTGCTAACCTAGCAATACATCTATTTATTTTATTTCATTTTCTACAAGCCCGATTTTAAACTGGCTTGTAGAAATTTATCCAAATCGCCATCTAAAACAGCTTGGGTATTTCTGTTTTCAACACCGGTTCTTAAATCTTTAATGCGGCTATCGTCTAGCACATAAGAGCGAATTTGACTCCCCCAGCCAATATCAGACTTACCGTCTTCTAATTCTTGTTTTCCTTCGTTTTGCTTTTGAATTTCCATTTCATACAATTTGGCTTTTAGTAGCTTCATTGCGGTAGCACGGTTTTTATGCTGAGAGCGATCTGCCTGACAAGCAACCACAGCCCCGGTCGGAATATGAGTAATACGTATAGCTGAATCGGTTTTGTTAACATGCTGA
Organism: Colwelliaceae bacterium MEBiC 14330; assembly: GCA_040779365.1. Lineage (GTDB taxonomy): Bacteria > Pseudomonadota > Gammaproteobacteria > Enterobacterales > Alteromonadaceae > Colwellia. The sequence goes on from JBFONR010000002.1 coordinate 132,204, forward strand.
CCACCCGCACCAGAAGCGCGGAAAGTATCTGTACGTAAATCAGCGGGGTTAATATCTATTTCAATATTGTCATCTATTTCAGGATAAATGAACGCCGATGCAAAGGAGGTATGACGTCGACCTGAAGAATCAAAAGGCGATTTACGAACCAAGCGATGTACTCCGGTTTCAGTGCGAAGCCAACCAAAAGCAAACTCACCTGTATATTTAATGGTACAACCTTTAATACCGGCAACATCACCATCAGTGACTTCTATCGCTTCCGTTTTAAAGCCATGTGCCTCACCCCAACGCAAATACATACGCATCAACATTTCAGCCCAGTCTTGCGCCTCAGTACCACCAGAGCCAGACTGAATATCTAAATAGCAATTATTGGCATCTTGTTCACCAGAAAACATACGACGAAACTCTAGCTTTTCTAATAGCGAATCTAGGGCATCAGCTTCAGCTGTCGCGTCATCAAAGGTATCTTGGTCTTCTTCTTCAACAGCAAGTTGTACTAATTCTTCAATATCTTCACAACCCGTTTCTAGCTCAACAATAGTGTTGACCACCTGCTCTAAGGCACTGCGCTCTTTTCCTAGCGCTTGAGCACGCTCTGGTTCATTCCAAATTTCAGGTAGCTCTAGTTCGCGCGTGACTTCAATTAAACGCTCAGCTTTAACATCATAGTCAAAGGTACCCCCGAAGCATATTGGCGCGCTCACGGATTTCTTTTAATTTACTTAATATTGGGTTTGTTTCGAACATAAGTCTTCAAAGATAAATTGATATAATTAACAGTCTGCTACCCTAATCATCGGCAAAAGACAAATAGTCGCGCATTGTAACGTAAATACTGGGGTAAATAAACGGCTAAAGCCTAAGGTATAATAGTTTTATCGTGACTTTTGTCATTACTGTTATAATGAATAAAGCTATCAAGAACATCTACTGGTTATGTCGGCGTGTTTTATTTAGCATCAAGAAAATTGCTGAGGCAATGCCTGCTGAAGCAAACACCATACACATCACCATAATTTGATACCTTGCCGCAATAAAAGGAGAGACACCTGCCAATATTTGTCCTGTCATCATACCCGGTAAAGAAACAACCCCAACAGCGAATAAAGCATTGACATTTGGGATCATTGACGCTTTAAACGCGATATTTCGAGCGTCAATAAAGTTAACACCACGCTTAGTTTCAGCAAAAAAGCGTTCACCACATAAACTAACGCTATTCATGCCATTGGCAAACACCATACCAGCAAGTGGAATAAGGGTTTGCGCCTGATACCAAGGCTTAAGTGCTAGTACGCCTTGCGTTATCACCAGCAAAACCAAGGAACTGCTGATAAAAATGGCGATAAATGCACTTTTAAAAAGTAGTAATCGAGGCGCTTCAATATTATTTAATGCGATCCAACTAGAAAAAAGCATCATCACTAAGAGTAATAGTCCGATAAACCAAGCATTGTTGCTATCAAATATGTAACTCAGGACAAAGCCGACTAACAATAGCTGTACTAACATGCGTATTAAAGCATGTAAGGTGCGTTTTGTCGGTAAAGACCAATAAAATAAAATCACTAACACCACTAAAACGGGTATAAAAGCGATCGCTAACCTGGGTAAGGTAATTATGGTAAGCACTTGATCCATTGTATTTTATCTAGGCATTCTTTTGTTGATAAACACTGATGTCTTCTATCATTAATTGCACGCTTCGTTTTCCTCTAAATTCATTAACATCAAGCCGATAGGCAAGATGAACTTGTTTAGCTTGCGCATTAGGCCAAACATTAACATTAATATTAAAGGCGATGCCATCAAACACCTGGCCAGCTTTTTCTAAAACGACTTTCAAGTGCTTTTCACCCACAATTCTTTGCTGGACAAGCGTGAAAACATCATCAAACAGCGGTTCAGGAAAGCTCTGCCCCCAAGGACCATAATCACGTAGCTGCTCGGCAAACTCAAGTGTTAATAACTCTCCACTTAAGGCACCGTCAGATAAAATAATGCTATCTAGATCTTCTGGTTTTAGCCACCTTTTTGCCATTTCATTAAATCTGTCCTGGAAGATGGTAAAATCTTGTTGCTTAATTGATAACCCTGCCGCCATAGCATGGCCACCAAATTTACTGATTAAATTTGGATTTTGACTATCAATATGTTCAAGTAAATCACGAATATGTAACCCTGGTATTGAACGTGCAGAGCCTTTAATTTCAGTTTGTTCAACATCATTATCATCATCTTTGGCTTTAGCAAAAACAATACAAGGACGATGAAATTTTTCTTTTAAACGACCGGCAACGATTCCAATAACTCCTTGATGCCAATCCGCTTGAAAAAGCGATATAGCACTGGGCAAGTTATCTTCATCAAAATCAAGTGATGTGAGCACTCGCTCTGCTTCTTGTTGCATACCTTGCTCTATTTCACGACGCGCTTTATTGAGTTCATCTAATTCAGCAGCCATGACACGCGCACTTGATAAATCATTAGCAAGTAAGCAGTTAATACCATATGACATATCATCAAGACGGCCTGCAGCATTGATTCTAGGCCCTAAGGCAAAGCCAAAGTCACTGGCAACTAATCGTTGCTGGTTTCTATTTGCTATTTCAATAAGTGCTTGAATGCCAGGTCTTGTTTGTCCTGCTCGAATACGTTTTAAACCTTGAGCCACTAAAATTCGATTGTTAGCATCAAGGGCAACAACATCAGCAACAGTACCTAAGGCGACGAGATCTAAAAGCTGAGCAATGTTCGGCTCAGCAATGGCTTGCTCGACAAAGTAATTATGTTCACGGCAATACTTTCTTAGGGCAACCATCAGATAAAAAGCGACGCCGACGCCCGCTAAAGCTTTACTTGGAAAAGTACAACCCGGTTGGTTAGGATTGACAATAGCATCGGCCTCGGGCAATACGTTGCCAGGCAAATGATGGTCAGTAACAATGACTTGCATACCCAATGCTTTAGCGCGTTTTACACCGGCAATACAACTGATACCATTATCAACAGTGATCAGCATGTTCGCTTGTTGCTTGGCGGCAATATCGACGATTTCGGGCGTTAAGCCATAACCGTACTCGAAACGGTTAGGTACAATAAAGTCATGATTTTGGCTGCCAAAGAGAGTCAGTGCTACCATCATTAGTGCTGTACTTGTGGCACCGTCGGCATCAAAATCTCCAACAATAATAATGCGTTTTTTTGCAATGAGTGCAAGCTGCAATAACTCACAAGCCTGCTCTATTCCCTTTAACGCCGTCTCTGCTTCCATCCCTTGCAATCGAGAGACCTTTAGTTCAATTTCTGTCGCCGACTTCATACCGCGGCTAGCATAAATTTGTTTTATTTTTTCTGGTAATGCATCAGGCAAGTGAGCCGTTGCAACCTGATCACGGCGAATAATTTTTTTACTCATGCTATGCGTTTCTCAATATTACTATTCGCTTAGGATAGTGTGAAAGCGTTTTTTTAAAACAAAAAAAGTACTTACTGAAAACAGTAAGTACTTTTTAATAAGGTATTAGTCAAACAATTAAACCTTTTTCAATAACTCTTCTAGTTTAGCTGGTGGCTGATAACCAGGAATCATCATACCATTTGGAAGAATAATAGCAGGTGTTCCTTGCACGCCAATTTGACGACCAAAATTAAACTGTTCTTCAATAGAGGTCTCACAAATACGCGCTGCAACAGGACTTCCGGCTTTTGCCTTCGTCATTGCTTCGGCACTGTTTTCGTTACACCATATAGAACGTAAATCTTTATAACCTTGACTAAAACCTCCTGTTCTATCATTAATACCTGAACGAGGATAAGCTAGGTACCTAAAAGTAATACCACGCGCATTATAATCAGCCATTTCAGCATGCATTTTTCGACAATAGCCACAGGTAATATCGGTAAATACATTCACCACATACTTTTCATCTTCGGCTTTATAGGTGATCATGTCATTTTCAAACTTCTCTAAACCTTCTCGACGAAGTTTGGCTAAGCTCTTTTCTGATATATCAGTAACAGTGTCACCTATACTGTATACTTTTCCTTGAATAAAATAATCACCACTGTAGCTGGAATAAAACAAACCTTGTTCAGTAATCAGTAGAGCAACTCCTGGCATCGGAGTTTTTTCAACCTTTAAAACCTTTAACCCTAAAGAGCTACTAATTTTTTCTTTAAGAAAGCTTTTATCAAGTTTCACTGTATCATTACTGGATTTGACGATCGTTGGTGCTACATTTGCAGCTGATACAGCATTCACACTTTGTAGTGCAAAAGGTAAGATGACCGCAGCAAGTACGGTGCTAATAATGAACTTCTTATACATAATGGTTCCTAACAAAATCCCAGTAAACTTTGATATGTAATGACAGTTAAACTGTAATAGATAAAACATATCGTTGCGATTATTTCTATAGACATGATTTCATGCTAGGAAATTACAGACATGCAACAATTATTGCAACAGTTAAAATGAATTAACTTGTAAACAAAGATAAATGTTTTTGCTAAAATCCACGACAAATACTGCTCACAGAAATTCAAATTAGGTAAAGCATAATGAAAATTGGTTTATTTTATGGTTCAACCACTTGCTATACAGAAATAGTTGCTGAAAAAATTCAAGCAATTATCGGTGCCGAACTGGTTGACATTTTTAACATCAAAGACCAACCCTTAACGCTTTGTTTAGATTATGATTTCATTATTTTTGGCATTTCCACTTGGGATTATGGCGAGCTGCAAGAAGACTGGGAATCAATTTGGTCAGACATCAATCAATTAGATCTCTCAGATAAAATAATTGCCTTGTATGGCATGGGTGATCAAATAGGCTATACCGAATGGTTTCAAGATGCTTTGGGGATGTTGCATGAGCAGGTGCAAGCACAAGGCGCGAACGTCATAGGTTATTGGCCCAATCAAGGTTATGAATTTGTGGCATCAAAAGCATTAACCGCAGATGAAAGTCAATTTGTTGGTTTATCTTTAGATGAAGACAGCCAATATAATTTGACTGATGATCGCTTAAATACTTGGTGTGAGCAAATATTAGTCGAATACAGTAACCAGCTTTAAGCAAATAAATGGCCTTAAGTAATTTATTTCACGCCTACGATAAATAGTTACAGCAGCGGCTAAAACCACTATAATTGCCCTCATATTAACCCTTAGTGAACTATCCCCCTATGTTTGAGCAATTCGATCTAGACTCTGAATTATTAGCTAGTATTAAAAAAGTGGGTTACAGCAAGCCTACCTCTATCCAAAAGCTTGTTATACCTGAAGCAATGGAAGGTAAAGATATATTAGCGTCTGCACCGACAGGTACAGGAAAAACCGCCGCATTTTTATTACCTGTTGCTCAACATTTACTCGACTACCCAAGAACTAAACCCGGTTTTCCGCGCGTATTAATATTAACACCAACACGTGAACTAGCGATTCAAATTGGCGAAGATTGTCAGCAGTTAACAGAACTAACCAAGATAAAAACCGGCGTCATCACTGGTGGCGTAAACTATGGTAGTCACAGTGATATACTCACCTCAACAACCGATATTTTAATCGCAACGCCTGGGCGTTTACTAGAATACATTGAAAACGAACAATTTGATGCGCGTGAAATAGAGGTATTAATTCTTGATGAAGCCGATCGTATGCTGGATTTGGGTTTCAGTGAAACCATCAATCGCATTGTTGCCGAAGCGCGTTGGCGTAAACAAACCATGTTATTTTCGGCTACACTCGAAGGAGCTGGGGTATTACGTTTTGCTAAAGAAGTATTGGATGAGCCGGTATTTGTAGAGTCAAATCCGTCGCGAAAAGAAAAGGCGGTTATACATCAATGGATGCATATTGCTGATAACTCACAGCACAAATTACAATTATTGCTTAGTACCTTAAAACAACAAGGTGTTGATCGTGCTTTAGTTTTTGCTAACAAACGTGAAACGGTGCAATACCTATCTGGCAAGTTATATGCTGAAGAGCTTCCCTGTGTTTGGCTTGAAGGAAAAATGCCGCAAGACAAGCGCAATAAAGCAATTGAGCGTTTTAAAACTGGTGAAATTAAAATCTTGGTCGCCACCGATGTCGCCGCCCGTGGTATAGATATTGATGATATCACTCATGTAGTAAACTTTGATATGCCAAGAAAAGTAGATATTTATATTCATCGTATTGGTCGAACTGGTCGCGCTGGTAATAAGGGTACCGCCATTTCTTTAGTCGAAGCTCACGATATGGCGGTTATTGGTAAAATTGAACGTTATACTAAAGAACGTCTATCTCGTCGTATTATTGCTGACCTACGACCCAAGCATAAAGAATCACGAGTTGTTAATAAAAAAATAAAAATAAAACTAACTAACGCGCAAAAAAAAGCTAAAGCAAAAAAACAAGCTAAGAAAAAGCTTAAGCGCGCCAAATAAGCCTAAGTTAACCGTGACAGTCGCAATAAAGTAATGACACTTCTTCCTATACCGATAAAAACTGTATGCCATTTGGCAAACAGTTTTTATCAACATAACGAAGCTATTCTCACTATCAAAGCCATTAAATTATAGTCCTTTATCATAACTTGTAAGTTAAAGTCAGTTATTTAGCTAACCAAATAAATCTCCTAATTTATCTTTTAATTTATCTTTAACTTTGTCTTTTACCCTGTTTTCTAATTTCTGTTGTTGTTGTTTAACGAGATCTGAGTTTTGCAAATCATCAAGTGCTTTGTCAGTATCCATTAACAACCCTTCAAAGTTAACGAGCTCTGCATTGTTACTGTCGCCAATTTTTAAGGCATCAGCTAACTTTTCGTTTAGGCCATTATTCACCTGCTGCTTAAACTCTGTAAGTTTACCAGCAACTTGCTGTTTAAATGCACCGGTAAGGGCATCGTTTAATGAAGAGGTAATTGAGAAGTTAGCATCATCAATCTGACCTTTAACATCGACATCAACAGTTAATGTATCTAAGGTTTTAATCGTATCGAGCAATAGTTTGCTCAACTTTGCTTTAGCTTGCCCTTGATAACTAGCCTCATGCAGGGACAAGTGATTTGAAGCCGTTATTTCATCATGAATGAAAGTAAAATTACCTTCACCATTAAGCAAAGCTTTTTCAAGTAATACAGTTAATTGGTCACTCTTAGTTAAATTTACCTTAGTTAAAGGCCTTTGACTGATTGACCAACTACCATCAAGATCAAATTCACCTGATTTACTAAACTTAAAGTGACTTGTTAAACGCAACTCACCATGAGTCGTTGAATTCACATCGAGTTTACTTGCTTTGTTGCGTAACCAATGTTGGTGTGTCAATTCACTGCCATTAACCGTGAGAACCCCCTGTGCAGTATTAATAGAAAAAAGTGCTTTTTTAATTAAAATAGCCGGTAATGGCTCTTCTTCTTTAAAGAAAATAAAGCGCCCTTTGGCATGATTAGCTTGTTGCTCCGGTGTTGATTCTGTGTTGATATTACCGATAAAAGGTAAAATTTTCTGATAAGCCCACTGAGCCTTTTGCAGGTAACCTCTCGCTTGCTGACCAAATAATATGTGAGCAAAGTCTCCAGCATCAACACTTTCAAGTTGGTATTTTTCTTCTATCTGCTGCCAGTCTCTATTGGGTGCTGATTTTAGCTGCTCAAACTGTTTGCCCAAAACTGCTTTACTGGAGAGAACTTGCTGCTTTGCTTTTTCAACAATGGCTTGATCTGCTTTAAATTCTGCTTTTATTCGCTCAAACTTTAGCTTAATTTTTTCAATATCGGCAACCGATTCCACTTTAGAGTTTCCTAAAGCGGTCACTTTATCTTGATAGGACTTTAACTTAGTTTTACTGGGTAATTGTGCCTTAAGCGCTTTTAATTTAGCTTGTTCCGTAGCATAAGTTGCTTGTAATGCTTTACTGGCTTTAACGGTTAACAGGTTACTGTCATTTAATAAAGAGTCTACATCGGGTAATTTCATATCAATTTCAGGCAGCATTTCCTTTGCTGTGTCTGCTATCGATTTATCAGATGTATCAAGGTTAGGGTTACTATTTTTATAAACTGCCCCTGGCTGAGAACGGACACTTGCAAAAGCAAGTTGACTTACCGTGAGCTCATCAACAATGATCTTACCAAACAGGTATTGTAATATCTCAACACTAGCCGTAGCCTGTGCTAAGCTAAAAACATTTTGCTCAGGCCTTTCTCTATCTGTTACTTGTAAACCGAAAACCGTCAACTGTAGTGGTGAATAATTAAGTTGTACCTCTTTAACATTGACTTCTGCAGCAAAAATAGCTTCACCACTGCTAATAATTGCTTTTTTAACAAGTGTTTCAGCAAAAAAGTATAACAATAAGCTAACTAGCGCAGTTAAGACAACAAAGGCAACTAGGCCTTGCCAACGAATAAATCGCATCATTACAGGCTACCTTTCATTAGATTAGTGTCTGAGGAAAAACTTGTATATAAACGGTAAAATTTAGAAGCTTTTAATGCTTGTACAATCCTAAATTTTTCAAAAAATTTCATGATATGAATACGGTACTTTTCGATAAAAAATTTACTAAAAAAATATAATGGAATGCATAAGCTGATGCCTAATATCAAGGCACCTAAAACATAAGTATGATGCCAATGAGCTAACTTAAATAACGTTGTTTGATATAAAGTAGTAAATATTTCATTCAAAGCTTCACTAGTGAGAAGGTATTCTCCAACGTAAACAATCACGGGTGAAAGCAGATAACTTAAACCAGAGAAGAAACCTACCGCAAGAATAAAGCTACCAAAATGTACTCGAATTAGTAAGGCAATAAAAATTATGACGATATTATGTAGGGTTAACAGCGGCGATAACCCAACCACAAAGCCCATTGCAATCGCCAAGGCTATTTGTCTTATAGAGCTATCACTGTTTAAGGCATGAAACAATTTAGCTAATAAAGTTAGCATGTCACCTCCTGTAAGAATGTATAAAATTATTGTCGTTTAAGGTTATCATTGGATTTACTGTTCTTTACGAGTGAATACCCAATCATTACCTTTTGATAAGTCTTCATTATATTGATAGCCACCCAAATCAAACCCTTTAAGTTTTTCCACTGAGGTTAACTTATTTTGGATGATATAACGTGCCATTAAACCGCGCGCTTTTTTTGCAAAAAAGCTGATCATTTTATACTGGCCATTTTTCCAATCTTTAAAAGCAGGAGTAATAACGGTAGCGGAAAGAGACTTTTTCTTTACTGACTTAAAATATTCCGTAGAAGCTAAATTGATAACAACATCATCTCCTAATTCAGTTAATGTTTTGTTCAATTCATCGGTGATAATTTCATCCCAAAATTGATATAAATTGTCACCGCGAACATTGGCTAATTTACAGCCCATTTCTAAGCGATATGCTTGCATTAAATCAAGTGGTTTTAATAAACCATATAAACCAGATAAAATACGCAAATGTTGTTGAGCAAAATCAAAATCCTCGTCACTAAAAGTTGACGCATCTAGACCTGTGTATACATCACCATTAAAACTTAATATTGCTTGTCTAGCATTTTCAGGTGTAAACGGCATAGACCATTGGCCAAAACGAGCAGCATTTAACCCTGCTAATTTGTCACTTAATTTCATCAAGCTTGCAATGTCATTGGGCGATAACTTAACACAATCAGCGATTAACAACTTACTATGTTCTAACAAGTTAGGTTGACTAAATTTTTGAGTTGCTAGAGGTGACTCGTAGTCTAATTTTTTTGCTGGTGAAACAACAAGTAACATAATTTTTTGCCATTAGTAATGATTGATATCTGTCCGATAATATATCATAAGCTTTACGCAACTTAATAGCGTTTAATCTATCGTTATATAAGCCATTAAAACGCTTTCACGTAAGCTAAACAGAAAATTACAATTACTTAGCAAAAATAGCGCAATAAAGGGTGCTTTTTTATTATTATGTTGTAATATTTCACCAGCTACATTCATTATCGAATATAAAAATATTTTCTAGGACCATTGAAAGGTAACACCATGACAAACTCTTCTTCACAACTCGCGCAATTAAAACAGATGACCACGGTTGTTGCCGACACGGGTGATATTGAAGCTATCGCTAAATTTCAACCACAAGATGCTACAACAAACCCGTCATTACTATTAAAAGCAGCTTCTTTACCTGCTTATCAGCAATTAGTGAAAGACTCTGTTGCCTGGGCAAAAACCCAATCAGATAGTGCCGAGCAACAAGTTATAGACGCAGCAGATAAATTATCGGTACTAATCGGCTTGGAGATTTTAAAAATAGTCCCTGGCCGTATTTCTACAGAAGTAGATGCTCGACTATCGTTTGATACCCAAGCATCGATCACAAAAGCGCATAAACTTATCGCTATGTACAATGAAGCTGGCATTAGTAATGATAGAATACTTATCAAACTTGCCTCTACATGGGAAGGCATTAAAGCTGCTGAACAACTAGAGAAAGAAGGGATAAATTGTAACCTTACATTATTATTTAGTTTTGCCCAAGCGAGAGCTTGTGCAGAGGCCGGTGTATATTTAATTTCACCCTTTGTAGGTCGTATATTAGATTGGTATAAAAAAGATACTGGCCGTACTGATTACGCTAGTAATGAAGATCCGGGCGTGGTTTCTGTTACCAGTATTTATAACTATTATAAACAACAAGGCTATAACACGGTTGTTATGGGAGCAAGCTTTAGAAATATAGGGGAGATTTTAGAGTTAGCGGGTTGTGATCGTCTAACCATTAGCCCTCAATTAATGGATGAACTTGCTAACAGCACGGATCCAATCGAACAAAAACTTAAAGCGACATCAACCTCTGCAAGCCAAGAGACTCCTTTAACTCAAGCACAGTTTCGTTGGTTAATGAATGAAGATGCTATGGCCACAGAAAAGCTTGCTGAAGGCATTCGTAATTTTGCTATTGACCAGGTGAAACTTGAAAAGCAATTAGCTGAAATCCTATAACATTACAGGGTTATTTTTGCCATAAACAATGTTTAATTTAAACGCATATTTTCTAAAAAATATGCGTTTTTTCATTTTATTGATTAAAAAACTGTGTTAATAATATCATGTACTCTGAATTATAGAGTTGTGACAAAACATTTGTTTTTTTGATGTGATGGTAAAATAAGGGGCACTTTATGGATAAACTAAACCAAGTTTTAGAATCTAGCAACCAAGTAGCGAAAAAGCGCACGGTACCAACAACTAAAAGAAAATGGCGTGAAATAGAATCTCTCCGTGATAAATTTCAGCTAGAAAAAGATCTTCGTAGTTTTGAGAATTCATTAGAGCATATGTTAGAAGAGTTTTAGTTGCACAGCTCTGAACAATAAAAGTCCAGCATGCTGGGCTTTTTTATTGCCTTTATAAAAGTAAGTTATTGACAATAATTTAAACGGCTGTTTAAATTATTGTCAACTTTACTCTTTGCTGAAAATATTAATGCAAAAACACATTATCAACTTTGCCCATGCAAATGGGTTCCCTTCTGGAAGCTATCAAACATTATTTGATTACTTTCCTAATGATTTCAAAATTATTGCCCTTGATAAATATGGTCATAACACACAAAAACCTATTAATCATAATTGGCAAGCGCAGGTAGAAGAATTAATAGCTTATGTAGAATCACAACAACTTAATGATAATAAAGTTATTTGTCTTGGGCATTCTTTTGGTGGTGTTATTTCTTTTATTGCTTGTTGTCAAAGACCTGATTTATTTAAAGGGTTGATAATGCTCGATCCACCGGCATTAAGTGGTGTAGGTGCTTTAGCTGCAAGGTTACTGAAAAAAACCAAATGGATAGATAAATTTAGTCCGGCTGGTAAAGCTAAAAACCGTCGTTCTCATTGGCCATTGGGTACAGATGTTGGCGCGATACTGTCAGGCAAAAAATTATTTAGGAGTTTTGATAGCCGTTGTTTAAAAGATTATGTCAACCACGGCATCATCAAAAGAAATAATCAGTTACAGCTTAGTTTCGACGCTGAAATCGAAGCAAATATATTTAGAAATATCCCATCAAATTTATCCAGCTATAAAAATAAACTCAGCGTACCTGCAACCTTAGTTTATGGTACTGAAACAGATGTATTTCCTCATCATATCTTTAGTCGCTTTGTAAAACTGAACAAACATATCAAATTACAAACCATTGCTGGCGGACACATGTTCCCATTAGAGAGCCCTGAAAAAACAGCTAAGCTAATCACTGATATTATCAATAACTTTCCTCAACCATAACGCTTTTAGCAATTAGTTATAAAGTACAGGGCATAAAAAAACGCAGTTAAACTGCGTTTTTAATGTTAAAAGCGGTTAGTGTTTAAATGACTAACACAGCAATATAATGATTAATGTTGAGATAAATAAGCCTTAACATAAGAAACTTGCACACAATTAATATAAATCAGTTCATACTAAAAAGCGCTCAAGCATATTAACTCAACATTGAATTATTATTGCCCTTTAATTTCTGAACGGCCTTTGTATACCGCTTTATCACCTAACGCTTCTTCAATACGTAAAAGTTGATTGTATTTAGAAACACGATCAGAACGACATAAAGAGCCGGTTTTAATTTGACCTGCTGCTGTACCTACCGCTAAATCAGCAATTGTCGCATCTTCAGTTTCACCTGAACGGTGTGAAATAACAGCAGTATAGCCAGCATCTTTAGCCATTTTAATTGCCGCTAATGTCTCAGTTAATGAACCTATTTGGTTAAACTTAATTAAGATAGAGTTAGCGATATTTTTATCAATACCTTCTTTTAAAATCTTAGTATTGGTGACGAATAAATCATCACCGACAATTTGTACTTTATCGCCAAGTAATTCTGTTTGGTATTTAAAACCATCCCAATCTGACTCATCTAAGCCATCTTCAATTGACACGATTGGGTATTCTTGGCAAAGTTCGCCTAAGAAATCTGAAAACTCATTAGAGCTAAACTGCTTACCTTCACCTTTAAGATCATAAATACCTTTTTCACTATCAAAAAACTCCGATGCTGCACAGTCCATTGCTAGGGTAATATCAGTACCTAAAGTATAACCGGCAGCAGCAACAGCGTCTTTAATGACTGCTAAAGCATCCGCATTTGACGCCAAATCAGGTGCAAAACCACCTTCATCACCAACGGCGGTATTTAAGCCTTTGGCAGATAATACTTTTTTCAAAGCGTGGAAAATTTCAGCGCCCATACGTAATGCTTCGCTAAAGTTCTTCGCACCAACGGGTTGAATCATAAACTCCTGAATATCAACATTGTTATCAGCATGTTCACCACCATTAATGATATTCATCATAGGTACTGGCAAGCTATAAACACCGGGTGTGCCATTTAAATCAGCAATATGCTCAAATAATTGTACACCTTTATCTGCAGCAGCAGCTTTGGCAACCGCTAAAGAAACGGCAAGAATGGCATTTGCACCGAATTTTTCTTTATTTTCAGTACCATCTAACTCAATCATTATATGATCTATTTTCGCTTGTTCTAAAGCATTTTGACCAACTAGCGCAGGTGTAATGTCGTTACGAATGGCGGCAACCGCATTTAAAACACCTTTACCTAAATAACGCGCTTTATCACCATCACGTAACTCTAGCGCTTCACGTGAACCTGTTGATGCACCTGATGGAGCAGCTGCACGGCCAAAAGCACCAGACTCTAAATAAACATCGGCTTCTACTGTTGGGTTACCACGTGAATCCATAATCTCACGTGCTAAAATTTTGCTAATATTTGACATTATTATTCCTACTAATATTTATGACACTTAACCTAATGGTTAAGCAATAAAGTTAACCTACAATCTTAAACCACTCATACCTTGTATAGGTGGTGAATATTCTTACTAAGCTGGAAACAAAAACCGCAGCAATAGCTACGGTTTTATTTAATGGTTTTCTTAACCTTTTTGCAACTCAAAGCTGGTTGCGACAAAGCTTTCAAATAGCGGATGACCATCACGTGGAGTTGAATTAAACTCAGGATGGAATTGACCCGCAATAAACCAAGGATGATCAGCTATTTCAATCATCTCAACTAAATTTTTATCTGACGATAAGCCCGAGAAAATCAAACCTGCGTTGCTTAACTGTTCTCGATAGTTATTATTTACCTCAAAACGATGGCGGTGTCTTTCATTAATTGTTTCACTACCATATACGTCACAAGCCTTGGTACCTTTCACAAGATGGCACAATTGCGAACCTAAACGCATAGTGCCACCTAAATCTGACTGTTCGTTTCGATATTCAATTTGACCTTCTTCATCTAACCACTCACTGATTAAACCAACCACTGGGTGTGGCGTATCAGCATTAAACTCAGTACTATGAGCGTCACTTAAACCTGCAACATTTCGTGCAAATTCAATCAGGGCAACTTGCATACCCAAGCAAATACCCAAATAGGGCACTTTGTTTTCACGAGCGTATTGTGCCGCTATAATTTTCCCTTCGACACCACGCTCGCCAAAACCACCCGGTACTAGGATAGCATCAAGTTCAGATAATATTTCAACACCTTTAACTTCAACATCTTGTGAGTCAACGTATTTTATATTGACCGACACTTGGTTCTTAAGACCAGCATGTTTAAGCGCTTCGTTAACAGATTTATAGGCATCAGGTAATTCTATATATTTACCAACCATGCCAATGGTAACCTCACCTTTTGGATTAGCTTCATGGTAAAGTACTTCTTCCCATTCAACTAGATCTGCTTCTGGCACATCTAAACCAAAGCGTTTCACCACTATTTCATCTGTCCCTTGCGCTTTTAATAAAGCAGGAATTTTATATATACTGTCAACATCGCGCATGGAGACAACAGCTTTTTCTTCTACGTTAGTAAATAATGCTATTTTAGCTCGTTCTGAGCTCGGTATAGCACGGTCTGAACGACATATTAATAAATCAGGTAAGATACCAATTGAACGTAAATCTTTTACTGAATGCTGAGTAGGCTTAGTTTTAATTTCTCCAGAGGCAGCTAAATAAGGGACCAGAGTTAAGTGCATAAACATTGCACGATCACGACCGACCTCTAGTGCTAACTGGCGAATAGCTTCTAAGAAAGGTTGTGATTCCATATCACCAACGGTGCCACCCACTTCAACCATTGCAATGTCATAGCCTTCAGCACCTTCAATAACACGGCGTTTAATATCATTGGTTATATGCGGGATAACTTGGATTGTTGCGCCAAGAAACTCTCCCTTGCGTTCTTTCGCTAAAATATCTTGATAAATTCGCCCCGAGGTAAAGTTATTACGTTTAGTCATTTTAGTACGAATAAAACGCTCATAATGGCCTAAATCGAGATCGGTTTCCGCGCCGTCTTCGGTAACAAACACTTCACCATGTTGTATTGGACTCATGGTGCCTGGATCAACATTAATATAGGGATCAAGTTTTAACATGGTAACTTTTAAGCCACGCGCTTCAAGAATTGCTGCTAAAGATGCTGCAGCAATACCTTTACCAAGAGACGATACTACACCGCCGGTTACAAAAATATATCTAGTTGTCATGTTTACACCGATGTCAGAAAAAACAGAATTTTGTGCTTAGTTTGCTAAATTTAATAACTTTATTTCAACCTACTTAGATAATTCACCAATATTACGCAAACTTAAAAATCACTTTTAAGTAAAGTATTATTGTAATTGCTAAGTCAGTGATCTAGGAGTTTTGCCAAACAAGCAGGACGGGAAAGCATTATACTTAAAAGCCATGCGAACAACAATAACAACAAGCGACCACAACTATAAAATAGTCTATTTTTTATTTATCGCTACAATAACAATACACCAGAGAGTAAAACTTATCTTAACTAGTCGATAAAACAAGTCCGCACTTATGTGTGAGGTGATGACGATGTAATATTCGCTCTATAATATGCTAGTAAATTTTTTCGGGAGTTGGCTATAATATAACTACTTCCATTCATTAAGCATTAACAATGACTATAGAAACTCTTAACAACACCTTATCTGCAATTGATGATATTAATCGCCAAGACCCTAATTTGCTGAAAGTAAATAACTCACAACAACCTAAAGAATTAATGTATGGTCAGCAGATGACCGCCTGTTTAAATCAATATTGGCCTGAAGCTAATGAGCTATTACAGATAGCCGTACGAGCACAACACATCAAACGTTGGCAGCTAAAACGTACAGAATTTCCTGAAGGTAAAGCAGGTTATTATAAATGGCGAATTGCCCAAGGAAAATTTCACGCCGAATTAACCACAAGCATAATGCTAGCGCAAGGTTATTCGACTGAAGCTGCCGCACAATGCGCTAGCATTATTAGAAAAGAAAATTTAAAAACAAATGCTGACAGTCAAACACTGGAAGATGTCGCCTGCTTAGTCTTTTTAATGCATTACTTTGATGAATTTTCTGCTAAGTACACTGAACAAAACAATGAAGCAAAAATAATTCGTATAGTTCAGCTGACATGGAAAAAAATGTCTAATAAAGCACATGACATTGCTTTAAGTTTAACCCTACCCCAGCATTTAGCAGCGATTGTTGCAAAAGCACTTGCTTAAGTTAATTACTATTATCTGTCATGCTTAGGGGCTGTTGATCCTTCGAGATTACTTTTACAGCAACTTGTTTGGTATTTAGACAAGGCAGGGTATGTGACGTGTAGCTGGCTACTCGAACATACGATAACCTAGTATAAATTTAAAACAAGTGCTGCCCTTTAGGCTTCATTTAAAACAAATTTTAACTCTGAAAGATCAACAGCTCCTAGTCTATGTAGTGACTAGGCATGCTTTTATAGCTATTGTTTACTTTCAGGTAATCTTAACAAGAAAATAAATGGTCCAATGACCAAAGCGAAGACTAATGCTGTTAAAGCTAAGCTTTGTAGCATATAAGCTGACCAACAAACCGATAATATCATGGTCAATAAAGCAATCCGTTTAGCTTTGCGCGGAATACTTCGGTGTTTTTGCCAATCATGGATCATAGGTCCAAAGGTTTTATTCGCTAGAAGCCTGCGTTGCATTGCTGGTGAAGATCGCGCAAAACAAGCCGCTGCTACCAATAAAAAAGGCGTCGTCGGTAAAATAGGCAGTATTACACCTAAAATGGCTAAACCTACAAAAATAATCCCGGTAATTTTAAGTATTAACACTTTACCTTTGTTTCCTGCTTGATCTAATGGGTACGACATTTAAACCTCGTCAATGCAAAATCATGATGACATGAATAACTCGTCAATTTAAAGACTCGCCTAGCGTGGCTTTACTTTTACTTTATTATTGGTATCACGACTGCTGCGAATCAGAGCATTATCAGCAACTATAGAGGTTTCTTGGTGTTTTACCGATTTTGACAGTCGGTCATAAAGCAAAACATTTACCGATGCAGCTAAATTCATGCAACCTATCGTCGGGACAAAAACCACTTCATCCGCAGAATCAATGACTTGTTGTTTTATCGTTCCATCTTCTGGGCCAAATATATATATGGCATTTTCTGGGTGAATAAAATGGGGTAACGGTGTTGCTCCTTCAACTAAGTCAACACAGATAACTTTAGACGAAGCAGGAATATTTTCCAGTAAGTCGCTAATATTTATAAAATCTTCAACCCCGATCAACGGAATTATATCTTGAGCATTATGAGTGTCTGTTTTTAAAGTATTCTTCTTAAATTTTACCGCTTGTTCATAACGCCGACCAGAATAAATAACTTGGTCGGCTTGATAACAACCGGCAGCTCGCATTACCGCACCGACATTTGACGGACTCTTTGGATTTGTCAATGCAATGGTAACATGGGGGTTGGCTTGTTGTTTTCTGGTCATAGAGTATCGAGGAGTTTAACTCTGTCCTTTTTCTTGCTGTTTGACTTGTTGCCAATAATTTTCTAATTCAGCTAAATCATGTGCTGAAAAACATTTACCAGATTTGTTTACTTGCTCTTCAACGCCTTGAAAACGTTTTGTAAATTTTTGATTGGCACGACGTAATAAAGTTTCAGGATCTTCTTTGGCATGACGACACAAGTTAACAACGGCAAACATTAAATCTCCCAACTCTTCAGCCAAAGCATTTCTTTCAATGGACTGTGCCTCAATTTCTTCTTTGACCTCCTGCATTTCCTCTTCTATTTTTGCAAACACATCTTGCATATTATGCCAATCAAAACCAACATGAGCACAACGCTTTTGAATCTTGGCCGCTTGTGATAATGCCGGTAAGTTTTTGGGGATATCCGCTAAAATACTTAAGTTATCGCCATCACTATCATTAGCGACCTGCTGATTTCTTTTCTGTCTTTCGTTTGCCTTTTCATTTTCCCAATTAGCTTTTATTTCAGCATCGGTTTTCAAATCTGCTTTTGCGAACACGTGAGGATGGCGCCGAATTAATTTTTCGCAAATCGCCTCAACGACACTATCAAAATTAAAATAGTCTTGCTCTTGCCCAAGCTGACTGTAAAAAATCACTTGAAATAACAAATCACCTAACTCTTTTTCAAGTTCAATAAAATCACCCTGCTCAATGGCATCGACAACTTCATAAGCTTCCTCTAAGGTATGACTGGTAATTGATGAAAAGTCTTGTTTGATATCCCAAGGACACCCAGTCATGGGATCACGTAATTGCGCCATAATCCAACGCAATTTTGCTATCGATGCTTGTTCATTTAACATTACTATTACTTCTTACTATTACTGCTATTTGTGTTTCATCAGAGCTGATTAACATAGTTACAAACGTCTGACATGGGTTACATCGTCTAATTGTTGAAGTTTATCCAAGACACGTGTTAATAATTTACTACTGGTCACTTCTAACTTTAAGTTCATCGTCACGGTTTGCTGTGTTTTGTCCGTGTGACTTTCCATACCAACAATACTGACTCTTTCATTAGCAATGATGGTAGAAATGTCGCGCAATAACCCTTGCCTATCGCTGCCTATTATCTGAGCTGATGCTTGATAATGTTGCTTTTGCTCAATCCCCCATTGCACTTCGACTAAACGCTCTGGTTGTTGTTCTAGAATATGAGCAAGCTGCTCACAATCTTGCCGGTGTACAGAAATACCCCGACCTTGAGTAATAAAGCCTGAAATTTCATCACCAGGTACTGGTTGACAGCACTTAGCCATATGGGTCATTAAATTCCCCACTCCTGATACCGTTATGCCATTATTATCTTGCGCCAAGACTTTGTTACTCGGACTTTGTTTTACCAAACTCTGAGGATCAATGTCAGCTGACGGTTTAGATTTACTATCAAGTTGAGTAAAGTGATTAATGACTTGCTGTAATCTCGCATTACCAGAGCCAATAGCCGCATATAAGTCGTCAATCGTTTTCATATTAAAACGTTTGGCCGCTGCTAATAGATCAATAGCCTCTAAATCGTGTTTTGCAATTTCGCTATCAAATAACTCTTTACCTTGAGCAATATATTTATCTCGATCCAACAATTTAAAAAAGTGCTGAACTTTAGCACGCGCTCGAGAAGAGTATATATAATTCAAGTTTGGATTAAGCCAATCTCTACTCGGGTTAGGTTGTTTACTGGTTAAGATTTCGACCTGATCACCCGTTTGCAGTTGATGAGTAAAAGGCACAATCTTGCCAAAAACTTTTGCACCAATACAACAATGCCCAACATTAGAATGAATATAATAAGCAAAATCCAACGGCGTAGAGCCCATAGGTAGGTCTATTACATCCCCCCCTGGCGTAAAGACATAAATCCTATCTTCAAATACCTGACTGCGTAACTCATCGAGTAATTCACCACTTTCAGCAACATCATCTTGCCATTGTAATATTTTTCTTAACCAACCGACTTTATCGTCAAAGCTATTTGCTTTACCGCTAGCTTGACCTTCTTTATAACGCCAATGCGCTGCGACACCTAACTCGGCGTCATTGTCCATTTGTTTAGTTCTAATTTGAACTTCGACTGATTTACCACCTGGCCCCAGTACCACGGTATGAATAGATTGATAGCCATTAGGTTTTGGCGTTGCGACATAATCAGAAAATTCATTAGCTAAATGCTGCCATTGGGTATGGACGATGCCTAATGCGGAGTAACAATCTTGTACTTTTTCAACCACAACTCGCACAGCACGGACATCGAATAATTGTTCAAAATCAAGCGACTTTTGCTGCATTTTTTTCCATATGCTATAGATGTGTTTCGGGCGACCATACACTTCGCCATTGATAGCTAATGCCTCAAGTTCATGACTGAGTTGAGCAACAAAGCTTTGCATGTATTGCTCTCTTTCTAAACGAGTTTCATCAAGCAATTTTGCTATTTTCTTATATACTTGTGGATGAAGATAGCGAAAGGAGATATCTTCAAGTTCCCACTTTAATTGGCCGATTCCCAAACGATTTGCTAAAGGTGCATATATATTAGCGCTTTCTTTTGCCGCTAATACCCGTGTTTCTTCATCACAGTCTTTCTTATTGCGTAAATCACATAAGCGTTCTGCTAATTTAATCACCACTGCACGGACATCATCGACCATTGCTAGTAGCATGCGACGAATATTATCTATATTTTGTGGCGCTTGACCGGTTGCTAAGTTACTCTTTTGACGTAATGCTTTTATTGCCGCCATTTGCTCTACACCATGACAAAGCATAAATATTTCTTTAGAGAAGTGCTCTTTGACATAATCAATGTCAATAATTTTATTGGCTAATAGTGGCGAGATAAAGGCAGCAACTAAAGAGTCTGCATCTAAGTTTAAACCACTTAAAATCTCTACCATTTCCATACTTTTACTTTGCAGGGCAATTTTTTCTGCATCAAGAGGTTGATAGTTATTTGATATTTGCAACCATAAAGCTGATAAAGCCTCAGATTTAACTTCGCTCAATGCTAAGTAACTTAGCCACTGCTCAAAGCTTTGCTCAGTTAATTTGTGTGATTTACGCACGGAAACCATTAATATCCCTTTATCCTAAATAGATTACTTCAAGATTAATTAAGCTAGTTAATTGTTATTTCTGTTTACTATTACAAGGTAAACAATACCATAGTCTCGACATGCTTTGTTTGAGAAAACATGTCCATCAGCGATATTTTATCGAGTTTATAACCTTTAGATACTAATATAGCGCTATCTCTTGCTAACGTTGCAGGATCGCAGCTGACATATAAAACATAGGGTATTTTTAGTGTCGCTATTTGCTTGACCGCTTTTTCAGCTCCAGCTCTAGCAGGATCAAGCAAAACTTTGTCAAAATGATTTTCTTTAAGCCAACACTCAGATAACCAGTCACTGTTCAGGTCTGCTTGATAAAAGCTACAATTTTTTATGTTATTAATTTTGGCGTTATAATTTGCTTTATCAACCATCATTTGCACACCTTCGACACCAACAACAAACTTGCTTTGTTTTGCCAAAGCTAAACTAAAATTACCTAAGCCACAAAATAAATCTAAAACACTATCTTCAACAGATAAATTTAACCATGATAGTGCCTGATTAATCATATCAATATTTATATTATGGTTAATTTGAATAAAATCACTGCTGGAAAAAGTTACTCGAGTATTATCAGCAAGTCGGTAAGACAGTAATGCTGAGTTTGAGAACATATTTTCATTGAGTGTCGTCTGGCTAAGGCCGTCATCAATTAAAACAAACCAGTTATATTTTTCCGCACTTAATTGCCATAGTTGGCTATCGGCGTCATTCATTGGTTTTAGCTGACGAACAACAACGATTGTTTGATTGTTTATAGAGTGCTGCTCTTGCTGTTTTTTATCGATTACATCAGCTTGTATTAATTCTATATGACCAATCGCAGATTTAATTGATAATTGGGCCAACAATCTTCTAAGTAAATGAAAAACCTCATTTAACGGAGTAACTAGTATTGGACAAGATTTAATAGCAGTTAATTGATTAGTCGCCTTTTTTCTAAAGCCGATGGTTGCGTGCGCTTTTTTATCAAACTGTACGCCAATACGAGCTTTTCGGCGATAATGCCATGGGTTGTCAATGAGATTGGCTTGCCAGGGAAGAACCGTTTTTTCTTTCTTGTTTGTTAAATTTAACGCACTAAAACAGCGTGAAAAAAGCTCAGTTACTTTTTCTTGCTTAAAGGAGAGTTGTGAATTTACGTCAATCATTTGCAAGTCACAACCACCACATAAGCCAAAGTGCTGGCACTGTGGTTCGACTCGAATATCGCTGCGTTGCTGAACTGATAACAACTTAGCACGAATATATTTACTTTTTTGCTCTAAAACTTTTACTTTAACAACTTCTTTAGGTAAAGCACCAGCAATAAAGACTGGTTTATTTTTCCAACGCGCAACGCCAACACCATTCATATCAAGCTTATCAATAGTGACAATTAACTGCTGGTTTTTTTCTTGTGACTTTCCTGCTGGTATAAAAAAATTAGCCATGTTTACCTTAGATCTTTCTTTATCAACTAAAGCTTCCTAGAGAGAGCTCAACCCGCTACACTATAAATTTGTAACTGCATATGAGATTATTAATGCTAAGTTTAATAGCTCATCCAATAGCTAACTATTTCTTTGGGCATTTTATCCTAAATTTACCGTAAAAGTTCAATAATTATATGCATAAATTAAGTCTAAAAGACTGGGTTATCATACTCACTATTATCCCCACAACCTTGATTAGTTTTGGCTTAGCAGGTTATTTTTCTTACAGCCGCTCAGCCGAGCTTAATGAGTTTCTTGAAAAACGTGCCAAAAGCATTATTGAACCTATAGCGATAGCAAGTAAAGACGCATTAGTTGAGAAAAACCGCAACAAACTTCGACAACTTATTAATTTTACCCATCGTAATCAATCAAAGCTAGTGAAAAGCATAGTAATATTTACCGAGGATAATCAAGTATTTGTCACTAGTGCTTATCATGGTGATACTAATGTGATGAGGTTAAAAGCTGGAGAAGCATTGCCTAGCCATACCACGATTGAAGCCTTGGGCGATTATACTGTTTTCAGAACGCCTATTGTTGACGAAAGCCACATACATCAAGAAAGCGATACCGCAACCCACTTTCCAAGTAGCCAATATAATGTTAACGATACAGCCCCTTCGTTAACAACTATTGGCTACATTGCAATGCAAGTGGATAAAAGTTATCTAAATTTCCAGCAACAAAGTCAATATTTAATCGCTTTTGCCTTTGCTTTATTGGGTTCTCTACTTAGTGCTGTTTTTGCAATGAGGCTGATCAAGAAAGTGACCAAACCTATTAATTCTATGGTACAAGCAATCGAGCGTATCAGGGAAGGCAAATTGGAAAGCAGAGTCAGTGGACACCTTATTGGTGAACTAAACTTTTTGAAAAATGGTATTAATGCCATAGCTCAATCACTTGACAGTTATCAAAATGAAATGCATGCCAGCATAGACCAAGCGACGGTTGATTTGCGAGAAAGCTTAGAGCAATTTGAAATTCAGAATGTTGAATTGAGCATTTCAAAGCGCAAAGCACAAGAGGCTAATAGAGTAAAATCTGAGTTCTTGGCCAATATGAGCCATGAACTTCGTACGCCACTTAACGGTGTTATCGGTTTTACTCGCCAAGTGCTAAAAACGCCACTAACAGATAACCAACGTGATTATTTGCAAACTATAGATCGCTCTGCAAACAATTTATTATCAATAATTAATGACATCCTAGATTTTTCTAAACTCGATGCCGGGAAAATGGTTATCGAAAATATACCGTTTTCTTTACGAGAATCATTAGAAGAAACCTTAACTTTACTTGCGCCTTCTGCACATAAGAAAAATATCGAGTTATCAATCAATATACCTCATGATTTACCCGACTCTCTCATTGGCGATACCATGAGAATTAAACAAATTATCACAAACCTAACCAGTAACGCGATAAAGTTTACCCCTCAAGGCTCAGTTGCCATTGATATATCAAGCCAAGAGGTAAATGAAAAAAATATTCAATTTAAAGTGACTGTCACTGATACCGGTATTGGTATGACAAGTGAGCAACAAAAAACTATCTTTGATGCTTTTACCCAAGCAGATCAAAGTATTACTCGACTTTATGGCGGTACTGGTTTAGGGCTAGTAATTTGCCAACGCCTAGCCCAAGAGATGCATGGTAATATTGGTTTTTCTAGTGAAGAAAATCAAGGGTCAAGTTTTTGGTTTACTTTCCAATGTGAACTGAGTGCTATGCCACTAATGTTAGAGCTAGATAATCAACACCTAGCCAATAAAACAGTTTTATACTATGAAGAAAGTGAGCACAGTCGCGAAGCAACAAAAAATATACTTAAACATTGGCACATGCGTGTTACGAGTATCAGTAACCGCCATCAATTATCTCAAGTATTAGCTCATAGCAGCCAAGCGCGCCGTGGTTTTGATT
The DNA here is from genome assembly GCA_040779365.1 of Colwelliaceae bacterium MEBiC 14330. GTDB lineage: Bacteria > Pseudomonadota > Gammaproteobacteria > Enterobacterales > Alteromonadaceae > Colwellia. The sequence continues at coordinate 156,660 of JBFONR010000002.1, forward strand.
ATGCAATTATCGGACACAACCAAACTGAAACGGCACTAAGTGATTTGAAAAAAACAATTGTCCAACTGAAACCAATATCGAATAATATTCACTTAGCAATCAATAATAGTTCACCTTGTTTACAAGAAGCCCTTATAGCTAGTGGAGCAATTAGCTGTATGAGTAAACCCTTAACTGCAAACTCCTTAACTCGTGCACTCCAACCATTATTAAAAGCAGATCAAGAAAAATTAACCTTAAACGCTCCAGTTGATAAAATACTACCAATCAAAGTATTAGCTGTTGATGATAATGAAGCGAATTTAAAGCTAATTAAAGCTTTATTATTAGAGCAAGTTGCGGAGGTAGTGCTTGCAGAAAATGGTATGTCGGCTGTTGATAAATGTAAACAGGAAACCTTCTCTTTGATATTTATGGATATTCAAATGCCAATCATGGATGGTATTAGTGCCCTCAAAGAGATCAGAAAATTAGCTAACAATAATAGTAAAACGCCGATAATTGCAGTCACGGCGCATGCCCTTAGTGGTGAAAAAGAAAAAATGCATCAGCAAGGCTTTGATGCTTACATGACTAAACCGATAGATGAAACAATGTTACGACATATAATTTATGAGTACTGTGATTTTGATCATTTGGTGAGCGCTACTCTGCCTGTTACGACTAATAGTAACATCAATGAGAAAAAGATAAGTAAAGGCATTGTTGACTGGACATTAGCCCTCAAACGAAGTACGAATAAAGTCGATTTAGCTAAAGAAATGTTTTTAGCGCTAATCAAAAGCTTACCACAGACTAAACAAGATACTGAGCAGGCAATATCTGCTCAAGATATTACTGGAGTGAAACGTTTAGTGCATAAACTAAACGGTGCCTGTTGTTATACTGGCACACCAAATTTAGCCCAAATCACCATGCAACTAGAAACGCAATTAAAAACCGGCTTAAGTATTGAAGAGCTAGAGCCAGAATTTTTAGAGTTTTTTGAACATATAGAGCAAGTACTCGCCGCAGCCCCCCAAGCTTTAAAAAGACTAAATGAAAAAAGCCACTAGTTATTAATTTTGCTTTATTTGACCTTTATTAAAAAAGTATTTTCATAACTAACTGGCTTAGTCGATTATTTTTTATAAATAGCAAACCATAACTTAATTATCTAATAGTAATGTTAGGGGAGGTATCTATCTCACCGTCTTGCGAAATAACAGCAATACCACCTCGACATTGCAGAACAGCTAAACTATGTCCATTGTTATGTCTAACAAAGGTCAACTCATAACCAAACTTCCCTAAACTACTGGCAGAAAACTTTTGTGCTAAAGATAACCTAGTCCACCAAACTGACTGCTTTAAAGGCTCAGCCCTGCGATCAAGTATTGGCTTAATTTTCATCTGCATCATATACCCTCACTTAATTTGTGTAAAAGCTATTACACGGTTTTCCACAGAGAGTATAGTATAAAATTTGAACAGTTATAAAATAAATTGGGGTGATTTCATTACAAACTATTCCATTACAATTATCATAAATTTTAAGACCTTGCCTCTAACATTAATTGTTTCATATCACGAACAGCTTTATCCAAACCATCAATAGCGGCCCGAGCGATAATGGCATGACCAATATTTAATTCAATAACCTCAGCGATTGCCGCGATAGGTTTAACATTAAAATAATTTAAACCATGCCCGGCATTAACTTTTAATCCAAGGTTATGCGCATATTTAATACCTAAAGTTAAACGTTCCAACTCTTGTTGTTGGGCTTTTTCATCAGTCAAATCAGCATAGTGGCCGGTATGAATTTCAATAAAAGGGGCTTTAGTGGCAACAGCAGCATCAATTTGTGCTTTATCAGCATCAATAAACAAACTTACCGCAATACCTGCCTGAGTTAACTTTTCCACAGCTTGAGATATTTTATCTAGCTGAGCTACAACATCGAGCCCCCCTTCTGTGGTTAGCTCTTCACGTTTCTCTGGTACTAAACAACAAAAAGCAGGCTTTACATCACAAGCTATTGCTACCATTTCATCGGTAACAGCCATTTCAAAATTCATTCGAGTTTGCAGAGTTTGTTTTAATAGATGGATATCTCGGTCTTGAATATGACGTCTATCTTCACGTAAGTGAACAGTTATACCGTCAGCTCCGGCATGTTCGGCTACACTCGCAGCGTATACAGGATCTGGGTAGTTAGTACCTCTTGCTTGTCTCAATGTGGCAATATGATCAACATTTACACCTAATAATAATTCAGTCATTTTATTCTCTCATTAGATTGTTTGTATAGTTATCTGGCACCTTAAATAGCTAAGGTTTTATCGGTTAGTTATAAATAATTTACGGCTATTTAACGGTTTATTCCCCAACAGCTGATTAATGATTTGTCTCATCAACAATTTATATGTATGCGCAGCTTCTACTGTTATATCACTGCAATTTCCTAACTCTCTTTGAGCAATAGCTTGTAAATGCACCTTATCGTAATATTTTACACTGTTTTGGGGTGCTACTTCGTAAGCGGGGACAAACCCTTGCTCAGCAATATAATAAAAGTAACTAACATCGTGCTCAAAGATAGGCGTGAAGTCAAATGACAGGCCTAGCTCAGCAAGTAACTTTTGTTCAAACTCTCGCAACCGAGGAGCAATTTTTTCGCCATTTGCTAATGCCATTAAAGTGGCTTGGTACTGGCTAAAAAGTGCTTGGCAAGGGATTTGCTCTGTTAGTAAACGAATTAGTAATTCGTTAATATAAAAGGCACTAAAGAGACTATTTTTTACTAACGTTAACGATTTACCCGTGGCGTCGATATGCTTAATGCTTTTAAAGTTACCATGAGCTTTCAGCATTAATTTTACCGGCAAAAATGGCTGTAATAAGCCTTTCTTAATGGAACGTTTAGATTGCCCTACGTAAACACTAGCGCTAACTTTCCCATCATGCTCAGTGAGTAAATCGACTAGTTGCTGATTTTCGCGATATGGGCGTGTATGTAAAACATAAGCATTTTGTTCTATCATTTAACTAGTAACTAACCAGAATAGTCATCTCCATAACCTAAACTGCGCAATGCTCGCTCATCATCAGCCCAACCCGATTTTACTTTGACCCAAGTTTCTAGAAAAACTTTACTGTCAAAAAGGTTTTCCATATCACGCCTCGCCTCTTTTCCTATGGTTTTTAAACGCTCACCCTTGTTACCAATAACCATACGTTTTTGACTATCTCGTTCAACTAACACCAGTGCATTGATATGGATAATGCCTTTATCATCCATTTTAAATTGCTCAATTTCCACTGTAGTTGAATAAGGCAGTTCATCACCAGTGAATCTGATAAGTTTTTCACGAATTATTTCCGATGCCATAAAGCGGCTAGAGCGATCAGTAATGTGATCTTCTGGAAACCAAAAGTCACTTTCAGGCAATGATGATAAACATAACTCACTTATAGTGTCTACGCCTTGTCCTTTACTCGCTGAAATCGGCACAATATCTTGAAAGTCATGCATTGCACCTAACTTTTGTAAATGTGGTAATAACTCATCTTTATCAAGGATATTATCAGTTTTATTGACAACCAGAATACAAGGAGCACCGCTTTGTTTCACTTTTGCTAAAACTAACTCATCATCCTGTGTCCAATGCGTACCTTCCACCAGAAAGATAATTAGCTCAACCTCAGCAATAGAGCTACTTGCCGCACGATTCATCAACCTGTTGATTGCGCGCTTTTCTTCGGTATGTAAACCCGGAGTATCTACCAAAATAGCTTGTTTGTTTGCTTGCGTTAAAATACCTAATATTCTATGACGTGTCGTTTGTGGCTTTTTAGAAGTAATACTGATTTTTTGCCCTAACAAAGCATTTAACAGCGTTGATTTACCGACATTTGGACGACCAACAATTGCAATTAAGCCTGCATAAGTATTCGATGTAATTTGCATAATTTATCTTCTCGTACTGGTCTTTTTGCTGTGAGTGCTTTTAGTATGTCGGGTATTTAATGTTTTATCTTCTTGGCTGGGCTTATTTTTTGTCTCTTTATCTTTTTCAATTAAAACAAGGATTTGTTGAGCAGCAGCCTGCTCAGCTTTTCTGCGACTTGTGCCTCTGGCGATTACATGCTCCTTTAGCAATGATGTTTGGCATCTAACCGTGAACTCTTGATTGTGAGATTGGCCTGTGGTGTCGATAACTTCATAACTAGGTAAGGGGATCTTTCGTCCTTGCAAATACTCCTGTAAACGCGTTTTGGGATCTTTTTGTTCATTACCAGGTTTTATTAAGCTTAATCGTTCTTTAAACCAATTTAACACCAGTGATTTACAGATTTCTATACTTGAATCTAAATAGACAGCACCAATAATAGCTTCAATAGCATCTTCTAAAATAGACTCTCTACGATGACCACCACTTTTAAGCTCACCTGGGCCTAATATTAGACATTCGCCTAGTTTAAAGTCACGAGCTAGCTCGGCTAAAGTTACCCCCTTAACTAAACTCGAACGCATTCGGGTCAAATCACCTTCGTCATGTTTTGGAAATTTTTCATAAAGCGCCTCAGCAATGACAAAACCTAAAATTGAATCCCCTAAAAACTCAAGCCTTTCATTGTGAGCACCTTTCGCGCTTCGATGAGTCAGCGCTTGTACTAAAAGAGACGGTTCATTAAATTCATAACCAAGCTTCTTGGTTAATCTGGCCAGATCATGCGGGTTAATTTTCACGTTATAACTCAATATTATATAATTGCGCCGATGCGCTCAAAACGTACACTAGTTGGAACCCATTTAGGTAAAAAACTGTCTTCACTTCGATTAAAATCAAAACTCATCCAAATAGCGACAGCTTCTCCAACAAGGTTCTCTTCTGGTACAAATCCCCAGAAGCGACCATCTAGCGAGTTATCGCGATTATCGCCCATAACAAAATAATGATTGGCAGGAACCAAGAACTCATCTGGCGCTGTGCCGGCTTGTTGAAAATAATGTCCAACTCTTGGCAAGGTATGCGCGTCATTTAATACTTGATGATGTTTATTCAACATTTTTGATTCAAATTCATTCATACCAACTTCAGCATCTGGGCCTTCATACTTGCCGATAAAATCCTGTTGTATTTGTACGTAGTCAGGACATTTAGCATCAGACTCCTGACAGGCTTTTTTGATGTAAAGTGACTTGTTTCGATAAATAATACGATCGCCAGGTAAGCCAATAACACGTTTTATGTAGTCAACTCGCGGGTCTTGTGGGTACTTAAAAACAACAACATCACCATGCTCAGGTAAGCCATTTTCAAGGAACTTATGTCTGGCAACTGGATCTCTTAAGCCATAATTAAATTTGTTAACTAAAATAAAGTCACCATCAAGTAGCGTTGGCATCATAGAGCCTGACGGTATTTGAAAAGGTTCATAAAGAAAGGAGCGTAAAATCAGTACAAAAGCTATCACTGGAAAAATCTGTACCGCGGTATCAACTAGTGGTGATGGCTCAGTTATTGTGGCTAACGCTTCTGGCGTTAGCTCTGCAGCAGACTGCTCTTTTGCCATTAATTGTGCTTGTGTTGCCTTTAATTTACGTTGTGGTGCCAGATAAAATTTATCAGCAAACCAAACAATCCCTGTAATAATGGTAACTACCACTAAGATAATTGAAAAATAAACAGCCATACAATTCCTATTTTAAAATCTTTTCAAAACACAATAGCCATAAGCAAAAAACTTGTAGCTAATTTATAAATCACTTGATGGTGAAAATTAATTCTCCAGTTTAAGTACAGCTAAAAACGCTTCTTGTGGTACTTCCACATTACCTACTTGCTTCATACGTTTTTTACCTTCCTTCTGTTTTTGCAATAATTTTTTCTTACGACTGATATCACCGCCATAACACTTAGCGGTTACATTTTTTCGCAGTTGTTTAACGGTCGTACGAGCAATGACGTTATTACCAATGGCCGCTTGAATAGCGATATCAAACATTTGACGATGAATAAGCTCTTTTAGCTTTTCAACTAACATACGTCCACGTGAGACCGAGTTACTTCTGTGAGTTATCATCGCTAATGCATCAACTCGATCACCATTTATCATTACATCTGCTCTGACCATGTCAGCAGCTTCAAAACGAACAAAATGATAATCAAGCGAAGCATAACCACGACTAGTTGATTTAAGCTTATCAAAGAAATCCATAACAACTTCTGCCATTGGTAACTCGTAGGAAACCGCTACTTGATTTCCATGATAAATTAAATCTTTTTGAACACCACGCTTTTCAATACACAAGGTAATAACACTACCTAGAAACTCTTGTGGTACTAGGATATTAGCTTGAACAATCGGCTCGCGTATCTCATCAATGTTATTAATAGCAGGCATATCCGACGGATTATCAATCGATATCACTTCACCATTAGTACAGGCAATTTCATAATTCACCGTTGGCGCAGTGGTAATAAGATCTAGGTCATATTCACGTGCTAAACGTTCTTGAATAATTTCCATGTGCAACATGCCTAAGAAACCTATACGAAAACCAAAACCTAATGCCGAGGAGTTTTCTGGTTCAAAAAATAGTGACGCATCATTTAAACTTAACTTATTAAGTGCATCACGAAAGTTCTCATAATCATCAGAGCTTATTGGGAATATACCAGCGTAGACTTGTGGCTGTGCTTTCTTAAAGCCAGGCAATGCTTCGGGCGTTTCTTTTTTACTGATAGTGACAGTGTCACCAACTGGCGCACCATGAATCTCTTTAATACCAGCGATGATATAGCCAACTTCACCGGCTTTTAAAATGCCCGTATCGGTTTGTTTCGGGGTAAAAATACCAACCTTATCAATTTGATGAACTTCACCTGTTGACATAACCAACATTTTGTCACCCTTTTTCACTTGGCCATTCATGATACGTACAAGTGACACAACGCCTTGATAATTATCAAACCAAGAATCGACAATCAATGCCTGTAGTGGTTCATTAATGTTACCTTGAGGTGGTGGTATATTTTTAACAATCGTCTCTAATACATCTTCTATGCCTATGCCTGTTTTAGCAGAACATGTCACAGCTTCAGTAGCATCAATACCAATAATATGCTCAATTTCTTCACAGACTCGATCAGGATCCGCTTGCGGTAGATCTATTTTATTTAAAATAGGCAATACCTCTAAATCCATTTCGATGGCGGTATAGCAATTCGCAACGGTTTGCGCCTCAACACCTTGACCAGCATCAACAACTAATAGCGCACCTTCACATGAAGCTAATGAACGTGATACTTCATAAGAAAAATCTACATGACCCGGAGTATCGATGAAGTTTAGCTGATAGACCTCGCCGTCTTGCGCTTTATAGTCTAAAGTAACACTTTGCGCTTTGATGGTAATACCACGCTCGCGCTCGATATCCATTGAGTCAAGTACTTGGGCTTCCATCTCACGTTCTTGCAATCCGCCACAATGCTGAATTAAGCGATCTGAGAGTGTAGATTTACCATGGTCAATGTGGGCAATAATTGAGAAATTTCGAATGTTTTTCATAAAAGGCAGTCAAATAAAAAGCGTTAAAATATATAATTGCGTAATTTTAACGAATTTACTGCCTTGGGGCTATCTTTTGTTCAGATATCTTTTGTTTCAAGCCGCAACGTCATAAGAGAACATTAACTCGCCGAGTAACTAGGAAGTACGTCAATAATCTTAGGTTGTAATTTTAAGCTATGTTTAGCGTTTTTTTGCAAAAACTTTGCCAGTCGAAACCCTAGATAGCCACCCGCGCAACCAAGTGCTAACCCCACTAATTCATGAGATATTAACTGTTGCGACAACAACCATTGCCCCATCGCAGAAAAAGCAATCAACCCCAGCAATGGTAATAAATAAACTTGTGCTGCGCTGGATAAAACATAGTTTTCAGGGATAGCCAATACCACACAATCGCCTAGTGCTAAGCCTTTTTTCATAAGACTTTCATCATAATCTAGTGTAAGCGTTAATTTAGCTTGTGGAATTGCTTTCGCTACTTGACCACTGCCACAACTATCAACTTGAGCACAACTACTGCATGTTGATTTGATCTTACTAGTAACCGTAACTTGCTTTGCATCTATGGCGATTACCGTAGCTAACTCTTTAATCACTAAGTTACTCCTTAGTGATGTCATCAGTTTTCTTGATTGGTACCTTACTCGGAGCTAAGCCGATTGATTCTGCTATTTTTCTTGCAGTAACTAAAGGAACCCCGCCGACAACACCAACTTCAACACCTTGACTTACATGATTATAAACCATAGTAGCACCATCATTAGCATACTCTGGCGCTCTAAAGTTCTCCTTGGAAGCATTAACATAAACCGAAACTTCAACTAGACCATCGGTGAACAACATAAAATCAACAGTTTTTTCACCTACTCGGCTATAACTATTTAAACTATGTTGATTTGATTTGAGCAATTTAAAACCTTCTGGCAACCAATTAACCTGCCATGGTAGATTTTTATGTTCTTGCCTATTATTTAATTTACCTACCGGTGGTAGCTCTGTTAATTGCAGCTGTACTAAGTTCTCAGATAATTTCTCGCTAACGTCAATACGGGTAAATTGAATTTGCTCAAGTAGCTGTCCTTGACGAGTTAACACTGCCATTTTAAGTAGCAAACCACTTTGCTGATCCAGCCACAACCAGTAACTAAATCGATAGTCATCTTTTGCTACGATACGTATAAGTTGAGCCACTCGCCCTAAAATACGACTGCGACCTACAGAAATAAAGCGATAATTATCCTCAAGCGCCGTGATATCGCCACGAAATATTGACGGGATTGGCGAGCGAATGTCTTTTGAAATAACAGAATAAGGCTCTTGCTCAGGCACAATGTAACTAACCACATCACCTTGACGCAAAACATCACGTCGTGGCCCATTCATGCTAGCAAAAATTTCTAACTCTAACTCGTTCTCGCCTATGCCATGTAACCAGTGATAAGGCTCAACTTGGTTATTTTTAACCACGACAAAAGAAGTGGTAAAATTAAGTTCTCTTAATGATTGAGAAAGTTTTTTAAGCCAAAATTTGGCTGACTCTGTATCAGTATTTATTGCCAATACATTAAAGCTTAACAGCAATAAAAAAAGTGCCGATAATTTCATAAATTCTCATTGAAGCTGGCTGAAAGTTTCATTATTAACTAATTCAGCCAATCAAGCTATTTTATCTTGCTACCTAGCTGCACTTGTTGTTGATGATCTTTTAAAAGTGCTTGTAAACGACGTTGTTGAGCAACTCGATCTTCGATGATTTTTTGATTCATCACTTGTTGCGATGCTTGTTTACCTTGTCGATGATTACTTTGTTGTATTTCTTGTACACTGAAACTAACAGGATTTGCATAACCTGCTAGTGGCGTTGTTTGCACAACTTGAGTGGGTGTAATCGGAAGAGCATTATCAGCTACATTGCTTTGTACACCAACAATCATTAAACCTGCAGCAGAAGCGGCAATGGCCACTTGACCTAATGGTTTAACTAAACGGCTAACAACAGCTTTAAAGCGATTCGATGCATTAACAACATTACTCTCTTGTGAAGCTAAAACATCAGTAGCACTTGTAGAAACTAACGTTTCATCAGTTGCAGTAGGTTTTTGCGTTGCAGAATTAGGGGATAATATTGTCGCTTCTTGCGCGATTGCTGTAGAAATTTTTGCACTTAAATCTAATTGTAGTGATTGAGGTAGTTCATCACGTAAAACGTCGCCAATTAAATGATAATTTTGCCATGTACGTGATAAATGTTCATCTTTGAGCATGTTGTCAACAAGGTGATCGCTGACACTCTCGTCTGACGATGGAGAGAAGTTATCAATTAATGAAGAAATTGATTCTGATTTTGTATCACTCATACTTTACCTTTAAAAACCTTTAAAACACTTCGTTAAATTTTGTTTTCACACAATTAATTATTTTTTTGTAACAAGGGACTTATCTTCTTGTCAATCGCATCACGTGCTCTAAAAATACGTGAACGCACTGTGCCAACAGGGCATTCCATAATTGTTGCGATTTCTTCGTAACTTAAACCTTCAATTTCTCGAAAATTAATTGCTAAGCGTAAATCTTCTGGCAGTGATTCCATCGTAGAAAAAATCACTTTTTTAATTTCACTTGTCAGTAATATCTTCTCAGGAGAAGCATTCTCTCTTAATGCATCGCCACCGTCGTAAAGCTCAGCGTCCTCTACTTCGACATCATTGCTTGGTGGTTTTCGCCCCAGTGCAACACTGTGGTTCTTGGCACAATTTACTGCGATCCTGTATAACCAAGTATAAAAAGCACTTTCCCCCCTAAAATTAGGTAAAGCTCTATAAGCTTTGATAAAAGCTTCTTGCACAATATCGGGTACGTCACTATGATTTTTAACATAACGACTAACTAAATTTGATACTTTATGCTGATACTTAGTCACCAACAGATTAAACGCATTTTTATCACCGCGCTGAACCCGCTCAACTAACTGTTGATCTATATTTGGTTCGCTCTTTTGAGCCATATCCGTTAATACTGACAATTGATTTGTACTCATAGTTTCCATTGGCTCATAACAAATGCATGAAATAAGACTGATGTTTTTTTAAAAAGTTCTTTTTTTTTTGGATTTTTTTAAATTTTATACTTATTGGCCCATTAAACAAAGATTCTAGTGCTGCCGAGACATATTTACAAGCTAATATCTAGCAGCTAACTTATATGTATTATAGAATACCCATAACCCTTTTACCTATATATTCGCTTTATTACTGAATTAAACCAAAGTATGACCAAACAAAATAATTGTGATGTGCTAATTATTGGCAGTGGTGCAGCGGGCTTAACGCTAGCGCTTCATTTAGCTAAAAATGCAGACGTAGTGATTTTAAGTAAAGGCCCTTTAAATGAGGGTTCGACCTATTACGCACAAGGCGGTGTTGCGGCCGTATTTGACGAAAACGACAGTATAACAGCTCATTGTGATGACACCTTAGTAGCCGGTGCTGGACTTTGTGATGAAGAGACGGTCCGCTTCACCACTGAAAATGCAAAACCATGCTTAGAATGGTTGATAGAGCAAGGCGTTAATTTTGATAAAGAACTCAGTAATAATGGTGATGACCGCTATCACCTAACCCGTGAAGGTGGTCATAGTCATCGAAGAATATTGCATTCTGCAGATGCTACTGGTCAAGCCATCCAAACAACCCTGGCAGAGCAAGTCAAGCTCCATTCGAGAATTAGAATCTTTGAAAGGTATAATGCCATTGACCTTATCTGCCAACCTAACTCCACTAGTCCTGATAAAAAACAATGTATTGGCGCCTATATATGGAATCGTAATACTGAAAAAGTAGAAAGCATCTATGCTCAAAAAACGATATTAGCTACGGGTGGCGCAAGTAAAGTTTATCAATATACTTCTAACCCTGATGTAGCCAGCGGTGATGGTATTGCTATGGCTTGGCGAGCTGGCTGCCGCGTTGCTAATATGGAGTTTAACCAGTTTCATCCTACTTGTTTGTTTCACCCGTCAGCTGGGACTTTTTTATTAACCGAGGCTCTTCGAGGAGAAGGAGCAAAATTAAGACGTCCTGACGGCAGTCGTTTTATGCCAGCCTTTGATGAACGTGCTGAACTAGCTCCGCGCGATATCGTCGCTCGAGCCATTGACTATGAGATGAAACGTTTGGGTGCTGATTGTATGTATCTTGATATTAGTCATAAACCTGCTGATTTTATCAAACAACATTTTCCCACGATTTACGATAAAACTATTTCGTTGGGAATAGATATAACCAAACAACCTATCCCTATTGTACCTGCAGCTCATTATACCTGTGGTGGCGTTATGGTTAACCATCAAGGTAAAACCGATGTTGAGCAACTCTATGCCATTGGTGAGATGTCTTATACCGGCTTACATGGCGCTAACCGCTTAGCAAGTAATTCATTACTAGAGTGTTTAGTATTTGCTCGTGCTGCAGCAATAGAAATCAGTAATAGCGTATTACAAGATAACCATTATCCAACACTACCTCAGTGGGATGAAAGCAGAGTAACCGATTCTGATGAAGAAGTTGTTATACAACATAATTGGCATGAACTTAGATTATTTATGTGGGATTATGTCGGCATTGTTCGAACAACAAAACGCCTTGAAAGGGCTCTGCACCGTGTTGAATTATTACAGCAAGAGATTGAAGATTATTATCAAAACTTTAAAGTCAGTAATAATTTATTAGAATTGAGAAATTTAGTGCTAGTAGCAGAGCTTATTATTCGCTGTGCCATGGAGCGTAAGGAGAGTAGGGGTTTACATTATACACTTGACTACCCAGAACTTCTTGAACAGGCTAAACCAACAATCTTATCGCCTGTGCGATCTGGATGAGTATCGTGTCCCAAAATTTTAAGATAGCCTTTTAATCACCCTAGCTAAGCGGGAACAAGCTCGACCGTCTAAGCTATCGCGATAGATAAACCAATATTTAAGAGGCAAGTTAGCGTGTTCTTTGCAGCAAAGATTATTCATTTGTATAGGTTGTACAACTAACCAGTAACCTAAAAAGCTCATACGGGTCTCTGCCAAGATTTGATAAACGAACAGCCTGTCATTGCGCGAAATCACCCCAGATTCAGTTAAGGTAAAAGATTCATTAATCTTTTCATCATGCTTTAATGATAGAAAAACGCCTAATATAATTATACTTACAAACGAGCTAAACAAAGCAAACAAGTAATAATAACTAAAACTTACTTGCAAAAATAAGCTAGTAGCTAATAGCAAGGTACTATAGAGAACAAGTTTAAATCGGGATTTACGCAGCGTTATATTATACTTTGACGCGTTGAAGTATAAATTGCACCATGGCGTTGAGTTCGCTATCTTCACAAGTTTCATGCCCCATAAACCAGGCAAATAACTCTGGATCTTGGCAAGTAAGTAAACGCTCAAAGGTAAATTGATCTTTCACTGATAAGTCGTCATAAGCTTCATCAACAAAAGGCATAAATAATACATCTAGTTCTAACATGCCTCGACGACATGCCCATTTCAAGCGTGCTTTATTAACTCTTGAAATAGTAGTTGAGCTTTCATCATCTGTCACTGTATTGCTTCCAACTTTATTAATAGACATAGCCATTTCTCATTAATTTACATTGCTAATCATTGTAACAACAAGTCTCACAGGTCAGCCATCAAAAAACAAAATAATTTATCCCTGTCCGTTGTATTTTGATATTTTTGTCCCTATTTTATAGTTAACTTAAATTATCTAATGCTATTTTGCTAGCAAACATCTATCGAGCGTCTTAATGACAACTGACAATACAAAACGTCCACCACTTACAGAGCTACCTGATACTTATCTTATTGAGCTAACCAACTTCAGTGCTATTTCCTTACAAGGGGAAGAGCAAAGTAAATACCTCCAGGGACAAGTTACCTGTGATGTCAATAATAGCACAACTGAAAATCTGCTTATTGGCGCCCATTGTGATGCCAAAGGTAAAGTATTTTCAGTCTTTAGATTAATTAATCGATTATCCGCTCATCTGCTATTACAACCGAAAAACAGCATATCTAACTCATTAAAAGCGCTGAAAAAATTCGGTGTTTTTGCAAAAGTTACTATAGAAGAAGTCGAAAATTTAAACTTTATTGCTGTAATTGGCGAGCAAGCAAACACCTTATTACAGCAAGAGTTTTCCCAAGCACCTAACCGTCTTAGCCCTGTCATTCAAGCCGGTTCATCAACTTTAGTTTACCTGCCAGGTAGTGTCCCTCGTTATATTATTATGGATGAAAGCGATGCAATCACAGCATTAATGACAAAGTTAGCATTGCCTACTTATTCTCAAGAAGTTTGGGATTTACTCGAAATATCACACGGCTTTCCTATTTTAGCCGCAGATAATAACGCTAGCTATGTCCCGCAAATGCTCAATTTACAGGCTATTGATGGTATAAGCTTTACTAAAGGTTGTTATCTAGGGCAAGAAACTGTCGCGCGAATGCAATACTTGGGTAAAAATAAGCGGGCATTATTCACTTTACAGGCTCAACTTGATAGGCCACTTCAAGCAGGTGATATTTTAGAAAAACAACTCGGTGATAATTGGCGTAAAGCCGGTGACATCCTTGCTTCTTATCAAGCAAGTGACGGAAGCTGTTTAATACAAGCTGTACTAAATAATGATGGCGAGCAACCAAACATGCGTATTGCTTCACAAAATGCCAACATTACCTATTTACCCTTACCTTACTCTTTAGCTGCCGAATAAAGATTACATTTAACTCATTAGGATTAAACATGAAAATAGCTCAACATAATGTCGTTGTTATGCACTACGCCGTATCAGACAGTGAAGGTACGTTAATTGATAGTTCATACGACGAAAAGCCTATGGCTATCATACAAGGCACCGGCTACCTAATCCCAGGGTTAGACGATGCCCTGCTTGATCACCAAGCTGGAGATAAATTTGAAGTAGATGTGCCTTGTGGCAAAGCTTACGGTGAGCGCAATGAAAATTTTGTGCAAACCGTCCCCAAAGAATTACTTGCTGGCGTTGAAGAGCTTGCTTTAGGTACACAGCTGCGTGCTACCACTGATGATGGCGAACAAACGGTTATTGTCATTGATGTACAAGATGATGAAATTACCGTCGATGGTAACCACCCATTGGCGGGTTTAGATCTAAGTTTTGATGTTGAAATCATTGAAGTACGTGAAGCAACAGAAGATGAACTTAAACATGGTCATGTTCATAGCGACTAAACAAGTTAACACCAGCCCTAATAGTTAATAATTGCGCTGTCATTTTAAATAACGCGGGTTCCACAGCCACTATTAGTTTCTAAAAAAAGCGTAACCTTACATTCAAGGCTACGCTTTTTTGGCAAATATTATATAGCTGTTATCTTTACCAGCAGTCAATATTACTCAGACAACTCTTCTGCTGGCTCTGCAGTGAGCGGCGTCACTTTTGATAAGTACATCTCTCGTAGTTTATTGTCAACATCCTTAGCCATTTCAGGGTGTTCTTCTAAGTACTTGGTTGCATTGGCTTTACCTTGACCAATACGCTCTCCATTACAACTATACCAAGCACCCGCTTTTTCAACGAAACCATTCTTAACGCCTAATTCAATTAACTCACCAAGGCTATTAATTCCTTCGCCATACAATATTTGAAATTCAGCTTGTTTAAATGGCGGTGCGATTTTGTTTTTAACGACTTTTACTCTGGTTTCATTACCAACAATTTCATCACCATTTTTTACTGCGCCTATGCGACGAATATCTAAACGCACAGAAGCGTAGAATTTTAATGCATTTCCACCCGTTGTCGTTTCCGGACTACCAAACATCACACCAATTTTCATGCGAATTTGGTTGATAAAAATAAGCATGGTATTAGATTTCTTTAAGTTTGCGGTGAGTTTACGCATCGCTTGTGACAACATACGTGCTTGAAGACCCATATGCGAATCTCCCATATCACCTTCAATCTCTGCTTTAGGGGTTAATGCTGCAACTGAATCGACTACGATAACATCAATAGCGCCTGAGCGAGTTAACATGTCGCAAATTTCTAACGCCTGCTCTCCGGTATCTGGCTGAGAAACTAATAATTCATTAATGTTTACACCTAGTTTTTCTGCATAAATGGGATCAAGCGCATGTTCAGCGTCAACAAAAGCACATACTTTACCATCACGTTGTGCTTGAGCGATGACTTCTAAGGTTAATGTTGTTTTACCACTTGATTCAGGACCATAAATCTCAACAACACGGCCTAAAGGTAAACCACCTGCGCCCAAAGCAATATCTAAACTAAGTGAGCCAGTAGAGATGGTCTCAACATCCATAGTGTTATTATCACCAAGTTTCATAATTGAACCCTTACCAAATTGACGTTCAATTTGACTTAAGGCTGCTGATAGTGCTTTTTCTTTGTCATCTTTCATTGCTTGCTCCAGAATTCGTCTCAGTTACTTCGTTTTGATGAGACAAGTATACTGTATAGTCGTACAGTATCAAGTTTTTTATCACTTTTTTATTTTTTCTCGCTAAAAATAAAAAAGTGATACTTTTAAATGCATGATATATATAGGATAAAACAGCATCAATAACTTTTTTAAATTTTCTTTAAAAAAGTTATTATTAAGAAAAAACCGTTTAGAAAACGTTATTGTATGACCACTTTTATTAGGACTAACATTTTTTCATTTTGGTAAGGTATTTTGTCCAATAATCTTCGACACAAATGCTAGCCAATACCAAGAAAACGTAATCATACAATGAGTTTACACCGCATATTTGCAATAAAAGTGCTCGGCATATTTAGCTCAAAAGTCATCGTCTAGTTAATACATGAACTTTTTTCGAGCAAATTTTATGATTTGTTCAGAGATTTCTTTATTCACGCCTTTTACTAATATCCAACTATGCCAGTATAATGTTTCCACTAGTGCTTTATCTGGGCATAAATCAATCAGTTGTGCTGTTGCTAACTCTTCTTCTATGAGTAACTTGGGCAACAAGCAATATGCTACTCCTTGTTTTACTAATTCTAAGAACGCGTCTGAAGATCTAACACAATGGCAATAATACTCGCTCGCAGCTATTGAAAAGTGCTTAGCAATATAACGGGCATGCATATCATCTTTATGATCATAGCTAATGGCTGGCGCCATTTTTAAAGAACTTTGTTTAACTCCATCAGGAAAATATTTTTTAGCAAAGCCTTTACTCGCCACTAAACAATATTCCATTTCCCCCAACTTAACAGATCGATAACCTTTTAGCGGTTTTTCTATAACACTTACCGCACCAATGGCTTCACCACGCCTTAATTTATCCAAAGTCCGCTCTTCAT
This sequence comes from Colwelliaceae bacterium MEBiC 14330, assembly GCA_040779365.1. Lineage (GTDB taxonomy): Bacteria > Pseudomonadota > Gammaproteobacteria > Enterobacterales > Alteromonadaceae > Colwellia. Next base: position 173,595 of record JBFONR010000002.1, read on the forward strand.
GCTCAATAATTAAATTTAACTCGACAAGCTGTTCTCTTAGTACCGGGGTAATAGCCTCAATAAACCATGTCGCTATACTGTCAGCATTTACCGCCAATGAGACATTAATCGGTTTTCGTGGTTTGTTTGGTAATAAGATTGGTAAAAGCTCATGTTCAAGCTGCTTGACCTTATTATAATGACTTAATAATTGCTCTCCAGCTAAGGTCGCACTCAAAGGCTGAGTTCGAATCAGTACCGGCTGACCCACCTGCTCTTCTAAGGCTTTAATTCTTTGGGAAATCGCCGACTGTGAGATAAATAGTTTTTTGGCTGCTAATTCAAAACTTTGTAACTCAATGATCTCAGCCAGTGCTGCTAATAACTTATAATCTAAATTTGCCATCTTTATACCTCACAATCATTATAAGTTTTTTTAATGATAGTTAATTTTTATTAATTATATTTATTTAGAGAAATAGTGCACACTAGCGGCAATTAAATTCCACTGCAATCATTTTCTCGAGAGGCATTATGAGCTTATTAGTTTTAGCCAAAGGTTTTACTCTAACATTAAGCATGATCATGCCAATAGGTACTCAGAACTCTATGCTGCTTAATCAGGGAATTAATAGAAACCATCACAAAATGACTGCGGCATTATTTATTATCTATGATGCACTACTCATTAGCCTTGGTGTTTTAGGCGGTAGTATTTTACTTTCAAGCAACGACACCTTGTATAACTTATTAACATGGGGCGGCATTGCTTTTTTAGTTGGCTATGGCTCATTATCTCTAAAATCCGCTTTTACTGCGAGTAAAGGTGAAGGTGCAAGAATAATCAAGAAAAAATCTGCCAAAATTGTTTTATTAACAAGTTTAGCGGTGACTTTTCTAAATCCACATGCCTACATTGATACTGTGATGATTATCGGCAGTGTTGGTGGACAATACTCAGGCGAAGCAAAAATTTACTTTCTTATTGGTGCTATAACGGGTTCATTCGTATGGTTTAGTTTTTTGGCCGTTGGTGCTGCAAAATTATCTAGCCAATTAAGTAAACCCAAAGTGAAAATGGTGATAGACATCATTATCGCGATGATAATGTATTTAGTAGCATGGTCTTTGTTTAACTCATGGTTAACCAGTCAAGCTAGTTAAGCGATTATTTGTTTTAATATTTTAATAAAAATAAAGCAATGCTATTAACCCTTATGGCATAATCTAGGGAAATACCACTGAGTATAAACTTCCCTAGAATAAAACTAGTAAACTGCTAGTGATAACATAAGAGTTTTAGCATTTCATGACCACTGTCACAAAAGATCTTTCACAGCATACGCCAATGATGCGTCAATATTTAACCATTAAGGCTGAATTCCCACATATTTTGATCTTTTACCGTATGGGTGACTTTTATGAATTATTTTTCGATGATGCTAAAAAGGCGGCAGATTTATTAGATATTTCATTAACTGCAAGAGGTAAAACTGGTGGTAATGCCATTCCAATGGCAGGCGTTCCTTACCATGCCGTTGAAAATTACCTGGCTAAGTTGGTCAGTTTAGGTGAATCGGTGGCAATTTGTGAACAAGTTGGCGATCCTGCTACCAGTAAAGGCCCAGTTGAGCGCAAGGTTGTTCGCGTTATTACCCCTGGAACAGTGAGCGACGAAGCTTTACTGACTGACAGACAAGATAACTTAATTGTTGCGATCGTCGATAACCAATCAGCAAAAGCCAAATTAAAAGCAAGCACTGAACCAGCATTTGGCCTTGCCTATTTAGATATGGCCAGTGGTCGCTTTGTATTAACTGAGCCGCAAACAAATGAACAGCTACAAGCCGAACTACAACGCTTATCTCCAGCGGAATTACTTTATAGTGAGACACTGCAAGATTTGAGTTTAATTGAGCAAAGAAAAGGTTTACGGCGACGACCAGAGTGGGAGTTTGATTTAGCTACTGCCACTAAGTTATTAAATAATCAATTTGGTACCAAAGAGTTATCCGGTTTTGGTGTTGAAGATAAACCCTTAGGCTTAGCTGCAGCAGGTTGTTTGTTCCAATACGTTAAAGATACACAACGTTCTGCATTACCTCATATCCGCGCTATTATTTGTGAATCAGCAAATACCGGGGTTGTATTAGATGCAGCAACTAGACGAAACTTAGAACTAACGCAAAACCTACAAGGTGGTATCGATAATACCTTAGCAGCAATATTAGACAAGTCTTCGACTCCTATGGGTTCACGGCTATTTAAACGTTGGCTGCACTTTCCGCTGCGCGATCTCACCGTGCTGCATAACAGACAAAATACCGTCAGTGATCTCATAGAACTGGATCTTATCGGCCAAATACAGCCGCTATTAAAAGGCTTAGGTGATATTGAAAGAATTGTCGCGCGGATTGCCTTAGGCTCAGCGAGGCCAAGAGATTTTGCCCGTTTACGCACGGCACTTCAGCAACTACCTGATTTACAGGCTGAATTAACGCTTACTAAACCTAGTTACCTCAGTACTCTTGCTAAACAAAGTCAACCAATGCCTAAATTACAGGCTTTGCTTGAAAGTGCTATTGTTGATAACCCGCCAGTACTTATCCGCGATGGTGGTGTTATAGCTCCTGGTTATCATCAAGAACTGGATGTGTTAAGAGATTTAAGTGAAGGAGCAACTGAGTTTCTAGCACAACTTGAACAACGAGAAAAAGAGCGCACTGGCATACACTCTTTAAAGGTAGGTTATAATAAGGTCCATGGCTTCTTTATAGAGATGAGCCGCACGGCAGCCGTTGATGTTCCCGATGACTATATTCGCCGTCAAACGTTAAAGAATAATGAACGTTTTATTACCGAAGAATTAAAGCGACATGAGCAAAAAGTACTCAGTGCACAAAGCAAATTTTTAGCATTAGAGAAAACCCTTTACCAAGAACTATTTAGCAAAATATTACCTGAACTGGCCAATTTACAACAATTAAGCCAAGCTATTGCTGAGTTGGATGTATTAACCACGTTTGCTGAGCGAGCTTTAGCGCTGAATTATGTCAAACCCAAATTAGTGGCCGAATCGGGTATTAGCATTGATGCAGGTCGGCATGTTGTTGTAGAACAAATGACAACGGAGGCCTTTATTGCCAACCCAGTGCTACTGACTGAACAACGAAAAATGTTAATTATTACTGGGCCAAACATGGGCGGTAAATCAACTTACATGCGTCAAACGGCATTAATCGTCTTACTTGGCCATATTGGTTGTTACGTTCCAGCAGAGAGTGCCACCATAGGTTTAGTTGATCGAATTTTTACTCGTATAGGCGCCTCAGATGATTTAGCTAGTGGTCGTTCTACCTTCATGGTGGAAATGACAGAAACGGCTAATATTTTGCACAATGCCACCGATAAAAGCTTAGTGTTACTTGATGAAATTGGTCGTGGCACCAGCACTTACGATGGTCTTTCTCTTGCGTGGGCTTGCGCAGAGATGCTAGCAATGAAAACCAAAGCATTCACCTTATTTGCCACACACTATTTTGAACTTACCTTACTGGCTGAGCAAATAGCGACGCTCGCCAATATACACTTGGACGCTATGGAGCACGATGACAATATTGTTTTTATGCATGCGGTACAAGAAGGTGCTGCCAGCAAAAGTTTTGGTCTACAAGTTGCGCAATTAGCCGGTGTCCCTAAAGCGGTAATAAAGCGCGCTAAACAAAGATTGAGCGAACTAGAGCAACAGCAAATATCAACGATAACAGCGCCGAAACCAGCAGCAAGCGATACCTTTGAACAACTCAGCCTTGCACCTGATGAGCATCCAGCATTAACAACGCTAAGCGAGACAGATGTTAATGATCTTAGTCCCAGACAAGCTTTAGAGTTATTATTCTCATTAAAAGAACAACTTTAATAGGACAGTTAACATTGTGTTAAGCATACCGCGCCAGGAAATCAGCGGTAAGCTTGCTTTACTCTAGGGGCTGTTGATCTTTCGAGATTACTTTTACAGCAACTTGTTTGGTATTTAGAGAAGGCAGAGTATGTGACGTGTAGCTGGCTACTCGAACATACGATAACCTAGTATAAATTTCAAACAAGTACTGCCCTTTAGGGTTCATTTAAAACAAATTTACTCATTGTTGCTCGCTTTTTTAATAGAATGACTATGATACAAAACTTGCGCCGCGATTAAATCCGTTTTAAATTGAATAAATTTTAACCCTGAAAGATCAACAGCCCCTAGGCAACATTTTAGATTAATTCGTTGTCAAATAAACAATTTAACTGCGCTTGCAACGAAAAAGACCTCAGTATTTGTAATACTGAGGTCTTTTGTATATGGTGCCCCGACCCGGATTTGAACCAGGGACACGAGGATTTTCAATCCTCTGCTCTACCAACTGAGCTATCGGGGCATTCTTTTTTGAAACTAACTCGCAAAAGAGCGCGTATATTATAGTGAAATATTGATGCAAGCAACCGTTTTTTTTAAAATAATGTCTGAAAATTGATTTTCTTTGCCTTGTTCATTTAAGAAAGACTTTGCTTGCATTGATAGCGCAGGGGATAGTGATACTACAACAGGTTAACGGGTATAGCACAAAGCTTAGTTTTATAACTCAAAGTCACTAAAATCTAAATCTGTATTTCCAATAGTATCTTTGTTACTTGGCGCATCAAGCAAAGAGGCTTGCCTGCTTCCTTCATCAACTGCAGTAGCTTCAACACTATTTACCGTTGTTTTTTTTGCATTTTCTTGACGTTTTTTTCTTTGTATACAACGTTTAATCACTTTTTGCTTTTCATCACTTGCTAAAGTTTTCCATTCTTGACGCTCCTGACGCGACCGCATACAGCCGATACAAAAGCCTTTGTCATTAGATTGACAAATACCGACACAGGGGCTGGGAACTTCAAAAAACTCTAATTGCACATGACCCTCACGACTTCAAAAAAATGCGCTGTAAATTAAGTATAACTTATCAGCGCATCAGTAAAATAGATAGTTTAAAAAACAGCCTCTACTGTGAAATTATGCTCTTGATTGAATATTACCAAGCGAATTTGTGCATTAGGCTAGCTTATCACTGGCAATATGATAATCAGGATCTTCAATTAAATTAAGCTCTACTAATTTATCGGCTTTTTCTAGCAAGTCCTTACATTCTTGATTCAAGTGTTTTAAATGCATGGTTTTATTCCGTGACAAGTAGCGTTCAGCTAAAGTATCTATCGCTTCAATAGCAGAATGATCGGCAACACGTGCATTTTTAAACTCAACAACAACATCGTCACTGTCTTCTTCTGGCGTAAATTGCTCAAGAAAGTTAGCGACCGAGCCAAAGAAAATCGGGCCATTGACTTCATAAACTGTTGAGCCACTATCATTAATGGCACGCGTTACTTTAATATGCTTGGCATGTTCCCAGGCAAAAACTAATGCTGAAACTATTACACCAACAATGACAGCAACGGCTAAATCTGTAGCAACAGTTACCCCTGAAACTAATACAATAACAAAAGCATCAGCTTTTGGCACTTTGCCAAGTATACGTATACTTGACCATTCAAAAGTACCGATAACCACAATGAACATAACGCCAACTAACGCAGCTAATGGAATTTGCTCAATTAAACCTGAAGTAAATAAAATAAAAGCTAATAATGCTAACGCTGCAGTTATCCCAGAGGCACGACCACGGCCCCCAGAGTTAACATTGATCATAGATTGACCAATCATCGCACAACCGCCCATGCCACCAAAAAAACCCGTTGCAGTATTGGCTGCGCCCTGCGCTATACATTCTTTATTGCTACGGCCTCTTGTACCAGTCAACTCATCAATTAAGGTTAATGTTAACAATGACTCAATTAAACCAATAGCAGCAAGTACCAGAGCAAAAGGAAGGATAATTTTAAAGGTTTCAAATGAGAATGGTACCTCTGGTATTGCAAATGTTGGCAAATTACCGGCAATAGAGGCAACATCTCCAACTAGTTTGGTATCAAGATCAATAGCAAAAACTAAGAGAGAAACACTAACAATAGCGACCAAGGTTGACGGCACTGCTTTGGTTAATTTAGGGAAAAAGTGAATTATTGCCATGGTTAAAATAATTAAGCCAGCCATAGTATATAAGGCATTTCCTTGCATCCATTCTAACTCGCCAGCGGCATTGGTCACTTTAAATTGCCCTAGTTGTGCTAAGAATATAACAATAGCTAAACCATTAACGAAACCCAACATCACCGGATGGGGAACAAGGCGAATAAATTTACCTAGCTTAAATAAACCGGCTAAGATCTGTAAGATACCGGTGAGTATCACTGTCGCGAAGAGGTACTCAACCCCATGAATAGCAACTAAACTCACCATCACTACCGCCATTGCGCCGGTAGCACCTGAAATCATTCCGGGACGACCACCAAATATAGCAGTAATTAATCCGACCATAAAAGCAGCGTATAAGCCAACTAAAGGCTCAACCCCTGCCACAAAAGCAAACGCTACCGCTTCAGGCACAAGGGCTAAAGCAACAGTCAAGCCAGATAATACATCATTTTTCAAGTTCGAGGCTTTACTCGCGTGTAATTCAAACATTTTTATCTCATTGGGTTTATCGAAGCTATTGACACTGTCGGCCAGTAGTCATTCGAATACGAATTGACGGACACATTTGACTAAAGTTAACTAAAGCTAAGTATAGTGAAACTAGGTACGTTTTATGTGGTTTTTAGGGGCGTGAATAGTATAGATTTTTTCTGTAAATGTCAATATTTGCTTACTTTTACAACAAAGTAAGCAAATATTTTTTTAAGCGGGGTAATTAGCTATTTGCTGCTTCACGTTGCTCTAAAAACGCTTTAATTTCATCTCTAGAGCTCAAAATATGATGTCTTAATACGGCAACAGCTTCATCAACATCACCGGTGCGACAAAAAGCGAGTAATTGATTATGTTCAGGGCCTGCTTTTGAAATACCACCTGCCCACAGTAAATGCATACGAATATATCTATCAGCATTTTTATTCAAGGTGTTAACAAGATCTTGAGTTTGTGGTCGATTTGCTGCTGAATATAAGCAGTTATGATAATTTGAGTTTAATTCACTCCAAGTATTGGCTGCGTTTTCAGTACCTAAGGCTTTATCTAGCTTCGCTAAAATAGCACTGGCTTCAGCTAACTTCTCTTCTGTTAACAGCGGTAAAGAGGCGGCTAGTAAATTGCCTTCAAGCATTGCCCTTAGTTCAAATAGTTCATCGACATGTTTGGCGTTTAGCTCAGTAACGGTTGCACCTTTATGAGGTTCAAAGACAACCAGACCTTCGCCCTCAAGTTGCAGTAAAGCTTCTCTGACGGGAATTCGACTGACATTTAACTCTGTTGCTAAGGCTGCTTGACGCAAGGATTCACCCGCTTTAAATTCACCACTAAGGATTTTCTCTCTAAGGGTTTCAACCACTAACTGCGTTCTTGTTTTATATACTATATTCATAACATGCTTCCGAACAATATTAGCAATCATTATAAAGCGTGATTGCTATAACTCCATCAAAAAATACATTTTTAGGACTTTAATCTGCAAAAAAAACCGTTGCGCTTTACTTTACTCAGCGCACCAGTGAATTTTCCGCCTGTCAAAAAAATCTATTCAACAGTCCAGAAAATTTCTTTAATTTGGCCATTACGCAAAAATTTAAATTTGACTTTATCGCCTTTTTGAAAACCCGCAAGACGCTTTTTTATTTCTACCGCTGAGGCTAAATCAGTAATAGGCTTATCAGCAATTGCTAATAAAACGTCACCGCCCAGTAAAATGGGGCTGCGACCGAGAACTACACTTAAATTCCCCCCTTTAAAACCTAATTTATCTGCTAAGGTTCCTGGAATAACATGCTGAATTAACATACCGTGCCCTGCCGAGTTATTAATCGCATACGATTGCTCTTTGCTGAGTAACAACGGAATAAAACCAGAAAAAGTACCAGGATCGCTATCAATGATACCATGAATAGTATCAACTGAAATGACAAAACCTAAGCCATTACTGCCACCACTTTTCGATAATATATGACTAACAATACCAATAATCTCACCATTAAGGTTGAACATTGGCCCACCTGAGTTGCCTTGGTTAATTGACGCATCTGTTTGCAATAAACGTGGTACTAATGTTCGACCTGGTATAGCATCACTGTCTCGAATACCACTTAAATAACCAACGGATAAACTATGACTGACGCCAAACGGGGCACCAATAACCAAAACCTGCTCACCTATTTGATAGTCATTAGTTTTCGCTAGCTTTACCGGACTTGCAGAGCTGGGTACCTCAGCAGCTTGTATCATAGCTAAATCTATTAATGGCTCAACCCAAACGACATGGCCAGAAGTTTTACTACCATCAGCAAATTCAACCTCAATCGCGGTAGCTTTATCGACAACATGGGCAGCGGTCAAAATACGCCCTTCTCGACTAACTAAAGCACCTGAACCTAAAGAGTTTGCTGTTTTAGCTTGATAAACAACCTGACCAACCTTAGGGTCCATTAAGGCTTTAACATGCAATTCAACAACTGAAGGGTTTACCTTTTTGTACAAGGTTTGTATAGAGTTTTCTTTTATTTGAAAGGCATGTATTGCGTTAGTACAACCACAGATAAAGAAAATTCCGAGCAATAATAATGCTTTGGGCATTGCAAGCAGTCCATTTGAAAATAAGTTATCAACAGTGTAACTAACTGTTATGGTTTAATCAGTATTTTTATTAGCTTAGCTAGATAATTTATTTGGCAAAACTGTTATGATAAAGATGATTAGTTAGATAGGAAGTGCTCATGGAAATTATCGCCATTTTGGCGTTGCTGTCATTAGTGTGGTTAATATGGCAACTAATAAAAGCTAAGCGATTTACTCGGTTTAAACAACAAATTGATAGTGAACTAAAAGAACAAGTTATAGCAAGCATTAAAGCAGAATTAGCACAAACTCGCAGTGAACAACGCCCCAACAATGAATGCCACCAAGCAGCGACATTATTTTACTGGACACAATATAAAAGCCGTATTTTACATGCGGCTTTACACCATGAAATCATTGACCAACAATGGTTGATCGATACGGGTAATTTACGTAACGCGCAACATTTATTTTTTATTGAGCGCCAATTCTTACCTCAATCACAATCAAGAGAAGCTTAACCAAGCAGGTTAAGCTTTTTTAGCAAATTGTAAGTCCCAAACCCCATGACCAAGTTTTTGACCGCGATTTTCAAATTTTGTTAACGGCCGAGACTCAGGACGCGGGACAAAATCATTACTTGCTGATAAATTTCGGTAGCCTTGAGCACTTTGCATATCTGCTAACATACATTCAGCATAGTTTTCCCAATCAGTTGCCATATGGAAAACACCACCAACTTTCAGTTTTTGTCTGATAGTTTCAACAAAATCTGCAGAAACAATACGACGTTTATGATGTTTTTTCTTATGCCATGGATCAGGGAAAAATAATTGCACGGTTGTTAAACTCTCATCAGGGATACAGTCAGCCAGTATTTCAATGGCATCATGTTCATAGACTTTTAAATTGCTAACTTCTGCTTCGACTGCCGATGAGATACAAGCACCTACACCGGGCTTATGCACTTCAATACCAATAAAATTTAACGCTGGCGCAGCTTTTGCCATTTCAACTAAAGACTTGCCCATACCAAAACCAATTTCTAATACAATAGGGTTATCATTATCAAAAAGAGTATCAGGGTTAATTAAACCGTCGCTATGATTTAAGCCCATTTCCTGCCAATGGTTATCAATGGCACGTTCTTGGTTTTTCGTTAAGCGACCTTCACGTTTAACAAAGCTACGTACTTTTCGAATATACTTACCCTCTTGTTGGGCTTGCTCAATAGTTTTATGTATTTTTTCGCTTTTTTCAGTCATGTTTTTTCTTATCTAACCTTTATAATAACACTCGATGATTTGGTCATATCCTTAATGCATGCTAATGAACTTATCAACAATGAAGCTTCATTAACAATAAAGCTATTCCGCCCACCACACATCATAAAGCTCGCTTACAGCTACTGAAGTTGCGCCATTGTCAGTTAACCACTGTTCTACGATTACTCTATGTTCTTGGGTACAAGATCCAAGTTTTTGTGTGCAAATCAAGCCATGCCACAAGCTATCACCTTCACCGCCAAAGCCTAATTTGTTGGGTTGAATCGCCTCAGCAAAAAACTTATCAATAAAGGCGTCAATTTCTTTATCTGTAATGTCTTCTTTTAATTGCCAAGCAACATCAAAACCAAGCTCTTGAAATTCATCAACCCGTAATTTTTTACGAATACGGCGACTACGATTTTTTGCGGTTACTTTCATTTTAAAGCCTTATTTTGCCTTGCCCGATATTAAAACTTAGCAGGCTGAATTTTAAAGGCGATATTATATACCCGTTAAGCAATAAGATCGAATTTGCTTATTTGAGCTAATGGGATTATTTCGTTACACTGCGCGTTATGAAAAATGCAATTACAATAACAGCAGAATCTGCTGAGAAATTTGGTCAGCAAGTTGTTAGCTGGTATCACCAACAAGGTAGGAAACACTTACCTTGGCAGCAAGATAAGACCCCCTATAGAGTGTGGATTTCTGAGATTATGTTGCAGCAAACTCAAGTTGCCACCGTTATCCCTTATTATCAACGTTTTATGACGTCTTTTCCAAGCATTACTGCGTTAGCAAACGCGGAAGAGGATGCCGTACTTCACCACTGGACAGGGCTTGGTTATTACGCCCGGGCTCGTAACTTACATAAAGCCGCCAAAATAATGGCCAGTAACTATCGCGGCGAATTCCCAAGAGATATTGAACAAGTTATTGCTTTGCCCGGAATTGGTCGCTCAACTGCTGGTGCTATTTTAAGTTTATCCCTAAAACAACATCACCCAATTTTAGATGGTAACGTAAAACGTGTTCTTGCTCGTAGTTATCTCGTTGAAGGCTATAATGGTTTAAGTAAATTCGATAAAACACTTTGGCAATTAAGCGAAAAGCTCACGCCCAGTATTGAAACAGATAGCTTTAATCAGGCAATGATGGATTTAGGGGCTACCGTCTGTACGCGAAGTAAACCTAACTGCCCAGTTTGCCCACTTAAGCAAAGTTGTTTGGCCAAAGCTGGCGATCAACAAATGAACTTCCCACAAAAAAAGCCAAAGAAAAAGATTCCGGAAAAAAAGACCATTATGGTTATTCCGAGACAGTTAACCGATAAAAGTAATAAAGTATTAATGGAAAAACGTCCTCCTGCTGGCATTTGGGGTGGCCTATGGTGCTTTTATCAGGTGAATGAGCACAAAGAAATAGAGGCATTACTCGCTAGGCTTTCACTTAAAGCCAAATCAAGTCAACAACTTCCAGAGTTTAGACATACTTTCAGTCATTTCCATTTAGATATCACACCTGTGGTTATAGACTGTTCACTTATAGATATTAAAGAAATAAACGAAACGGACCAACAAAAGTGGTATGATTTAAACCAAGAGTTAACTATCGGTTTAGCCGCTTCAACACAAAAATTACTTACCTTACTTAGCAATTGACCCTTAGCTAGTAATTTATTAACTAAAACCTATATAGAGAAAGCATTATGAGTCGCACAGTATTTTGTCAAAACCTAAAAAAAGAAGCCGAAGGCTTAGGTTTCCAACTCTACCCTGGTGAAGTTGGCAAAAGAATTTTTGATAATATATCAAAAGAAGCTTGGGCTATCTGGCAAAAAAAACAGACTATGATAATTAATGAAAAAAAGATGAACATGATGAATGCTGATGACAGAGCATTTTTAGAAGCAGCTATGGTTGCTTTTTTATTTGAAGGTAAAGAGCCTGAAATTGAAGGTTATGTCCCGCCCAGTAAATAAGCAAATACGGCTCACTTAATTTTGCTTTGCCTACTTAATAACTCGTTAGCGCTCATAAATACAGCACAGCAATCAATAGTGCTGTAAAAACCAACAAACAGACGCTTTTTATAAAAAAGTTGGTAAAAAACAGTTGACGAGGTAAAGGAAAAACAGTTTAATACGCCCCGTCTTAACGAGGCAGAACAAAGCCCTGTTGAGAAAAACGCCCCGATAGCTCAGTTGGTAGAGCAGAGGATTGAAAATCCTCGTGTCCCTGGTTCAAATCCGGGTCGGGGCACCATCTTAAAAAATGTTGCTCAGTTAGTATCCAGCTAACCAGATACAGCATTATTTTGGTGCCAGAGTATTTTCCTCGTATCAGAAAAAATACTGCACACAGTTTTGTGTGCCGACTTAGCTCAGTTGGTAGAGCAACTGACTTGTAATCAGTAGGTCGCCAGTTCGATTCCGGCAGTCGGCACCATTCCTTCTTAGGAAGCAAGCAGCCTCAACTTCGGTTGGGGCTTTTTTGTATCTGCTTCTTTGGCAAATAATAACCGCCAGTGCTGCTGATTTATCATAATCAGTTTCATTTTAATTTAGTAGTAGCGCAGACCCTAACAAACATAAAATACTTCCCATTATTTTATTAAATACTCGCACCTGTTTTGTAGAGCTAAGCCAGCGCTTTATCTTTTCGCCTAATATTGCCCAACACGCAATACCCAAAAAGCAAATCAAGAAATAAATAACAACAAACTGAATCAAGCGTTGCTCTGATGTGTAAAGATCAAATGCAGAGCATCCAGCTAAACAAGCAATCCAAGCCTTAGGGTTGAGCCATTGCATAAGCCAGCCTTGATAAAATGAGGGCACTGATGATGAAGAGGATGTTGTATTGATATCTCCACCATCATTGAGAATGCTATAGCCAATAAAAATTATATAACCACAGCCGATATATTTTAGTATATTGAAAGCATTAGGAAAATCTTGCCGCGCAGCACCTAAACTAATACCTATTAACGCTAATAAGACAACAAAACCTATCGTTGCACCCGCAACAAATTTTATCGATTTTAGTAAACCATGATTCAAGCCACTTGTTAGCGCTACAAAGTTAACAGGCCCAGGACTTATCGACATAGATAAAGAAAATATAACCATTGAAAGTAGTGATGACATTTAAATCTCCAAGTTGAAAAACATTATTAGCTGTAAAAATCCTATTTTCATACATTGCAGTAAGTTTTATTAGCTGCTTTAATTTGATTTTATAATTCTAATTTTTGGAATAATTATTTTGATAAACGAGCTTAAGGCAATGGCTATCTTTGCAGAAGTGGTGAAGAATGGCTCATTCAACAAGGCTGCTAAACTACTTACTTTGTCGCCATCTGTGGTGAGTTATCATATAACACAGCTTGAAAAGAAAACTGGCAGCGCTCTACTTTATCGCTCGACTCGAAAACTAACCTTGAGCCATGAAGGGGAAGTGTTTTATCAGCAAGTATTACAAATGCTGGCTGCAGCAAATAAAGGTATGAATCTGTTAGCTGAAAGCCAAAATGAACCAGCAGGTAAAATCAAACTATCCTTACCGACTGCATTAAGTATCTCACCAATAAATGATGTTATTGCTGAATTTGCGACAAAACATCCCAAAGTAACAATTAACCTCCACTTCTCGGATTCAAATAGCGACAACATTGGTGATAAGGTCGATTTAATCATCAGAGCTGGACAGCTAAAAGACTGTGACTTAAAAGCAGTGCAGCTAGGGATGATAGAGCGCCAATTGGTATGCTCACCTGACTATTATCAAAAGCACATACAGCCAACGGTACCAACAGACTTAACAACTTGGTTATGGTTAAAGTTAGCACAACTGACCAATAAGCGTACTTTTCTATCATCTTCATCAAGCCAAGAAGTAGAGTTTAATAGCCAAATTTCAGTTAACAGTGTTGAAGCAATCTATCAATATTGCCTGCGAGGTAATGGCCTAGCGGTTTTGGCAAAATCACAGGTACACGCCGATCTAGAAAGTGGCAAACTAATACCTGTGCTACCGCATTGGCAAGTGGAATCTCTACCGCTATATGCGCTTTGGCCTAATAATCTAAAAGAAACCAGTGTTACAAAAGTACTACTGTCTTCCATCAAAGCATTAGAGCATTTCTAATTTGAATTGCAATATGGCTGTTGACTGTTTTAGCTTTATTTGGTTTTAATGGATTTAGCCTCTTTGACTACTGACATTTCTAGCCATGAACAGTAGGCATATTAAGCGCTTTATCCTGTCAAAATAAAAAACGACACCTCAGTGGTGCCGTTTTATCTGTTTAATAAAGTGAAGCTATTTATTACAAAGCAGCACCTTTTGTCCAAGGACCGTTAGCATCAATAATCGCTTGTTGCAGGGCTGGAACTAAATCACTTTCAAGACTTTTAATGCGCTTAGTTACCCCTTCAAGACCGGTTAATGCATAGCCAAGTTGCTCCTTATGCTGCTTTGTTGCCCCATAATTAGACCAAGTTGCCGACATAGCATAATTGAGACGGCTTGAAATATTCGCAGGTTTTGCCCCTTTGCGATCGCGAGACTTCAAACCAGATAATTCAAAATAAATAGCATTCATTTCTGTTTGAATGTTAGCAAATTGCTGCTCTAGTGCGGTGATATTGCTTGGTGTAGCATCAATAGCAAGGCGAAGTGACTGCATAGTTTTTTCTAGTTCTGCAAGCGTTGAGCGTGACGCAGAGGAACGTTTTTGAGCCTCAACAACTTGCCTACCAAAGTCCAAGACTTCGCTAGCAGAATGCGTCTTTAATGCTGGCTGGTAAATAGCTTGTAGTTCAAAATCAACCGGCTCAGCCAATTGAGTAACACTGCCATCAACACGTTTATACAAGGTTGCATTATACTTACCCGGCGATGCAATTAAGCTGCTACCAGAAAGCTTACCATCAACAACGGCTGCGGTTTGGCCATAAGTCATATCCCAAGTCACTCGATGTATACCTTTTTTAGCTTTACCAGCAACACGCTTAACAAAGTTACCCGAGGCATCTTTTATTTCAAGATAGACTGTAGGCTGTGCTTGTTGGTTCTCTTTTTCAATACTTTGCCAATTAGGATATTTCGGATACTTTTTATCCTTAACCATTTTCTTTTCAGCTTGTTGACGCTTTTCTTTTTCGGTTAATAAACTGTTTTTCAGAAAATAAGTCAACGTCGCTCCGTGGGCAGGGTTCTTGGCAGCGAAACTATCATCACCAACGGTGTTGGTATGGTTACGATCAAGTTTGAACCATTTCACTGGACGGCTTGGGGCAAATAATAGTGCATCTTTTTCCATGGATTTTTTTGTTAATTGGCGTAATGGTGCATAGTCATCGAGAATATAGATACCACGACCAAATGTACCAGCAACTAAATCATTTTCACGACGTTGAATTTTAACATCACGGGTAGCAATCGTTGGCATACCGCCGTTAAGTTCAAGCCATTTTTTTCCCGCATCAACCGAAAAGAAAATACCAAACTCAGTACCAATAAATAGCAAATCTTTATTTACATGATCCTGAACTATTCGCCATACTAGGTGTTTTTCCGGTATGTCTTTAGCCAGAGAGGTCCAGCGCTTACCTAAGTTAGTCGATTTAATAAGGTATGGCTTAAAGTCCCCCTCTTTGTGGTTATCAAGGGCAACATAGACAGTATTAGGGTCAAACAAATCAGCGCGGATATCATTAACATAAGCATTAGCTGGAATACCTTTAACCCGCTTCAAGTCAATTTTCTTCCAGTTTTTACCGCCATTTGTTGAAACTTGAATTAAGCCGTCATCGGTACCAACCCAAAGAATATTTTCATCTACAGGGCTCTCAGAAAAATTAGCAATGGTATGAAAATTAGACATTGCATAGAGATCCCAGCCAGCCTCGACTGACCATGTACGCCCCATTACTGGCTTGTGCATACGATTGCCATTTTTAGTTAAGTCACCTGAAATTGGCGTCCAGCTATCACCTCTATCGTCAGAGCGCCATACACGCTGTGAGGCAAAATATAAACGCTTTGCATCATGTGAAGAAACATTAATTGGTGCATCCCAGTTAAAACGCTCCGCAGGCTCACCTGGTCGAGCTTGCGGCTTGATATAAACATTTTCGCCTGTTTTCATATCACGGCGAGCTAAATTACCTTGCTGCCATTGTGAATACATAATGTCAGGATTTCCTGGCTCGACGGCAGGTTGATGACCATCACCGCCTAAGGTTAAGAACCAGTCTTTATTCTTAATCCCCTCTAATCGGTTTGTGCGTGATGGGCCGCTTTGAGTACTGTTATCTTGGGCGCCAGCATAAACGTTATAAAATGGTAATGAATCATCAGGGGCTACTTTATAAAACTGAGTTAAAGGTAAGTTGGCAATAAAACGAAACGTAGTCATACGATCATGTGACATGTAAATACCACCATCAGAGCCGATAAGTACAAAGTCAGGATCAGTTGGATGGAATGCAAAGGCATGATCATCGACGTGTTTACGTTCTATACTGATAGGCGTCCATGTTTTACCGCCATCATCAGACACTTTACTATAATTACTGGCAATATAAACACGATCAAATTGATGTTGATCGGCAAAGATTTCCTGATAGTAATGAGGACCCGTACCACCTCCTACTTCGTCAGAAACTTTCTGCCAGCTAGCACCGCGATTTTCTGAGCGATAGAAGCCACCTTTACGGTTATCAGTCTCAATGGTGGCATATAATACATCAGGCTTAGTTGGCGAAATTGCCATACCAATTTTCCCCATATTGCCAGCAGGTAAACCTTTTTTAAGTTTTGTCCACGTTAAGCCACCATCATCAGAAGTATGAATACCAGAGCCTGGGCCAGTGCCGACATAAGCAGCCACGGTTCTTTGACGAGACCAGGTCGCGGCGTAAAGTTTATTAGGGTTACGAGGGTCAATCAGTAAAGACGTAACGCCAGTCCATTTATCTTCAGGCTTTAAAACTTGTTGCCACGTTTTACCGCCATCAGTAGTTTTGTATAAGCCTCGCTCGCCACCACTTGTCCATAATGGACCTTGGGCAGAGACCCACACTATATTGGAATTTGTAGGGTGAATAATAATATCGGAAATACGCTCAGACTTTTTTAGCCCCATGTTTTTCCATGTTTCACCACCATCAGTAGACTTATAAACACCATCACCAAAGCTGATATGGCGACCGCCATTATTTTCACCTGTACCGACCCATATAATGTCTGAATTACTTGGGTCAATGGTGACATCACCAGTAGAATAAACAGCCTGTTTATCAAAGATAGGCTTCCAGGTTGTACCAGCATTAACCGTTTTCCAGATACCGCCTGAGCCAACTGCCGTATACCAAGTAGACGGGTCGTTTTGATCTATGGCAATGTCGGCAATACGACCAGACATATAGGCTGGGCCTATATTGCGCATCTCCATAGCACTAAAAGTTTTACTACTAAAAATGGGTTTATCTGCGTCTTCGGGTTTGAAAGCTAATCCGTTAGCGCTAGAAAATATCAAGGATGCAGCGAGCGCTGCTTTTAAAAAAATTTTCATGTTCCACCAGTGAAATAATTATTATTGTTACAAGATAACATTAAGTTAAAATGACGAAAGATTAAACCATTGAAGCGACCAATCAACAAAAAAAAGCGTTCAAACAAATGAAAACTAATTATTTTTAAAGGATAATTTATCGGTGAATAAGCCGTGTAAACCTATTCATCATTTTTCGATTATAAAATCGTAGCCGTGAAAGCTATTATTAGAGTCCAGTTGGATCTTTTAACTTTCACGCAAAGCGAATATTTGCTTATTGATAGGTGAATATTTTATTAAAAAAAACAACAATAATAATTTAAACAAATAACCTAGTATTTTTTATGAGCTTAAAAAAAACCAATAGAACCATTCATAAATGGGTCAGTATTATTATTGCGATACCACTATTAGTCATTTTGATAACGGGTGCGCTACTACTGGTCAAAAAAGAATTTAGTCTATTGCAACCGCCAACCATGAAAGGACTTGAGCAAAAGCCAACCATTGCCTTTAGTCAAATATTAACGATTGCCAAAACGATAGAAAAAGCTGAAATCACAAGCTGGCAAGACGTTGATAGACTCGATGTAAGACCTAGCAAAGGTATTATCAAAATTCGAGCAAAAAACCGTTTAGAAATTCAAATCGACGCCTCCAATGGCAAGGTTTTACATATTGCCCAACGAAATTCAGATTTTATAGAGAGTATTCACGATGGTACTTTTTTTGAAAAAAACGCCAACCTTTGGCTAATGTTACCAGTGGCCATAGCGTCGTTAATCATGCTAATAACTGGCGTAATTTTATTTTTTATTTCCTATTTAAAAAAAAGCAAAGGTAAAACAATCTGATAAGTTAGCTGTTTAAAGCGAGATTGCAACTATACCGGCCAGCCAAGCTAGTTTGAATGAAGCTCATTATTGTTAAGTATTTAGCTACATGATTTAACAACAACTTATAATTATCTTCCTTAACTTTCCTTAAGTTGTTTATATTTTTTAAGTGTCAGCCCTAACATGTTTTTGAAATCCTTGATTAAGTGGGCTTGATCTGTATAGCCCAAGGTGTCTATTAAATGACTAATGCTATCAGGGTTGATATCGAGCTCTTTCAACAATTGATGTAGCCTGTATTTACGAATTAACCACTTTGGACTTAAGCCAACATATAGCTGAAAAGCACGCTGTATTGTCCTGATAGAAACGTTTAAACGTTCTGATAGCTGCTCTACTTTATATACATCCGTTTGGGTTTTAATTATTTCAATGGCCTCCCATACAAATAACAGTTGTTTCGATGGTTTAGTTACCAGCGGAGAAACGAGTTGCTGTAAAATTTCGACATATTCGCTATCAGTGCTCGCATTAGATAATAGACAAGATGCTTTATTAGTATCTAACATTAACGTTTTCTGTAAATTAAATTCCTTATCAATGCAGTCGCTCGCACAAAGGTTTAGCCTTTGATGTATTGTACCTAGTTTAAATTTTACCCCTAAAACTTGTCCTTTAGCGCTCATTTCATAATGATAAGTTTTACTCACCGGACCGAGTAACTTCAATTCATTATGGTCAAAAATTAGATGAAAGTTAGCATCAGGTAAGTTTTTTTGGCAGTGACATGTGTTATCAGGTAAGTCCCAATTAACAAACCAAAATTGTTCAATGAGATCGCTAAATGCTGATTCAGGGAAATATCTTCGTAGCTGATAATTTTCTTTAGCCTTTTGCTGGTGAAAAACCCCAGTCACATCGCTATTATTTTTTTGCAAATATATTCACCTTTTATTACATATTGACGCATTTTTACAATATCAATAACTTACTTTGTCGTACTATTGACTTAACCGCAACATATAATCAGAGGACATTATGGATTTTACTGGAACATTTCAAATACTAGATTGGCAAGAGTCAACAGAGCAAGCGTTAAATATGAATACTAAGGTCAGTAAAGCTTTAATAAAACAGCAGTACTCAGGCGTTATTCAAGGGAGCAGTAATACACATTATCTTCTATATTACAGCGAAGATGGCGATGCCACTTTCACTGGTTTTGAAGTCATAACAGGCGTTATCAATGAGCAAGCCTACCAACTAACACTCAAACATAATGGCCATTTCATTAATGGAGTGGCTTCAAGCCAATTTGTCATCATACAATCGGTTCCTGAATCTCATTTACTTGGTAAATCTGGCCGTTTTGATTCCACAGAAACCGGAAAGGCAAACTATAGCTTTAGTGAATGATGACATTACTCGCTGTCGTAATAAAAACGCATTTTATCCATGGTCATGGTGTAAGCTGAAGACGCTATAGCATCTTCAAATAGCGAGATTGATAATTTACCTGAGACAATAACCGGCTCGTAAAAGTCTTCAAGCTTAAAGCCGTCTTCTATCTCTATATAAATAATTTGATTTGGCGGTGGCGGTGGCATGTGAAGGCATGCGCCAAAATAAGGTACCAGAAAAAAACTCGTAACAATTTGGGCATCGGTAAAAGCAACTGGCACAATGTATCCCGGTATTTCAATGTACTTTCCATCCATCGCCTCAATAGTATCGGTTGATACTAATGCTTTTTCATAGTCACTTTGTCCATTTAGTTCAGTATCCATTTCGCTGGCTTTAATGCTGTCAATGGTATCCTCAGCAGCACCTTCTTCAACGCTTAAAATATATTCAGGTGGGTTTAATAATGCGTCTAAATCAGTTTCTGGCATTAATTCTATCCACTCAATTTCCTGATAGGTGATGACTTGCGAGTTTTTATCAGCAACAAGTGCTTGCCCAGCCCTTTCGTCTTGCGCTGCTTTTTCGACAACATTAACGTTTTCAGCTTGACTCGCCGCTGAGGCATTGTTGTCTGCATTAGTCTTATTTGTAACTAGCGGCTCACAACCGACTAACAATAACAAAATGCAATATACTGCTATAATTCGCACTAATTTCAACCCCTTACAAATAACATAAACTATAATTAAGTTTTTTGATCTACATGATGAAAGTTATCTTTCAATAGTACCAAGGATGTTATAATATAACACTTTTATCATAACAATCGCCACCCATGTCTATCCTGCTCGAAAACGTAAAATTTTCTTATTCCAATACCACGCCAAAAAATGACATTTGCGTCGAGTCCTTATCGATTGCTCAAGGTGAAAAGCACTTTATCTTTGGTCCCTCAGGTTGTGGAAAATCAACCTTATTGAACCTAATATCCGGCGTTTTACGTCCATCAAACGGTACTATAACAGTTTTAGGCGAATCGCTTGAAAAAATGAACAGTCGTCAACGAGATCGTTTCAGAGCAAACAATATTGGCTACATTTTTCAACAATTTAATTTGATTGATTATCTTAATGCTAAAGAAAATATAGCCTTGGCTAGACAATTTTCTGCAAACACACAAGCAATTAATTTAGCTAATCAAATTGCAGAGTTATTAAAGGCTTTAGCTGTCAATGAAAGCGACTGGTCTCGACCAGTAAGTACCCTAAGTATTGGTCAGCAGCAGCGAATTGCCATTGCTCGGGCTTTTATCAACTCGCCAAAGTTGCTTATTGCTGATGAGCCAACATCATCATTAGATGAGCCTAACAGAGATAAATTTTTGTCTTTACTTAACACACTGTGTGACACTAACCAAACCACATTACTCTTTGTTAGCCATGATACCCGACTAAAACACCATTTTGATAGGGTACAAAACTTTCACGAGATCAATTTTCCCACAATAAAAAATAAAGCAGTTAACCATTAATGTATCTCAAGTTAGCCATTAAGAGCCTAATTAACCGCAAGGCTTCAGTATTATTAACTATTGCGACCATAAGCGTTAGTCTTTTTGTCATGCTAGGTGTCGACCATATCCGCCATCAAGCAAAATCGAGTTTTGCTAGCAGTGTCTCGGGGGTTGATCTTATCGTTGGTTCACGTACTAGCAGTATCAACTTGCTATTATATTCTGTTTTTAGAATAGGTTCGCCGACCAACAACATAGGCTGGCAGTCATATGAACGTATTGCTAAAGCGAAGCCGGTTCGTTGGGCGGTCCCTATTTCCTTAGGAGATTCTCACAAGGGCTACCGTGTCATGGGAACCACAAAAAATTACTTTGAATTTTACAGTTATGCGAATAATCAAGCACTTCATTTTGACCAAGGTAAACCATTTGACGCTGTATTTGATGTTGTTTTAGGCGCTAACGTTGCCAAGCAACTGGGTTATCATTTAGGTGACAAAATTACTCTCTCCCACGGTATAGGTAACACCAGCTTCATTAAACATGATAAGTTACCCTTTAATGTTGTCGGTATATTAGCAACAACGGGTACCCCGGTAGATCAAACGCTACATGTTAGTTTGCAGGGCTTAGAAGCAGTTCATGTTAGCAAGCCTAAAGAAGTCAAGTATTTAATAAACAACCCACAACTGCCGCTTAGCCAAGCTAAGCATTTAATACCTAAATCAGTAACCGCGATAATGGTAGGTCTTCACTCAAAAATAGCGGTGTTTAATTTTCAGCGTCTGATAAATGCAGACAAGTTAGAGCCACTTACTGCGATCTTACCTGGGGTGGCACTGGCGCAATTATGGCAAACTATGACAGTGTTTGATAACACCCTAAAGTTAATTACCTTACTCGTTATCATTTCATCTTTAATCGGCTTGTGCGCAAGCTTACTTTCGTCAATAAAAGAGCGAGTTAATGAAATAAAACTCTTAAGGATAATAGGTGCTTCTGCAAGCTATGTATTTTCACTAATAGAATTAGAAGCGTTATTAATTGCATTAATCAGTACCGTTATTGCCTTGACAGGCTTATACATAGCACTATCACTGACACAAGCGTTCATTCTTACTCACTACGGTGTGCTGATAGAAACACAACTATTTACACAATCAAGTATGAGTCTAATCGCCGGCTTTTTGTTATTTGTCATTATCGCCGCAATCCCACCTGGAATAGCCGCGTTTAATCTAGCAAAAAGTGGTAAGTCATAACATTAAGTTAAATTTTAGAAAGTAAATCAGAGTATCGTAAATAATTGTATACAAATAATTCAGGGGGCATTACATCGAGTATTAAAAGATTACTCACTTTAAGGTAACATTATTCAACACTTCAACATAAGAAATGGAAACAATGAAAATTATAATCAGAAATACTATTGCGGTATTACTATTACCACTTGCAATATCATCCACTGTAAATGCATCGGCCATTAAGCAAACCAAAGGCGATTTTGAAGATAAGTTTCGTCAATTAGAAGAGGTGCTTCCTACACCGAACGTTTATCGAAATGCCTCGGGAGAGCCTGGTGAAAAATATTGGCAACAGCAAGTCGACTACAAAATCAAAGTCTCACTCGATGAAAAAAAACGTCGTTTAACTGGTTACGAAAAAATAACCTACCAAAATAATTCACCTTATAAACTAAAATATTTATGGGTGCAGTTAGATCAAAACATTTTTAAAGGCGATTCAATTGCTAATGTAGCAAATAACTTTGGCGGTATTGGTCGTCGTGGTCCCTACACAAAAACCGGTGATGCTCAAACGCCAGCAAAAATTAGTTTAGGTGAATTACGTCGTCAACATTTTATGACCGATAATGAATTAGGTTATGAAATTAAAGCAATTAAAGATAGTCGCGGTAAAAAATTGGACTTTACCGTTGTTGGTACACAAATGCGCATCGACTTACCTAGACCATTAAAATCTGGTGATGACGTAGAGTTTTCTATTGATTTTGCTTTTAATATTGTTGAAGAAGATGCGGTATCAGCCCGTTCTGGTTACGAACATTTCCCTGAAGACGCTCGAGAAGGCGGTAATGATATCTTCTTACTGGCACAATGGTTTCCTCGCTTACACGCCTATACTGATTATGAAGGTTGGAACAACAAAGAATTTTTAGGCCGTGGCGAATTCACACTCGAATTTGGTGATTACGAAGTAGAAATTGATGTCCCTGCCGATCATATTGTTAGCTCAACGGGTGTGTTAACGAATCCTAAAAGTGTCTTAACTAAGACACAACGTCAGCGTTTAGAAAGTGCCAAGAACGCTAAACGTCCTGTTTTTATTGTTACTGAAGAAGAAGCATTAGAAAACGAAAAAGAAGGTACAGATAAACGTAAAACATGGAAATTTAAAGCTGATAACGTGCGTGATTTCGCTTGGGCCTCATCACGCAAATTTATGTGGGATGCCAAAGGTTACCAGCAAGGTGGCGATGATATGCCTTTTGTCATGGCGATGTCTTTTTATCCCAAAGAAGGTGGTGACCTATGGAAAAAGTACTCAACAGAATCTGTTATCCATACTATGGAAGTATATTCACGTTACTCATTCGACTACCCATACCCAACAGCACAATCAGTTAATGGTCCTGTAGGTGGCATGGAATACCCAATGATCACCTTTAATGGTCCTCGAACTGAATTACAAGATGACGGTTCGCGTACCTACTCACAAGCCGAAAAGCGCTTTTTAATTGGCGTAGTTATTCATGAAATTGGTCATATTTACTTCCCGATGATAGTAAATTCTGACGAACGTCAATGGACATGGATGGATGAAGGTTTAAACAGCTTTTTAGATGGTGTTGCTGGCCGTGAATGGGATCCAACTATTCCTTGGGGCGTAGAGCCTCGTGATATTACTGGTTACATGAAGTCTGAAAATCAAGTACCCATCATGACACAATCAGATAGCGTTTTACGTTTAGGTCCAAATGCTTACACTAAACCTGCGGCCGCACTGAACATTTTACGTGAAGTAATTTTAGGTCGTGAATTATTTGATTTTGCCTTTAAAGAATATTCAGAGCGTTGGCAGTTTAAACGTCCTACCCCTTCAGATTTCTTCCGTACTATGGAAGAGGCTTCTGGCGTTGATCTAGATTGGTTCTGGCGTGGCTGGTTCTACTCTACTGATCATGTAGATATTTCTATCGATAAAGTCTATCAAATGCGATTAGATACTCATAACCCTGATATTGATTACGGTCGTTTGCGTCAAATTGAAGCTGATAAGCCTTCATCACTCTTTGTCGAGCGAAATAAAGCTGAAGGCAAAACCTTATGGCGTGACCGTAACCCGGACGTGACAGATTTCTATGACGATAACGATCGCTTTACTGTGACTAATAAAGAGCGTAATAAATACAACAAGTTCTTAAAGGATTTGAAACCATGGGAACGTAAAGCCTTAGACAGAGCCGTCAAAGAAGATAAAAATTACTATGTATTAGAATTTTCTAATGTTGGTGGCTTAGTCATGCCAATCCTTTTAGAGCTTACTTACAAAAATGGCTCAAAAGAGAGTATGTATATTCCTGCTGAAATATGGCGTCGTACACCAAAACATGTTCAAAAGCTTATCGTCACAGATAAAGACCAAGAGTTAGCAAGCGTTACTGTTGATCCAGGTTGGGAAACCGCAGATGTGGATGTTGAAAACAACCACTATCCACGCCAAATAATCCCATCTCGTGTTGAAGCATATAAAGCGAAGAAGCGATCAGGAAAAGTCTATCGCGATATTATGCAAGATATTAAAACCAAACTAAAAAGTGATGAAGATAAAAAAACTGCCTCTGACAAGGAAAATAATAGCTAATGACTAAGCAGCTATACTCCTTTTTAGTCTGCTTTTTATTGCTAGTGACAAGCGCTATAGTTGCAAATATGGCGCTTGCTCATCAGCAAAAATCGGCAGAAACCACTGTGCTGTTTAATCAGCGCACTGGTCAACTAGAGGTATCACATCGATTTTACATCCATGACACAGAGCATGCTGTACAATCTTTATTTGATAAAAATGCCGACATCATTAACTCAGAAAAAACTCAACGGCAGTTTGCCAACTATGTTGCAAGGCAGTTTCATTTGCGTAGCCTATCCGATAAAACGCTACCAATTAGCAGCCTAGGCTTTGAAGTAGAAGGCAAGTTTTTTTGGGTATATCAAGAAACAGAGATACCAGCAAAACTGAGTGGTGTGAAGATTTTTAATGGTGTATTACGAGAGCTTTGGCCGACACAAATTAATATGGTTAATATTGAAGGTAAAGGTGAGGTTCGTACTTTATATTTCAGTGAAAATGAAGACTGGTTAATTGCTAAATTTTAACGAGTTTACTAGCTAAGTATTAGCATTACAGTGTTCATAACGTTAATATCATTTAGCAGTGTAGCTAAATTCTTCAAAATATGAACCTACTGCTGAAGGCTTACAGTAAAAAATAAATAAACCTACTAAATTGCGGGCTATTGAGTCAACTTGGAGCCGTTTTGTTGAAAAAGCAAAACGGCTTTTTACTTTTAAAAAAATCTTTCTTTATTTTTCAATGGCAATTGAGCCACAAGAAGGTATTCGAATAACTTAACAATTCCGGTTAGTTAAATTTTTCATTTAGTTGTTGAAGGTAGTATGAAGTGTCTAGGCTTGGTTTACTGTAATTTTTCCGACTTTAATGTCGCTAATAACGTAAAGCACTGAGCATAATGGTCAGTGCTTTGGATTATAATGTTACTTTTTTATTAAGTTTTTTTAAATTTACGAGATGCTAATCCCATTAATCCTAAAGCAAGTATAGCTAGAGTTGATGGTTCGGGAACATCCTGTGCATCAGCACGAACAAAACTAAGTGAGTCAAATGCAGCTCTATCGCTTACAGGTGAAAATTGTATGTACCGTATATTACTTGCGGAGAATCCAATATATCGACTATCACAGCATCCGTTCAAAATTGAAAAACTATCTATCAATACATCATTTACGTCAAAAAGTGTGAATGTCCAATCAGAATTTATAGCACCAATAGTTAACCCAAAGGCAGAAATATTGTTATCAAACCTCAATACAAATGCTTCACTATCTCCCCAATTAGCAAAAGCTCTGCCTTGATTATCATTATGTACACTCCAATTGTCGCTAATTTCATAGTTGTCACCTGCTCCATTAGACTCGAAAATACCTCCGTTAAAATCTAACTCGTTGTAATTACCAACTACAAATGATTCAAAATCAATGAAATCAGCTCCTTGTAAAGCACTATCACTATCCGATGTAATTAACCCAGCATTGGCTAAGCTACTGATTGATAATACAAAGCTAGCCAATAAACCTTTTAATAATTTGTTTTTCATTTGAGTTTCCTTTTTAATCCCTGTCCGTCAAGGTTGGCAGGTATTTAATATAGCTAAAAATAAATACTATTGAGTACCAAGCAGATAGTGTGCCAATTAGATAAAACAAACAAAAACAGGAGATTAGATTGTATTAGTGATTTCAAATGTAAACTTTTGTAAAATAGCCTGACACTAAATTCGGTTATTCATAACCTTGGTAGGTGTTCGGTTTTGTTTCGATCTACTTTACCCATGTATACTTTATCTAGGCTAAATGACAGCAAATCTTCTGTAGTGTAACGCTTTTTTATTAAGCCAAGTCGCATCGCTAGAGTGGAAGGTTTTGGTTTGCTAGGCATTTTACAATTAACTTTTAATCCTTTTTGTCACATACCCCCGTGGCAATGAGGGTGAGCTTATCAACTAATTCTTCATCTAGGACTACGTGAACTTGAAACGCTCGCTTAACGACTTTTTGTATTTAAGATTAAAGACATCATCTCAAGGAGTAGCATCTTCAAATGCTGTAAAGGCTAATTCGATAATGCTATGCTTGCATTTATAGGGGTCTAAACTTGGGATTTATGTTGCAAAGAAAAAGTATCTTGTCATTATTACCACTCCCCTACTCAATATCACAGCAAGTTTCGACAATATTTAAATAACTCTTTGAAATAAGCTAATCGCACCTTTATTCGTGGAGTTTAAAACGAAGCACATACTTTCTTTGAAAAGATTAAGTGTATTTTAAACTATGTTAAAATTTAAAAGAGCTACTATGAAAATATTAGCTCTAAGTTGACTTAATAGCCCTAACTCTGCCTAGCGCTTTTTTGCTAACATGAGTGTTTGCTCAATAGATCTCTTAACATCAACAAAGCCTGACATAAGTTTTATAGCGACCTACCGCGAAGTAACTATTTGATAAAGCATTGCCTGAAAGAGAAATATTAGCGACTAATCAAACATCTCAACCTACCTACTCACTAATACATAACAATTGCTTAAATAAAGTAAACCCAAACGACGTCAATTGCGTATTGTGCACTATACGTTAGTTTGGGCTTTATCATGTTTTTAATTAATTTACTCGGTTTTGACTTTCTCTGGTTTGGCCTAGTGTTTTGGGGAAATATTTTTACCCCATGCGCAATACTATTTCTTTGCTTGCACTTTTATTTCATTTCTAACAATCGACGCAGAGAATTTTTTCTTGTTACTACTGTCGCATTGATAGGCATCATAGTTGACTCTACGCTGCACTTAATTGGCGTCTTCATTTTTCCTGAAACAAGCATAATACCGATATGGCTAGTGACATTATGGCTTTGTTTTGGCGCTACCTTGTGTCATAGCTTAAATTTCCTGCAACATTCAAAAGTACTACAATGCCTAGTCGGAGCATTCTTAGCGCCGCTCAGTTACCTAGCGGGCAAGCAACTCAATGTTGTTTCATTCAGCTTATCAAACAGTCAAACCTTTATGGTTCTCGCCTTTATTTGGGGGCTATTGATGCTTTTATTTTTTACCTTAAAGTCTCACTTAGTTAAGGAGGAGATTAACTATGCCTAAGTTGCTATTTACTTTCGTCATTTTTTACCTAGTCCACCCGATAAGCTGGAGCCAAGACATCGCTTCATTATCTTCCATGCAGAAGTTAACTAGTGAAAAACAACTCAGTGCCGTTTTATCTTCTGGGGAATTTATTACCACAGGAGAAGCAACATTTTCTTTGTTATTTTGGGATTTGTACAAAAGCAGTTTAAAAACTACCTCAGGAAAATACCCGATTTCGTTAGAACAAGATCGACTAATTTTCCATATTGACTATTTCGCCGATATATCCAGTGTTGACTTAATAAATCGTACTATCGAACAGTGGCAACACCAAAGGGTGCCAAAAGAAGCTTACTCTTCCTATATTGAACAATTGCATAGCATCTGGCCGAATATAACAAAAGGTGATAGTTTAGCCGTTTTAGTAGAAGCAGAACAAAGTAGTTTTTATTTTAATGACCGCTATATAGGGGTAATTGCAGACAAAGCTTTCGGGAAGTTATTTGTTAATATTTGGCTTGACAAAAACACCAGTCAGCCTGCATTAAGGGCGCAACTGTTAGGAGAAAACCTACATGAATAAGTGCTTTAAAAATTTCTTAGTAATTTGTATTGTGATTTCACTTTACGGCTGCTCTTCAGATATAGAACAATATGATGAAATACCAGAGCCATTCGACATCAAAAGTTATTTTTCTGGCTCAGTCATTGCTTGGGGTATGGTACAAGATTATACCAATATGGTCACACGTCGATTCTGTGTTGAAATTGAAGGTACTTGGCAAGAAGATAAAGGCCTACTCGCTGAAACTTTTTATTTTGATGACGGAGAAGTCAGCTATCGAAATTGGCAGTTATTGAAATTAGCAGATGGCGTCTATCAAGGTACGGCTGAAGATGTCGTTGGTTTAGCAAAAGGACAGCATAAAGGCTTTGCCTTTCATTGGCAATATAACTTGAAGGTGCCAGTTGATGATGAAGTTTATATTATGCAATTAGATGATTGGATGTATCAGCTTGATAGATATAAAGTGTTTAATAAGACAGCAATGAAAAAATTTGGCATAACGGTAGCAGACATCACGCTATTTTTTGATAAATCAACTGCAAAGCAAGCTTGTCAAACTTAAATTCATCACATCACACTAATATATTTTTATTCAAAAAATATGAAAAACTTTACACAACAGCATAAATAAAATAACCATTCAAAACATTTATCACAGCAAATAATTTTATATCCAAATCAAAATAAAATATTGATTTTAATATAAATATCACCCAAAAAGCTACCCGCTACGAATGTAAAATGTTAACAGATCACAAAAAAAATAATTATTTTTTTGCAAAATAAAGTGATCAATTTAATTTTCCTCGCCGTAACTTAGTTTGAATATTTATTACAACCCGAGGGGGGACCGTCCGTGAAAAAACTTAAATTTTTATCTGTAACTTTAACAAGCCTGATGCTTCTTCAAGCCTGTAATGATGATGATGACAAAACACCACCAACACCCGAGCCTATGTTGACAATTGTTGAGACTGCAGCTGCCGCTGGGAGTTTTAATACCTTAGTTGCCGCTCTAGAGGCAACCGGGCTTGATTCAACACTGAGTGACAACAGCCAAGACTACACTGTTTTTGCACCAACCGATGAAGCCTTTGCTTTACTAGGTGAAGATGCAATCAATGATTTGCTTGCAGCCCCGGAGACACTCTCTGATATCCTCACTTATCACGTTATTAGTGATGAAGTGCCAGCTGAAACAGCCATTTCTCTGGCTGGTACAAAAGTTGCCATGGTCAATGAAGATGAGGTGGGTTTATCACTGTCAGGTGATAACTTGTTAGTAAATACAGTAACAGTTACTTCTACGGATATCATGGCTTCCAATGGTATAATCCATGTAATAGACGCAGTATTATTGCCACCAGCTGACATGACAGAGCCTACTATGAACATTGTAGAGACTGCCGTTGATAACGGAGGTTTTACTACACTTGTCAGTGCACTTCAGGCAACAGGGTTAGACTCGGTATTGGCTGATGAAACATCAGAGTTTACTGTTTTCGCACCAACTGACGCTGCTTTTGCGCTAATCGATGAAAAAACCATCAATACCCTGTTGGCAAACCCGGATACACTGAAAAGCATTTTATTACAGCATGTTGTTAGCGGCATGAGTGTAGATTCAATTACTGCTTTCACGCTTAACGGACAATCGGTAGAAACCGCCTCAGAAGCAATGCAAGAGATTGCTATCAACACCGCTACAGATATGCTTACCTTTGGTGGTGCTAATGTGATCATTAAAGACCTATACACAACTAACGGTATAATCCATGTAATTGATGCTGTTGTTGTCGGTGATGTAGAAATACCAGCTCATGAAAGCATCGTTGAAGTGGCAATTGCTGATGGTAATTTCACTACTTTAGCTGGAGCACTTGTCTCTACCGGTCTAGATAGCGTACTTGGCGACCTAGACAATAACTACACAGTATTTGCACCAACTGACGCTGCTTTTGCTAAATTGCCAGAAGGCACTTTAGATAGCCTAACCACAGAACAACTTTCTGACATTTTAAAATACCATGTATTGTCAGGTACAGTAATGTCAGATGCTGCAATAACCCTAGCTCAATCTGACGAGAATACGACAACCACGGTTGCAGAAAGCTCAATTGCTTTATCATTTGTTGATTCAATGTTATTCGTAAATGGCGCTAAAGTAAGCTCTGCTGATGTAATGGCAACAAATGGCGTTATTCATGTTGTAGACACAGTAATTCTTCCACCTTCATCAGTTGACATGACTGACAAAACAATTGTTGAAGTTGCTGTAGCTGATCCGGACAACTTCTCAACCCTAGTTAGTGCACTAACTACTGCTGATTTAGTAACAACGCTTGCTGATGAAACTAAAAAGTTCACTGTTTTTGCCCCTACAGATGCC
Source organism: Colwelliaceae bacterium MEBiC 14330 (assembly GCA_040779365.1). GTDB lineage: Bacteria > Pseudomonadota > Gammaproteobacteria > Enterobacterales > Alteromonadaceae > Colwellia. The sequence continues at coordinate 204,759 of JBFONR010000002.1, forward strand.
GCGTTTGCTAAGCTTCCCGATGGCACATTAGATGCTTTAACAACAGAAGAACTTTCTGAAATATTGCTTAGTCATGTTGTTAGTGATATGGAAATAAAAGCTATTGATGCATATGCAGCAAATGGTGCCATGCTAACTACTGAATCTGGCAATACAGTAGCAGTTTCTGTTGATGCAGAAAGCGGGATGCTGATGATTGGTGGTGCAAAAGTAACAACCACTAATATAGAGACTAAAAATGGTATCATCCATGTGATTGATACGGTTATTCTAGACTAGTAATACTGGTAGTAAAACAAACTAGCCCCTTAATTGGGGCTTTTTTATTAACGCAAGAATAAATAACAATTAGTGAAGATAATCTGCATTGATAGCAAATTTAGCTGATCGTTCAGGTCAACTATTTCGTATATACAAGTATGAAAGATAATTTAAAATCGCAAGTTAATGAAAATTACTTACCAGTTTTCCCGTTGTCGGTGTTCATATTACCGGAGGGAAAAGTGCGGTTAAGAATCTTCGAAGCCAAGTATTTAAGAATGTTAAGCCTCATTGCTAGTCATCAATGTTTTGTTATTCAGTTAATGCCTTCTTTACCGACAATGAATAATAACTATTGGGGCAGTTTAGTTGAAATTCAAGATTTTAATCAAGGCGATGATGGTATTTTAGAAATTGATGTATTATGCAAAACCTTAGTCTATACAACTAATATTAGCCAAGATGATAATGAGCTTACCTTTGCACAGGTCACGCCGTTTTCACACTGGTCTGAAACCACAGCGGATATACAAATGCGCTCTGAAGTACTGGCAACAGAGCTTAATAGTGTTCTAGACGACAACGAAATATTAAAAGAGTTTTATCAATCAAGACCACTCAACAATGTGCATTGGGTTGTAGCTAGGTGGATCGAACTATTACCTTTGAGTGTTTCGGTAAAAAACTTATTCATTCAAACTGACAGTTTTTCATGCGCAAAAGATTTCGTCGACTCCGTTATTTATAAATAAAGTTAATTTTTAGTGATCTTTTATATTTTACTTTTCGTAGTGATTGATACGACAAAATTCATTGGTAGCTAAAGTGATACAAACAAATTTGCTAAGCATCAAAAGAAATGCTAAATCTATTGAGATGTCGAATGAAATAGATCATAGCCAGCTTTGTGAGAAACTTAAAGCGGTAGCACAAAATAGAGACAAACAAGCTTTTACTTACTTGTTCAATTTTTTCGCGCCCAAAATATTACGCATAGCGCGCACCAAATTATCAAGTGATGCTCAGGCAAGTGAAGTTGTACAAGAAACAATGAGCAATGTATGGCGAAAAGCACACCTCTTTAACGCTGATAAAGGTGCCGCTACCACTTGGGTTTACACCGTTATGCGTAATGTTACTTTTGATATGTTACGCAAAATCAAAGGCAACAGAGAAGATAATTTAAGTGATGATATCTGGCCCATCACTGAAAGTTTAATAAGTGAAGAAGACAGTTACGATGATCACTTAGCAAAAGATAACCTACTCAGTGTGATTGATACCCTGCCAGAAGCACAACGTGAAGTAGTAAAAGGTTACTATTTTATGGAAATGTCACAAGAGCAATTAGCCGCTCACTTAAATTTACCATTAGGCACAATAAAATCTCGATTGCGATTAGCGCTCGTTAAACTCAAAGTGCAATTAGGAGAAGATCATGATTAAACATCACCCTTCATTTGAGTTACTTCAATTATTTGTCAAAGGTGAATTACCTGCATCATTATCAGCAGGTATCGCAATTCATGCTGATATGTGTCCAGTTTGCCAGGCGCAAATTGCTCAGTTGACCGAACAAGTTGCCGAAGCTGATTTCGAGTTTGAAGAGAACTTTTTAGACAGATTTATTGTTGATGGCAGTGAAGATCTAAATGAGCCACCTATCACAGACTTTGAACAGATGATTGCTGATATAACCGAGTCAACTGACATAGCGGCAACTGAGGTTAAAGTAGAAAAATTTGTCACTTTTAATGATAAAAAATACAATTTACCTAGCTCTTTGCACCACATGGATTTAAGTAAACCAACCAGTATAGGTAAGCTATCGCGTTCGCGTATACAACTTAATGAAGATGAGATCCACACGAGTTTATTACACATTGAACCGGGTGGCGGTGTTCCTCAACATACACACAAGGGCTTTGAATTAACCTTATTACTTGATGGTTCTTTTGAAGACGAAAATGGTGAATATGTTAAAGGTGACTTCATCATGCTAAGTGGCGATCATCAACATCAGCCAATATCTTCCAAAGGTTGTTTATGTTACACCGTGGCTAACGATGCACTGCATTTTACTCAGGGTATAAACAAGCTATTTAACCCGATAGGCTCATTTATTTATTAAAAGAGGATTAAATCCCATGATTCTTGATGTAGATAAAAAAGATTTACACATTGGCATCAGTGCGTGCTTAATCGGTGAAAAAGTGCGTTTTGATGCCAGTAATAAACCGTCAAAATTTTGTATTCATGAACTTTCTCAGCATGCAAGCTTCAAAAGCTTTTGCCCTGAAGTAGCAATTGGTTTACCTATTCCCCGCCCTACTATTAGGCAAATAAAGCAAGGTGATGTCATTAGTGTTTCTCGTCCCGACGGTAGCGGCGATGTCACTGAAGCGTTAGCTGCTTATGGTAAGAAAGTTGCTAGCCTAACCAAAGGTTTAAGTGGCTTTATTTTTTGTGCGAAAAGTCCCAGCTGTGGTATGGAGCGAGTAAAGATATATAGCCCAGATGGTAATTCTTTAAAAGCCAATGGGGTTGGTGTTTTTGCTAATGAAATTATGAAAGCCAATCCTTTGCTACCTTGTGAAGAAAATGGCCGACTTAACGACGCCCTAATTCGCGAAAATTTTATCGCCCGCGTTTATGCCTATAAACACTGGCAACAACTCACCGAGTCTGGGTTGACCAAGCATAAACTAACCAGTTTCCATAGCCAATACAAATACACTGTAATGAGTCATGATTTAGTTGCTTATAAAAATCTCGGTCAGTTATTAGCGCGAGCAGATATCCCCTTAGAACAGATGGCCGAGCAGTATATCAGTGGGTTAATGCAAGCACTCAAAAAAATAGCGACCAGAAAAAAACATGCTAATACCTTAGCCCATATTCAAGGCTATTTTTCCAAACATCTTAGAAGTTTCGAACGTCAGGAATTAACACAACAAATAAATGATTACCGGCTAGGTTTAGTACCTCTAATGGCACCATTAACACTTATTAAACACTATCTTTTACAATATCCGAAAGATTATTTAGCCAAACAAGCCTACTTATCACCTTACCCTGATGAATTAAGGCTAAGATATGCTTACTAATAAAAACTAAGGATTATAAGTGTTACTTTGGTTTAGAAACGATTTAAGAACACACGATAACCCAGCCTTACATTACTTTTTAAACCAAGCGGTCGATAAAAAGTTCTCTAAGGCTGTTTTTTTTGTGTCAGAAAAACAATGGCGCCAACACCATTGGTCAGATATCAAAATTGACTTTGTTTTAAGGCATGCACATCAGCTAGTAGCCGAATTAAACAATATCGGTATTGAGTTAGATATCATTCACCTTGATAGCTTTGCTCAACAGCAAGAGTATATTAAACAATACTGTCGACAGCATAAAGTACAGCAAGTTGTTGCCAATGCAGAGCTAGAATATAACGAACAACAACGAGATAAAGCACTCATTGAAAGTGGGGTTAATTTAACGCTTTTTGAATGTGATGTTATTGTCCCCAAAGGTAAGTTATTAACAAAATCAGCGACCATGTTTAAAGTATTTACCCCGTTTAAGCGAGCTTGGCTAGAATATGTTTTGGTCAATGGTTTTGAATACTTGGGCAAGGCACAAAACCATGTCCGTGCAAAATTAATCCCTCGGGCCGATAGCAATATTAATAATCTGAGTGACTTTAAAGCGGGATGCTCTAAAAGTTGGCCACTTGCCGTTAAATTTGAACAAGAGGTTTTAGCTAACTTCATCAAAAATAAGCATGTACACTATAAAGAAAACAGAGACATACCGAGTATAAAAGGTACTTCTGGTATATCTCCCTATTTAGCGGCTGGTGTTATTAGCCCTAGGTACGTTTTAAGACAACTGCTTACTCATTGGCCTGATTTATTAACTGCCACAGACAGTGATAATTTCTCATGGCTTAATGAGATTATTTGGCGCGAGTTTTATCGCCACTTATTATTTCACCAACCTGCTTTGTCAAGACATCAATGTTTTAAAGCCAAATATCAACATGCTCAATGGCATAATGACCTTGATAATTTTGAAGCTTGGAAGCAAGGTCGAACAGGCTATCCCATTATCGATGCGGCAATGAGACAGCTCAAAGCAACAGGTTGGATGCATAACAGGCTTCGCATGTTAGCGGCAAGTTTTTTAACTAAGCACCTATTAATAGATTGGCGATGGGGGGAGCAGTATTTTATGCAACAGCTTATTGATGGTGATTTAGCTGCTAATAATGGTGGCTGGCAATGGTCAGCCAGTACAGGTTGCGATGCCCAACCCTACTTTAGGATATTTAACCCGATCCGCCAAAGTGAAAAGTTTGATCCTAATGGTAATTTCATCCGTATGTATTTACCAGAATTGGCTAACATTGGGGCAAAAGACATTCACTTCCCCCACAAATATCTGCAAGCACATAAACTAGACATCTACTGTCAGCCGATAGTAGACCACGCAAGTGCCAGAACCAAGGCATTAGCATTCTATAAGTCAATTGAAAGCAAAGAGAAGCAAGCTCATGAGTTTACCATTAAGTAACAATGAAAATAATCAACAAGATCAGCCCATTTGGCTAGATAAATTTATTACTATCTATAGTCAATTATCTGTTGATAATCTTTCTTTATTGGAGGAGCTCTATCATACTGATGTCAACTTTATTGACCCCATGCATTCTCTTGAAGGACTGGAGCCACTGAAAAAGTATTTTAACAATCTATACAGTAACCTCGCTAGCTGTGAGTTTACCATAGTACAAGTTATTCATGAGGGTAATCAAGCATCTATCTACTGGATAATGACCTATTGCCATCCATTCTTAAATAAAGGTCAACACGTTGAGGTGTCAGGTAGCTCTCACATCCAAGGTGATAACGATAAAGTCAATTATCATAGAGACTTCGTTGACCTTGGCGCTATGCTTTACGAACATATCCCTTTTATGGGAAAGCTAATTGCTTATATCAAGCGACGAGCTACCTCACATGAGTAATAAAAATACAAATAGCACAGGAAAAATAGTACTCATCACCGGCGCTAGTTCTGGAATTGGTTTAGCTCTCTATCATCAATACATAAAACTGGGTTACCAAGTCATTAGCTGTGCAAGAGACAAAAATAAGTTAGCACAATTGACGCCGCAAGCCTGTCTTAAGTTAGCCTTTGATGTTAATGATGTTAATGCCATTGCAAAAGCCGCTGAAAAAATTTCCCATATTGATCTACTCATTCTTAATGCTGGCACATGTCTATATATAGACAATGCTAAGAGATTTGATGGTGAAAGCTTTCGAGAAGTGATCAATACTAATTTAGTTGCCATGGGGGCATTATTAGAAAACTTTCTCCCTTTAGTTAATGCTGGCGGCCAAATAGCTTTTATTAGCTCTAGTGCTACTATATTACCTTTTTCTCGCGCAGAAGCTTATGGCGCATCAAAAGCGGGTATTGATTACTTAGCAAATAGCTTACGAGGCGATTTAGTCGAGGATTATATTGATGTATCATTAATTCACCCAGGCTTTGTAAAAACCCCTTTAACGGATAAAAATAACTTCGCAATGCCTTTTATACTAACTGCCGAACAAGCTGCTGAGCGGATTTATAAAGGTATAAAACAACGAAAAAAATACGTGCACTTTCCAAAGCGCTTAACGTTGCTATTAAAGCTTTTAGCTTTTCTACCACAGTCGCTTTGTAATGCAATACTTAGCAAGGATTAAAAGCAATGAAAAAAATTGCCATTGTCGGGTCAGGTATTTCTGGTTTAACTGCCGCCTACCTGTTATCAAAAAAACATCATGTGACCGTTTTTGAGAAAAACCCAACGATTGGGGGGCATACAGCAACCATAGATGTCTCACTAGAAAATAAAAATTATGCTGTTGATACCGGTTTTATTGTCTTTAATAATAAAACTTACCCAAATTTTTTAGCCTTATTAAACGAAATTGGTATCGATAAACAAGAAACTGAAATGAGTTTTTCGGTACACAATACCGCAACAGGTTTAGAATATAATGGCCACAATTTAGATTCTTTATTTGCTCAACGACGCAATATATTTAGACCAAAATTTTGGCTGCTAATAAAAGAGATTTTACGCTTTAATAAACTCTGCAAAAGCTGTTATCAACAAGATAGTTACCAAGCAGACTTAACACTGGGCGATTTTCTAAAAGCTAACCATTTTAGTGACTTTTTTTCTGAGCATTATATTTTACCGATGGGCGCTGCTATTTGGTCGAGCTCTTTAGCACAAATGGAGGCATTTGAATTTCAGTTCTTTGTTAAGTTCTTTTATAACCATGGTTTACTTAACATAACTGATAGACCTCAGTGGTATGTTATTCCTAATGGTTCACGAAGTTATTTAACACCGTTATGCCAATCTTTTGCCGACAATATTCATGTCAATAGTCAAATCAGCGCAATAGAACGCACTGATAACGGCATTATCATTCATTTTGATAACACTCCAGCTCAACACTTTGATGAAGTAGTCATTGCTTGTCATTCAGATCAAGCCTTAGCATTATTAACCGATGCTAATGACAACGAAAAAAATATTCTTGCAGCCATGCCTTATAAGGCTAACTCAGTGATCTTGCATACAGACACTTCGATGTTACCAAAAAGAAAAAAAGCTTGGGCGAGTTGGAACTATCAACTCAATGAAAATAGAGAAGCAGACGCGAGCGTCACCTATAACATGAATATTTTACAAGGAATTAAAGCTGAACATACTTTTTGCGTCACCTTAAATCAAAAGCAAGCTATTGCTCCGTCTAAAATATTACGAGAGTTTACTTATCATCATCCAGTTTTCTCTTTACAGTCTTGTCAAGCTCAGCAACAGAGGCATTTAATTTGTGGCAAAAACAATACTCATTTTGCTGGTGCATATTGGCATAATGGCTTTCATGAAGACGGGGTGAAAAGTGCGATTGAAGTAGCGAAACGCTTCGACTGTACACTTGCTGCTATCGCTAGCAACTAAATGGTTCATTCAACTTATGGCAACTAAAGCGTGCAATCAAATATATACTGGTAAGGTTTACCATCATAGATTTAGCCCAAAAGCTCATGGTTTTAACTATAAATTATTCATGTTGGCATTAGATGTTGCGCAGATGGATATGCAAAAAGGCGCTGTTGGAGTTTTTGGTTTTTCTCCTTTTAAACCACTTTACTTTAACGCTAACGATTATTTAAAATCAGACAGTAACGATAAAAATAACGCACTTAGTAGTGAACCAATCACTTTAACTTCGCGTATAAAAAGTAAAGTTTTACAACTCAATGGTAACAGTGACATAGCTCGCATAACCATGTTAGTGCAAGTAAGGTGTTTTGGCATATATTTTAGTCCGGCAAATTTTTATTTTTGTTACAACGAAAATAATGAATGTCAACAGATGTTAGTCGAGGTTAGTAATACCCCTTGGCATGAAAGGCATTATTATTTGGTTGATATAACGAAAAAAGATATTTGTGAAAAAGAATTTCAAGTATCGCCCTTTATGGACCTAAACATGCGTTATCACTGGCAAGTACAAGCACCAGAGAAGAATAAAGCATTGCTCATTGAAATCGAAAACCATAACACTCATGGTGATAAAAATAAGATTTTTTCAGCGGGTTTAGCTATGCAAGCAAAACCCCTAACAGCAATAAATATTTTCAAAACTTGGTGCAGTTTACCTGTGATGACAATCAAAATAATTGCTAGTATTTATTGGCAAGCATTAAAATTATTTGTAAAACGCATTCCTTTTATTGGTTATCAAACCTTATCAGATAAGAAGCGGAGTTAGGCATGGAAAATATTGCACCAATCACACTTAAAAATAAAATGACTTGGCTTGAAAGTCACTGTCGTAAATTAGTTTTATCGGTATTTTCCAAAATTAATTATGGTGTCTTAGAAGTAGTAGAAGGTAATGAACATAGTTTCTTTCCTGATGAAAATAGCCAAGCAGAGCTATCGGGAAAAATTATTATTCATGATATTAGTGTCTATAGAGACTTCGTTCGAGGTGGCAGTATTGGTGCAGCAGAGTCTTTTATCGCGGGAAAATGGACTAGCCCTGATTTAACTACTGTTATTCGTATTTTTGCAAAGGCACAACAACAAACAGATCAATTGGAAAAAAAAGGTGCCTGGCTAAATAAGTTAAAAAATCAACTTTTTCATTGGCAAAATCGTAACAGCCAATCGGGCTCTAAACGTAATATATTAGCTCATTATGACTTGGGTAATGAGCTTTACACTCGTTTCCTTGATGAAAGCATGATGTATTCTTCCGCAATCTACCCATCAGCAGAAGCAACGTTAGCACAAGCTCAACAGCATAAGTTAAAAACAATATGTGAGAGATTAGCACTGACTTCAACTGATCATTTATTAGAAATTGGTACCGGCTGGGGCGGTCTAGCTATTTATGCTGCTCAACATTATGGCTGTAAAGTCACCACCACGACAATTTCAGATGCTCAGTATGAATTTGCCCAAGACAAAATCAAGGCCCATGGTTTAGAACAACAGATTACTTTATTAAAAGACGATTATCGCGATTTAAATGGACAATTTGACAAACTTGTTTCTATTGAAATGATAGAAGCCGTTGGTTATGAATACCTTCCTAGCTTTTTTGAGGTCTGTAATCGCTGTTTAAAGCCCGGTGGAAAAATGTTAATCCAATCAATTACTATTGCCGATCAACGTTTCGACTACTATAAAAATAATGTCGATTTTATCCAACGTTATATTTTCCCCGGCGGTTTTTTACCTTCGATTTCTGTGTTAGCCGAGCATTTAGCAAAGCATTCAACTCTTGTAATAGAGTCTATCGATGATATTGGTTTGGATTACGCCAAAACACTTGCCGATTGGCGAACAGCTTTTTTAAATTCTTGGTCAGAGCTAACCAGTTTTGGTTATGACGAGCAGTTTAAACGTTTATGGCTATATTATTTGGCTTACTGTGAAGGCGCGTTTTTAGAGCGTTCAACCAGTACAGTGCATTTATTGGCACGTAAATGATGAAGTTAACGAAATTATTTCTTACTACGATTATACTTTGCTTACTCTGTGCCTGTACAACCATACCCAAAGGCATCAAGCCAGTAGAAAACTTTGATTTAAATAAATATCAAGGAAAATGGTACGAAATCGCTCGGCTTGATCACTCATTTGAAAGAGGTTTAGAGCAAGTGACAGCTCAATATCAATTAATGCCCAATGGTGATGTTAAGGTGATAAACAAGGGGTATTCAGCTGAACAAAAAACATGGCGTCAAGCAATAGGTAAAGCAAAATTTGTCGATAGAACAGATATTGGTTTTTTAAAAGTATCCTTCTTTGGCCCCTTTTATGGCTCCTATGTCATATTCAATCTAGATGAGCAATATCAGCACTCATTTGTTGCTGGACCAAGTACCTCATACTTGTGGTTATTATCAAGAACGGCTAAACCGGAAAAAGCCGTGATAGATAAATTTTTAAGCACTGCAAAAGAGTTAGGTTTTGATACAAACGCTATTATTTTCCCTAAACATTAAGTGTGTTATTAATGCTTTTTTCACTTAGAGGCTCTTTTGCTGATAGTGCCTATACTTGCTATTTTTTTAGCAACTAAGTCGCAAAATAGCTAGCTATCAAACCGGCAAAAATAACCAATTTAGTTATGAGTCTGCCCCGTCTTATGTCTAAAGACTAAGCCAGCAGTTGATAAGGCAAACAATATAACGGTTATTGGCTCTGAAACACCTATCGCTGGAGCAATCGTCTCGGTAATACCGGCATAACGAACACTATTTTGTGAGCTATTATAAAAGCCAAAGCTACCGGGCTCATAATTACCGGCAACTGAAAATATTGTTTGATTGTCAAAAGCCCCGCCATCAATCACTATTTCAATAAGGTTTGACTGGTAAGTTAACTCAAAGTCATAGCTGGTCTTATCAGCCCAACCCATTCCGCTGCCGGTTAACGAAGCAAGAGTAATAAACGAATAGTTATTAGTAATGATATCTTCATGGCTCCAGAAAGGGTTGCTTGCTGTAGAGTTGCTATGGCTGATATTTTGACCGGAAAAGTCACCTTCAACACGAGATAAATGTAAGCCTGATACCGCACTACCTTGGTTGCCTTGTTTCCAGTCAAACAAGAGAAAGTCAAAGTCTTTAGCAGCATCTCCGTTATCAGCATACGGGCTTTTATAACCAAAAACAAAACCGATAAAATCGTCATCACTTTTGGTCTCTACGGTAATATTGCCAGTAAATTGAGAATTTATAAAAGGGTTATCACTAATAAAAAAAGTTGGATTAGAAGAGTTTTTAGTTTGTAATACTGAATTATTATCACCCGCGACAATCCAGTTTCCTGCCCCTGGTCCCTCTTCAGACCAACTACTTAGGTCAATCAGCCCTGCCTGTACATTGGCAAGCATTAAAGTAAGAAAACTCGACAACATGATCCTTATTGATATACGCATAATAATTCATCCTAGTTTTGAAATACATTGGCTATATTATATTGTTTATGCTCAATTTTTATGCCAACAAAATAAGGAAAAATCATTGACTAGTTATCAGTAAGTTACAATTTTAGAACTAATTACATTATATATGTATTGCCACTTTGCAAAGCATCTTGGGAGTGGTTTAGCAATTAAGATGGAATAGTTAGCTTCAACACTGAACAGCTATGACAATGAAGCACTGGCATTATAAATGCTTGACAAGTAGTCAAATCTTGGTAAAGGCGGTTAGGATAATAAAAGCAGCTAGGTAACTGCTTTTACTTTAAAAATATAGCGTTCTAGTAGCTTTATAGCACAAACAATGTAGACAATTGCTGCCGATATTAGCAAAATGCGCTGTAATACAATGGTATTAAGATTAGCATCCGCTGCCATAGCACTATTGATAATGGCTAATAAAGCGATAAAGCCTGAACTGTAATATTTCGCCATAGCTGAACCTGAAAATATATTGAGTCCAAAAAATAGTGCTATGGCAAACAATAAGCTAAGGTAAAAATGAAAATGTGGTACAGCAACAATTAACCAATAGAATGCAAAAGCATAAACGCCACCCAATAAGGTAGATAGCAATGAATTTTTACCGGCAGCTTTACCTTGCGTTAAATCAGGTTTTAATATGAAGGTCGCTGAAAATATCATCACTAATAAGTAGTCAGTTAAACTATAGGTAATAAACACCGCTGCAATTGGAAATATCACTAAGGTACTTTTCAATGCCAGCTTTGCGGCTTCAGGCACATAAGCACTTTTATAATTAGCTCTCTGTGGAAATTGAGTAAAACTAGGGTCAGGAAAAACAAAATGTGCTAGCCATATTATGCCAATAGTCAACCAACTCGAATAAACAAAACCGGCAGAAAAACTAATAGCTAAACCTTCATGGCTATTGGCAATCATAGGCAAAATTAAAATGGCCAGCATTGACATCAGCGTAAACCAAAAAGAGCCACCTCGATTTAGGTAGTAATATAGATGAAATAAAACCAGTGCAAGTGCAATTAAATAAGCAATCGGGAATTGTAAAAAAAATAATGAAAAAACTAAACCAATAGCAAATGCCACCAGCGTGGTTATCATATTATTTAAACTGACTTTTACAGAAGGCTTTGGCAGCGGCATAGCCAAAATCATGGCGGTAAATACTGGCATTAAAAACGCAAGTGGCCAATTAATACCATAAGCAAAGCCACACGCGCACGTCACGCCAAAAGCAAAACGTAAGATTCGCATGGCTTTAACATCAGCATATATCGAACTAACTGACTTACTGGTTTTAGATAACATCTTAATAGACATAAGACAGTATGCTTAATACTCTGATCCAGAGCCAACCTAGGCTATTTACCAACCAGTTATCACCGGTATAAATTTGGACATCGGCTTGGCCGCCTAGACGACGTTTTCCTGCACTAGTGTCATCGGTAAAATTAATCATCACCGGGAAACGTTGAGCATCTCTGAGCCAACCTGATTTAGATTCAACTTTTGCTAGACCACCAATAGCGCTCGTTGCTGAAGTATTAACGGCAAAACCTATGCTGGTGACCTTACCTTGATAAATTGTGCCTGGATTAACATCTAATGCAATCTCAACAATATTACCTACGGCTAAATTGGCTAGATTGTTTTCCCTTAAGTTGACTTGTACCCAAGCATTATTGCCCTCAACAAAAGTCATAGCGGCAGCACCTTTATTGGCATAATAACCGGCATCAATTTGCAAATTAGTAATACCACCTATCGACGGTGCTAGCACCACAGTTCTACTTAAATCGAGTTGTGCTTTTTTTAATTGTGCCATTGCTGAGCGAATACGCGGGTTATCATTACCTTCAGCGCCTAATGCTTGTTTAGCTTTGTCTAAGTTCGCTTTGGCACTGACCACTTGAGCTTCACTAGCCTTAATTGCTGCACGCGCTTTATCACCATCAGAATGGGACAAGACATTCTTAACTTCCATCTCAAATACACGCGCACTTTGCGCTTTGACATGTTCAAGATTTGTCTCTGCAACCACAAGCTGTGCCTGCGCGGTAACAACAGTTGCCATGCCAGCACCGATCTCTTGACCAGCCAACTCTAGTGCCGCTTCAGCATTCTCAACAGCAAGTTCATAGTCACTTGGATCAATACGAAATAAAACATCTCCCGCTTTAACGACTTGATCTTGCTCTACTAATACTTCGGTAACACGACCTGAAACTTGTGGTACAATCGGAATAACATAAGCCTGTACTCTTGCTTGATCAGACCAGGGAGCATACCTGTCTGCCACGATATACCAAACAAGAATTAACGCTGACAAAGCCAAAATATATTTGGTTATCTTACGCACAGGGTCAAATTCTATTTCATTTTTAATCGCTTCTGATTTGCTTTCAACTTGTTCTGACATGATATGTATTGTTCCATTATGAGGCTAAGCGTTATAGCAAAGTGATAATTTTAAAATCCAATTTTATTTGATGTTATCACTATATTCTTATTAAGCAATAGCATCATTTATGTACCGATAAATACTTTAGCAATAAGCAGGTAATATCATCAAGCACTACTTGAATAAGCGTAAATATAAGCAATAATACCCGCAGCAGACTTGCCCGTTAATTGTTATTTAAGTATGGAGACAAAATGCCATTAGTAAAATTCTATAAAAAGCTTAGTCCGTTTCAACGGGTTATTAGCGCACTAGCTTTAGGGATATTAACCGGTATTTTTATCGGCGAGCCTGCAGGAAGTTTAGCGGTATTTGGCGACATATACATACGCTTATTACAAATGACGGTTTTACCTTATGTCCTAGTCTCAATAATAGGTGGTTTGGGTAGGTTAGACAGTAATATGGCAAGTAGAATAGGCTTAAGAGCTTTAAAAGTCATTCTGATGATGTGGTTAGCCATTATGTTAACCTTATTACTCTTACCTTTAGCTTATCCTAATTGGCAAACAGCGGGTTTTTTCAGTACGAGTATGATCACAGAGCCGGCAGCTTTTAGCTTTATTGATCTTTATATCCCTAGTAACATTTTCGCCTCTTTATCCAATACAGTAGTGCCAGCGGTAGTGTTATTTTCCCTGTTAATGGGGATCGCGTTAATCAAAGTCAAAAATAAGGAAACGTTTTTAATACTAACTGTTAATGTAGGCGACAGTTTAATGAAGGTTGCCGCTTATGTTGCTAAATTAGCGCCATTAGGTATTTTTGCAATATCAGCTTCTGCTGCTGGCACCTTAGCCGTTGAGGAACTAGGTCGATTACAAGTGTATTTATGGGTATATCTGGTTGCTGCTGTCTTACTGGCTTTTATATTGTTACCACTACTCATTCATTTTGCTACTCCCTTTAGCTACCGTGAAGTCATGACCACGGCCGGGGAAGCTGTGGTTACCGCAGTAGCCACCGGTACTGTGTTAGTAGTGTTACCGATGATTATTGAACGCTGTAAAGCATTACTCGCTAAGCATAACATGGCGTGTCAAGAAACAGACTCAACGGTAGATGTTTTGGTCCCAACAGCTTACAGTTTCCCCAGCGCAGGGTCGTTACTGGGATTAGGTTTTATTCTATTTTCCGCCTGGTATGTCGGCTCTCCATTAGGTATTGATGATTATCCCTCCTTTGTTGTGATGGGGGCGCTGACAGCATTTGGTAAAATGGCCATAGCCGTTCCCTTTTTACTTGATTTATTCGACTTGCCCGCAGATCAATTTCAGCTGTATTTATTAGGTAGTGTTGTAACGGGGCGTTTTGCTACTGGCTTAGCGGCCCTCAGCGGCTTTGTGGTTACTTTACTTGTTGCTTCTGCGGTATTAAAGCAGTTGAAATGGCATGGCATGATAAAAGCGATTGTAGTTCATTTAGCAACAACCTGTACAATAATGCTTGCTACAGGCTTTGCCTTAAAAGCAATGATTCCATACAAGTATGAGGGGGTGCAAACCTTTGAATCAATGAAAGCAATGAACCTTAGCGCCAAAGTCGAACAGTATAAAACGTTAAAGCCACTTAGCTATTTACAACAACAAAAACCCCGCCTTGAGGTTATTTTAGCGCGCAACAGCATACGTGTCGGCTATTACGCTGTCAGTTTACCTTATGCTTTTAGAAATAAAGATAATCAAATGGTTGGTTTTGATGTCGAACTCGTTAACCAATTAGCAAAAGATCTTGATATAAAACTCTCGTTAATTCGTATAGAAAACAAAGCTGATGAAGCGAAATTACTCGCAGATGGTAGCATAGATATGACTATAGGAGGTCATAGCATTAGTCCAATTCGAGCTATTGATGTTGCCTTTACAGATCCCTATACCTTTCACACCGCAGGTATTTTAGTCAATGATGCTAAACGCGATGAATTTTCAGATTTATATGCAATACAAGCAATGAAAACTGTTAACTTAGGTGTTAGCAACAGCAAATATTATCAAGAGGTTGTCAAAGAGTTTTTTCCTAATGCTAAGCTCACACCAGTAAGTAATGTCAGGCTATTTCTAAAAGGCAAGTATAAAGAGGTTGATGCTTTAATCTATTCGACAGAATCAGCATCGGCATGGGCGATGTTATATCCGAATTACTCGGCGGTGATACCAAAACATTTAAAATTTAGGGCTCCGGTCGCCTTTGTTTTACCCAAAGGGCAAGCTGACTTTGTTCAATATATCAATACTTGGCTGAAGCTTAAGAAAGAAAATGGCTTTCAAGATAAAGTGTATGATTACTGGATTTTAGGTAAAAACCCTAAAGCAATAAAACCTCGTTGGTCTGTGATGAAAGATGTCTTAGGTTGGCTTTAATAAGCTAACTAAGTCCTCTGATGCCACGCAGTTTTTTACTTAAGCCACCTTGTTCATTAAGCAGTTGATAATCTAGTTTGAGTAATGCATAAGGTCGATATTCTTTTAACAGCCCAAAGCGCTTGGCAACACTGTGATGTATCACAGGCAAGTGTGCTGAGCTAAACTGATTAACACTCACTCGCACACTGCGCGTGTTGCGAGTAAATATATCAAAAAAATTCGATAAATTGCCATGCAGTTTACCGTCAACTTTGGGCACTATCACCAAGTCAGCTAAGCTTATTTTTTTCGATGAATTAGGTACTTTTAAGGCAAGATAATCGAGCTCAGTGACGGGTAAAATTGTCAGTTTATCGCTGATGTTATCTAGCATAAACTGTAAACAAATATCTGATAAGCCATCAAGGTTATACCCTCCGCCAATGTCACTATGGCTACCTGCAAACCAAACCTCCTGTACACGAGCATCTTTGTTAAACAAGGTTGGTTGAAATAATAACCTTCGTTCATCAAGCGCTAAAAGATGTAAGGCACGTTCGATATGATCAGCTAAAATATCATTTTCGAAAATAATACCACTAGCAGGGAAAGTGTCTGGATTTAAATCTAATGAACCTCGCGTTGCGGCAACCGTGTCAAAAACACCGAGAAACTTAATCGGTTTGGCTAAATGAGCCGCAAATATTCGAGCAATGGCAGCGCCACGGCTAAAGCCAAAAATATAAACCTCATCGCCTAGTTGGTAATGTTGTTGTAAATCAGTATTAGCTTCACTAATAATATCATCCATTTCTCCATAACTGGGGGCAAATGTTGCATTAAAGGCTCTTAGTAACCAATTACCTCGATTGCCTATACCACTGTAATAAAAACTGTGCTGATTTGGTGTTAATTCATTCTGACCATTATGTGGGGTTAGTTTTCCCCCAAAAAAAATATGTAGTTTAAGGATATTACTGATACTAGTATCGGTGAGATCTTCATTGACATCTTCAGGATCATTACATGTGCCATCAAAACAAAATATCAATTTTTTCATAGCTGGTTACTGGCGTTATTTATCTCTTTTTGTTTACTATTATTTCACATCATCAATCAGATACTTTTTTAATTAATCTCTTCATCAATTGATTATTATGAATATGTACAATCTTTTCACTATTAAATAACTGTGGTAGCTCTATAACAAAAACAAAAACAACCAGGCTGCCACCTATCAAAGACCATTGAGTGGCAAAATACAATATAACGCCTGAAATCATTAACATTATGTTGAACAAGCCACGCAACCACCTGCCTAAATAAAAGTGATGTAAACCCGCGACAAATGCCCAATTTAATGCAGCATAAGTATCAGGATCTTTAACCTGAGCAACTTCTAAGGCGTAATATTGCTTTTTTTGCGCAGCAGACAATTGATATATTTGCTCGCGTAACGCCTCTTCCTCTTGACGTAACATTTCCTCAGTCATCGTTAACTCCTTAATTATTTTGGTGTCACTTTCTTTGGTAAGGGATCTTCGCTAACGCTCAAACAATCTCGATCATTACAGCGCCGAATACGCTGGAACCCCAAAGCTATACCTTTAACTACGCCAAACTGTTCAATAGCTTGGTAGGTATACTCAGAGCAACTTGGTGTAAAATTGCATGATATAGCGAAATGCTTTTCTGAGCCTCCGGTCTTTTGATAATAACGAATAACGTTAAGTATAATACCTTTAATCATGACTTCGTCCTAACGTAAGAATAACCGCCTCTCGAGACCAAAAAAGCCAAAAACGCTTTTTCTCAATCACTTGAAAAACTAATTGCCAACCATCACTTGCTTCTTGGTTTAAAGTCGCCTCTAACCTTTTTAACGGTAAACCACTTGAACCAAATAATAATGTGCCGCAACCACCCTCAGTGACATAGATAACTTTGTACTCGTCAAAACCTTGCATCTTCATCCTTAAATAATTTTTTTATTTAAAAACCAGTAATTAAAGTATAAAAGCGCCATATAAATAGCAAGTGTTAATTTTAACCATTATGCGCAAAAAAAATGCTATTACTTGCTATAATATCAGCAATATCTAGTAAGAAATTTATTGTTATTTTATCACCTGCAACACTAGTCAAGCTACCGTTGAGGCTGCTAGAATCTAGCGCAATATATTTTTGATCATAAAAGAAGACATTGAGATGGGCAGAGCTTACCAAAACCGCAAATTATCTATGGCCAAAACCGCAGGGGCCAAAACTAAAGTTTACTCTAAGTACGGTAAAGCAATTTACGTTTGTGCCAAAAATGGTGGCTTAGACCCGGAAGGAAACCTGGCACTTCGTGGATTAATCGATCGCGCTAAAAAAGACCAAGTACCCACTCATGTAATTGAAAATGCAATTAAAAAAGCGTCGGGAACTGGCGGTGAAGACTTTGCTGAAGCAAGATATGAAGGGTTCGGGCCTGGTAATTGTATGGTCATCATTGACTGCTTAACTGATAACGGTAACCGCACTATTAAAGATGTTCGCCAATGCTTTACCAAAACTCATTCAAAGATTGGCTCTTCTGGCACTGTGTCGCATATGTTTGATCATCAAGCCGTCTTTGCCTTTAAAGGGGAAGATGATGAAAGCGTTTTAGAGAACCTGATGATGGCTGATATTGACGTAACTGATGTTGAGTTAGAAGATGGTATCATCACAGTATACGCGCCTCATACAGAGTTTTTCAAAATTAAAACTGAATTTGCAAATGCAATGCCAGAGTATAATCTCGAAGTAGAGGAGATTACTTGGGTTCCGCAAACTTATACTGAAATTACCGGCGAAGAAGACTTAGCAAACTTTGAGAAATTTATTGCTATGTTAGACGATTGTGATGATGTTCAACATGTCTACCACAACGCAGATATTAAATAATTTTAGCGACTAAATTACCTTAATAACTAAACCAGTCATAATTGACTGGTTTTTTTACGCCAGCTACCACAAAAATAGTGCACTATTGCTGATACAAAGGTAACACCTTACCGCTTAAACTGCCCCGCCACATTTTGCCGTTTTCGATAAAGAGAATTTCACCGTAACTACCACGTTTAATGCTCGAATCAATGGCGATAACACGCCCTTGATAACGTGTCTCAATCTGTTTTAAAGAAGTATGCCCAACTATCAAGTGCGTTACCTCAAAGTGCTGCAATAGTAGCGCTATTTCACTTGCCGTAGCACCATTATCTTTACCGCGTTCTTTCGCAAAATAACCTCGGTACCAAATAGGACCATGACTACTATGTAAGAACTTTGCCCAACCCTTTCGTGGTGTTAGCAACTCAGATTTAACCAAACTGTTTTTAAAAACCTTATTAATCTCAATAATACTGCGCTTTTCTGTCGCTAAGCTTGGATGGAAGCCGCCATGAGCAAAGAGCATATTATTCACCTTGACCAAGACAGGCTTACTGCGGAGCCAGTTACCTAGAATGCTTTCTTTCGTAAAGAGCTTTTCAAAAGGCATGCCCAGCTTTATTGCTGTTTCAACATATTTAGGATGTAAATAGCGTAAATCGCCATTAAGTACCATAACTTCATGATTACCCAAGGTAAGATGGATATGGCCACCTGCCTTACTCGCTTGTTGCTCTAAATCATATAAAAACCATAAAATTTCAGTAACCTTATCACCGCGATCAAAGATATCACCGGTAATAATAAAATGCCCCTTGCCAAATGCCCACTTTTGATTTTCATCAATAATATGATTATTAGTTAATAACTCTATCATCAGGTCATACTTGCCATGAAAATCACTTAATGCTGCGATAGGAAAATCCCCAGAAAATTCAAGCAACTTATTCTCAATACTTGAAAATCCATGGATGTTAGCCGGTAAATGGCAAGCATTGATAGGAAGTGGGAATTTTGTTGGTTTTGCTGTTTTATGAACGACATCTCCTTGACATAACCAATAAGAATCTAATTCTTGTTTTTCATTAACAAAAACATACGGACCATCATTGACACGGGGAATGATGTCAGCCTGTGTTATGTCATTACCGCTAACAAAGGCAAAACTTGATCCACTAATGACTATCGCTAACATTGCTGCGCTTGCAATGATGCGACAGGTAATATTGTTTAGCTGGCTCATATAAGCTCCAGATATAGACAGAAAATTGCACATCAAATAAACCACATCCGTGTGGAATTATGATAATGCGGGTAAGTTAAACCAATCGACTTGACTCGCTTAGAAGCTCACTTGTGCTCCAAGGTAAACAAACCGACCGGTACCGGCATCGTATTCGCTACCAAAATTGCCACGTCCGCCATAGTAAAACTCACCTTTATCATCAAAAAGATTATTAACCCCACCAAAAACACGAACCGAAGCATCATCATTCATCTCAATGCTGTAAGAGACAGATAAATTATGTTTAAAGTATGAATCAAGCTCTTGGAAAGCTAACGCTTCAGGGTTGGCAATACACTCTTCACTGCCTTGTGTACAAAAAGCGGCATTAGCTGCTAAGTCTTTTTCGTACTCTATTTGAGTACTGTAGCTTCGAAGTGCAGCACTTTTATAAGTCGTACTCCAACGGATACGTAAATCATCTAAATACCAAGCAAGTGAGGCAGCGGCTTTATCATCAAAAATACCACCATAACCGACATAGTCCTCTTTAACTTCACCTTCATTACCAGTAACCGTCTTAGAGTGTTCTAACATGTGAGTCCAGTCCATCTTGAACTTCAAACGACCAAAGCTATTCAGGTCATGCGCATAAGCAACAGCAATATCAATACCGCGCGTACCTAATTCATCAATATTATAACTACGTTGTAATACTTCAGTTAATTGACCTTCATTATCACGTTTAATAACATCACAGAATTCATTAGGCTGACCTAAAGTAATGTTTGAATCGTAACATTGAGATAAAATTTGTTCGTTACCAAACTCATCAATGGCATCAGTGATGACAATATCGTAATAGTCCGCGGCAATACTAAAACCCTCAAGGAAATTTGGCTCATAGGTTATACCAAAGGTAGTAGTGATCCCGGTTTCTTCAAACAATTCAGGATTACCCGCATTGGGAGAATAACCATTACTTTCATCTTCAAATTCAGTGCCATCAGCAATAATTGCAGCAATACCCGGCTCAAGACGACAATTATCATGTCCGGCATCGACTGAAGTTAAGCTAGTGTTGTCACAAATATCAGCAAAACTGTCAAAATCTCCGGCTGCTGGCTCATACAATTCATTCACGCCTGGTGCACGCTGTGCGATAGCATAATTGCCGCGAAGGTTAAGACCAGCGCCAACAGTCCACAAGAAACCTACTTTAGAGCTAGAAACTAAACCAACATTTTTCACATCATAATCAGACAGACGTAAAGAGGCTTCTAATGATAAATATTCTGCAGCAGGAAGATCACGTAATAAAGGTATGGACGCTTCAGCGAATACTTCAGCCACAGAAATATCGCCCTTAAAAGCAGGGATCAAGTTCCACGTGATACCACCATAGGTTAAGGCGTCATCAGTAACAGCTTCTTGACTATCTTTACGGTACTCAGCACCAAAGACAGTAGCAACAGGACCTGCTGGCATATCAAATAAATCACCCGTCATATATGCCATGAGTGTTGTTTGTTTATTGTATGTATTTAGGGTTGGGTTGACTCGAATGTAATTAGCCATTTCTGGTGTAATCGAGCCCTCGCCAAAGACATTTAATGCCACACAACCTTCAGCGCGGGCAGCGGCATCATTACATTGAATGCTGCCGTCTTCAGCATAACCTGCATCGAGTGCATTTTTTGCTTTAAAGACATCGATTTCATTATTTCGGTACTGAACTTGATGGAATTTGCCATAACCTGCAGAGATATCCCAATCCCAACTACCATCAAACATAGTACCTTGCAAACCCGCCCAAGCACGTATAGTTTCACGTTCATTATCAGTAGAAACAGGCCCTACCTCCCCATATCGGCGATCCCAATAAATTCGATCTTTATATTGCGCTGCCGTGGCACGAATTTCAGCGGGCACATAGGGGTTATCAATAGGAATTCTACCTAAGTTAACTGTGCCTGGCAGGCCAGTTTCTCTATCAGTGTATGTCGCCGTTTCACTGTCACCTGAGTCCTCGGGGGATTTATCATTTACCGTATAGTTACCACTCCATTGCACTTGCGAGTAAAAAGTAACATCATCAGTAATATCAAAGTCTACTTTTAAAGCAGCTGAAATACGTTCGCTCGGGACTTTTAATTGCACAAACTGACGTGAATTAATACCTACTTTTTCTTCTAGATATCTATCATAAGGCGCTGAGTTTAATGTTTGACCTTCATACCAGTAAATAGTATCAAACCTACTTGATTCTTGAAAAATCCCACCTAAGGTACCATCACTGCGACTTCTCCAATCGCTCATCGGTGTGTTATGTAATGACTCATAACCATCAGCGGTTAAAATCCGATTACTCATGGTATCTGCATCATAATAAAATGAAGCCTCTTGCGCAGCGCGATCACGGTCAGTGTATTTTAATCCGTAGTCTTTATCATAGTTTGCACTAAAAAAGGCATAACCACGATCCTCTGCAAAGCTGCTACCAAAGCTTGCATCGATGGTAAACTCTTTTGCACCACCATCAACGCTCTCACCGCCACGAACTTTAAAATCAAAACCCTCTTTATCTGTTTGGGTAATAATATTGACAACACCAGATACCGCATCCGCACCATAGGTGGCAGAAGCACCACCGGTAATCACTTCTACCGATTTAACCATGCCTGATGGAATAGTACTCATGCTGACATAGTTACCTGATTTAGAGTTAGAGACTACGCGACGACCATCAATAAGTGTTAAGGTACGGTTTGCCCCTAGATCACGCAATTCAACCGTCGTTATTCCAGTATTTGAGACACTTGATTGACTGGTTGTATTGCTTGTGCCATAGGAAAGCGCCGGCATGTTCTCAACAAGTATTTGTCCCATTTCCCCCAAACCGGTATCGCCAATAGCCTCTTTATCCATGGTGACAAGTGGTGTTGCAACAGTAAAGCTATCACGACGTAAACGAGAGCCTGTTACAGTAATTTTTTCATCGATTGTCGCTTTTGTTGATGCCTCTATCGGTGCATTTTTGGTCTGTGTAACGGGCTTTACCACAGAGTTTTCAGTATCTGCGGCAATCGTTGTTGGCGCAAAGACTAATGCAGAGCCTGCAATAGCACTATAAACAGCAGTATGTATCGCGATGCTGATAGGACTTTTATTCATCATTCATCTCTCTTAGTGTTTAATTTAAGTTTTTTATTATTGTGAATATCAATGGTTAAGGTGATTTATCTGAAAGACTGCTTCGAGCATTTCAAATAAATAAGTGAGTATGTCGTTTAACATTTATGACAAATCAAGCCAGCAACAAAACTCACAAAAGTAAAGATTTCAATTTATTCATGATTTGCAGCGCATAGAATAAAGATAATATTTAGCTTTTCTCTGTTTTAAGAAACTCAGCTAATTTATGCAATCTGTAGAAAATCATTTGTACATCTATTTAATGTCGATATAAAAATTACATAACAAAAACAACAACTTAATCTTTAAGATTTTATAATTAGACAAGAAAGGGATTTAAAAGTTATCAAAAAATTATCACTAATTGTTTAATAAAGAAGTTACTTCAATTTAATTATTTTGTTAGCATAAATTCAATCAAAGGGATGGCTGTTGTTAACGAGAAAGGGATAATATTCGCTAACTTATTTAGATAAAAAACACAAAAGGCAAATGTAAAAAATCAAACAAATGATAGCAAATACCGCTTTTAAAATTAATCAATACCACATTATTCCAGCAGAGTTTTCGATTCAAATAGCTGACGGTGAAAAACAATCGTTACAGCCAAAATTTATTGAAGTGTTAGTATATCTTGCTCATAACTATGGGCGTGTTGTCCCGCGAGAAGAATTGATAAATCATATATGGGGTCAGGATAGTTTTGTTGGTGAGAAAAGCTTAACCAATGCTATTTGGCACCTTCGTAAAAAGCTTGTTTGTGATGAAGAAATCGTCATTAAAACTATCAGAAAAGCTGGCTATCAGTTAATGTCTGAGCCTAAATGGCAATCAGAAGCAAAAGTCGGACTAAGCAAAAAACCATCACAAGCTGAGCTTGTTGAAAGCTCGATAAACTATTCAGTTGCTAGCGCTATTGATAGTTCACTAGCAATAAATGCACAAGTGTCACTCTCAGCAAATTCAAACTCATCCTCTCTAGCCAGCTCAAGCAGAGACAATCATGCTCAAATACCCGCAGCCAACAAAAGTATTGTTAACAGTAACAACACCTATTTATTACTTGTTACCTTGATCATCATTTTATCGGCGTTACTGCTTTTTCAGCAATTACCTGAAGATGAATCACAGCCAATAACAGCCATAACAAAACACCCAGGGAGTGAATTATTTCCTGCGCCCTCTCCTGATGGTAGATATGTCGTTTATAGCCAAATATCAACTAATCAACCCACTAATTTATATATGCAGGATACTCACCAACCACAGCTTGCACCTAAACAGCTAACTTTTGACAATGCTAGCCAAGGACATAGCGTGTGGAGTAATGATGGTAAGTATTTATATTTCTCTCGCAAAAATAAAGCCGATAAAAGCTGTCATTACATCCAATTAAATATCGCGAGCCAGCAAGAGAAAAAACTAGCGACTTGTCCAATGCAAGGAGGTTATTATTATCTAGATATTTCTCCCGATGATAAAACCCTCGCGGTATATAATGACGACATTAACGCCGCGAGAACTGGTATTTATTTTATAGATTTAAGCTCTGATAACTTTGACATGACCCGTTTCTCTTGTAATCTCGACTGTAATTATAAAGACAGAGATATGGCCTTTTCACCTGATGGCAAGTATTTAGCCGTTACTCGCCGCATTAACCGTTTAAGTGAAAATATTTACCTTATCAATCTACAAACTCAAGACAGCGAGCAAATTACTTTTGATGAGGAAGATATTGTCGGTATGTCTTGGTTTAAAGACAGCCAAAACTTAGTTTTTGCCGTTCAACGAGCCGATTCACGTTTTGGTTTTATTATTGATATCGACAACAAGGTCAGTAAATCACTTGATTTAACAGGCTTTAGTTACCCCAGCATAGCAAAGCAGTCGCAACAACTCTATTACCAAGAAAGAAAGGATAATTCATCACTGGTCAGCTTAAGGCTTAACGATGAGATTGCCAATAGCCCCTTTCCTGTGCTGCAATCAAACTTTACCTATGAATCGCCAGACTATAGCCCGATAAATGATCTAGTAGTATTTGCCTCTAATGAATCAGGCTTTGATGAATTATGGATAGCCAAACCCGATGGCTCTGAGCGCAAGCAACTTACTACCCTACAACTCAATATTCGCTACCCTAAATGGTCCCATGACGGTGAAAAAGTCGCGTTTTTAGCACCATTGCCAGACAATGAGGGCGATAGTATCTACATTTATTCTTTAAAGGACGATAGAGTATCATTACTAAAGAGCCCATTTCGACAACATAATAGACCTAGTTGGTCATTTAATGATGATGAAATCATCTCTGCCATTTATGGCGAACAACATACCGATATTTACAGTATCAATATTGCCAATAGCAGCACTAAACGACTTACTTCTGATGGCGGCCGTTATGGCTTGATGGTTTCAGAAGACACCTTGTTGTACACCAAACTAAAGAAAGGGTTATGGCAAAAAAATATAACAGGTAATGAGCCGGGAAAATCAGTCATATCTGGCGCAGACTTTAATACAATCTATGCTTGGACTTATAGCAAAGGCGATGTTTATTATCAAAAACTCTTCGATGATCATTACCAATTAGTTTTTTATAATCTGACAACTAACTTAATCATGCCCTTAGTTCGTTTGCCGCTAGACACCATCTCCAAAACTGACAGTTTAACTTATATCGAAACCAATGATCGTCTACTATATACTAGCAGCAGTTTTCCCCAAGCAAATATCAAAATGATCATGGCCAAAAACTCATAAGCAAAGTAAAAACCTACAGCATAAAAAATGCCAGTAAAATTAACTACTGGCATTTAATTTTTTTAGTACTGCCTTTATTCGCATCAAGACGGTTAATTAACTTAATCGTTATCAGGAGCATCTTCTGTCTCGGCCGCTTTTAATAACTCGACCTTAACCTGAGAAACACGTTGCAAACCTCGTGGTAACTTATTACCACGACGACCACGTTCACCCTTATAATGTTCAATATCTAACGGTTTAAGGGTTAGTTTACGCTTACCTGCGTGCAGGGTGACAGCCCCTCCTTCAGGCACAATACACAGCATAGTGACATATTCTTCACGGGTTTTTGCTCTTGCTGCGGGAATATTAATGATCTTATTCCCTTTACCTTTACTCAACACAGGTAAGTTCTTCACTGGAAATACCAGCATACGCCCTTC
This sequence comes from Colwelliaceae bacterium MEBiC 14330, assembly GCA_040779365.1. Taxonomy (GTDB): domain Bacteria; phylum Pseudomonadota; class Gammaproteobacteria; order Enterobacterales; family Alteromonadaceae; genus Colwellia. Next base: position 230,912 of record JBFONR010000002.1, read on the forward strand.
ACTGGTGATGGTAAGACAGCAATCAGTGTCTAAATCTATTATTTTCTGCGGCGACATGACTTTAGCCGCCTCTGGCAAACTAATTAATGCCTTACCATTTTTATTTCTGCTGACCATGTCATTAAAGTTGCTGACAAAACCATAACCCGCATCACTGACCAATAAATATTTATCATCATCATCTGACATAATGCTATGAACAAAAGTCTGCCCAGTAGCAAGATTAAAACGGCCCGTTAATGGCTCACCTTGTGAACGTGCTGTTGGTAAGGTATGTGCATCGGTAGTAAATGCTCGGCCATCAGAGCCTATAAAGACAACAGGACAGTTGCTACGACCTTTGGATGAACATAAATAGCTATCACCTGCTTTATAACTTAAACTCGCGGGATCTATATCATGGCCTTTGGCACATCGTGCCCAACCTTTATCAGAAACAACAACCGTAACTGGCTCACTGGGTACGAGATCTTTTTCTGATAAAGCTTTTGACTCAGTGCGTTCAACTAGTTTTGAGCGACGCTCGTCACCATATTCTTTAGCAGCCGCGAGAATTTCCTTTTTCATTAAGGTATTCATACGTGCTTTTGAATTAAGCACTTTTTCTAAGTAATCTTGTTCGGTGCGCAGCTCCTCTTGCTCTGCGCGAATTTTAATTTCTTCGAGTTTGGCAAGTTGTCGTAATTTTATTTCTAAAATGGCATGTGCTTGCGTTTCAGATAAGCCGAATCGAGACATAAGTTCTGCTTTTGGCTCATCAAAACCACGTATTATCTCAATAACTTCATCGATATTAAGGTAGGCAACTAATAAACCGTCAAGGATATGTAATCGCGCTAAGATCTTGTCCAACCTATGTTGTAGGCGACGGCGCACAGTTTCACGGCGAAATTCGAGCCACTCAGATAAAATGACTTGCAAGTTCTTTACTGCCGGGCGGTTATCTAGCCCTATCATATTGATATTGATACGATAGCTTTTTTCTAAATCAGTACTGGCAAATAAATGCTGCATTAGTTGTTCAATATCAACTCGGTTCGATCGCGGAACCACGACTAGACGTACAGGGTTTTCATGATCAGACTCATCTCGAAGATCAACCACCATGGGTAACTTCTTCGCTGTCATTTGTGCTGCGATTTGCTCTAAAATTTTTCCACCAGACGCTTGGTGAGGTAATGCAGAGATAACAATATCTCCCTGTTCAACCTCATAAACAGCACGCATTTTAATACTGCCTCGACCCGTTTGGTAAATCTTTTCAATATCCTTTTGTGGCGTTATTATTTCTGCGTCAGTAGGGTAATCTGGCCCCTTAACAAAGGCTAATAGTTCACTTACTTCAGCTTTGGGGTTTTCAATTAAATGAACGCAGGCATCCGCTACTTCGCGGACATTATGCGGAGGGATATCGGTTGCCATACCCACAGCAATACCGGTAATACCGTTCAGTAAAATATGAGGTAATCGCGCCGGAAGTGTTGTTGGCTCTTTCATCGTCCCGTCAAAATTAGGTTGCCAATCTACCGTACCTTGTCCTAACTCTGCTAACAATACCTCGCTAAATCTAGATAAGCGTGATTCAGTGTAACGCATGGCAGCAAAGGACTTAGGGTCATCGGGTGCCCCCCAATTACCTTGCCCATCAACTAAGGGGTAGCGGTATGAAAATGGTTGTGCCATTAACACCATTGCCTCATAACAGGCGCTATCACCATGAGGATGAAACTTACCTAAGACATCACCAACGGTGCGCGCTGACTTTTTATATTTCGCTGCTGCAGATAATCCCAATTCAGACATGGCATAAACAATACGTCTTTGCACAGGCTTCAAACCGTCGCCAATATGAGGCAAGGCTCTATCCATAATAACGTACATTGAATAGTTTAAATAAGCTTCTTCAGTAAATCGCCTTAGCGGAACTTGTTCTACTCCATCAAGGCTATATTCGAGCGCGTCTGACATGAAATGATTTTCCTGATATTACGGGTATAGTTATTTTTATTATTAAAGTTAATATGAATGTCTTGGGTATATCAATATTGACTATTTGATAATATTGATAGCTTATCTGATTATGCTACTAGAAAAAATAGCTAAAGTAACAAAAGCGTTAATTACCACGCCTTTCTTGCGTTACGGCAATGTTTTGATAACAAATAACAGTATTACGCCCCTGCTCTTTAGCTTGGTACATTGCTAAATCTGCGCCGTGCAATACATCATCAAAACTCATACTGCTATTTGTCATTGTGGCAACACCGATACTCACTGTAACCTTAGATTGCAACATTAAACTAGAAAAATCATATTGCGCAATCTTATCATTAATTCTCATCGCAATTGCTTTGGCTTTATTGGCATCAGAGAAAGGCAACAAGGCGACAAACTCTTCACCACCTAAACGTGCAAATATATCACGCGAACGCATTGTTTCTTTCACTAGCTCTGTTACTTTAATTAACACTTCATCACCAATATGATGACCAAAATTATCATTAATTTTTTTGAAATGATCCAAGTCTAACAGTAATACCGAAAAACCTGATGGATTATCTGCATGGATTGCAACCATGCGTTTGCCATGTTCAAATAAAGCACTTCGATTAGCCAAACCGGTCAACGTATCAGTTTTAGTTAGCACGATAAGTTTTTCACGGATTTTTAATTCCCTAAAAAACAGCAAAACAATAGCAAAACCGGTAGCGATAATAAGACTAAAATTATACTGTCTCTTTTGCTGCTCTTTTTCTACTTCAGCAACGCGTTGTTCTTTTAACTTATTCTGACTAAGAAGTAAGGCATTATTGGCTTTCTTATCTTCAATTTCAAAAGCTTTCTCTATAGAGTCAATCATGCTAGTACGTTTATTTTTTCTATAAAGAGAGTATTTTTGCAGATATAGCTTTTTCTCTAGGTAAGCTAAGTCAAATTGACGCAATAATGCGTAATGTTCGGCAAGCAGAATATGTAGTTGCAAAAACTCAGGCTGGCTAAGCTGTTGTTTGGCTATCTCTTGCTCTAATGTTTTTGCTTGCTCTAATAGGTTAATAATTAATTGGCTATTAAGCTTATTCTCACTACCAGCTTGCTCCAGTAGTGCCCGTGCTACCAATAACAAATACTGCTCTGCAGGATTAAATGACTGACGATTACCAAGGAGCGGCTTTAGTTTTATATCAGCAACGTAAATATTATCTTGTTGTAATAAAACCAGTACATCAGTTATCGCCTGACTTATCGGTAACATAGCTAATGAAGGTTTAAACTTAAGTTTATCTTCAGTTGCTTCGGTGCGAGTTAACGTTAATTCACTAACGCTGGTCTCAGTTAAAGACTCAGGTCCATTAGTAAAGGCAAACCAAACGAAAAAGTAAGCGATTGATAGCTGATATATCATTAACCACACACCTTGTTTCTTCCAGAAGCTTTTGCATGATATAGCTGTTCATCGGCACGACTTATTAAAGAAATTAAGTCTGCATCATTTGCCAGGCTAGCAACACCAACGCTCACGTAAATATTTTCAATTTTATCAAGCTGCCAAGCATATTGTTCAATACATCGCCTGAATCGCTCAGCAATATCCATCGCGGCCTCAAACCGAGTATTTGGCAGGAAAACTAAAAACTCTTCGCCACCAAAACGGCCGAAAACATCACTTTTTCGCAAAGTACTTGCACCAAGGGTTGCCACTTTTTTGAGTACTTTATCGCCAACACTATGACCTAATTTATCATTAATATCTTTAAAGTTATCAACATCAATCATTAATACGCTAAAATCTTTTTGCTTAATTTTTGCTTGTTTAATAAGAGCTTGTGCTTTTTTTATTAAACTATGTCGGTTATCAATACCGGTTAAGGCGTCAATGCTCGACGCTATTTTTAATTTATGTTGGCTTTGCAGTAATTTTATTAACAGCCAAGCAAAAGTTAGCGCGATTAAAGAACTTATAATAACGTAAAGCTGTTGTTCTTCATTAGCACGTTGAGCCTTTATCAGACTGGCTTCATGAAGAGATTTTTCATTTTTGAGTAATTTATTTTGTTTGTCGGCCTGCTCAGACTCTAATTTCAACCTGAGTTCTGTCATTGAACGGCTTTCTGTTTTGTCGTATATGGTGCTAATTTTAGTCACAACTTCAGACTTAATTTTGTATGCTTGTTGATATTTTTCCTGTTTGTAAAAAACATTAGCTCTTAGGTTAATAATACTAATATATATTTGTTTTTGTAACAGTGATGAGTCTTGGTATGTTGATAAAATATTTTCTGCTTGAGCAATACTTATTAACGCTGCTTCATAACGTTCAAGTTGAAATAATATGTGTGCCTCATCAATAAAAAACTTTAATTTTACGTCGTATTTATCTGTTGACTGCAAATACTTTTTAGCCATTAATAAATATTGATGCGCCGCTTCGGCATTACTATCTTTTTTTTCTAAATATGCCCAAGCCATACCGGAATAGACGTTATACATGATATCACTTGGCGTGTTTTCATTTGATTCATTGATAATGGTCTGAAAGACTTCAATCGCCTGGTGGAAGTTTTCATTGTACATATGATTAATAGCAATATTGATTAAGCTATTATGAGCGGTAATTAACATGCCCGCCTTTTTAAAGTGTTGATAAGACTGTTGATAATACGCCATCGACTGCGTATCTTCTAATAAGTAAGAGTAGATTATACCTAGCTCAGAGTTAACAGCGCCTTTTAACTGTTCGTCATTGGTTTGTGATGCAATATTGTAAGCATCATTAAGTATTACTAACGATCGTTCATAGTCATCGGTCAAATAGGCAATAGCCCCAAGATTAATCAAACCTTCAGCTATTTTAACGCGATTATGCAGCGACTCTGCTACTTCTAAACCTTGTTTGTATAGTTGGCTCGCTTGCGAAATATCTCCAAGGTTTTCTAAGGCAAAACCTTTTAAGTATAAAAGTTCACTAATTAGTATACTCGGACTCGCAAGCTTTTTAGTTATCTTCAGTCCTAGATTTGAGTACTGCTTGGCAATAGCATATTGATTTTTTTCAATGTAGATTTCGGCAACTAACTTATAATAAATCAAGTTTTGTTCGACGCTTAATGACGATAATTGCTCATCAAACACGGTTAATTTTTCAAGAGAGCCGACTAAGTCAGTTTTTTTGAGTTGCTCGACTTCTTTGACTACATCATCAAACTTATTACCATTACTCTGCGCTTGCGTTTGAATAGTCAGCAATAAAGTTATGCAAGAAAGCCATAGCATAGCCTTGATTAAGTGAATCTTACTTTGAGAGAAAGTCTGCAAAGAATACTTCCTTAACAATAAGAAATCTATCAAGAGAAAATAGCGACTTAAGAGTATAAAACGACTTCCCTGACAATTAAAACTGTTAAGTTATTTAGCCATTAGAACTCTCTAGCAAGATTACTATTCTAGAAATTAATATAAAAGACTGAGTAAATATATAGCTAAACAACAGCCATATCCCCTTTGGTTTGCAGCCACTCTTTACGGTCACCACTGCGCTTTTTCGATAACAACATATCCATCAGCTCCATGGTATCACTGTGCTCATCCACTGTTAACTGAACCAAGCGACGTGTATTTGGATCCATGGTAGTTTCACGTAGTTGCAACGGATTCATTTCACCTAAACCTTTAAAACGCTGGACATTTACTTTACCACGTTTTTTCTCTGCTTCAATTCTATCTAAAATACCGTCTTTTTCTGCCTCATCCAAAGCATAAAAGACCTCTTTAGCGACATCAATACGATAAAGCGGCGGCATAGCAACATAGACATGGCCTTCTTGTACTAAAGTTAAGAAGTGTTGCGTAAACAAAGCACATAATAAGGTTGCAATATGCAAGCCATCAGAGTCAGCGTCGGCTAAAATACAAATTTTACCGTAACGAAGCTCTGATAAATCATCAGAATCTGGATCAATACCTAAAGCGACAGAAATATCATGTACCTCTTGCGACGCCAAAATTTGCCCCGAATCGACTTCCCAAGTATTTAGAATCTTTCCTCTTAGCGGCATGATGGCTTGGTATTCTCTATCTCGTGCTTGTTTGGCACTACCGCCAGCTGAATCCCCTTCAACTAAAAAAAGCTCAGTACGCGCTAAATCTTGGCTACCGCAGTCAGTTAATTTGCCTGGTAATGCCGGTCCTTGAGTTATTTTTTTACGGACGACTTTTTTACTAGCACGCATACGTTTTTGGGCATTGCTGATACAAAATTCTGCTAACGCCTCAGCCACATCTGTGTGTTCATTTAACCATAAACTAAACGCATCTTTGACTACGCCAGTTACAAAAGCAGCACATTGGCGAGAAGACAAGCGTTCTTTTGTTTGCCCAGCAAATTGTGGGTCTTGCATCTTAATTGATAAAATGTAACTACATTTATCCCATATATCATCCGGCGTTAATTTAACCCCGCGCGGTAAAATATTTCTAAACTCACAAAATTCCCGCATTGACTCCAATAAGCCTTGACGAAGACCATTGACATGAGTACCACCGGCAATGGTTGGAATTAAGTTAACATAACTTTCTCCGACAGAGTCACCGCCTTCAGGAAGCCAAGTAACCGCCCAATCAGCAGCCTCATGTTGTGACGAAAAACTCCCAACAAACGGTTCTTCTGGTAGGGAAACATAACCTTTAACTGATTCTTTTAAATAATCTGTTAAACCATCTGCATAACACCATTGCTGCTTATTATCTTCATTTTTATCATGGAATTTAATGGTTAAACCCGGACATAAAACAGCTTTAGCTTTGAGTAAATGTATCAAACGCCGAGCTGAGAACTTAGCACTATCAAAATATTTAGCATCAGGCCAAAATTTAACGCGTGTGCCGGTATTGCGTTTACCAACAGTACCGGTTTCTCTAAGCTCTTCTACTTTTTCACCATGTTCAAAAGCCATTTCATAAAGCTTACTGTCCCGACGAACACTGACATCAACACGCGTAGATAATGCATTGACTACCGAAATACCAACCCCATGCAAACCACCAGAAAACTGATAGTTTTTATTGGAGAACTTACCACCAGCATGTAATTTACAAAAAATTAACTCGACCCCTGAAACGCCCTCTTCAGGATGAATATCTATTGGCATGCCTCGACCATCATCAATAACCTCAAGTGACTGATCCTTGTCTAGTATTACCGTGATATTCTGAGCATGTCCTGCTAATGCTTCATCGACAGAGTTATCGATAACCTCTTGGCCAATATGATTTGGCCGGCTAGTATCAGTATACATACCTGGACGATGGCGTACCGGATCTAAACCACTTAGAACTTCAATGGAATCGGAATTGTATTGCTCGGTCATTTGATACTCTATTTAATCACTATTATTAGGAATTAGTTTTGTCACAATCAGCGTTCGCAGATAACTTATCTCGCACACTATGGGTGGTTAATCTAGTTGAAAAAAATCACAAATAGTCGGCAATAATTGCGCAAAGTTAATAAAACTATGATCGCCGCCTTCTTGCACTATTAGTCTACAATGTTGATATTTTTCTACAGCTTGTTGGTAATTTAACACTTCATCACCTGTTTGTACCATAACTAGGTAATTATTTTTTTGTTTGTCATCAATTGTTGGTGCAGCGCACTCTAGTGACATTAATTGCTGCATATGCTCTGCCGTCACTTGATAAATTTCTTTGGTATAGGGATTTTTTTGCTCACCAATATAATCTTGCAATAATTCATAAGGAGCGATAGCTGGATTGACTAATACAGCCAAGCAATCATATTTAGCTGCTAAATAGCTGGCAAAATAACCGCCAAGTGAAGAGCCGATTAAAAACCATTGGCTGTCATTTTCATCTGCACAAATAATCTGCTCCAACTGCGAAATAGCTTGAGCAGGTGTGGTAAGCAATTGCGGGCAAAAATAATCGACCTGCGGAAAATATTTCGCTAAATAATGACGTGTTTGTTCTGCTTTTATCGACAATGGCGAAGAGTTAAAACCATGGATATATAGAAGTTTTTTTTTCATCATATTTTTATATTATTGTTATCAGATTATATTTTAAAAAGCATCTAATGGTTTTGCAATTACAACATCTACCTACAAAATCTACTCAATCTAGCATGATAATTTTACTGCTTATTGTCCCCTGTTTTTGCAGTGTATATAACCGATAAGCAGGCCCTTTTGCTAAGGCGGCAACGCCATCAACCTTTGGATCAAACTGAATAGAAGTTGCTGGACAAGTATATAGCGTGACTAAAGCTTTGCCATCAACGAGTTGCTTAGTCAACTCGTGGGCTCCATGAACATGGCCACAGGCAATCGCTTTTATATTGTCATAGTTACTAATATTTTGCCAAAACTCTGTTTTATTAACTAAGCCGTGTTTGTCAATAAAGTACCCTAGATCAATTGGATGATGGTGCATCATTAGCAATTGGTGTTTATCTGCCTTAATCGCATGTTTTAATTTAGTAAACTCTTGTCGGTGTACATAACCCGCGGGTGTATCACCTTTACTGTTAAGTAATTGAATCTGCCAATCTCCGTGATTTATTGTGGTCGAAGATATAAAAGGTGCTTGCGATAAATACTGAGCTAATAACTCAGGCTCATCATGATTTCCCGCTAAATAATAGAAGGGAGTTTCAATTTTTGCCTCATGCACCGCATCAACAAAGTTTTGATAAGATTGCTTAGTGTGATCTTGCGTTAAGTCACCGCTAAAAACGATATAATCTATTTCAGGGCTCTGGTAAATCGCTTGTAACACTCTTGTAAGATTTTTATAAACGTTATGTCCATGGTGTAAGCCTTCTTTTTCAGAAAATAAATGACTATCACTTAGTTGTGCAATTATTATCGATTTTTTATTCATTGGCTCGGCATTTTTCATGACAATAAGTTAGGTTTGCAAGGCAACATTAACTTGCCCTAATCGTAAACATAAATGTAACCACTCATTTAGAAATTGATTAGTTTGCTGTTTTTCATCTTGTTGGTGCATTTGCCTATTAGGGTAATCATATCGGGGTTTTACCTGTCTAATATCTTGGCTAGCCAACACTTCCGCTACACGAGCATCATGATATAAACGAATTGTCATTCGCGGCTGAAGTGCATCAGCAACAATAACTGGAATATTGTTAACACCAGCATTTAAACTTTCTTGTTCAAAAGTGACCAAGGCAGTATAGCGTGTTACTTCGGTAATAGTGACTTTATAAGAAAGGAAGTCACTAATAAAAAAGTGACGTGTTTGCCCTTTACGTTTGTTATCAGCTAAGACCTTCAACAATAACATATAGTTATTTGCGCACAGAGTCATCAAACTAACTAAGTTAGGTTGATAAGTTTTCCTAGCTACCTTGGTAGCGGCTCTGTTTGGAAAAAAGCTCATAATTAAAAGTTATCCGCTGATGTTACTTCTTAGAGATTGATAATTTATTGCTAACCATTGTAACCCGATAATGGTCGCTGCGTTAGTAATTTTCCCTTGTGCTAAAAGTTCCAAAGCTTGAGTACGGCTAACCAGATGTAACAGAATATCTTCCTGCTCTTCAGCTAGACCATAAACAGCGCCATTATTAACTTGCGTACTATCAAAGCTTGCTAAATATAAATAAATACGTTCGCTCATCCCCCCTGGGCTAGACAGGTATTCCATGATAGGTGTGAGGTTGTCAATAGTTAACGTTATATTAGCCTCCTCTTTCGCTTCCCTAATCGCGACCTCTTCTGGGCTTTCATTATCATCAAACATACCCGCAATAAATTCGAGCAACCAAGGACTATCATCGCCCCTTAATGCACCGGGGCGAAACTGTTCAATAAGTATAAGGTTGTCTTGCTTGATGTCATAAGCCATAACCACGACAGCATTGCCGCGCTCAAAAATCTCTCGGGTAAATTCTTGACCTTGCGCTCCAGAAAAAAGTTTATGCTTTAATGTGTATTTATCCATTTGAAAAAAACCATCATAAACCCTTTCTTTGCTAATTTGAGAAACGTCACTATTACCAAAGCGCTGCATGACTGCTGACTTCTTAACATTAGTTTTCATTACTACCTCTTTTTAATAATAATTTGTTACACTAGTAAACAGTTATTTTATTTGGTTAATTTCAAAATCCATGTAGGATACTTTACCAACTATGATCAGTTAATAAATCACACTAAGAGTAATACACCAAGGATATCCTTACTCATGAAAAAAACACTAAGCACATTAATTATAGCGATAACCAGTGCTCTTAGCAGCACACATGCACAAGCTGATGACTTACTTACTGTATATCAACAAGCTTTATTAAACGACCCTGTCGTGCTCAAATCACAAGCACAGTTTATGATTGTTCAAGAAGATATTGTTCAAGCACGCGCTGCTTTGTTACCGCAAATTTCTGCAACTGGTGGCTATAGTACTGGTGAACAAGAATTTGTAGGCACAGACAATATAACAGTTAATACCCAAGAAGTTGACAGCTTAACTTATGGCGCCAACCTTAATATGCAGCTTTATCATCATGACAGTTGGTTGCGTTTGGGTAATGCTGAAAAATTAGCGCATCAAAGTGATTTAACCTACCAAGTTGCCAAGCAAGCCCTAATAATACGTGTTACTACAGCCTATTTTGACTTACTTAGCGCAAAAGATGATTTAGTCTTTGCTACAGCAGAGAAAGAAGCCATTGCTCGTCAACTTGAACAAACCAAGCAGCGTTTTTCTGTCGGCTTAACAGCCATTACAGATGTCTATGAAGCTCAAGCACAGTTTGATAGTGCAGTAACAGAAGAAATTAGAGCGCAAAATACCATATACCAGCGAGAAGAAGAGCTTCGTGTCATCACCAACAGTTATCCTAAAAATGTCAGTATACTCAATACTGAGCGTTTTAGTACCAATACTCCGATACCCAATAGTGCAGATGAATGGCAAGCTACCGCTGAAGCTAAAAATCTTGATTTGATTGCCGCTAAAGTAGGTATTGATATCGCGCAGGACAATATTGATATTGCGCGTGCAGGTCATTACCCCACATTAGATTTTGCTGCTAACTATAACGGCAAGGATGAAGATAAGGCATTTAACTCATCGCCTTCAGCAGACTTACCTGCTGTTGATGGTTATTCTCTAGGCGTGCAATTAAACGTGCCTATATATTCAGGTGGTGCAATTCAAAGCTCTGTGCGTAAAGCACAACAAAGCTTCGTGCTTGCTAGCCAAGATTTATCATTAACCTATCGCAATGTTGTTAGTACCACACGAAATGCCTACAACACGGTAATTGCCGGCATTTCAGCCATTAATGCTTTGGAACAATCGGTATTAAGTGCACAAAAAGCCTTAGAGGCGACAGAAGCAGGTTTTGAAGTTGGTACCCGAACCATTGTTGATGTCTTAGATAGCACAAAAAACCTCTACAATGCCAAGCGTAATTTATCAACTAGTCGTTATTTATACATTAACAACGTGTTATTATTAAAACGTGCCGCTGGTACCATTACTGAGGAAGATATCAGCGCGATTAACTCAGGTTTAATGCCTGCTAATTAACCTCAATTAGCCTTGTTAAAACTCATAAAAAAGAGGCCTTAAGAAACGATTACTTAAAGCCTCTTTTATTAACTAAACTACCAAGCAAGAGTACGTGAACTCAACGAGTTCTCGCTATAGCTAAGCTAATTTAAACTAAACCTTTTAAGAAAGCAGTCAGCTCTTTGGCTTCACGTTCAACAGAGTAGTGCTCTAAAACACGCTGACGACCCGATAAGCCCATTTGTAAAAGTTTGTTTTGATCACTCAGTAATATTGCCATTTTTTCTTTCACTGCAGATAAGTCATTTACCGGAACAACATAGCCATCGATACCTTGACGAACTACCTCAGGCCAAGCCCCCGCTTCACTCGCCAGCACGGCAGTACCACTACTCATCGCTTCAAGAATCGTTAAACCAAAGCCTTCATTTTCACTTAAGGCAACAACCAGCGATAAACTATTAAATATTTTTGGTATATCAGCAAAGTCTTGTTCACCGAGGAAAATTATACGCTCGGACAAGCCTGCTTGGGCAATTTTATCACGCAATTTTTGAGTATACTGCTTATGTTGAGGTGATATTCCACCGACAATAACAGCGGTATAATCAGGATAATCTTTCAATAAATCAATACAGCTTTGCACAAATAAGTGCACGCCTTTTTGTTTTCTTACCCGGCCCAAAATAGCTATACCGTGCTTTCCTTTAGCTTTAGTTGAATCGAGAAGATTGAGCGTTTGCCAGGCCTTGTTTTTATCATCACTAACCGTATAGGTTGAAGTATTAACGCCATGGTAAATAATAGTGCTGGGCGGATGTTCTAAATAACTAGCCGACGCTTTGCACATAGCAATCACAGCATCCATACGTCTTGTTAACCAACGAGTAAACCTAGCTCTCTTACGTTGGGCTGCTGAGCTAAAAACTAGTTTTATTTTGGCGCCAAACAGATATTTTAACAGCACACCTTGAATCATCTCATCGACACGACGAGCATGAAATATTCTAAACTTACCATTAGACAATGGCTTTTGGCACATTTTAACCACTTGCCAAAAGCTTATCGCGAGCGCAGGGTCGGTTAAATTATTTTTGCCCATGATACGTAATGGAATCATGTGCTTTTGGTATGATACAACTTGCAACATGGTTGAAGTGATACCTGAAAAGTTCCGTTTTGAATTGCCAATAATAAGCTCTATTTCTTTATTGCTTAACTCTTGGTTGACCACTACATCCATTAAAATTTCTCAAATAACCTGTAATTTATCTAATGGCGGCTATTCTACTGTAAAAAAGCGACAAAGTGTTAAATAACTTCATTGCTCAAGCTGATCTAACTTGCGTATAATCAAACTCAGTTTAGATAGGGTCAAAAGAGACAGTCACATTGAGCAAAAATAAAGTATTGCAACCTAATTTTAAGTTATCTTTCTTATTACCACATTACTGGTTGACTTGGTTGGGTGTTTTTATCCTTTATAGTATTTCCTGGTTACCATTCAAATTACAGTTAGCCATAGGACGTTTACTGGGTCGATTGATTTTTAAAATAGCGTCAAAGCGTAAGCATGTCGCCTTAACCAACTTAAGGTTATGCTTTCCTGAAAAAGATGAGCAAACCTTGCAAGAGATTTTAAAAAAGAACTTTGAAAATACAGGAATTGCTTTATTTGAAACGGGCATGGGCTGGTGGTGGCCGACTTGGCGAGTGGCGAGAAAAGTAAAAGTAACCGGAGCACATCATATTCATGACGCCCAAGCACAAGGTTATGGTGTGCTAGCCTTAGGCATGCATAATTTAAGTTTAGAAATGTGTGCCCGCGGTGCCGGAATAGAACAACCTTTAGTCATTTTTTATCGCCCTCACAACAACCCATTGATGGAATTTTTCCAACATAGGGGCAGAGCTCGTTCAAACAAATATATGCTTGGAAAGCGCGATGTTAAAGGACTACTGCGGGCTTTACATGAAAAAGAAGCCTGTGCTTACTTACCAGATCAGGATTACGGCAGAAATAAAAGCTTATTTGTGCCTTTTTTCGCGGTAAAAGAAACAGCGACCACAACAGGGACACTTATTTTTGCACGAAAGAAGAACACGAAAACAGTGATGATGATCCCTCGAAGAAATACTGATGACAGTGGTTATACTCTTGAAATTTCTGCGCCACTGGAAAATTTCCCAACCGATAACGACGAACGAGATCTAATTAAAATTAATCAAGAGCTAGAAAAAGCGATTATGGTTCAGCCAGAGCAATATATGTGGTTGCACCGGCGATTTAAAACCCGGCCTAATCCTGAAGATATATCACTATACAAATAAACAATATTATATCTTTATACAAAAGCAAGAATAGTCAATTCATCAACAGTTTGTATAAGTTTCATTCTTTAAGTAAAGTAAATAGATATTCACTATTTTTAAAATGGTGATGATAATAGTATGGATTAACTAATGATAATAAAGGTATTGATAAAGTGATGAACTTTTGGCTACGTAATATTGTTCTTGGCAGCATTCTTATAGCATTAGCTTGGGCTTTTTTTGCTAATCAAGACTTTTTATTATCTCTTGATGGCTCCAGAGGGAAAATTAATCAAACGTCAATGAATACAAATGAAGCCGAGATTTCTGATTCCTCCCAAGCGAGTGATACTAAAAAATATCAACAAGGTCGGAAAACAGAAAATGCCGCTGCGTTAGGTTTATCAAAATTTTATGCAAATTTACATGGCGATATGCAGGGTACAGGCCCCAAAATACGTAATAATATCGTCTACCTTCCTGAGCCTAAGGGTAATTTGGAAGAGTTATTACAAGCTAGAGAAATGGTGGTAAGGCCCTACAGAAAAAACTGGCAAGGCACCATTCAATCAAGACCATTTAGAAAGGGGCAGACTTTAAACCAAAAGCTTGCTGAATATACCGAGAAAGATGGCTTAGAGTTAATTTGGTGGCTAAATCGAGATTATGTCATTAAAGACCCGTTTAGAATTGAAAAAGATATTCTTACCACCACTTATCAAGTAGCAAAAGCTATTGAAGGCCATTTTCCATCAGGCCTATCAATATTTTTTTGTAATCGCCAACGGGCTCTTGTGGTGATAGAAACAGCACCAAATAGCTTTTTAGATGAAGAGTGTATTTTACTAAAAAGTAAAAACGCCTATTAATCAACTAGTATTGCTTGCCAAATAGCGCTAATTTCATCGCCTTTATTTATACCCTGTTGATTAATTAGCTGTGCTTTATTTTGCATCATCGCCTGATGACCTAAAGCTCTGAGCTGCTGGTAGGTTTCACTCAATAGCACTCGTTGTCTTTCAGTGAGTAAACCATGCTTGGTTAAGCGTTTAAAAATGCCTAAATTATCACTTGCCAGGACAATACCTGGATGTTTGTTAGCATTTGCTAACACTAAGAATTGCGCTAAAAATTCGATATCAACTAAGCCACCAACTCCTTGTTTAATATCAAACGCTGTTGTCGTTGACTTATCAAGGTGGCGGCGCATTTTATCACGCATCTTTATAATATCTTCCTTGAGCGCTATAAGGTTTCTTGGTTTTGACAAAATAGCTTTTCGTATCTGTGAAAACTGAGAAACTAGCTCACGATTACCATAAATCATTCGTGCTCGAACCAATGCTTGGTGCTCCCATGTCCAAGCATCTTCATTTTGATATTGTGCAAAAGTGTTTAAATGTACAACCAATACGCCAGAGTTACCAGAAGGCCTTAGTCGCATATCTAATTCATATAAAATACCGCTGTTCATACGAGTATTAAAAATATGCATGATGCGTTGTGCTAGCTTCATATAAAACTGACTTGCAGCAACCACTTTACTGCCATCAGCAAGTCCTGTGGTCATTTCATTGTTTTCACTTTGGTGAACAAAAACAAGATCTAGATCAGAGCTATAGCCTAGCTCTACACCGCCTGTTTTGCCATAGGCAATGACGCCAAAACCTTTTTCTTTATTTCCATCAAGACAGGAAGTCGGCACGCCGAAACGTTCACTGACTTTTTGCCAAGCTAAGCCTATCACTTCTTCAATAGTCGCTTCAGCCAGAGCTGTTAGGTGATCACTTACTTTTGCCACCGGCAAAACTTCAGCAATGTCTGCTGCGGCAATACGCAACTGTTGCGATTGTTTAAACTGTCTTAGCAACTCCATTTGCGCTTCAAGGTCTTCTTCAGGTACGCGTAACATGCGTTCACGCAGCTCCATTGCATAAGCAGATAATTGTGGAGGATTATGCAATAGCTCAGGATCAATAAGCTCATCAAGTAAAATAGGATACTTGGCAATATAATCGGTCACCCAGCTACTTGCTTGACATAAATGAATTAACTGTTTGAGTGCACCATCATTTTCAAATAACAACTCAAGGTAAGCTGTTCGAGTAATAATTTTATTAAATACTTGCAGGACACGTGCAAAAACTTGCTCTGTATTTTCTGATTTTTGCAATCGACATAAAAGTAATGGCATGAGTTTATCTAAGACTTGCCGTCCTCTATTGCCTATACTACGCTTAGCAACATCTTCTCTGAAGTCTCTTAATAATTGCCAGATAAGGTCACTGCTCTGTGCCAGAGGTTCCTGCTCTAACCATGCTATCGATTCTTTATCACTCCAACGACTGTGCCATAATGTTACCCAGTGTTCATCGGGTGCCTGATGGTTTGGACTCTCAAGCCCAATGAGTAAATCAAATTCTTGATGAACACTGTCCATGTGTTTAGCTAATATTTTCAAGAAGTTTTGCCAGTTATCAATCTGCAATACCGTCAATAAGCGTTGCTGATCTAATTCGTTCTTGGGTAATGTCTGGGTTTGCTCATCAGCCAAAGCTTGGAGAATATTTTCAACCCGACGCAGAAAACGATAAGCATTTTCTAAAACCTGTTTATTCGTCTCATTGATTTCTCCCGACAAAACTAACTGTGGTAACACAGTCAATAAACTACGCTGTTGCAATTCTTTAACTCGGCCACCACGAATTAGCTGAAAGACTTGTACGATAAATTCAATTTCTCTAATACCACCGGCACCAAGTTTTATATTATTGACTAATTGCTTACGACGAACTTCCTGGGCAATCATCATTTTCATACGGCGTAAACTGTCAATGACACTAAAATCGATATAACGGCGATAGACAAAAGGTCTAAGCATGGTAGATAATTGCTCATGGTATTGAGATTGCCCAATGACGCGCGCTTTTAACATAGCATAACGCTCCCAATCCCTACCTTGCTCCTGGTAATAATCTTCCAAAGCATTAAAGGTTAATACTAAAGGACCACTATCGCCAAAAGGCCTCAAGCGCATATCAACGCGATAAACAAAACCATCACAAGTCACTTGATGTAATGAAGCGATTAATTTTTGCGCCAAGCGCGTGAAAAACTGCTGGTTATCAATACTGCGACGACAACCTTGAGTTACGCCACTTTCAGGGTAAGTAAAAATAAGATCAATATCAGAGGAAAAGTTTAGTTCTTTACCGCCAAGCTTGCCCATGCCATAAACCAATAATTCCTGCTTTTCGCCGTGGTGATTACTAGGAACCCCCCACTTTTGCTGACAAAAATCAGTAAGCCAAGCTAGACTTGCTAAAATGAGTTCATCTGCCAGAGAAGATAACCGTAACAAGCTAGTATCTAAACTTATATTGAAGACTAAATCATCTAAAGCTATTTTAACCATTTGCTGTAATCTAAAACGCCTAAGTACCCGGTGCAACTGAGCTTCATTAGTACAATCAATTAATTGCACAGCTAGTAGTTCTTTATAATTAGGTAAGTCTATTTTTTCATCTAAACTAAACAGCTCTATCACTAATTCAGGTGCTTGCATTGCACTTTTAAAAATAAAATCACTTAGTGTTATCGCTTGTTGAAAAGCCATTAACTGCACTGAAGTCAATTGATTACAAACACTACCATGTTGTTCGCTAAAGTGTTGCCAACTATTTTTTTGTTGCTGTTCTAGCAAGGGAGAAAAAGATAAGCTCACAAGAATTCCTTATTAAGCAAGTATTACCTGTAGACATAATATGTCGATAGTGGTATTAATTGGTACTTGTCTATGTTGTGTCGTTAATATTGTTAAGTATTAAGATAACATAGCATTTTTGAGGAGATGATGGCAGAAATGCATTTATTAAAAACACCTTTTTTATTGCTCTTGATAATATCTACCTGTCTTAGTTTGCTAGGCTGTGGTGATCCTGTAAAAGAGCAAATAGAACAGCAATTACCTATTACTGAACAAAGGGTCACCCAACTTGGTGATGCGTTAAAGAATGGTCAGGTTCGTAATGCTAATTTAATCAATCAATACGCCGATAAAGTCGCACTAAAAAAAGCTCATTTAACACCATTAATTAACGAGTTTCGTAAAGATGCTTCGCTTGACGGCCCTATGTATAAAGCATTGCTTGATAGGCTAAATACCGTAAAAACACAACCTCAAATGTTTGAATCTTCGCAAGCACTTTACAATGAATTATTAAATATCTATCAAGCGTCGGATCCTGTTCTTTATTCTGATGCTTTAAGTGATCCACTTAATGTCCTTGCTGATATGTCAGATGGCGAATTACCACGCATTAACTCTTTGTCAAAGTCTCAAAGTCAGCGAGCAAATAACGCTCAAGATTTTGGTACTGGCGAACAGTTAATTGGTAACCCTAACTATGGTAGCTGGCAAACGGGGAGTAATGGCATGTCGTTTTGGGCTTGGTATGGCATGTATTCAATGATAGGAGACTTATTCGGTCGTCGTACCTATTATAGTGATTGGGGTAGATATCGAAATTATAGTTATTACAATGATTACGGCAGAACACGCTATAGTTCTCCAACGCAATTAAAAAGACAAAACAATCTTGATAGACGAACAAAAAAGTCATTCAGCAGTCGAGGACAAAAATTCACTAGCCCTTACAGCAAAAATAGAGCCGGCTCATCAAGTTTATCTAGTAAGAGTAAAATAGCACAAACAAGTGCCAATCGCTTTCGCTCAAATAGTATCAATAAAAGTAGCTATGCCAGTCAATCAAAAAGTAAAAGCTCAAGCTTTAGAAATTCAAATACCAACACATCGCGCGGTTTTAGACGCGGAAAATAGTGAATATAAATAATAGGAAAAATAACTTATGAACACATTGATAGAACTCGTTGGTGTTAATCAGGATTTACTTATTTATTTAGCCATCGATGTATCCATTGCCATTTTATTATTAGGGGCAATGAGATTTTTTTCTGGGCTAAGCGCTAAAGTAAACAGTACTGAAGAGCTAGCCAAAGAAGATAACTTTGCATTTGGTATTAGTGTCGCGGGTAGTATATTAGCGTTAGGTATAGTGTTAACCGGCGCCATTACCGGTGAAGCTGCCAATAGCTATGCTATGGAAGCAATCGGTATGTTAGCTTATGGTGGTTACGGGCTATTGCTAATAAAAATAGGTCGTATTATTCATGATAAAGTTGCTTTACAACATTTAGACAAAAATGCCTTAATTATAGAAAAAAATCTGACTATAGGCATTATTGATGCCGCAGGTGCTATTGCAACCGCTATTATTATTCGCGCTGTCTTACTCTGGGTTGATGGTCTAGACCTGAGTACTTTTATTGCCATCACCAGTGGATTTATCGTCGCTCAAGCCGTATTAGTCATTGTCACTCGAATTCGTGAAAAGCAATATGCTAAAAATAATCAAGAAGATTGTTTACAAGAAGCATTAAGTAACGGACAACTTGCCTTAGCTATTCGTTACAGTGGCCAAGTTATTAGTACGGCATTAGCCGTTACTGCAGCAAGTTATTTTCTTATTTACAGCCCTGAAACACTCGTCATAAACTTAATTGGTTGGTTAGTCTTTGGCGTTATCATGACTTTGCTTGTGGCAATTTTAACAGCCATCGCTAAACGCATTGTTTTATGGGGCATAAACTTAGTAGAAGAGGTTGATCAACAACATAATATTGGTGTTGCCAGTATTGAAATGGCAACAAGCATCGCTATCGCATTAATCTTAACGGCCTTAATGGCTTAAAACCTTGCAGTTATAAGCGCCAGTATAAGACCTTATGTTGGCGCATATAAAGCTAAAAATTCACCCAATAGCAATATTATTGCCCTCTTACTGCTGCCTCATTGACTAAGCTTCTATGTATAAAAAAAAGACGTATCTGCTAGATGATATTTTATTGATTTTAACCATGGCGGTGCTGGCTGGCTGTGGTCTCATTTATGAGTACTTACTTTCCCATTATGCAGGTAGAGTGCTTGGTGTGATGGAAAGTACCATCTACACCATGATTGGCTTAATGATTGTTTCAATGGGACTGGGCGCCTTTGCTGCAAGAAATATTCGCTGTGCATTTAATGGCTTTGTTTGGCTAGAGCTTATTATTGCCTTACTTGGTAGCAGCGCCATTTTAATCATCGGTGGCTTAATTGCCATTACCCAAATCCTTCCTGAACTCATTGCAAATATGTTGTCACTGCCACCCGATATGCAACCGCAAGGTGGATTATTTCACCAGCTCAGTTGGCTAGCATTTAATAGTCCCTATTTTTTTGGTGTAGTACTTGGTTTCTTCATCGGTATGGAAATCCCACTCATCGCCAGAATTCGAGAACATATTCATCAACAACACCTAGCTAATAATTTAGGTACTATCTATGGTGCAGATTATGTCGGTGCCGGTATTGGCGCTGCTATTTGGGTTATATTTCTCCTGAGTATTGATATCAGTAAAGCCGCGGCATTAACAGCAAGTTTAAACCTGATTGCCGGCGCTATTTTTATTCTGCGTTATTGGCATCAGCTAAACTGGCGTAAAAGCTTTGTTACTTTGCATTGTGTCTTAGCGATTGTTGTTGTCGTTATGTTTAATTATGGTAATCAATGGCTTAATCAAATGAACAGTGTGCTTTATTTGGATAAGGTTGTCTATTCTGATAAAACTCGATATCAACAACTGACTTTTACTGAACGTCAAATGGGGCTCGACCAGAACAGCATCATCAACTTTTACCTCAACGGACGTTTGCAATTTTCTTCTATTGATGAGCATATTTATCATGATTATTTAGTTGCCCCCGTCATGGCAGGCTCAGCTCGTCAAGATAACATCCTAATCATTGGCGGTGGCGATGGTTTAGCTCTACGCGATGTCTTAAAATATAATCCTCAATCCGTTACCTTAATCGACTTAGACAGTGAGCTTATTGATATATTCAAGAACCCTGCTCAGTATGTCAATTCTCGATTAGCGCAACAAATTAGCCAACTAAATAAGCAAAGTCTGCAAGATAAGCGAGTGACTATTCATCGTGCCGATGCTTTTATTGCTATCAATAAGTTACTGAAAAAAAAGCAAGTATATGATGCCATTATTGTTGACTTACCGGATCCTAGCCACCCTGATTTAAATAAGCTTTACTCAGTAAATTTTTATGCTCGATTAAAGCAGTTACTTGCCGGTGATGGCTTAATCGCAATTCAGTCAACTAGCCCTTACCACGCAAAAGACTCTTTTATTGCCATTGGTAATACGGTAGAAGCCGCAAAATTTGCTCATGTTGAACAATATCACGATAACGTACCTAGTTTCGGCGAATGGGGTTGGACAATAGCCTCAAAAAATGGTGCCAGTCCATTAACAAGATTAAACAAATTAAATGAGCTTCCGATAACGCATCAATGGTTGAATTTAGCTATATTAAAAGCAGCTTTTATTTTTCCCAATAACTTTTACCAAGATAAAAAAGCTATCGGCATTAATATATTGGGCAGTCATACCATTTATCAATTACATCAAAAAGCTTGGCAAGATCAGCAAGGTTTAAATTAACAGCTTTATTACGATATTGCCTGTGTTAATGAATTAGTTTACAAAACACCTTGACATAATATGTCAAGGTGTTAAATTTAACTCAGACGACATAATATGTCATCTACTTTTTCACTAAAGAAAGGAAGGATAGGAAATACATGAATATTCATATTATAGCCGATCACTTAAACAGCTTGGCAGATAACTCAGACACAGGATTGTCTTTTGATTGCCAACCAATTTCTGGCGAAGTTGACGTGCTACAAATTAGCATTATAGGAAGGGAGGAGTTACCCATTTTTGTCTCAGTTAGCGAAGATCAAATTCTTTGTATCAGCTACTTATGGGGCACGGAGGAAGTTAAGCCAGAGTGTGTTAATGCAATGCATGAAAGCATGTTGGAAATGAATATCCCTATGCCATTATCATCTTTTTCTAAAATTGGTGATAAGTACGTAGTGTTTGGCGCTTTATCAACTACTTCTAGTTTTTCTGATGTAGAGCATGAGTTAGCTGTGCTAAGTAATAATGCCATTGAAGTAATAGATGATATGAGTGATTACTTACTTTAAATAATAAGTAAATAAGAATCCTTTTAATTATTCCCAAATTTGTAATGAGTGGAGTTAATAATGAGTATATTTAAAAAAATTATGACCGCTGTGCGCGGCGGCGCATCAGAAGCTGGTGAAGCCATCATTGATGCTAATGCTACCCGTATTTTTGAGCAAGAAATTCGTGATGCAGAAAATCATCTAACCAAAGCCAAACGCGACCTTACCGGCGTAATGGCTGAGCAAATGTCTGCAAAACGTGAAGTAGATCGCCTGACACGTGAAATTACTGAGCATGAAGGTTATGCGACACAAGCACTTGACAAAGGTGATGAACCACTGGCATTAGCTGTTGCCGAAAAAATTGCTAATTTAGAAAGTGATTTAGCAACTCAACAGCAAGCCCATGACAGTTATAGTGGCAATGCAGAACGTTTAAAAGAGTTAGTAAAAAAGAGTGAGCGTCAAGTTGCAGAGCACAAACGCCAACTTTCTATGGTAAAAACAACAGAAAGCGTACAAAAGGCAACATCTGCCATCACTGATAACTTTTCATCAAGTAACTCAAAGCTATTAAGCGCTAAAGACTCCTTAGAGCGTATTAAAGCCAAACAACAAAAATTTGATGATAAAATGAAAGCTGCTGAACTACTTGAATCTGAAGACTCTGATACCTCATTACAAGCACAATTAAAAGCGGCAGGTATTGGCTCACAAGATAATAGTGCTAATTCGGTATTGGAACGCTTAAAAGCTAAACAAAAGTAACATATTTGAGCGTTTAGTTAACACTGTTAGCTAATCGCTCTAATAAGCTTTAAGCGTAATGCATTTCATAATACTTCCATGGGCACTTAAGTTTATCGCTAGAGAATCAGCAATAAATTTAGTGCCTATTTCATTTTAGGTCATCAGATGAACTTTTTTAAAAAAATATTCAACAACTCAACAACAGAGCCCCGAAAGCTAACAAAAGTGAATCAGTTACTGATTGGCGATATTATTGTTTTAACTGACAGCTTTGCTTTACCTGAATCGCTTCGTGGTCAAGAGTTGCAAGTCAAAGCGGTAAACAGCTATGAATTTGAAAATAAAGTACAAACAGAATGGGCGCTGGTTGGCACAAATTCCTTAGAAATATTTTTATCTTTAGAAGTGGATGACATCACAGAGTTGAAGTTTTCGTTAAAAATTGAACATGAAGATGTTGAAACTTTATTTGACCTTGAGCGGTTCTCTGAAATCTTTGATGAACCAGGTAATGCTTTTTTAGATAAACAACAAGATAACGATCTAACCTCCATGTGGACAAGTGGGCAGTATCAACAAAGTACTTTTGCACAAATTGGTTATTTTCACCGTAAAGATCATCGCAGTGAAACCTTATCAGCCTATGAAGGCAAAGATAGTGGCGAGCAATTTGAGCTTTATAACCTTTATAATGAAGATCAAAGCAAAGGTATTGATATTGAAGTTTGGCAAGATGGCGATACCGAAGTGTGTCTAACTTTATATAGACCGCTTAGTGATATAATAGATATGTACCCTGGTAGTTAATTTATTCACTCATTATAAGGCTTTTATTTTATTAGTTAACGTTTGTTGAAAGTAATTGGAAAATAAGATGGCAAGAAAAATCCCAGATAAATGGCAATCTTCAGTTAAAGCGATTAAGGCGGTGCAAGTTGCTTTTGATATGGATGAAAAGATCCAACTATCAATAAGGAAGCAAGCATTAGAAGCGGGGTTAAGCCCTTCAGATCAAATTCGCGATATTCTTGGTCTACCCATTAATAAAAGGCCAAAGCGCCCTAGATTGACAGTGAGTTTGGCGCCAAGGGATTATCAGATTCTTGCGGAAAAATATCAATTATCTGCAGAGGATCAATTAGAAATTAAAAAAAAATTAATGGATGATTTAATTAATCATATTCAATCAGGCGAAATAGATAATAAAGCAGAGTGATATCAAGGTTTAAGAGCAAAGGTAACAACTTTGTTAAAGTGTTTTTTTTGTGTCATACTCCAATTACTGACAAATATTATAACTTCACTTGGGACATCATTATGTTTAAAAAAATCGCAACTATTTCTTTAGCCTTAGCACTCACTGCTTGTGCAAATACTGGCGCACTTGAAGAAAATATTACCACCTTAACCAATAAAGTTGACGCTTTATCTGCTCAAGTTGCAGATTTAGAGTCCAAACAACAAGCAGCTGCTGGTGATGTTAGAGCAGCAAAGTCTGCAGCAGATCAAGCAGCCAGAGACGCAAAGGATGCCAATGAACGTATGGATAACATTGTTGCTTCATTTAAAAAATAGTATTTATCGTTAAAATCCTTTCACTGTTAAAAAGCACCTTAAGGTGCTTTTTTTAATCAAGCTATTTTGTTAATTCAATAACTAAACCATGAGGTTTTTCAATAACAGGTAACAAACGCTGCCAGTCTTCACGTTTACTTCCAACGAAACGCTGCATTTCTTTAGTGACCACAGTCGTATTATATGGCTCCTTAAGATCTGTTAACGGTTGATGTATTTCTATTAATCGCTTCTCCCCATTCTCATATGACATTTTCACGGGTTGGTTAATTACCCTAACCTTAGTGTTTATAGGTACATTCTCGAAAAGCCATTTTATATCGTCATCGTACATCCGAATACAACCAGAGCTAGCGCGCATACCTATTCCAAAGCGTTGATTTGAGCCATGAATCAGATATTCACTCGTACCAAGGCGAAGTGCATATTTGCCAAAGGGGTTATTAGGGCCAGGAGGTACTGCTTTCGGTAAATACTTGCCATACTCTAAAAAATGGCGCTTTTGCATCTTTTGGGTTGGTCGCCAGATAGGATCTTGTCGTTTTTCACCAATATAAGTATTGGTTATCGGGGTTGATAGACCCTGTCTGCCTATACCGACAGGAAAGACATGCACCTTCTTCATGTCAGGTGAGAAATAATATAAGCGAAGCTCAGGTAAATTTATCACTATGCCTTGATGACTAATAAAAGGCAGTAACATTTCACTAGGTATTATAATGTTAGTACCAACTTTTGGCAGAAAAGGGTCATGCTCAGGGTTTGCTGACATCAAGGCTAAAAAACCAACATTATATTGCTCAGCGATTTGTTGAAAATAGTCCCCTTTGACCACCGTATGGGTCTTGGGTGAACCAAGAAGACGCTTATTATCTGCGCCAATGTCATAGGTTTTGGCTGACAAGGCATTAACAAGTACTATAGAAAATATGACAGCAGATATAACTTGAATTAGATGTTTATTTCCTGTCATCAGATTAACACCAATAGCACTTCATAGATAAGCCTTTCATTCTAGATTGATCTAGTGCAGCTAATAGGTTGTCATTTTTAGTAATTAACCAATCTATCAGTTTATGCTCTGGCTCAGGAAGCTGTTCTAACTGCTGCTTTAATAACTCTATGGATTGTAATTCACTAATACCCTGCTTAATATCAAGCCAAGGCATATTAAAGTTCTTAATCAGCTTACTTCCTTGCTCAATAAACAGTGAACTAAACCAATGCTGTGTAAGTAATGCACGGGTTAATAAACTATGGGCTTTAAAATAATACTCCTTAGAAGTAAGGCCCTCTGGTGACAGTAATGAATGAGTTAACAAGCTAAAACTTTGCTTTAGCTCAGTACAGGCAAAATCAACTAACTTTTGCTCTGTAGTTATATTATCACTTTGTAAACTTTCTTCTCGCAGCAATAAAGCAAGTAAGGCTAATTGTAAGTTATTAAAGCGTTCACAGTGCAATAAAGATAGTACTTCTAGTTCACAAGGGTAACGTTTTTTATCTAGCTCAAGTTTAGTGATGATTTTTTGAGTAACCGCGCTCTCTTTTTGGTATGTACTCTGTTTATTTATCAACGCTTGAATGTAATGCGCATTATCAACCCAGTGCATGGTTCGAATATAATAACTTAATTCATCTCTAAGCTTGCTATCCTCGTCAGATAATAATGGCGAAAATAACCACAACCCTTGTCTAATTAACCTAAGTATTTCATTGATTTTACCTAATTTACTAAGGAAAGGCTCTGCTACATAATTATCAACATTCAATTGTAATTGACTTAAACAAAACCCAATGCCTGCTTTAAGTGCCTGCTCAATACTCATGCTTTTACTAAGAGGCATTGTGAAAAAAGTTGCTTGTTTTACTGCTTCATTTTTACGGTTATACGCTGATTTTTTTGGTGACTCTTTAAGGTGAGTCAACTTGTTCTCTATCATACTCGCTTGGCTTTGACTTTGATGAAATAAAGCATAACCGCGAGCGGCTTTTGTTGACTGCCCAGGTCTCAAAGCGAGCTTGCTAAAAAGAATTTGAGTTACAAAAAAAAGAGCTTCAGTATCCCCACTTACTAATTCCAGCTCAATTTCATAAATATTCGGCGTCTGGCTAAAATCTTTACAAGCTATTGTGCCACTGTCAAAAGCTAATTCAACTTGACCAGTAGCCAAGGTAATTAACCAGGTATGACGAGTGAAGTTAGTCGAAAATAGTTCAACTATCTCTTGTTGTAGCTGATTTACATCAATTTCTTCTGGCCAAATAGCCTCAGGGAATAAAGATAGAATAGGTTGATTATTGTCAATATCAATATTGTACTCTGGTCTTTGATGTAAACCAGCGATGACCTTACCTGATGTTTTAATGGTTTGCTCAAAACACTCATTATTTTCGAACTTTGTTCCTCGACTGCGCAAAGCAATACGATGCTGTCTAAACAGTAACTTAGGCGTATCAAAATAACGGTTTGTCAAAACTTTTTGTTGGTAAGAAAAATTTGTCTCAGAGTTATTAAGTAACAGCTCTATTGTTGCCTTAACTTGTTCCATTGTTGCTTGTGCTTCGTTATCAAGCAGCAAATACTTTAATTCTATTTCGGTAACCATCATGTCTTCGCAATATAAATTATCTAAAACCGCTTCAGCATACCGTTAGTATGCCAATAAGCCAATAGAGACTTTGCCCTTAATAACATCCTTAGCTTGGCTAAACTCTTGGCCATGACAAGCTTAATTAAACTTTTTCACTCTTTATAGCCAACTAGTAACTATATTTAATAGTCGGCTATTAGGTTAGTTTTATCTTCGAAGAAATCATTCTTAACTTGCCATCAATGCATCAAAGACATAGTATCTTGTCTTACTTCAATTATTTACAACACTGGTTTTCTATGAATAACGTTATTAACGTCATAGCAGTTATTGCTATAATCTTATTTAGCTCACCCTTATCGTTAGCGAATGCTGAAGAAAATAATTATACTCGGGGCTATATTTCAGATGAATTATTCATATATATGCACGCCGGTCCAGGCACAAACTACAGAATCCTAGGAACAATTATTGCCGGCTCAGAAATACAAGTGACTGGCGCACAGGACAACGGTTACAGTGAAATTATTGATCCCAAAAATAGAGCAACATGGGTTGAAAGTAAATATATTACCAACAAGGCTGGTTTGCGTTTCACCGTGGCTGAGCTTAAAAACAAACTGAGCACCAGTAGTGATTTTACCAGTCAACTCGATGGTGAAGTTAATGACCTAACAAACAAAGTAAATTTGCTCACCAATGATAAGAAAAAACTTACCGCTCAATTAAAACAGTTAAGAGAAACTCTGATTGAAACGCGAACCAAGATAAAAGACCAAGATACTAACATTAAAAAGCAGTACTTTTTTTATGGTGCTATGGTACTGGGCGCAGGGTTACTGTTTGGCTTAATTCTACCAATATTTTTTAAGCGTCGTCGCGCTTCGATGAACAGCTGGTCATAAAGTTTTTATAAAGTCAAACTGCACAATTTAGCTAATCAGCTAATGCTAAATATTGTTGAGCAACCTTATCAGAGCTTACGTTAGCGAGAATAGTCGCTTCGCTTAACTGAAGCTCTGCAATCAATACCTTATCAATTGCTTTAGCTAAAGCCAGAGGGTCTCGTCTTGGCACCAAATAATCACTTAATTTGCCGGTAAGAATTTCATCAGGCCCATGAGGACAAGCCGTACTTACTACCTTGGTATTGACAGCAATAGCCTCTAATAATACGTTACCAAAACCTTCATAGTCTGAGCTTAGTACTAGAGCTTTCGCTTTTTTAATCCAGTTATAAGGGTTACTTTGAAATCCAGGTAGAATAAGCCGATGTGCAACACCATATTTTTGAGCTAGTTTTAAAGCTTTTTCAGGCTTGTTGCACAGTAAAACTAACTTAACATTTGCTGTAACTTGAGCAAGAGCTAAAAATAAAATATCGTGACGCTTTTGCTTTGCTACTCGACCTACATGGATAATATAATCCTCATTCGGAATATTATTATCATCAATGATTGCTTTTTGTTGAATGTCTTCGATATCAAAAGGGTTATAAATAGTCTTAATGCTGTTAGGAGAGATTAGCTTTCCTCGGCTAATTTCTTGTTCAATTCCTTTTGAAACCGTAATAAGGTTTTTACCCGAAAGATTTTTTTTCGATTTTAGTAAGTACCAGTAAGCTATTGGGCCAAGCTTTTTCTGCCTTTGAAGTTCCTCTTCGACACTATTGTGGACAATGTAATATATTGATTGAATTCGGCTATTGGCGAGTAAATTGTTACTACGATCTAAATTTGACAAGACTAAACTAAACGCTTGCCCTTGCTGCTGTTCATAACTAAAAAACCAATTTTCCAGTTTGGCAATACTGGCTTTTATTTGCCAAAATCTGTCAACTTTTGACGCCTTATGGGCAAAGAGATAACAAAGCTTTATGCCCTCAGGAATAACATAATCACAGCGATTACTTAAAGATAGTATTGTCACCTGATGACCGCTTGCCACTAGTTCTGTTGCCAAACTTATCATTACTCTTTCGGCACCACCGCCAGTTAAACCATCAATCACTATGGCAATATTTTTCATGTAACTCTCATCATGTTTCTTTTTGCATAAGGTTTAGTCAAATAACATTGCAATGTCATCGACCACGATATCCAATGCATGGGTATGTACTGTATCAGTTTTGCTTTTAACACTGCTTTTATTATTTATTATCTCGAGACTTTGCATTGTTTGGCTTAACAAACTATCAACGGTCGGCTGAGCAGGAAAAACCTGTTCATGACTTTGACATAGCTTTATACGCGCGGGTTGATCAGGTGATACAGGCGCAGCTACACATACATTAGCTAAAGCAAGACATTGCAATAAGGTATCACCTCCACTGATGATACAAGCTTGAGCGCTTGCTAATAAAGCAACAAAGTCTTTATTGGCAATATTTTTTATACAGACAACATCGCTATCATAGGGTAGATTTTTAGGGTAGTTATTACCAAAAACAACCAGACATTTTTGTTTAGTATTTTGATAGACTGCTTTGGCCGCTTGGAAATAAATATCAGCAGCAAGCTTATCGCTAACTAAATGCCCACCTGAGCCCGCATTAAAGATAAAATATTGTTTAGCAACTAAATCATATTTTTTCAGTGTTTTGCTTTGATATTCTTCACTAGCCACATCAAAAACAGGTCCAATGTTTTTAGGCGGATTTTTCTTACATAAAAAGAGTTTAATGCGTTGTATCAAATTAAGCGGTTTCATGCAAAAATCAGGCTGAACCACCCAATGACTATCTATATGAGACAATCTATTCAATTTTAAACCGCGAGCACGCTTTTTATTATGTTGAGAGATAAAAGCGACTTTGGCACCAAGGCTTTTAGCTTTTTGAAATTGTTTAGCTCTTCCTGACGCATCAAAAATCACTAAATCTGCATTAACTTGTTGAAGAATCTGCTTTACTTTCGCGGTATCTTTAGTGGGCGAATCTTTACATAAATGAACATGATAAGGGCAATCATTAAGATAACTTACCTGCTCGTTTAAAATAAAGTGAACTTGCAAAGCGGGCCATCGAGTCAGCAGCTTTTTAGCGATAATCATCGAACGCATGTATTCGCCAATACCTGATGGTGATGATACAGGAATAAATAATACACGATTAAGCTCCATCAAAAACGCTACCTAATATTGATAAATATAGTTAAATATCAGGGTATTTTACCCTAAAATACAAGGTTCCTCTAATGATACACGGGTGTTTTTTGTAATTTATCTGAATCTGTAGATGTGTTTGAAGGCCAACACTGCTACAATCGGCGCAATTTTATTTGTGTAATTAAAATAAGTTTACATTGGGTAACCGCCGCAATATTCAATGTACTTCAATTTAGGATTTTTTGATGTTACTAAAGCCTAGCTTGGCCATTGCTACTTTATTATTTTCAACGCTGAGTTTTACCGCCCCATGGGTAGAGCCCAATGATCTTGCCTTAAGAAATGATATTCAATTGCTTGCTGATGCAGGGATCATAACAGCACCCGTTACCACATACCCATTAATGTGGAATGCAATCAAAGATGATATCCTTTCAGCGAAAGCGTATTTACTGACCGATACTCAAGCTAGAGCACTTGATTATGTGAAATATAATTATAAATACGTTTCTGGCCGCCAAAATATCACCCAAAAAAGTATTTACCTTGCCAGTAATGCCAATCGCTTTACCAGCTTTGGCAATGATAATTTTGATCAAGGTAATATCGAGCTTGCTGATGAGTTTTTTATCGGTAATTTAGCGGGTAAATTACAAATTAACTACCGCCTTGGTTTAGATGATATCCCCGAACTAAATCAAGGAAACGACTTAACTATCGATGGTAGCTACCTTGCCTATAAGTTAGGTAACTGGGTATTAAATGCTGGTGCTGTTGAACGCTGGTGGGGGCCCGGAATTGATACAAGCTTGATTATGAGCACCAATTCAAGACCTTTGCCGGCAATAAGCATTACTCGCGATGACTCAAAAGCTTTTGAAACCCCTTGGTTAAGTTGGATTGGTCCTTGGACACTCACCGCACAAATGGCAAAATTAGAGGGTGGCCGCGAAGTACCGGACACCTTGATGTGGAGTACCCGTGCTACATTTCGTCCTTTTAGAGGCCTAGAGATTGGCACCGCTTGGTCATTTCAATGGGCTGGTGAAGGTCAACCAAGCTCATTTAAAGATTTCTTGAAAACACTGTTTGGTGAAAAGGAGTGTGTCAATAATGAACCTAATTGTGACCCAGAGCTAAACACTTTCCAAGGCAATCACATAGCTGGCTATGATATTCGTTGGTCTGATACGGTATTAGACTTACCCTACGCTATATATTTTCAAACGATTGGAGAAGATGGCTCACCAAATGCCGGTATTATTACCGATAAAGCCGATATGTATGGTTTTGAAACACGTTTTACGCTTTTAGAGCAAAGTATATTAGCCAACATTGAACTGTCAGACACTCAGGTAGCGTGCGGTGGCACAGGCACCACTGCGCTCAACTGTTTCTATGAGCATGGTACTTACAAGTCAGGTTATCGTTATTATCGTCGTACCATAGGTTCTACCTATGATAACGATGCCAAAACAATTACCGCTACTTTTTTGATCCAAACAAAAGCGAATAATAGCTGGCAGTTAAAATTTAGAAAAGCGCAATTAAATACCGATAATATTGATCGTTACCCTGATGATATCAATCTGGGTAATCCTGTATCGAAAATTGCCGAAGATGTATTGCAGTTTGATGGTCAATATAAGTTTATTGCTTTCGATTCTCGTTTCACCCTTGGCATGATAATCACAAATTCAAAATATACTAAAAATGCTGAACTCGTTAATGAACCCTCGCCAGAAGAGGGGACAGAGCTCGATGCTTATCTAAAATGGGAATACCGTTTCTAGAAAAATTCACCAAACAAAAATTGCACACGAGTACTAACAAGAAAAGAACTCTAAACTGTTAATTTAAATAAGTGAAAAAGCTGATATAATTTTCACTTATTTAACTTATTAAGACTAACTAAGTTGCGATAAACTGATGATAAAAACTAAAACGTATGCGCCGCGCTGGTATAATACTTATGCCATTCATTTTTTTCGCCTTTTCATAACAAAAATTTTTCCTGCGTCATGGTATAGGGCTGCCTTACCTCAAAAGCAAGATAGAACAGCTGTAAAAGGTTTTTTTAATTTGGAAATTGTCAGTCACTGTTGGGGCTACTCCAATATGCTCACCTACCAGTTGAGCTCTTTCGTCAATTACCCACCCACTAAGTGCTCGCTAACCGTTACCGTATTTTACGCGAAAGAAGATAGTAAAAGCCAAGCAGTAGTTGATTTCTTTAGTCAACAAAAAGTTAGCAATGTTACTTGGAATTTCCAGGCTCTTTCTAAAGGGAAGTTGTTTAGACGCGGCATAGGAAGAAATATGGCTGCTCGCTCAACAAACGCGCAATGGTTATGGTTTACCGACTGCGACATTATATTTCATGAAAATTGTCTAGACTCTCTAGCCGAACAATTACAAGGTAAACAAGAAGTTCTATATTACCCCAAGCAAGAACGTACCACTGAAATGTTGGCGCAAGATGATCCAATGCTTCGCCACGACAGTGAACCACAATTAGTTGACATCGACAGTGCTGGCTTTAGTTTACATTCTCGTGATAAAGCCAAGGGGGCCTTTCAAATTGTCCATGGCGATGTAGCACGCGCGATTGGTTATTGTGAAAAATTGAAAATGTTTCAGACTGAAGATGACCGCTGGCGTAAAACCTATGAAGATACTGCTTTTAAATGGTTAATTGCTAGCGAAGGTATTCCGCTCGATATAGATGGCGTCTTTCAAATTCGCCATATCCAAAAAGGTCGTTATACCCAAGGCTCCAGTGTCTCGAGAGTCCGGAGTAAAATAAGACGATTACAAGAGTAATAATAATGAAAGTATTAACTGTTTTTGGCACTCGTCCTGAAGCAATAAAAATGGCTCCTCTCGTGCATGCACTTGCCGCAGATGAGCGTTTTATCAGTAGAGTTTGCGTAACCGCTCAACACAGAGAAATGTTAGATCAGGTTACTGAGTTATTTGAAATTACACCCGATTATGATTTAGATTTAATGAAGGCGGGCCAAACATTAAATGAGGTGACCGCTAGAATTTTATTAAAACTCAAGCCGATATTAACTGAATTTAAACCCGATGTGGTATTAGTGCATGGAGATACAGCAACTACACTCGCCGCAAGTCTTGCAGCCTATTACGAACAAATAGCGGTGGGCCATGTTGAAGCAGGATTACGGACAAATAATATTTACTCTCCTTGGCCTGAAGAAGGTAATCGTAAATTAACAGGTGCACTCACTAAGTTTCACTTTGCCCCAACGCAAACATCAAAAGCAAATTTACTTGCTGAAAATTACCCAGAGGGAGATATCACCGTTACTGGCAATACTGTTATTGATGCGTTATTAATGATTCAGCGTAAAATCACGCAAGATAAAGCGCTTGAAACAAGTCTGGCCACTAAGTTTGCAATGCTAGATAAGAATAAAAAGCTTATCTTAGTCACGGGCCATCGCCGTGAAAGTTTTGGTGGTGGCTTTGAAAATATCTGTCAAGCACTTGCGCTAACAGCAAAAAAATACCCTGACGCACAAATTATTTATCCAATGCACTTAAACCCAAACGTGCGCGAGCCCGTTAACCGTTTACTTGCCGGG
Organism: Colwelliaceae bacterium MEBiC 14330; assembly: GCA_040779365.1. Classification (GTDB taxonomy): domain Bacteria; phylum Pseudomonadota; class Gammaproteobacteria; order Enterobacterales; family Alteromonadaceae; genus Colwellia. Next base: position 264,533 of record JBFONR010000002.1, read on the forward strand.
ATTGACAATATATTTCTTATCGAGCCGCAAGAATACTTACCTTTTATTTATTTAATGAGTCAAGCCTATATTATTTTAACTGATTCAGGCGGCATTCAAGAAGAAGCCCCCTCATTAGGTAAACCGGTATTAGTGATGAGAAATACCACAGAGCGACCCGAAGCCGTTGCTGCTGGTACAGTGAAACTTGTTGGAACCGATGTTGATATCATGATGAGTAACATTATTGAACTGATGGAAAATAAAGCGACTTATCAAGCAATGAGTATTGCCCATAACCCTTACGGTGATGGCAAGGCTTGCCAGGTCATTTTAAATACCCTGGTTACCAGCTTACAAACAAATAATGGCAAGTAATTTTAACATTTGCGCCGCCTCTATAGAGATAACCTTTTAATTGAGCTTGAATATGTCACTAAAACAAAAAAAAACCTTATCGCAGAAAGTTAAATGGTGGTTTAATACACGTATTGTTGGCTTTTGGCGAGTCAAGGTTGCTGGTCAACTAAAGCAAAAAGTGAGTGCTAGCCCAGATACCATCAAATTCAATAAAGATGCCACGCCAATGCCTGAACCAAGTAATGATGGCATTACCGTAATCCTTACTGCTTACAAACGCGCAGAGTATCTTGAACAACAAATTGAAGCGCTACGCGCTCAAACCATTCCGCCTAAAGAGATATGGCTATGGTCAAACCGAAGTGATGTGGAACTACGCGACATGTCGACATTAGCCGACAGAGTTATTGCATCTAACAGTAATTTTTTATTCTGGGGACGTTTTGCTTTAGCTAATTTAGTCCGTACTAAATATGTCGCTTTTTTTGATGATGATATCTTGCCACAACCACGTTGGTTTGAAAATTGTTTAAATACTATAGCAGCGGGTCACGACGGCATCCTTGGCGGCTCTGGTGTTTTGTTACCCACTGAGGGGGGCTATTCCAGTAAGCATAAAGCCGGTTGGAATGGTAACCACTTTGACAGTACTGTACAAGTTGACCTAGTTGGTCATGCTTGGTTTATGAATAAAGCTTATGTGCAATATATGTGGCGTGAAGATCCTGTTTCATGGGATAACGGAGAAGATATACACCTAAGTTATATGGCCCTTAAACATGGAGGCATCAAAACATTAGTACCGCCGCACCCTGAGAACGATCAATCGCTTTGGAGCTGTCGCCCTGATTTTGGTAAAATAGTGGGCCGTCTTAATGTCGCTACTTATAAAACTAAAGACCATAAAGATACACGTAGTGACATCGTAAATGCTCATACCAAAGATGGCTGGAAAGTAGTTAAATCGCAAACAGATTTTGCCTTACCAAAAACAAAGCTATTTACCGAAGAGCTTTGCTTATTTAACCAAAAACTTGAACATAATGATAACTTTGCTTTAGTTCGCTTTGGTGATGGTGAAATGGAAGTCATTAATGGTAAAGCCATTGATTTATCTGAAAAGTGTAATGGCGAACATAAATATAACCCCGGCAATGAAAGCGACGAACATTACCGTCAAATTTTAGAGCAATCATTACTGCATAAAAGCGATAATTACTTTGTCGGTTTACCCTGTCGCTGTTGCGTTGGTGATAAACATTGTGACAATTTGCGCAGCCAATCTAAACAAGATGAAGTGCAACTTACTTGGGCCAACATATTTGTTAACGCCAACTATCCCGAATTTCTTAACAGCACGATTGATGCTTTAAAAAATAAAACAATTAACATGATTTGTCATGAAAAAGCAGCCCTAACAGGTTTACCTTTTGCCGTGAATCACAGCTTCAGAGTAGGCGCAAATGCCTGGAGCACTAATTATGATGACAAGCTCACTGAAATAACTCACTATATTAAAGAGCACAACATTGAAAATCAGGTGTTTATTTTCTGTGCCGGCGTTTTAAGTAACATGCTTATATTTCAATTGAACAAGAATTTCCCTAATAATACTTATTTAGATGTCGGCTCAGTATTTGATGACATGATGGGGTTAGGACAAACAAGAAAGTATTTAAAAGGCAGTAAAAAACGCTTAAAGCAAGTCTGTGTTTGGTAATTTAAGAGTTAAAAGTAATGAAAGTATATGTACTCACCGTTGGAAATGAAGAACGACTTAAGCTCATCGCCAAACAATTAAAAAATATTGACTATGAGTTAATCTATTCAGAGTCAGAAGAAATTCTGGCTGATTTTAATAATAAATTCGCAAAAAGACAGCTAGAATTTTCATCAAGGCAATTAAGTTTAGGTGAAATGGGAGCTTGGCGAGTTCACGTTAGAGCTTGGCAAGAGGCAGCCAAACAAGAAGTGCCTTGCTTAATTTTTGAAGATAATGCATTTATTTATCCTGAAGTTTTCGAAATGTTACCCCAAATAATGGCTGATATTAGAGATTACGGCATGATTTCATTTACCGAGCATATGAAAAGAAGTACTTCAACTTCTCCTTATCGGATCACTAAATGGAATTTTGGTATGCACATGTATGGTATCACCCCTTTTTATGCCGATGGCATTTTAACTCGAATAGATAAACTAGGTTACACATTCCCTGTTGATAGCTGGCTTAGACGAATAAAGTTGTCACAAATCTACGTTTTTTCGACACCATATAAACTTGCAGCCAGAATGCCAAGAAGAATGCTAGGTACGTATGCTCAACAAAACATTCCTAAGAAATCCTACAAAATAACCCATGTACTCAAAAGGATAGTTAATAAAGTTAAATATAAAATCTAATTATCTACTATCATATTACCTTTTGTTCATTGACAATACTTAGGAAAATGCGTTATTAATAGTACATTGAATATTTTTAACGTAAAAAAGAATAATTATTAGCTTAATCTGTATTCTTAGACAAAGGCTAATACTAAAAAATAATGAGAAAATTGATCAAGCACATTAATACCTACCTCCTCCTCGCACTCACTATGCGCGGCTAGGTTTTGTTGCTTCTTCAAAAGTTTTAAGATTAAGAACTAAGTAGAATTCATTAAAACCCGCGCTAACAATCGCGGGTTTTTTTATGTCCGCAGTTATCGTATAAATTTTAAAAGCAGACATTAAATTTTAAAGGATAGAAACAATGAGCAGTCCACAAAATAACAATGAGCAAGTTATTATTTTTGACACCACGTTACGCGACGGTGAGCAAGCATTAAATGCCAGCTTATCTGTGCATGAGAAACTACAAATTGCTTTAGCTATTGAGCGTCTTGGTGTCGATGTCATGGAAGTTGGCTTTCCAGTTTCTTCTCCAGGTGATTTTGAATCGGTACAAGAGATTGCGCGTACTATTAAAAATGCCCGTGTTTGTGGTTTAGCTCGTGCCGTTGAAGCAGATATTGATGCTTGTGGCCAAGCGTTAAAGGTTGCCGATCAATTTAGAATTCATACTTTTATCTCAACTTCAGATGTCCACGTACAGCAAAAACTACGTAAAGAGTTTGGTGATGTAGAAGCGATGGCTGTCAAAGCGGTAAAACATGCACGAAAATATACTGATGATGTTGAGTTTTCTTGTGAAGATGCAGGCCGCACCCCTATTGATAATCTTTGTCGCATGGTTGAAAGTGCAATTAAAGCCGGCGCTTCTACTGTAAATATCCCAGATACTGTCGGTTATACTCTACCATTTGAATTCCAGGGCATCATTAGCAATTTATTTAATCGTGTGCCTAACATAGACCAAGCAATTATCTCTGTCCATTGCCACAATGATTTAGGATTAGCGGTAGCTAACTCAATGGCTGCTGTGCAAGCCGGTGCTCGACAAATAGAATGTACCATTAACGGCATTGGTGAACGAGCGGGTAACTGTTCATTAGAAGAAGTCGCCATGATAATGAAAACACGTCAAGCATTGCTTGGCGTGAATACCAATATTAATCACCAAGAAATTGCCCGAACTTCAAAATTAGTCAGTACCGTATGTAATATGCCGGTGCAATTAAATAAAGCCATTGTCGGTGGCAATGCCTTTAGCCACTCTTCCGGCATTCACCAAGATGGTATGTTAAAAGCTAGTAATACTTATGAGATCATGACGCCTGAAAGTGTCGGTATCGCTAAAACTAAGTTAAACCTTACTTCGCGAAGTGGCCGACATGTCATTAAACACAGAATGGAAAGCTTAGGCTATCAAGAAACCGAGTACGATATTGAAGAATTATATGCTGACTTCTTAGCCTTAGCCGATAAAAAAGGTCAAGTCTTTGATGATGATTTAGAAGCGCTAGTTTTTAAATTAAAACAAAAAGATTTAAAAGACTTCTTCCAACTAGATAAGATAAATGTTCAGTGTGGTGATAGTGGTTTTGCCACAGCAAGCATTAAGCTTATCTGTGGCAATGAAGCTGAAGACAAAAACAATACTAAGATTCATTCGGCTACCGGTAATGGTCCGGTCGACGCGCTTTATCAAGCAATTAAACAAAGTGTCGATATAGACTTTGAAGTAAGCGATTACAAAATATCAAATAAAGGCTCCGGTGAAGATGGCTTAGGACAAGCTGATTTAGTTATCACTTGGCAGGGGCGAAATTTCCATGGTTACGGTTTAGAGACCGACGTGATTGAGGCATCTGGTCAAGCGTTAATTAATGGCCTTAACAGTATACACAGAGCAATGACGATTGCTGACCTAAAGTCAGCCAAACAAGCGTAAATTAACGTTACACAGTAAAGCGCAAGGCAAGAGCAATGCGCATAAAGTTTTTGAAATTATAAGGTTATAAACATGTCCAATATAGCAATATTAGCCGGTGACGGTATCGGTCCTGAAGTCATGGTTGAGGCTAAAAAAGTACTAGCCACAGTAGCAAACAAGTTTGACTTTGAGATAACTACGCAAGACTATGATATCGGTGGTGCCGCGATTGATAATCACGGAAATGCCCTACCAAACTCTACCTTGGCTGGTTGCGAAGCAAGTGATGCTATTTTATTTGGCTCGGTCGGTGGACCTAAATGGGCTAATTTACCGCCAACAGAGCAACCAGAGCGTTGTGCACTATTAGGTTTACGTGGTCACTTTGATTTATTCTGTAATATGCGCCCTGCCACCTTACAACCTTCATTATCAGCACTGTCGACTTTAAGAAGTGATATTTCTTCGCAAGGTTTTGATGTTTTAGTTATCCGTGAACTAACGGGTGATATTTATTTTGGTGAGCCAAAGGGCCGTAAAGGCGAAGGTGAAGAGGAAACTGGCTTTGATTCTATGTTTTATTCTCGTCGAGAAATAAAACGCATTGCACACCTTGCCTTCCAGGCCGCGCAAAAACGCAACAACAAGGTCACCTCTGTCGATAAGGCAAATGTGTTGGCTACCAGCCAATTGTGGCGACAAGTTGTCGAAGAAGTCGCAGTCGAATACCCAACAGTATCAATTGAGCACTTATATGTTGATAATGCGGCAATGCAATTAGTGCGCGATCCTAATCAATTTGATGTCATGCTTTGCCCTAATTTATTTGGCGATATTTTATCTGACATTTGCGCCATGATTACCGGTTCTATGGGGCTTTTACCATCAGCTAGCTTAAACAGTGACGGCTTTGGCATGTATGAACCAGCAGGAGGCAGTGCACCAGATATCGCAGGTATGGGTATTGCAAATCCTATTGCACAAATTTTATCTGCAGCCTTAATGCTTCGTTATAGCTTAAATCAAGATGCGGCGGCAAAAGCTATTGAAGATGCGGTTTCAAGTGCATTAGACAACGGTATTTTAACGGCTGATTTACTACCTGCCAATAAACGAGATAATGCTAAATCAACCAGTGAAGTGGGTGACTATATTTGTCAACACATTACTGCCCAGAGATAAAGAGAGCACATAAGATGACCACTATCCCGCAAACCATGTATGAAAAATTATGGCAAAACCATTTAGTTGAAGAAACTGAAGGAGAGACGCCATTGCTTTACGTTGACCGTCATTTAATTCATGAGGTGACTTCGCCGCAAGCCTTTGCCAATTTAAGATTCCACAATCGCCCAGTACGCCATCCTGAACGTACGATAGCAACCATGGATCACAACATTTCAACCCGCTCAATCAAAATTGATGCCGCAGGTGAAGGTGCCGCTAACCAATTACGTGCGTTAGAGAAAAACTGTAAAGAGTTTGGCATAGAATTATTTGGCATGGGCCATAAAAACCAAGGCATTGCTCATGTGATGGGGCCTGAATTAGGCTTAACCTTACCAGGGACTATCATCGTATGTGGTGATTCTCATACTGCAACTCATGGTGCTTTTGGTGCTTTAGCCTTTGGTATTGGCACCTCAGAAGTGGAACATGTTTTTGCGACGCAAACATTACGTCAAAATAAAGCAAAAACCATGAAAATAGAAGTAAAGGGGCAAGTCGGTGCAGGTATTAGTGCTAAAGACATTATCCTAGCCATTATTGGTAAAACTGGTAGTGCTGGGGCAACGGGTTATGTGGTTGAGTACTGTGGCGAAGCCATTGAAGCGCTGAGTATGGAAGAGCGTATGACGGTTTGTAATATGAGCATTGAGTTTGGCGCAAAGGCCGGTTTAATAGCTCCTGATCAAACAACTTTTGATTATGTAGAAGGTAAAGAATATGCTCCTAAGGGAGAATTATTCACTCAAGCCGTTGCTGATTGGAAAAAATTAAAATCTGATCCGGGGGCTGAGTTTGATGCAGTACTGACGCTTGAAGCCAAAGATATCAAAGCACAAGTAACCTGGGGGACAAATCCAGGGCAAGTCATTAGTGTTGATGGTGTAGTGCCTTCACCAGACGACTTCAGTGATCCTATTGAAAAAGAATCTTGTATCAATGCCTTGAAATATATGGATTTAACGGCGGGTACCAAAATCACAGATATCAAAGTAAATAAAGTTTTTATTGGCTCATGTACTAATTCTCGTATTGAAGACTTGCGCTCGGCAGCAAGTATCGTGCAACAGTACCAAGGTCAACAGGTTGTTGCCGGTGTCGATGCTATTATCGTTCCAGGCTCATATCGTGTAAAAGAACAAGCAGAAAGCGAAGGTTTAGATAAAATCTTTATTGAAGCAGGTTTTCAATGGCGCTTGCCTGGCTGTTCTATGTGTTTAGGCATGAATGACGATGTGTTAGCAGCCGGCGATCGTTGTGCATCAACCAGTAACCGTAATTTTGAAGGGCGTCAAGGCCGCGGTAGTAGAACTCACTTAGTCAGTCCTGAAATGGCAGCGGCTGCCGCTATTACGGGTCACTTTGTTGACCTAAATGCATAACTAAACCTTAATGAGGATACAATAATGGAAAAATTTACTACACATACAGGTTTGGTTGTCCCTTTGGATGTTGCCAACATCGATACTGATCAAATCATACCGAAACAGTTTTTACAGAAAACTGAACGTATTGGCTTTGGTGTACACTTATTTCATGACAGTCGTTATTTAGATCATGCCGGTACCCAACCGAACCCTGATTTTGTCATCAATAAACCAGAGTACAAAGATGCTAGTATTTTATTAGCTCGTGAAAACTTTGGTTGTGGCTCATCACGCGAACATGCCCCGTGGGCACTGCAGGAATATGGCTTTAAAGTCATTATATCTTCAAGCTTCGCTGATATATTTTATGGCAACGCCATTAATATTGGTATCTTACCCATTAAACTGACGGAAGATGAAATTGAGCAATTATTTCAACTTGCTCCTAATGCACAGCTAACCTTAACAGTTGATTTGCCAAACAATCTAGTAAGCTGTGGCGATTTATCTTTTAAATTTAGCTTAAATGAGTTTCAACAATACAGTTTAGAGAACGGTATTGATAGTGTTGGTTGGACATTAAATAAATTAGATGCAATCAAAGCTTTTGAAGCAAAAATGCCAGCATGGCAATAACCGTTTAACTAAAAGCCATAAAAAAAGCCCTGATAAGTTATCGTTATCAGGGCTTTTCATTGAATAGACGCTATTTATAACATTTAACTCATAGCGCTTAGCAGGCAATGCAACAGTCTTATCGGCTTACCAATTAGTCAGTGCAGGCAAACTAAACTTTTCACCATTAAATGAAAGGATCACTTGTTGCGGTAATATTTTCTCGACCAGTAAATTATCGCTAATATAATCTCCTTCATACCGATCTCGCCCATTGACATTGATCCAACCTTGGCCATCTGAAGCATAAATGTGTTGTTCAAACTGCAAACTAGGTAGCGCATTTTGTAACTGCTGAGGCATCTGCGTCAAGGGTTTAACTTCTGAGTAGTCATTATCAGTCATTTCACTATTCACATCGTCGGGAACTTTGCTGGTGTCAATTTCAACATCATCATATTTTGTTGCTTCGATGGCGGCTTGAAAGCGTGCAAGTAAATCATCAGAAACACCTTCGATTTCTGATAAAGTAAACTCTTTTTCTTGACTAAGTTGCGCCTTTTTAGCCGAACTCACCGTTAATTGTTCTGGCAACTTTTCGGTCTTAGTCGTGACTTCTTTGCTCGTTGCTTTAATTACTGGTTGGCTAGCGACTACTGTCAATTTCTCTGTAGGGGGATTTTTTTCGTCAACTGATTTATCCGCTTCACTTAGTGGTAATTCCTGCGCTAATTCATTTGTTGCTTCATTGTTTTTACTGCTAATACTCGCACTGTCATCTGATAAACTTGAATCAACTTTTTCGGCTATGGGCTCGGGCTTTACGATATCCGACTTAACAGTCTCAACATTCGTATTGAGCGCTTGTGTTTGCTCCCACCAAACGCTTGCTAACGTTAGCAAAGCACAAAAACTTGCCACCGACGATAACACTAACACCCACTGGTATGTCGTCTTGTGTTTGTTTTCAGGCAAGTCTGCGCCTAATGCACGTTCGGCCGCCGCGATAACAATCTTTTTATTTACCACACTGTGATTTTGGTTATAGGCCAACATTAAGGCACTGTGACAGAGTAAATTGGTTAACCTAGGTACCCCTTGTGATAGTTGATGAACTTTTGCTATTGCTCCTTTATCAAATAAGGCTCTAGTGCAATCTGCCACCAATAAGCGATGAGAAATATATTGATTAAGTTCGCTCTTGGTTAATGGCATCAGATGATAGCGCGCGGTAATGCGTTGCGCTAATTGCCTTAAATCTCGGCGTTGTAATAATTGTTGCAATTCAGGCTGGCCAATCAATATGACTTGTAACAACTTTTTGGTATTAGTCTCTAAGTTAGTTAATAGGCGAAGTTGTTCTAATACTTCCGGCTGCAGATGCTGCGCTTCGTCAATAATTAATAAGGTATTAATATCATTTTGATGATTCTTTAATAACTTTTCTGATATTTTATCAGTCAGTATTTTTAAACTAGCATCGGTTTTACGGTATCTGATTTTTAATTGATCACATAATGTCGCTAATAACTCTTGGCTAGATAACGTTGGATTAAGTATAAACGCGGCTTGAGTATTGGTTGGTAATTGCTCCATCAAACAACGACTGATAGTAGTTTTCCCGGTACCAACCTCCCCAGTCAATAAAGCAAAGCCCCCTACCTCACCTAAGCCGTAAGTTAAATGAGACAGGGCCTCTTTATGCCTATCACTCATAAAAAGGTATTTAGGATCCGGAGAAATAGAAAAAGGTAATTCACTTAAGGAGAAAAAATTACGATACATAATACTTACAATACAAGTTATCTTGGCAATGAAATTACCTACTTGCTTAGCCAATGTCAAAGTAGAAGTGAATTATTCGATTATAAGGCAACATTGTAACAGCAACATTTTCCATTTTGATTGACTTTTAATAACAAGCTTACAGCGTTTTTATGATAAACTTGGGCTTATTTATCTCAATATTTGGACTGAAATTGCCTACTACTCGTTGTTTCAAATCCCCTACTCATATCAATAGTTACCTTGTCGGTGGCGCGGTTCGCGATAAGTTATTGAACCGTCCTATCAAAGATAAAGACTATTTAGTGGTTGGTGCCACCATTGAACAAATGCTTGCGTTAGGTTATCAACAAGTGGGCAAAGACTTTCCGGTATTTTTACACCCTGAAACAAAGGATGAATATGCCCTTGCCCGTACAGAACGTAAGCAAGGCCAAGGTTATACCGGTTTTACTTGCTACTTCGCCGCTGATGTTACAATAGAGCAAGATCTAAAAAGACGGGATCTTACCATCAACGCCATGGCAATGGATCAACAGGGTAATCTCATTGACCCCTACAATGGTCAAAAGGATTTAAACAAACGTATTTTACGCCATGTCAGTGAAGCCTTTATTGAAGATCCATTGCGAGTGCTTAGAGTTGCCCGCTTTGCTGCCCGCTATCATAAATATGGCTTTACCATTGCAAATGAAACCTTAGCCTTAATGAAACAAATTAGCGTAAGCGGTGAGCTAAAAAGCTTAACTGCCGAGCGAGTTTGGCAAGAAATGCAATTAAGCCTTGCTGATGGTGGTGCTAGGGCGGACATTAATTCGGGTAATCCTGAAGTGTTTTTTGAAGTTTTACAACAATGTCATGCCCTCAAGGAATTGTGGCCAGAGTTAGCTATTTTATGGGGTGTTCCTAACCCCGCACTTTGGCACCCTGAAGTTTGTAGTGGCATTCATACCATGATGGTATTACAACAGGCAGTTTTATTAACTCACGCCAATAGTACTTTGCAAAATGATAATAAAACTGCAATTCGCTTTGCAGCTTTATGTCATGATTTAGGCAAAGGCATCACACCGAGTCATTTATTACCGAGCCATAAAGGTCATGAAAAAGCGGGCTTACCCTTGGTTGAAAAAATCTGTCAGCAACTCAAGGTTCCTTCACATTATAAGCAATTGGCATTGAAAGTATGTGAATATCACCTGCATTGTCATAAAGCATTTGAGCTCAAAGCATCGACCTTATTAAAGATGTTTAATCACTTAGATATTTGGCGAAAGCCTGAAGAATTTGAGCAGTTTTTATTAGCATGTAAAGCAGATTTTCTTGGCCGCTTAGGCTTTGAAAACAGGCCCTACCCACAAGAACATTACTTAACAACAGCCGCGATGGCGGCAAGAAGTATTAATGCAAAAACCTTTGTTGAACAAGGATTAAAAGGAGTTGCCATCAAAGATGCCATGGCAAAAGCTAGGTTATTAGCGATTCAAGAAGTCAAAGATAAAGCGTTAAAAGCAAACAATGAATAAACAATCATTGCTATAAGTATTTAGTGATACACCTATACAAAGCCCACTAGGTGATAATATAAACAGTTAATTAAACTGCGGTTATTAATAAAGATTAATGCTTAATCGCTTTAATTAAACTTAATTCAAGTAATACACATTGTGGTAACCATATCCATAAGGTTAACGCGACAACATAAGCAAAATTAACATTAAAAAATAGTCCAATAAGACTGGCTATATAAATGACCGCTCGATTGCCGTGAAGAAGATAATGCCGTTGCTTTTCAATTGTCATAATAGTCACCACTTATAATGATGGGCAAGCATTGCCTGCTAGGGTATTGTTAAAAAACTATCATTTACTTGCTTTTTGCGACAGTCTTCAACATCGCTATAATATATTGGTATTTACACGCTTAAGCTAATTATTAGCTATGTAACAATAATGCATTTTTTAAACCAGAAGTTTTTGAAACAGTAAAAACTAAACTTGTCGAAGTTGCGGGGTTACTATCGTTCTAAACGTTAAGTTAATGCGAACATCGAATACTGTTTTGGTTGGCGGTAACCTGTGTAACCAATACTTTTGAGTTACGCCTTTCATGACCAAGAGGCTGCCGGGTTTAAGGTTCAATGAAACAACTTGTTTTGATGCTTTATGTTTGAAGCAGAACTTACGTTCCGCACCAAAAGAAAGCGAAGCAATGGCGCCATTTTCTTTTAAATCTTTCTCACCATCGCTGTGCCAAGCCATACCTTCTGCGCCTGAATGATAAAGATTTAACAAACAAGAGTTATAGCGTTCGTTTGTCTGTTGTTCAACAAGCATTTTTAAAGCCGTGAGTGTTTTATTAAAAGGCTGAGATATTTTAGTTACTCCAGAGTAACGATATGCATAAGATTGACCGTCTAAAGTATCTGCATACCAAGCCACTTTTCGCTTGGTCTCTATCAGTTTTCCAAAAACAAGCGCTTGGTCACATTGCCAATCGATAGTGGTTAATAAATACTGCAAATAACCTGCTGCATCATCAGCAGAAATAACTTCACCATAATAGTCCACTTCGCCATCATACGGGAGAATGTTAATAGGCTCTCTCAATAAGGAGTCAAATAAATCCATCATCACTGCTACGTACTAACTTCGCTACCTTTACCTATTTGCCCAGGGATTGGCTGAACTTGCCCCTGCACTTCGCTGACGAGTCTTCTTCGCTTTTTTCAGCCGAAGTTCCTCAGCGTCTTCAAGACTTAACTTTTTGGGTGGGCGTTGCGCTAAACCATTGGGTACGATGCGATCACGCGGCGGTAATTGAAAGTTTTCATCATCTGCTTTAGGTAAACTGTGATATTGGTACAGGTAAAACGCTTCTACTTTTTCTTGTGCCCATGAAGTCTTTTTTAAAAACTTTAAACTTGAAGCGATGCTCGGGTTTTGTTTAAAACAGTTTAAGTTCATATAGGCGGCCAATATTTCAAAGCCATAATGATCGACCAGCTCAGTTAATAACGTTTCAAGGCTAGTGCCATGTAAAGGGTTATTTTTGTAGATATCTTTGTTCATCATTTTTCTCTGGCATTCAAAAGCGCTACTGGTTTTTTAGCATACAATTATACCAGCTGTTAGGGTGATAACGAGATATTTTCTCGATGATTAGCCTGTTTTAGCGTCTAATGTTAGCATTAGTTGTCACTTTACTACTCACTATCACCACTGAGAAAAAGCAAAAATCATTCAATACTTATCAGTAAACTATTTACTTTCTAAGCATTTAGTTATCAAATAACCAGCCTTTAGTAAAAACTCCGCCACAAACAAGCGATGAAAGTTAGCGTGATTAAGTTTAGCGACAAAAAAGAGGAAGATAATGAAGATTTATGGTGATATACAATCGGGTAACTGCTACAAAGTTAAATTATTAACGTCTATATTATCGATTGAGCATGAATGGATAAATATCGACATCTTAGCTAATGAAACAGCCACACCAACATTTCTACAGAAAAACCCTAATGGCAAAATTCCCTTACTTGAACTCGATGATGGCAGCTTCATTTCAGAATCAAACGCGATTTTAAACTACCTTGCTTGGGAAACACCATTACTTGGCAACTCTCGCTTTGATTTTGCCAAAATACAACAATGGCAATTCTTTGAACAGTACAGTCATGAACCCTATATCGCCGTAGCGCGATATATTGCAAAATACTTAGGCTTGCCTGAGTCTCGCAAAGCGGATTATGATGCTAAACAAGCAGGGGGGCATAAAGCACTTAAAGTGATGGAAACGCAACTAAGCAAAACACCTTTTCTCGTTGGCAATGAATTAACCGTCGCAGATATCTCATTATATGGTTACAGCCACGTTGCTGATGAAGGCGGCTTTGAACTTACCGCTTATCCTGGCATTAGGCAATGGTTACAACGTATTCAAGCACATGAAAACTATATAGCGATGACTTAACTGCACTTACCTTCACTTTCATGCAAGTTGGCATCAATGACTTATTCATTTACACTAACCAGCACTGCTATATAGCTGAGATTATGTTAAGTAGAACAAGGTAAGTAATAGATGTTGTCCACTTTTTTTAAAACAAAACCTATCATTGATGAATCAAGTAAAGCATGGATTTTTGATACCTTTGCTTGGTGTATTGATCAGCTTGATGGCGATTTTTTTTACCACAACAGTGAACTCATCCTACCTAACAATCACTTTTACCCGGGCAGTGTCAGCAGTGTTGAGGAAATGGCTGCTACTATTTTCACTAATACGACCAAGTATTCAGGTTTGACAAAGTGGCCCCTTAAATTGGTAAATCGTGATAACTTCATACAAAAACCTATGCCGCCACTTAAGTTTCACAACAGACTTCGTGGTGAAAATGCCAATATTAGCATGATTGAAAGTGCGCAATTGACTAACACGGTTAACTATAAAGTTGAAGGTCAGGCGATAACACCGACAATAGATATTACCTTTCATTCGAGCCAACTTAATCAAGTACAAGATTTAATTGCTTATTTAATACAAGTACAAGCAAACATTTTAGTCGGCCAGCATCAGGGACTTGCTCTTTCAGTCAGTGCTCCGGGAGGCAAAGAGCTTTTACCACAAACAATAGATCTTGTTGCGTGCTTTATGGGCTTTGGTGTTATTTTTGCCAATACTGCATACCAATTTAAAGGCGGTTGTGGCTCCTGTAATATTCAAAGTCTTAATAGACAAGCAGCCTTGCCAGAATTAGAAACTGTCTATGCCTTAGCTTTATTTTGTGTACTTAAGGCTAGTGATATAAAACAAGTAAAAAAATCGCTAAAAACTCATCTCTATAAGTCTTTTCGTCAAGCACATAAAGAAATAACTTTGTATTTACAGCACAGCAGTAACCCCAAACATGCAAAACTAGCTATGAGTATAAACAAAGCAGCTCTGTAACATTGCTTAATGCTAAGACAAGAAGTGAACTCAACAGTTATGGCTTGTCACTTGTCAAAATTATCGCTTCCACAAGACATTAATCAAAGCAGCTATCATAATAAGGCTACCACCAATAATGGTTGTTAAAACAGGTATTTCATTAAAATATGCCCAACCAATAAAAACTGAGAATAAAACCTGCACATAGGCATAGGCAGTAGCCTTATTTGCATCAGCACAATCTAGCGCTTTGGTTAATCCAACCTGCCCCACTTGCGTGAATATGCCAACCAAAATAAGCAAACAAGTGGCCAATAAACTTGGCATAACAAAATCGCTACCCAACATCAGCATTGAAATAGGAAAGGCGACAACAGGGAAGTAAAAAATAATCACTGAACTGTCATCAGTTTTAGTGAGCTTTTTAATGATAATATAGGCGACAGCACTACCAAAAGCCCCCATAACTCCAGCAATAATACTTATCCAAGGATAGCTCACCATAGTGCTTGTTTGTAGATTAGGTTGAATAATAATAAACAAGCCTAATAAGCTCATCATAATACAAATAATCGTTGACCTTTGTATCACCTCCTTCAAAAAAAAGAACGCCAGTATCGCGGTAAATACAGGATGTAAGTATTGCAAAACGGTTGCTTCTGCCAGGGGTAAGGTGGTAACGGCATAATAAACAAACATCAAGGCAAATGCCCCAACCGTACCCCGAGCAATTAACAAAGGTTTATTATTGCCTAATAAGGAGATTTTTTTTCGTCTAACATCAAAGTAACTGATGATGCCTGAAACGATTGCCCGGGCAGCAACAATCTCAAGCACAGGAATCCCCATAGCACTCACTTCTTTGACACAAGCGGCCATTAGCGCAAAACCTAAAGCAGATAAAAGCATATACCATGCGCTCATCGGGATAGAGTTCTTGATTATCTTAAACATTGAAATTTTACTCGCATTGGGGAATAACACTTACGTGAGGGTATAATTCTAGCCTATCTAGGCAAAGTGATCACTGCTCAATAGCAAATTATAACCAAGCTAGTTTGCTGAAAAATAAAAGCGCCCTATAACGCTATACTTTTGTTTGCTTAATTAAGCTGGTTAGCCTACGCCTAATGTCCAGATAACTTTGCTGCTGACATAGCCCAAAGCTTGAAAGTTGACGTATTTTGTTACGAGCAAATAACGGTGTTGTCATACCAGCAAAAAAACGACAGTAACTTTCAACTGATATTGGCTGATTTATTTTACCATTTAGTCGATTAGTTAACTCTTTCATACCGCTATTTAAGGCCTGATCACTTGGCCATGGAATTTGCCTTTGAGAGTGTTCAAGTAGAGCGACTTGACCTCGACACACGCTGCAATGGCCACATTGATAATTGATAATGTCTCGAGTGAATGATTGATCATCAAAGTATTTAGCTAAATTGGCTGTCAAGCACGTATCGAGTTGAAAGAAACGAACTAAAGCGTCAATACGCATGATTTCTTTTTCTTCATTATCTTTAAAATAAGTAAATAACTGAGCACTTAAGTTAACATCTGCTAATTTATTGAGGTTAACTTTAAAAACCTCCGTCATTCCTTTGGTTTCTAGGACAATAAATTGTTGTTCTTGTAAATATTCAAGTGCATTAATAACACGATTACGTTCGATACTCTTATCTTGCAATAAGTTGTCAAAATTGAGGCTTCCCCAAACTTTTTTAAAGTCTATTGCGCTAAATATTCGTTGTAAAAAGTCTTTTCTTTGCTCATTAAAGCTCGCTAGAATCTCATCCTTTGACTTTAACAGCTTAATTCTAAAGTCTGCAAAATAGGCATAAAGTGGTTCAATGACGCCAGCAAGCTCTAATTGCACTAATAAGGTTTTCAATGGCAGTTGCTTAATATTTACTGCGTTAGACAATGGTACAATTTGTAGTTCCCAGGTACTTTGATATTTCGTGGTGATAACTTCTTGTTGAATTGTCTCTATAACAGCTTCAATGCCAATAAGCTCAGGAGTATCACCATAAACAAAATTCTCGACAGTATGTAATCCGTCTAAATTTGCTAGTGTAAAACACCGTGAAGCTAAGCCATCGCGACCTGCTCTACCAATTTCTTGGCTGAAATTCTCAATAGACTTGGGTAAGTCATAATGGATAACAAAGCGGATATCACTTTTATCTATCCCCATACCAAAAGCAATAGTAGCGACAATAAGCTGAATATTACCTGCCATAAACTGCTGTTGAATTTGACTACGACGCTCACTATCAAAGCCGGCATGATAAGCACAAGCGTTGAGCCCTTGTTGTTGTAGATATTGTGCGACATGCTCAGCCGTTTGCTGTAAAGTGACATAAATAATACCGGCGCCTTGTTGCTCATTGACCGTTTGCACAAGTTGACTGGGTTTATCTAACGCCTTAACAGCTAATACCGATAAGTCTAAATTGGCGCGATAAAAACCGGTTTGCACGATATGCTCAGCTTGAATGTTAAATTTGGCGGCCATATCAAACTTTACTTTACGAGTAGCTGTCGCGGTTAATAGCAATACCAGCGATATATTCAATGCTTGGCAATAACTAGGTAACTTTAAATAATCTGGCCTAAAATTATGCCCCCACTCAGAAATACAGTGAGCTTCATCAACCACCAACATCGACACAGCTATTGATTCGATAAACTGTCGAAAGCGTTCATTTTTAAAGCGCTCAACAGATACCATCAAAATTTTAATAGCGCCACTACGCACCCCTTGCATCACTGCTTTTGCTTCATTGCCACTTAAGGTTGAATCAATACTGGCCGCTTGGATGCCTTTACTGGCAAGAAAGGCTAATTGATCTTTCATCAAGGCTAACAAAGGAGAAACAACTAAAGTTAAGTTAGGTAAATGCAACGCTGTTAATTGATAACAAAGACTTTTTCCTGAGCCTGTAGGAAAAATAGCCAACGAAGACTGACCACTAAGCAACTGCGAAATGGTTTGTTCTTGACCGGCTCTAAAGTGGTCAAAACCAAAGCGTTGCTTTAGTAAGCTTGATAATTGACTTGGCATAATTTCCTAATCAATCCCCTGCAAAGGCCGCATGACAGCATGAGCGGTTATGTGCCACAAAAAGTGTGGTAATTTTCATCGTTATCTACGGGCGCATCTTGATACATAGCGGTGTTATCAAGTTGACGATAAGGTTGTTGTAAGACAGCTAAAAATTGTTCTACTGCTGACAAATCACCAGTTTCCTGACTAATAGCCAATACTTTTTCGACATGGTGATTTCTTGGTATAACCAAGGGGTTATTGTTTTTCATTAACTGATGTGCCGCAACCTGATCGTGACTAATGCGTGCTAACCATTTGGTAAACCATGAACCTAATGTCGCCGTTAACTCATGATGATGTTGCTCATCAATGGCTGACTCGGTTAACTTTACAAAGGTTTGGGTATAATCTAGTGCTTGAGTTTCTAGTAATTGAATCAATTCATTAATCAAGCTTTCATCTGCTTTTACCCATTTAATAATACCCAGTTTTTTCGCCATCATAAGCCAATAGCCTTGAGTAAACTCTTGATGAAGTTGCGTCAACAGTGGCTGAATTAATGCTATAGCTTCATCGGTATCATCGCTCAATAAGGGCAACAAAGTTTCCGCTAAACGGATCATATTCCATTGCATAATTGTCATTTGCTCGCCAAAAGCATAACGACCATGTTGATCGATAGAACTAAAAACCGTATCGCTATGATAATTATTCATCATAGCGCAAGGGCCAAAATCAATGGTCTCACCAGAAATCGCAGTATTGTCGGTATTCATTACCCCATGAATAAAACCAACTCGCAACCAAGCTAAAATCAGTGGTATTTGCTTTTGAGAAACGGCGCTAAAAAATGCCAACACGTGTTCGCCGGTTAACGGTGTTTCTCGCTCTGCTTTAATGTCAGGGAAATGTCGCCCAATAGCAAATTCTGTCAACTTTTTAAGAGAATCGGTATCTTTGCGCGCAGCAAAATATTGAAAAGTGCCGACACGAATATGGCTTGATGCCACTCTGGTGACTATGGCGCCAAGCAACGCCTGTTCACGATAGACTAATTCACCAGTAGCAACCACCGATAAACAGCGCGTTGTCGGTACTCCTAAAGCATACATGGCTTCGCTCATAATGTATTCTCGTAGCGCTGGTCCTAACGCACAGCGACCATCACCCCGACGCGAAAATTGACTAATACCAGAGCCTTTTAGTTGAATATCTTTTATCTGTCCGTTGATATCAGTGAGCTCACCCAATAAGTGTGCACGGCCATCACCTAATTGAGGATTGAAGTGACCAAACTGATGCCCGGAGTAGGCTTGAGCAATGGGAGTAAAACCTTTGATAATTTTATTACCTGAGAAATACTGGGCAATAGTTTCATCATCATACTGCTGATAGGGGATGGCTAATTCACTGGCAAGTGGCGCATTCCAGAGCAATAATTTTGGTTTAGCAACAGGCACAGGTGATGTTCTTTGTGAAAAGGCCTTGCCCAGTTGATAGTATTGAGTTGATATCTGCAAAAGAAATACCTTAACTATAAAATTGTTTTTCTATACGCTGACAAAAGCCGACTAAGTTTTCATAACTTTTGGCTTTGTCATTCAATTTGTTAGCACATTGTACGGTGATAAATTGACACAGAAAAGCATAAGCTGTTGCATCAAAAGTACTTAATTTATCGCCAAAAAAGTACGCTTTATCAGCTAAAATAGTTGCTAAGGCCGCAAAGGTTTTATCGGCAATATCGGCAACTTCATCATAGCTATGTCTGCCCATACCTTGAGCATGTAATGCTTTCTTAACTTTGCGACGGTATATTCCTGGCACAAAAGCGCTTAACCAAAACGGCAATTTAGCAAAGAAGGCTTTATTGATGGCCGGCCATGTCTCGTCTAGATTCCAGCGGCAATACACTAAACACCAATATAAATTTTCATCTAGAGACTTAGTCATCAGATAAGCTTGCGCACTTTGCGCTTGCGTTAAGTGCTCATCAAGGGATAACTGATACTTTTGCGTCAAATAATCAATAATCGCTTGAGAGTCTGCCACTAAAACGGATTTATTATGCTCTGCAATAGCAATATAAGGTAATTTCCCTTTCGGTGCTTTTTTCATATTTTTCATGCCTGCACTATTGGTGTATTCAAGCCCTGACATTTTTAAAAATGCGTCTACTTTAACCACAAAAGGGCTAGCATCCATGACACCTAAATTAGGCCCAAAACCGTATAATTTTATCATTGCGTTTTCCTTTTAATAATAATGATATCCCTCTAGAACACTACGATAGCATGCATTTAATCTAAAACTATTATAAATCTCAATGTTTGCATGCCCTCGCTTGTACAAAAGTCAAAGCAGTTAGCTAAGTATGACTTATTAAATGCGAGTGTAACAAATTAAAAACTAATGCTAGCTTTATTCTAACTTTCATCAACTTAGCAAGCAAAATTTATAAGCAGAAAAAAAGCCCAAGTAAAAAGGCTTACTTGGGCGGTACACATTGCTTATGCTTGCTTTGAAGATTTACTTCTCTGCTGCAACCACAGAGATTTCAACGAGTAATGCCTCTCGCGCCATTTTAGCGGCAACACAAGCACGTGCAGGAGCATGTCCTTCAGGTATCCATGCATCCCATACTGCATTCATCTTAGCAAAGTAACTCATATCTTTAACATAAATAGTAGCCGACAAAATATGCTCTCTATCACTGCCCGCTTGAATTAACAATGCATCGACTTTATCAAGCATAGTTTGCGTCTGTTCAGTGATACCTTTAGTCGCATCAGCGGCAACTTGACCACATAAATAAATAGTGCCGTTATGCTTAACAATACGACTCATTCGTTGCTTTGTTTCTAATCTTTCAATCTTCATCATAATACCCTTCGTTCTCGTTGAGATGTTAACTTCATTGTATTCTCTTTGTATTTCATCACTTATAGCCACAAGCTCAAAAATAAAAGCGCTGCGGCTTTGTTAAAACTCTCAACTAGCTTGAATTCCTATGTTTTTTTAAAAGAAAACCCCAATGTTTGCCAACTTTGGGGTTTTAATAAAATTCACTATCTTGTGCTTTAGTTAGTAAGCTAGATAGCACAATAACTCAAGAGCCTAGCAGCGAACCTAAAACAATAAGTTAATCAAGCCAGCTCAATATTCATTGTGATAGCTCGCTTTCACAGCTACTCCCATTCAATTGTCGCTGGCGGCTTACCGCTGATATCGTATACAACACGTGATATACCATCAATTTCGTTAATAATACGGTTAGAAACTAGCCCCAAGAAGTCGTAGGGTAGATGTGCCCAGATAGCGGTCATAAAATCAATTGTTTCAACAGCACGTAAACTTACCACCCAATCATATTTACGACCATCGCCCATAACCCCCACAGACCTGACGGGTAAGAAAACGGTAAATGCTTGGCTTACTTTATTGTATAAGTCATGGTTATGTAACTCTTCAATAAAAATAGCATCAGCACGACGTAATAAGTCCGCATATTCTTTTTTCACTTCACCTAAGATACGAACACCTAAGCCAGGGCCTGGGAATGGATGACGATAAAGCATGTCGTAAGGTAAACCAAGCTCAAGGCCAATTTTACGAACTTCATCTTTAAATAGCTCACGTAATGGTTCAACTAAGCCCAACTCCATGTCATCAGGTAAGCCACCAACATTATGGTGCGACTTAATAACATGTGCTTTACCGGTTGCTGAAGCTGCAGATTCTATCACATCAGGGTAAATGGTGCCCTGAGCTAACCATTTGGCTTGGCTTAGTTTCTTTGACTCTTCATCAAAGACTTCAACGAAGACATTACCAATGATTTTACGCTTTTTCTCAGGATCATTTTCACCGGCTAATCGCTCTAAAAAGCGCTGTTCAGCATTCACATGGACTATTTTAAGGCCAAAATGATCGCCAAACATATCCATGACTTGTTGGCCTTCGTTTAACCTAAGCAAACCGTTATCAACAAAGACACAGGTCAACTTATCACCAATAGCACGTTGTAATAACATGGCGACAACTGATGAATCTACACCGCCAGAGAGGCCAAGAATGACTTCATCGTCACCGATTTGCGCTTTCATTTTCGCAACAGCATCTTCGATAATTGACGAGGGAGTCCATAATTTTTCACATTGACAAATACCAATAACAAAATTTTCTAAAATACGTAAACCTTGTTTCGTATGAGTAACTTCAGGATGAAATTGAACGCCGTAGAATTTTTTAGCTTCATTAGCCATTGCGCCATGAGCACAACTTGGCGTTTGTGCCACGGTAACAAAACCTGCTGGTATATTAGACACTTTATCGCCATGACTCATCCACACGTCCAGTAAGGCGTTACCGTTATCACCGATACTGTCTTCAACTTTATCAAATAATGCTGACTTGGCAATTAACTCAACAGCTGCATAACCAAACTCTTTATGGGCAGAGCTTTCTACTCCACCGCCAAGCTGCTCAGCCATAGTTTGCATACCATAACAAATACCTAACACAGGTACGTCGGCATCAAAGACATATTGCGGCGCTCGAGGAGAGTTATTTTCGGTAACAGACTCAGGACCACCTGCAAGGATAATACCTGTTGGGTTAAAGTTTTTAATTTGCTCTTCAGTTACATCCCAAGCCCAAAGTTCACAGTAAACACCAATTTCACGGACACGACGTGCAATTAATTGGGTATATTGTGAACCAAAATCTAATATCAGTATGCGGTGATCATGAATGTCTTTACTCATGGTTGTTTTCCTACTTTAGCGGCTCATTAGTTAAGAGCGATATATAAATAAACAGGCTGAACTAATAGACTCTAGTTCAGCCTGACAAAAATGGTTTGGCTTTGCTGTCTAAAAAACAACAATGGTAGAGTACTGCGTTAGTAAGCATCTAGTCATGGTCTCACTAAGTTAACGAAACCCAAAGCCAAGTTGTTTAGTTAAAAATATTAAATAACACAGCAATCTGCTAATTTATTAGCCCATACGGTAGTTTGGTGCTTCTTTGGTGATAGTTACATCATGCACATGTGATTCACCCATACCTGCTGAGGTTATTTTCATAAACTCAGGCTTGGTACGCATCTCTTCAATAGTGGCAGAGCCAGTTAAGCCCATTGATGAACGAATACCACCCATTTGTTGATGGATAATTGCAGCGACAGGTCCTTTATATGCCACTCGTCCTTCAATGCCTTCTGGTACAAGTTTATCAGCTTCACCATCAGTTTTTTGGAAATAACGGTCACTTGAACCATCCTTTTGCGCCATAGCACCTAAAGAGCCCATGCCTCGATATGATTTGTAATAACGACCTTGATAAAGTTCAACTTCACCCGGTGACTCTTCTGTACCAGCTAACATGCTACCAACCATTACACAGTGAGCACCAGCTACTAACGCTTTAGCGATATCACCAGAAAAACGAATACCGCCATCAGCGATAACTGGAATACCTGTCCCTTTTAATGCTTCAACGGCATTTGAAATGGCTGTTAATTGCGGTACACCAACACCCGTTACAATACGTGTAGTACAAATCGAACCAGGGCCAATACCAACTTTTACCGCATCAACACCAACATCAGCTAATGCTTTTGCGCCTGCACCTGTTGCGACATTACCAGCAATGATTTGTAGATCAGGGTATTTTTGCCGTGTTGCTTTTACTCGATCAATAACGCCTTGCGAGTGACCATGAGAAGTATCAATTAATAAGACATCAACACCAGCAGCGACTAACGCATCGATACGTTCATCAGTGCCAGCGCCAACACCGACGGCAGCACCCACACGTAAACGACCAAATTCATCTTTACAAGCATTGGGTTTGTTTTCAGCTTTTTGATAATCTTTCGCCGTAATTAAGCCAACCAGTTTAAAAGCGTCATCTACCACTAAGATTTTTTCAATACGATTAGAATGCATTAATCCTAAGATTTCTTCACGAGCCGCACCTTCGGTCACTGTGACCAAATCTTCTTTAGCGGTCATCAACGACGAAACAGGTTTGGTTAAGTCGGTTTCAAAGCGTAAGTCACGACCAGTAATAATGCCAACAAGGTTATTGTTATTATCAACTACCGGAAAACCAGAAAAACCGACATCATCAGCTTTATGCATTACTTGCTCAATAGTAAAATCACTGCTGACAGTAATGGGATCTGAAACAATACCACTTTCATATTTCTTCACTTGAGAAACATTTCGCGCTTGTTCAGCAATGGTCATATTTTTATGAATAAAACCTAAACCACCTTCTTGGGCTAAGGTAATAGCTAGGCGCGCTTCAGTAACCGTGTCCATTGACGCAGAAACCATAGGTACATTTAAATCAATTTTACGGGTTAATTTAGTTCGTAAATCGGCCGTGTGTGGGAGTACTTTTGAATGGGCAGGTACAAGTAATACATCATCAAAAGTCAAAGCTTCTTGGGCAATTCTTAGCATCGCAACATCTCTCTAAAAAGATTGGTTAGGGAGTGAATATTGCGGCAGAATTTTAACCGTTTTCTTGTTTTAGGTAAACCTATTTTTAAAACTTATTGCTAGAACAAGCAAAGTTAATGCCTAAATATATATTTTAATAGAATTTAATTGTTAATCAAATAATTATTGTCACTTGTGTCAAGTAATTAACGAGTTCTATAGAACTTAAAACTCGCCTGCTAAAACATCAACTGAGTATTATTATAATAAAATTGTTATACTCGCTCTAATTATTAAATGGCAAGTCACTAATATCCTAAAAACATGAGCCAACAACATATATTGCAAATTAGCGAGTTAACGAAAAAAGTACGTTTTCTTCTTGAAAGTGAACTTAATACTGTTTGGTTAACCGGCGAAATATCAAATTTTATTGCCGCAAGTTCAGGGCATTGGTACTTATCGTTAAAGGATGCTAAATCACAAGTCAAATGTGCTATGTTCAAGGGTAGTAACCGACGAGTTCGTTTAACCAGTGGTGCCAAGCCACAAAATGGTCAGCAGGTATTGGTGCGTGCTAAGGTTTCTTTGTATGAGCCTCGCGGTGATTTTCAACTCATCATTGAGCATATGGAGGATGCAGGCACAGGTTTATTACGTCAGCAATTTGAACAATTAAAAAATAAACTCCATGCTCAAGGTTTATTCGATATTAGTCATAAGCAAGCGATCCCCAGTCAGATTAATCGTGTCGGCATTGTTACTTCACCTACAGGCGCCGCTGTTAAAGATATTTTAACAGTACTTAAACGTCGTAACCCTACTATAAATGTCGTTATCTATCCGGCACTTGTACAAGGAGAGTATGCACAAGGTGATATTTGCCATGCGATAAACAGTGCTAACATTCGACAAGAGTGTGACGTATTAATTGTTGGTAGAGGTGGAGGCTCATTAGAAGATTTATGGCCTTTTAATGAAGAAAGTGTCGTTCAAGCTATTTATAACAGTCACATACCGGTAATTAGTGCTGTTGGCCATGAAATTGATACCACCTTAAGTGACTATGTAGCTGATTTACGTGCGGCAACGCCATCGGCAGCAGCTGAACTGGTATCAAGTGATAGCAGTGCAATACTGAGCACTTTGCTTAGTCTTAAACAGCGCTTAATTCATACACAACAGAGCAAGTTGATTGATTTAACTCAGCAGAAAACTTATTTACAGCACAGGTTAAGCCAGGTACATCCTGAGCAACAGTTACAATTACAGCAACAAAAAGCCGATGAATTGACCATTCGTTTAAAGCAAGCGATTAATCGTAACATGCAGGAGATTAAGTCTCGTCCGATACAACTAAATCAAAGACTTTTGCAACAATCGCCAACAAAAGCTCTGCAACAGCAACACTATAACCTCGAGCAACATCGACAAAGACTATCTCAAGCAATTAAGAAAACTCTTCAACGTAAAAGTGAGCGTTTTGCAAATGTAGTTGAACAATTACAACTAGTCAGCCCACTAGCGACCATAGCTCGAGGCTATAGTATCACCCGAGATACAGACAATAGGGTAATCACGAAAACGAACCAAGTTAAAAGCAACCAAGAAATAAACATACAACTAACTGATGGGACTTTGAAAGCGAGGGTTCTATAACACTTAAACTTTTAGCTAGAAAATATCGACGGTTAAGTATTTGGCTGATTAAATGGAATAGATGACAGAGGCTTTCGTTACTTTATCTTTTCAGGTTAATGCTTCATAAAGCAGTTCAATCACCTGCTTCTTACTCACCTTATTAAACTTCACGCCAAAAGATACACCGTCAACTTGTTGTTTAATATTGCAGATAATAGCATTAAGTTTAATGTTATTATCGCCATCATGCTTTTCTACCACAATTTCTATAGATTTATTTTCAGCTAACCTAAGCTTCTCACCATTGACAATATCTAACTGACCACCATCTACGGATATGTTAGTCATCGTTGTTTGCCAATAAACCTCATCAATTTTTACTTTCGCGTCAATACTGGTATCAATACGCTCCGAGGAACGCAATTTTTGCAAAATGACGCTATTAGGGATTTCTAAAACCATAATGCGCGAAGGTATTTGTAAGGTCTGCTTAACGGTACTAATAAAAGCAACGGCTGCGCCGTCACGGCCTTCAATAAGCCCTCGAACCGTTATAACAGTACCTTGTGTGATATACTGGGAAAAATTACCTAATTTTGTTGTATCAGGAAACTCGATTAAGACGTACTTTTTAGGCAGATAACCAATATAGAAAGTATTAAACTTCCTTTTTTGACCTGCAGGGGTAGTAATGTCAATGGTGACCGGGGCCCCTGCTTTAAAAAAATCTAAGTTGCGCGAAGAAGGTTTGCTTGTTTCAATTAAAATTGCTTTTCCAGACATATTTTTCAACAAGGTAAACGATGAGTCTGGTTATTACCTTAGTAAAATCAAGGCATAATTGCAACTAAGGCTTTAGTTTGATTGCAATTATGCTTTAGGCGACATAAAGAAGCGAATATTAATCTTTTTTATAACCCTGAGTTGCTCTGGCTATTTTCTTTTGCTCTGTATAGGTGAGTTTTTTCTTACCGGCAAATGGATTGATAGTATCCTTAAACTGAATACGA
Source organism: Colwelliaceae bacterium MEBiC 14330 (assembly GCA_040779365.1). GTDB lineage: Bacteria > Pseudomonadota > Gammaproteobacteria > Enterobacterales > Alteromonadaceae > Colwellia. The sequence goes on from JBFONR010000002.1 coordinate 291,272, forward strand.
ATAGGTGTTCCCATCATCTTCAAAGACTTACGATAATAGTTCATTAAGTAACGCTTATAAGACATAGGTAACTTTTTAGCCAAATTACCATGAATAATAATGATTGGCGGATTATAGCCTCCAGCATGCGCATATTTTAATTTAATACGACGACCTTGGTGCATAGGTGGCTGATGATCAAAGACTGCCATATCTAATATTTTTGTTACCATCGCAGTAGAGATACGTTTGGTCGCAGAAATAAAAGCCTCTTCAACAGATTCATATAAGTGACCAACCCCGGTGCCATGTAATGCAGAAATAAAATGAATTCGAGCAAAATCAATAAAACCTAGACGCCTATCAAGTTCAGTTTTGATGCGTTCTTTATCATGTTCCTCTAAGCCATCCCACTTATTAACCGCTAACACTAATGACCGACCTGCCTCTAAGATAAAACCCAATAGACTTAAATCTTGATCACTGATACCTGCATGAGCATCAATAATAAGTAAACAGACATTAGCATCTTCGATGGCACGCAATGTTTTAATGACAGAGTATTTCTCAACGACATCCGTGACATTTTTGCGACGACGAATGCCTGCGGTATCAATTAAAGTGTATTGGCGACCATGTCTCTCCATTGGAATATAAACACTATCACGGGTAGTACCAGGCATATCATAAACAACCACCCTTTCTTCACCTAATATACGATTAGTAAGTGTTGACTTACCCACATTAGGGCGACCAATAATAGCTAACTTAATCTTGTCATGTTCTTTTGGTTGGTTTGCAAGTTTGTTGGCCAGTTCTTCTTCTGTCAGTTCACTTGCTTCATTAAATAACTCATCATCAAATTCACCTGAACTAGTGTTTCCTGCTTCAGGCTTAGCTTGACCGAGTGCTTCAATATGTGGTGTTAAAGCTAGCGTTAATAATTGCGTAACACCCCGCCCGTGTGCTGCTGCTATTTGATGAACATGTTCGCCTAGACCTAAAGAGTAGAACTCTGCTACCGCAGAATCGCCATCGATACCATCAATTTTATTAGCAACTAAAAACACTTTCTTATTTTGTTTGCGAAGGTAATCAGCAATACCATGATCCGCTGCAGTGAGGCCATCACGGGCATCTACTAAGAACAAAACGGCATCCGCTTCTTCTACCGCCAAAAGTGATTGTTCAGCCATTAAAACGTCAATACCTTGCTCATCACCATTGATACCACCGGTATCAATGACAATGAATGGGTGCTCTTCTACTTCTGCTTGACCATATTGACGATCACGCGTTAAGCCAGGATAGTCAGCAACGAGAGCATCTCGACTACGGGTTAAACGGTTAAATAATGTTGACTTTCCTACATTAGGACGGCCAACTAGAGCAACGACAGGAAGCATGATCACCTCAAAAAATCACCACGCAAGCGAACAAGCATGGTTTTTAAAAAATATAAAAACTACATATCATTATTAACAACGAGCTAATCAGCTCTCTGAGCTGAAGTCATCATGCTAAAAATAATATTGTTAAAAAAACAACGGCTCCTGATGCTATTTGCATTGGAGCCGTTATTAATTTTAGCTGCTTTTTATAAAAATGGAGCAACTAAAAGCTACACTCTATTGCGCAGCACTTGCAATCTTTGGCGTGATAATAGCTTGTATATCACCATCTCGAGATTGACTATAAATAATATCATCAACCACGAGTGGTGTTGAATAAACACCACTACCATCAACCTTATGACGAGAAACTATTTCACCTGTTTCTTGGTCAATCCAATGCAGATAACCATCAAAGTCACCAACAACGATATAGTTGTCAACAACGGCGGGGCCGGTAACGCCACGATTAGTTAGCTCAAGATTACTCCAACGCTCAATACCATTGTTGCGGTTAAGTGCATAAATATGACCAAGGGTATTAGTGATGAAAATATCATTACGATAAACAGCAATTTGTCGATAGGATGAATATTGACGTTTCCATAAAATACGGCCTGACTTTAATTCTATCGCAACAAGGTTACCACGTGCGGAGATAGCATAAATTTTGTCACCAAAAACCACCGGCGCAGAGTCGACATCAATAACACGTTGTAATTCGGTTGAGCCGGTTGCTTCACCAACTTCTGTAAACCAGCCTTGTTGGCCATTTTCAAGAATATATACACCAACTTCCCCCTTACCAGAGCCAACAATAACACCACCTGAAGCGATAATAGGGGTGCTAATACCACGTAATGTTAACGCAGGAACATCTTGTTCTGCTTTCCATAACACATCACCCGTGTTTGCATCGAATGCTTTGAGCATACCTGACGCAGAATTAACCACTAATACACCTGAATCAATAGCAGGAGCAGTTATCACTTCTCCTTTTATCTTCGCTTGCCATACCAACTCACCCGTTTCCGCATCAAGTGCAAAGACATCACCATTCTCTGTACCTAAAAAGAGCTTATTCATACCCGCGATTGGACCACCAGCAACTAAGGCTGAAGTTCGACTAGACCAAAAACTACGTTCATTATTAATATCACTTAAATCAACAGTCCAAACTTCCTTACCTGTTTCTTTATCAAAAGCAACAACATCCCCCATACGGCTGGCACCAAATACTTTGTTATAAGCTACGGTTGGTTTTAGTCGAGAAAAGTAGTCATCAACGCCATCACCGACGTTCTTATCCCACAGTACTTGGGCATCAAACACATTATCTAAATCACTAAGCTCTGCAACTTTAGTGCTTGGGTCCTCATCATTTGATGAACAAGCAACTAAACTTGATGAAAGTAAAAGAATGGCTATTACTTTTTTAGTATTAAAGCGGTTAAAAATTTTCTTATCAAAATAACGCATATTTCGCCTTATAAACGAACTTAAAAATTCTAGCAAATAACTGATGGTATTAGTTAACTTCAGCTTCAGTGTTAACCGGTGCAGCATCAACTTGCTTAGAAACTGGCAAAATTGTTGCTTGTGCTAAATCATCTAATTTAATTTGCAAGCCAGGGCTAGTAGTCATTCCGTCAGCGGCAATAGCGGCTTGGTAGGCATTACGTGCTAAATCTTTTTTACCTTGCTGCAAGTATGCATCACCTTTTATCTCTTCAATTGCGGCAGTAAATGACTCAGGTAAGTTACTATTTAAAGTTGTCAAGGCCTCGGAGTACTGCTCAAGTTGCACTTGCACCCGCGCTAAACGTAAACTGGCAATAGCTTTAATACCATCAGTTGGTGCGGTTTCAATAGCTGTGGTTAATTGCTTGATAACTTGTGGCCAATCTTTTTGTGTCGCAGCATTTTTTGCTAAGGCTAGTGCTGTCAAGGTAACATAGCTATTATTACCATTTTCACTGATAAACTTTTCACCATTGGCAGCAAATGCTTCAGCATCTTTTTCACTGTTTTCGATGAGTATTTGATAGCTATCAGATACAGCTAACTCTTGCTCTAGCTGGTTTTCTTGATAAAGGTTATAGCCAATAAATCCTGCAAAACCTAAAGCAATACCGGCAATAATAGTATTGCCATTTTGTGCCCAGTAACCTTTGATCGCTTCTACTTGTTGTTCTTCAGTTTGATAAATTTCCACTACTTCACCTTGGCTGATAAGCCCTTAAATTAATTCAGTTAATATGTTAGAAACTTGAGTAAATTCCACACTTTGCTGTTCTTTTTGCCCGCGCAGGTATTTTACCATAACCTTTTCTTGAGCAATTTCATCATCACCCAATATTAACGCGATTTGAGCACCTGATTTATCGGCACGCTTTAATTGTTTTTTCATATTGCCGCCACCACAGTGACATTGCAATCGAATATCAGGAACCTGATCTCGCCATTGTTCAGCTAATTTATTAGCTTCCACTTGAGCATCATCTCCTAAAATAACCACATAGGCATTCACTTGCGGGCGAATGTTAGTGATTTTATCGAGTTCGGAAAGCATAAGCACTAATCTTTCAAGACCTAATGCAAAACCAAATCCGGGCGTTGCTTTACCACCTAACTGTTCAACCAAACCATCATAGCGACCACCAGCACAAATCGTACCTTGGGCACCTAAGCTATCCGTTACCCACTCAAATACAGTGCGATTATAATAGTCTAAACCCCGTACCAAACGTTCATTCAATACATACTTAATACCTGCAGCATCTAAACGTGCACATAAGGTATCAAAGTGCGCTTGAGTGTCTGTACCAAAATGATCTGACAATTTTGGCGCATTTTTTAATACTGCTTGTACTTCAGGGTTTTTACTATCTAACACTCGTAATGGATTAGTATGCATGCGACGTTTTGAATCTTCATCAAGTAAGGCTTCATGCTCCTTTAGATAAGCAATCAGGGCTTGACGATACTCGGCACGTTCATCGTTTGAACCTAATGAGTTTAGCTCTAGTGTGACAAATTCTTTGATACCAAGTTCCCGCCATAAACGCGCAGTAAGCAAAATAATTTCTGCGTCAATGTCAGGTGTTGCAATTCCAAATGCTTCTAGGCCAAATTGATGAAACTGACGGTAACGACCTTTTTGTGGCCGTTCATGGCGAAACATCGGCCCCATATACCAAAGTCTTTGCTCTTGATTGTACAATAATCCATGCTGATTACCTGCACGAACACAACTGGCAGTGCCTTCTGGGCGTAAAGTTAAACTGTCACCATTGAGATCTTCAAAAGTGTACATTTCTTTTTCAACAATATCAGTTACTTCACCAATACCACGTTTAAAAAGTGCCGTTGACTCAACAATTGGCATGCGGATTTCGGCAAAGCCATAGTTACTAGCAACACGGCGAAGAACTGCCTCAACCATTTGCCAAATATTTGTTTCACTTGGGAGGCAATCATTCATGCCACGAATTGCTTGTAGAGCCTTTTGTTTTGCCACTTAGCTGTTCTCTCTTTCTTAATTTCTTGAAAACCTAAAGACAGCATTGATAATCTTTTTGGCTTTTAAATATTTTAGATAAAATTTGTGCAGCGCGCAGTATACCTAATAATGTTAATTGAATAAACCATAGCGCAGCCAGTACTGATTTAATGTAAGTATTATTGATGATAAATTCGCGCCAATGCTGCTTAGCTATTTTAATCTTTGATCTTTATATCTATTTTATTTTTTTTATCAAGGCGTTCACTCATGGCATGTGCTTTCGCTCTGATACGTTGTTCTAGTTGATCAACAAGATTATTATTATCAAAACGTTCCTTTTGGCGAACACCATCTAGATAAAAACCACTTTTTTTGCTACCACCGGTTAAGCCAAGATCAGACACCATAGCTTCACCAGGACCATTAACAATACAGCCAATAATAGAAACATCCATCGGCGTCATAATATCCTCAATACGTTGTTCTAATGCATTAATAGTTGAAACAACATCAAACTCTTGTCTTGAACAACTTGGACATGCAATGAGGTTTATGCCTCGACTACGTAATTTAAGCGATTTTAAAATATCAAAACCTACTTTGATTTCTTCTACAGGGTCTGCAGCCAAAGAAACACGTAAGGTATCGCCAATGCCTTCAGATAGCAACATACCTAAGCCAACAGATGATTTAACCGCACCAGAGCGTAAGCCTCCCGCCTCAGTAATCCCAAGATGAAGCGGGTTATCAATTTGTTTTGCCAATAAGCGATAAGACTCTACCGCAAGAAAAACATCGGAAGCTTTAACACTCACTTTAAACTCATGAAAGTTTAATCTATCAAGAATATCAACATGGCGCATTGCCGATTCTAGTAATGCTTCAGGGGTTGGCTCTGTATATTTTTCTTGAATATCTTTTTCTAGTGAACCACCATTAACACCAATTCGAATTGGAATATTTTTATCTCGCGCACATTCAACAACACTTCGCACTCTGTCTTCACGACCAATATTACCGGGGTTAATGCGTAAACAATCAGCACCATACTCAGCAACTTTTAAAGCAATTCGATAGTCGAAGTGAATATCCGTCACCAAAGGTATTTTTACTTGCTTTTTAATCTCTCTAAATGCTTCGGCTGCATCCATGGTAGGGACACTGACCCTAACAATATCTGCACCAACAGCTTCTAAAGACTTTATTTGTGCCACTGTCGCAGCAATATCAGTGGTCAAAGTATTAGTCATTGACTGCACAGAAATAGGAGCACCACCACCAACAGGTACATTACCCACCATAATTTGGCGAGAGATACGGCGAATAATTGGAGATTCTTTAAACATAATTTATCTTTTACTTTATTTACAGAAGATTAATAAGTTTGCGGTTTATTGACTTTGATATGCTTTTACCTTACTCAGCTGCTACCGGTAAAGTAAACTTGGCAATATTACCAACATTAAACGGTGACATATCGACAGCTTGACCATTAAAAACAATGCTGGTCAATTCAGGTTTTCCTACGGTTATACGAAGCGGTGCTTTCCCCTTAATTGTCATAACATATCCTGCTTTTTTCACCCCCCAAGCAATCCGTTTTCCTGTCGCATCATAAATATTTACCCAACAGTCTCCGCTAAAAGTAAATACCGCCTGACTCAATTCGGACTCTGATGATTTTTGTATTGCTTGTGTAACGATTTCAGCATCACTGGCTGTTTCATTGATAACCCCTTGCTCTGCTGCATCTGTATTTATCGCTTCCTCCTCAAATTTCAGTGACGGCGCTTGCTCATCAGCAGCTGGGTTTTCAATTAACGCAGCAACACTATTACTATTTTTAGACGAATTGCCTTGTGTATTGAGCGATAAAACATTCGGTAGTAACTGTGAATCATCACCATCACCCTGCTGGTGATTACCCTCTTGTTGCCACCATAAAACAGTTAAACCAATTAACACGGCCACAATAAAATAACTCAACCACATAACACGGCTATGCTCAGCTTGTTTTGCGGTTTGTTTAGAAAAGCTTAACATTTCACTACGTTGAATATTAGCGGCATCTAAGGCGTCATAGCTTGCCAAAACATCCTCAACAGCAACAGATACTAATTTTGCGTAATTAGCTAAATAACCTCGATTGAAAGTCACTGGCATAGTTGGGTCAAATACATCTTGTTCAATATCTTTAACTAAACCCAGCTTGAAATTAAGTTTTCTTGCTATGTGTTCTTGCGATAAAGACAAAGATTTACGAGCTTCACGTAACATAGCACCAGGACTAACCATTTCCATATCTTCGCTAAGCTCAGTAATTGCTTCGCTTTTTGCTTGTTTATCTGCATCTACTATATTGTTAGTAGAGTTAACGTCATTATTCATTAATCATTGTTCACTGTTTGGGGGTCTACCACATAGAGTTTTTCGCCTATGCGGATTTTATTTGTTTCATCAATATTATTCCACTTTCGCAAAGCCTTTAACTTAACATTATACCTGACTGAGATATTATAAAGATTTTCGCCTGAGCTAACGGTATGAAATGCTTGTTCGACCGAAATTTTTTCGCGATTATCATTTTTATTTTTTGTCGCAACCTTTGCAGCTGATACATCAGTTAATGAGTCATTACTTTCTTTAAATACAGCTTGCGCTGAGCTTATTTCACTAACGGTTTCTTCTTCAACTGAATTGACAGCAACCTCTACAGGAAGAGCTTCGGGTAATGGTTCATCACGTTTAGCAGGAATAGGTGTAGTTGAAGTAGGCTCGACGCTACTTGATAGGCTCTGCGTGGTATTTACAGGTATACTTTGCAGCTCAGCTTCAGTTGCAGTGGTACTTGCTATCACTGTCGTTACATCACTAGGCTGAGCAGCACCTTGCATTACTTCAGCGTTAGTTGCCCCTAAGGATACCAGTGCAGCACTGTCCTTTAATACTATAGCGGTATTAGTTTTATCGGACGGCGTAGACGTTATATTACTTACTGTCGGTTGAGCTACCAACATAGCTTCTTGTTGTTTTGCCACGGTCGAATCAACGGGTTGAGCCTTTGGTAGCTTATTTACTTTGTTTGGCGAAAGCTTTACTACACGTTTTTTGCTGCTTTTTGCCAGTACTTTACCTTGCTCTTTTTTCGATAGTTGATATTTTCTTGCCAAATTATCGGCATCGATAAACTCCAACTCATTGAGTAAGTATTGCTTAGCTTCCCATGATTGTGGATACATTTTCACTAGCATATTGGCATAATTACTTGCAGTTCGACGTTGTCCTAACTTCCAAAAAAGTTTATAGGCCAGTGCTAGGGAGTCAGCAGTAAAGCGCTGAGTGTTTCGCTCAAATTTTTGTAAAAAGCGTTTAGCTTCTTTGTAGTCCCCCATGGCGTATTGTAAGCGAACCATCTGTAGTAAAGTCTGCGTTCGATTTGGACTATGAAAAATGGCTTTATTTAAGTACATCTCAGCTTTGTCAAAGTTATTAATTTCTAAATAGCATGAGGCAAGGTTTTCATAACTTTGTGCGACTAATAAATAACTGGGTACAGCAATCGCTTTTAAAAATTGTTTTTCTGCCGCTTCAACTTTATTTTGACGACACAAAAATACCCCATAATTATTTAAAGTATCAGCACTGTCCGCTTTGATTGATAAAGCTTGCTCAAAAGATTCAATAGCAAGCTGATTTTCACCCACAGTTTCATAGTAATGGGCAAAAGCAGTATGGACTTGCACTAGTTTTGGCGAAAAACGCTTGGCTTTTTCAAGATTTAACTTGGCTTGTGCCATGTTACCCATTTTCAGGTAACCCAACCCCAAAGAAATGCGAGTAGCAGCCATCTCATCGCGATTTGCTTGAGTTTTAACAATTGGCTCATTATTTTCAAAGCTCTGGGTAACACAGCCACTCAACAGTGACAAAATCACTGCAGTTAGCGTCAAAAAAATATATCTAGCCATAGCTTTATTCATAATATGCAACGAATTAACCGCCTCTTATTAGTATTTTTTCACTATAAAACAGTCAGCTAATGCTTAAACTGCTTTTATAGAGATAGTGTCAGCTTTAGGCTGATCTTTCAATGAACTTATTTCAGCGTTCTTAGCCAAATTAAAGCCCGTTCTCTTAGTTCTATCTAGGACATCACCTGCTAATTGCCCACAAGCAGCATCGATATCATCACCGCGAGTACGCCTTGTTATGACAGTTAAACCATAACTTTGTAAGACTTTATCAAAACGGTCGATACGTGAGTTACTTGAACGTTTGTATGGAGAGCCTGGGTATGGGTTAAAAGGAATTAAGTTTATTTTACTTGGTAACCCTTTCAAGGCATGCGCTAACTCATGAGCTTGGTCTGTACTGTCATTAACATGATCAAGCATAACATATTCAATGGTTGCTTGTTTGTTAGCTTTAGAGCCATCAATATAACGACCTGCAGCAGCAAGAAAATCTTCTAATGGATACTTCTTGTTAATGGGTACTAATTCATCGCGCAGGTTGTTGTTAGGGGCATGAACAGAAATTGCCAACGCACAATCAACCTTCTCTTTTAACATATCTAATGCGGGCACAACACCCGAGGTGCTAACTGTCACCCGACGTTTTGACAAGCCATAACCTAAATCGTTCAACATAGTGTTCAACGCAGGGATCAAGTTTTTAATATTTAATAGTGGTTCACCCATGCCCATCATAACAATATTAGTAATAGGACGAGTTCCTGCAACACGTGTAGCACCAATATCATTGGCGACACGCCATACCTGACCGATAATTTCCGCCATAGATAAATTGCGATTAAAACCTTGTTGCGCGGTCGCACAAAAAGTACATTCTAGTGCACAGCCAACCTGAGATGAGACACACAAAGTAGCGCGATCATTTTCCGGAATCCAAACCGTTTCAACTTCCTGGCCACCTTCAAGTTTTAAAGCATACTTGATGGTACCATCGGCAGAAACCTGCTTTTCAGAAATCTCTGGCGCTGTGATAATACAGTTACGTTGTAATTTTTCTCTTAGTTTTTTATTGAGGTTAGTCATTTGTTCAAAATCACTGTAGCCAAAGTGATAAATCCACTTCATAATTTGATCGGCTCTAAATGGTTTTTCACCAATAGACTCAAAGTATTCACGCATACTTTTATGATCAAAATTAAGTAGGTTTACTTTATTACTTAGGTCATTCATACAACAAACTCTCAATAACTAAATTGTAAACTAGCGATAATACTAGCTTAAAAAACAAGGCGCGAATTGTACACTTTTCAAGCAGAAATCGCAATTTTACTGTATTATTTTTAGCGGAATTACTGCCCGGTAGAAATAATAAAAGGACTTTACTGAAAAACAGTAAAATCCTTTCTATTCACTTCATTTATATTGATATCAACGAGCAAATTTATCCAAAATATAGCAGCTAGCGCACAAGGTATTATACTAGATGAGCACTGGCGACAAAAATAGTAAATCTGCTAGCAATTGTTAAGCAATACTAACGAGTACGTGGACAAATCTCATCATCAGAGAAGAAGTAAGCAATTTCACGAGCAGCTGATTCTAAAGCATCTGAACCATGAGCCGCATTTTCGTCAATTGAATTTGCAAGATCAGCACGAATAGTACCCGCTAATGCTTCAGCTGGGTTAGTAGCACCCATGATTTCACGGTTTTTCATCACAGCATTTTCGCCTTCTAATACTTGCACCATTACTGGACCTGATGTCATAAACTCAACCAAAGCGCCAAAGAAAGGACGTTCACTGTGTTCAGCATAGAAACCTTCAGCTTTTTCTTGGCTTAAGTGAATCATTTTTGAAGCAACAATTTTTAAACCCGCAGTTTCAAAGCGGTTGTAGATTTGACCGATATAGTTTTTTGCAACTGCATCTGGTTTTACAATAGAAAAAGTACGTTCGATAGCCATGATAAGCCCTTATAATTTAATGTAAGTTAAGTTAAAAATTTAAATGTTCTTTTAACCAGTTTTGCAAATGGCTAAAATTTTCGCGCATTATAGACGAAAGCAGCACAAAATCCTAATGAATTTACCATTAAGGCCTGACTTATGTAATCGCAATAGGTTTATTACAACCTAACTACCAGTCTATAACGCTTGAACCCCTATTCTTACTTAAATACTGGTTCTGCGGTACTGACGATAAATAGGTTTCCAGAAGTTATGATCTATTTTTGCAAGCAACTCTTCATCACTCATAGGTAACGCTAAATTTTGTTCAAAAGCGACTTGAGCGATAGCAAAAGCGATATCTCGACTTAATTGAGCAATCGCGGTAAGTGGCGGTAAAAGCTCATTAGATTCATTATTAGCTAATGGTGAAGCAGCGGCTAAGGTTTCACTTGCCACTTGTAACATTTCATCGGTAATTCGACTGATATTGGCCGCAACAACACCTAAACCTATGCCAGGGAAAATGTAACTATTATTACATTGAGCAATAGGAAAAGTTTTACCTTCATACACTACCGGCTCAAATGGGCTGCCGGTAGCAATAATTACTTTTCCTTTAGTCCAGTTAATTACTTGGCTTGGTGTCGCTTCTACTTGCCTAGAAGGGTTACTTAAGGGAAAGATAATCGGCATATCGCAATACTGCTGCATCGCTGTAATGACTTGTTCTGTAAATAAACCTGCTTGTCCCGAAACCCCAATTAATATGTCAGGTTTTGCGCCATGCATCACTTCAATTAAGTTGGCATAATCACCTTCAATATCCCAACCATTTATTGCTTCAAGACTTTGCACTAGCTTTTCTTGAAAAGGTCTTAGGTTTAACATACCTTGGGTTAATAAACCCAATCTATCAACCATAAATACTTGACTTCTTGCTTGCTCGGCAGAAATACCTTCACTCATCATTTGGCTGATAATTTGCTCTGCAATACCACAGCCTGCAGAACCCGATCCAACAAAGGCAACACGTTGTTCACAAAGCTTTGCACCTTTCCTGCGACAAGCAGCCAATAACGTGCCAACAGTCACTGACGCGGTACCTTGAATATCATCGTTAAAGCAACAAATCCTATCACGATACTTTTGCAACAATGGCATGGCATTAGGTTGAGCAAAATCTTCAAATTGGAGCATCACATTTGGCCAACGACGTTTTAGCGCACTGATAAATAGCTCGACAAACTCATCATATGAATCTTGGTCAATACGTTTATGACGCGCCCCCATATACATAGGATCATCTAATAATTTTTGATTATTAGTGCCAACATCAAGCATCACAGGTAAAGTGTGCGCTGGGCTTATACCACCACAAGCTGTGTATAAAGAAAGCTTGCCAATAGGAATACCCATACCTCCAATACCTTGATCGCCCAGCCCCAAAATACGTTCACCATCAGTAACAACAATCACTTTAACCTTATTTTTAGTGGCATTTCGTAACATATCATCAATATTGAATCTATCTTCATAGGAGATAAATAAACCACGCGAACTGCGGTAAATATCTGAAAACTGCTCACATGCATCACCAACAGTGGGTGTATAGATGATTGGCATCATCTCAGCAAGGTGATTTTGTACCAACTTAAAAAATAAGGTTTCATTATTATCATGAATAGCACGTAGATAAATGTGCTTATTAATATTGGTATTAAAGCTACTAAATTGACGATAAGCACGTTCTGCTTGTTCATCAATCGTTTCATATCGCGGCGGTAATAAACCCGTTAAATTAAAATGACTACGCTCTTCTTTACTAAAAGCACTGCCTTTATTGAGTAAAGGGGTTTCTAGAAGAGCTGGTCCTGCGTATGGAATGTAAAGTGGGCGTTTCGAGTAAGGCATTTGACTGACTACTTATATAATTGATGAATAGTGAAAATAGATTTAAATTATGTCGCGAAGTATAGATGAAATTGAGCTCGCTGAAAAGTGCGATGCTTGGGTGAAAGGGTTATGCTTAGTAAATTATGGTAAGGCTTTAACCTTAATAGCATTGAAAAACTTTTTAATTGTGCGTTCGAAAATATCAGCGGATAAGCTGAAGTTATTTACCGCCACCAATGTCAATATAACTGAAGCAAAAGTTTTCTGGGCAATTAATCAATTTCAGCCATCCAAGCTAGCTGTATAGCTTCAAGTACTCGCTCACCACAATGATTTGGATCATCTTCGAAACGTTCTAAATCAAGCACCCACTGCCTCAACTCAGTAAAATGAAGTTGAAATGGATCAACATCAGGGTGCTGTTCAATCAACTCAAGTGCGATCTCCTGTGAATCACTCCATAATATTCCATTAGCCATACTAGATTACCTTTATTGGTAAAGTCACTTTTTAATAGCAAGGTAAAGTATGCGCGATTAAAATAGCAACTGAAAGAAATAGAAATCTACAATTAACATTAGTATAAGCCAAATAAATAGCAACCTTGCTTTTCGGCATAAAGAGCACTCGGTATGCCACCACTTTTTAAAAGCGCTATACATCGCTCATATACTCATCAACTAACACACCAAGCTACCCCATTAACACTAAGATACTCTACACTATTATATACCCAAGCCACCTCAAAATGCAGGATTTAGCTGGAATTAGAAACGCCTTTAGGCGAGGCATTGGTTGAAGATAATAGTTATACTATTGTCAAAATCAATAACAATGGATAAAGCGTTGCTAAACCAGCCATTGTGGGGCGTCGGAGCAAATCATGTTCATCGTTATGTAGTTAATTAAGGGAATAACCATTAACTAATTACACGCCTTGATCATGAATCGCTCAGGTGTCCTGAAACGAACATTTTGAAGTAGCTTGGGTATAGAGATATCTTTAGGGAATGTATTCATCTAAATACCTGTCTATTTATGCAAATAATTCGGTACTAAAATAGCGCTCTGCATTATCAGCCAAGATAACAACAATATTTTTGCCCTGCATTTCTAAACGTTGTCCAACCAACATTGCAGCATTTAATGCAGCACCAGAAGAAATTCCTACCGGCAAACTTTCTAAACAAGCAATATCTTGCGCAAAGCTAACAGCATCTTCATTCGAAACGGTTACTATCTCATCAATTAAATCGGTGCGAAGAATATCAGGCACATGACCAGAGCTTAAACCTTGGATTTTATGAACACCCGAGATACCTTGTGACAAAACTGGACATGAAGCCGGCTCTACAGCAATCACTTTTAAATTTGCATTTCGCATTTTTAATGTTTGCGCAATGCCCGATAAAGTACCACCGGTACCAACACCAGCAATCAAGACATCAACTTTACCCTGAGTGTCTGTCCATATTTCTTCTGCAGTAGTTTTAGCATGCATAGCAGAATTAGCTTGATTGCCAAACTGATCAAGCATTACCGCATTCTCTTTTTCTGCAATCATACTTTTGGCTTTGTCAATTGCTCCTTTTGTGCCAAGCTTTTTCGGCGTAAGCACTAAATTTGCGCCATAGTGTTTGATTAATTTACGGCGCTCTATCGACATATGCTCTGGAATAACTATGGTTAACGGGATTTTTTTTAATGCACAAATCCAAGCACAAGCTACGCCATTATTGCCGGAAGTCGCTTCAATAATTTCACTGTCTGCCTGAATACGACCATCGGCAATCATTGCCTCAATCATCGCTAAGGCAGGTCTATCTTTAATTGAACCCGCTGGATTAAAAAACTCAACCTTAGCAAGAATATTTGCCTTAACTGATAACGCCTCAGCAAAGCGGCTTAATTTCACTAGGGGTGTATTACCAATGGTTTGCGTAATATCATCATAAATTACCCCACGGCCATAAACCATGTCATCTTCTGTCTTTTCAGCTAAGTTACTCATAATATTTTCCTTTATTATCAGCTTGACTATCACAAGCCGTCGTTTTTGGAACTAAATCAAAATAATGAGTCAATTATTTCACTGATGAGGGAGATTTTTTATGCTAATTACCTTTAATTTACGAAAATAGTGGAATAAAAAATTAATAAATCGTAATTTATTAGTTTAATATTCCACTATATCATCATAGGTAATACGATGGATTCATTTGACAAACATATTCTCAGTATCTTACAAAAAGACTGTACACTTTCAACCAGTGATATTGCTGAACGCGTTGGGCTATCCACCACACCTTGCTGGCGAAGAATTCAAGCAATGGAAAAATCAGGCATTATCAAGGCACGTGTAGCGCTAGCAGATCCTGAAAAACTAAATGTTGCTTTATCTATTTTTGTTATGGTTAAAACCAACCAACATAATCCTGATTGGTTAACTACCTTTGCCAAAGTTGCGAGCGACTTTCCTGAAATTGTCGAATTTTACCGTATGAGTGGTGAGGTTGATTACTTACTGCGAGTTGTTGTTCCAGACATGACTGCATACGATAAATTTTATAAAGCGTTAATCACCAAAGTCGATTTTTCAGATATTAGCTCGAGTTTCGCCATGGAAGAAATTAAGTACACTACCGCGCTACCTATTGATTATATTTAGAGTATTTACAGGCAATACTTTATCATTTCAAGACATTAACCAGACAACTACTAAAAAAGGAGCTTTATGAGCACAATTAAATTTTCACCCGCTGAGACAGAGCAATTAGTCGCTAAAATCCAACAATATTTTGCTAAAGAACTAGACCAAGATCTTGGCCAGTTCGATGCAGAGTTCCTTTTAGATTTTTTTTCTAAAGAAGTCGGTGCTTACTTCTATAATCGCGGCTTATTTGATGCTCAAAATATCATGGCAACCAAGCTTGAACATGTCAGTGAAATGATTGATGAGGGCATTAGTGAAATAGAAAAACCAATAGCTTAATCATCACTACTAAAGTGAAATAAGGTCATTAATGACTATCGATATAATCTTATCCTCACTAAAAAAGGCCGACTATGCTACTAGTCGGCCTAAGGGGAGTGGTATAGCAAATTGATTAAGTTATTTTTAATGCTAAAGCATGATAACTCAATCAATTGATATAGAGTTGGGAGCTCCCCTTAAACTAGTTTTCATATTTTAATTTTTCATGAAACTAAAAACTTTTAGGTGCGTTTTTTTTACTGACAAAATCAACTAACTCTCTCTCTGTAAGTAATTGGTCTGTATTGACATCTATTTGTTTGAACGAGTTAGCTAACCACTCACTTTTACCAGCAATAACTTCTTGGTGACTTAACTTGCCATTTTTATCAGTATCTAATGAAGAAAAGGTAAATCGATTACTCGATGCTTTAGTCTCTTTTGCCACTTGATCATCAAGAGAGTTTTCAACAACAGAGCTACTGCTATCGTCACGATTATGTGTTAGTTCATCATCAGCATTGACAAAAAAAGAAGCCATACAAACGATTGCTACCAATGCGGTTACTTGCGTTAAACTAATATTGCTCATAGGAATCCTCATAGTCAGTATCAAGCACTAGACTTGCTCGATAAATGTTGAATATCCATTGAACTAGCACACAATGTACCATGTAATTTAAGTATCTAATTTAAAAGATAAAAAATATAAGACTATCGGATAAGTGAATGTTAAATGACTCAAAACTGTCGCCATATGTAAACACATTAAAATAAATACTTATCTATAGTTAAATAAATACTCAACAAAAAAACCAAAAATCATTAAAATCAATAATTTAAATTAATACACCAACAACAAAAAGAGTGTCTCAAATTTGAGACACTCTTGTTTTTACTTTCATTTTCAGACAAAGTAACAGCGAATTTTAAAACGCGTTGGATTTGACCTTAATTTCATGTTTGCTCCTGATAAGCTCACAAGCGTAGCAACAAGATTAAACAAGCTTGTATTAGCACTTTTAGTTTTTTGTCAATCATTGCTCAATAAAGTGTCGATTAGCAAGTTAACCTTAATCGGCTTTATTTTGGTTGCCATGCCTTTGGTAATGGCATTGCTTTTTGGCGCAAATAAAATTAGCCAGCTAGCAAATCAAAGTACAACCGCCATTTATCATGTAGCACAATTAACACAACTCAACAGTAAACTGGATGACGCAATAGCGAAAGTTGAGCGCTATGCCAGCCAGTATATAGTGCTTAAAGACAATGAATTGTTCATAGCTTTCGAACAGCAACAAGCCGAGCTCAACCATTTAATATATGAAACATCATTACAACAACAAGATAATACGTTAATAGCTCTATTAAAAACGTTGCAAGGAGAAAGTGAGAGAATAAAGACATTAATGCAAAGTGATAACGTGTTATTACTAACATTAGATAACATTCAACAAGAGTTTAAGCAATTGCATAGTATTAGTGCAAAGCTTGAAAAGCGAAGTAACTTTGTTGTTCATCAGCAAGTGCTTAGTATTCATGATACCACTGAAAATATTAGTCATAATATTTTAGAGCGTTTATATATTATTCCAATTACCTTGTTAATTGCCGGGATTTTTATCATCTTGATCACTAAGCCTTTAAGGCGCTTAACAGCTAAAATACAAACATTAGAGCAAGGTAATTTTGAGCAAGAGATTAATTTACATGGCCCAGCTGAAATTAGAGGAATTGTCGACGCACTTGAAACCATGCGGCAACGTTTGCATACTTTAGAGTTACAAAAATCAAGCTTTATTCGTCATATTTCCCACGAATTAAAAACACCGCTAGCAGCTATCAGAGAAGGTATCGAACTAATTTATGATAACAGTGTCGGTCCACTTAATGATGAACAAAAAGAAATTTGCGATATCATCCGCAAAAGCGTCAATCGTCTGCAGCGTTTAATTGAAGATCTACTCGACTTTAATATAGTACTTGACTCAACGAGTTTATATCGTTTAGATAAAGTCAGTTTACCCAAATTGCTTGATGATGCTTGTAACGTCAGAAAACTCGATATAAAATCAAAAGGTCTCACGATTGAGTGTAATACTAATCCTTATTACTTTTACAGTAATGCCAAACAACTTAGTGTTATTTTTGACAATATATTATCTAACGCCATCAAATACTCACCGCCTAACGGTACTATCAGTGTCACTTATAGCTGTAACAAAGATCATTTAACCATCAGTATCATAGATCAAGGTCCAGGCATAGCGACAGAGCATAGTGATAAAGTCTTCGATGCTTTTTACCAAGGCAAAGCACCAGAAGATTATCAAATTAAAGGTAGTGGTCTAGGGCTTACTATCGTTAAAGAATTATTATTGCGCCTCAATGGTAGTATTAAAATTACCACTGCTGAAAAAGTCAGTGCATTAAGTCAAACAGGTGCCTGTGTCACCATAACATTACCTAATAGCCAAGCAGAACATAACTGATGAATAATTCAAATACTAATCTCGTAAGCAACTGTTTTGTAAAAACTTACGAGTTCACTAAACAAATAACAAGCAACATCACTTTAACAACGGCTTTTATGGTAACAACCTTATTAAGTGCTTGCCAAATAACAGAAAAGCCAGTTACCACTAAAACTAACCATGAACATAGCTATAGCCAATATTATTTATGGTTGAAAACCTTAACAACCGAGCAAATCCTAACAGAGAAGAACAAGCAAACGTCATTAATGGCAAAAGTGACAGCAGATGAAGATACATTTGCTTTAAGTAAATTGATATTAATTCACAGCTTACCTAATACTTCATTACACCGACCCTATAAAGCGAAAAGGTTTTTAAATGAGTACTTGTTAAAAAGTGAAAAACAAAGTAATGAAAACCTCGCTTTTACCATGTTACTTAGGGATCAGCTAAATACTCAGTTGAAATTATTGCACAAACAAGAAGCTTATAAAAAAGACATGGACAGACAAATGCATGAGCAAGATGCCCAAATAAATCAGCTGCAAAAACAGCTCAATCAAGTCAATCATCAGCTCACATTATTAAAACGCATCGATGAGAACATTAATAAGCGTGGCTAACATTTATCAATAGAGACTTAAGAGAATATTTATGAGCCTTAACCGTCAGAAAGCCCAAGAGCACAACACTAAGATCCTTATCGTCGATGATGATCCTAGCTTATTGCGGTTATTAAGTATTCGCCTAAGTGCCGCCGGCTATAGAGTAGAGTCTGCTGATAATGCCAAAATGGCATTAGGTACTTTACAGCATTTTATTCCCCAGGTTGTTATTAGTGATTTACGTATGGAAGGGATGGATGGGATGGCTTTATTCGATCAAATTAGAATACAACACCCTAATATTCCTGTCGTTATTATGACTGCTCATGGCACGATCCCAGATGCCATTAATGCAACGAAACAAGGTGTGTTTAGTTTTTTAACTAAGCCATTTGAAAGCCAAGAGTTACTTGACACCGTTGAGCAAGCAATTCATTTACAACCTTCTAGTAGTGAAGCCCCCTGTGAAAACGATGCTTGGCGCAGTAATATCATCAGTCGCAGCACGATAATGGCTTCGCTTTTACAACAAGCAAAACAAGTGGCTGGTAGCGACTTTAGTGTGTTAATTCATAGCCAAAGTGGCACTGGTAAAGAGTTACTTGCCAAAGCAATTCATCAAGCGAGTGCTAGAAAAGATAAGGTTTTTACTGCCATTAATTGCGCCGCTATTCCTGAGCAGTTACTTGAATCAGAGCTATTTGGTCATTGTAAAGGTGCTTTTACTGGCGCAGAAAGAAACCATCAAGGCTTATTTCAAGCGACTGATGGTGGCACCTTGTTTCTTGATGAAATCGGCGATATGCCGTTAAGTTTTCAAGTAAAACTATTACGGGTATTACAAGAAAGAGAAGTAAGACCTGTCGGTAGTACTCAAGCCGTCAAAATTGATGTGCGTATTATTTCAGCTACTCATGTGAATTTAACCAAAGCGATTAAAGCAAATACCTTTAGGGAAGATTTATATTACCGCTTGAATGTGGTTGAACTTGAATTACCAACCCTGATACAACGAAGAGAAGACATTCCATTATTAGTGCAATATTTCTTGAATCAAGCGGTGGCACGTTCAAATGCCCCCATAAAAAGTATTAGTCAAGAAGCGATGGAGTTGCTTATCAGTGCGCCCTGGCCTGGTAATATTAGACAACTGCAAAACGTTGTTGAGCAAAGTGTCGCGCTCTCAAGTGAAAGTGTCATTAGTGCTACCTTAGTTAAGAATGCTCTAAGAGATGACTCAACACAATTCCCGTCATTTCAACAAGCCAGAGATCATTTTGAACGAGACTATCTATCAAAACTATTAAAGATTACCGCTGGCAATGTTTCCCAAGCCGCACGCATCGCTCAACGTAACCGCACTGAATTTTATAAATTATTAAATCGTCATCACTTAGTCGCAGAATCATATCGTGAAGAATAAAACGAATTTAAGCCCGCTTGCTAACTTAAGTGTTGTGATTGACTTACAGTAGCTTCTAATTTAGCAAGCTTTGCAAAAGTAATATAAGAAATTAAAAAGCTAAGATTCTGATTTAATTTACTAATAACTATAAACTAGCAAGCAGCCACATTACTGCAGCTGCTTTTAATATGCAGTAATTTATTCAGTGGTTTAATCGAGTTTAAAGTCAACTTGCTTTACTTTTATATTCACGCCAGCTTGTGTTAGCTCTTGATAAAAATCCCCTTCTTGACAATAACTGACTTGACGGCAAACAATGACATATTTCAATATCGCAGGTTTATTACTTTGCAATGCTGCTTGTTTGAACCAGTGCATGGCTAGGCTTAAGTCTTTTTCAACAGCTTGGCCATTTAAATACATTTGCGCTAAGTTTACCTGCCCTGGTGCATACCCCAACTGAGCAGAACGGTTAAAACGTTCAAATGCTTGTGATAAATGACTTTCTAAGTATTTAGCGTTAAGTAAACCAATACCTGCTATATTTTCTCGTTTACCTGGTATATACAAACTAGTGCCAGATTCAGGCTCGGGGTCATTAATATAATTTCCAAAAAGCATATTTTGCTCGGGTCGCTTAATCATATAAATAGCGCCAGACTCTCGCATCGCTTGCAATTGTTCTAATGAAAAATCATAGCGTTTCGTCTCAAAGTATTCTTTGTATCTTAATTGACCATATCGAATACTGTCTTTAAGTGACTGTTGACGAAGATAATAGACATTTCCATAAAGTAAAGTGATGATATCACCGGTAACATCAACAACTTTAGCAATACGGTATTTTTCTTTTGGTCTTAAGTTATCGCTCAACAGTCGAAAATCTAAAAAATAGATATCGTCAATTTTGGGCTGAGCTAAATAGTGTAATGTCCTATCATCTTCATATTGCGACTGTGTTGATTTTTTATAAATAAATAAGCCGAGTAATATTAAGGCAAATATTTTTATTAGCTTACTAATACTTAGGTATTTACTTATTGATAAACGAATTGCTGACTTGATCTCTGTATCCTTATCAATTCCATTTTGTGCATTGATAGTATTCATATATTACCTTATATAATCCTTTATTTTATCAAGAAAAAGCCGACTAAATAGCCAATACTAGCAAGCTTGATAGGCTATTAACATTAAGCGAGTAAGCGAGCTTTTAACCACGCAGCAATATCTGTTAACTGCTCAGGTAAAACAGAATGTTCCATAGGGTAGCTCTGCCAAGTGACATCATAGTTAGCCTTCACTAATAAATCATTAGCCATCTTGCCAGCGCTAATCGGTACGACACCATCTCGTTCACCATGATGTTGTAAAATTGGTGTGGTTTTATTAGCCTCATGGCATGCTGCAGGCATTTGATCTGCACTAGGTAAATAACATGACAGCGCCATGATACCTGCTAGCGGTTGTTCAAAACGTAAGCCAGTAAATAAGCTCATCACCCCACCCTGGCTAAAGCCAGCCAACACTATATTTTCAACTGGAATACCGTCATTGATTTGCTCTTGTATTAATGCCTTTACCTGAACTTCTGACACCAGCACCCCCGCCATATCAGCTCGGTTATGTAAATCCATGCTTTTAATATCGTACCAAGAACGCATGACATATCCTTGATTAATCGTTACCGCTTGTTCAGGAGCATGAGGAAAGATAAAACGAATAGTGTGGTCACTGGGTAAACCTAACATAGGTACAATGGGAGCAAAACCTGCACCTGAGTCACCTAATCCATGTAACCAAATCACACAAGCTGTGGCGGTAGATTTAGGTTCAATGGTAATACGTTCAAGAACTGATGTTGACATAAGTAGCTTTATTAATTGAAAATTATAGTTACCACATCATAACAACCACATTAGCCGCTAGCAAAATTTCTTCGATAAAAACCATCTGCGCTGTCACAATCAGATTATCACGGGGTAATTCGAGCAGCAGAGTTTAAATTTGACAGCTTGTTAGACATCAATGTTGTGCAAATCAGGAAAAACTAGCTGTCATTGCTCAGTTCATTTACACTGTAAAAATTAAAGCTATCTTATTAATATTCAAGTGCAATCAGGCCAAAGGTAAGATAATTGCCCCTTACTTGAAGTTTTAATGATTAGTTTGAGTTTTCCGCTATGAACAACAAAGAGCAATGATATGCGCGCAGTATTTTTAGATCTTAACACCTTCAGCCCAACGATAACTCTCGACAGCATTAAGCAACAGGTACAGCAACTTACTTGTTATACAACAACATCAGCAGATGAGGTCATAACACGTTGTCTTGACGCGGATATCATTATCACTAACAAAGTTATGTTGACCGCTGAAATACTGCAAGCGCTCCCCAAGTTAAAGCTCATCTGTATCAGTGCGACCGGTTATAATAATGTTGATATTAATGCCGCCAGTAAACACAATATTGTGGTGACTAATGTTAGTGGTTATGCCAGTCAATCAGTGGCGCAATATGTTTTCGCACAGTTGTTAGAGTATTATCAACATACCAGTCATCATAACAACAATACTGAGCAAGGTTTATGGTCAAGCAGCGAGGCATTTTGTTACCATGGTAATTGTATCCATGAATTAGCCGGGCAAACATTAGGCATAATTGGTTATGGTCACTTAGGTAAAGCCGTGGCAACGATCGCCAAGGCTTTTAATATGAATATTATTATCAGTGAACGTAGTAATAGCCCTACCATAAGAGCAGGTAGAACAGCTTTTGCAGACGTAATAAGTCAAGCAGACATTATCAGCTTACATTGTCCGCAAACTGCTGAAACAGAGCACCTTATCAATAATCATACTTTATCTAAAATGAAAGATACTGCCGTCTTAATTAATACCGCTCGAGGAGCGCTAATTGATGAGTCAGCATTACTTAAGGCATTAAAAAACCGGCAGATCGGCTTTGCTATATTAGATGTTCTCTCACAAGAGCCACCTCCTGCAGATCACCCTTTCTTTAGCTCGGATCTAACAAATATAAAAGTTACTGCGCACATTGCTTGGGCGAGTATTGAAGCGCAACAGCGTTTAATTGACTTATTAAGTGAAAACATTAGCGCTTTTAAAAAAGCTCAGCCGCTAAACCGATTGAATTAAAGCGTTCGCCTTTTACCATTATCATGGGTAAGAATATTTCACTGTAACTCTTAGCCGAGTTTGCTATCTTAAAGGTGGGATATTTAATTACTGCTAACAATATATGACAAATAAAACTCCTTTCATCACCTATAGTCCATTAAGCCTCGAGCATTTTTCACAAGTAATCAAGCTGGCCAATCGTGTTCATGGAGCAGGTTACTTAGACAAAGAAAAACTAACGCTATGGACTGAAAAAGGCACCATAAACGATATCAATTGCAGTTTTGTCGCCTTAATTAATGATAAGGTCATTGGCTTTCGTAGTACATATTCGGCCAATAAATGGCCTATTGATCAGTGGTGCAGTCCAAACTTATGGAAAGTTAGCCAAGATAAGTGCTGTTACTTTAAATGTAATACCGTTGATGAGCAATACCGCGGCTTGGGAGTTGGTAAAAAATTATTATCTTTAGCGATTCAAGCAGCTAAAAAGCAAGGTGCGCAAGCAGGCATTAGTCATTTATGGAAACAAAGCCCAAATAATAGCGCGGTAGCATATTTCAGTAAATGTGGCGGCACTCACATTAAATCGCATCCGAACAAATGGTATGAGGATAGTCAGCAAGGTTATGATTGCATATTATGTGGTCATGATTGCCACTGTGAAGCGGCAGAAATGATTATTTATTTCAATGAAGACTGAGACTATTCAACCGCTGCTTCATCATTAAGTTGAGCTTTTAAGTGTGCGAAGATATCTTCATTAAATAAGGCTAAACCTTTTTGGGTAATAATAAATGAGGACGAGCTTCCCATTTCATGGGCAATAAGTTTTTCATGGCGTAAAAAGGCCAGTACCCCGATATGAGCAGTGCGCTTTTCATTATCATCTTCATACTCTGGAAAAAGGTCATTAAAACCCACTTCTGTCGCTTTGGGAAAATGTCTCGCAAGCTGTTGCAATACAGTAACTGCCGACTGATTAAATTCAGAAAAATCTATGCTCATGAATATTCCTATATATTTTAAAATGTTATCTATGTCTGAAATATAGCAGAACTGTCAGCATTAGAACATGATTAAACGCTGCTCACTAGTGTAGGCGTCAACAATATTTTATTCATTCCCTTATTGCCTTCACTTTACAACTGACATAAACCCTGAATATAACTGAACTGGGGGCAAGATATAGCTAACAACATAAGAGTAGATTAGATATTTTGGTACCTGGTACTCAGCAGTTTTGAAAAATAAATGTTATAGAATAATTTATCAAGCCAAGCGGTGGTAACTAGTTCTGACAAGTAGGTAAGTGCCAATTGATAATGTCATTGCCTTGCTTTTCAAGCCAGTTATTGGTTTTAGAAAAGTGTCGACAACCAAAAAAACCGCGATATGCAGATAATGGGGATGGGTGTGGTCCTAATAACAAACAATGTTTTTTACTATCAATGTTCTTACCCTTTTTCTGAGCATGCGCTCCCCATAAAATAAAAACACAACCTTTATTTTCGGTATTTAACGCCTCAATAATTTTATCGGTAAAAGTTTCCCACCCTAACTTGGCATGAGAATGAGCCTTTGCTTGTTGCACGGTTAACACTGTATTTAATAACAATACCCCCTGTTTAGCCCAATGGCTTAAGTTACCATGTTCAGGTACTTTAAAACCTTTAATATCGGTTGCCAGCTCCTTATAGATATTGACTAAAGATGGCGGAGTTTTAATACCAGGCTTAACAGAAAAAGCTAAGCCATGAGCTTGCTGCTCGCCATGGTAAGGGTCTTGACCTAAAATAACCACTTTAACATCAGCTAAATCAATATATTTAAAGGCATTGAAGACGTCACTTTCGTCAGGAAAGATGGTAATACCCGCTGCCCGCTGTCTTTTAAGTTCAGTATTCAAGCTTAGAAAGTAATCTTGTGACGATTCTCGCTCAATCAATTGCTGCCATTGAGGTTGTATCATGAAGCCCTCTAAAAGTGATCGTGAGTAAAACTAAAAAAGCTACCACTTAGCGTGATAGCTTGTTCAAATTACGTAAACTTATTTCATTAAAAAATTACGCTAAAAGGTAGCTTCGTAAATTAGAAAAGTCTGCTGTCATATCTTGCGATAAAATAGGTTCGCCAGCGCAATCAGCCAGCTCTTTTGGTAAACCAATTGGCTGCCCCAAAATGCTCTCTACCACTTCTTTAAACTTAGCTGGGTGTGCGGTACCTAAAAATACACCGAATTCACCTTCAACTGCACTGTATTGCAGAGCTTTATAGGCAACAGCAGCATGAGGCTCACTGATATAGCCAAGTTTACTTAATTGAATAACGGTTGATTGGGTTTGCTCTTCATCAATAGAAACAGAACTAACACAGCCTTGCTCAACAATACCACTTTTAAGCATATGCTCGACTCGAGGCCAGTTATTCGGGTTGCTGACATCCATGGCATTAGAAATGGTTGCTACGGTATCATTAGGAGACCATTGCCCCGTCTCTAAATAACGCGGTACTGTATCATTGACGTTTGTTGCGGCAATAAAGCGTTTAATTGGTAAGCCCATAGCTTTGGCAAAAAGGCCTGCGGTTAAGTTACCGAAATTACCACTTGGAATTGAAAAAACGATATTACTTAAGTCACTTTTTGCACGAGATAACTGAGCGACAGCTTCAAAGTAATAACAAACTTGAGCTAACAAGCGACTGATATTAATTGAGTTAGCTGAGTTTAAACCAATGGTAGTAGCAAGCTCTTTATCATCAAAAGATTTTTTTACCAACGCCTGACAATCATCAAAGTCGCCATCAACCGCTAAGGTTTCAATATTTCCACCTAAGGTAGTAAACATCTTTTCCTGTAATAAGCTGATTTTACCTTTTGGATACATGATGACAACACGGATATTATTAATACCATGGAATGCATGAGCAACGGCTGCACCGGTATCACCTGAAGTTGCCGTTAAAATGGTTAAAGGCTTTGTTTCACCTGAAGCTTTGGCGTCTTTAGCAACAAACGCTTGTAAACATTTCGCCATAAAACGACCACCAAAGTCTTTAAAAGCCAAGGTTGGCCCATGAAATAGCTCTAATATAGCGCGATCTGGGTTAATCGGTTGCAGTAGCGCCGGGAAGTTAAACGCATCAGTAACTATTTCTGTTAACTCGCCTTTTGTTAAATCTTCCTCAAGAAAGGGGTGTAATATTTTGACACTTCGCTCAACTAAAGGTAGCGCCAGTAACTCGTCAATATTATCGAACTTTGGCATGGTAGTCGGGAAAAATAAGCCCTGATTTTTACCTAAGCCCTGTTTTACCGCTTGCGAAAAACTTACTTGCTCATCATTTTCTTTTAAATTATAAAATTTCACTGTTTTTCCTAATAATCTCGATGGTATCTTATTTACAAAATATTTTAAGTATGCATCAGCTTAAATTTCTGTTGCACCTAGCGTATCAGCTTTACATACATGGACAAAACCAAGTTCTGTTTGTAAATAGTTATCTTTTAGCCATAAGGCAAACTGTTGCGCTTGTGTTTCATTATCACAAGCACAGAAAAGTGTCGGACCTGAGCCTGAAATCCCCACAGCTAAAGCACCTTGTGCGATTAAGTAATCACGAGAACTCTGATACCTCGGCAATAAGTCGGTGCGATATGGTTCAGCTATGACATCACACAGTACAGAAAAGGCTTGGCTCTTATCTTGACGATGACAAGCATCAACAAATGTTGCTAAATTTTGACCGTAGCTAATAACGTCAGCTCGGTTATAATTAGCAGGTAAAACTTCTCGGGCTGCTTTCGTTGAAACCTCTATTCCGGGGTAGGCCATGACATAGTAGCAATCATCAAAGCTTGGTAAACTTCGTGAGATGACATCTTCATCAGGGACCATTAATTGTAATCCCCCCAAATAACAAGGAGCAACATTATCATAATGTAAGCTACCACTGATTTGCGCTTCCATTTGCCCGGTCATTTTCAATAAAGCATTCTCATCAAAACTAAAGTCGTAGTATTTAGCATAAAATGAATTTAGGGCCGCAAGCGCTGCTACTACAGAGCACGCACTTGAACCTAAACCACTACCAACGGGCATTCTTTTATCTAATGTGATGGCGACATTAACCACAGCTTTATCAGCTGATTTTAATTTGTCATTAAATAATAACAAACAAGACCAAACAATATTATCTTCCTTATTGCTTGGTAATTTATCAGCAAAATTGCCAATCACGCTTAAGCTGCTTTCGTTACTAGTTGCACTGACAGTGACAACATCACCGAGTAAAGTACCATCAATTGGTTTTACCGCCAGTCCTAGTACATCAAAACCAACACTGACATTACCGATAGAAGCTGGCGCAAAAACAGAGACACTTTCAGTAGAGTTAGACATTAGTGCTGTTGCTCCCAAGCTAATGTTCTTAATAAGTCACCAAAGACGCCAGCTGCTGTCACCGCTGCACCTGCACCATAACCACGTAAAACAAACGGTAGTGGCTGATAATAACGACTATGGATAGCCAAAGCATTCTCGCCATCTTTAATGCTATAGAGCGGGTGATCCGTAGCGACAGCTTCGATAGCAACCTGACACTTACCATTAACAATATTACCAATATAACGCAGTACTTTACCTTCTGCTTTAGCATCAGCAACGCGTTTAGCAAATTCGTCATCAAGTTTGGTTAGGTTGCTCATAAACGTGTTGACATCGCCACTATCATCAAAATTACTCGGTAAGACTGACTCAATAGTAATATCAGATAACTCTAATTGCATGCCAGCTTCGCGCGCCATAATGAGTAATTTTCTTGCGACATCCATACCGCTAAGGTCATCACGAGGATCCGGCTCTGTAAAGCCATTCTCTTTAGCAATGGCTGTCGCTTGAGAAAGCGTCATTCCTTCCTCTAATTTACCAAACATATAAGATAATGAACCTGATAAAATACCTTCAAAACGTTGAAGTTCATCACCCGCTTTAATCAGACTTTGCAATGTATCGATAACAGGTAAACCAGCACCGACAGTTGTTTCATACAAGAAGCGACGATTAGTTTGTTGTGCTGTACTGCGTAAATCTTGATAATACTGCCAAGTGTCTGTATTAGCCTTTTTATTTGGTGTTACCACATGAAAACCTTCCGCTAAATAATCAACATAACTCATCGCCAACGCTTCATTTGAGGTAGAATCAACAAAGACAGGGTTAATCAAGTGATTATCACGTACGAATGCTTTTAAGTTTTCTACATTAACAGGAAGTGCCTCGACTGACTCAGTAAGCACTTGCTGCCAGTTATTTAAATCAATACCTTCTTTATCAAAGACCATGCCTTTAGAGTTTGCAATACCGTATACTTTTAAGACAATATTTTGTTCTTTTAAACTCTCTTGTTGACGGGATATTTGCGCAATAAGTTCACTACCCACTACACCGCAACCAACCAAGAAAACATCAATAGTTGGTTTATGAGAGAAAAAGTTTTGATGGCTTACCTTCATAGCATCCATGCATTTTCTTTGTTCAACAACGACAGAAATACTGCGTTCAGAAGAATCTTGCGCAATAGCGACTACATTGACACGAGCTTGGGCAAGAGAACTAAAAAACTTGGCTGCCACACCACGTTGATGGTGCATACCATCTCCGACCAAGGAAACAATAGATAACTCACCTTTTAAAGATAATGGCTCTAATAAACCATTGAGTAACTCTAATTCAAATTCACCTTGCAAGCTTTGTTTTGCTCGCTCTGCGTCACTTGAATAAATACAAAAGCTGATGCAGTACTCACTTGAAGACTGGCTGATAAGCACCAAGGAAATATTTTCACGACTCATAGTGGCAAATACACGGCTAGCCATACCGACCATACCTTTCATGCCTGGCCCCGATACGTTAACCATGGTTAAATCATCAAGGTTAGAAATAGCTTTTACACGCTTTTGTTGGTCATTTTCATTCGAAATTAACGTACCAGGTGCACTTGGGTTACTGGTATTTTTAATTAAACAAGGAATATGATATTGGGCAATTGGACCAATCGTTTTGGGATGTAAAACACTGGCACCAAAATAGGAAAGCTCCATCGCTTCTTGGTAAGATAAATAATCAAGTAACTTTGCTTCTTTGATAAAACGAGGATCAGCATTATATACACCATCAACATCTGTCCAAATTTCACAGCACTCAGCTTCTGCACAAACTGCCAGTACCGCGGCAGAATAATCAGAGCCATTTCTTCCTAATGTGGTAACTTGTGGCATATCGCTATTGTCGTCAGCATTAACACCGATAAAACCGGGCATAAGAGCCACTTTACTTAAGGCGTTATATTCACCAGCAAATTTTTCTTTCGAAAGCACTAAATCAGCAACAGCATTAAGAGATGAATTATTAGTATACAAGAATTTCTCTGGTGCTAATAAGGATACTTGTATGCCATAAGCTTGCAGAACAGCATCTAATATAGCAACACTTAAACGTTCACCTGTACTGATGATGCGAGCTCGAATATGATCAGGACAGTAAGTAAGTAATGTTGCGCCTTGCATATAACGTTCAAGCTGATGTTCGTAATTAATTAATGCTTGTTCACAATGTTGACTATTAAAATGATCAATACTTGCTGATAAATCTTCAATAATGGTCGTTATTGCACGCTTGAAGTGACCTAAATCGGTGACTAACTTATCTTCATCACTAATATTTTCAGCCATAGCAACTAAATGATTAGTTACACCTTGTGGGGCAGAAACTACCACAGCAAGATTTGAAGACCCACTCTTATCTTTAATAATATCAGCAACTTGACGAAAACGCTCTGCTGAAGCTAATGAAGAGCCACCAAATTTAAGTACACGCATGTTTTCTTCCTTTCTAAAGAAACAATGAATAATGATTTTCTTTTCTTTGTTGTGTTTCTTATTTAAAACAAAACAATAGAGCTAATACTCTTCATTGTAAGCATAAAAAAACCCGTAACCTTTACAGGTCACGGGCTTCGATAAAATTTTTATTTTTTACACGTTAGCCAGCGACCGCCATCCTAATTCGGGTGGTGGTGGTAATAATAATAATGTGGCTGTTGTTTATTTTCATGCTACTAAAATGCCTTAAGTTTCGCTAACTGTCAATCTTTAATGACAAAAAACCAATAAATAAAAAGTTATAAATTATGCATAATAATTTAATATATGATTAAAGCATGCTACCAGTAAATGACTTTCTCTTATTACTTATCTATTGCTGAATCTGCCGCACAAGTAGAACTACATACTTGATTTCTTCCCAGAGCCTTGGCTTGATATAAAGCGCTATCTGCTCGGGTAATTAAGTCCTCATAACTCTTTTCTGTACCACGAAGCTCGGCCACACCTAAGCTAATGGTCACCTTGATGACTTCATTGTTGTATGTCAAAAGGGAATTATTAACTGCATAACATACTCGCTCAGCAAGCTCTATGGCGCCTTTTAGCTCTGTTTCAGGAAGTATTATAGCGAATTCTTCGCCGCCATATCGGCCAAAAACATCTCCAACTCTGAGCAAAGTAGCTATCAATGCACTTGTCTTTATTAGCACCATATCGCCACATTGATGGCCATAATCATCATTCAGTCGCTTGAAGTGATCTAAATCAAGCATAATTAATGATAACTTTTTATCATGCCTACATGCTTTCGCATACTCTTGCTTAAGAGAATCTTGCCAATGCCTACGATTATAAACTTGTGTTAAACCATCGATGCGACTCATCTGAGCAAGTTCATCTAATGCTTTTTGTAATTGACCTTGATAGTGACAAACATCCGTCACATCTTCGATTAATATACATATAAACTTATTATCAACACTCGCATCTATAGGTAAAAACGTACAATTTTGAGCCATAAACTCACTATCTGTAGTGATGGGTCGAGTGTGAGGCAGCTCAAACAGGTGGTGTCTTTGTTGCCAAGAACAAAAACTCGGGGTATTTAATTGTACTACTGAGGTTAATTTACGAGTTAACCAACGTACCGGTAATTCAGGGAAAGCATCAAAAATCGAATGGCCAATAACTTGTTCAGATTGCTTATCGGTATGAACTTGCAAAAATCGATTCCAAACAACAATAGTAAATTTATCATCTAACACTAAAATTCCGGTATTTAACTGATTAGAAATTTGAGTATTTATTTTTTTCAGTATCTGTTCATTAATCACTGAATTATTCGATTCCGTTGCAGCTAACAATGAATTAAAGTCAAACATTAAAAATCTTCCAGTATTCTATCAAGAACATTCTTAATATTAATAATGGCGGTTTCTGGGATTAATAAAATCATATTACAATTAAATGAATAATCGGTAACTTGGTAATTAATATTTACTTTTAATGCAAGATCCCAGTTAAATGTCATTTGTTGTAAATGCTCAGTCAAACTATTTTGTACACTTGGCAATAGCTTAGGCGCGTTATACGACATTTGATTTTCGATTTGACCGGAAAAAACATTTAAAAATGTCGTTGTTAAAATGGAACTGATATCAATGAGTTGCTCATCTTGAGAAAGTTCACCTGGCTCATAACCGAGTAATTCGGCAATGCGACCAGAATCTTCTTCTTGATACATCAGTAACGCTTCACCTCGTATCCCTTCATAACCAAAAAAACCTTGGCTCACTACAGCCATAGTATTTTGTTGCTGGCTTAATGTTTCGATAAGTTCATCTGCAGCAACACTTTCGATGCTTGGTACTTTTAAATAAACAAAGGTGTCCAAATATCGAGCAAGTTGATCACTGGCTTGTCCCATAGCAACATTAATAAGCTCCTGCAAACAATCTTGCTGGTCTTCCGTTAAATGGAATCTATTCATAACAGACCGTGTTGCTGTAAGTAATTAGTTAATACATCAGCCTTAACCGGTTTACGTATAAACTCTTTAGCACCTAATGCTTTAACTTTACTTTGCATTTCAGGTTGTATGTCAGCAGATATAACAAAAACGCTACATGAAAGTTTAAGTTTTTGTATGCCTTGTAACACGCCTACGCCATCAATGCCTGGCATAGTAAGATCAAGAAAAAGCACCTCAATACTATTATCACGTAATATAGTTAACGCTTCAGCACCATTTGACGCTGTTTGAACATTGCTTTTCCATTCTTCAGGGAGACTTCTAAGTACTTGCTTTCTAGCCATATTAGAATCATCACAAATAAGCACCGATGGGCTCATAGAAAGGGTAACCTTTTTTTACTGTTTGTTTGTTGATGATAATTTACCCTAAAAGTAAGCAATTGTTAATCAACAATTGCGTTTTTTAATATTAACTTAATATCGGCTCACTGATAGTAAGCCAATTAAGGATTATCTATGCTTTAATAGATTAAAATTCTTACACTGCAATACTGTTTAAGCTGATTGTAAGTTTGTCTTTGCACTAACAAGCAATAGTTAAGTAAAGACAATTAATCTTGAGAAAATCGTTGTTAAGTTTCATCTGATTTCCCTATCAAAATGGTTTTAATATTGTGAATGAGAGTACAGCGAACTCGATAAAGTAAATACAGTTTAAGTGGCAAGTAGACAAAGAAGTTAACTTGCCTAACTTTGTCAACAACCTAGATAAATAGAAACAATGACATAAAGGTTGCTTTATATGTACCACTGTAATTGTTGTTGATAGTCACTAAGCCATTGCTTAGCAATTTTATACTCAGGTAAGTGTTTTTCCACTAAAGTCCAAAAGCTCTTAGAGTGATCTAAAAACTCTAAATGGCTTAATTCATGGACAATAACATAATCGATAACAAGTAATGGTGTCATCATAAGCAAATAATTAAGGCTTACCTCACCTCGATTATTACAACTCCCCCAACGTGACTTATATTTTTTTATCGTGATTTTGCTAGGGGTTAAAGATGTTTTTTTGCTTAGTTTAGCAAGTCGCTCATTAAATATTATTTCTGCTTGTTGCTTAAAGAAAACTTCAAGTTGCTTTTTAACTTGCCTTGCCTTACTGGTGGAGTCTATTAACTTAACGTTTATTCGCTCACTTATGACAACATTAACTTGCTGATTTTCTCTGCTTCGATAAGTTAATGATGCGCTTTGGGCTAAATCACCATCACTAATAAAGACCTTGGCATGTTTTGCACTGGTAATATTAAGATTTAACTCTTTCCCCAAAAAAAGTAACTTAGCGCCCTGAGTGAAATTACAGTGCTTGGCATCTTGTTGTTGCTGAGCTAATTTAGCTCTTAGCCAGCTCGACTTTTCCTGTATGAACTTTTCAATATAAGCAGGTGTTACATAATGCGGCGCACGTACCGTAACCTGCCCATATTTGACCTGCAAAAGCAGTGTTTTTCTTCGCTTACTAAGAACAAGCTGATAATCAAGTTTAGGCACTACCGACATTATCTTACTGACGTTTTGATCAACTTGCTTCATCTAGCTTTTCTGGCACGACTTTAACGCGACTCTTTTTGGTTTTACCCGCGGCCTTAACTGGCGGAGTTATTTCGCTAGCGGCTGCGTCTTTGCCTGCAGAATCTGGTGAATTTTTTTCAGTTAGTTTTGCTGTGCTTACTTTAGCTGGCTTTTTAGCCATTAATGCAATCAATACTTCTTCTTTATGTTTAGCAAGATAAATACTTAATTCTTCGCTAAGACTATCACTCATAGTAATTGATGATTGAGAAAAAAGTTGGCCTAAGTTATCAGCCATATCCAACATTTTGTCATATTCATCTGCTGATTTCTTATCCATAAATGTTTTTGCCTCTACCCCGTTTCTAATTACTACAAACCGACTTTCAACTGCCATTAGCTTTCCTCATTTCTATATTTGAGCCACCAAAGACTACAATACAAAGTTAAAAAACGACCTTAGCTCATAAGATCAATTTTTATTCAAAATAATTTAACCACAATAACACAACCACAGCAAAACTGTATATAAAAACAGTTGATTTAATAAACCTCATTTAAGTTATCTAAGCAAATATGGGTGTAAACTGAGGAGATTCATAAGAAAAATGTATCTCTACTACTATTTTCGTATGTCAAAATACCACCAAATGTAAATATTAATGACATGTTTTTTTAAAGTACAAAAAATAAGCAACAACTTATCAGTCACTTAAGGCGATGTGGCGAAATAATGGCTGGTTTTTGCTTACATCCTCAGCGCTGATGGTTACAACTTTTAACGAAAAAAAGTCCACTATTGAATTGTGCTTTGCAGAACTTTGCAATGAGAGCACTAACGGACTTAAATAAATATTTTGGAGAATTATGATGACTACTTTTAAAAAAACATTAACAGCCCTAACTGCTTCTTTGACTGTTTTAGCGTTAAGCTTACCTAGCCAAGCTGCAATGACTCCTTACACAGAGCAAGCTCTCATTGATGTTTGTAAAGCAGTAAAAAGCGATAGCGTTAAAAAACTCAAAGGCGTTACAGACTCTTATCGTTTAGAAACAAAAACTGTCGCCTTAAAAGTAATGTGCAATGGTGAAAATGTTATTAATTTTGCAGAGAGCAACGGCGCAAATAGAACAGCAGCTAAACTACAAGAGAGCATTGGTAAAGTTGATATCACTGATCTAGCTGCAACATCAAAAATAAAAGCACCGTTTTAAGGTCATGGCTACGTGAGAACGCTCAATAAGCTAAATTGAGCGTTCATATTTTGGTAAAAAATCAACACGAACAAAGCGCTTAATCCCCAAAAACTTTTTCAAACCACGAACGATTATCACGTTTTTCTTGCAAGCACTTTTTAGATTTTATGATACCCGCCTGTATCGCTGGATAAAGCACTGTATTGGCACACTGCTCTGTTACCGCATTACCTGTTTTTTGTTCAAACAAGGTAAGCGTAATACCTGCTGGTATATCTTCGATTTTATCTACCACCCCTTGATTTTTCATAAATTCTACAAACAGAGGAATTGCACCACCACTACCGGTTAAGGTAGTCGGTTTATTATTATCTTTACCTAACCATGTCGTGACTAAATGTTTATTATCATAGCCGATAAACCAACTATCGCGTGAATCATTACTTGTTCCTGTTTTGCCGGCTAATTTCTTATTTTGCAAACGCCAAGTAAGTGACTTTGCTGTGCCGATTTGTGTTACTTGTGAAAGCGCATAATCTAACAAATACGCTGCATTAGTAGATAATCGCTGTTCGCTGCTATTCTCTGCTTGCCATAAGATTTCATTTTCAGCAGATAAAATTTTATTAATGGCGTGTGTTTTTCGATAATAGCCTTTATTAGCAATGGTCAAATATATTTGATTAATTTCTAACGGAGACATATTGACAGCACCTAATAATACTGACGGTCTCGAGTTTAGCTTTTGTTGATAACCTAAGGTTTTAATACTATTAATAACATTATCGAGCCCTATACTCATCCCTAAGTTAATGGTTGGAATATTCAAGGAGTATATTAAACCTTCAATTAAAGACACTTGCCCACGATATTTGCCATCATAGTTTTGTGGTTGCCACTTTTTACCTGAGCTATTTTTTAAAATAATGGCTTTATCTTCGAGCACGGTAGCTAAGTTGTAATGCTGATAACGTGTTAATGCTGCCGCATAAATTGCCGGTTTTATTAACGAGCCTACATGACGTTTAGCATTAAGTGCCCGATTAAAGCCAGCAAAACCACTTTCCCGACCACCAACAAGCGCACGAATTTCACCACTAGCAATATCAGTAACAACCATGGCAGCTTCTAAATTTTCCTGTTTATATTTGTGCTCAAGTAAAGGAAGTTGTTTTGCGACACTTTGCTCTAATAATTGCTGGCTTCTATGTGAGAAGCCAGTATAAACTTTAATACCTGACTTTTGAGCAAAGCTGGAAAGGTGTTGATTAAGTTCTCTTTTGACGAGTTGTATATAGGCAGGATAATTCTTTTTAATCAGTCGTTTATTTTTTCTTATCGATAAATCAGACTCAGCTGCTTGTTCAAAGTCATACAGAGATAACATATGTTGTTCAAACATCAGCCTTAAGACCAGATCACGACGTTGTTTTGCTCGCTCAGGATATCGCCAAGGATCATAAAAGCTTGGCCCCTTAACTTGGGCGATTAACAATGCCATTTGCGCATTACTTAACTCAGCTAATTTTTTACCAAAATAAAACTCGGCAGCCAAACCAAAACCATACACACCATTAGCATAATTTTGACCTAAATAGACCTCATTAATATAAGCCTCTAGTAATTGATCTTTGCTATATCGGTATTCCAATATTAGTGCCATTAACGCTTCTTTTATCTTTCGAGTAAGGGTACGTTCTCGGCTAAGAAACATATTTTTAGCAAGTTGTTGTGTTAAGGTACTGCCCCCTTGCACGGTTCGACCGGCGCGAAGATTAGTAAACAATGCTCTTATGATACCAACGGGTGAGACGCCGTAATGATGATAATAATCACGATCCTCGATAAGCAGCAAAGTATCAATTAATTGTTCGGGAATCGCTTCTAATGCAACAAGAACACGATCTTCCTTATTATCAGGTACTATACGCGCCAGCAATTGTGGCGCTAATGATAACTGATTAACACCTTGCTTATCGATACTTAAGAATACGATCACATCATTGCTCACCTTAATGCTAATTTGCTGAGCTTTATTATTACTATCCTCAAAATCGAAAGGTCGTTGAAAAATGTGCAAAGCTTCATCGGATTGAGAAAACTGTCCTACTTTTGTGACATAATTTACCTTTTGGTAACCGTTGAGTTTAAGTGAGTCAGCTAAATTGTTTAGGTTTGCTTGTTGTCCTAAAGTTAATTTTTCAATTTTTCCATATACTTGTACCGGCACATGCCAACGTTGTCCCTCAAATGTCTTTCGTACTTTAGCGTCTAAATAAATGGTATAAATAGCTAAAGTAAATATTAGCGCTAACATCACTTTCGCCAAGATAAGACTAGTTCGACGCAATATTGATGTATTATTACTTAAATTCTTGTTATTTCTTTTTCTTTGCTTACGTTTATGATCGGTACTTTTTGGCATTATCTTTTAGATTCACTCATTTTTTATACTATCACTGTTTGATATGACCCTTAGTTTTATTGGTTGCTTTAGCGTTGGCAGGATCATCAGGCCAATAATGCTTAGGATAGCGACTTTTCATATCTTTTTGCACCGCCTGATAACTACCGGCCCAAAACTTGACCAAATCTTGAGTCACTTGTATCGGCCTCTGTGCCGGTGAGAGCAATTCCAATAACAAAGGTATGCCTTGATTACTGTTCGTAGAACCAGCAATACAACCTATGCTCGGCGTTTTGCTAACGCCATAAAGCTCTTGCATCGGTAGTGAAACTTTCGGAGATTTCTCATGGTTATAACGAATAGGGCAACGCCTTCCCGTTGGACCAACGTATGTCGTCGGCGCAGCTTGTTCAAGCAATGTTTGCTCTTGGTAACTGAGCAGTGACAATAACATTTGTGATAAATCCAATTTAGCAAGTTGGGCCTTAGTTTTAATATCGCCAACAAAAGGTGCAAACCAAGTAGCTAAGCTAGCCAATAAGTGACTCTCATCTATTTTTGCTAAATTATATTCAGGAAAATATAAATTCAACCACTGCCAACGGGCCTTCAAGGCGAGATCCTTTGCTTGCCAAACTAGAAAGCTAATGCCTTTTTTACGCACAAGTTCGCACCACATAGTACTAATCTCTTGAGCAGAAGCAGCCTTTAAAACCGGCTGTTCAGCTAAAATAATGGCGCCTAGTTGCGTTTGTTTTTGAGTGATGATCTTAGCCTTATTCTCGTCATATTTAGCAACATCAATAACCTTAATTTGGTCAAGGAAAATCTCTTCAATCTCTTTGATACTAATTCGACAAGCGATTTTTGCATGAAAGTGACTAGCGCGCTGATGTATTTGTGCAAAAACAACATAGTCTTCCCCTGCTAAGGCATCTTGCTGTTCAATACTTACCCCTTTACCATTAATACAAATAAAGTCGCCATGTTTTCCTCGTGCTTTAGCGACTCGCTCCGGGTAAGCATAAGCGATTAGCATGCCCGTTTGATTAATATTAATAGCTTGGCAAGAAAAATTTATCTGTATATTTTTAGCAAGCCTACTTGCCTGAAGGAGTATACGCGTCATCAAGCCATTATTATTGCCTTGATGCACGAACATTTGTAACCTCGCAGTTAAATCACAGTTGTAATATGCTTGGTCTTTATTAAGGACATCACGTTCTTCCAAGACAGCAGCAACTAAACAAGCTAGCTGAGCGGCTGGTTCACCATGCGTTTTAGCCATTAATATCATATGAGCAAAGCGAGGATGACATGCTAATTTCGCCACTTCTTTGCCATGCGCTGTCAGGTTATACTTTTCATCAACAACGGCTAAACTCAGCAACTCCTGCCATGCTTGCTGCTCTTTAACTTTACTTGGCAACTCTAATAAAGGCAGCTCTGCTAACGCCTTAACTCCCCAGCGAGCAGCTTCAATAAGTGTCGGCAGCAAGTCAGCTTGCTGAATATCGTTGATACTGTGTTTAGGTCGACGCTCAAAATCATCTTTAGCGTATAAACGAATACAATGTCCAGGCATTAAACGCCCTGCGCGCCCTGCTCTTTGCACTGCAGAGTCTTTTGCTATTTGTTTTTGTACTAATTTATTCATCAAACTAGCACTATCGAATATAGCAACTTTTTCCAAGCCACAATCTATAACCAGATCTATGCCGTCTATGGTTAACGAGGTTTCAGCAATATTTGTTGCTAAGACAAGCTTTCGCTGACCACTTTTACATTGTGCAATAGCTTGTTGTTGCTGTTTTAAAGTTAATTCACCATATAAAGGGTTAATACGTAACTCATCGCTTTGCTCACTTATCAACTGCTCAGACAAAAAACGAATATCAGCGATACCCGGAAGAAATACTAAGATTGAACCTTTATGGGTTAACAGCTTAGTTTTAATGATCTTTAGCGCATGTTCACGCCATAACCTTTGTGCTCTAGGGGCCTGATAACTGATATCAACGGGAAAACTTCTTCCTGCACTGCTTAAAAAGCGAGCATCAGGTAGTGCTTGACGTAAATATTCAGTGTCTAAGGTTGCTGACATAAGTACAATCTTTAACTCTTCACGTAAGCCTGTTTGTACTTCTCTTGCTAATGCAAACGCTAAATCTCCTTGTAGACTTCGTTCATGAAATTCATCAAATACCACCAAATCGGTATCGCTTAGCTCTGCATCATTTTGAATAATTTGCGTGAGTATTCCTTCTGTTATCACCTCAAGCCTTGTTCGCGAAGAGACCTTGTTTTCATTACGCAATCTATAACCAACCGTTTCACCGACTTTTTCTCCTAATTGCTGAGCAAGAAAAGTGGCAATATTCTTAACCGCTAATCGGCGAGGCTGTAATAAATATATTTTTTTCTCGATTACATTGGGTAATGATAAAAGCCACAATGGCAAGACGGTTGACTTACCAGCCCCAGGAGGTGCAGACAAAACAACAGTATTTTCCTGATTCAGTATTTGGCAAAATTGCAATTTAATTGCTTCAATAGGTAAACTGGCTGGCATAGTCATAAGTATTTTAGCGTTAACTATAGTATTGGGCTTGATAATAACAATTATGACTTGTTCGGCGACATTAGACTAGCATTTGCCCTTGGCTTTAATAAATATCGACACAAAGACTTCTTTGATGACAATGCACTGTGATACAAAAATTTCGACATAATAGAGCAAAAGGAAAAATCAAACAAAAACTTGCAAAAATAAAAATATATGCTTACTTGGCAAGCACTTTCAAGACTGATATGGATCACTGTTAAACTTGATTAATTGCTAAGGAAAAGTATGAATAACTCAGCACATGGAAGTTATATTATTGAACAAAAAGATAATATTTTGTTGGTGGATGCACATGGCCCTTTTAACGAAATAACCGCAGAAAAATACCACAAAGATATAAGACTGTTAACAGAGAATATGACTGGTCAACCTTGGGGCTCATTAATTACCTTTCGTGGTAACAGTATATTCACCCCAGAAGCCGAAGAACAATTAAGAGAAACAACAAAATACAGGCAACAAAAAGGTATGATAGCTATAGCTGTCGTTATTTTAAATAATACTTATGCCGATACACAACAAATGCAATTGCAACGCATCTACCATTGTTGTCAAATTGAATTTCATGTCTTTAGTGAGAGTGACAGCGCCAAGACTTGGTTAAATGGTTTTATAGAACAAGCTAATTTAGTAAAAAACAAGCATCCAAAGAATGACTTAGTAAATAAAAAAATACCGAGCCACTAGCGTTCTAAGTTATGATAAGTCAAATAGTCAATTGATTTGTTTATTATGAAGCTACAATTAAAACCTGCAACATTAATAAAACGCTACAAGCGCTTTTTAGCGGACATCATATTAACTACTGGTAAAGAAACTACCATTCACTGTGCCAACACCGGCGCGATGAAAGGTTGTGCATCGCCCGGAGATACCGTTTGGTATAGCACTTCTGACAACCCCAAAAGAAAATACCCACTTAGCTGGGAAGTCACACACAGTAAAGAAAAGCACTTCATTTGCGTTAATACCTTAAGAGCCAATCAATTGGTAGCAGAAGCGTTACAGCAAAATATTATTAAAGAATTAACCGGTTTTGAAGCACTACAAAGTGAGGTAAAATATGGCAGTGAAAATAGTCGAATTGATTTTTTAGCGACTTACCAATCAGGCAACAAAGCCTATATTGAAGTCAAATCGGTGACCTTATTAGAAAATGGCCATGGATATTTCCCCGACGCTGTTACCACTCGTGGTCAAAAACATTTACGCGAATTAATGGCAATTAAAACGCAAGGCAATAGAGCGGTATTGTTATTTGCAGTTTTACATAGTGGTATTAATGACGTCAGTATCGCTAGTCATATCGATATAAATTATAGCAATCAACTAAAAGAAGCTGCTGCGGCAGGCGTTGAAATCATCGCCTATAAAGCTGATTTTTCATTTAACTTAGCAACACTTGATTTTAAATTAACAGAAAAAATTCCTTTTTTGAACGATAATGATTGACTAGGGCTAGTAAAAATTGCTAAAAAAGCTTGCTCAAAAATATTTAGAAATAACATGGTAAACAACTTTAAATTAACCTTTTGATAAATTTAGATGATAATTTTTTAATTATTTTGTTGATTTTTATCATGCTCG
The DNA here is from genome assembly GCA_040779365.1 of Colwelliaceae bacterium MEBiC 14330. Taxonomy (GTDB): domain Bacteria; phylum Pseudomonadota; class Gammaproteobacteria; order Enterobacterales; family Alteromonadaceae; genus Colwellia. Next base: position 332,819 of record JBFONR010000002.1, read on the forward strand.
ACACAATATAACTCTAAATAATCTGTTCATACATAAATATTGGCAGTTACAACCAAGGCGCCCTACCATTTCAAACATGGTTTATGATTAAAAACGCCTTCGTTTATGTTGCATTGGGAGAATAAGCATGCCAACAAACACAAACAAACAAATAGGTATTCTTGCATTAGCGGGCGTTGAGCCATATCAAGAAAAAGCTGATGAAGAGTACATGAATGAGCCTCAAAAAGAGCATTTTAAAAAGATTCTAGATGCTTGGCGTGTACAACTGCGTGAAGAAGTTGACCGTACAGTGACACATATGCAAGATGAAGCAGCTAACTTTCCTGATCCTGTTGATAGAGCTGCGCAAGAAGAAGAGTTTAGTCTTGAATTACGTACCCGAGATCGCGAACGCAAGCTGATTAAGAAAATTGAGAAAACATTACAATCAATCGAAGATGATGACTTTGGTTTTTGCAAATCTTGCGGCATCGAAATAGGCATTCGCCGTCTTGAAGCACGTCCTACTGCTGACCTTTGCATTGAATGCAAGACACTGGCTGAAATTAAAGAACGTCAAATGGCTGGGTAACACTCAGCTAATTTGCTTTTATCTACACAATATGCGACCAGAACAATCGAATAAAGTTATTCAATATCGTGGTCGCTTTGCCCCCTCTCCTTCAGGCTTACTGCACTTTGGCTCTCTTATTGCCGCCCTAGCAAGCTTTCTCGATGCTAAAGCGTATAAAAATAATGACGGTGCATGTGGTAAATGGCTGGTTCGCATTGAAGATATCGACCCACCCCGAGAACAAAAAGGTGCTAGCAGTGCCATACTAAAAACACTCGACGCGTTTGGTTTACATTGGGACGAAAGTGTATTGTATCAAAGCCAGCAAAGTGATTATTATCATGACATCCTCACCAATCTGCATCAGCAAGAATTAAGCTATTACTGTCAATGTACCCGAGCTCAAATCAAAGCACTTGGCGGTATTTATCAGGGGCATTGCAAAAATCTAACTGTGCCCAAACAACACAGCGCAACACGATTAATTAATCAATATGGTCTTTATCAATTTGACGATCTATTTCAAGGACAGGTAACTTGCGATCAAGCACTTGCCAATGAAGACTTTATTATTCATCGAAAGGATGGCTTATTTGCCTATCAACTGGCGGTAGTTGCTGATGATATTGCGCAGAATATTTCCCATGTAATTAGGGGCTGTGATTTACTCGAACCAACAGCTAGGCAACTCAGCCTTTATCAAGCATTAGATAACTGTTTTTTGCAAGCCAATAGCCCGCAATATGGTCATGTGCCTTTAGCAATTACCGATGAAGGATATAAACTCAGTAAACAAAATAAAGCCCCGGCTATCGATAATGCTAATCCTCAACCGGCACTTATTGGAGCACTGACTTTTTTAGGTCAATCTCCTTGCTCTGAGCTAGTGCATAATAGTGTTGAAGTAATAATTGCTTGGGCAATAAAAAACTGGCAACGAAACAAGGTGCCCAAACTAACCGAAATTAGTATTGATCAGCCCACCGCTAGTTAAGATTTATCCGTTAATGAACCAAAGGAAATATTATGTCTGCTAATCCAGTAAAAAATATTGTCATAACAGGAGCAAACCGCGGTATCGGTTATGCCATGGCTGAGCTTTGCCATCAACGTGGTGACAATGTTTATGCGCTTTGCCGTCAAAGTTCTACCAAGTTAGATAGTCTAGGGGTGAACATTGTCGAACAGATAGATGTCTCAAGCCCAGCAGGAATAAGTAAAGCCGTTGCGGCCCTTGATGGCATCACCATTGATTTACTAATCAATAATGCTGGTATTTTACGCGATGAACAACTTGCTTATTTAAACCAAGAAACCATAGTAGAACAGTTCAACGTCAATGCTCTTGCGCCGCTTTGCTTAACTCATGCGTTACTAAACAACCTCAAATCTGGTAGCAAAATAGCGTTAATAACGTCGAGAATGGGCTCAATTAATGATAATACTTCTGGTGGTCGATATGGTTACCGTATGTCCAAAGCTGCCCTTAATATTGCCGCAGTGTCTTTAGCTAAAGATCTGCAATCAGATAATATAGCGGTTGGTATATATCACCCCGGTTATGTCAAAACCGACATGGTTAATCGCGATGGTGTTTTAGTCAATGGCGATATTAGTGCCACTGTTGCAGCAGAGCGGTTAATAGGCTTAATGGATAGTTTAACCCTTGCTGAGTCTGGGGTATTTAAACATTCAAACGGTGAAACATTACCTTGGTAAGGTAAAAAGCAAAAATAAATAAGCGTGCAGCGAGCTGAACGCTTATTTACTCTGTAAGTATTTGTTGGTTTTTCATGCTATTTAATCGCTGTGTTATTCTCTTTTGCCCCTTACTGTTATATCATTGCGGCACTATATTTGTCTGTCTTAAAGGCCTGTGACCATCAAAAGCGTTATTAATTTATGTAAGAAAGTTTTCTCTAAAAAAAAGGGCAAAGCTCTCACCCAAACAACTCAGAAAAAAAACGCCAAGAAAAGCGCTGATAATAAAGTTCCAGCTGAGGTTGCATCTTTTGATGAGCCATTGATTTTTTGCAGAGATCAACATCCCGTATCTCGTCAACTAATAAGTACCAGTGCCTTAAAAGTACTTTATCGCCTAAACAAAAGTGGTTTTGATGCTTACCTTGTCGGTGGTGGCGTGCGTGATATTTTATTGGGGCTAAAGCCTAAAGATTTTGATATTGCTACTAATGCCACCCCCGATGAAATTAAAGCTTTATTTAGAAACTGCCGTTTAATTGGTCGTCGTTTTCGACTAGCACACATTGTTTTTGGCAGAGAGATTATTGAAGTTGCCACTTTTAGAGGCCATCATGACAATGCCTCGTCAAAAGAAAAAAATTGTAAAAAGACTTCAAAACAAAGTGAACAAGGTATGCTGTTGCGTGACAACATCTACGGTACCATAGAAGAGGATGCTGAGCGTAGGGACTTCACTATCAATGCACTTTATTATTCAACTAAAGATTTTAAAGTCTATGACTTTGCCAATGGTGTTCAAGATGTCAATGACAGAGTTATTCGTTTAATTGGCGATCCCGAAACCAGATACCGTGAAGACCCAGTGAGAATGCTGCGGGCAATTCGCTTTGCAACAAAACTTGATATGCAAATTAGCGAAGCAACCAAAGCACCGATAAAAGAACTTTCTGCCTTAATGGCAAATATTCCAGCAGCAAGACTTTTTGAAGAATTCTTGAAAATGTTTATTTCAGGCAAAGCTGTTGTTAACTTTGAACAACTACGTCACTACAACTTATTTAGCTACTTCTTTCCAGCGGTCGACCAAGCGCTGAATAATGACGATAATGAACAGCCTTTCTTATTGCCATTTATTATGTTGGCAATGGGTAATACCGATAAACGCATTAATAATGATCAACGTGTTACCCCAGCATTTTTATTTGCCGCTATGCTATGGTACCCGTTGCAAAAACATATTCAGCAAATAAAAACCACCAGTCAACTTACCGCGCAAGATGTATTTTTTGCAGCACTCAATGAAGTCATGCCAGAGCAGCAGCGAAGTATTGCTATTCCTAAACGCTTTCAAGCGGTGATAAAAGATATCTGGATCTTACAAGACAAACTTGTTCGCCGTGAAGGTAAACGTGCATTTAAAACCTTCGAACACCCTAAATTTAGAGCTGGCTATGATTTTTTATTGCTACGCGCAGAAATTGAAGCAACTACCGAGCTAACCGAATTGGCTCAATGGTGGACAGATTTTCAAGAAGTTTCCGCTGAGGCGCGCGTACAAATGGTAAAAGCGACTAAACCTGCACAAGGTACAAAACGCAGTAAACCTCGAAGACGACGTAAACCAAGCGCTAAAAAAACTCAACAATAATGACAAAAAAAACAATAGCCTACATAGGTCTTGGCAGTAATTTATCGATGCCTAAAAAACAGGTCAGTGATGCTGCGTTAGCGGTTGCTAACATCGCCGACAGCCAATTATTTGCTTTATCATCACTCTACTTAAGCAAACCTATGGGCCCTCAAGATCAAGACGATTATATTAATGCCGTTATTGCTATTGAAACCGAGTTATCCGCCATGGCATTACTGGACGCACTGCAAGCAATAGAGAATGCGGCAGGACGTGAACGAAAAGACAACCGCTGGGGTGCACGTATACTTGATTGTGATCTTTTGTTATATGGCAATGAAGTGATCGATAATGAACGCTTAACCGTTCCTCATTATGGCATGAAAGTAAGAGAGTTTGTCTTACTTCCACTGGTTGAAATCGCACCTAATTTAAAACTTCCTGATGGTAGCGCAGTAACTACTCTTGCCAAAAACATCAGCGATAACGGCATTATAAAACTATAATCATTAGCAGCTTTTGCTGTATTACCACTAGATAAGACTGGAAACATTATGGCTAACATAACCACTGCAAGCTTGCTTAACATGAAACAACAAGGCGAAAAAATATCAACAATTACCGCCTATGATGCCAGCTTTGCCAAATTATTTGATCAAGCAGGTATTCACGCTATTTTAATTGGTGACTCCTTAGGTATGGTGCTTCAGGGCCAAGACAGTACTCTACCCGTAACCATTGATGATATGGCTTATCATACCCAATGTGTTAAAAACGGCGTTGAAAAAACACTGATAATTGCTGACATGCCATTTATGAGCTACGCCTCAAAAGAGCAAGCACTCACTAACGCAGCGAAGCTTATGCAAGCTGGTGCTAGTATGGTAAAAGTTGAAGGTGGCGCTTGGTTAAATGAAACGATTGCGGCCATGGTTGAGCGAGGCATTCCCGTTTGTGCTCACTTAGGCTTAACGCCTCAATCGGTAAATATTTTTGGTGGCTTTAAAGTACAGGGGCGTGATAATGACAAAGCACAACAAATGATTGATGATGCTAAAGCGCTAGAAGCTGCTGGTGCGCAATTATTAGTACTAGAATGTATTCCTGGAACCTTAGGTGACGCTATCACTAAAGCACTGTCTATTCCTACCATTGGCATAGGTGCCGGTAAAGACACCGACGGGCAAATTTTAGTCATGCATGATGCCTTAGGTATTGCCTGTAACTATATGCCTAAGTTCTCACGCAACTTCCTTAAAGATACGGGTGATATCAAAAAAGCGATTGAACTTTATATCAGTGAAGTTAGTTGTGGTAACTTCCCTGGTGATGAGCACATTTTTAAATAGCATTTACCTTTGATACCAGGCAAGATAAATAATTATTGATGAAATAAAAATAGCAGTTAACAATAGATTAGATTATGAAAACAGTCAGCCAAATCAGCGAATTACGAGAACAAGTAAAACAGTGGCGTCAGCAAGGTTTAACGATCGCCTTTGTACCAACCATGGGTAACTTACATGCAGGTCATATATCGCTGGTTGAAGCAGCACACCAACATGCTGATAAAATTGTTGCCAGTATTTTTGTTAACCCCATGCAGTTTGGAGCCAACGAGGACATTGATAGCTACCCTCGTACCATGAGCGATGATCAGCAAAAGTTAACCGCTGCTGGCACCGACTTATTGTTCACGCCAACACCAGAGATAATTTACCCAAAAGGGCTTGCTAAACAAAGCTTTGTTGAAGTACCTAATGTTTCAGAAGGCTATTGTGGTGAAAGTCGTCCTGGTCATTTTCGTGGTGTTGCAACCGTTGTTTGTAAGCTGTTTAATTTGGTACAACCAGACGTGGCCTGTTTTGGCTTAAAGGACTATCAACAAGTCCAAGTTATTCAAACCATGGTTGAAGATTTGTCGATGGCTATTACTATCGTACCGGTTGCCACTAAAAGAGAAGAAAGTGGTTTAGCGCTGAGCTCTCGCAACGGTTATTTAACTGCAGAAGAAAAAGCAATAGCGCCAGCATTACATCAAAATTTACAATGGTTAGCCGCACAAATTACTCAAGGCTTTCAGCAACACGACAGTATTGATTTTATTGGTTTAGCCAAACAAGCCAGTAAGGCAATTAATCAAGCTGGTTTAACAACAGATTATTTACACGTTTGTCATGCACAAACACTACAACCTGCAAGTGAAGATGATACTAAATTAGTTATATTAGCCGCTGCACATTGTGGTAAAGCTCGACTGATTGATAACCTACAAGTGAACTTAGCTTAGCAAATATCAATGAGGACAAAGCTAAGGCTTAATAAGCACTCGCTCCCCCTCAGCTTGGTCGTTCTAATCGGTATAGTCTTTGGCAAAATTTAATTTTATTCATGCTCACCATCACGCTTGCCAATAAATCTGATAAAAAAGATATTCTGCGCTTTTATAAAGCCAATAATTATTCAGCAAGATTTATTGGCTTTGATCACTGTTATCTTATCAAAAATGACCATGTCATCGTGGCAAGCGTTATTGTTTCACTGGGTAAGGCAAAACATTCAAATTGCGCGAGTGCGCTAGGCAATTTGCAATACTTCTTGCATGCATTAGTGGTAGACCCTACCTATCAAAAACAAGGTCTAGCAGCTAGGCTACTCCACTATAGCCTAACTCATCATCGTCCGCTGGTGTGTTTTGCAGATTGCTCATTAAGCCCGCTATATCTCAAGCAAGGTTTCACAGCACTGAGTGGCGCCTTAATTAAAAAGACCCTAACGATTGAGCTGTTTGACCGTTTTCAACAATATACTAAGCAGCAACATAAGCTCACGGTATTTTATTGCCGATAAGCTTATCAAGTTAACGGGTTTAGCTAACATGCTTAGCTGTCAGGCTATTTAGTACCAAATATTTTATCACCGGCATCACCAAGGCCAGGAATGATATAACCATTTTCGTTTAAATGATCATCAATTGATGCGGTATAAATAGTTACATCAGGATGCGCTGTTGTTAGCTTATGAATTCCCTCTGGTGCAGCCACTAACACCAATGCTCGAATATCTTTGCAACCAGCCGCTTTAAGTATATCGATAGTTGCCTTCATTGAACCGCCCGTTGCCAGCATAGGATCAATAATTAACGCCATACGTTGCGCTATATCCTTGGTCAGCTTTTCAAAATACGTTACCGGTGCCAGTGTTTCTTCATCACGATAAAGGCCAACGACACTGGTTTTTGCACTCGGCATTAGCGCTAAGACACCATCTAGCATACCAATACCTGCCCGTAAAATGGGCACTACAGTGGCTTTTTTGCCAACCAAGCGCTGACCGGTTATTTCACCATCCCAGCCTTGCATTTGATAGTTTTCTAGAGCCAGGTCTTTGGTTGCCTCATAGGTAAGTAAACTAGCTACTTCTGCAGATAATTGCCTGAAGTCTCTGGTACTCATATCGTTGGCACGCATCAAGCTAATTTTATGTTTAACTAGCGGATGTTTAATTTCATGTACTGGCATAGCCTAAGCTCCAATGATAAAAGTGGCTGACGGACAAATAATATTGCCCAACAAAATTTTTTAGTCGCTATCAATCTTCAATAAATTGGCCGGAGAAAACTGATCAGTTAATACCGGGCTAGCTGCTGGCCAATCCTGATGCTGATCGGTTGAAGTCATATTTTTATAAAGTAATTTACTATCTACGCCAATAACTTGAAAAAACTCGGCTAAATGGCTGAGCTTTTTATGTTGCGCTAAGCTGCTGGTTTGTTTATCAAGCTTGGGTAAAGAGGCTGACTTACTCGCTAAAATAATACGATTACTATTATCTTTATTGACCACCTGATAAAAATCGCCAAAAACTGCTTTATAGGTTGCCGACTCATAGTTATATAACTCACTAGAGGAGAAAGTATTGGCAGTTAAAATGCCTTGTTCAGTCAGTAAGTCTTTTACTTCTATTAAGAACTCTTTGGTCATTAAATGCTCAGGAATATAATCACCATCAAAAGCATCAAGTATGATCCAATCATAGGCCTGTTTTCTCAATAAGGCCCTTTTAATGAACACCCTACCGTCTTGACTAAAGGTTTTAATGTTTTCGTTTTCAATAAAACCAAAATACTGCCTTGCTACCTTAATCACGCTTTGATCAATCTCGACATTATCAATCTGACTGTCAGGTAATAACTGATGTAGAGTATTTGACATGGTACCGCCACCAAGACCAATAATTAAAATTCGCTCCGGCTTAGGGTTAATTAATAAGCCTGCCAGTAACTGTTTTGTATAATTAAAGACTAATTGCTGTGGTTTACTTTTAAATAAGCAACTTTGTCGCGTGTTGTTACTTTTGACATTAAATTTTAAACAGCGGGTATCGCCTTTATCTTCAACTAATATATTGCGATATAACGATCTCTCACTATGAATTACTTTAGCTAACACTGTATTCGTCAATAATACAGAAATAGCTAATAGTGCAGTAACGCGCCGATTACAGAGTAACTTAGGCATGGCTTATATCTCCAGATACCGATGCTTTTTTAACACGCGCATTGACCTTATCCCAAACAATGGCGCATAAACCGAGTAGACATAACACAATACTCACCGTAATAACGATGGTGTCGATATTGAACCATAACACCAAATAAAAAGAGGTAATTATAGTGCCTAAGGCACTGCCAAGCGTAGATACGAAATATAAACGCCCCGCAACTTGGCCGCTTTCATTAGAGTTCTTTACCAGTAGCCTTACCGAGTAAGGTGACAACATCCCTAGAATAATCGTTGGAATAAAAAACAATATTGTTGACGCCAATAATGAACCATAACGTGAGTCTTCAATTGCTAAGAAAATATTTTCCATTACCCAAGTACTTGAAGTAACAATAGGTATTAAGGTAATGCCGGCAAAAATAAAGATAAAGCCGTAGCGTGTAATAGAGACAGCACTTGTCGACAGTTTACCACCCAATAGATAGCCCAAGGCTAAACTCAGCATAAAAACCGTGATAATACTGCCCCAAATATGCACGCTACTACCAAAAAATGGTGCCAGAATACGGCCGGCAAGTAACTCAATACACATAATTGAAAAACCACTCGAGAACGCGAGCAAGTAAATAAAAAGATTCAAGTAATTAATAGCTTGTTTTGACGTTTGCATAATTCTGTCTGTTGTTAGTATTAAATTTCACCTGTTACTGTAAATTATTTATTCACCTATAGAAAGTAAAGTTGTTTGTGTTAACAACAGAATAAATTTCCTTAGGGAACCTCACGTTAAGGAAATATCAAGCCAGCTAACTTTGTCGTAAAAGAATTTAACCAGTGAATTAATTCTATAACGCCTATTGACAACGCTGTCATTTAGTATGATTATCATTACGTTTATTGCAGTAATGTTAATTTTTAGTTAATCATAATAATAATAGGCTATCTAATGAATACAAAATCTTTGTTACCTCCAGCAATCTTCGCAGCATTGTGTGCATCATTGCCATTACATGCTACGCAACCGCAACCCGATCCAGATAATCCTGACGGTTACATACTCTCTAAAGCTGATTTATTAGCGAGTGAACAAGCAAAAACGCAGAACCCAATGTACAAGATTTGGTCGCAAGCACTTGAGACCAGCAGTAATACCATTGTTGATGCTATTGCCCCAAACGCTGCTTCTAATCCTGACAATGTAAAAAGAGCTGAAAGAGTTTTTGGCCAAGCCCAGTGGGACTTTCTTACACAAATGGCAGCACCGGAATATACCTACACGCGATTACTCAAAGCGATAGGAAAGTTTCCGGCATTTTGTGGTGACTACACCGACGGACGTGATGCCGACGCAATTTGTAAAAAGTCAATTATTACTGCATTTGCTCATTTCGCTCAAGAAACGGGCGGCCACATTGCGGTAGATAATATCTCTGACAATCCAAATCAACTTGAAGAATGGCAACAAGCATTAGTTCATGTCAGAGAAATGGGTTGGTCTGAAGGTCAAGCTGGCTACACCACAGGTTGTGGTCAAGATGACTGGCAAAATAGACGCTGGCCCTGTGCACCAAATCAAGGGTATTTTGGCCGCGGCGCTAAACAGTTATCTTATCATTTTAACTACGGTGCCTTTTCAGAAGTCATGTTTGATGGTGATGCCACAGTATTACTTAATGATCCTGCCCGTGTTGCGGATTCATGGTTAAACTTAGCCTCGGCCATTTGGTTTTTCTTAACCCCGCAAGCGCCAAAACCGGCGATGCTACATGTCATTGACCGCACTTGGCAGCCTTCACCAGACGAAGCAGCAGCCGGTATTGGCTATGGCTTTGGTACCACCATCAATATTATCAATGGTGGTATTGAATGTGGCGAACAAAACCGAGAAAAAGGACAACCAGTTAACCGAATAAGTTACTGGCAAGGCCTGTCGGATTACTATCAAATTCCACGTGAATCAGACGAAAGCGATACCTGTTGGCAACAAACACCGTTTGGCAGTTTAAACTTAAGTAATGCTGAAGACGTGCTGTATACCAATTGGGAAGGTGACTGGCAATATTATGCAGACCGTCCGCAAGGCTATTCTTTTGAGTGTAAATTAGTTGGCTATCAAACCGCCTACTCTGCACTAGTTCCAGGCGATTATGAAAAATGTGTTACCAACTTTTATGGCTCTCATCAAAATTGGCCAACCGTTCGCATTGTTGAGCAAGTAACAGATCCTGTTGATCCGACAGATCCACCGGTAGACGAAAATCAGTGGAATGCGAATAAAGTCTATGTAGCCAATGATCAAGTGAACTACTTAGGACAACAATATCAAGCAAGTTGGTGGACTCAAGGCGATAAACCATCAGACGGTGGACCATGGAAACTAGTGGCTGGTTCACCACCGGTTGACCCAGAGCCACCGGTTGACCCTGAGCCACCGGTTGACCCAGAGCCACCAGTTGACCCAGAGCCACCAGTTGACCCAGAGCCACCAGTTGACCCAGAGCCGCCGGTTGACCCAGAGCCACCAGTTGACCCAGAGCCGCCAGTTGACAGCACTACTTGGGATGCTAATACCGTATATTATGGTGGAGACACTGTTATTTATAATAATGTCACTTATACGGCAAAATGGTGGACCCGAGGTGAGAGACCCGACAGCAGTAGCGTCTGGAAAAGATAAATAATTGTTAAGTTAACACAAATAAAATCACTAAAGCTGGCTTTTATTTGCTAAAGCTAACTAAATTTAAGCCCTAACTCGAATGAGTTAGGGCTTTTTATTTTTACTTAATTGAAAAAAACAGCCCGGCACTGATCATGTCTAGCAATTAATGAACAAAAGCGGCTTTAGTATCTATGGCTATTAAAAATGTATTTTCTATAAACAAATAGTCTTAAATAAAACACAGCTAATACTGTGCTTTTACACATACATTTAAAAAATATAAATGTGTCTTTGATAGACGGAAAGTTTCCGTATTTCACGCAATCATAAAACAATAAACATCTCATTAAAGTCATTGATATTAAATATGAAGTAGCGTATTTTAACTTACATTAAAATTCATGATAAACGGATAGTTTCCGTGTTTAAACACGGAAACTATCCGTCTATTAAGCTGTTATAAGTTTTCAATTTTGGAGTCTTATTAAATGGATTTAGTGCATAAAATTAAAGTTAGCTTTATCTTTCTTTTTATCATATCACTTACTAGCTGCTCTACATTGGATATCCAACCCTGGTTGTCAGAAGAAATTATAGACGGCATCATTACTACAGCAATTACAGGTGATAATACTTCTTATGGTAACGAAGCAACTTGTAATCACTACAAAATGAAATGTGGTTCAGATTACAGGGAGTGGGTAAAAGACGGAAAGATTGCTTGTTCATGTAGAGAAGATTAAACTTATAACAAGCTGTTAAATCAGGACAAAATACAGTTGGCTGTGTTTCGTACCTCAACAATTTTAGCCAACAATATTTTGCCAATTAACGAGGGCGTTACTGTTTTATTCATTTTAAGGAGTTATGTTGAAATATTTAATAATCATTATTTTATTATTTTCAGTAGTGGGTTGTAATGCTGAGCAAGAGGTACAAGCATTAAACTCTAATCTCAATAATGAAAAAGTATGGGTGTTTGCGCAATTTAACGTTAGGGAAGAAGCTAACGGGCTAGAATCTTATTACTATTATGCAAAAATAACTAAAAGCTTGTACAACGAGATAAGTCAAAATAAATTACAAAAAGGATTTATCTATCTAGAGAGTGTCAAATATTGGGGGGAAAATGACTTAATCTATGACTATGCTGACGGTGAAAATGCTGGAGAATTGATTTTTAGAATCGAAGACATAGCTAAAATAGATTTGGTCAAAGTAGAACCAATTATTGGTAAAGGTATTGAACAATTTGATTTAAAATCAAAATCAGAAGTCAATGGTGACAATAAAACTCTAACAAAGCAATAAAGTTGCATTCGTAACAGCTTGCTCGGTTTCGCTATGCTACAAAATTTTAGCAAGCTCGCCTCTCTGAGTGGGGGCTATCAGTCAGTGTTACCCATAATAATTATAAACAATAATTCAAAAATCATGCTTGCTTTATTAGGTCATAAAAAATGTATTAATTGCTTTCTAAAAAAATACATGCCTCGCAGGTAAGTCATTTACTAGTTATATCTGTCGAGATACAGAATTACAGGCGCTTTTTTGGATACGCTATAGCAGCTTTTATGAGAGGCTTAATCAGTGATTTTCCACAGTTCAGGCTATGTGTCTAAGTCATAAATCAACCAGTTAACCACACCTTAAATACAACTTAACCATTTGATTTTATTATTTTAATACATTAACATAGCTTTAATATTAAATGTAAAACCTGTTTTTAGGACTAAGGTTTACCCTTTAAAATCAACTGCTATACGCCAGTATTAGCCATAAGGATATCAAGTGAAAAAAGTTCTAGTATTACCATTAATGCTTCTTACATTATCAACATCGACCATTGCTCAAGAAACGGCTGTAGATGAAATGTTTAGAGTTATGTCTATGGATAAACAAATGGCTGGAGGATTTGAGGCAATGCTACCTGTTGTCGATCAGATGGCTTCTAACTATAAGCTAGACAGTAAAGGTAAGGAAGAGCTTAAGGGGATTTTTCGTGCTTGGTACAATGAAGATATCGATCGGCTGAAAGTTATTTCAGAAATAAAAAAACAATATTCACAAGCGTTCTCTGACGAAGAGATAAAGGAAATTACAAAGTTTTATAAAACACCTGTAGGTAAAAAGTTCTTAGAAAAGTCTCCCCAATTGATGCAACTTGGTGCGCAAGCAGGCATGCAAGAAGCACAAATTAAGCAAGTTAAATTAATGGAGCGTGTAAAACCATTCATGGAAAAGTATGGTATTAAGCAATAAACACACAACAAGAAAATGAACAAGGAAAGTTAAAGTGAGATCATTAATTAAATTAATTTTTATCCCGATAGCCTTAATATCTATGTCAGTGCATAGTAAAACCGACTTAGTAGTAGAGAAAAGTCCAATTATTTTTCAGCTTGTTGGTAATGATTCTGTCATTGTCAATGGAGTTAAAACCACAATTAAAGGTTCATGGAGGGAAGCTATGAAGTACATAAACCCACATGAAAATAACACTTATAAAATTACCAATATTAATGATTATTTAAAGCAAGCATCAGACATTGAAGAATATATGGCTATAGTGGCAAAAACTTCCGGTGTAAAAGTTCAATTAATATAATAAGCCTAATATGAGTTTTCACGTCATACTGATAACAGTTTGCTAAGTTCCACTTCGTCTCATATTTTAGCAAACTATCTCTTAGCGCTTAAAACGGCGTTATTTTTTCTGATAACTATGGAATAGTCTAAAGAATGGAAATAAAAATATACCAGGTTGATGCCTTTGCAAATAAAGCATTTGAAGGCAACCCAGCCGCAGTATGTCCGCTTGATGAATGGCTTTGTGATGAGCTTCTTCAAAAAATTGCCGAAGAAAACAACCTATCAGAAACTGCATTTTTTGTAGCCAAAGGCAGTGGCTTTTCATTACGATGGTTTACACCTGAAGATGAAGTTGATCTTTGTGGCCATGCAACTTTAGCCGCTGCTCATGTCTTATTTCAGCATCTTGGTTATGCTGAAGAATCCATATTATTTTATACAAAAAGTGGGGAATTAAAGGTTGGTCGGTCACGCTCGGGGTATAGTATGAGCTTTCCAGCTGTTGAGGCTGAACCTATCGACACTCCTGCAGTGTTAAAAGAGGCCTTAGGAGTTGTGCCAACTAAAACACTTGTAGCTTTTGATTATATAGTGGTTCTTGATAGCGAGTGTCAAATTAAAGCTCTCTCTCCTGATTTCGTTAAACTTCAAGCCCTAGATTTAAGAGGAGTTGTAGTTACAGCACCGGGTGATGAAACTGATTTTGTAAGTCGCTGTTTCTTTCCAAAACTAAGAGTTAATGAAGACCCTGTAACGGGTTCTGCTCATTGTGAATTAGCGCCATACTGGGCAAAAAAGCTAACTCGTCATCAGCTTATTGGTAAACAGTTATCTCAAAGAACGGGATTAGTTCAATGCGAAGTTATTGGGGATAGAGTCATCCTTTCGGGTAGTGCAGTAGATTACATGTCAGGAATAGTTACACTCAAAACATAACAAGAATTTCAAACGAGAGAATATTCTTAGCCGTTAAAACAGGCAAACAATGTTGTCCTTGGCTAACTGCGTTCACTATTTAGCCAACAATGTTTTGTCTATTGTTTTGCCTTAACACATAAATTAATGCTCTGTAGGTTTCAAATGAAATATAAAAATATAATTATCCTCTTTATCTGTTTATTTAACTTTGCTTGCTCTTCTATAAAAACTCATCATGTCGCTGTTGGTCACCCTTATAGTGGAACCGAAGACTCAGTTAAAAATTTTCCATGTCGAACCGTTAACTCAATGAACTATGCAATGCTAACATTTCCATTTGTTCTACTTGATATACCATTTTCTTTTGTATTAGACACGGTTCTACTACCTGTAGATCTGGTTGTTTCACCCAAAATAGCGCGAAAATTTACCTCGGTTCATGACAATAAATGCCGTTAAACTCAAACGAGCAAGACATGTACAAACTTTTTCAATCAAAATTAGCTTAATTCTCTAGTCAATTTTTAAAAACGAGCTGATATTCGCCACTAAAATGTCAGTTACCTTATCAGGTATTTTGAGTAGTAACTTAGCTTGTGCTATGCTGCGCCTTAGAGAGCACATCTAAGGGACTAACATTTTAAACTTCTATCTCGTTAGGTTCCTTAATCTATCAACTTATATATAAACTTAGGAAAAACAATGAAGCTCTTAGCTATCCTTATCATCACAGCAAGCATACTTTCGCCTGCATACGCAGAGACAATCACAAAAGAAAAACCAGTAAAACACATGGAGGTAGCAGAGGTTACTTCCTTAAAAGATGCTAAAATAATCTTCGCAGAAAAGTCTGAAGAACTAAAAAGCAAAAAAGTGTTAGACGTTGCAGAGCTGCAACAAATTCATGTCATCACTTACACGCTCGAAAAAAGTATTGAATACTTCACCTTAAATTTAGCGGCTGAGCAGCAAGATTTATCGAAAGATATTGCCGTCATCGTTGAAAATATCCATATTAACTCTGAAAACAATCGAAAAGAAGATACAGCGCAATATCTTAAAGAATATTTTGAGTTGGCAGAACAGCTTAAATCAACACTCTAGTCACAACTCAATTATACTTTGGCGCATGATAAATTAAGCTTATCAACACTATGCGCTTGCCTGGTGAATATGGGCACCAAAATCTTACGCAAGATTTGGTGTCCTACAGGCAAATATTACCAGCCCAAACATATTAAGCAACGCACTAATATCTCTAGCAAGGGCAAGCCACTAATAAGCATAAATAAAGCAAGAGCCTCTCTGTGTTAAAAAACACCTTAACGCAAAAGGTATCCTAATTTTTATATCGAGTAGTCATCTATCTATGAAATAGGTGTAATTAAACTTTGGTTGTCGCTAATTAAACAAATGTTACTAACTTGATCTTCACAGCTCACTAATTCGTATTGGCTATTTTATAGTACGGATAAATAAGCATGCAACGTTCGTTATATTGGTTTACTAAAGATTTACGTATTAATGATAATATCGCCTTAAACATAGCAAGCCAAAGTGACACTTTACTCTGCGTTTTTGTTGTCGATAAACGTTGGTTTTCTCCCACTAATTTTCAATCTGTTCCACTGGGTATTAAACGCTGGCAATTTTTACAAGCGTGCTTAGCCGACTTAGCGCAATCCTTGGAAAATTTAGGGCAAAAGCTACACATACTATACGGTGATACCAGTGTTTGTCTGCAAAACCTCTGTCATGCTTATGACATTACCGATATCGTTTACACAGATTTACCTGGCAGTTATGAACAAGATATTGTTAATGAGTTAAAACAAACAACCGCCGACATAACTCATCACAGTATTGAACAATTTACTTTATTTAACCAAGAGCTATTACCTTTTGAACAAGCTATTTTCCCTATTAGTTATTCTAAATTTAGAAAATTAGTAAAGCATATTGAGGTGCCCTCGCCATGTGAATTAGCGAGTAAGGTTCCCAAACAGCCAACGGTAAAACTATCTGAGCAAATATCAAAAACCATGACTAAAGCGAAGATAAAACCTAATTGGTTACCACTGGTTAATACAATGAGTGATTTTTTATTAACCACACCTTTTAAGGGCGGAGAGACTGCAGCTTTAAATCGACTCAATAATTATTTTAAGTCAGCGCTACCAGCGTCTTATAAAGAAGTACGCAATAGTTTATCGGGCTGGGAAAATAGCAGTAAATTATCACCTTGGCTTGGTTATGGCTGTATGTCTGTAAGGCAAGTCTATGAGAGTATCCGTCATTTTGAAGCAACAACTGCCAAAAATGAATCGACACAGTGGCTATACGTGGAATTATTATGGCGTGAATATTTTCAATGGTTGCATTTTGCCATTGGCGATAAAACGTACCAGTTTAAAGGGCTTAATCAATCTCCGCCACTAACCAGCTTTTACCCTGAACGATTTGCAAAATGGTGTTTAGGTAATACCCCCTACCCTTTAGTGAATGCTTGTATGCGCGAACTCAAACAAACCGGGTATTTAAGTAATCGAGGCAGACAAATTGTTGCTAGCTGCCTAGTGAACGAATTAGCTATTGACTGGCGCTATGGCGCCGCTTGGTTTGAAGAGCAGTTGGTAGACTATGATGCCGCGGTTAATTGGGGTAATTGGCAATATATTGCAGGTGTAGGCGTTGACCCTCGCGGTGGTCGTCACTTTAACCTCGCTAAACAAGCCCAGTTATTTGATGCGGACAACTCATATCAACAGGCATGGAGCCCAAACAATGCTCAACATAGCCAGCATTTAGATTCAGTTGACCTGGCAGACTGGCCGGTTTCACAGAAAGCTAAACAGTTACGAAACTAAAGTTAGACTATTTTAATAAAACACATAAAGCCGAAATAAAAATTGATATGTAAAGTAAATTAATAATTTTGAAAACTAAAAGCTAAGCATTTAGAAATTTATAAATCAAAAAACCTCCGATTGAAGCTAAACTCTTACTGACAGTAAAAATGGTTGATTTTTTTATTATAATAATTACAAACTAGTCAAATGAAAAAACACATCATTATGTAAGCGCTTTCACAAATAACTAATAATGAGTAGAATAAAAATAACATGTTGTTGATTGAGTTCAACATGTTGCAAACTATAACAAGGACCATAACATAATATGCCACAACCAAGAAACCTCGTCATTGTCGGTGGCGGTACAGCTGGCTGGATGGCGGCAGCTGCATTTAGTAAAATTTATCAAGGTACACCACTGACTATCACACTTATTGAATCTGAGCAGTTAGGTACTGTTGGTGTCGGCGAAGCGACATTCCCCCATTTACGTTTTTTCAATGATCGCTTAGGCATTGATGAAAAAGACTTTATGCGTACCACCAAAGCCACTTACAAACTCGGTATTAAATTTGTTGATTGGGGTCAGATTGGAGATAACTATATGCATGCATTTGGTCAACTGGGCGATGAAATAAATGGTCTAGCTTTCCATCATTATTGGCAAAGTCAGCAAGCACAACTTAATGATTCAATCTTTGACTATTCTCTCGCAGCTACCTTAGCTGAGAAACATAAATTCGAGTATCCAAATACAGATACCTTGAGTATCTCATCCAGCTTCTCTTATGCATTTCAACTAGACGCTAATCTTTATGCTAATTATTTAAGGGAGTTTTCCACCAACCTAGGCGTTAAAAGAGTTGAAGGTATCATTAATGAGGTAATTACCGATAATAATGGCGACATTAATAAGTTGAAGCTTGACAACGGCTCTGTGGTTTCAGGCGATTTCTTTATTGATTGCTCAGGATTTCGAGGATTACTCATTGAGCAAACTTTGCAAGCAGGCTTTGAAGATTGGAGTCATTGGTTACCTTGTGATCGTGCTGTTGCAGTTCCCTGCGAAAATACTTCATCTATTGCGCCTTACACACAAGCAAAAGCTCAAAAAGCTGGTTGGTCATGGCGAATACCGCTACAATCTCGCACTGGTAATGGCCATGTCTACTGCTCTAAGTACATGAGCGATGGCGAAGCTGAGCGTATTTTGTTAAATGAGCTTCAAGGGAAGCCTCTTGCGAAGCCAAAATTTTTAACTTTTAAAACTGGACGAAGAAAGTCAACTTGGTTAAAAAACTGTGTCGCTATTGGTTTATCGAGTGGTTTTCTAGAGCCTCTTGAGTCTACGAGTATTTACTTAATCCAAATTGCTATTATGAAACTAATTGAATTTTTCCCTGCGGACATGGCGACAGAGGATGAAAAAAAACAATTGCGACAGGCTTTTAATGATGACCTTGCTCTAGAATATAATCGTGTCAAAGATTTTCTAATACTGCATTACCATACCACCTCTAGGAATGATTCAGCATTTTGGCGTCATTGCCAAAATATGAACATCCCAACAAGTTTAAAAACTAAAATTGATGCTTTTAAGGAGTCGGGCTATATCATGCATTACGATCAGGGGCTATTTTTAACGCCCAGTTGGATTTCTGTAATGATAGGACAAGGCATGATACCCAGATCACACCATCCACTTGTGATGGCATTCAACCCCAATGAAATCACACAAAATATGGCAAGTCTAAAACAAAAAATAGCACAAACCAGCGAAAGATATCTTGATCACCACGCTTTTTTAACTCAAAACTTAGCACTTCAAAATAGCGAAAAAGACTGGCCGGATTCAGCTATGAGCTTGTATGGGGTATTCTCATGACGGCGGCTGCTCGTAATATTCTGATTATTGGCGAAGGTTATGAACCATTACTCTGTGCTTTTTATCTAGCAATGCGATTAAGGCCATTACAACCCAACATTGAAGTTGTATTAACTGGTGAGGCTCAAGAGCGCTTAGTTTATACTTCCCCTCGCATGCGAAATATTCACCGAGAACTAGGCTTAGATGAAGCAAAATTTATTGCCGCTACAGGAGCTGGTTTGGTCTATGCTCAAGCTTATCATAGCAAAAACCAACCACCACGCTATTTTTCTACAACACAATATGGTCAAAATTTGCAGGGTATAAACCTCCATCATATCCTAGCAAAATTAGCTGATACTAAATCAATTATTGCATGGGATGAGCTTAACTTATCAGCACAAATAGCCAAAAATAAACGCTTTGTTTTAGGGGTTTCCAATCTGCCAAAACCCCACTTTGAAGTAGACTTTGGCTACCAAATAAAGGAACAGAAACTATTTGAATTTCTTCGTATTGCAAGTTTACAACTTAATATCAAAATTATCCAACAACCTCTTAAAAAAATAGAGATTGACAATGATGCGGTTCGTGAAGTACACCTAAAAAATGGTGTGATACTGAGGGCAGATTTGTATCTCGATTGTTCTGAACAGGCGTATATTAGGCAAGCGCAAAATATAAATTATACGCAGCTAATCTCGCAGTCTTATGTTAATCAGACTACCTCAATTCAACAAACGGATAAACAATATTGCCCTTTTGGCAATATAGAAATTAATGAGCGACATATCTTGACGCGCTATAATCATGATGGTCTTGAGCATACTTCAATTTATACTGTAAACCCAAAAAATCAGGTTGCTTATGCTAAAAATGCTTGGGTAAGCAATAGTCTCTCTTTAGGAAAAGCCTATAGCAATATGGCCACACTATTATATGAGCCGGAAGCACAATTACTGCGCCCACTTCAAAGACTGGTTGAGTTATGGCCAACAACGGCTACTGAGCATGCGACGCGCCAGGCTTTTAATCAAATTTTGAGCCTTGAAATGGCACGAGTTTTTGAAGTAACCGATGTTCATTTTCAGTTGCTGCACAATAAATCATCTAACAGCCCAGATATATCAGCACAACGACTTAATTTATTCAAATCTTCTGGTCGTGTTATCAGTAAAGATTACGATCCACTAACTGAACAGCAATGGCCGTTCCTGTTTCTAGCTCTGGGGGTCAAACCACAATCTATGGATCCCTTAGTTGACACTTTAGATCTAGCAAAATGTCACCATGTGCTGACCCGGATGAAAATGACTATTGATAAAGTTATTAAACAAGCACCAAGCTATGCACAAAGGTAACTTGGCTAGCTTTCTACCAGAGTTATATATTACATTGAATAGCGCGCATTGATTACATAAGGCGCCTATATTTTCGTGATATCAATGGCTGCCAATTACGCGCATAGCTATAATAACGCTTGTATAACAATAAATGTTAAATATTGAGTTAATGAGATATTTAATGTTTAAGGCGAGTTAAGTCGTTGATTAGTTACGATAGTTAAAGTAAGCTTTGCTCAAGGTAATTGCAAATAAGCGCTAATTTTAAGGTTGAGTATCGATTGAAAATATTGATTAAAATAATCTTGCTTTCGCTGTTGTTAACGGCCTGTTCATCAACTCATACTCCGCAAGATTATCAACAAACACATCAGGGAAAAATTTCAGGTTATGCTTATGATGAATATAAATTACAGCTGCTTGTAGGGGATAAACTTACTGCCAATATAAGCACTGAGCAGTTACAAGTCATTATTTTCTCTCCAATCAATGACACGCTTATCAATCAGCAAGCCATCGAGATAAAATCGACAGGGGAATATATTCTCAGGGTATTAATGCCAAGAGCATTAGCGCGTAGAAATGAGGTATATCAATACCAATTATCACTTACAATAACTCGAGGTCAATAACTCGAACTTATTTCCTACACTAAAACGCCAGCTTTGCCTCAATGACGATTCATCAGTCATTTTCTCAGCAATACCAACACATAATTATGTTTATAGATCAGGGAGTTTATAGTGAGCTTAGCAAAAAATTTTATCATGATGTCGCTTTATAATAAGCGCATCAATAAACAATTAATGGATTTTTGTTTAGCATTACCACAGCATGTTTTAAAGCAAGAAAGCAAGTCGTTCTTTAGCAATATCATTAGCTATTGGAACCATATTCTATTCGGTGATCTTATTTTATTAGCGCGTTTAGCATCAAATGGCATTGGCCAACTTAATAGTGCAGACTTTGCGCAATTTCCAACGCCTGAATCTCCGCAAGATATTTATCACCATGACTTAGCTGAACTTGTCAGTCTTCGCTTGCAAGTAGATGAATTAATAGAGCGCTATTGTGCTAATTTAACCGAAGATGATTGTGAAAAGTTTATTACTTATACAACGACAGAGGGTGACTCTATCACCAAGGCCGTTGCAGATATTACTCAACACCTTTTTAACCACCAAACTCATCATCGTGGTCAATTAACTTGTCTATTAAGTCAATTTGGCGTCGATTATGGCTGCATGGATTTACCTGTTATTGTTTCAGAGGGCAGTCGCAAGCCATGAGTTGAACACGATAAGTTATAAGTAACATAACTAAGAAGTCACTCATCATTTTTAGTAAATAATACGAGTAATGCTCTGCCAACAACAGCAGAGCATTACTAAAACTTTATCATTGTAACGCAATTAACAGCTTGGTTTTATTTAAGCGCGCACTATTTCTACAGGACCATGGTCATCACAATGACCATTGTGCACATGATGTAACCGGCCATTTACGATGTAATCAATATGATCGCCATGAGGAACGGCTTCATGTCCACAACCGGGGCCATGAACGTGGCCTTGACAGTCATCTAGCGGAATACAACCATCGGGGTTTTGTTGACTGACTTCAATTACGTGCTCATCACAATGATCGCCATGGGGATGATGCAGATGCCCATCATGGATATAATCAATGTGACCATTATGCCGAATTGCAGTGTGGCCGCATTCAGGTCCATGAGTATGTTCTGGATGAGAATGCGTATTAGAACAGGTCATATATAATCTCCTATTTATCAGCGTAAGTGCTACTTTATAAATTTAGCGCAAACAGCCCGATTGTACAAAGTTGTGATTGAAAAAAACTAAGCCGCATACCAAAACCCATGATTAAAATAATCACAGCGAATAATTACTCGTTTACAACTGACTAAATTAGTCATTTTTTTGCTGTTGTTAGCCTTAATATTCGATCTATTTACTTAGTGTAATAATTAGTTATTGTGCTTAATTACCTGAAACTGATACTGTATATTTCATTCTGATGGGTAAAAGTAATCACTATGAAAAAAATTGAAAATGTTGCCATTGTTGGCGGTACACATGGAAATGAATTAGCGGGTATTTATTTGGTTAATCATTGGATGAAAAACCGTGACATCGTTGCTAGAGATGATTTTGATAGCCAGTTGGTTATCGCAAATCATAATGCTATTGAAAAAAATATACGTTACACCGACTGTGATTTAAATCGCCAGTTTTCTGCAGCAGCATTAGCTGATTTGTCATTAGGCAACTATGAACAATCCCGTGCTAAAGTTCTGAACCAACAACTAGGCCCCAAAGGCTGCTCTGCCACGGGCTTAGTAATTGACTTACACAATACAACGTCAAACATGGGACCAACACTGCTCATACCTCAGCGTGGCGAATTCTACGATTTAATGGCTATTTACTTAAAGCAGTTCATGCCTGAGGTCGTGGTATTTTTAGACGAAGATCACAAATCTAACGATGAACATCATCTACTTTGCACAATAGGCCAATATGGCGTCATTGTTGAAGTCGGCCCTGTCGCTCAAGGGGTGTTAAAACATGAAGTGACCGAACAAATGGCAAAAATGACCCAATTAATTTTAGACTTTGTTCAAGCTTATAACACGCAATCGTTACCCGTACTCGCTAATGAAACCGAAGCCTTTAGGTATATAAAATCACTAACATTACCGGTTGATGCCGACAATAATCGTATCGCCATGGTGCATCAAAATGTAGAGGGTCATGACTTCAAAGCGCTGCCACCAGGTAGCCCAATTTTTCAAACCTTTACCGGTGAAGCGATTTTATATGAGGGAACAGAAACCGTGTACCCTACTTTCATTAATGAAGCCGCTTATTATGATAATAACTTAGCGATGAGCTTATGCGCTAAGACAACCATTAAAAATCCATTAACTTAACAACCTTGGTTTAAGTAATCATTTGGACGTTATCGTAAACACGGTTTTCTTGTAATAATTTGCTCACATTGACAGTAAATACTTTCACTTTAACCGATAAGCATTAATTTTGTCATTGACTCAATGCCATTATTGGTTTTTAATAAAAATGTAAGCGCTTTCATTTTTTTTAGTTTTAACAATACCAATACTATAAAACTACCGTATTAACTCATGGGCTTTTACACAAAATAAACCACTAATTTTTACTATGTCAGTCAATCATAACAATAAAAAGGCTTACTATGATTTCATGTATTTCCACCAATACCCCGCTAAATAAGCGACATAAACCGAAATTGATCATTACGTTTGCTGTTATCCTTATTACATTAATGACCGCTTGCTCGCCTGTAGATGATGATGGTGATGGTATAGCGAATGACCAAGATAACTGTCCAAAAGAAGCTAATATAAATCAGTACGATCTTGACAAAGATGGCTTAGGTAATACCTGTGATGACGATATTGATGGTGACGGCTTTAACAACGAACAAGAAACCATAGCACAAACAGACCCGCAAGATGCTAATTCAGTGCCTAATATCAATGCTGATGATGATCGTGACGGTGTTATTAATAGCAAAGATAAATGCCCTGATACCAGTATTGGTCGCTCTGTTGATGACTTGGGCTGTGATGCAAAAAAAACCACAACCATGGTTAACGACTACAGTGATTCAATTCATTTAAACCCGCCTCGTACTGAACCTCTTATTCCTAAGTGGGCACTAGGGTATATGCAATCAGGCTGGGGCAAAGAGGCCAATGGCTATGATCAACAAGATAACTTTGTTGATCATGCTAAAGCATTAAGGGGCATAAAAAATCAGTTCGGCAAACATAAGCATCCTGCTGACATCATGATCCTTGATATGTATTGGAATGGCAAAGAGTGGAGCTGGCCAGGTAACATGACTTGGGATCCGCTGCTATTTCCTGATCCAAAAGCCATGTTTGATGAACTGCATGCAATGAATTTTAAAGTCATGATGAATTATCATGAAGGCGGGTTTGGTAAAGAGTGGTTAAACTTGCTAAAACGTGATCTTGATTATGGCTTAGATATTGTGTGGTTAGACTTTTGGAAAAGTGACTCATCTATGGAGAAACAAGTCTGGCAATTACTGCAACAACACCAAGGTGCAGATAAACGAGTTATGTTTATGGCACGTCACTATGCCCGCCCTAACCATCACAATAATGAAAGTATCTTAGGTGGCGATTATATGCGCGCTCCCGATGAAGAAATGATTGAAAAAACCATGCCTGTACACTGGACTGGTGATGTTGTTGGCGACTGGAATGGCTTTGCCGAAAGTATTGAAGCCATTGTTTACAGCGAAGATGGCGCTATGGGTGGCTGGTCATATTTACATACTGACACGCCCGGACATACCAAAGGAGAAGATCCTGAATTAGCTTCACGCTGGATTCAATTTTCTGATTTTTCAAGCTTAACCCGTAACCATGGCACCACAGGCCGAGATGTATGGAGCTGGGGCCCGCAAGTTGAAGAAAATTCCTATTTTTCAAGAATGTTACGTTATCGACTACTACCCTACTTTTATACTTACTGTTTTGAGATATGGCAACAAGCCATGCCGTTAACTAGACCAATGAAGCTAGCCTATCCTAAACAACGTGACGAACTGCGTATGCAATATATGCTAGGCGAGGAGTTCTTAGTGGCACCTGTGTATAAGGCGGCCGCTGACTTCCCTGATAATAAAATGTCAGTATATTTACCTGCCGGTGAACAATGGGTCGATTATTGGAGTAAAGCACTCTATCAAGGCGGTCAAACCATTACTGTTGATGTCAGCAAAGACAATAACAAATATTTGCCCTTGTTTGTCAAACGCGGCGCAATTATCCCGATGGGACCAGAAATTTTTTGGATAGATCCTGCACAACATGCCGATCCAATTACCCTTGATATTTACCCGCTAGCCAATGGCCAATCGACTTTTACCTTGTATGACGATGATGGCGTTAGCATGCAATATCAACAAGACCAATATGCGCAAACCGAGATAACCGTCAATGCCAATAAAGATAAAATAGTGGTAACCGTTGGTGCAGCCAAAGGTGATTATCAAGGTAAACCTGAAAAACATAATTACGTGCTGAAAATTAATTTGTTAGGCAAACATAATTTCAGCCAAACGTTACAAAATGGTAAAAAAATAAAGCTATTAGCGCAAAAGCCCGACGAAAACCAAGCCAATGAGCAAGCAGCCGGTTGGTGGCTTGATCAAGAAAATAAGCTATTGTATGTGTCTTTTACCACAAAAAGCAGCGCTGAAAATACCCTTGTTATTAAGTAGCTGAACCTAAAGATACTTAGTTGAACAACTCAGTTCACAGCTGGCAAAGTAAAAGGTGTAAGCAGTGTTACTGTCAATGTTATACTGCGCTAACCTCTTGAAAAATTAGGTTAGCGGCAAAAAAAGCTTTTGTTAATGGCTTTGCAATAACTGACCCGTTTGTTGAACTTAGTATCGCCATGGCAATAAAATCAATAGCTTAGTGTCATCATTATTGGACTTAGCAATGATCTATTTTTTTAGAAAAATAAGAAAAAAACTTGTCTTTAAAAACAAATCTGTCCAGTACCTGAAATATGCTCTAGGAGAGATTTTTTTAGTTGTCATTGGCATTTTAATCGCGCTGCAACTCGATAACTGGAATGACCAACGAAAATTTAATAACGCGCTATTGAGCATCCAACAGCGCATAATCGTAGACATAGATAATGATATTAATGAACTTAAAACCAAAATCTACTTTCTTGAAAGACAACAACCACTTTTCAATATGGTATATAACGATGCTGTTTCAGAGAAACTCATTGCAGCAGGTTACCCCTATTTACTGAGAACTATGCCCTATACCAGCTTTAATATCAGCGGTATTCAACAATTAAAGAACCTAAAAGTAAACGATGCCCACTCACAAAAAATTATCAATATATATGACAGAATGACAAACTCTTCGATAACTCCAGTGGAGCAAGAATATAATTTAAGAATCAATAAAGTCATTGCATCATTTACTCAGTATGCATGGTTTCAAGATTGGAGTGCCATTTATGTTAACCCTGAGCTTTTAAATGAGCATGGCGATAACAAAGACAGTAAGGCGCTAACAGCCTATTTTATGTCAGATATTAGTTATAAAAATCAGGTGATTTTAAATAGCTACCAGCTATTTAATTCATATATACCGACACTTAAAAATGCTATTACTGAGTTAGAAGCCATTAAATCGGAACTCATTTTCAAACTTAAAAAACACGCCATCGAGCCAACAATTGATGACCTCAATAAATATGTCGGCGAATATAAAATAATAAGCATTGAAGGTAACCCCCTCACTTTCGACATTAATGAGCAAATAAACATAAAAAATGTCAATGATGCCATCCTTTTCGCCAGTGAAAATCAACTATATATCATGGCTTATAACAAGGTCGAGCATAGATTTTCCTTCATAGACAATAACACCGAAGTACATTTAACGTTTGTCAATGGAGAAACTGAAGACATTACCGGTGCTTCACTATTAATAAAATCAAACAATGAAACGAGTAAACTTACTTTAAATAGAACAGGCCTAAAAACCGACTAAAGCAAAATTTTAACTCACTATTATCCACCTTGAGCTAGGTACAATTTGCAAGTTAACAGGCAATTAAACCGAATACTTACTTTCTAAGCTACGACAGTAAATACAGATATAACTCGAGGCATTGCTATTAAAATGAGTATGGGTAACAAAGAACACCTTTCTTGCTTTACATCAAAGACTGAATTGATAATATCGGTTTTATAGCAAATCTGACGATAAAGGATAAATAATTGAGTAATTTAAAGACCATCGAAATTAAAGCATTCATTCCAGCAAAGGACTTTGCATTATCTAAGCAATTTTATTGTGATCTGGGTTTTACCTTATCATCAGACACTGACGGTATTGCTTATTTCCATCATGGTGATACTAGCTTCTTACTGCAAGACTTCTATGAAAAGAGTGCTGCAGAAAATTTAATGATGCACTTACTGGTAGAAGATATTGAATCTTGGTATCAGTCTATTAAAGACTCGGCACTTGAGTCTAAGTATCATATTAAAATGACTGATATCGTTGAACAGCCATGGGGGATGCTAGATTTTGTCATCTTTGATCCCAGTGGCGTTTTATGGCGCTTTGCTCAAAACATTTAACCCTAACAGTTTTTTTAGACGATTTGCTTGACAAGCTTTATGCTAAAACACACTGAAACAAGTCCATTTTACTTGCAGCTAACTAAAGCGTTACAACTCTCTTAAGTGCAGATAAATCAATAAATATTGAAGGTACAACAACACCGAATAAATAGGATTGTAAAACACTGTTGCGTGGTAAGGTAATGAGTTGTTTAATTGTTTTGTGTGTGAGCGCAATAATCTCTGGTTTAACTGCTATGGTCAGTAATACAATATATTGGCTCGAAGAGTATGGTCAGTGTCATACTTAAATTCTGTGACTTAGTCGCACGATAAACTCAATTAATTAGGACAAATCACAGCTTGTTATTGCTTAACATAGTATCCATTAAGTATTAATAGCGGTGTAGATATTATGAATAAAGTTGAAATTAAATATTGCTGTAAATGTCGTTGGTTATTACGCTCTACTTGGATGGCTCAAGAGATCCTGACAACCTTTGAAGACGAAGTCAGTGAATTATCTTTACAGCCAGGTACTGGTGGTATTTTTGAAATAATCGCCAATGGTAAAGTTATTTGGACTAGAAAAGAGTCCGGGCGTTTTCCTGAAATTAGTGAGCTTAAACAATGTGTCAGAGATGCAATTGCGCCTAAAAAAGATTTAGGTTGCATCGACCGTAAAACAAGCAAAAGCTAGTTTTCATTTGTTTTGGTGTTATCAGCTAACGTTAAATACTCATAGGTTACTGTGTTTGTGTTGTTGACATTACTCAGGACAGTGGTTTATCAAAACTGTTGATTTATCAGTTGCCTTAGCCTTGCTTAAACAACTGATAAATCAATGAACTGTTAATTAACCTGCCAATAGCATGGCAAAATAACCAAAGACTGTCAGTAAGATACCAGCAATTGCGTAACCTACCGGGAAGCCTATCCAAGGTACATTACTGTTAATCTCATTAGCCGCTTCACGGCATGGACCAGAGTGGCTTCTAGCACCCGCAACAGCGCCCATTAATACCGCAGGGTTTAACTTTAAAAAATGAAAGCCAATAATCCAAACTAATAAAGGCGGGAGCGAACAAGCCAAAAAACCAACCATGAATATTTGTAAGGCAAGTATTAGGCTCAAATCAGTTAATAGACCTGCGCCAGCATTGATCCCAACAATTGCGACAAAGACAATCAAGCCAATATCTTCAATGATATTTCTTGCTGCATTAGGTGTATTGCCAAAAAATCGTAACCTCGATGAGATGCTCGACACTATAACGCCAGAAACAAGTAAACCACCAGCACTGCCAAGACCAACATTAGCGCCAAACGCTGGAAATTCAATTAAACCAATAAGCAGGCCCAATATCATACCAATAGCCAAGGTTAATAAATCGGTAGAAGCGCTTGGATAAACAAGTTTACCAATATCTTGCCCTATGCGCTCAATTGACTTTTTCAGACCAATAAAGGTGAGAATATCTCGCTTTTGTAATACCGTTTCCGCGGTCACTGGATAGGGAACGCCACCACGCTCAATATGAGTTAACTGGACATCATTCACCACATCATGTGATTGAAAGTGGCTCAAGGGTACATCACAAACCGCCTGATTATTCACAATAATATCAGCTTGATCGAGTTCAATATTAAGTAATTTGGCGTTATCGACTTCAGGGCCAATTAGCCCTATATGTGTTGTCATATCATGGTGCGAGCCGCTAAGTGCCAGTTCATCACCCAGAGCCAATTTAAAATCAGGTGTCGCACTAAAAATATCAGCATTACGAGCAACTCTGAGAATACCATATTCAGGGTGCTTTTCTCTAAACTGATGAATGGTAATACCCGCTAATGCCTCATTTTTCAGTTTATATACGCGATATGACCATGTTATATAAGCGGTTAATCCCGCTGCTTCAGTCGCCATTTCTTGATGGTTTTTCTCGTACTCTTTAGCCGCATCAGCTGCATTTACCCCCCACCATTTTGGTAGATATTTACACATAATAATAATACCCACCGTTCCCCAAATATAAGTAATTCCATAACTTAAGGTAATCATACTCAAGACATTCTCTTGGCTAACTCCGTCTTTTAAGGTAATAGCACCGGATGTAACCGCTTGCTCTGCAGAGCCTAATGCTGCAGACATTGTCATTGAGCCCGCTAAAATTCCACCTGCGGCGCCTTGTGGCAATGCCAATAACTTAACTAGTCCAACAATGATGATTAAACCAGTAAAGCAGGAAACCACCGCCAGTAAAGTGAACTTTAAGCCATCGCCTTTAAAACTGTTTATAAAGGAAGGGCCTACACGCAAGCCTACGCCATACATAAACAAAAAGTAAAAAAGACTTTTAGTAAATTCATCTAAATGCAGAGCTACACCATAGCTGGCAGCCATGATTGAAAGTGAGCAGCCAACGACAATAGCGCCAGCAACCATACCCAAGCCATAGCCTTTGACGGTTAAACGACCTAAATATACTGCCAAGCCTACTACCAAAAATAGTAGTATGTAGGGTTGTGAGGATAGAAATTGAAACAGAGCTTCCACATTGCTTCTCCTATCAATTTAATGGTGATAACTAGGCGATACTTGCTTGCCTGAAGTTGGATGTTTTTTGAAATACGCAATAGCCGCTTTTATGTCATCAAGCAGAATAGACGCCATATCAATACTGACACCATGTCTAAATAAAATTCGTTGAATGACGGTATCATCAAGGTGTTTTGGTAAAGGGTATGAGGCTATTTGCCAACCACGCATCCTGACGCGATCAGACAAATCGTACAAATTAAAATCGTTAACATTATCGGCTAATTTATAGCTAACGCAGGGCAAGCCACCTTGTCCATCATAGATCAATTCAAATTCAGGCAGGGCAGCAAGCTTTTCTGCCAACCAAGTAGCGGTATCACAACACTGTTGTTGAATATGCTTAAAGCCTTCAAAACCATATCGAACAAAGTTGTAATATTGTGCAATGATTTGTCCACCAGGACGAGAAAAATTGAGCGCAAATGTTGGCATGTGACCACCTAAGTAATCAACATTGAAAATGAGTTCTTCGGGTAAATCAGCGCTATTTGCCCAGACAACCCAACCAACACCCAACGGGCATAAACCATACTTATGACCCGATGCATTAATAGATTTCACTCTTGGTAGGCGAAAATCCCATTTGAGCTCAGGTGATAAAAAAGGCGCAATAAAGCCACCAGAAGCAGCATCAATATGGATTGGAATATCTAAGCCTGTTTTGGCTTGAATATCATCGAGTGCTTTAGATATTTCTTCAACGGGTTCATACATACCGGTAAAGGTAACCCCTAATGTTGGCACCACAGCAATGGTATTTTCATCGACATAGTGCTCAATATCACAACCGCGCATACTGTAGGTATCTGCATTAATGGGGACTTCTCTTAGCTCGACATCAAAATAACGCGCAAACTTTTTCCAACAAATTTGTACTGGACCTACGACAATATTGGGCTTAGCACTGTCTTTATTTTGTGCTTGTCTTTTTTTACGCCATTGCCATTTAAGGGCTAAGCCGCCAAGCATTGCCGCTTCTGATGAACCCGTTGTTGAGCAGCCAATCACATCATTCGCATCATTTGCATTCCACAAGTTTGCTAGCATATTGACACAACGGCTTTCAATTTCTGCAGTTTGCGGATACTCATCCTTGTCAATCATGTTTTTATCAAAGCTGTCGATCATCAAATTCTGTACTTCACTTTCGGTCCAAGTAGTACAAAAAGTTGCAAGATTTTGGCGTGAATTACCATCAAGTAGCAATTCATCTTTAATGAGGTTATAAACACTTTCTGGATGTGAGGCTTGCGATGGCAAAGCATGTTTAGGTAGCGGCTTACGTGTGATGTTATCAGTATAAATTTCATCATCGTTGTCATTGTAAGTATCTTTTGCTTTATTTGATTTATGTAATCCCATTGAAATATCCTTTTTTTACTAGGTTGAAACTGTAACTGAGCTTATTCTAAAGATAGTGAACCCTAAATAAGAATGCCAATTATTAACACAATAAATTCTTGTTTTTTCCCTTAATTTACCTGCGAAATGAATATGTTGACACTAATCGTTTTCAACTATTAGTTAAGGGCGGGCTGAAAGGTAACATATACTTATATCTTTAATTGACCACAAAAAAATAAAACAAAATCAATAGCTTGGATTTTTAAGCCTTTCTCTTTTGCATAAAAACGTTAACTAAAAAAGTTTGCTGTGCGCTCAATTAACCAGAACGATGCTACAGAACCAACGGCGTATGAGCTCAATTGCGTAAAAGTTAACGGATTAACTTTATAAGGAGATCTTTTTAGTAAACCAACTAGCGCCAGCACTATAACAATAATTGTAATTTGCCCTATTTCTATACCAAGATTAAAAAATATTAAGCCGGTTAGTAACTCATTTTGTGGTAAGCCAATATCTTTTAGCACCGCTGCAAAGCCAAAACCATGCAACAAACCAAATAACAAAGAAATAGCGCCCGGATATCGCCATGTCAGCGTATCACGCTTATCTTTCATTAATTCACTTGCTAAAAACATAATACTTAATGCGATAATCACCTCAATGGGTGCTATGGCTAAATGAATAATGTCAAGTGCTGATAAGCTTAAAGTTAAGGAATGTGCCAGAGTAAAGCCGGTAACTGTTAGCACAACTTTTTTTCCTGTCTTGGCAATGAATAATAAACATATTAGAAATAATAGATGGTCAAAACCAAGCCAAATATGTTTGATGCCCAAGCCGGTATAGCTATACATCACATCAACTACAGACGGTGACTTTTCTACGATAAAAAAAGGCTTGTCAGGTAAAACTCTACTTATTTGTATAGTGCCATCTAAGCGCTGCACTCTTACCAATACTTCAGTTAATGTAGATGTTAGACCTTCGAAAGTAATTTTACTGGCAATTAATGTTTTTTGATGGCGAATTGTCCAAATAGAAATATAATAACCTGCAGAAAAATATTCTATCGGTTCAGAAAGTTGTTCAACCTCCTCGGTAAAATTAACATAAACTCCTAAGCGTAACTCCCCTTTAGCAGGAACTTTCCACATCACTTGATAGGTATTTTGTGTTTCTTGGATCAATTGTAGATAGCTTGGTCTTACTTCATGCGCCAATGAACTTACGCTTATAACAAAACACCACAACACTATTTTTGCTTTAAAAAAAAGACCAGCCTCCTTGCTCATGATTAACTGCCTTTTTTATAAGCTAAAGGTCGTTGTATGATAACCTCATATTTAGCCAACAATTTTTGATAGAAGCTTGAAGTAGCTTGCTTACGAAGATCATGCTCCCACTCGCGTAACACATTAACCCGCATATCTACAAGTTTAGGCTTAGTTGCACGATCTATTTTTTCAATATAAACAAGGTGACTACCAAAATCTGTTTGTAAAGGTCCGTGCCAATTTTGTGCTGAAGTTGAAACTAGCATTTGACTAAATTTTTTACCAAAAACATTATCCAGCTTATCTATTGTTATTGATTGATAATAGCGCTTAAAAAAGTAACCCGCTCCTAAATTCGTTGTATCTATATTGGGTGTTTTACGTAATTTTATTAACAGTTGATTGGCTTGATTGACAACATCATCATGGCGAGCCTTATCGAAGAAGATATGGCGAAATGTATATAAGTCATCCTGTCTAAACTTTTCGGGATGTTGATTCATGTAATCTTTTAGAATTTGATCTGTTGGTGAGGGACGAGGTAATGACTCTTCGGCTATAAAGTCTAATTTTTGTCTTACTCGACGCTTAATGACAATATCATTTAGGTCCAAACCTAATGCAATGCCTTCTCGGTAGGCGATTTCTTCCAGTAGATATTCTTGTATTAAATTATCAAGTTCTTTATTGTTAGGCTCACGTTGCCATATCTTTTTGTGCATAGTGACAAGCTGTTTAACTTTTCCCTCATTAACAATAATTGGGCTAGTGTCTTGGTTTTGATTTGTTAGCCATAAATAGACGCCATAAATAGCACAACCAATCAAAAAAAAATGTATAAGTGGCTCTTTAAATATTTTATGCATAGTACATTGCCATATTTACCCTTTAAATAAACACTTAAGCTATTATTTTGATGGTGTATACCAAATCGGGGAAGTGTAAGCACGTTCTTGAATACTTACGGGTACATCTTTCGGCCGGTCTACATTAAAATATTTAGCATCAAAAGTTGTCCAGCGAGGTGTCGGGATCTCAAGCACTCTTACATAATAAAATGCGCGCACATTATTATTAAACTCAGGATCTTGCCAGAATCCAGATAGAGTGGGTTCACCAATGCTGTTATCAAAATTAGCAGTTTTTTCGTTAACGGTATTGCCTACTAATTCTTTAGCACGACCAGAAGCATCAATCGTTCTATTATCTGAAACAGCAACATCATAGACTTTTTCATGCATTTCACCTTGAGCATCTAACCAACCTTTAATAATTTGAATGCGATCCAAATTAGCCCAGTCTGGATCTTTGATTGCACGTATTAAAAAAGTTGGCGAACTCCCGACTTTTGCCGCTGATAAATCACCTCCCATAGGCACACCATGGTTATAGCCATAACGAGCGAAGTCAAAGCGATATAAATCTTCTTTTTTGAAATGCCAACCGGAGAATACTCTTACTTTAATTCTTGTACCACTGGTCGCATAGACTTCCTTACGCGCCATAGCATCAAATAATGCTGCACGAGTATTTTCTCTTGACCATACGGCTGCTAAGCCAGCAGCTGCTGTGTGACGAGCATACAAGGAGTAATCACGACCTTTAGGATCAGGTAAGTATCCAGTAACCTGCTCATCAAAACGATTTTTTTCTGTTGACGGTTCAGCAGGACTAATTTTACCAAAAAAGTTATCCTCGGTTGTTGAGGCAATTGATGTATGTGAATCTGTGCTACCAATTAAACCAAATTTAAAAGGATTAACACCAAGTTTTTTCTCGTATTGCAAACCACGTTTATAGGCTTCTCGAGCATATTCTCGCTCAATCATGCCATCTTCTTTAGCCGCACCAAAACTCCCTTTATCCCATGTTTCAAAATCAGCAAACTCATCGTTTGGTGATAACTTAGGATTTGCTTCACCATCACCTTTCATTTGCACTACTTCATAGAGAGGTTCGGCTGTCATTCTTCGTATAGCATAATCTTTATCTAAAGGTTTTTTTGAACTAAAACCTACATCATCAAACATTAAGCCATTTGATAAGTTACCACCATGAGCAATAGCAAGGACATTTCCACCGGTTTTAACTTTGTATGCTTCTAAATATTTCCAAAGATCTTCAGGATCCTCAGAGTCATATACTGACATGGGGATGACTTGATTAGTTTTTTCCATATCATCTCGGAAAATAACATTACGATGCAAGTTGCTGCCGCCAGGTGTTGATGTCCATTCAAAACCAATAAATGCGGTAAACTTACCTGGTTGATTATGCTTTTCTGCGGCTTTTTGAATGCGCTCCCAAATAGTTTTTTGAATTTCAGGCTCATTTGCATAGGGATCTTCACTCTTAGCTACCTGCTCAGCCCAGAGTGTATAGGCCTCACCTAACTTACCGGCTTTGACTAAGGCATAAACTTTTTTGCCCCATTTATGTTCAGTCACCAGTGGGCTATCTTCTTCAATCAGTGGCGCTAAACCTAAGTTTTCTGCATGATCAGCGACGACTAAAAAATCAAGTGGCCGTAATAAATTGGTTTTAACTCCTGTGCTTGAAATAATCACTTCACCTTTGGCATATCGATAAGCTTCTTCAGGGCCGATTCGGTTACCCAAAAAGCCAGCATCAGTGGAATAAGAAGTATGAAGGTGGGTATCGCCAAAATAAACGTTATCAGGGTAAGTATCATTGATATAAGGCGCGTAGCTATTTCTCTCAGCTCTGGCCTCATTTAACTCGGTGGGAATATCTGTTGCGTGAACATAACAACTTAATATAATAACAGCTAGTAAAAGCTTGATACTATTTCTCAGGAAAGCCATAATTTTCCCTCATTGATATAAGTATTACCTTTAAATTTAGTAAATCATCACAAATATGCCAATGACTAATAAAAAAAGCGCTATTTCTAGCGCTTTTTTAAGATTGTTCGATAGTAAAACACTTCAAAATAGTATGTTTAGTTCACTATCAAAAGTAAATAATCTTAGAAAATAACCGTAACACGGGCGCCAATTTCACGAGGGGCACCTAAGATAGTCGAAGCCGTGCCATCTTCATTAGTTAGGTTATTGTTGGTGTCATATAACTCATCTGTGGCATTTTTAACATAAGCTTCTAGGGTGACATTTTCGAACTTATAACCACCGTTTAAGTTTACCAAGGTATAGCTATCCATTTTTAACTCCTCAACACCATTTACGCTTGTTGGGTTAGGCGGCTGAAAGAATCTTGATGTTGAATCACTGGTATAACTCACATTACCGTTAATAAACAAACCGTTGTCATTTTCATAGTAAAAACCTATTACCGCGGTTTGCTCTGGTGCAAATAAGAAGCTATTGCCTGAATAATCAATTTCACCATCAGGAGAGAAGAAGCTGTCGTATTCAGTATGTGATAATGCTAAGCCAGTGTATAAATCTAAATTGTCAGTCAATGCATAATCAAAGCTCAGTTCAGCGCCGTAGAGGGTAGATTCACCAGCATTTACTGTCATAGTAAAAGCAGTAGTAGTAGTGCCCGGCTCTTGAATAGCTACTTGTTGATCTGTCCAATCACTGTAATAAACATTAGCGTTGAATACACCTTTACCCTCTAAAACAACAGCGCGTAATGACGCTTCATAGTTCCAAAGCTCTTCTTCATCAAAATAGTTAACACCATTAAGTAAGGTTAACTCAGAACCGCCCGAGCGATAGCTTTTCTTAACGAAAAAGCTGGTAGATACATCGTCATTCCACTGATAAGTGATGCCTGCATGAGGTAATAAGTTGCTAAAATCTTCAGTTTCATTGGCTAAAGGCACACTAGAGATGTAGGCTTCTAGTTGCGTATTAATTAAGTAGATAGCACTATCAATATTTAAGCCTGGCGCAAGTGGAATTGCGCCAAAAGGTCCGCCCATAGCTGGTAAAACATAATTACTGACCGTGTTTGATTCAGTGGTAAATTCTTGCTCTTCGTTGTCATAACGCAGACCAAAACTTAACATCCACTTATCAGTTAAATCAATTTCCCATTCAGAGAACAATGCCCATGTGCTGGTTTCTACTTCCGTAAAACCAGCTTGGGTAGTATCAAAATAAGGCTCATAAAGCGCAACAGGTAACACAGCGGTAGTTGTTAATACCGCACCTAAGCCTTGTGAAAAGTCATCAAATAATGCTGGTAAGGCTAAATCAAGTTGGTTTTCACTGCCGATGTAAGCGTCAACCGATGAAAGGTAAAGTCCTGAACTACCTCTGATACCATCGCCCTCGTAATTAAAACGAAATTCTTGTGACCAATTGTCATCGCTGCTGTCTTGGCTAACAATACCGCCACCATTACCAAAGCTTCTTGGCGTTTGGTCATAATCACTGTAACGTGAACGTTCGCCGCTTTGATAAGCGGTAATACTTTTCATTGACCATTGATCATTAATGAAATAATCTATATTTAATGAGGCTAAGTCAGCTTCAGTGTCAAAACGTGAATCATCTCCTGATAAATTAATCCGATCAGCTTTATCATAATCCTCTTGTAAAGAGATAGTTTGTCCATAGTTACTTTCGATATGTTGATAAGAGAACACTGATTTAAGATTATCTGTAATTTGATATAACCACTTTACGCGCACCACAGAGTGGTCAGTATCGCCATAGTCATCCTCGCCGCGGGTTATGTTATTAATATAACCGTCTGACTTAGTACTTTCTGCTGAGATACGAATGGCAGAGACATCGTCGACTAAATTAAAGTTAGCCACACCTTTTAGCTCTTGTTTGCCATACTCACCTGCGCCAACACGAATGATACCCTCGTTATAAAAAACTGGATCCATGGTATTAACCACAACCGCACCAGCAAGGGCGTTGCGACCTAAGTTTGTTGATTGCGGGCCACGTAACACCTCTATTTGACTAACATCCCAAAGTTGTCCAGCACCTTCACTTTTAACCCAGCCCGATAAGGTTACACCGTCAATAACCACTGAGGCTAAATCACCTCGGCTAGGGTTACCAGAGCCATCGCTGCTTCTAACGCCACGAATATAAAACTTTGATTGGTCGCCACTAACCCCTGGGGTTTGAATAAACACATCAGTGATGGTTTCAAGATTACGCTCTTCCAGTGTTAAGTTGGTAAATACTTCAACACTTTCTTTAGTCTCTTGTAAGCCACGACTAAGTTTTTGACCAGTGACGACAATTTTTTCTAAATCTTGATCATTTGGATTTGCCGAGTCATTTTGCTCTGCAGACGCGGTGAAACAGGCAATACTGACGGCAAGCGCCAACCCATTTTTTGCGAAAGTTTTCATTGTTAATTCCTTTAGTTTTAGTTGAATGCGAGTTCATGTTTTATGTTTAGGTCGTTGAATAATGTTGTATATCAGCCAAAACAACTTGTTAGTTATAGCTGAAAGAGTTTGGCTGGCTGGTGGAGGGTAGTTAAGGCGCAACTCAGTGCAATCTGTTCTTCTTTACCTTTCACTCAACAATTGCTTTGAAGAGAAAATCCAGCAATTAACGAGAAAAGCCATGCAAAAGTAAGCTAAATCTCGACAAACAACTTCTTCATACAAATATTCGCGCAGAATTGTAATTGATAATGATTCCTATTAACAGTCGTATTATCAATATAATATAGGATTATTGTATATTAATAAAAATAGCCCTTTAATATCAGTAACCTAAATAATTCTCCTTGCTTGATTTTTTTTAGCAAACTTATAATTTTATGAAACTAATTTAACAAGAGTACAATTAAATCAACGCACTAATAACAAAATCCACGGTAGTAATAGCTGATACTCACCTGCGCTAATTTTGATAGTGTTTTTTCTGCTCAATGCATTAATGCTGATAGTTTGCTATTATGGCGGCTTTACCAAATAGGAGATTAAAAGTAACAATGACTGAAGATATAAATCAGCCTCTTGCCAATGAAATAGAAGAGCCAAGTACTTGTTGTAGTAGTTCAAGTTGTTGCGCTCCACAAGCGCCTGTGACTCGCGCAACGCCGAAAGTTGGTCGTAATGATCCTTGTATTTGTGGTAGTAGCTTAAAATTCAAAAAATGCTGTGGTAAAAACTAAGCAACATATTAGTATGGTTAACAATCCTACTGGCCGCTAAAGCACAAGAAATTCACCCCGGGTTAAGTTTATTAGCTGTTGCAAGACAGCTAATACTTATGCTGTTACTGCTTATCAAGCAGAGCCATAGATAGTTATAATGTCTCTGATTAATGTGCTTTAGTTACTTTATCGTCGCTTTGCTACAAACTAATGGCCATACTTTAAGATTTCACAACTTCAATTATTAAAATATTTCCGATATATTATAGTCTTACCAAATAATGACTGCTGGATGCTATTGATGTTCTCTATCGGGAGATATTATTATCTATTAGCGCTAATATTATGCTTTTACCATTTTACTGCCCAAGCCAGTAATAGCTATGTTGGCAGTAATGCCTGTCAATCATGTCACAGTCAACCCTATGCATTATGGCAAAAATCCCATCACTTTAAAGCAATGCAACTTGCTAACGCTAATACGGTACTAGGAGATTTTAATGATGCAATCTTTGAATACAGAGGTTTACGGCATCGCTTTAGTCAAAAGCAGGGTAGTTACTATATTGTTACCGATAATGCTGAAGGTAAATTGCAGCAATTTAAGATAGCGTATACCTTTGGTTTTGAACCGCTACAACAATATTTGATTGCCATGCCTGACGGTCGTTATCAAGTGCTTAATATTGCTTGGGACGCGCGAAAAAAACAAGATGGCGGACAACGCTGGTTTCATTTGCATGCAGATAATGATGCGATAGACCATCAAAGCCCGTTGCATTGGACAGGTTATTTTCAAAACTGGAACAGCCGTTGCGCTAGCTGCCATTCAACCGATGTAAAGAAAAACTACGATATTGCTAGCAACACCTTCGATACTCAATATGCTGAACTCAATGTTGCTTGTGAGTCATGCCATGGCCCCGGCAGCGAACATATAGCTTGGGCAAAATCAACTAATTTACAAACGGCTGATAAACATATTTTAACGCTGCAAGATAGTGGCCAATGGCAATTTACCGCTTCAAGCAGCATTGCCAACCGTATAGACGGCACTAAGCCAAAGCAGCAGCTTGAAGCATGTGCAGCTTGTCATGCATTACGCACCGAGTTTTCTGATGCTAAATCTAACATAGCATTTTCAGACCAATTCGGTTTGCGCTTATTAGAACAACATTTTTATGAAGTTGATGGCAAGATTGATGATGAAGTATTTGTTTATGGTTCGTTTTTACAAAGTAAAATGTATCAAGCTGGAGTTGTTTGTACTGATTGCCATGATCCACACTCAGGCCAAATAAGAGGCAGTACTGAAGCCGTCTGCTTACAATGTCATAGTAATGAAAAATATAACCAACCTTCACATCATCAGCATACAAGTGGCACCTCAGGAAGTTTTTGTGTTGATTGTCACATGCCGGCTAAAACCTATATGGGTGTTGATAAACGCCGGGATCATAGTTTTAGTATTCCACACCCTGAGTTAAGTGCTCGTTTAGGGACCAGCAATGCTTGTATAGATTGCCACCAAGACCAGA
Source organism: Colwelliaceae bacterium MEBiC 14330 (assembly GCA_040779365.1). GTDB lineage: Bacteria > Pseudomonadota > Gammaproteobacteria > Enterobacterales > Alteromonadaceae > Colwellia. The sequence continues at coordinate 373,478 of JBFONR010000002.1, forward strand.
GCAATCAATGGGCAGCCAAAGCCCGTGCTGCTTGGCCTAACAAGAGTTTGCTAAATAAGGGGATTGATGTTGATTATAGTGAGGCTTTATTTGCAAGCCGTCAGGGTAATCGCACCATTATTGATAATATTATTCAAATTATAAATGACGATAAACAAAGTGATATTAAGCGTGCGACTGCCTTATTAGAGTTAGCTAATATACCGTCTCAACCAGCATATATGACCTCAATGTTGGCACTTGAAGATGATAGCCCGCTCATAAGAGCTGCTGCTATTCAATCACTCAGTTATGTGCCAGCACAAAGACGCCAAGGTTATGTCGCTTGGCTCAATGATCCCGCTAAAAGTGTCCGTATGACTTTAGCGCCATTTTTGGCTGAGTTACCCGATAATGGCATGCCAAGACCTATTGTTGAGCAAATAAATAATTTATTTGTTGAATATGAAACTATGCAAAATGAACAAGCTGATATGCCGTCAGCGCAATTAGAGCTTGGTAATTTTTATATGGCAACAGGTAAATTCTCTCAAGCTGAGCAGGCTTTCAAACAAGCATTACGAATTAACCCCTCTTTTGCGCCAGCACTGCTCAACCTTGCTGAACTTTCTCGTCAGATCGGCAACCTTAAAGAAGAAGAAACTTTTTTACGCGATGCTAGCGTTAAAATAGCAGATTCACCAGCGGTCGCTCATGCGATGGGGTTATTCAAGGTACGACAAAAACAAATGAAAGACGCTTTAGCTTTTCTGCAAAAGGCGAGCAAGTTAGCACCTGAAAATGCTCGTTATGCTTATGTCTATGCTATTGCGTTAAATTCTACCGGTGCAAGTGAAAAAGCCTTGCTCGCAATTAATTCAGCTTTGCTTCATACCCCTTATAATCCAGAGTTGTTGCAACTTAAAAAAACCTTGAAAAAGAAAGAGTAGCGCCCTTTTTGTAGACATTTTTTATGAGTATATTTAACTAGCAATAGCTGGAAATTTATTCTATTGTTAATAGTGGATAAGTGTTTGCTGTCGGCTTAAATTGTGACCTACAAACAAATAATTAGCCACAATACAGCAAGAGATTTGTTTTCTTATTCGGTGTTTTAGCTATATGTGCAAATAATTTTTAAAGGAGTATACATGTATAATATTATACAAAAGGCATTGATGGGCGTTTTCGTCTCGCTGATGTTTATGAGCATAACAGCTTGTGCAGAGGAAGAAAAACAGCCTAATATTCTGGTTATTTGGGGCGATGATATTGGTTGGCAAAACCTTAGCTCTTATGGCATGGGAACTATGGGCTATACAACGCCTAACATTGATTCAATTGCCGAAGAAGGTATTCGCTTTACTGATCATTACGCGCAACCTTCGTGTACTGCTGGTCGAGCAGCCTTTATAACCGGTCAATACCCTATCCGTTCAGGCATGACAACTGTTGGCCAACCAGGCGATTCTCTTGGCTTGCAAGCGGGCTCACCTAGTTTAGCTGAAGTAATGAAGTCAGCGGGCTATGCCACCGGGCATTTTGGTAAAAACCATTTAGGTGATCGCAATGAACATTTACCAACTATGCATGGCTTTGAAGAGTTCTTTGGTAACCTTTACCACCTAAATACCCAAGAAGAATCTGAGCAAAGAGATTATCAACACTTTGCTAAACAATATTCGGGTAATGTTAAAGATTATGAAAATAAGTTTGGTACTCGCGGTGTGGTGCGTTCATACGCGACAACAAAACATGATCCAACGGTCGATCCACGCTTTGGTGTTGTAGGTAAGCAAACCATTGAAGATACTGGCCCACTCACCCAAGAGCGCATGAAAAACTTTGATGAAGGTGAAGTTATCCCCAAAGCGCATGCCTTTATGAAAAAAGCCCAACAAGAAAATAAACCTTTCTTTGTCTGGCTAAATACCAGCCGTATGCACTTATATACTCGCTTGAGCGATAAGTGGCGTTATGCTGCTGAAAAGTATACTTCAGAAGCCGATTACCATGGTTCAGGTATGCTGCAACATGATCATGATATTGGTTTAGTGTTAGATTTCCTTAAAGAAAACGGCTTAGATGAAAATACCATTGTTTGGTATTCTACTGATAATGGACCAGAGCATAGCTCATGGCCACATGGTGCCACAACACCATTTCGTGGTGAAAAAATGACAACCTATGAAGGAGGAGTCAGAGTTCCTTCTATCCTTCGCTGGCCTGCCAAACTTAAGAAAGCTAAGGTACTAAATGGTATGCAAAGCCATCAAGATATGTTCACTACCCTAGCGGCAGCTGCTGGTATTGAGGATGTTAATGAAAAAATGCTTAAAGAGAAAAAACAATACATTGATGGTGTTAACAACCTAGCATATTGGACTGGTGAATCAGACAAATCGGCTCGTAACCATATCTTCCATTACTATGAATCAAAACTCACTGCGGTGCGCATGGGGCCTTGGAAGTTTCATTTTTCAACAAAAGAAGATTACTATGCTAATTTAATACCCAGAACAGTACCACTTGTTTACAACATACGTATGGACCCTTTTGAAACATTTGATAACTCTGACTCCTATGGTCATTTATTACAGAAAGTCTCTTGGTTAATTCAACCTATGGGTGAGCTCATGGAGGAACATCTTAAAACTCTAGCGCAATATCCACCCGTTCAAGGCGGAAAAACATTTGATATGTCAAATGTCGTCGATGAGTTTATTAATAAAGCCAAACAATAACTGCCCCTAAATATTGCGTTTTGCTGCTAACAGCAACGCGATATTTTATAGAGTTGACCTTAGCATCAAGCCTGCAAACTGCAATGTTCTGTGGGCTTTTTTATATGTTAAACGCATGTATCAAGCATTGTAGCAACTGACATTAGTACAATGACTAATCACTGCCCTTTCTATTGCATTTTTTCAGGCTCTTATTGAGTATGGTAAATTTCACTAATAAATAGTGTAAATCCGAAAAATCCTACATAAAAAAAGACGCATTAAAAATTTTACGCTATTTTTCAATAAGATAAATTTGTGGCACTGTATTTGATTATCAATAGATAATCACTAGCTTAATAGTGGCTTTGACAACATATTTAAATAATGGATGATAAATAATGACAACACTTAGATTAATACAAGCAACTTTAGCCACCACGTTACTGGCGACTTCTACGCTACTTTCTGGCTGTGTAATTCACATAGATCAAGATGCTGTGGATGCTGAAGTAACATTGCAAGAGGATATAAGCATAGCCGTTAACAACATAGACACACTGGCTGTCGATACCGGTGCTGGCTCCTTAAAAATTTATGGCCAAGAGAATCTTGATGAGATAAAAGCCAGTGCACAAATTATAACCTCTGAAGATCTGGACTATACCTTTACGTTAGTTAAACAAGGTAACACTGCAAAATTTGTGGCAAAAAATGACGCTTCTTCAGGCATTTATTGGGGAAAGAGTCCTCGAATTAATGTTGTTTTATATGTACCCAAAGCATTAATGCTGGATGTTGAAGATAGCTCTGGCGATGTAATGATTACCGATTTTAACAATGATCTACTATTAGAAGACTCCTCTGGCGATATTGTTATTCGTAACATACACGGTAACGTTGATATTGATGATCGCTCGGGTAATATTACTATTACTGCTGTTGAGGGTAGTTTACGTGTTGATGATTCATCGGGCGATATTGATATTAGTGGCACCAAAGGTAATGTCGTTGTTGATGACAATTCAGGCGGTATATACATCCAAGATACTGCGGGTAATATTAACGTTGAAGACAATTCCGGTGATATAAAAATCTTTAATACCCAAGGCATTGTCAACATTGATGATGGCTCAGGCGATATCAGTGTTGAGAGAGCCTACAGTTTAAATATCATTGATGATGGCTCTGGTGGAACTTACATCAAAGACGTTAGCTCTATTAATAACATAAATCATTAACATGGCTGTCTACTTATTATGAAAAAAATATTAATAACTCTCGCAGGCGGCTTGCTTACCTTATTAGGTTTAGTCTTTGTCATTTTACCGGGCCCTTCATTTATCTTTTTAATTCCTGGTTTAATGTTATTAAGCCTAGAATATCCACAAGCGAGAAAATGGTTAAAAGTTGCTCAAAAGATGATGCACAAATCTGCACAATGGCTGGATAAGCAATTTTTAAAACGCAAATACGCCCGTAGATAAACTGTCATCACTATAAAGTCGATTTTATAGCCACTATCTCTAACTCAGTAATTGAGATTGCTAATGGCTAATTATGCTATCACTATGTCTTGCATTGATAATGCATGCTATTTACTAGCAAAAAAAATGGGCACATAAAGTGCCCAAAGTGGATCAATTAACCAAAATAACCTTAACGGAAAGAATCGGGGAGGATTCAAAAAACAAATTAACTATACGAGCTTTGCTAGGATGTAGCAAACGAAGTAAATTCACTTAATAGAACAATTTTTTTCACTCATAACGGAGTAAAATTATCCAGCCAACTCATTAGATAAATATATGCAATTTATCGCTAACAAGCTTTTCAATTAATGATGTTAACTAAAAAATCATGGCAATTTGTCAGAGTTTTTACGCAATACAAACTATTTACTGGATAGTTAATATGTTAACGTGAGCCTAGTGTGTATAGGCTAACTAAGTCAACTAAATTGGTATCGTTAAAATGAAAATAATCTCAACCAATATTGCTAAAGTAACCACTATGATGCATAAAGGTAAAGCCATCAAAACAGCAATATTAAAAAAACCCACCAACAATGAAGTATCCATTGCGCGCACCCATATTATTGGCGACGAACAGGCCGATCCTAAGTGGCATGGCGGTGAAGAAAAGGCCGTTTATGGCTTTTCTGCCAATCATTACCCTTATTGGCAGCAACAACTTAATAATGATTCGCTTTGTGCTGGTATGTTTGGTGAAAACTTTACTATTAGTGACTTATCAGAAGAGTTCATCAATATTGGTGATCGATTTCGACTCGGCAGCGCTTTGTTGGAAGTTAGCCAACCCAGAGATCCTTGTTTCAAATTAGCACTGGCGGTGAAGGATGAACGTATACTTAAATTATTTACCCGTCGTTATTGTACCGGTGTTTATTTTAGAGTCATTGAAACCGGTCATGCCAAGGTAGGTGACATGGTTCAATGTGAGCACAAAGCCGATCATGGTATTAGTATCAAAAAGCTTTTTCGTGCTTTTTATGATAATCAATACCCTGAAGCGTTAGCAGTGATGAAAACTGCAGTAGCATTACCAACACTTGCACCAGAATGGCAAGAAAAGTTACAGACAAGGCTTAGCAAACATGATTAGCTTGCTATTTTTAAGTTTAATGAAAAATGGAAAGCTTATTAAATCGATGACAGTAAACGCAGTCGCTGACAACATTAAGCTTTTTTAAAAGCACGAGCATTAATGTTAACAAGCAATGCTGGTAAAGAAGGCGGGCAACACACCCACTTGCATGTGGTTGATACTATTTCATGTAAGAAGGTGCATTGATAGTATTGCTTAGTCATGGTATTGCATTACCTTTGTTGTCGAGGTTCTACACCAAAATGCGAACATTCTGACGGTTCTACATCCCACTGGCTAATCGATAAATTTTTTAAATCTATCAGTAAATCTATGGTGGAGGTGATATCTCTCCAAATGCGATTAATCATCTTATGACTCCTTAACTTTGCGGATTTAGTTAGCTTAGTAATTAAGTATTACAGTTTGGTTAACAACGATTATTCATTTAACTCAAGTTTTTTCTTCATTAAGCGAAGGTTGCTGTCGGTAATATCATTGGCATCTATTGATACTGCCTTGGTTAAATCGGCAATTGCACCAACAAAATCTTTGTTTTGATACTTAGAAACAGCGCGATTACTATAACTTAACGCCCTTAAAAAGCTCGCATTGCTATCGTTACTTGTAGCTCTTTCAGCATTAACAACAGCGGCACGACAAGCCTTAGTAGACTTTTTGATTTCACCTACTTTTAAATAAGCTGCACACAAATTCATACTACTGTTGTAAGTACTTGCCTTGCCCTTATGACGAGTTAATTTATTAATACTGGCATGATATGAACCATTAACAATACTTTTACTGCTAAAGCTATCGGCAACAACCGCAATTTTTAATGCGCTAATATTTGTATTGGCTAAAACCTTAGCGCTAGCAGATAAGCTTAACAATAATGCCATGAAGTAAATTGATTTTTTATGCATGATAATTCTCCTTTATTAACTGCCTCGACATGAGGCAAGTTAACTATAAGAATTAAGCAACAATCAGACAAACGATGAAAATACATCTGTTAAGTGAATATAATTCAACTGTAAATATGGCGCTTTGTATGCTACAAACTAAGGCGCAAAATTTTCTTTCACCCAGTTAGCAAATAGTCCTAATTCAGGTTTACTGTCGATGTTTTCATGACTAATTAAATAATAACGATCATTGGTATTTAGCTCTTCATCAAACAGTTTTACCAGTAGCTGTTCACTAAACCAGGTTTTACTTATTGGCAAAGGCACTAAAGCAATGCCCATCCCTTGCTGCGCTGCCCTGGTAACTCCAAACATACTATCGAATTGAATAATTTGCTTTGGATCAAAGTTATCTACATCTGCTTGCTCTGCCCACTGATGCCAAGACCATGGTCGAGCGCGATGTAAAATCAATGGCGTATTGCGCAAAGCTTCAAAGCCACTAGCCTTCAGTTTTTTATAGAGTTTTTTATTACAGGCTGGTACATAACTGATAGGAAATAATTCTTGCACAATACTGGCATTGGGTTGACCATTGGCTAGTATTATCGATAGGTCTGCGATTTGAGAATGCTCTCCCCCTGTTTTAACGGTTTCTAATTGTAAATTAATTTCAGGGTTTTCCTGTGACCATTTACTTAAACGCGGAATAAATAATTCACTGGCAAAAAATTCAGGCAAACTAATAATAATGGTTTTATTTTCTTGTAAGTTAGTAAACTCGGCAATAGTTGATTCAAGTTGATGCATTATTGGCTGAATAGATTGATAAAACTGTTTTCCCGCGCTAGTCAGTTCAATAGAACGTGTAGCGCGTTTAAACAATACAAAGCCAAGCTGCTGTTCTAATTGCTTAATTTGATGACTCACCGCTGAGGGTGTTAAAAATAATTGTGCTGCTGCATGTTTAAAACTCAAACATTTTGATGCAACACAAAAGGAGCGTAAACCGCGAATAGGTGCTTGTATAGGCATAATAAAAAAGTTCTTTAATGACGACAACTGAAGTTAGCAAAACTCATGCCTGTGATTAACCAGCTGATTTTAATATATTTTATTAATAAAGTTATAAGTTATAGCTTTTATGATGCACCATAGTCGATCGAGCGCACCAAAATAGATCAATAAGGCGTGGTTTTGAATAAAATTAGTGATAACTATTCAAGAAAAAAAAAAGGGGCACATAAAGTGCCCCAAAATGGATCAATTATTCAAAATACCTTTTACGAAAAAGAATCGAGAAGGATTCAAAAAACAAATACACTATAAGTTCTTTGCTACAGTTCAACAAACGAAGTAAATTCAACTAATAAAACAATTTTTTTCACCTATACGCGGATAAAGGCAACCCCCCAAGTTCTATCTGACAAGTTATAATATTTATCATTAGGAATTTAAAAAGTTTCGATGTTTCTTTCTAGGAATTGTCACAATAATTTTTAAGCCGGAAATTTCAACATTAAAAGCTTTCACATTAGCTCTAACCGCAGCCAATTGGCGTTGAGCTAATAATTAACCTAAATCAAAACTAATACCGTCTGCAGATCTTGATTTATCTAAACAGTTAAAGGGCTTAAAAATGGTCGTTAAAAACTCGTCCGGAACACCAGGTCCCTGATCAACAACTTCGACGACAATAATACTCAAAACTAAAACGATAATAATTCTAATTTCCATGATTAAATCTAGTGTTTTTACATATGTTACAAATCAGTCAATACAAAATTAGATTGTACATAGCAATAGTTTCCAGTCATTAATTTAATCTCTCTATCGCGAGAAACTAGCCGGGTAGATAAAAGCCATATCTAAACCGCCACTAGATACTAGTTTCTTAGTGTTGAGCGTATTTTTTAGTCGAAAAAATTACATTTAAGCGTAGGTGGCTGATAAAGAGTGGATTGTAAGAAAAGTATTTAATAGAGTTGGCCCTTAGGCAGAAACAAATTCAGCTTAACTATACTGTTATTTATTATCAATCACGATGAATGTCACTCGTTTACTCGGATCAATAAAGCACATTTCTCAATATTGGCGATAAAGTCAGATGCTAATTAAAGACAAATTCGTCGCAAATTAAGATTGTATTCTCATTTTGCATACTTATGTATCAGCTAAACCAGCCCCAAAATACTAAGCAATTGACTTTATTATATTTAAATTGTTGGTGCGAATTTTGTAATGCTTTAGAGACTCATAAAAAATTTATCGTTTATTTAAATCGTCAACAGATTTATTGAGGATTAGCTATGAAAAATAATCTAATAAAACTAGTAACCAATAAGAATAACCTAATATTTTTATTCTTTAGCTTTTTTTGCAACAGTACTTTTGCCGGTTTATTTACTATTAACGATAGTATCGAAATAGGCTCATTAACATTATCAGAAGACTTTATATCTTTTTATAGCTATGGCAGTCCCGATGGTGCTTCAGCCAATACCGGTCTTGAAGAAGAAGCCAATGCCATTATGTTTTTAGCCGAATATAATAGCGAATTAGCCCTATATACCTTAATAGATAAACCTGGAGCATCTCACAGTGCTAGATATGCTGACATGGCAATTAGTGGTTTTAACAATGCTGATGTTATATTAGTAGATGATTCTGGCGAAACTAATAGTGCAGGTTTTGAGTGGCGCTGGCTTTCATGTTGTACCGATGGCATGATTTATAGGATAAGTGATCAAAATGATTTCAACCTTGATATAAAATTTGACAACATTATTGGTTTAAATAACCTCAAGTTCTTATCTTTTGCTTCAAATGGTACACTGCTCGCAGAGAATACTGTTGATGAATCATTTTCTCTTCAAAACAAAGTAACATCAGTGCCTGAGCCTTCTATTTTGTCCTTAGTTATACTTGCCGTATTGAGCTTCTTATTTATTAGCTTTAGCGCAAAAAAAGTAAACTAACATGCTTGTAAGCTAAAATTATTAGTAGTTTTAGCACTAAAAATAAACAAATAAAGCTAACCTCAGTTATTACTGAGGCTAGCTTTTATGTTTAACATATCTAAAACACCTTTATTGATTAACCACAATAAAAATAAGTCTGACGGTTAAATACCAACAACCCGCAAATAATGTTGCTAGCATAGCTTTCCTAGAAGACAAAGTTAACTAGCTTTGCTGGTAATTTCTGTCATTAGCTCTGTTATTAATTTTTATTTATTATTCCTTACCCTGCACCACCCATAACCAAAGGGAATGGTTTTGCTATTTTTTTGAATAAGTAAAACTTAACGTACTGTGTTTTTATTAAACAACAATAATAACAAGTTGGAAAATATGATGAAAACAAAACAGAGTTTAATTAAACGTTCTCTAATCGCCTCAATACCTTTTGTAGCAAGCTTTGCTCATGCCGAAAGTGAAAACTTAGTTTACTCAATGCAAGGGACTATCCCTGTTTTAATTACTGCGCCGCATGGGGGTAATGATCAACCTGGCAGTGTCGCTATTCGTACTGGTGTCGACAGTAATGGTGTAACGATTGAAGACTTTAATATTGTCAAAGATAGTTGGACTAAAGCGATAGCTAAAGAGATACAGCGCAAGTATCAAGAAAAATATGGCGGCGTACCATATATTGTTGCCGCAGATTTTCACCGTAAATACATTGATGCCAACAGACCCGAACATCAAGCATTTGAAAGTGAGCAAGCACGATTTTATTATGATGCGTACCATAGAAAAATTGGCGAGTATATTGCTGATATACAGCAAAAATTTACTCAAGGGATCTTATTAGATATTCATGGCCAAGCTCAGCATCCAGACAAAATATTACGCGGTACTCGTAATGGTTTTGCCGTGCAAAACCTTGTTGCCAACCATGGCTGGGACGCTATTGTTGGTCAACAAGGTATTTTCGGCCTATTAGGGCAGCAAGGCTTTACTTTAGAACCAACCAATAGTGAAATACCTACCACAAACTCCCCCATGCCTGAGAGTAGTTTAAGCGGCGGCGCCACCATTAAGTTTAATGGTAGTCATAATGCTTTTGGTATTGATGCAATTCAGTTTGAAATAGGCAGTGATATTCGCTTTTCAGCGTCTGAACGAGATTTATTTACTGATAATATGGCAGATAATATCAATACCTTTATCAACAGCTTTTATTGTGACGGTAATAGCAGTAATTATCCCTGCTCACCTAAAACTATTATAGTGGACTATGATTATAAGGGCTATAAAGAAAGTAATGATTGGCAATCATCCAGTGCTATAGATAACTACCCTTATAAAAACTTAAGTAAATCACGTTATGCAAATAAAGCGGGTGAAAGCGTGAGCTGGCGAAGCCAAGTGACGCAATCTGGTAACTATAATATTTATGCTTGGTGGGGCAACACCAAATCTAGTGGTTCGAAATACAACCGCGATAGTTCAGCTGAATACAATATTAGTTCTGCTGACACGAATATTACCGTGATCAAAAATCAAAATAATGCCGGTGGTGAATGGGTGTTATTGACCACAGTTTCAGTGACACAAGGAGAGGAAATTATTGTCAAATTGACGCGTGAAGATGATGGTGAAGCAGGCTCTGCAACTGTGGCAGATGCAATGGCATTTTCTTGGGCTGGATTGTAACTTAATAACCTTAATGACTTTACAAAGATAATTAAGGTTTAACTAGATTATATGAAAATGGTGGGCCTTCGCAGACTTGAACTGCGGACCTGCCGATTATGAGTCGGATGCTCTAACCAACTGAGCTAAAGGCCCATTTTCACATTTCGGCCTATTTTTACTACTGCTTTTGTAAAAACTTTAAAGACAGCGCTTCAACAAAGCGGGTGCAGTATAAGCATTTTTTATTTTGTTGTCACCCATACGACTTTAAAAAGTTATGCTTTTTTTACTGACAGCTTATTTGTTATACAATTAAGCAAAATTTTTGTTAAAAACGAAAAGTTATCCCGGCGTTCACTTCACTTTGAAACCAAACATCACTAGAAACATATATAGCGCAGGTATCAACATCACAAAATATTAAACTACTTGAGTCGAAGAAAGTACCATATACTCTCCCATCTAGCCTAAAACTAACGTGCTCAGTTAACTCAAGTTTTGTCGCCAAGCCAACATTCATTGAAAATCGAGTTTCATCATTCAGCGCTTTATCTTCAGGCGCTAAATGAGTAACCCCCAAACCACCCGTGACATAAAGTGGTACAAAACCTGAAGTAATCGGCACATTGCCACCAATATGTAGATAACTAATAGCAAGGCTTGTATTACTTGCTGAGAAATCATCTGACTGAGAAAAGTTGGTATCATAATGACTGAGTAGCACTTCACCTTGGCGTTTTTTATCAAACGACCAAGCCGTTAATAAGCCATAACTTGTCTCCTCACTGAGTTCAACCCTGTGATGTACTTCATCTCTACTGGTATTAAAATCACCGCCAAATCGATAACCAATGAGTGGAGTGATCTCAAAATTTAATGCTTGCTTAGCTTCACTTGTCATAGCGATAATACTCAGCAGACAAGTAAGGGTCATGATAATACGCATATATATTCCTTTTTAAAAATAAAAAAAGAGTAAGCTAATAATACCTACGGGTACACCTAACTTACTCTTTTTTATGTCTATTTAAAATTAAATTTTAAATAGTCGCGTTAAACTTTATGCTTACTCTCCGTCTAAGAAGCTTTTCAGTTGCTCAGAGCGAGATGGATGGCGTAACTTACGTAAAGCTTTCGCTTCAATTTGACGAATACGTTCACGGGTTACATCAAATTGCTTACCTACCTCTTCAAGCGTATGGTCGGTATTCATATCAATACCAAAACGCATTCTCAGTACTTTTGCTTCACGCGCTGTTAAACCAGCAAGTACTTCATGGGTCGCACCTTTTAAGTTTTCAGATGTCGCCGAGTCAACCGGAAGTTCGCCACTACCATCTTCAATAAAATCACCTAAGTGCGAATCTTCATCATCACCGATGGGGGTTTCCATTGAAATAGGCTCTTTGGCAATCTTCAATACTTTACGAATCTTATCTTCAGGCATAACCATACGCTCAGCCAACTCTTCTGGCGTAGGCTCGCGGCCCATTTCTTGTAACATTTGACGAGAAACACGGTTTAACTTATTGATTGTTTCGATCATATGCACTGGAATACGAATTGTACGTGCTTGGTCGGCAATTGAGCGAGTGATTGCTTGACGAATCCACCAAGTTGCATAAGTTGAGAATTTATAACCTCGACGGTATTCAAACTTATCAACAGCCTTCATCAAGCCGATATTACCTTCCTGGATTAAATCAAGGAACTGCAAACCACGGTTGGTGTATTTTTTAGCAATTGAGATAACTAAACGTAAATTAGCCTCAACCATTTCTTTTTTCGCTCTACGGGCTTTAGCTTCACCAATCGACATACGACGGTTAATATCCTTAATACCGTGAATATTTAGATGTGTTTCTTCTTCAACTTGATTGAGTTTGTAAATACAACGTTCAACATCTAATTCGATATCATTGAGTTTTGCCGAATAAGGGTGACCTGCAGCTTTTTCTGCTTCAAACCAATCTTTTGAGGTTTCATTACCTGGAAATATTTTAATAAAAGTTGTTTTAGGCATGCCTGCACCAACAACACAGTGCTTCATGATTAATCGCTCTTGAACTCGTAGCTTATCCATCATGCCACGCATGTTTTTCACTAATTTATCAAATAATTTAGGGATAAGACGGAATTCTTTAAAGACATCAGCAACGGCATCGAGAGCTTCTTGAGCATCTTTATGGCCTCGGCCTTTTGCCTCGATTATTTTATTAGCATGTTCATGGGCATCACGTAACGCTGTGAACTTTTCGCGCGCTAATTCTGGATCAGGACCTGAATCTTCATCTTCCTCATCTTCTTCGTCTTCATCGGCAACTTCGTCATCTTCATCCGCTAACTCTTCCTTAGATAACTCACTGCCAACATGTGTTGCAGCTGCTGCAACTTCATCATCTTCAGCGTCTGGGTCTAAAAACCCAGAAATGATATCAGTTAAACGAACTTCTTCTGCTTCGAAGTTATCCCACATTTCTAATAAATAGTTAATTGCTGGTGGGTATTCTGAAACGCTACGCTGAACTTCTTTGATACCTTCTTCTATGCGCTTAGCGATGACAATTTCGCCTTTACGAGTAAGCAATTCAACCGTGCCCATTTCACGCATATACATACGTACTGGGTCAGTTGTTCTACCAATTTCACTTTCAACCGTAGCAAGCGCTTGCGCTGCAGCTTCGGCTGCATCTTCATCTGTATTTGCTTCGCTCATCATCAAGGTATCTTGATCGGGTGCATTTTCAAATACTTGAATGCCCATATCATTAATCATACTAACGATATCTTCAACTTGATCAGAGTCTATAATGTCTTGTGGAAGATGATCATTAACTTGCGCAAACGTTAAATAACCTTGTTCTTTACCTTTGGTTATCAAGTCTTTAAGTCTAGATTGAGGAGCTTGTTCCATTGACGAGTGTCCACCTGTATATTATAAATATGGGATGTAAAATATGTGCTTGAAATATTAGTAAAGGCTAATATATGGCGCAATAAAGCCGAAAATTATAGCGAATTTTTTAAGCAGTTACCAGCTAATATCTTACCTTAATAATGTGATATTAATTCAAGCAATTTATACCGCAATTTTTCATTGATGATTGCTAAGTATAGCTAAAACTAACAATTAAGCATTTAATATTGCTTGTAGCTCTTGCTTTTCTTGTGCAGTCATTTGTCCAGCGCGGGCTTTTTGTAATAAAACTTCTGCACGTTGCTCAACAAAGTTATTCAATAACTTCTCAATACTATCAAGAAATACATCAGTTGCCGCTTCGGGTTCAACATGGTGCTGCCAACACAATAACTTGGCTAACTGCGAACCTTGTTCTGTGCCCCGAAAATGCTCAAGTATCTGTGGCGGCTTAATCTCAGGATTTTGCTGACAGACACTAAGCACTTGTATTAATAGTTCAATACCAGGCACAGTAAGTGGCTGTAAAACATTAATATCACCTAAACTAGTAGCTATATGGGGATGCTCTAGTAATAATGCAAGCGCTAATCTTACCGGTGTTACTTTAGTTGAGGTTTTAACGACAGGTTTTGCCACTTCCGCTTGAACATTTTTCGCAAATTTTGCTAAAAATTGTTCGCTACCAGTGCCAAAGTTATTAGCTATTTCATTAAGCATGGCATCTTTTAAAATACTCGCGGGCATCTTAGCTAAATAGGGCTGAAATGATTCAACTAAGGCTGCTCTGCCTTCTAGCGAAGACATATCAACTTGTTGCATCAGTTGTTCAAACAAAAATTTCGACAGTGGCATGGCATTATCTAAAATAGCTTCAAACGCTTGCTGACCTTGTGCTTGAATTAATGAGTCAGGGTCTTCACCATCGGGAAGAAAGACAAACTTTAATGAAAAACCATCACGCACAAGTGGTAACGCATTTTCCATCGCTCGCCAGGCAGCATCTCGCCCTGCTCTATCACCATCATAGCAACAGATAACATCAGGAACAGTCCGAAATAGTGTTTGTAGCTGTTCAAAGGTAGTTGCCGTACCTAATGACGCCACAGCATAATCAACGCCATGTTGTGCTAAAGCGACAACATCCATATAGCCTTCAACAACAATTAAGCGTTTAAGCTGCTTGTTAGCTTGTTTCGCTTCATGTAAGCCATAGAGCTCCTGTCCTTTGTGATAAATACGTGTTTCAGGAGAGTTTAAATATTTAGGCTTAGCATCACCCAGTACTCGACCACCAAAACCAATAACACGACCACGTTTATCACTAATAGGGAACATAATTCGACCACGAAAGCGATCATAGGGCCGGTTTTTATCACCTGAAATTGCCATACCTAAGTCAATCAACTGTTGATTAGCTTGACCATTACGCGAGAAAGTATTCATCATACCGTCCCAGGCATCGCTGATATAACCAATACCAAATCGCTTCACAATCTCGCCACTAAGGCCCCGACCTTTTAAATAGTCAATTGCGGTGTTTTTATCTTTTGCCACTTTTAGTTGCTGTTGATAAAAGCGACTTAGTTGTTGCATCAATTCATAATCATCTTGCTTTTGCTGATGTATTTTTTGCTGTCTAAGTTGCTCAGCGGGACTGGCATTGTTTTCTTCTCGAACAACTTCCATACCACAATGTGAGGCAAGCTCCTCTACCGCATCTGGAAAATCAAGACGGTCAAACTCCATTAAAAATGAAATAGCATTACCGTGTTCACCACAACCAAAACAATGATAAAATTGTTTCTCCTGACTAACAGTAAAAGAGGGTGATTTTTCATTATGAAACGGGCAACAGGCTTGATAATTTTTACCAGCTTTTTTCAGTGGTACTCGGCTATCAATCAACTCAACGATATCAGCTCTGCTCAGTAAATCATCAATAAATTGTCGAGAAATGCGTCCAGCCATAGTGTCAAAAAATCTTAATTAAATTGAAAAACATCGTACCATTTCATCTACTAAAGTGAGTGCATAGTGATATTCTATCGCTATGGGGCAAGGCATTAATTAAGCGCATCGTTATTTGTTGCTTAGCATAATCAATGCAGAATCATCGCCTAAAACTCGCCCGTTTTGGACATATGGCATGATAATAGCGACACAAGATTAGCTTGCGATAAAATAATTATAGCGACTATCGCTTGCTGCTTGTTCTCATGGCCATATATCGTAATCGATAATCACTGCTTTAGATGAATTGAAATCACTATTCTACACAATACCAACAGCAATGTGCTCAATATTTTTAAGCAAAATAAAAATTTCAGGCAATAAAAAACCGCAAAAACTTTCGTTAGTGCGGTTTGTCTTAACAAATTTTTAGCTACATTAATTATGATGCATTCAGTGCTGCTCTAACTTGAGCGCTTACTGTGCCCATGTCAGCTTTACCTTGCATTAATGGCTTTAATACCGCCATTACTTTGCCCATGTCAGCCATAGACGCTGCGCCAGACTCAGCTATTGCTTTAGCGATTAATTCATTAATTTCTTCTGTTGTAAGCGGTTTTGGCAAAAAGAATTCTAATGCAGCAACTTCGGCTGCTTCTTTTTTTGCTAATTCATCACGACCACCTTCGTTAAACATTTTAATTGACTCTTTACGCTGTTTAACCATTTTAGTTAATACAGCAATAACATTGTCATCTGTTGCTTCGGTATCATGATCAATTTCTGCTTGCTTAACAGCAGAAAGTGCCATACGAATTACCCCAAGACGTAATTTGTCTTTGGCGCGCATGGCAATTTTCATTTCATTTTTGAGTTGTATTAGAAGAGACATCTAAATCAGCTCACTCTTTCAAAATGGAAAGATTACTAAGGGTTCTTTAAACGAATCTTAGTACATGCGAACGCGACGAGCGTTCTCACGAGAAACTTTTTTCGCAGCACGTTTCACAGCAGCTGCTTTTTTACGTTTACGTTCCCAAGTTGGCTTTTCGTAACATTCGCGGCGGCGAACTTCTGAAAGGATACCTGCTTTTTCACATGAACGCTTAAAACGACGTAGGGCTACGTCAAATGGTTCGTTTTCTCTTACTTTAATTACTGGCATGTACTTTTTACCTTAGTATAAAATCTATATAAATCGGTGACTGATTTCGGCTAAACACTGCAATCATTTACAATAAAAACCTCATCCGCACCCGCTCTATTAAAAATGGGTGACGTATTCTACTGCCAAGCATACTGCAATGTAAAGATTAATTTAGCTAGAGTGGATAACAAATACAGAAATGCGCTGGTGCATAACTTATAAACACGGTAAAATCGCCGCGCTAACATAGCGTCATTTGTGTTAACTGTGTGCAAACCTTGCTAATTTTTCTATTTTTTTGAGATTATTACTATTATGCGTATTTTGGGTATTGAAACTTCTTGTGATGAAACGGGTATCGCCATTTATGATGACGGTCAAGGTGATCGACCACAAGGAATACTTGCGCATCGTCTCTATAGCCAAATTGCCGTGCATGCTGATTATGGTGGCGTTGTCCCCGAACTCGCCTCGCGTGATCATGTCCGTAAAACCATTCCTTTAATTAAAGAAGTATTAGCCGATGCTGACTTAACACCGCAAGATTTAGATGGTGTTGCCTATACTGCAGGTCCAGGTTTAGTTGGTGCTTTACTGGTGGGCTGCTCTATCGGTCGCAGCTTAGCTTATGGCTGGAAACTGCCCGCGGTGCCAGTGCATCATATGGAAGGTCACCTGTTAGCACCTATGTTAGAAGATGATGTACCTGAGTTTCCTTTCGTTGCTTTATTAGTCTCTGGTGGCCATACCATGTTAGTTCGTGTTGATGCCATTGGTGAATATAAGTTATTGGGTGAGTCTGTCGATGATGCAGCTGGTGAAGCATTTGATAAAACAGCTAAGCTTTTGGGTTTAGACTACCCTGGCGGTCCTGCCTTAGCGAAGATGGCTGAAAACGGTATTGCTGGACGCTTTAAATTACCTCGGCCAATGACAGATAGGCCTGGTTTAGACTTTAGTTTCAGTGGTTTAAAAACCGCTGCAGGTACATTAATGCGCAATGAGTGTTCCAATGTTCAACCATCACTATGTGATGAAGCGCTTAAACAAACCCATGCCGATATTGCGCATGCTTTTCAACAAGCAGTAGTTGATACCCTCGCGATAAAATGTAAACGCGCGTTACAGCAAGAAAAGTTAAATCGCTTAGTTATTGCCGGTGGTGTCAGTGCTAATACCAGTTTGCGTGAAAAACTAGCCAGTACCACTCAAAAACTAGGAGGAAGTGTCTTTTATCCTCGCCCTGAATTTTGCACCGATAACGGCGCTATGATTGCTTATGCGGGATTACAACGTTTAAAAGCAGGCACAGCGGCAGATATGACTTTCAAGGCTAAGCCAAGGTGGCCGCTAGATTCATTGCCGTCAGTAAAAAAGTAATAACCTCGATTAACAAAACACCAAAAGCCATTATTTGATCATTTTTCAACATAATGCTCAGATTAAATTTTGTGGATTATTTTACTTTCCGTGCCATTTATCAAACGCTTAATATTTTCTCTATGTCTAAAGATGATTAAAGCACTTAACATTAACGTTGGATAGACATATAGCGGTTTCAAGAAGTATACATATAGTGGCGCTAAAGATACGGTAACAATCGCCGCTAAACTAGAATATTTGCTATATTTGACCACAAGTACCCAAGTAAGAATTAATAAGCCACCTAAAGTAAAACCGATTGGCAACAAGGTTCCCAATGCTGTTGCTACCGCTTTACCGCCGTTAAAATTGAAAAATATCGGGTACATATGCCCTAAACATGCCGCAACACCAATAAAGCCCAAATATAAGGGCTCAATCTTTAAAAAATACGCCCCCCAAACTGGAATGGTGCCTTTGAGAATATCGAGAAATAATACTGTAGCAGCAGTGAGTTTATTACTCATTCGAAAGACATTGGTCGCACCCGGGTTTTTAGAGCCGGTTGTTCTTGGATCCGGTAAGCCTAAAAATCTGCACACTAAAATAGCACTCGAGATTGAGCCGATAAGGTAGGCTGAGATAATCATCGTGGCTGTAAGTAGGAGCATGTTGCTGATAAAGTCCATTATTTAGCGAAAGAAAAAGTAATTTTTTATTCTATCTGCATCTTAGCTAGTTTTTCTACAACTTCGCAGGTAAAATCTGCCTTTTATTTTGTAACAATTATATTGCCACTGCAATAGCTCTCAACAACATAACAGGTTAGTAATGGATAAGGTGTACATAAAAGGTTTGAGTATTCAAACCACCATAGGTGTTTTTGACTGGGAAAAACTCATTAAACAAACCTTAGTTATTGATCTAACTATGGCCTGGAATACTGCCGCTGCAGCCGTTAATGATGAGCTCGCCAAAACCTTAGACTATGCTGATATTTCACTAGCGATTGAACGTTTTGCCAATGACAACCCGGTTGACTTACTTGAAACGTTGGCAGAACGCATGGCAACGTTTTTAATGAACACCTATCACATACCTTGGCTGAAACTTGCTATAGGCAAACCAGGGGCTGTGCATAACGCTCAAACCGTTGGCGTAGAAATAGAGCGTGGCACACAAACGGCTGAGACGAATCGTTAATGGCTCAAATCTATATTTCGCTTGGTACTAATATCGATCGAGAATACCATGTAAAGCAGGGGCTGTTCTGCTTAGCCAAAGCATTTAACTTAACTGTTGAGCAATTAACCTTATCTTCACTGTTTCAATGTGAGGCTATTGGTTTTGATGGCCCTGCTTTTTACAATATGGCGATTGGTTTGCAATGTTCTGAAAATGTTGAACAAGTAGCGGCAATATTACGTGATATAGAGTTCTCTCATGGGCGTGACCATCATGCTAAAAAATTTAGCCCACGTACCTTAGATTTAGATTTATTGCTTTACGATGATTTAATCATAGCAGAGCCAGCGCAACTTCCGCGCGATGAAATCACTAAAAACGCCTTTGTGCTTTGGCCACTAAGTCAAATAGCCCCCAAATTAAAACATCCGATATTAAAACAAAGCTACCAAGAACTCTGGCAAATTTATGATAAATCAAGCCAGCAACTCCACATCATCAATAACTGTTGGTAAGATGTACCGTGACATTTCATTTTTTAAGCTAGCTATAGGATAACCGAGCACATATGAGCACCTTAGAAATAATTATTCTTGCTTTATTGCAAGGCTTGACCGAGTTTTTACCTATCTCTAGCTCTGCTCATCTGATATTACCGTCACAAATTTGGGGCTGGCAAGACCAAGGCTTAGCTTTTGATGTCGCTGTACATGTTGGTACTTTATTGGCTGTTGTACTTTATTTTCGTAAAGAAGTCGGTGCCATGGCTGTATCTTGGTTAGGTACGGTTGGTATAGGTCCCGAAAAAGGCAGTCAACGTTTTGATGGCAAACTTGCTTGGTGGATATTGTTCGCCACCATTCCTGCCGGTTTGTTTGGCCTGTTTGGCAAAGACTTTATCGAAACACATTTTCGAACCGCTTTAGTGATTGCTGCAACCACACTATTATTTGGCTTTTTACTCGGTTTTGCTGATATCAAGGCGGGTAATCGCGCCGAGCATAAACCGATGGAGAAACTTGGCATAAAAGGGGCAATGTTAATTGGTATTGCCCAAGCCGTGGCACTTATTCCAGGGACATCGCGCTCTGGTATTACCATGACTATCGGTTTATTACTTGGTTTAAGCCGTGATAGCGCTGCGCGTTTCTCATTCTTACTCTCAATACCCGCCATTGCCATGGCGGGTAGTTACCTAACCTTAAAGTTAATCCTTGCAAGTGACTCGGTTGATTGGTTTGCCATGGGCTTTGGCAGTGCCTTAGCCTTTATTAGTGCTTATGCTTGTATTCATTACTTTCTTATCTTACTGGACAAGCTTGGTATGATGCCGTTTGTAATCTACCGGTTGATCTTAGGTGTTGGGCTACTTTGGTTTGTCTTAGGTTAATGATGTTAACCTTGATAAATAAAGAAATACCCTTACTTTAACAGTATAAATAACCTTATTAAGAAGATAACTATGATTGCCATTACACTAGATAATTTTCAACAAGTGGTTGTTGAAGAGTCAAAAAACAAACTGGTACTGGTTTGTTTTTGGGCCGAGCAAATCCCTGAAAGTATTGAGTTACGTGACAAGTTAGCCACTAAGCTGGCAACATTTACTGAACATGTCACCCTAGCGACGGTTGACTGTCAGAGCCAAGGACAAATAGCACAACAATTTGGCATTCAAGGGTTACCTACCGCGATTTTATTAAAAGATGCACAACCGCTAGACGGCATTTCAGGCCCGCAAGATGATGCCAGCATTGATGTATTTTTAGATAAACACTTGCCAAAACCACAAGACCTATTACTTGAGCAAGCAAAAGCTTGCCTAGAGAATAATCAACTCGTTGAAGCAAACAAAGCAATATCCCAAGCCTATCAATTAGATAATAGTCGCGCTGATATAAAATATGTCTTAACAGACGTTTACCTTCAAACAGGCAAAATAGCTGAAGCTCAAGCCCTGTTAGATACCATCATGATGGTAGACCAAGGTAGCGAATATCACGCATTAATAGCCAAAGTTGAATTAGCTCAACAAGCTGCAAATTCACCTGAAATACAAGCACTAGAAGCGCAACTAGCAGCGTCACCAACGGATATAAGCATCAGCCATCAGCTTGCGGCACAATATAGTCAAGTGAATCGTCATGAGGATGCCCTCACCTTACTATTTCGTTTAGTGCAAGCGGCTGATGAAACCAGTCAAGCACAAAGTAAAGAGTTGTTTTTAGATGTTTTAAAAGCATTACCCGATGGAGACCCGTTAGCCACTAAGTTTCGCCGAAAATTGTATACCTTAATGTATTAATGGGTAATTTCAGCTAAGTCATTTGCATAAAAGCCCAAGTCAACTATTATGATTTGGGCTTTTACGTTTAATAGCACAGCAAATAACTGGCTAGGGAAGGTGTTCACTTGCTAAATAATCATGTGATTGCATTTCCTGCAATCGACTTAAGCAACGTTTAAATTCAAATGCTAAACGGCCACCGCTGTATAAATTTTCTAATGCGCATTCCGCAGACATGATTAACTTAACATTACGCTCATAAAACTCATCAACCAAGGCAATAAATCGACGGGTTGTATCATCACTATCTGCTCCCATTTCTTTAACATTAGCCAATAATACCGTGTGATAAACTTGACTAATCATCATGTAATCGCCTTGGCTACGAGCACTTTCACAAAGCACAGAAAAGTCAAAATAAACAACACCATCACTGACCATAACGGTGTCTAACTGTCTATTATTAATTTCTATTGCTTGCGCGACTTTACCTTCATCGGTTGAGAGTTGTTTAAAGTAGTGGTTTAAATTTTCATTTGCCTGACTATCAAGTGGGTAATGATATATTTCTGCCTGCTTTAACGTTCTTAAGCGATAATCGACACCGCTATCAACATTGACAATGATAGTATGCTCATTGATTAATTTAATGGCAGGTAAAAAGCGTTCTCTTTGTAACCCGTTACGGTAGAGTTCATCAGGGATGATATTTGATGTTGCCACCAAGGTAACATTATGGGCAAATAACTCTTCAAATAAGGTGCCTAGGATCATAGCATCGGTAATATCTGAAACAAAAAACTCATCGAAACATATTATTTGCGTTTCTTTAGCAAACTTCTTGGCAATCATTTTTAACGGATCTGATTGCCCAGACAGAGCCTTGAGCTCTTGATGAACCCTATGCATGAAACGATGAAAATGCACACGCATTTTATTTTCAAAAGGTAAACTATCATAAAAGGTATCAACTAAATAAGTTTTACCACGCCCCACTCCTCCCCAAAAATAAAGCCCCTTAACAGGCTTAAGCTCTTGTCTTTTATAGACCTTTTTCCAGCGATTAAATACCTTTTTAAAACCACTGACTGGTACAGGTTTATTTTGTAAGTCATCATACAAACGTTGTAAGTGCATCACCGCATTTTCTTGTGCTGCATCAAAAAGAAAATCATCACGCGTTAAATCTTGCTTATACTTATCAATAGGAGAAAGTTTTATCATTGAGAGCCTGTATTTTATTGAAGACGTAATGGGTAAATTTGCACTTGAAAATGAAATTTTTACTCATATTTAAACTATTATTTACTAAGATAATTTAACTTAGTAGTTTGTTTTGATGATAGTATAATCTATCTAGGTGTTATATTTATACCCAACAGATTAATTTCTAAATACAAAGTAAGGTAAACCTATGAATGTAGTTATAGCTCTGGTCATTTTTATCGTCGGTGGTATTGTTGGTTTTTTCGCGACGCGTCTGCTTTCCAGTTCAAGCCAAGAACAACGTAAATTAATAGCACAAGCGAATCAAAGTGAAGCGGCTTTAAATCAATATAAACTTGATGTTGCCGAACATTTAGAAAGCTCAGCCAAACTGCTTGAACAGATGAATACTACTTGTCAAACCGCGATGAAACAAATGCAAGAAAGTACGCAGCTGTTACAAAAAGCCAGCACAGCTGAAGTTGAAAGCATGCCATTTTTCTCTGCCGAAACTCAGCAGCAATTAGCACAAACAGCAACATTACGTCACCAAAAACGTAGTACTGAAACCGCCGAAGAAGTGACTGAAGCACCGCTTGATTATTCAAATAATGCCAGTGGCTTGTTTGCCGATCAGAAACAAAAAGTTACAACTGCAGAGTAAAAGATCACTCTTAAGACTGAACTATCACTTTTTAGGGCAGTCTATTTGGAGGTATTGAATAAAAGAGTTAACAGCACAAAGTAAATGGTTAGCTTTTCTTAACTCATATTAATTTTGGAGAACGCTTAAATATGAAACATTCATCTAAACTTTCCACTTCATCAAAGTATTTTAAATTATCTCTCGTTTTCAGTGCGGCATTATTATCTTCAACTTTAGCACTTACTAGCGCGCCTGTTCATGCAAGTTGGCCTACGCAGGTTGATGGCCAAGTCATGCCAAGTTTGGCGCCGATGCTTGAACATGCAACCCCAGCCGTTGTCAGTATCTCAGTGGTCGGTACGCAAAAAGTAGCACAACAAAATATCCCAGATGCCTTCAAGTTTTTCTTCGGTAATAGAGGGCAAAACTCGCAGGAACAACAACGTCAATTTCGCGGCCTAGGCTCGGGCGTCATTATTGATAGCGACGAAGGCTATATTGTTACTAATAACCACGTCATAGAAAACGCGGATGAAATAATGATCACCTTAAAAGATGGTCGACAAATTGAAGCGAAAAAGTTAGGCAGTGACGAAAAAAGTGATATCGCTTTATTACAAATTGAGGCAGATGATTTAACCGAAATCAAATTGGCCGATTCTGATAATTTGCGTGTTGGTGATTTCACTGTCGCAATTGGTAGCCCCTTTGGCTTGGGACAAACCGTCACTTCCGGTATTGTTAGTGCGCTTGGTCGCAGTAATTTAAATATCGAACAATATGAAGATTTTATTCAAACAGATGCAGCAATCAATAGCGGTAACTCTGGCGGTGCTTTAGTTAATTTACGTGGTGAACTCATCGGTATTAATACCGCAATTTTAGGGCCTGGTGGTGGTAATGTCGGTATTGGTTTTGCTATACCAAGTAATATGATGCATAACTTGGTCAAACAAATTATTGAATTTGGTGAAGTGCATCGCGGTATTCTTGGTGTATCAGGTCGTAGTGTGAATAGCGAAATAGCTAAAGCAATGGAGTTAGAAACTAATCAAGGTGGCTTTATTGAACAAGTTATGCCTGATTCTGCAGCAGACGAAGCGGGTATTAAAGCCGGTGATGTTATTGTTGCGGTTAACGGCAAAGCAATAAAAAGCTTCTTCGAATTACGCGCCAAAATAGGCACAATTGGTGCCAATAAAAAAGTTAAGTTAACCGTGATCAGAGATGGTGACAAAGAAGTCTTTACCGTTAAGTTAAAGCAAGATAAAAGTGCTGATATTACTGCTAAAAGTATTCATAGAATGCTAGATGGAGCAAAACTAGAGAATGACAGTAAAAAAGGCGCCATTATTATAGAATCTGTCGCTGAAGGCTCTCCTGCGCAGATGGTGGGTTTAAAAGCGGGTGATATTATTACCGGTGTCAATCGCACACGTATTAAGGATATCGCACAATTACGTGATTACCTTAAAGATAAAAGTGGTGTCTTAGCAATTAACATCATTCGTAATAATCATTCACAATACATTATGATTCGCTAATTTTACTGACATTAAAAAGCCATAAACTAAGCTGACTATATTGACCGAGGTTAAAATAATTAACGTCAATATACTCAGCTTTTTTTTATGTTACACTCGATTTATGATTTAGACATGATATAAGCAAGCACTTGAAAATTTTTTCTCTTTTAAAGTATATCTTAACCGCAATCAGTTATGGCGTTTTACTCGCAGTATTATTACTTTTGCTGGTACCCGGCTTAATTCCTGGTTTAAATGACTCAAGCCTAGTCAATAGCCTTTTTAAGGGCAGTCAAGCACAGCAAGCGCCGTTATCTTTTGCTAAAGCCGTCAGTATCGCTAGCCCAGCGGTAGTGAATATTTACTCCGAGCAAATAGAAGTTAATCCACAATATGGGCGTCAGCCTCGTAAAAGCACGCGCTTGGGCTCAGGGGTCATTATGGATACCCATGGCTATATTTTAACCAACCTACATGTTATCCGCCAAGCCGACTTAATACAGGTACTCTTGCAAAATGGTCAGATATTCCCTGCCGAACTTATCGGTTTTGATCATTATACCGACTTAGCTGTTTTAAAAGTAGATGCTGCAAACCTTCCAGTTATCCCACAAAAAAGACAGCAAACCTCTTTAGCAGGAGATATTGTTTTAGCCATTGGTAACCCACTCAACCTTGGTCAAACGGTAACACAGGGTATTATAAGTGCCACCGGAAGAAATGGTTTAAGTAATACCAGTTATTTAGAATTTCTGCAGATGGATGCTGCCATTAATGAAGGTAATTCAGGAGGTGCGCTTATTAACAGTAATGGCACCTTAGTCGGCATAAATTCAAGAAAATTTACCCAATCTAATCCACAACTTTCTATTCAAGGGATTTTCTTTGCAGTTCCTTATCAGCTCGCCTATAAAGTGATGCGTCAAATTATTGAAAATGGCAAAGTGGTTAGAGGCTGGTTAGGTATATCGACTAATAAATACCATAACGAGCTAAAAGGCTTTGTCATTGATGATATTTTTGCTAATAGCCCAGCAAAATCTGCCGGGCTAGCTGTTGGTGATGTTGTTTACCAAATAGGTAATCATGCGATAACAAGCGTTACTCATGCTTTAGATATTATCGCAGAAACTCGGCCAAACTCTGAATTACTGTTTAAGGTTTATCGCCAAGGTAAGTCAATTGATATTAATGTTAAAATAGTCGAATTAACTAATTAGCGCAGCGCTAAATTCATCATAAAAAAAGCCAGGCTGTTAATTTACAACCTGGCTTTTTATTATCTCAAGTTATTAAACAATCGTACTTAAGAGTCTAACTCAAGTAAATAATTGACAAGGTTTTTATAATCTTGCTCAAAGTTTTTTCTATCAAGCTCTGCGGTATTAATGCGGTATTTACCATTAACGACTACGGCCGGTACACCTTTGATTGCACCTTTCGCACTCATAGTATCTTGCTTTTTCTTCAACAACTTAGCTTTTGAGTTAACACTAAAGCTTTTCATTAATTTATCAAACTTTTCACCATCAGTGCCATTAAGAACAAAGATATTACGTAAATCTTTTTCTGAGGTAATCACAGCACGCTGCACTTGCACATAATTAAAGATTGCGCCAACAAGTTTATCAGTATTATCAAGTTGCTCGGCAACAACAATCGCTTTAGTGATCATTTGTTGAACTTTAGGGCTAGCAGCACGTAAAAAATCAACATGGTTACGCTCAAAAGTGACATCTTCTGGCAAGGTCTTTTTCAAACTCTGCATGAAAGGTTCGAATGTCATACAGTGTGGACAATAAACAGAAAAGTACTCACGTACTTCTTTTTTATTGGTCACTGTTTCATTTACTTTAGTGTATTGCTTACCTTCAGTGTACTGCGCAGCGCTAGCACCAACCGATAAGGCTAACAGTGGCATTAACAAAAGAGATTTAAGTATTTTATTCATTATAATTTCCTAAAGTGAATGGCCTGACAAAAAGCAAGGCTAAAAATTTTGTAAACTTAATGGTGGTTGTTGCAACGCTGACATCTGCTCTTTTAACATTAAGATTTGTTGCTCCCAGTACTTCTCGGTATTAAACCAAGGAAAATTTTGTGGGAACGCCGGATCTTGCCAACGTTTGCATAGCCATGCCATGTAATTAACTACACGCATCGTTCTTAACGATTCTATCAAGATAAGCTGTTCATTTTCAAATGTATTGAACTCTTCATAGCCCATTAATAGTGTATCAAGTTGTAACAGCTGCTGCTGCCTATCCCCTGATAACATCATCCATAAGTCTTGAATTGCCGGCCCAGTTCGACAGTCATCAAGATCGACAAAGTGTGGCCCTTCATCACGCCATAAAATATTCCCTGCATGACAATCACCATGTAAACGAATCTCGCGCATCTGTTTAACTGGCAAGTATTGCTCGATAGCCAAGCCAATAACTTGGTCTAAAATGGTCACAAAAGGAGTAAGTAAACTTTTAGCGACATAGTTTGAACTGAGTATGGTCTCACGTGCTTGCAATAACATTTCATTAGTATTGAAGCTCGGACGATGTTGAAAATTATGTTGTGATGACACCGCATGTATGCGCCCTACAAACCGCCCCATCCACTCTAACTGGTCAAGGTTATCGACTTCAAAAATACGTCCGCCGCGACAAGGAAAGACCGCAAAGTGATACCCTTGGTAGTCAAATAAACTCTGGCCATTGATAGATAATGGCGCAACAATGGGTAACTCTTGCTCAGCTAATTCAAATGAAAAGTCATGCTCTTCTTTTATTTGCTCAAGCTGCCAGCGTTGTGGTCGGTAAAATTTAGTGACATATTTGACTAAGTTATCGTCATGAAACTGATATACCCTATTTTCATAACTGTTCAGTGGCAATAATCCGCTATCCACGACAAAACCTGCACTTTCTAAGCCATCGATAATTAAATCAGGTGATAGCGCACTGAAATCAAAATTAGCCATTAGCGTTTATTAAAAAATCGACTTTCTTGTTCGATTCTTGCCTCATTGTCCGGTGAAATTTGTTCGACGATAAAAGTGATATCAGTCATATAACCTTCAAGTTCATAGGGGTCAACAGAAATACTAATAGGTAAGGTATACAGGGTTGCCGCTCTAACGGTGACTTCTTGTTTACCATGCCATTTGGTATTTTCAATACCTTTTACCGATAACTTGTAAGTATTATCGGTTTGCGACATATTGAGGATTTTTAGGGTATAAACATTCTCAATATCACCATTAAAGTTCTCTTTAGCAAGCTCAGTACGATCACGCATAATATCAAGAGATAAAGGCACTCTATTGACAATTTCAAGCACCAACATGCTGCTCATAATTAATAATAATACCCCATAACCAATTAACTTTGAGCGCAGAAAGTGGACTTTTTTGCCTTTAATTTCATGTTCGGTAGTATATCGAATCAGCCCTTGTGGATAACGCATTTTATCCATTACGCTGTTACAAGCATCGGCACAGGCGCCACAGTTAATGCACTCATACTGTAAGCCATTTCGAATATCTATACCGGTAGGGCAAACTTCAACACATAAATTACAATCGATACAATCTCCTAACCCTAAGGCCTTATGATCTTGCTTGCGCCCACGAGCGCCTCGGCTTTCACCGCGCTGGCTATCATAAGTCACTGTTACCGTATCTTTATCAAACATTGCTGATTGAAAGCGCGCATAAGGACACATATGCAAGCACATTGTTTCTCGCATCCAGCCGGCATTGCCATAGGTAGCAAAGGTGAAAAAAGCCAAAATACCGGCCATAACCATACTGGTATTAAAGGTAAAGACATCAACAAACAATGTTTGCATCGGAGAAAAATAACCGGCGAATGTCATTGCCGTTAACAGTGAAAATAATAACCAGGCACTATGTTTAATAAATTTACGCATAAATTTATTTAAGTTCATTGGCTGTTGATCAAGTTTTCGTCGCTGATTAGCGCGACCTTCTATTTTTTCTTCAAACCAAATAAAAATAAAAGTCCACACGGTTTGTGGGCACATATAGCCACACCAAACACGACCAAGAAAGGTAGTAACAAAAAACAGTAAAAATGCCGCTAAAATAAACAACCACGCTAATAACGTTAAATCTTGTGGCCACAAGGTTAAACTCCACAGGGTAAAACGCTGTTCACTGATATCAAATAATACCGCCTGATGACCATCAAACTGCAACCAAGGCAGTAGCAAAAACAAGGCAAAGAACACTAAATTCATTCGCTGTCTGAGGCGTTGGAAGAATCCATTTTGTTTACGGACATATATTTGATCACCTGGCTTATAACGTTCTTTACCGGTGTTTTTACTACCATGAATTTTGACATTCTTAACAGGAATATGTTGTTGCACTGCCTTGTTAGTACCATTAGACGAAGCGGATGTTTGGTCGTTTGCTCTCACGATAAATCCTTGATAAACAGTAAATAATTAATAACAGACTATTAGCTACTAAACCAGGAGGGCTAATTTTATGCAGAAAAAAAGCACAATAGCTAACAAAATATTATCTAATAACAATTAATTGGGATAAAATTAATTCTTCTTACTTATTATACGATATTTTATGAAAAAATTATTGATATTAATTGTCGCCGCTGCACTTTATTTACATTTCTATCCGAATGAAAAAGTGACTCAATTTTATGAAAGCAAAGTACAATATTTACAGAGTTTCTTTTCTGACGTCGGAAACACTAAATTACAGTTGAAAGCGGATAAAATCTACACTGACTTAGAAAGTGAGCTTGGCAGTTTCACTAAAAAAGAAGTAGAGCGATTAAAGGTGATCACTTCGCACAGAACGGTAGTCAAAGAGTTTTATAATTCTATCTGCCTGACAGAGCAACGCGATATTGTCTTTCATATCAACAATGAAAAAAAGGTTTGTGACACCATAAGCCGTTATACCAGCTTGTTTTAACTTTAGCTCCCTCAACATTTTAATGCTGAGGGAGCTAAAACAAGCTTATCGTGATTGCCTTATGAAGATAACTTGACCAATAATTTGGCGAAGTTATCACTCGCTTGCGCTTGGTCTTTGTGTTGTCCTGCTTTAATGACCCATTGTCCATTAACCATCACATCTTTGATGGTATTTTGCTGACTGGCAAAAACCACACTGTCTAATAAATGTTGCCTTGTGTTGGCAAACAACTTAGTTTGTTCACCATCAAGCACTAATAAATCAGCTTGCTTACCCACCGCTAAACAGCCAGTATTGCTGCTGGTACTTTGTGCCCCCCCCATGGCTGCTTGTTGCCACAGGTTTTGTCCAACAGAAGCTTGCGTTTTCGAGGCTAAAATAGCACGTTGTTGCTTTATCAGACGCTGCGCATACTCTAGCCAGCGCAGTTCCTCAATCGGGTTGACCGAAATATGACTATCCGAGCCGATAGCAATAGTCCCTTGTTCAGCTAAAAACTCGGTGGTGGGAAAAATACCGTCGCCTAAGTTAGCTTCTGTCGTAGGGCAGATACCCGCTATGGCTTGTGCAGCGATAATACCCTTCCGCTCTTGCTCATCAAGATGCGTGGCATGAATTAAACACCAATGCTTATCCAGTGCAATATTATCAAGTAACCACTGTACTGGCCTTTTACCATAATGCGCCAAACAATCATCCACTTCTTTTTGCTGTTCAGCAATATGTATATGAATGGGAGCTTGCGCGTCTAGGCTTCTGACATGTGCCACAGCACTGTTAAGCGCAGCTTTATTGACTGCACGCAAGGAATGTGGCGCTATACCAACATTGCTATTTGGAAATTCCTTACTCAAGCTAAAACAGTCACTCACTAGTTGATTAAACTGCCTGGTTGAATTAATAAACCTTTTTTGACCATCACTCGGGGCTTGCTCGCCAAAACCACTATGTTGATATAAAACTGGCAACAGCGTTAAACCAATGCCTGATTCCTTTGCCGCATCAAAAATAGCGTGAGCCATAGTTGCCAAGTTAGCAGCATTATTTTCATAAGCACTGCCATCAATATCATGGTGTAAGTAATGAAATTCAGCAACGCGGGTATAGCCCATTTTCAACATTTCAATATACAATTGCTTAGCAATGTTTTTTGCATCTAGCTCAGTTAACTGAGCTAGAAATTGATACATGATTTTACGCCATGTCCAGAAACTATCTTGCCCTTCACTGCCTTGCTCGCTAAAACCAGCAAAAGCGCGCTGAAAAGCATGTGAATGACAATTCACCATACCTGGAATGACTGCGCCATCGGCAACTTCTGCGTCATCAGCCTTGCCTGCGGTTATTGCAGTAATGACACCCTGTTCAATGGTAATGGTTTGCTTACTTGCCCAACCATCGTTTAATAAAATACTCTCTGCGTATAATTTCATCTTGCCTACTTTAACCATAATTTTCTATCGTGATGATGAGTTTTGTTGAGCATAATTAGCTAAACATTGTACCAATGCTTTCAGCTTCACTTTGACTTGCGCGGCTTTTTCTTCATTGTAGTGGTTACTTGGTTCATCCATATAGGTATGTTGTGATAACTCAAGTTGCACCGCATGGATGTTATCTTGTGGTTTCCCATAACCTCTAGTAATGAAGCCACCTTTAAAACGGCCATTGGCGACACTGGAATAGGGTGATAAATCAAGCTGCATAATTTGCGCCATTAAATCGTTATCACAACTGGCGCCATCGGCACTGCCAAAATTAAAATCTGGTAATTGCCCGGCAAAAAAGCGCGGTACTTTTGACAAAATCGAATGGGCATCCAATAAAACAACCTTGCCAAACTCAGCTTTCATTTGGGCCAAGGTATCAGTTAATGCTTGATGATAAGGCTGCCAATAATGGGCTATTCTGCGTTGAACTTCAGCTTCGTCAGGCGCTTGCCCTACTTTATAAAGTGGCGATAAATCAAATGCTGTTGTTGGGCATAACTCGGTGCTATTAGCACCAGGGTATAAATTCACTCCATCAACATTGCGATTTAAATCAATAACATACCGACTATACCTTGGCTTAATAGTCGCGATACCTAGCGCTTGCGCAAAGTCATAAAGTTTATCCATGTGCCAATCGGTATCAGCAACTTTCAGTGCCTCATCAGTCATTGTATTAGCAATATCACTGGGAATTTCTTGACCATTATGTGGCATGCTAATTAGCATACCCAACTTGCCTGTTTGTAAGTGATAACTTGTATTCATCTTTAATCCCAAAGCAATGCATTAGTTGTATATACAACTAATTTATCATGTGGTTCGCACTCTAAGCAAGAATTAGCCGAAATTCTCTAAAAAACTATTAAAAATTTATTTTTAATAGTTAATACCTATTACAATAATAGATGCAAACAATTTTCAAAATACGACTACACTATTGATAATAGCTTCACTTTAACCCGTTATGTTAGGTTTTAGTAAGACGACTTAATACAATTAAACTACAAAGGAATTTACCATGTTTACAGATATTTCCGGTCAAAAGGTGCCAAACGCTACTTTTCCAATAATCGCCAACGATCAATGGAGTGCGCGTACTAGCGATGAAATTTTTGCGAATAAAACCGTGGTTGTGTTTTCACTACCAGGGGCATTTACCCCAACCTGCTCGTCATCGCACTTACCGCGTTACAATGAACTAGCGCCGAAACTTTTTGCCAATGGCGTAGATGAAATTGTTTGTATTTCCGTTAACGATACCTTTGTTATGAATGCCTGGGCTAAAGATCAAGATGCCAGCAACATTAGCTTTATTCCCGACGGTAATGGCGAATTTACTCAAGGTATGGGCTTATTGGTTGATAAAAGCGATTTAGGTTTTGGTAAACGTAGTTGGCGCTACGCTATGCTGGTTAAAAATGGCATTATTGAAAAAATGTTTATTGAGCCCGACTTACCTGGCGACCCGTTTGAAGTCTCTGATGCTGATACTATTTTAAATTACATTAACCCTGAGGCAGTGCAAAAAACAGAAATAGCGATATTTA
This sequence comes from Colwelliaceae bacterium MEBiC 14330, assembly GCA_040779365.1. Lineage (GTDB taxonomy): Bacteria > Pseudomonadota > Gammaproteobacteria > Enterobacterales > Alteromonadaceae > Colwellia. The sequence goes on from JBFONR010000002.1 coordinate 406,570, forward strand.
CCAAACATGGTTGTTCACATTGCACTAAAGCGAAAGCGTTATTAGCTGAAAAGGGCTTGCAATATGAAGAAATGATTTTAGGTGAAGACACCAGCATTAGTGCAATGCGAGCGATTACCAAAGCCGATACTACGCCCCAAATATTTATAGATGGTAAACATATTGGTGGCAACGACGAGTTAACCCAATACTTTAGCTAGAGCCGGTTATTTGTCAAAACGAAAACACAATAATGGTATACTTACCTTATTGTGTTTTTTTATAAGCTCACTAGTGGCTTTTTTGGATTTCAAATGGATAACCAACCCTACAACCCGCTCCATGGTATTACCCTTAAAACCATTGTCACTGAGTTAGAAGCGCATTTTGGTTTTGATAGCCTTGGCAAACAAATTAAAATCAAATGCTTCACGGATAACCCCAGTATTCAATCTAGTTTAAAGTTTTTACGTAAAACGCCCTGGGCTCGTGAAAAAGTTGAACAGCTTTATATAAAAAATAAGCATAAAATTCGCCAATAGCTAGGCTAATCTGTATTAATTACAGATTTTAGTAATGTAACTTACTTACCTCTAGCATATAGCTAGCAATACTAATAAAGTACTGGTTTTAATCGCTTTATTAGCTCATGATTGACACTAACAAATTCACAACTATTACCATGCTTTTCTAATTATGTCTCAAGTAACCCAATATATTTTAACTTGGCAATGTCCCGACAATAGTGGTGTATTAGCCAAGGTATCGCAAAGCCTTTATTCACACGGCGCTTTTATCACCGAAACATCACAATACAGTGACCCATACACTGAAACTTTTTTTTCTCGTATTGCTTTTGATGATCGAAACATAACGGTATCAAGCACTGAGCTTATTAATGCGATTGCGGCGTTAGCAGACCCTCTTGCTATGCAATATCAATTACGTAAACGTGATGATGTACCTAATATTCTTATCGCGGTATCAAAAGATGACCATTGTCTAGTATCCTTATTAACCAAGTGGAAATCAGGTGTTTTACCGGTCAATATTGTTGGCATCATCTCTAATCATCAAGATTGTCGGGCGTTAAGCGAATGGCACGATATCCCTTTTCATTATTTACCTGTTAGCCCAGCAACGAAAGTTGCCCAAGAAGCAGAAATCATGGCTTTGATGCAAGCGCACAAAGTTGATTTATTAGTGTTAGCGCGATATATGCAGATTCTTTCCAATGATTTTTGCCAACAATTACAAGGAAAAGCCATAAATATTCATCACTCGTTTTTACCGAGTTTTAAAGGTGCACGCCCTTACCATCAAGCCCATGCTCGAGGGGTAAAAGTTATTGGCGCAACAGCCCATTATGTCACCGCTGATTTAGATGAAGGACCGATTATTGCGCAAGAAGTCAAACCAATTAATCACACCTTTACTATAGAGCAAATGGTGCACATGGGGCACGATCTAGAAGCAACGGCACTTAGCCATGCGGTGAGAGTCCATGCCGAACAACGTGTTTGCTTAAATGGCGACAAAACCGTTATTTTAGCCTAATCAGTCACCAAAATACGGCTGTAATTTATTTTTTACAGCCGTCAACTCCCCCTGACGATAGTCATTTTGCTAAATAAGCATAAAATTAGCCTCAGCCCCTAGTTTAGGATTAAAATTAATTCATCAATTATCCTAATATAAAGTCCTAAATTATGATTAAAGTTGAAAAATTTCATCACGTTGCTTATCGCTGTGCAGATGCTAAAGAAACTACCGAATGGTACAAAGACAAATTAAACATGAACTTAGTGCTTGCCATTGCTGAAAATGAAGTGCCGTCAACCAAAGCCCCTGATCCCTATATGCATATATTTCTTGATGCCGGTGATGAAAACGTTTTGGCTTTTTTTGAATTACCTAACTCACCGAAAATGGACAGAGACCAAAACACACCAGCCTGGGTACAGCATATTGCCTTAAAAGTTGCCGACGTTGATGCCTTAGTATCAGCAAAAGAAGAGTTAGAAGCCAAAGGTGTTGATGTCTTAGGGCCAGTAAATCATGGCGTGTTTAAGTCAATTTACTTTTTCGATCCTAATGGTCATCGTTTAGAGTTAGCTGCCAACACAGGTACACCTGAGCAATATAAAGAGCTTAACCGCGTGGCGCATGACATGATTGAAGAGTGGTCAGTGACCAAGCGCGCCCCTAAACATGCTGCTTGGTTACACGAGCAAGACTAAGCTTATAGCTTGGTGTTTAGCACCTTAGCTTGCAACCCATCTTATCATTAAATAAAAAGCACCTTGGTGATAAACCAAGGTGCTTTTTTTGTCTAGTTACCCTTAAACTTCATTCACTGTGCTAAATACTGAATCACCAGTAAAGGCAACTATCCTCTACCTTAATGACACCCTACTAGCGTAGCTATTTCTCAGCTAACTAAGTAGTTGAGAATTAGTTACTTGTGGCAAAGTTGCTGCTCGTATCAATCAAATTAACGCGTGTTAGCAATAAAGCACATGAAAGTCTAAAAAAACATATAGACGTCTAGACGTTTAAGTGGTTATAATTAAATGCATGGTGACGCTAATCGTAACACTTCAATAAGGACATCAGGGGTACTCAATGTTTGAAATTAAACATCTAAAAACACTAGCAACCTTGGCCAGTACCGGCAATATTCGTAAAGCAGCCGAGCAATTATTTACCAGTCAATCAGCCTTATCGCATCAAATAAAAGATTTAGAGCAGCGCTTAAATACCCCATTATTTATTCGTAATACCTCGCCAGTAGAATTTACTGATACTGGTCAACTTTTACTTAATTTAGCCCAAGAGTGCCTGCCGAAAATACAGCAAGTAACACAGCAATTAAAATCCCCCGACTTACCGATTAGCTCATTAAAAATAGCCATAGCTTGTCATGCATGTTTTCAGTGGTTATTACCGGTTACCAGTGAATTTTCCCAGCAAAATAAAGGCGTAGAGCTTGAATTTCTCGACGAAGCCTTTACCGGTAACTCACTAAAACACAGTAGCGATGCCAATGCCGATCTGTTTTTTACTGACGAAAACAACCATGAGGCCAATTACATTTATCAAGAGATCGGTCAATTTGAAGTGATTGCCGTGCTATCAAAGCAATTGGCGGCGCAGCAAGATGTTAGCCAACAACAATTAACCGCCTCAGCGGAAAATAAGCCGTTTTTCATTTACCCAAGCGCAACAATCCCTTATTTACAGCCAGAGCAATTTCGTCAATTTACCTTATTAACCTACCCATTACCGCCCGAACAATTAGACATTTTCAAATGGTTCTTAACGCCAGCAAAATGCAAACCCAATAAACTCAAACAAGTGGGCAGTAGCCATGTCATGCTGCAAATGGTCGCCGCCAATATGGGCGTTGCTACCCTGCCCGACTGGCTAGTAAACACCGCCAGTAAACAATCATTGGTTGACTGTATGCGCTTAGGTAAGACTGGCGTCTATAAAAAGCTCTATGCGCGTTATAGTAAAAACAGTGCCCATCTTGCAGTAATACAGCAATTATTGCCCGCGGTTATTAGTGAGTTTAGTAGCTTATATCAGCAAAAAACGTTAGCTTAGTAACAAAGCGCAGTAACCAAAACCTTTAGGGAGCATAACCATGTGGCAGCAAACTGAGATACGACTAAAAGCCAGAAGCCGTGGTTTTCATCTCATCACTGACGAAGTGTTAAGGCAATTACCACAATTAACCAAAATACAATGCGGCATATTGCATATTTTTATTAAGCACTCATCCGCGTCAATCACCTTAAATGAAAATGCCGACCCAACAGTACGTAGTGACATGGAAGCGCACTTTAATCACTTTGTGCCAGAGCGCGCACCTTACTATCAACACACCTATGAAGGTGACGACGACATGCCAGCGCACATTAAGGCCAGCCTGTTAGGAAATAGCCTCAGTTTACCGATAAGCCATGGCCAATTAAACATTGGTATTTGGCAAGGTATTTATTTAGGCGAGCACAGAGACCATGCCAGCAGCCGAACGTTAGTCATTACCATGAACGGTGAGTCATCTTAACATAAGCATACTGCTGCTAGTTCAAACAGCCATGCCTGAACAGTTAATGACATGGCTGCGTGCTAAAGCGCTATATCATCATAGGTGGGTACCTTGCTAATCCGCGAAAAATAGTCAATATAGGCTCTGACTTTCGCTGGTATAGTTAAGCCTTTAATTAAGGTAATACCGCGTAAACGGCCAAATAAATCGATATCATCAACCGATAGTTGTGCATTAACACTGTGCTCGCTAGTTAATAACTTAGCCAGTTGCTCTAAGTGCGCCTCTAACGCCTTCATGTATTGCTCGCTATTGGCGAGTGCTTGGCTAAAATCGCCAATCGCCGCTTGCTTTTTATTGGTGAAATAATCACGACTACTCTGCGTTTTAAACTCGGCCAATGGCGCGTTAACCCAGCGCGGGTATAACAATTGCCTAAATAACACGCTGGTTTGTGCTATCCACTCATTTAACGCGGCGCGATTTGCTGACGGGGCAAAAATGGGCTTGCCATCAAGCTGGTCTAGGTAGTTGACAATATCTAAACTTTCGCCGATGAAACTGCCATCTGGCTTTTCTAAAATTGGGCAAACTTTAGCGCCTATCATGGCAATGGGTGTTGCCTCATCATCGTTGGCTAAGGTGACTAGCTCAAACGGGATATTTTTCATGGCAAAAGGCATTCTAACGCGCACGCAGTAGGGGCAATGATCGTATACAAATAATTTCATAACAGGTTTTATTGATAAATGGTTGCTAAATACTGATTAAATAGACTACTTGGCAAATTGGGTAATGTCATTAACAAAGCGTGCAAATGAAGAAAATACTCGAAAGCTAGTTCGCTAGTAATTTTATATGAGTTATTAGCACTAACAATTAATCTTGTCTTTGTTCAGCTAACTTAAAACGCCCTTTTTCAAAGGCCTCCTTAACTAATGAGGTAATTTCTGCTTGGCTCATCGCTAATTTATTTCTGATACTAAAGCCAAAATAAGTGACATTGGCAAAACCTTCCCCTAAGTTAATTTTCGATGCTTTTAACTTTTTATACCCCTTATTATCAGGGTCAGTGTTAAGAATATCAGGGCCGGCTAGTATTAAATCTATACGATTTTTTAAAATCATCGATAAACCCACTATCTCATTTTGAATGGCGACCTTATTTAAGCTCTGATCATTATCGAACTTGTCATAATATACCGCGCCTCTAGGTACACCAATAATCTTACCTTTAAAGTCGTTATAATCATTGATTATCACGTCTTTTCTACTGATAGCGCTAAGCTCATCAGCCAACTTAAAAGGCGCATAAAAGGTAAACTCTTGTCGTTGTTTGGTGATATTTAAACCAGCGATCACATCAACGTGACCCGCATTTAAAAATGATAAACAACGGGCAATGTTAGGAGATTTAACAAAGGTTAATTGTTTTCCTAACACCTCTGCCAATATTTTTAACGCCGTAATGTGTTTGCCATAAGGTACATCGGCTATGTATTGATAAGGTGGGTGCTCATCAACACAAGCAACAAGTTTATTCTGTTTCGCCTCAGTAAAAAAACAGCCCCAAAAAAGCAGCAAAGCCGCAAGCAACTTATACATAGTATGAAAAATCTCTTTTTAACGAAGATAAAATATAAGGTGACACAAGGTTATCGTTATAGCCGCTAGTATAGCATTAATAACTCTATGGCTCTTGTGAATATAATTACTGAGCGGGTATTAGCTGTGTTATCACTATAAATAGTCATTACTGGCTAACCTAGTTATAAATATATTTTTATACCCAATTGCATGGTCAACTTTGCATCAGCTTGCGCCACTTTTTTATAGTTAACGCCAAAAGTAATGGCTTTGTCTTTTGACATGAAATAGGTATTATCTAGGCTAATATCTATAACAAACTCATCATCATTAAACTCATTAAATGTTACTGTATTATGTAATCTCAGCTTATTATTGCCTTTTAAATAAGCAAATAAGCCAAGATCAATACTCGGGGTTAGCCAAATTTTGCCATCGCCAATAGATGACTCTATTCCTAGGCTTGAGTACCATTGTAAACTCGAATACGCCTGATAACTGAGTCCAAGCCCACCATTAGCATAAATACGATTTTCTGAAGCGAAATGAAAACTATCAAAACCGCTGTAACCCAGAGCAAAATAACCTGATAGGCCACCAACAACCGTGTCGTAGGGAATATATTGAGAAATAGCATAAAGATCTAGCTGCTTAAGCCTTAACTTATCTTTACTTATCAGTATTTCTGGGCTCAAGAGTTGTAAACTTGACTCAGAAAACGCATGACGATTATCGTCAGAAAGTAAATGCGAAGCAGGTAACATACTTAATAACAGGTAATCATTATGCTCGTCTGTCGCCACTGTAATACCCACTTGGTTATCGCTTGATCTTTTGAGCGGGTTTTTAAATTGGCTTACATCAATACTTACCGCTTGTTCTGGCGCTAAAGCCGCATCAATTAAATGTTGGTTTTTTGCCCATGCATCATTGCTAATGTTATCAACAGATAAGTAATAATCATTTAATGCCGAGGCATAGAAATAGTTTAGTGCCGCTTGATTGCTAGTATCAGAGTCTACCTGCCAATTACCGCTACTAAAAGCGGCGACAAAACGCTTTTTATCGGCTTGAGACAGTTGGGCACCATAAGCCCGTAATTGCCAATTGATTGACGGTTTTACCGTAGTTTTTTCAACAAGATCATTTTCATTAACAATCTTTATAACATCAAGAGGACTTAACCAAGCGCTATCAGACTGAATTAGCTCAGGTTTCGCAATGCCAAGAATATCGAGTGTAATAGTGGCGCAATTATGGGTGTGAAAAAAATAGTCTATCTGCTTATCCTTTAACTCCCACAAATGTAAAGTAATTAACCTTACCTCAAATTCACTAAGCGCTAAGTGATATTCATATATATTCCTCGACTCGATATCACGGTAATATTGCTCGCTCTCGGCATAAGGAGAGACAATAAAGTGTCCATCCTTGCCAATAACAATTGCGTCGAACATTAATTTAGGTAAATTAATACTGTCAACTTCAGTAAAGTAAGATACTGCATGCTCAGTATTTTGCAGGCCATTTACCTTTAAATAGCTGTGCCCCATAAAGCTACTAGGGCTTGTTAAATTTTCACTGGCATAAACAAGACTAATAGATTCAGCGCGAACCGAATCAAGGTAATGTTGAAGATTAGCGCAATGTTCAAAGGACAATGCTTGCTGCAATTTAAATCGTTTGTTTAACCACAACGACCTAGCAGGGAAGTTACATATATAGTCTGCTCTAACAGAGCCAGTAGCAGTTAAAATAGAGAGGGACTCACGAATTTTATCTTGTTGATTCGAAGCAGAAAATTGCGGATGCTGCACATTATTTACCGTGCCTTTTTGATGTAACAAAGCATTAAAAATAGCAACATCATGCTCGCTGATATTATTATAAATGGGATCGGCTAGGATGCATTGAGCAAAACATAAAAAAAAAGAAGCAACAATGCTTCTTTTAAATAAAGAAAATTTTTTCATATTACTCAGAACAAGTAATCGATACTGAGTCTTGATAACGCCACATTTTTTCAGTGCTATAGTCAGTAGTTGAGCCAAACGCACCACCTGAAAGAATATTAACAAAGAAAGTTGGTTCAACTTCTTTATTCAAGGCAATACTTTGTTCACACCCTGAACTTAGTACTTTTAATGTTTTGTTTTTATTTTCTTTTTTTACTTCAATAATGCCAGGAGCAGTTTGTGTAACCCCATCAATCTCAACCTGTAAGTCTTTTTTTGCAGTGCTTACGTTAATACGATGCATGTCTTCAGTAAGGATAGTTGAGCAGCCAGAAAGAGAAATAATTGCGGCAGCAGCGAGTAAATTAGATAACTTCATTTTTATATTCCATTGTTAAAAAAAATCCGCCGAGAATTTAACACACTACACACTATATTAGAACAAGAATTTGCACTTAAGTATCAATTATTTATAGTTTTTTGTTCAAAAGAACAACTAAAGACATATACCACAATGAATAAGCAATGATTAACGTTATAGTTGCCGTTAATCTTAGACTTTTAAAATGTCTTAGTTTACTAACATAACAACCATTAATCTTGTTGAAATTACCATTTTGAAAAAGTGACCAGCTTAACTCAAGTTAATTATTTAACTAAAAACTAACCTGCTGATAAAAATAATTTTTGATAAATCAACTGAGCTCCCATCAACACTAGTTATTGTATGAATGTCTGATATCAAAAACATATTTTTGACCTATTTCTGTCAAGAAGCTGTAAAAACACTTTAATTTTTCAGTCAATAAATTGTCATGATTGCCTCACAAAATGGCACGCAGTTTTAGAGCGAACTGAACGTGGCATTTGCCATGTTAAAAAATAATAAAGGAAATATCATGTCAAAAGTTAAGTCGAGTTTTAAATTATCTGCGATGGCGTTATCAATGTTACTGGCTTTATCTGCTTGTAATGATGGCGATGATGGTGTTGCAGGTGTTCAAGGTCAAATAGGCGCTGATGGCGCAAGAGGTGCTGACGGCGCTAACGGCGCAGACGGTGCTAACGGCGCAGACGGTGCGAATGGTGCTGACGGCGCTAATGGCGCTGACGGTGCTGACGGCGCAGACGGCGCAGACGGTGCTGATGGTGCAGACGGTGCCTCGGGCGATCGCGGTATTATGCAGCCAGACGGTTTAGTGCGCTTAGCCACAGTACCTACCGGCGCTGAAGTAACCGGTGCCTTTGTGACTAACGCGGGTGATTTGTTTTTTAACTTTCAGCATCCTGATGAAGTTAATGATGAGCAAGATGCCGACGGTAAAACCCACAATCGTGGTGGTGTTGGTGTAGTTCAGGGGGTAAATATTAACAAATTACCTAAAAATGCCATTTCTACACCTATTCCCGTTTCTGATGCCGAAAAAGAAACGGTACAAGTTGCCTACGGCGAATATAAGTTATTGGGTCAATATGGTGATGACTTTGCCGGTAACTTAAGTGAAGGCTTAGGCGCAATTATTGGCGCAAGTGGTAAACAAGAGCCAGGCACAGTAACTGAAGGCTGGCCTGATTTTAATGGTTTTATTGAAACCGGTGCTAATGAAGGCTACTTATTTACTAACTGGGAGTACTTCCCGGGCGGTATGAGCCGTATGAAATTAAATAAAGATGCCCAAACGGGTGTTTGGTCTGTTGATAACACAGACGTTACTATGCTTGATTTTGGTACCTATGGCACAGTTGCAAACTGTTTTGGCTCGGTCACTCCTTGGAACACACCATTAACCTCAGAAGAATGGGGTAACAACGGTGATGCAAGTTGGTCATGGAATGATCCCGCTGATACGAGCAACTATTCTCGCGATGAATTAGCGAAATACATCAATGCCGGTATCAGCAATGCCACAGAAGCGACACTGTTTCCTAACACCTATCGCTATCACTATATTGTTGAAATTACTGACCCAGCAGGCGCAGCTACACCAGTTAAACGCTATGCATTAGGCCGTTTTGAGCATGAAAATGCAGTAGTAATGCCTGATGAAAAAACTGTCTACCTATCACAAGATAGCACTAACGGCGTTTTTTATAAATTTGTTGCAGATACTGCCGGTGATTTAAGTGCTGGTACTTTATACGGCGCTAAATTAACCCAAGATGCGGGCAGCACTGAGCCAGCAGTAACCGGTTTTGACATTACGTGGATAGAGTTAGCCAGCGGTGATGAGGCAACCATTGAAGGCTGGATTGCCGAATATGACGCAATCGACACCGATAGCTATGTTGAAGGACGTAGTAATTACTTAACTGACGCCGATGCCATTGCTTGGGCTGCGGGTCAGGCAACGTATGGCGTAGCCGATACACAATCTACTGCAGCAGTAACTGATGGCTATGAAGGACCCGAAACTTACCCAAGTACTGTGACTGCCGGAAAAGCCATGGACGATCGTATTGCTTTCCTTGAGTCGAGAAAAGCGGCTCGTGCTAAGGGCGCAACAGCAGAGTGGCGTAAATTTGAAGGTATCAACATCAACACAACTCGTGCGCAAACGCTTGTTGAAGATGGTGATGCCAATACCACTGCTTATGTCTATTTTGCCATTGCTGATATGGACAGAGGTATGATTGATGGTGAAGGCGATATTAAGCTTAATGCTCGCGTTAAAGACTGTGGCGGTATATACCGTATGCCATTGATGGATGACTACAATGTTACCCGTATAGAGCCAGTATTAATGGGTTCAACCGAACGTAATGTTGAAGGCATAGAAGAGTGTGATGCCAACGGATTATCTCAACCTGATAATGTTGTTGTTATGGAAGACGGTCGCATTCTCATTGGTGAAGATGGTGGCCAAGCGAATAATACATTATGGATGTATGATCCTTCTGTAAATGACTAAAAGTCAGTTCCTGGCTAGGTGCTCAAGTTTTGCTTGAGCACCTTTTTTCGTTTATCAGCAAAAGAGAGCAAATCATGCAAACATCTACAATCAGCATTTTATTACTGCTATTAACCACTATTTTAATTATTGGTTGCGATAGTGAGCAGTCACCAACATCAGCAGTTGAATATGTCGACACCGTCATAGATAGCGGTTATTCACATAGCACTGAGGGCAAAGCAGACTATGCGCCAGCGAAAAAGTGGCTTGCTGCCGATCAAGTTTATAATAAAGAGGCGCCTATTCCGCCGCAATGTTATACCAAAACAGATCAGGTAAATAACCCCTGTTATGTCTGCCATCAAAGCTATCATCAGCAAAGTGATCGCCCTAATAAATTGAATGATGGCTTTCAGCAAGGCAGTTATGCTTTTTCTGATATTGGCGTGAGTAATAGCTGGCGTAATTTGTTTGTCGACAGAAGACGAGCGATTGAAAAGATATCTGATGATGACATTCTTACCTACATCAACCAAGATAATTACTCGCCTTTTATCAGCAAGTTAAAAAGCTCTAATTGGCAAGGTGTTATCCCTGAAGTAAAAAACTTACATTTAGGTAGCCAAGCTTTTGATCAACATGGTCTGGCAAAAGATGGCTCCGGCTGGGTTGCCTTTAACTATAAACCAATGCCAAGTACCTTTTGGCCAACCAATGGCTCGACCGATGATGTGATGATACGTTTACCTGAAGTATTCAGACAAGTAAACGGTCAATACTCTCGCGATGTTTACTATGCCAATTTAGCCCTGCTTGAAATGGCGATTAGCGATACCCAACAAACCTCAACCATTACCATAGATGAAACAAAGCTTGCCACTGATTTAAACGGCAACGGTACCCTAGATAAAGCCGTCAATCAGATAAAAAGGCGCAAGCACTACCTCGGTGATGCAACCAAGCATCAACTCAATCATATGCTTTATCCTCAAGGCACGGCCTTTTTGCATACGGTGCGCTATGTCAATGTTGATGAGCAAGGCGAAATCAGTGCATCGCCGCGGATGAAAGAAGTCCGTTATATGGAGAAAAAAACCTTATTAACGCCAGGACAGTTAAAAGGTCGCTACTATTTAGAGCGCAAAGAAAAGCATTTTGAAAACCTGCCTTATTACAATGAATTTGGTGATGATGGTTTAAGTAATAAACATGGCTGGACCCTACTGGCATTTATTGAAAATGAGCAAGGAGAGCTGCGCAAACAAAACAATGAAGAGCAGTTCTTTTGTACCGGCTGTCATAAAAGTGTTGGTGCAACCATTGATGATACTTTCAGCTTCCCACGTAAAGTTGCCGGCGCACAAGGTTGGGGTTATTTAAACCTTAAGACCATCAGTGATGTGCCTAATATTGGTGAACAAAAGGGTGAAATATTAACCTACCTTGAGCGTGTTGGTGGTGGCGATGAGTTTAGACAAAACCAAGAGATGATAACCCGCTGGTTTAATAAAGACGGCTCAGTCAATAGCGCAAAAGTTGTTGCCCAACCCAGTATTTATCAGCTGATTACCCCATCAAGACGCAGAGCGCTTGATCTTAATAAAGCCTATAAAACCATTGTTGATGAGCAAAGCTTTATTTATGGTCGCGACGCCACCTTGGTAGAAGCGAGTAATGTGTTGTCTGAAGTCAATGAAGAGCAAGCGCCCTTGACCCCTGACAATATTCATCAGTGGGACATTCGCTTAGATTGGAGTCAGGGTGAAACGGTATCTATTGTTAAAGTAGAGGACAAGTAATGGACTTTCCTTTAGTAGACTTTATTTTAGCTAGCCTATTAATGGGCTTAGGTATTGGTTTAGATGTTGCCATTGCCACCGTTGCCCGCGCAGGCCAATTACAAACCTTTAAAACCGCTGCCCTTTGGGTAGCGGGGGTGTCGTTAACGCATACCTTGTTTCCTATGTTCGGTTATTTGTTAACCCACTTAAGTGTGCAAGTGAATCCGCAAATTACCCCACTTATTGGCATCATAGCGTTTGTTTGTATTTTTGTGTATTTAAAAGCGGAGTTAAGCGAGTTAGCCCAGCCAACAACAGAGCAAAATCATTCACAAATTTTAATTACCTTGGGATTGATATTAGCGGTCAGTTGGGACGCACTCTGGTCTGGGCCAGCAAAATCGGCGCAAGTAATAGGTTGGCCAGAGTTATTGGTGTGGGGGTCATTTATTTTTGTTGGCGCTATGGTATCAACGCTAGCAATAATGAGCCTAAAATTATCGCGACTCTTTATCCGTGTCGCTGAAAAAAATCACCACTTAAGCTGGTTAAGCAGCTGGGTACAATATGGGGTAATTGGTTACTTTGGCCTACTAGCCTTGTTTAGGTATACGCTAGCAATCAATTTATTTTGGTGGCAAATACTGTTGTTATCATTTATTACCATCGGCGGGTTAATGTACCTGTGCTTAAACCATAACAGGGCTGCGCTGAGCCTGAATAATTGATTTGCATGTAAGCAAGCTGAGGTTTTATCTTTAAGACAGTATAAATAGCCGTAATATGTCAATATTGAGATATTACGGCTATTTTAATGGCTGTTTTCGGTGTTTTAGGCTTTTTCTAATGCTTGCGCTATATCAGCAATAATGTCGTCAATATGCTCAATGCCGACAGAAATCCTCACCAGATCTTCAGAGACGCCAGCAGATTTAAGCTCTTCTGGGTTTAATTGTCTATGAGTGGTCGAAGCTGGATGGCAGGCTAATGATTTAGCGTCACCTATATTCACTAAGCGTAAAATCATCTCCAGAGAATCAATAAATTTAGCGCCCGCTTCACTACCGCCCTTAATACCAAAACTTAAAATACCTGAGGCTTTACCTTGGCTTATTTTTTGGCACACTTGATGATACGGACTCTCTGGTAGGGCTGCATAATTGACCCAGGCTACCTTATCGTGATTACTCAAGTATTGCGCAACTTTTAAGGCGTTTTCACAGTGGCGCTCCATACGTAAACATAAGGTTTCTAAACCTTGCATGATTAAAAAAGCGCTGTGCGGCGCTAAGGCTGCACCGGTATTACGAAGTGGTACAACACGACAGCGACCTATATAAGCAGCGGCGCCTAGGGCTTCAGTGTAAACAACATCGTGATATGAAGGGTCAGGTTCATTTAGCATTGGGAATCTGTTTTTGTTTTCAACCCAATCAAATTTTCCTGAGTCTACAATTATGCCACCAATACTGGTACCGTGACCACCAATATATTTGGTGAGCGAGTGCACGACAATATCAGCGCCATGCTCAAAAGGGCGACACAAGGCAGGGCTAGCCACTGTGTTATCAACAATCAGTGGCACACCATGTTTATGAGCAATGTTAGCAAGCCCTTCAAGGTCAATAACATTACCAGCAGGGTTACCAATAGATTCACAAAAAACCGCTTTGGTATTCTCATCAATCAGCTTGTCAAATGAAGATAAATCATCACCCGAGGCAAATTTTACCGTAACCCCCTGTTTAGGCAAAGTGTGGGCAAATAGGTTATAAGTACCACCATAAAGTTGGCTAGTACTGACAATATTATCACCCACGGCTGTAATGGCTTGAATAGCATAGGTAATTGCCGCCATTCCTGAGGCCACCGACAAACCGGCAAGGCCACCTTCCATTTCGGCCACTCGTTGTTCTAAGACATCGGTGGTTGGATTCATGATGCGCGTGTAGATATTACCCGGCACTTTTAAATCAAATAAATCAGCGCCGTGCTGAGTATTATCAAAGGTATAAGAAGTCGTTTGATAAATCGGCGTGGTCGCCGCTTTGGTCGTTGCTTCAGAATCATAACCGTGATGAAGGGCTAAAGAGGCTAATTTCATAAAAAGTTCCTTATAGAAATAAAAGTCTGGGTTAAAGTAGCTGCACATAACTTAGCCTACTGAAGATCAAATGAACATAAAAAAATACAACAAATATACAAACTCAGATTCACCTGGCCTTCTTTTTTGCCCTAAGTCATCATTATATTTCTTTTACCTTTAAGGCGCGCAAATCAAAATTCACAAGTGAAAATAGTACACCAGTACTGTTGCTCAGCCCTAGCTACGCTGTTAATATACTGAAATAAATGGAGTTATAATAAATACCTCAATACTTAATGGATAAATAACAATGCGTCATAAATACCAGCTGCTGTGCTTCGTTGTGCTCAGTACATTCCTCTTTACTGGTTGCACAACCATAGCGCCTAAAGTTCACCTTGATAGCTATCGTTTAGAAAATCCCGAAGTTGCTTCGACAGCGTTAAAAGTTAATATTGCCACCGGCTTGGTTACCGAAACTCAGCTTACGGTGCAAGACACAACGGGCGATAATGACGATGGAGCTGATATAAACTTATTGGGACAGTTAGGAATGACAGTGGCAAAAGGCCTACAATTTACCTTATCAAACACTAGCTCTATGGCTCGCTTGAGTGCCAAATATCAGTTTTATGGTAACAATGCTGACTTAGCAACACAGGGAAATTTTTCACAGGCGATAAGCCTAGGCTATGCTAATGGTGAAACATCTAATGAAGAGTTAATGCCGGGTGCATATGAAAGCGATGCACAAAACTACTTTGCTTGGGATCTGGAAACTCATACTATCGATGTAGCTTGGATTCTGGGTTACCGTATAACACACAACTTTATGATCTATGGCGGTCCTTTTGTCGGTTATAGTATGTCAAAAGGTACTCGATTCAAAGATAGCCCACAGTTTGAAAAAACATTAAACTTAAGTGGATACATGCCCGGGGCAAATTTAGCGTTTGAGTATCGTTTTGATATGGGGCTAGCCTTAAGTTTAGAGGCGCTAACCTACGAAAATCGATGGGAAGGTGGTAAATATAGTTTTTCTGATTCTGTATTAAATTTTAAAATAGATTACCAGTTTTAATCACCAACACTGGCTCTTCAATAGCTAAACCAGACCACAGACCTTAGCAGATTTATGCTGCTTGTCTTATTTAGTTGTAACCCGTTACCTTACTTTTAGCTGAAATGATTTAATTAAGTCTTGATAAGCTAACTTACAACCTGATAACGTAAGTAATTAAAATACAATGACAAAAGGGATTTTACAATGTTAAAAACACTTACCTTTACCCTAATATTGCTTTGCTGGTTACTCTCATTGCCGACAAATGCAAAAGACTGGGGAGCATTATTCGAACATTCTCAATACAGTAACGCGAAAATCTCCCCTGATGGCAAACATCTCGCTGTCGCTGCGCAAATTAACGGCAAAACAGGCTTATATTTCTTAGATACTTCGACACTAAAATCTATTGGCCATACAAACTTTAGTGGTAAAGCAGAAGTGGGTGAATACTTTTGGGTAAATAATGAACGTGTTGTTATCAGTTTAGCTATCCGAGAATCAAATAGTGAGAAACCTATATACTACGGCGAACTTTTTGCCATAAATATTGATGGCAAAAGAGGTGAGCTGATTTATGGTCATCGAGCAGGTGAACAGCAAACTGGTACTAGGATAAAGAAAAAAGAAGCGATCAGGGGCTGGGGAGAGATTATTGACATACTCCCTAATGATAAAAGACATATATTAATTAGTTCGACCCCTATGAGCAATTCAGGTGAGCGCTTAGCAACGGTTTATAAACTTAATGTTTACTCTGGTTTACTTAAAGAAAAGCAAGGAACATCACCTATACCGCACTCTCAATTCTTAGTCGATAAAGAAGGTGAAGTAAGATTAGTGGTAGGGACAGACAGGCATAACAAAAAACAGTTGTATGTTAAAACGGATAGTGAATGGCATAAAATAAACAAAGAAAATCTGGGCAGTTCCGTATATCCTCTTTCAATCAGTGAATCAGGAGAATATGCATACATCATAGATAACTTTCAGCAAGACTTAGATGGTATCTTTAAACTTAACTTAAAAACCTTTAAGTATTCACATGTTTTTACAGATAGCGCTGCAGATATTACCGATATTGAAATGACAACGGATGGTCGTACTGCCTTTGCGATTAGAGTTGACGAAGGCTATCCTGCTTATTTAATACTTAATAAAAAAGTTGACGAAGCAGCAATATTTAAAAACATCTTGAAAACTTTCCCTAACAGTAGTGTAAATATAACCAGTAAAACAGACAATGGTGATTATTATATATTTTCTGTTTCTTCCGATACAAATTCGGGATCAATATATATGTTAGATGTGAAAAAAAATAAGATGAATTTTTTATTTAAATTGGATCCTGATTTTAACAATAAAGATTTTTCTCCTGTTGAACCAATAAAGTACTTGGCGTCAGATGGCCAAGAAATCAATGGCTACTTTACTGCCGCAAAAAATAATAACGCTGATAAAGTACCTCCATTAGTAGTTTTAGTTCATGGTGGCCCGCATGGGGTGCGTGATTATTGGTCGTTTGATCCTGAGGTTCAGTATTTAGCCGTCAATGGTTTCTCGGTGTTACAAATAAACTTTCGAGGCTCTGGCGGCTATGGCCAAGAATTTGAGGCGTTAGGTTATCGAGTATGGGGAAATAGAATTCAGCAAGACATTCAAGATGGTTATTTATGGTTAGTCAAACAAGGTAAAGCAGAACTCGGCAATGCTTGTATTATGGGGGCTAGCTTTGGTGCTTATTCAGCAGTACAAAGCGTTGCTATTTTTCCAGAGACCTATAAATGTGCCATAGCCAATGCAGGTATCTATGATCTCGAATTACTTTTTGATGAAGGTGACATAAGAGAACAACGTGCCGGATTAAGTTATTTGAAAGCGGTTGTTGGTACAAATAAACAAGAACTAAAGAATATGTCACCGGTAAATTATGCTAATAAAATTAAAGCACCGCTATTACTTGCTCATGGTGAAGATGACGAAAGAGCGCCTTATGAACATGCTGAAGTTTTGCGAGAAGCACTCGATGAGGTAGAGGGTAGCTATGAATGGTTTGTTGTCGACAAAGAGGGACATGGATTTTATAGCCCTGATAATCAAAGAGCTTACATGGAAAAAGTTGTCGAGTTTTTAAGTAAAAATCTTAACGGTTAGAACATTATACATAAATAATAAAGCCGAGTTAGTTAACTCGGCTTTTTTATTTATAATAGCTTAGTCTTCCTCTAGAATATGCGGGCCAGCGTAGTTGTCAAAGCGAGAGAATTGGCCTTGGAAAGTTAATGGTACCCTGCCGATCGGTCCGTTACGCTGTTTACCAATAATAATCTCTGCCATGCCTTTAAATTCGCTATCATCGTGATAGACTTCATCACGGTAAATAAACATAATTAAATCGGCATCCTGCTCAATAGAGCCTGACTCACGTAAATCAGAGTTAACAGGACGTTTATCACTGCGTTGCTCCAAACTACGGTTTAACTGCGACAGGGCTACCACAGGCACCTGTAGTTCTTTGGCTAAGGCTTTCAAAGAACGTGATATTTCAGCAATCTCTAGCGTACGGTTATCTGCAAATTGCGGTGCACGCATTAACTGCAAATAATCAATCATGATCAAACTAATACCGCCATGATCTCTATGTATTCTTCGCGCTCGAGAGCGAACTTCTGTTGGGGTTAAGCCGGCAGCATCATCGATAAACATTTTACCTTTTTCCATCAACAAGCCCATTGTTGATGATAAACGGGCCCAATCTTCATCTTCCAATTGGCCAGTACGGATTTTAGTTTGATCAATACGACCTAATGATGCCAACATCCGCATCATAATTTGATCTGACGGCATCTCTAAACTGAAAATAAGTGCCGGATATTCTTCAGTCATGGCGGCATGTTCTGCCAAGTTCATCGCGAAGGTAGTTTTCCCCATAGAAGGACGAGCAGCGACAATAATTAAGTCAGACTTTTGTAGGCCTGCGGTCATTTTGTCTAAATCAGCATAACCACTTGAGACACCAGTAACGCCACCTGAGGGTGAGGAACATAATTTTTCAATGCGATCGACGGTTTTTTCCAGCACTGAGTCAAGGCTTTCCGGCCCTTCTGATTTATTAGCTCGCTTCTCAGCAATAGCAAACACTTTAGTTTCAGCAAAGTCTAATAAGTCTGCACTACTGCGTCCTTGAGTATCATATCCCGCTTCAGCAATCTCATTAGCAACACTGATCATTTCACGGGTTACTGCTCGCTCGCGCACAATGTCAGCGTATGCTGTTATATTCGCCGCACTCGGCGTGTTTTTCATCATCTCTGCGAGATAAACAAAACCACCGGCATCTTCAAGTTTTTGATCGTTCTCTAATGCTTCAGATAAGGTAATAAGGTCAACAGGTTCACCGAGCTCAATAAGTGCGCCAATCGTTTCAAAAATAAGACGATGCGAGCGACTATAAAAATCATCAGCTACGGCTCTTTCGGCAACACGGTCCCATGTTTCATTATCAAGAAGTAAACCACCGAGTACTGATTGTTCTGCCTCTAAAGAGTGTGGTGGTACTTTTAATTCATCCATTTGTTTATCTTGAATAAATTGCTTCTCTTTTGAAAATTTACTTGGCTTTTTATCCGCCATTACCTTAACCCTACTCTGCTACATAACTATACTGCTATTGTTTTACATGTACAATGTAGTACAGATACCAGTATTTAAAAAGAGTGCTAATGTAGCAGAATTTAGCTGTCCAGAATATAAAAGTTTGCTAAATAATAGCGCCTTGTTGCCCGCTATTATTTGCTGCTCACGGTAACATTACCGTTAACCGTTGATACGCTGACTAGTGCACTGCCCTTACCCGTTTGAAAATTTAATTTAGCACCAGGGCCATACTCATCATGCTCTGCTTTAACCGCGGTAATATTGTTATCAATATCACCACCGACACTCGATTTCAGGGTAAAGTCGGCATCAATATCGTCTTGGAAGGTCAAATTCATATCACCGCTGACTGTCGATGCTTTTAATAAACCTTTTTGCGCTAAGGCGAATTTAGCTGATAAGTTACCACTGACTGTTCTAATTCTAAATTCCACCACCTCGGACAATTCCAAATCACTGTCGCCAGAGACATTGTTAAAGAAAACTTCTTTTGCTTCAGAGCTGCTAACAACTTCACCGCTTACTGCACGAATCTCTAATCGACCCGAAGAATTCTTGTCATTAATATCGCCACTGACGGCAGATATTGCTATTTTTCCGGCTAAGTTGGTCGTATTAATTTCACCACTGATGCTATTTATTTCGATACTTTGCGATAAGTTTTTTGCTTCAATATCACCACTGACCGTTTTAATTTCGACTCCACCGTGTAAATTCGATAAGTGAATATCACTTGAAATGCTTCCAGATTTCATACGAATATTTTTTGGCATAAAGACAGTTATTTTTGAGCCATCGGCGTGCCAATTATCCATGCGAGGGTATTCCACTTCGATAAGCATTTGCGCGCCTTTGCGCTCAAAAATAAGCTTTTCAGCATCATCATCTAATGTACCTGTCACGGAAATCTTAGCTTTGTCCCAGCCAATCACATTAATTAAACCACTGTGATTGTTAATCGTTACGTTGGTAACGTTGTCACTGGGTAAGCTTTCGGCTATTTCCGTATCAGCTATTGCTTGGAGACTCATCAACAAGCCAGATGTAAAGCTAAAGGCGGCAATAAAACGGTGTACGCTATTTTTAAACTTGATCATAAAAACCTCTTCTTTTGATATTTTTTATAGTGATTAGCTTATTAAAGGTCACTGAGCTAAATCACTTGATATTGGCGGTATAATTGCTGTAATAACTTCAATTCTTGCTGCTGAGTAAATTCTAGTAAATTCAATAAATCGATATTATTTTCATCACTTGCTAGTGCTTTTCTTATCGATGCCCTCGCCTCTGAGAGTTGCTGCAATTCTTGCTTCATCGCTGGTGACAAATTGTCCATTGAAGGTGAACCATAACCGATTAAGAGCGTTTGTTTTTGCTGTTGAAAATTCTGCTCCATAAAATTCACTAATTGCCCTTGTAGCCCCTGCGCTGTTGATTGTCCCTTTACAATTTCCGAGTGAGTTTCCTTTTGCATTGATGGCGAAAAAGTTAACCATGACGCTAACATAACCACCAATACCGATGCAGCCCAAGCTCCGGGTATCAAGACATTATTTTGCTTCACTTGTTGTTGGCTTTTTTGATTAATCGCCCGCTCAATACCTGCCCATAAATCTCGCTCAGGTGTCATTGCCTTAGGTAATTTAGCCACGGCATCAGCAAGCTCTTTATCTGAAATACATTGCTTGCTGTTGTTTTCATTAGTCATAATCAACTCCTTGTTCAGCCGATGTTAACTCGCTTTGCGTTAAAGATTCTTTTAATAAACTTTTCGCTCTGTGGTATTGGGATTTACTCGAGCCTACCGCCATATTGAGCATTTTTGAAATTTCTTCATGGCGATAACCTTCAACAGCAAACAAAACAAAAACTAACCTTGCCCGCTCTGGTAATTGAGCGATATGTTTATCTAAGACATTAAGTGTGGAGTCATCAGTCAAATTTTCACTGGCCTCTTTAACCTGAGTGCCTGGCTCTTCAATACTGAAAACACGCTGTAACCAGTTTTTATGCTTACGTAAATGTCCTAAGACCACATTAGTTGCAACACTATGTAACCAAGTACTAAATTTACTCTCGCCGCGAAAATTATTAATCTTTTGCCAGAGCACAACAAAGACTTCTTGACAGACATCTTCAGCGCTATCTTTATCAGCTAACATTCGCCAGCACAGAGCATAGATTGATTTATGGTGTTGTTGATAGAGCCGCTGAAAAGCACTTTGTGAGCCCTGTTTCGCTTGTGCTATCCAGCAACTTTCTTCATCAAGCTCTTTTTTGGTGACAAAGATCGCCTGACCGTCAATAATATTTATGCTTTCTTTATCGGGTATTGTTTGGCTATCCAAAAGTAAAAGCCTCTCTTTGTTGCAAAACTAATGTCTGGTTTAGTACATGATATTAACTAAGATACCTAAACCGAAGAAAAGGTTTAAAGCAAATGCGATAAAGTATAAAGCGTTGTTGAAATGATAGAAAATAAAATACCTACTAGGCTTATTAAGCGCTAACGGTAGATACCTGCACTTGCAAAGGTGATACAAAAAAAGCGCCAACAGGCGCTTTTTTTCGTTTAATGCTATAAAGAAAGGCTTACTTCTTACTAAGAGCACCAAAACGCTTATTGAATTTATCAATACGACCACCGGTCTCAGCAGCTTTTTGCTTACCAGTGTAGAATGGATGACACTCAGAACATACATCAAGGTGAATATCTTTACCTAAAGTAGAACGAGTTTCAATTACATTACCGCAAGAACAATTTGCTTTAATAGCAACGTAGTTAGGGTGAATACCGTTTTTCATGGGAACCTCTATCTCAATTGAGAATTTGGGCGCATCGCCACTTAGCCATTTACTTCACGTTTATCAGAGCAATTAAGCTCTATCAAAACATCTAAATGCTAAGCACCATACGTAGTTAAAATTAATGGGGGCGAATAATAAATGATAGTTTAGCTAACTGCAACCAAAACACCGCGAAAAAGCGTAAAAAAAAACTATTTATTACTATTTAGCAAGAAAGCATCATTGCTACTTGGCAGTCATGATTACAGCGGGCAAAATAGCGTAATTAATATTTAACAATAGTCTGCTAGTTACCAGTGTCTGATCAATTTATTCAAGTTGCTATTCCTGTCCCGATGAGGCAGCTATTTACTTACCAAGTACCTCCTGCACTTGTCAGTCCAAGCATTAATATTGGCGAACGAGTTGTCGTGCCTTTTGGTTCTCGTAAAGTTATCGGTATTGTCATTGAAAATGATGCCCTATGTGACTTTGAACTCAGTAAAGTTAAAGCCATTGCCGGACGTTTAAATGATAACTTTAATTTGAGTCAGTCCTTGGTTAGCTTTCTACAATTATGTGCTCATTATTATCACCATCCGATAGGAGATGTTTTTCAACAAGCACTGCCGACTTTATTGAGAAAAATAGAGAATATTGCGTTAAGCCCTCCTATGGTTTGGCATGCGCAGCCCTTGAATGATGAACGTATAGCGCTTGTTGCCAAGCTGAAGAAAAAAGCAGAAAAACAATATGCGTTATATCAAATAATAACCAGTCATCAAGGTATTAGCTGGGTGGAGCTGCGCACTTTAGGTTATTCAAAGGTACAATTAAATGCGCTAAAAAATAAAGCATTAATCTGCGAAGAGCAACAAATAGCCAAGGAGTTTGCCTGGCAAGATAATAGCCTAAATCAAGCTGATAAATTACGCCTCTCCAGTGAGCAAGCTATTGTTGTCAGTGCAATTGATGCCTCGCTAGCACAGTTTTCTTGTCATTTACTTGATGGGATAACCGGGAGTGGTAAAACTGAAGTTTATTTGCAAGCGATGGAAAATGTCTTGGCAAATAATAAACAAGTCTTAGTGATAGTGCCTGAAATAGGTCTAACACCACAAACACTTAATCGTTTTGAACAACGTTTTAATGTCCCTATCGCGCTGCATCACTCAGGTCTCAATGACAAAGAGCGCTTATCAACTTGGTTAACGGCGCAACAAGGTAGTGCCGCCATTGTTATTGGTACGCGTTCAGCGATATTTACCCCTTTACATCGTCTTGGTTTAATTATTATTGATGAAGAACATGACGCGTCATTAAAACAGCAAGACAGTTTTCGTTATCATGGTCGAGATATGGCTATCTTACGCGCTAGACAACTCAATATACCTATTGTACTGGGCAGTGCGACCCCAAGCTTTGAATCCCTTCAAAATGCGATGACTGGAAAATACACCTATCATCAGCTAGTTAACCGGGCAGGTAAAAGTAATAAAGCGCAAATATCATTGATTGATATGAACCAACAACAAGTTGAATTTGGCCTGTCAGGTACACTGAAAAAAGCAATGCAACAAACCTTAGCAAGAGGTGAACAAGTATTACTGTTTTTAAACCGCAGAGGCTATGCGCCCGCGATTAACTGTAAAGAGTGTCACTGGATAGCCGATTGCCAACGCTGTAATAAGCCTTATACTCTTCACCAAAAGCAAGCATTATTAATTTGCCATCATTGCGGTAATCAACAATCTATTCCTGCTCAGTGCCCCGGTTGCGGTAGTGTGCGCATTGCACCACTTGGTCAGGGTACAGAGCAGCTTGAAGCGCGTTTGGAGGAAATTTTTCCTGATAACTCTATTGTTAGGATTGATCGTGATAGTACCAGAAAAAAAGGCGAATTAGCGAAACTATTACAAGAGATAAGTGAAAAAAAACATCAATTACTTGTTGGTACGCAAATGTTAGCAAAAGGTCACCATTTTCCTGATGTTACCTTAGTGGCAGTGCTTGATGTCGATGGCGCATTATTTAGTTTTGATTTTCGCGCTAGTGAGCAAATGGCTCAATTACTTATTCAAGTTGCCGGACGAGCCGGCCGCGCCAGTAAACCGGGAAAAGTCATGGTACAAAGCCATTATGTCGATCACCCACTATTACAAGACTTGGTGCATAATGGTTACCATCACTTTGCCCATCAAGCACTGACTGAGCGTAAACAAGCACTCTTACCGCCTTTTACTTTCCAAGCGCTAGTTCGTGCTGATGCAAACTATCCATCGTATCCTGATAAGTTCTTAGAGTCATTAACCAAGCAATCATTTCATGGCTGCCAGTTTGCTGGACCCGGTCCCGCAGCAATGGAAAAAAAGGCTGGTAAATATAGATATCATTTGATCATTCAAGCCAGAACAAGAAAGCATTTACACCAAGCAATTTCGCAATTACTTAGCCAAATCCCTCATAATGAATGGCAGGCAAAAGTGCGCTGGAGTGTCGATATTGACCCTATTGATCTTAATTGGTAACAAAAAGCATGCGCATTAGTCGTGTTTTTTATTCCGAGCTCGGTTACACTAGCTAAAATTTTCCGGTAATAAACACTCTGTTTTCATGGCTAATCAAGATTACGTTTCTCGCACTCCGAAAAAAAAGACTAAAAGCACCCGTAATAGTAATAGAAACAATAAGTCTGCTAATAAACTACCAGTTAAGGTAAAACTGCTCAGTCTGTTGTTAGTGTTTTTAATTAGTGCATTTGTCTATGGCCTATGGTCGCTAAAAACAGACCCGAGTACTAAAACTCCACTTGTCACGCCAGTAAAAACTGAACAATCAACAAATAAAGCCGCACAAGCAGAAACTTTACCTAAGCCCCCTAAAGAAAAATGGACCTATGTTAAAGATCTTGAAAATAAAGAAGTTGAGGTTGGCGAATACGAAGTCAAGGAAAAAGGTCCATATAAAATGCAATGTGGCTCTTTCAAAACCGCCAATCAAGCCGAAACACTAAAAGCTAGAATAGCCTTTGCTGGTCTTGAAGCGCAGGTAAAAGCGGTAGCAGGTAAAACGGGTACTTGGCATAAAGTTTTTCTTGGGCCTTACCCACGCAAACGACTTGCTGAAAAAGACAAGCACAAGCTAAAACGCAATAATATTAATAATTGTCTGATTTGGTTATGGCAATAAAAATACTGCGCAATTGATTTCATTTGCCCCGTGCAAAATGAATGACATGCATTAGTATTATTCTCAACTTATCGCCTTGAAAATTCGATAAAGACCCCAATTACTTTAATCATAAAAGAATTTAGATAATGTGAGGTTAATGTGACTACTATTGTTTCTGTAAGGCGTAACGGCAAAGTTGCTATTGGCGGTGATGGCCAAGTATCACTTGGCAATACCGTAATGAAAGGCAATGCTCGCAAAGTTCGCCGTTTGTACAATGATAAAGTTTTGGCGGGGTTTGCTGGCGGTACCGCAGATGCATTTACGCTGTTTGAACGTTTTGAAAGTAAACTTGAGCAACATCAAGGCCATTTAACTAAAGCAGCGGTTGAGCTAGCTAAAGACTGGCGCAGCGATAGAGCTTTAAGAAAGTTAGAAGCACTATTAGCGGTTGCTGATGAAACCGCCTCATTGATCATTACCGGTAATGGAGATGTTGTGCAACCTGAACACGATTTAATCGCTATTGGTAGTGGCGGTAATTTTGCCCAATCTGCCGCTACGGCACTGCTTGAAAATACCGAGTTAAGTGCTAAAGAAATCGTTGAGAAATCTTTAACGATTGCCGGTAACATCTGCGTATTTACCAACCTAGAACACACAATCGACGAATTATAACGCTTAGTAGCAACTGATTATTATGTCACCTTGTCGTGTAATACAGGGCCAAGGTAATACAGAGGACTTATAAAATGTCAAACATGACTCCACGTGAAATTGTTCACGAATTAGATAGCCATATTGTTGGCCAAAGTGAAGCGAAACGCGCTGTAGCCATCGCTTTAAGAAACCGCTGGCGTAGAATGAAGCTTGAGACAAGTCTACGAAACGAAGTTACACCTAAAAATATCTTGATGATAGGCCCAACCGGTGTTGGTAAAACTGAAATTGCGCGACGTTTGGCAAAACTGGCCAATGCACCCTTTATTAAAGTAGAAGCAACAAAGTTCACTGAAGTGGGTTATGTTGGTAAAGAAGTTGAAACAATCATTCGTGATCTAGCAGATATGGCCATTAAAATGGTTAAAGAACATGAAATGGAACGGGTAAAACACCTTGCAGAAGAAGCGGCTGAAGAGCGTATTTTAGATGTATTGCTGCCCCCTGCACGCGATACCTTTGGTAATGATGAAGAAAGTGTCAATAGCAATACTCGCCAAACCTTTCGTAAAAAGCTTCGTGAAGGTAAGTTAGATGATAAAGAAATAGAACTAGATCTAGCTGCGCCACAATTAGGCGTTGAAATCATGGCTCCTCCTGGCATGGAAGACATGACTTCGCAATTACAAAACATGTTCCAAAATATGTCGAGTGATAAAACCAATAAACGTAAGTTAAAGATTAAAGATGCCTTTAAAGCACTGCAAGAAGAAGAAGCCGCCAAAATTGTTAATAATGATGATATCAAACAAAAGGCTATCGAAGCTGTTGAACAAAATGGTATCGTATTCATTGATGAAATAGACAAAATTTGTAAACGTGCTGACAGTAATAGCGGTGGCGATGTTTCTCGCGAAGGTGTTCAACGTGATTTGTTACCCTTAGTCGAAGGTTCAACCGTGAGCACTAAACATGGCATGATAAAAACTGATCACATTTTATTTGTTGCTTCCGGCGCTTTTCAAATGGCAAAACCTTCAGATCTTATTCCTGAACTGCAAGGCCGTTTACCGATTCGTGTTGAATTACAAGCGCTCAGCGCCGATGACTTTGTGCGTATTTTAACTGAACCTTTTGCTTCATTGACTGAGCAGTATATTGCCTTGCTTGCTACAGAAGGCGTAGACGTTGCCTTTACTGATGATGGTATTAGAGCAATAGCAGATGCTGCATGGCAGGTAAATGAAAGTACAGAAAACATTGGTGCACGTCGTTTACATACTATGATGGAACGTTTAGTTGAAGATTTATCATTTAATGCCGATCAACGAAGTGGTGAGACCATTAACATAGATAAAGCCTATGTTAATAATACCTTAAACGATGTCGTTAAAGATGAAGATTTAAGTCGCTTCATTTTGTAAGGTTTACTTTTATTAGTTTATTAGTCATCGTTTAAATTCACTCAATCAGTCAGGAAAGTTAACTATTAATGAAAATTACCCGTTTGGTTATGGATAATGAGCAGCGAAGTTTAGGCGTTGATTTTTCAACCTCTGATGGTTGTGAGAATGCGCAACTTAGTTATGAGTACTTGCGTATTAGCTCGCCAGTGAGTGCTAATAAAAAACAAAAAAACGGCGATAAATTGCTAGAGAGTCATAAAAGAAATGTCGCAATAATCAAAATAGAGTGTGTAGCGAAACATGGCTTTCGCTTCACTTTTGATGATGGGCATAATGATATTTATAGCGAAACATATATT
Source organism: Colwelliaceae bacterium MEBiC 14330 (assembly GCA_040779365.1). Classification (GTDB taxonomy): domain Bacteria; phylum Pseudomonadota; class Gammaproteobacteria; order Enterobacterales; family Alteromonadaceae; genus Colwellia. The sequence goes on from JBFONR010000002.1 coordinate 434,009, forward strand.
GTAACACTGATACAAGAATATCAAATTCGTTGGCAACGTTATTTAACCGCACTCAAAGCCAGTGGCCATAGTAGAGAAGCGATGATAGACATTAAGCAGTTATAGCTAAAAAAGCGCAATCGTACTTAATAAGTTGCACAATAACCATAACGTTCTCTGACTATAAAAAATGCCCAGATAGCTATAAGCACTGGGCATTTTCATTTACATTAAATGGCACGCTAGCTCACTAACCGCTTAGACAGTAAAACGACTGACCTCAGTAGCCAGCACTTGCGCCTGTTGTGATAATTCTTCACTCATATGTTCGTTTTGTTTAGCCGATTCACTTGATTGCTCGGTAACATCCCTGATCATCACGACATGCTGGTTTACTTCCGAAGCGACCGTGCTTTGCTCTTGAATTGCGGTGGCAATAGCACTGTTCATATCCATAATTAAAGCGACATCTTGTGTAATTTGATCTAGCATGACTCCGGTAGAGCTGGCTTGCTCGGCACTTTCTTCTCCTTGATTACGACATTGCGCCATCAAGGTTACAATTTGTTGAGTACGCTTTTGCAATAAGCCGATGATGGTTTCAATCTCTTGGGTTGAGTCTTGCGTACGGCTAGCTAATGTTCTTACTTCATCAGCTACCACGGCAAAACCTCTACCCTGCTCACCCGCTCGAGCAGCCTCAATTGCTGCATTCAATGCCAACAAATTTGTTTGCTCTGCTATACCACGAATAACATCTAAAACTGAGGCTATGGTGATACTTTCTTTTTCTAATTCTTTGACAACATTTTCTGAATCTAGCAGTTTATCAGATAGCTGCCCTATTTGAGCAATTGTCTGACCTACGCCAACTTTACCCTTATCAGCATTAGTATTAGTTAGCTCTGCTTTATGAGCAGCTTCCCGAGTATTCGTCGCTATCTCATCTACTGTTGCTACCATTTCTGTTACCGCGGTGGCAACAAGGTCCGTTTGCTGCATTTGAGTTTCGACGCCCTCATTTGCATTATAGATGTTTTTGGCAAGTGTGACTGTTGCCGTATTCAGGGTATTGACCGAATGATTGACTTCAACAATTAAGGATCTAAAATTAGTTAGCATTTGTTTAAAAACTTCTGCCATTTCAGCAAGTTCATCACTACCACTTACATCAACAGTCGTCGTTAGATCATTGCTTAAGGCAATACTTTTCATGGTGTGTTGTAGGTTATAAATACGACCTAATATGCTTCTCCCTATTAACCATGCACTTGCCAGTGCCACGACTAACACCACAGTAAATAAGCTATAGGCCAAAGTATTTATGAAGGCAACGTCCTCTTTAACCGCAGCTTCACTTTTTACAATAAGCTTTATGAGCTGATTATCAACTTTACCAACAATATCGCGCATATCTTTCATTACTCCCATATTTTGATGGTAACCGAGCTCCCTTTGCGCACTCACTAGATTCAAAAAAGCGCCTTGATAAGCTTTAATCAACTTTATAATTTCTTGATTCTTATATGGTGACAAATTACTGGCTTGCACGCTTAGCGAGAGAATATCAGTATTCTCTTTTAATTTATCGACATATTTATCATCCAGACGTAGCATAAAGTCCTTTTCGTTACGTCTTAATTGCAACATTTCACTTAAGAGTTGAAAGTTATCCTTGCCAATCAATGTTTCAACATCATGGACGGCAGCACGAAGCTGACCATATAAGCCTGCTTTAGGGGTTAAGCCTATCCTGCGTTGCAGTAAAACTATTTTATTAAACTGAGTTTGATATTGAACTAGGATAGCCTTCATACTGTTGAGCTCAGGTACGGAAAGTCCAGCTCTTGAAAAGTCATCCGCTAAGATAGAGATTTGCTCTTTAGCCACACGCATTTTATCCGTAAATTTATCCACATATTGTAAATCTTTGCGCACAGAGAAGTCTTGTTCTTCTCTTCTCAGCTCCAATATAGAGGCTTTGATATCACCAATTTTTGTAGCAATGGTAATGTTATTTTGTAATGACAAACTTTCATAGTTCAATAAAATTAACATTAGGCTCATTGCTATCACTAAAATAGCAGTATTAGCAATTAATTTATGTTTAATAAGCATAGGGGTTAGCCTTAAAAATTTAACGTATATAATTCAGTAGTACTTAAAAACAAGCATTGACTTGTTTTAAGCATACTCTGTAATCTTGTCTAGCTAATTACCGAAAGGAGAAGGAAGTACCTAGAAATTAATAAGAAGCAACAAAAGGTGTTTCTCCTTCACTTAATTATATACAAATATCATGAAGTATTAGGCTTTTTTAACTTATTTATAACCTAAAGCTGGTAAACTTTCGCTCTTGCTAGCCTAAGGCTAACGATAAAAGTTAAGAGGCCGGCGAGTTAATGTACTTGAAATGCGATAAATAGCTTTACTGAGCTTTATTTTCTGACAAGGTAACGTGCAAGTTTTTCTTCTGGAAGCGGCTTATTAATAAAGAACCCTTGCACAGCATCGCAGCCTAAATGACTTAACAATTCTAACTGCACTGATGTTTCTACTCCTTCAGCGAGTACTCTTTTACCTAGACCGTGTGAAAGCTCTATCATAGACTTAACAATAGTAAGATCGGAATCATTACTAGCGACCTCTTTAATAAAGCTACGATCAATTTTTATTTTATCTATTGGTAAGTCACGCAAATAAGCCAATGATGAGTAACCAGTGCCAAAGTCATCAATAGAGACTTTAATTCCCATACTTTGTAACTTAACAATACTATCCATAGCTTGAGCAATATCGGTCATGACAACATTTTCAGTAATTTCTAATTCAAGGTACTTAGAAGGTAAATTATATTCATGTAACAGCTTTTGTATATTGGCGACTAATTGTTCATCTTCGAACTCAACTGCTGTAATATTTACCGCAATAACCACACGCCTTTTATACAATTTAAACCAGCGTTCACTCACTTGACAGGCTTTTGTCAAAATATAATTATCAAACTCATTATGCATACCCAAGGCTTCTATATCACTCAAAAACTCGCTGGGTGTAAGCAAACCTTTATCTGGATGTTGCCAACGAACTAAGGCTTCAACCCCTTCTAACTTATTAGTTAATAAATTTAATTGTGGTTGGTAATACAAGATAAACTCATCATTCTCTAAGGCTAGTCTCAGTTGTTTTTCCATCAAAACTAGACGTCGTCCTTGTACTTGCATGCCCTCCTCAAAAGCGACAGAGGGAATATTTTTAGTTTCGGCATGATGCAAGGCGAGATTAGCCTTTTGTAATAAATCTTCAGCCTTTAAAGCATCTGCTGGAAAGAAGCAGTAACCAACACTACCTTGAATGGTTATTTCTTGTTTCTCATAACGAAAAGGTCTTTCTATCAGTTCATGAATATGTTCAGTGGCACGCTCAACATGGGAAAGTTGTTCAAACTCAATGACAAACATAAATGAGTCACCACTTAAACGACCGACAGCTTGTGGCATAAAAACACTATGATTCAACCGACTGGCAATTTCTCCTAGTATGTAATCACCGACTTTCAAGCCATAACTATCATTTATAAATTTGAATTGCTTAATATCAATTAAAAAAACAGCTAATTTAGTTTGGCTGCCAATGACTTTATTGGTTGTAGTCAGTTCATTCATTTTATCGGTTAATTTTGCCATCGCTTGCTCACGATTAAGTGCGCCGGTTAATGAGTCATGCTTTCCGAGATATTGAGCTCGATTGATGGCATTTAAAGCTGCATATCTTTCCGCACCTTGCGTCCAAATAAGCAATATAAAGCCAAGGATGCTATGCGCTGCGGCATCAAAATATAAAAGAAATAGCTCTAGTTGCCTAAACCAAGGCTCTGTTAAAGCAACAATAGAAATAAAAGAATGTATTAAATGCCTTAAACCCAAAATAACCGAAAAATACATCAGTACTCGGCTTGAAAAATAACTTTTTTTATCAAAAACAAGAAAGGTTGCTAAGGCAAAGAAACTACAGCCATATATGAAACTAGCTAAGCTATTAGTTAAATAAAAGTGATTAAAAGCTTGGCTTGGTTCAAAGGCAAATAATAATGTTGAAGTAGCACTAAATATGAGAATAGTGACAAGTACAGAAGAAATTAATACTTTTGGGATAACCTTATTTTTTTTGGCATTATAGACCCCCAAGACAAGAAAAAATAAAAATAAATACTCGACGATTTGCAAAACAAGTTCTGCTGTTATTTTCCAGTGAATACTTGAAATATCACCTTGAGTGAGTGGTAAAACTGCCTTGATCAGATAGCCAGCGCTAAGTGCGCCAATGCTAATCAACCAATATTTTAAATATTTACGAAGGAATGTGCTGTAGTAGATATAAAAAACGAATAGCAACACCGAAAATAATAGCGCTTGTGTCGTAAATAAAAAGGTTCGTGGTGTTAAATATTCGATCATAATACTAATTCAATCATACTTATTAATTTAACGATATTGAAAGAGTATTTGAAAAAAACGCTCTTACTTTAAATATAAACAATAAGCTATTAAAAAGGCTTTTGTCTTTAAATTCAAGTAATCGCCTAAATATACTAAACATATAATAGGTTTTATTTTTTTGATAACCCTATATACTGGCACTAGCCATCCTAAAATAGAAGAGAGCTGACATGCAATATAACACCTCTGAATTATGTGATTTTTATGCTGATTTAATTGATGTAGTTGATCCTATCTTTTGTAATTATGGTGGACGCCACTCCTTTGCAGGCAAGGTTGTCACATTAAAATGCTTTGAAAACCTAGGTTTAATTAATCAAACAGTAAAGTTAGATGGTCGAGGAAAGGTTCTAGTCATTGACGGTGGCGGTTCGACACGTCGTGCTTTAATTGATGTCAATGTCGCCCAGTTAGCGGCGAATAATGGTTGGGAGGGAATTGTCTGTTATGGCAGTGTTCGCGATGTAGATGCGCTAGAAGATATCGACATTGGCATTCAAGCATTAGTTGCAATTCCGGTGGGTGCAAGTGACCAAAATATTGGTGAAACTGATGTTGCGATTAACTTTGCAGGAGTAACATTATTACCTGACGACCATATTTATGCTGATAATACTGGCATGATATTATCGCCTGAACCATTAGATATTGAGTAACTTAGCTGTAGCAATAACAGTATAGTTATGACTGTTAATAGATAGACGGTTTAGCTTCTGGAGGAATAGATTGAGGGTGCTGTAAATACCACTTCTCTAACCAAGTTTCTATTTCACTTGGGATGATGCCTGGGTGGATAATATTTCCCTGTATGAGCTCACCTCCCATGGCGATATAAGCTTGTGACGCCTCATGCTTATCAATATAAGTACCCACCAATGGAATTTTCATACTACGAGTCAAGGTCAATAGTGCATTAGTGTGCGCTTTATCGACCCTATTGCTAGCATCATTGCTTAATTGCTGACAGTTTACTTTCAACTGCTCAACCCTCATCTTTCTGACATAGCGTAACGACTCATAACTACCAGAAAAATTCGCTATGGAAATATTTATATCCAGTGATTTAAGCTGATCTATAATACGCTTGACTCGCAGGCTTGAGTTAAGCATTAAGTCTTCATTTAACTCAATCATTAAATACTTACCAGCAATACCATGTGATTCTAATTGTTGCTCGATAAAGTCCACTAAATCTACTTCAAATAGACTCTCGCTTGCCAAACTAACAGATATTAATTGATATACACCAATTTGTTTTAAGGTAGCAAGGGTAGTGAACGCAGTGCTAAACATATATTTTGTTAAACGATACAATTCGCCACTTTGCTCTGCAAGCTGCCAAAATTCAGATAAACCGAGAGGTTTACTCTGCTCAGTTTCATACCAATGCATTTTTAGTTGAAAGCCAATAATATTATAGTTATTGATATTAACCTGCGGCTTCAGGTAGCAAGTTAATTTTTCAGCTTGAAAAGCTTGACGAAATGATTCAATTCGAGCAAGTTGACTCTGAGTATGCAGGATACTTTCATTATCGAAATAATTCACCTGCTGTCCTGACTTTAAACCGCTAAGCAGAGCATTGCTGGCATGAAAAACTATTTCATCAAAATTATTGCCATGCTCTCCTGAAATCGCAATGCCAAAGGCTAACTCAAAATTTAAAGAAAAATTCTTAAAGCTCATCGCATCAGGAACAGCCTTTTTTAACTGCTGACATAAGTCATTTAAGACGCTTTTATCATCGAAGCGGCAATCAGTTAAGTCATAGAGCACTAGGAAGTGAAAGTTTTGCAGCTTAGCAATACGGACAGGCGTTAGATTTAAGGAAAAATTAACTAAATTATTATTATCTTCGACTTTTCGTTGAAGACAATAAGCAAGCTGTAATAAAAGTAAATCTGAATTATGATAGCCCAACAAGCTATTCGCTTGCGACAAATTGACCGGTTTGAAGACAACAGCTGCATGTCGCTGCCCTATCTTTGATTTTATAATTGATTCGAAAATTGTTAACGCTTGTTGTGCTGTAGGTAAGCTTGTTGCTGGATCCTGAGTATAACTAAAAAACTGCTCATCACTTACAAAGCTTTCTGCCTGTAGAGATGATTTAAAGAAGTTTTTAGAAAAAAAGCAGCTAAGCGTTGTAGCAAAGACAATAAGAATGACAAAACTCAACATGGATAATAAGTTGATTGCATGGGATTCAAGATACTCTTGTGCTAATAAAACTGATAGAGAAACAGCTATAATTAACAAAGTGAATAAAAAGAAGTTCTTGACGTTAACAAAACTCATATCTAACTACGTTATCCTAGGAAATACCATCAAGCAATTAACAAGCCTAATAAAAATGTTAGCTCATGTACAGAGCAACTAAGTAACTAAAGTGTTACTTTATACGGCAGCATTGTTCTTGACCTTATTTAATTCACTATTCTCTAAAAAGCTGAGTAGCTCTTCCACTAAGCATAAAAAGCCATTCAAATTATCGCTAGACCAGTAACGCTTTAATTTTTTATCAGTCGTGGCTATGAATGCAATAAATTTCTTAAAAGTTGTTTTATCTTGGCTATCAAAACACTTTTGGCTGATAGCCTTAAGCCGCCCCTTGCCTTTTAAACACTCTCTAAAAATAATACTGTAGTTATTAATTAGTGGTGTTATCAGCTCGATGTGTAAAAGCAATTTTTCATTATTTATAGCTAGAGCATTGGTTTTCAAATGCTGTAACCTTGCTTTAGCAAGTTCTTGTCCACGTGTTGCTATAAGCGTTGTAGATTCCACTAATAATTTATTTTCTTTACTTATAGATAAACTTTCTCTCTTTTGAATTATCAGTTGCCGATGTAATTTTTCGGCTCGAAAAAAGAAATAAATGCTGGTCAGGACAAAAACAACAGTTATGACTAAAACAAAAAGCATTAAGAAACCTTAACCTAATTAACTTGTGGCTGATTTACCTTATCAATACTAACAGATTCAGCAATGCGTGCCAAAAATAGGTAAGGATCAATATCTTTAAAATTAGGCTTATTTAGTGAGTATTTCATCGTAACAGAAAAGTCACCCAGCTCAGCGAAAGCTATCGCGTTTACAGCTTGGACAATTTTGTCAAGTTTCGCTGTTATTTCTACGTCACTTTGGTGTTCAAACATAAGTAAATATTCACCTTTAACTAATAAACCAGCATAATCAAACTCTAATAAATTCTCATGAATAACATCGGTAATCTCTTTAGTGACGGCGTTAATAGTTTTATTACTGAAATGAAAATCTAGCTGCTGCCAGTTTTCAACAATGAGATAACCGACACTAAAAGGATAGTGAAACTTCCTCGCTTTTTTAAAAGCTAATTGATAATCAAACTTAGTTTGCATTGGGTTAGTGATAACTGAACTTAACTTTTCGAACACATCATTCAATGATTTTGCTTTTTGCCTCCTCAACTTAAATAACAAGGTAACAACAATGATGAATAAAAGGCAAGTTAAAACTAACACACTAAAAAGAATGTCTCGTTGCTTCTGATATTTCTCAAAAAAACTGCTCGATATTTCATTATTTTCAGCAAGCTTAACAGCAAGCTTTTTTGACTGTTCGCTAGGGATATTCCATCGACTTGCTTGTAATGCTAGGTGAGGTAAACTTTGCACAAGGCTAGCCTTTTTCTTCTTTTCAGCCATTTTACTCAGTAATACCTGGCTATGTTTGGCTCGCCAAAGGTAGGCAGTTTGATAGTCTTGTTGCTTGTAATACATTTCAGCAACCATTCGGTAAAAGCCAGCATATTCTTTAGATATATCGGCGCCATCAAGTAAACTGATTACGTCCAACAAGACCTTGTAACCTTCATTAAACGAGTGCACGCCGATTTTTGCTTTAGCTAAAGCAACCATAGTTTCTATTTGATTATCAAGTATCTGATTTTCTTTAAATATAACAATAGCTTCTTGAAGTGGCGCAATGGCTTGCTGAAATTGCTTTTGAGCGACTAAGACAACACCTAAACCTTTATTAGCTCTTGCGATGCTTATTGCAGCGCTCTTAGAGATGGCATAATTTTTTGATTCCCAAAATGCATTATAAGCATCGTCAAAACGCTGAAGATACAAGTAGGCATACCCTAAGAACAAATAGGTTTGATCAATATTTTTCATCCGCCCCATTTCAAATCGTGATTTCAAAATTTTTAATTGCATAGTCAAAGAAGTTTGATAATCTCCTAAATGATGGTAAGCCATTGCCAGTATTGTCAGTAATTCAATTTGCTCTTTAAGTTCACTATGATTTACCCCTAACTCTACTCGCTTTAAGTCATTTAAAGCTTGATGATGTTTACCTAACATAGAGTATGCAACGCTTCTATAGCTTAATGAAAGTAATTGGTATTTCATATTATCGCTAGATTCATTAGCATTAATGACATTGTCCATCAAGAATAGTAGTTGTTTATATCGCTTTTGGGCGACATAAACAGAAGCCACCTTCAGCGTCAATAACAATTTAACTTTCCTATCTAAAGTATTAACGGTTAAACCATTTTGAGCGTATTGCAATACTTTTTTGGTATCCCCTTGATTACTGGCTATGCGGGCTGATAAAAGAAAAACTTTAGCAAGCACATCATTTGAATAATGTTGACGGTTATCGAGAATTTTTTTAGATAATTGAGTCACTTCAACTGCATCAATTAGTTCACTATCAACCTTAAATAACTGCTGCACTTGATCACTTAACACAGCTAATTCAGATGGACCTTGAGCCAAAGTATGAAAGGACACCAGCACATAGAATAATATGCTTTTAACTAAAAGTCCTATGCTAGGAAGTTGCTTAACTGACATATAAATACCGAATTTGATTGAAAACAAGAATATTAGAAAATAATGAATAGCAAATAAGCCTATGTTTGTTTTATCTTATAAACTCAAATAAAAGTAGTTTTTCTGTTTACATTCCAAATATTCATTCTATAATAATTAACGTTAAGCTACCAAGCTTGATAAGGGCAAATCTAACGAAAGTTAGAGACGCAAAGTTACCGGTCTAATGGGAAACTTACGATAGCGGGACTACCAAGTTTAGATATAGTGGGGGCTTATCTTAATTCGATATTCTCATTATCTGTTTCCTACGTTATCTTTGCGTGCCTCCTCCTAAATTCTTTGAGCTAGTTCATAGCACAAGTCATCATATTAGCAACATACCAATCAGTACCTATTTGCCTTGACTAGTATTTAGCGATTACCCCATACATAAGCTAAAATGTTTGAGGCCATATGGCTCAGTGTGTACTGTCTGTCCCTATAAAATATTGTTATATCGAACAACAATTAACAATAAAATATCATCAAAGCTAACTATTAAGTTTTTTTTGTTGCTCAATGTACTGTTTTATGACTTTATTGAGCATTGTTAAAGGCATTGAACCACGCTTTAAAAGCTCATCATGGAAATCTCGTAAATCGAAATTGTGCCCTAAATTCTGTTCAGCTTCTTGGCGTAATTGCTTAATAGTTAACTCGCCCATCTTGTATGATAACGCTTGTCCTGGCCATGATATATAACGGTCTATTTCGGTTTTGACGTTATGTAATGACAGTGCGGTATTACTTGCTAAATAGTCCATAGCTTGTGCTCGGCTCCAACCTTGAGTGTGTATGCCAGTATCGACAACCAAACGACATGCTCGCCACATTTCATAAGTCAATCGACCAAAATTATGGTATGGATCGTCATACATACCTGCCTCTAACCCCAAGTATTCGGCATATAAGCCCCAACCTTCGCCAAAGGCTGATATATAAGTTCTATTTCTAAACTTAGCTACTTGGGTCATTTCTTTAGCTAATGATATTTGCAAATGGTGCCCCGGGACTGCCTCATGTAAAGTCAGTGCGGTTAACACATACAAAGGTCGGCGATCCAACCGATAAGTATTCACCCAGTAATTTCCAGGTTGATCATCACGTGATGAACCAGCATACCGCCCGGTAGTATATTTAGGTGCGATATTGGCCGGCACAGCCATAACGCCATAAGGAGTGCGCGGTAAAGTTTTAAATAAGCTTGGTAATTTGGCATCCATTTTTTTAGCGATATAAGCAGCCTCTTTTAATAATGCAACCGGAGTATCAGCATAAAATTGCGCATCAGTTCGCAAAAATTGAACAAACTCACTGAAACTACCAGTAAAGTTAACTTGCCTTATCACTTTATCCATTTCGGCTCTAATTCGTTTCACTTCAGCTAAACCGCGTTTATGCACTTGCATTGCCGTCATGGGTAATGTGGTATAATGGATTAACCTATTTTGATAAAACTCTTCACCATTAGGCAGAGCACTAGCTGCTATATTATCTCGAGCATTTGGCTGATACTCATTGACCATAAAATCATAATAAGCTTGGTAAGCCGGCATCACTTTATTGGTTAACACCGACTTTGCTTGTGCTTGTAGTTGATTTTTTTCCTGTTGCCCTATAAAAGTCGATATAGTTTTAAAGGGTTGATAATAACTACTAGTAGTGACGTCTTCCTTTATAAAAGCAGCAATAGACTTTTCAAAACCTTCGAGCACAACTTTAGGTTGGCTAATGCCTGCTTTAAGCCCTAAACGCATCCAGTAAATCTGTTGAGCAAAATATTTTGGTAAGGCTGCTAAGCGCGCTAAATAATCTTGGTAATCTGCTAATGTTTTAAAATCAATTTGCGTGGCAATATTCGCTATTGACACATGAAAGCCTGACTCTGCGGTAAGAGGCATATAATGCGCTTTGTTAGTATAATTATCTAATTGGTTTTTTAAGCTATAGCGCAATACTGAAAAGTTAACTTGGTTTTCTTGGCTTAACTTTTCTTGCTCTAATTTCATTAACTTTCGATATATCGCTAACCTCTGCTGATATTGCTCTGATAGGTATTTAGCAGATAAGTCTGGTAGACGAGCATTGTTACCTCCGACTTCAGCTTGATGAAAAGGACTTGATTGCAGATAAAAAATTTCATGTTGCTCAATTATTGCTTCAAGTTGTTCATTGGCATCTCTATTGATTGCACTAGCATTGTTGCTCGTTATTAGACAAGCATTGATAATAATGATAAGCAATGAGGCTGATAGTTTCATGCAGAGTACCCGAATAAGAAGTTAATAAAGCAGTAAAGTTTTATAATAATAACTGCGAGGGTTTGTACTATATTTTACAACTAGAGTTTAAAAAATAACTCTCGATATACCTTTAGCTCTGCTATTGACTCTTTAATGTCATCAAGCGCTAAATGTGCGCCGGTTTTTTTAACCGAAGCTAACACTTCAGGTTTCCAACGCCTAGCTAACTCTTTGACAGTACTTACATCTAGGTTACGATAATGAAAATAATCCTCAAATTCAGGCATATATTTATTAATAAAACGCCTATCTTGACCAATGCTATTGCCACACATAGGTGATTTTCCTTGCGGTACCCAGGCTTTAATAAAGGCTAAACTTTGCTTAGTTGCTTCTGCCAAATCAGTTTCACTCTCTCGACATCGTTGGGTAAGGCCAGATTTTCCGTGATGTTCAATACACCAAGGGCTCATGTTATCTAAAACGTCATCGGTTTGCTTAATTGCAAATACAGGGCCTTGTGCAAGAATATTTAACTCACTATCAGTGATAATTATTGCTATCTCTAAAATAACATCTTCTTTAGGGTCAAGCCCTGTCATTTCTAGGTCAAGCCAAATTAAATTACTGTCATTACCAGTCATAAAGTTCCCTTAAAAAATGCACAAGCATTCAGATATATTTGTTAGTATAATACGCCAGAACTAAGTTGGATCAAATTAAATCATATGAAAAAATTACATGGCTAAGGCAAAAAAACTGACCAAAGGTCAGCAAAGACGCATCAAAGCTAATCACGACAAAAGACTGCATGGAAAAAACAGTAAAAATAAAGAAAAAGTGCAATGGCTTGACGATGATTTAGGTGCGCCACAACATGGAGTTGTCATTAGTAGATTTGGCCAACATGCTGACATTGAAAGCGAGCAAGGAGAGATTTTTCGTTGTAACTTAAGGCGCTCAATCAGCTCTTTGGTTTGTGGAGATAAAGTGCAATGGCGCTTAGGTAAAGAGACGCAGCATAGTATCACCGGTATTATCGAAGCCGTGCATGAACGTAATTCGGTGTTAAGTCGGCCTGATGTTTATGATGGTGTTAAACCTATCGCAGCCAATATATCTCAAATATTGATTGTCTCCTCAGTGTTACCTGTTTTTAACAGTGATATAATCGACCGTTACCTGGTTGCTGCAGAGCAAACAGGCATTACGCCAGTGATAGTGTTAAACAAAACTGATTTATTAACCAGTATTACAGCACAAGAAAAATCAGTTATTGAAGACCAGCTAAAAATTTACCAAGATATTGGCTACCAAGTACTTTATGCGAGCAGTAAATCTAAAGATGGTATTAGCGAGCTTAAAGCACAACTTTGTTCCCACACAAGTATCTTTGTTGGTCAATCAGGGGTTGGTAAGTCGACATTAGTCAATTCACTTATGCCGGAATTAAGTCTATTAACTCAGGAAGTCTCTGAAAACTCTGGCTTAGGTCAGCATACAACAACGGTAGCACGATTATATCATTTTGATGATGGCGGTGATTTGATTGACTCGCCCGGTATTCGTGAATTTGGCTTATGGCACCTGACGCCAGAGCAAGTTTGTCAGGGATTTATTGAATTCTCTGAATTTCTTGGCTTGTGTAAATTTAGAGATTGTAAACATCAAAATGATCCCGGCTGCGCACTAGTTGCAGCAAGCGAAGCTAAAAAAATAACAAGTGCTCGCTTAGCCAGTTTTCAACGTATTTTAGCAAGCCTAAATGATAATAAATTAACCTCACGTTTTAATGATTAAGGAAAACCGAGTGTCAGTAAATAATAGTCTCAGTGATAAAATTAAAATAACTCTACAATATATTATGCCCAAACATGCTATTTCACGTGTGGTCGGTAAGTTAGCCGCAGCCAAAATGGGCTGGCTGACCACGCAATTAATTAGCTTATTCATAAAAGCCTATGATATCAACATGAACGAGGCCAAGCTAAAAAAAGCTAGTGATTTTGATACTTTTAATGACTTTTTCACCAGAGAGTTAGAAGATGGTGCACGTACTATTAATCATGACGAAGCAACAATTTGCTATCCTGTTGATGGTGCGATTAGTCAACAAGGTGATATTGTTGACGGCCAACTTATTCAAGCCAAAGGTTTTAATTACAGCTTAACTTCCTTACTGGGCGGTGACGAAAAAACAGCAGCGCCATTTCAAGGCGGTAAATTCTCTTGCATCTACCTTGCGCCAAAAGATTATCACCGCATACATATGCCAATGGCAGCGACTTTACGCGAAATGATTTATGTTCCTGGTGAACTATTCTCAGTAAATCCACTGACGGCAAACAATGTACCGGATTTATTTGCTCGAAATGAAAGAGTTGTCGCTATTTTTGATACTGAATTTGGTGAACTAGCTATGGTGTTAGTCGGTGCAACGATTGTTGCTAGTATTGAAACCACCTGGGCAGGCACGGTAACTCCGCCTGCTGGCAAAGATATTTTTAGGTGGCAATACCCTAAAGACGGCAATGATGCCATTACTTTTGAAAAAGGTGATGAGATGGGACGTTTTAAGTTAGGGTCTACCGTTGTGAGTGCCTTTGCCCCTAAGATGCTAGAAGAATTCGAACCAAGTGCCGGTGCCGGTACAGTAACGCGTTTAGGTGAAACTTACGCGCGACTAAAATAAGCCACAAAAGTTATGATATAAAAAGTAATCAACAAAATAGTTGCTCATTTAGTGTACTCATTATAAGCTAAGCTCAGTTACGATTAAATTCGTATCTAAGCTTAGCGCTTAACTTTCACAGTTTAATTACTATTTAGTTCACACGATAAATTAAAGGATCTGTACATGGCCCATGATAATTCTTCAGTAAAGCCAACAGAAGCTGAGTTAACTTTACTCAACGTACTCTGGAAGATGGGACCAGCTACCGTAAGACAAATTCATGAGGTAGTCAGCCAGACCCAAAAAACAGGTTACACCACAGTATTAAAAATATTACAAATAATGCATGAGAAATCTCTGGTTATCCGTGATGAAAGCAACCGTGCACATGTTTATGCAGCAGCAAATAGTCAAACACAAACACAATCATCGTTAATTAAGGACTTAATTAGTAAGGCATTTGGTGGTTCAACTTCTAAGCTGGTAATGCGCGCTTTAGATGAGTCAACCAGTGCTCAAGAAATTGATGATATACGTAAACTATTAAACTCTTTAGAGAAGTAGCACGGTACACTTTACCTATGTTTGAGCAATTATTTAACAACCCTATTTTATATAGCTTATCGCTAACTTTACTGCATTTTTTGTGGCAAGGTTTGTTGGTTGGCCTTATGTTAAAGTCGGCGCTGTTTTTAATTGATAAAAATAAATCACAACTGCGTTATGCCTTAGCTACTTTAGCTATGTTTTCTAACGCTATTTTAGCCATCTTAACCTTTATTATGGTTTACCCTGATAAAAGCTCAAGCATCAATAGTACTCTTAGTCCTATCCCACTAAATAACTTAGTTAATGAATTAACGCAGAAAAATGCCTTATTTAGCTATCAGGAGTTACTTCCTTCTATTTTAGCTTATTCTCTACCTTATTTATCATTACTTTGGTTAATTACTTTATCTGTTCTAGCCATTAAGTTAATGATAGAGATACGTAATGTAAACAACTTACCGATGCACTCTACCGTGCCAGCCTCACCAGACTTAGTTTTACGTTTTGGTCAATTAGCTAAACAGATTAACTTAACGAAAACACCGCAACTGCTTATATCACTAAAAGCAGAAGTCCCCATGGCAATTGGTTGGTTAAAACCCGTTGTTTTGTTACCAGCAAGTATGGTCACAGGTTTAAACTCAGCTCAACTTGAAATGTTGATATTACATGAACTTGCTCATATACGCCGCCATGATTACCTCGTTAACTTCTTTCAGACATTAATAGAGCTATTATTTTTCTTTCATCCTAGTGTGCACTGGGTTGGTAGACAAATGCGTAATGAAAGAGAATACTGCACTGACGATATTGCCGTACAACATTGTGGCGATGCAATAGCGTATGCCCATACATTGACTGACACAGCGTCTCTTTGTGCTAAAGGACATTTTCATGCAACATCGACCATGGCAATGGCTGCATCGGGTGGCGATTTAAAAGCTCGAGTGCTTAGACTGGTAGATCATCATTGTGCACCTGCCAACAATTCAAGCAAATGGCTAGCGGCAGTTAGCCTATTGTTAGCTTTGACTCTCCTTAGTATGAATCAATTATTAACAATGCCATTTGCTCAACAGCTCAACCACCAATTTCCATGGCAAGAAAATAACTTAAGCCAAAGTAATCTTGTTAAAAATACTATCTCGACAAACAAGCTTGCGCCTATTGAGACAAACCAATTAATTAGCCCTTTACAAAATGATTCAATCGCACAACAACTTTTGCAGCAGAGAAAAACCATTAGCGATGAACCTTTGATAAATCCAGTTACTACGCCTGCTATCGAGCAATTTTCTCAACAAGTTGTCATAGCAAATATTCAAGCGCCCATCAGCGAGGCGATGAATACACAAGAAAGTCCAACAAAAATTAATAATCCCGTAAAAACTATTACCACTAAAACCGAGTTTTTATCGGGTAATAGCGTAAAAATATCACAACGTAAGCAGGAAACAGTCAAAAACACTGAATCAATCGTTTTACCGAAAAAATCACAGGCCATTCACGCTCCCAAAGTAGCTGTTAATAAAAGAAAGCTAGAACGTGAGCAAAATGTTATCGAGCCGATTGAAATCGCTAGCCCAGCGAAAATGACAGAAATTGTTGTTGCACCAACAGTCCCAGAGGCAAAAAAAGTAAGCGCTGAGTTAATGAATGAAAAATCATTAACTGATTTAAGTAGTCAACAAGCATTAGCATCAATTGATGCCTTAAACAACAATACTAGCCCTTATCAACAATTATCTTACCAAAATGAGATAAATCAATTATCAGAAAATAATAAGCGCTATAAGTCATCATATCCTCGTGAACTCGATATCAGTCCCGCAAAAGAAATAGACTTAGCCCCCAAAAAACTTGTTTCGCAACCAAGTTATCTATCGGCAAAACTACTGAACTCTGTTAGCCCTGTATACCCAAGCATTGCTAAACGAAGAGGTATTGAAATGGAAGTTAAAGTTAACTTTACTATCGATCAAAACGGTAAAGTTAAGGACATCAATTTCGCTCAACAAAGTAAACTTATCTATTTTAAATCGGCTATTCGTTCGGCAATAAAAAAATGGCGCTTTAGCCCGGCGATTAAAAATAATAGGAAAATAGAAAGTAAGATGAGTAAAATTTTCTCATTTAGCTTGGAAGCTTAAATAGTATTAACAGCCAGACGAAAAACTATACTAATATAGCCATTTACTCACATCATACTTGTCTCCTTTAACACTGCCTATTTAGGATTTCAGTCGATGATATCAGCACAATTTACTCAAGAAGCCGATCTTAAAGGTAAGCTCCCTAAGCAGGTGAGCCAACTTTGGCAAAGAGGAGTATTTAGCTCTTTTTCAGGCATATCAGGCGCAAAGATTCACTATGCAGCCATACTGCAGGATAATAGTGCTGCACCCTGCTTAGTCATAGTCCCGGGACGAAGTGAAAGTTATCTGAAATACCAAGAGCTTAGTTTCGACTTGTACTCTCAGGGCTATCATATTTTTATTATTGATCATCGTGGTCAAGGCTTATCTGAACGGCTGTTAAACAATGGCCATAAAGGTTACGTCGCAAGTTTTCAAGACTATGTAGACGACTTAGCACAATTTATCGAAAATATTGTACAACCTCACTGTACAGCTAAGCCTTATATTCTTGCTCATTCCATGGGTGGAGCTATTGCTACACGCTACCTGCAACAACATTCCACTACTATAAAAGCCGCGGTTATTTCATCACCAATGCTGGGATTTAATGCTGGAATAATACCGCACTTTTTTGTTAAAGGGCTCATCGATGGCCAAATAAAGCTGAATCGCTTATTTAATCAAGAGCCCTGGTACTTTTTAGGACAAAGTAATTACAGTGCAATAGACTTTAGCCGTAATAAACTCAGTCATTCGAAAAATCGTTATCAAATATTTTCCGAGTTATACCAAAAAAATCAAACAATTCAACTGGGTGGCGTTACCGGACACTGGTTAGCAGAAAGTTTACTGGCTCAGCAGAAAATTTTTCAAAATTTAGCTAAATTAGAAACGCCAATACTGCTATTACAGGCAGGTAGCGATAGTATTGTTTGCCAACAAGCACAAGATGATTTTTGCCAACAATTGCATAACCTTAAGCCTATGTCTTGCCCCAATGGTCAACCCTTTACCATTAGCAATGCCTATCATGAACTTTTTTTTGAGATTGATGCCTATCGAACTCCTGCACTAGAACAGACTCTCGCTTGGTTTCATCGCCATAAGTAACCAGCCAAAAATTTTATCAGGGGAAGTTAGCTTGACACTAATTTGCACATCGACCAAGTACACTTCATCAAAGTAAAGGTGTCATGCAACAGAGCGTTTGCTAGTTCAAATAGCTCAAGAAACGGCTTAGATGCTTTTATGGCAAATAAATTCACAATAACTCCATAACAACACCAACGCTTTACTAACAATTATTTTTTCACAACAAAGCTAGGATCATGATGAATAAATACTTCACAAGGCGCGAGCGCACGACAAATTCTCTCTTCAATTTCAACACCAACACTATGTGCCTCCAGAAGAGATATTGCATCATCTAGCTCTAAATGAAACTGTACAAATCTTTTCGCACCTGCTT
This sequence comes from Colwelliaceae bacterium MEBiC 14330, assembly GCA_040779365.1. Lineage (GTDB taxonomy): Bacteria > Pseudomonadota > Gammaproteobacteria > Enterobacterales > Alteromonadaceae > Colwellia. The sequence goes on from JBFONR010000002.1 coordinate 452,427, forward strand.
GTCTAGTTCTTAGCGCATGAATACCTAGCGCTTTCTCATGGTCTAAAACAATTGCTTGAATTTGCGCTAATTCATTATCACTTAATTCGCGATCCATCAGCTGGCTTATACTTTGTACAATAATTTTCCCTGCGCCAAAAATCAAGTATAACGCCACAACAATAGTAAAAAAACCGTCGGCGGCAAGCCATATGCCCTGACTTAAAATAATTGCAGCTAAAACGCCAAAATTAAGCAATAAGTCTGATTGATAGTGTAATGCATCACCACTGATGATTATTGAGCCTGTACGCTTAATGACATAACGCTGAAAAGCAACGAGCAGCAAAGTAAGCATTATTGACATTAACGTTACCCATATAGCAACTTCACTTTGCACTATCACTTGCGGGTTTAGTAAGCGAGCAACACCGGTAAAAATAAGTAAAAGTGCAGAGCCCAGCACAAAAGCGGCTTGTACCAAACCCGCTAAACTCTCCGCCTTTCCATGGCCAAAAGTATGTTCTTTGTCTGCTGGCGCTAAAGCAAAGCGTAAAATAATAATGCTCATTATCGAGGCAAATAAATCAAGGATTGAATCGGTCGTTGATGCCAACATCGCGCTAGAATCGGTAATTAACCATGCATATAATTTTATCGCAACCAGTAACAAAGCAATGGAGCTGGAGAAACAAGCGGCTAGTCGAACCCAAAAAGCATAATCATCTGAAGAGGAGTTAAGGGTCATAGTCTATCCTTAAGAAAAATTAACATCTAAAAGCAATTACTCGTTATAATAACAAAAATTTACTGAGATGATGCTTGTTATGCTAGATGTTGTTCTTTTTCAGCCACAGATCCCACCTAACACAGGGAATATTATTCGTTTATGTGCCAATTCAGGCTTTAGGTTACACTTAATCGAACCTTTAGGCTTTGATTTGGATGATAAAAAACTACGTCGCGCGGGTTTAGATTATCATGAATTTGCAGCGATTAAACGCCATAAAAATTATACCGCCTTCGTCGAGCAAGAAAAGCCTAATCGTGTTTTAGCCATTACCACTAAAACCAATAATTTCTATGGTGATGTTAATTTCCAAGCAGGTGATTTTTTATTATTTGGCTCTGAAACAGCTGGGCTACCAGAAGAAGTAAGAAGGCAAATTCCTGATGAAAATAAACTTAGAATACCCATGCTAGCAGGGAGCAGAAGTATGAATTTATCAAATGCGACAGCTGTGATAGTTTATGATGCGTGGCGTCAATTAGGTTTTCCTAACGCAGTATAGCAGTTTAAGAATAAACAATGCCATTCACTGTGGCTATATTAATTGCTTATTCGAATTTTCTATCGCGCGAGAGTAAATCAGCTGCCGCTAACTTGGCATTTTTACCTGCATAAAGCACTTGATATACTTGCTCGACAATTGGCATTTCGACACCATGACGTTGAGCAAGCATATACACTTCTTTAGTATTACGATAACCCTCAACGACCTGGCCAATATCAGTAATTGCTTGTTGCACTTCACTGCCTTGACCTAAAGCCAAACCAAAACGGCGATTTCTCGATTGATTATCTGTACAAGTTAAGACCAGATCGCCTAAACCAGCCATGCCCATAAAAGTAGCTGGCTCAGCATTAAGTGCTAAACCTAAACGAGTCATTTCCGCTAAACCACGAGTAATCAGTGCTGTTCTAGCATTTGCGCCAAAGCCAATGCCATCAGCAATACCAGCCGCTATGGCAATAACATTTTTAATGGCACCGCCAAGTTGCACACCAATAAAGTCTTTATTGGAATAAACTCTGAAAAGCTTTTCACAATGCAGTAAATCTGAGAGTTCACTGACAAATTGATCGTCTATTGACGATAATGAGATAGCGGTAGGTAACCCGGAAGCCATTTCTTTAGCAAATGTTGGTCCAGATAATACTGCTAATGAAACATCATTACCTAATACTCTAGTGGCGACATTCTGCAATAAATCACCTGTTTCAGGATCTAAACCTTTTGTTGCCCAAGCTAGCCTAGCCTTGTTTCTTAACATAGGCTTAATTTTTTTGAGCATATCTGCAAATGCGTGGCTTGGTACTACAACTAATAGGTTATCACTAGCTTGTACAGCTTGAGTTAAGTCTGCCTCAAGGCGCAATGTATCGGGAAAGGGGCATCCAGCAAGGTATTTACTGTTTTCCCTTTCTTGAATCATCGCATTAACATGGCTGGGATCACGACCCCATAGTAAAGTATCATGACCATTTCGAGCCAAACAAATAGCAAGTGCAGTTCCGTATGAGCCTGCACCAAGCACAGTAATTTTTGCAGCAGAAGTCATGTAAACCTTACTTTATTAACTTAGATACTAATTAGTGAGTTTCTGTACTTTGTGCTGCATTTTCTTGCGCTGCACGTTGTTGTAAATACGATGCATACAAAGCTTCAAAATTAACAGGGGATAAGTTAAATTGCGGGAAAGAACCGCGGTTAACTAAACTTGCCACAGTTTCACGTGCATAAGGGAATAAAGTCGTTGGACAAAATGCTCCGATAGTATGGGCTAACTGTGCTTCAGGTACGTTACCAATTGAAAAAATACCTGCTTGTTGTACTTCTGCTAAAAAGGCCGTTTTTTCTTCAACAGTGGCTGTGACGGTTACCGATAAAACCACTTCATAAGTATTGTCAGCTAACTTGGTTGAACGTGTATCAAGGTCTAGTTTAATTTCTGGTTTCCACTCTAATTGAAAAACAGCTGGCGAATTTGGCGTTTCAAAAGAAACATCTTTTGTATAAATACGTTGAATTGCAAATTCCGGTGATTGTGCTGCGGCTTCACTATTTTCTACTTGGTTTTCTTCAGCCATGAGAGGCTCCTTTATTATATTTTTAAAATTTTATTACTGCGGTTCGGCCGACAATAAATCATCTAGCTCATTGTTAGTTTCTAATGCAACCAATTGATCGCAACCACCTATATGAACATTATTGATAAATATTTGCGGTACAGTATAACCGCCGTTACTTCGTTCTATCATGGCACTACGTTTATCCATATCACCATCTATTTTTATTTCGCGATATTCAACAGATTTACTGTCAAGTAAAGCCAAGGCATGGATACAATAAGGGCAGTATGCTTTAGTGTATATCTCAATATTTACCATAATTCTTCTCTTCAATAACTATGACTATTTAGCTACAGGTAAACCTGCGCCAGTCCAGCTATTCATGCCACCTTTAAGTACACTAACACGAGTGAAACCTGCTTTAGATAACTTATTAGCTATTTGAACGGCACTCATACCTGCATAACATATAACAATGATGGGTTTATCTTTATACTTTTCAAGGCTAGTAACACCATTTTTCGTTATTTTTTCACTGGACAGGTTTATTGCATCAAGTATATGGCCTGCTTTAAAATCTTTTTCTTTACGAATATCAAGCGCAATACCCTCTTCTCTATTGATTAGCAGTGTCATCTCTTGGCTAGTTATTTGCTTAATTGGTGACATTTTCATTTTAATTGTTGTCACGATAATCATAACAACTAAGGCAACCCAAACGGCGCTCAAGACAGCATTATTGCCAGCAAAAGTAATTAATTGTTCCATAAATAAAAGACCACTTTATCAAATTTTTAATCGGCACATTATACGCAAACCAGTTGAAATTGCGAGTATATAGCGCGAGCTAATGCTTGGTAACTCTATTTGGAACATTTCTATGTTAAATCCTTAGTGAATAACACCATCTGAGGGTGTACAATACTTACCCAGAGTAGTCAGAAAACACTAATTTAATGGGGAAAATAATGGCGAATAAAAAATCTACAGTACTGATGATTTTAGATGGTTGGGGATACAGAGAAGAATCAAGTTCCAATGCAATACTTCAAGCAAAAACACCAGTGTTAGATGACTTAAAAGCTCATTACCCTAATATGCTCATTAATACTTCAGGTATGGCTGTTGGACTTCCTGACGGGCAGATGGGTAATTCAGAAGTTGGCCATGTTAACTTAGGTGCCGGTCGTGTTGTTTATCAAGATTTCACCCGTATTACTAAATCTATCAGTGATGGTGATTTTGCTAACAACCTAGTACTTTGCCAAGCTGTAGATAAGGCTATTGCCAAAGAAAGTGCTGTACATATCTTTGGCCTATTATCCCCTGGTGGTGTCCATAGCCATGAAGATCATATTTTTGCCATGATTGAGCTTGCCAAACAACGCGGTGCTAAAAAAGTTTATTTACATGCCTTCTTAGATGGAAGAGATACGCCTCCTCGCAGTGCTAAAACCTCTTTAGAAAAAGCACAGCAAAAATTTGAACAATTATTCAATGATTCATCAGCTGAGGGGCAAATTGCCTCAATTATCGGCCGCTATTACGCCATGGACAGAGATCAGCGCTGGGATCGTGTTGAAGCAGCTTATAATTTAATGGTCTGCGGAGAAGGACTGCACCAATACACCAACGCAATAGATGCATTGGCTGCTGCTTATGAGCGTGATGAAAATGATGAGTTTGTTCAAGCATCAGCTATTTGTACTGCCAATGGAGAAACAGTCAAGGTAAATGATGATGACTCATTAATATTTATGAATTTTAGAGCCGACAGAGCACGACAATTTAGCCGATGTTTTACTGAAAGTGATTTCGATGGATTTAATCGTAAGGCGACCCCTAAAATTAGCGATTTTGTCATGTTAACTCAATATTCTGCCGATATTGATGCCCCTTCAGCTTTTGCGCCTGAAGAACTTAACAATGTAATGGGTGAGTGGTTAGCCAAGCATAATAAAACCCAATTACGCATTTCTGAAACAGAGAAGTATGCCCACGTCACTTTCTTTTTCAGTGGCGGCAAAGAAGATACGTTTACGGGTGAAGAACGTATCTTAATCCCTTCACCTGATGTTGCAACTTATGATTTACAACCTGAAATGAATTCAACATTACTGACTGACAAGTTGGTGGCTGCGATAGAAAGTGGTAAGTATGACTTTATTGTCTGTAATTATCCTAATGGCGATATGGTTGGTCATACCGGTAGTTTTGATGCTGCGTTAAAAGCATGTGAAGCGGTAGATGCTTGTATTGGTCGTGTGGTCAACGCTTTAAAAGACAATGACGGCGAATGTTTAATTACCGCCGATCACGGTAACGCCGAGCAAATGCGAGATGAAGTTTCAGGACAAGCACATACGGCGCACACTTGCGAACCTGTGCCTTTAATTTATGTCGGTCGAAAAGCCCGCCCTGCTGTCTCAGGTACCTTAAGCGATATATCGCCAACCCTATTACATTTAATGGGTATGGAACAGCCAAAAGAAATGACTGGCTCAGTTTTAATGCAGTTAACTAAGTGATTTTAAAACGATAAAGTAAGTGATATATTGGCATTTGATTAAATGCCAATATATATTATGAGACTGTTTATCTTCACCTGTTTATCACATAAGCTCCTTTTGAACTTAGCGGCAATAGGCTTTGTCACCTACCTAGTGATTATGGCTTTCCCTTTGCACGCACAGAAAAATAGCGATCACCAAAGCACGCAAAAACAAAACCGTGCCAAGCTCAGTGATGTGCAAAAAGCGATAGCAAAACAAAAATCAAATATCTTTGATACTAATAAACAACGCAGTAAGCTAGAACAACAGTTAAAAAATGATGATTTAGCTATCGCTAAAGTTGCCAAAGAAATTAATAAAATAGATGAAGATGTCAACAATACCCAAAAACAAATAGCGCTTTTAGCCAAAGAAAAAGAACAACTTAGCCAAGCAAAACAACAACAAGAGACCTTATTGGCTAAACAACTTAGATCGGCCTATACCACTGGCCAGCATGATTATTTAAAATTATTACTTAACCAAGATCAGAGCGAGAAAATCCAACGAACCATTAGCTACTATCAACACTTGAACCAAGCCAGAACAACAGAAATTGATAAGTTCCAAACAACCATTGCACAGCTATTACAAGTCACTAGCGAGCATCAAGCACAAATAGAGCATTTACAAGAGCTTAAAGCGCAACAGTTAGCACAAGATAAAAAATTGCGTGAAAGTAAAGCACTTCGTAGCAAAACCATCGCTAAATTGGCTCAAGAATTACTATCAAGTCAACAGCAACTCGAAAAGCTTCAAGCCGAAGAAAATAATTTAAACCAAGCATTGTCAAAGCTTGCTGCCATTATTCAAGCAGAAATAGACTTAACCGGTTTAAGTAAATTAAAACAAAAGTTATCTTGGCCTGTTAAAGGACGTATGCTGCACCGATTTGGTACTCGAAAACAAGGCTACTTAACCTGGAAAGGTGTGTTAATTAGTGCCCCTTTGAGTAGCCAAGTGCAAACAATTCATAATGGCACGGTACTCTTTTCTGATTGGCTTAAGGGTTATGGTTTATTAACGGTTATCGATCATGGCAACGGTTATATGAGCCTTTATGCTCATAACCAAGCTTTATTAAAGTCTGTCGGTGATCGGGTCGAAACCGGCGAACCTATTGCCTTAATAGGCCAAAGTGGAGGCTTAGAGCAGTCTGGCCTGTATTTTGAAATCCGACACCGTGGCAAGGCACTCAATCCTAAGCTATGGTGCCGTTAAAGAGCCAAAGTTAACTTTTCATCGCTGTGAAGACGCGATATTTTCTATCGCCTTGCAGTTAAATAACGAATTAGTTTAATTATTATAATAATCAATAAGAAAATACATCACCAATGACACCTTTAAAACTTACCTTCAAGTTACTGATATCTTTACCACTAATACTAATCATAACGAGTTATAGCCACGCAGAGGTTAGCCGTGTTGCCATTGTCATTGACGATATGGGTTATCGTTATACTGACGAACAAGCATTGACACTGCCCGGAGCAATTACCTATGCCTTTTTACCTCATACTACCTTTGGTAAAAAACTAGCCATTCAAGCCAATAATGATAATCACGACGTATTAATTCATATTCCAATGGAGTCTCAAAACAGAAAAAAGCTTGGCCCTGGTGCCCTTACCAGTGCCATGAATGAAGACGCCATTAATGAAAGTCTAGCAAAATCTTTCGCTGAAATACCCTTTGCTATTGGTATAAACAACCACATGGGTAGTTATCTGACCGAGTTATATCAACCTATGGCGTGGACCATGAGGTTTTTAAAACAACACCAACTATTATTTTTAGATAGTAAAACAAGTGCCTATTCAAAAGCTAAGCAAGCAGCTCTTGATATCGGTGTTCCAATAAAGTCTCGCCATATATTTTTGGACAATGAATTGACAGATGATTATATTCAAAAACAATTTAATCACCTGATTCGATTTGCGCAAAAGCACCAAACAGCGATAGCTATTGCTCACCCACACCCTGAAACTGTTAATGCATTAACTAAATTAATTCCAACGTTACCCTTGTATGACATTGAGCTTGTACCTTTATCTAACTTGTACAAAAATAAAACATCTACTTTTCTCAAAACTACTGTAACCGAGTAATCCATTCAGGCAAAAAAATACTATCAAATATAGTTAAATCAATACTTTGATGCTTACTCGGTATAATTAAATTTCAATATTATTGTCACGCAAAACTTGGCGTAAATATTTAACAGGGATAGCATAGGTAATACCACTTGGCTTACTTATTACAGCCTCTTTAGTTTCTTGAACAAAAACTTTATTGATGATACCGACAACATCACCTGTTTTCATATCATACATCGCACTACCGCTATTGCCGGGGTAAGCAGTAGCATCAAGTTGATAGACTAAATAAGGGTTACGCATACGGTTAAGCATTTTTAGATTGATTTGCTCTGCAGAGACTGCCGGAATAACCGTTGGAGTAATACTAGCAATAATACCTCGGTGTGTAACAGGGTATAAGCCAAGCACACCGCCAATAGGAAAACCGGTAAATGCGATAAAACTACCATCAGCATATAACGCATCTTTAGCCAAATTCATTGCTGGTAACGCTGGACCCGATATTTTCAGTACCGCTAAATCATAGAGGCTTGAAGTTGCAACAACTTCAGCTTCTCTAACTTTTGCCTCTTTACCTGAGCCAATAAAAACAGCCATCTTTTGCAACAAGCTTTCATCAAGTATCGTTGGCAAAACATGATCATTAGTCACTACGTACTGACCATTGCCAATAACAAAGCCGGTTCCTCGTAAGATATTTTGCGGGCGCGACGTTGGGGTATGTACACCAATCCCTACGACTGAAGGTTTAATTTTCGCAACTACATTGACAAATTCAGCATTTGAAGAGGCCGTAACTAGCAAGGTGGTCAATAAAAGAAATTTGATATATCGAAGCATATTCTTCCCTATAAATACTCAACATTAATTATCGATTAAGACAAAGTCTACCTGAAAGTAAAGAGTATAGAAAACTCTTTAGACATTAACCACTAAGGAGATTAAGTTGACTAAAACTATTGTGCCAATCTTTGCTGGTGGTGGTACAAGCTTGCCAGCTCACTTGGGCTTATTCCCTATTTTTAATTATGTTACCTTACTAATTCGTACTTTTATGACCACTATTTCTCGCGAGTATATCAATGAAATTTTTTGGCACAACACAATTTTAATCAACAGCTAAGAGTACTCTGCTATTGATTTCAAAATGAAAAAAAACAAAAATATCAGCTATATAACCTTGGTTTGCAAACGGTATTAAAAGTCATCCCTATAAAAATGAATGATAAACATACGATAGCCCATTAATTTTAAGCATTTTATATAACTGCTGCTTGCCTATGTTATGCTTTGACAGTCATAATGATTTAATTAACTCAACTCGGCTAGCGCATATCTAAATAGTTATAATGATGACCTTCATTATTTTTTATTGCGAGCTCAAGCTGATATCGCTTAATTTGAGGCGTACATAGCAAGAAAGGCATAAATAAGTAACATTAACCGTTATGGTAGGATTTTTAAGCCGAACTAAGGTTAAATAAACCTTAATTTTCAATTTTCAGGATGATAAATGACCACCTTTGTTCATGAGCTCATTAGCCATAGTGCACAACACTCACCTAACGCTGTTGCATTACAAAGTAAAGATAGCCAGCTTAGTTACGCTCAACTTAATCAAACAGTTAAGCAGGTGGCGCAATCTTATCTATCTTTAGCAATTACGCCTGGTGATCGTATCGGTATTTATTTAGCCAAAAATCAAGAAAACATAACAAGTATCTTTGCCTGCTCACAAATCGGCGCGGTTTTTGTGCCGATAAATCCTGTACTTAAGGCTGGTCAAGTTCAATATATTGCTAATGATTGTCAATTAAAAGTTCTCATTACCAATAAAGCAAGATTTAAAGCATTAGCAACTATTTTATCCACGCTGACTGCACTTGAAACGGTCATTATTCTCGATGCAGATGAACAAGAGCTCAGTGAATTATCAAAAGCTAACTCACCGGCTCTTTTAGCTTGGTCGAATTTTACTAGGGCAGGAGAACAAAGTACTGATATTAGTAATCCTGTGCTTAATAGCTCACTGCAGGCTAATGACTTAGCTGCCATACTTTATACTTCCGGTAGTACTGGGCAACCCAAAGGGATTATGTTAAGTCATCAAAATATTGTTTTAGGAGCAAAGTCAGTAAGTGAATACTTACACCTATCTGCTAACGATAACATATTAGCGGTACTACCGCTAAGCTTTGATTATGGGCTAAATCAATTAACAAGTAGCTTTCTCGTTGGCGCCAAGTGTGTACTACTCGATTATTTATTAGCTAATGATGTTATTAAGACCATAGCAAAATATAAGATTACCGGTTTAGCCGCGGTACCGCCACTTTGGATGCAACTTGCTAAAGCGCCTTGGCCTGACAATATCGCTAGCTCGATAAGGTATTTCACTAACTCTGGTGGGGTTCTAACTCCAGCAACTCTCTTGACATTACGACAAAAAATGCCACAAGCAAAGCCTTATTTAATGTATGGACTAACAGAAGCTTTTCGTTCGAGCTACTTAGAGCCATCACTGGTAGATAAAAAACCTAACTCAATAGGTAAAGCAATACCGAATGTCGAGCTAATAGTCTTAAGAGAAGATGGTAATGAATGTCAGCCAGAAGAAGTAGGTGAATTAGTACATGTCGGCCCATTAGTGACTTTAGGTTATTGGCAAAATGCTGTTGCCACTAGAGAACGTTATAAAAAAGTGCCTAAACAAGCAAAAAACCCTCATCACAGCCCCCTTGCAGTATTTTCAGGTGACTATGTTAAAAAAGATGAGCAAGGGTACCTCTATTTTGTTTCGAGAAAGGACGCTATGATTAAAACGTCCGGTTATCGTGTCAGTCCAAGTGAACTAGAATCTGAACTACTAACGTTAGCTGAGGTTGATGAAGTGTGTGTGATAGCTCGGCCATCTGAAACACTAGGACAAGAGATTGTCGCGCTGATAGTGACTTCAATCGCAGATCAAGAGTGTGTAAGTAAAATTATTAACAAGCATTGCCAAATGAATTTACCTAACTATATGATACCGAGACAGTTAATATTTTTAACAGCATTAGCAAGGAATGCTAACGGTAAAATAGATACCACACTGTTAACCAAAAAATATAGTTAACACCCATTTAATAATTTAAAAAGCTGATAGTCATATGAATAACTCAATAAGCTCGCTAAAAACCTCACTTAACGACTATTTACCCAGTTGTAATGCACTTAATGTCGGTGGCCTGTCTTTAGCGCAAATTGAACGCTTAGCGACTCGGACACCATTTTATGCATATGATCGACAACTTATCATCAATAAGGTATCGCAATTATCAAAAATCCTACCAAAAGAGATATCTTTACATTATGCAATAAAAGCTAACCCGTACCCAAGCCTAGTGCAACTAATGGCAGCACAAGTCTCAGGTTTTGATGTGGCATCAAAAAAAGAAATGTTACTCGCTTTGCAAACCGGCATGCCGGCAAAAAATATTAGCTTTGCAGGACCTGGAAAAACTCAAGCAGATATCGAAGCAGCAATTATAACTGGTGTCACCTTGCACGCTGAATCAGAAAATGAAATATCAAAAATTACTATTGCAGCCAAACAACTAAACCTTACAGCTAACTTGGCAATACGTGTTAATCCAAGTTTTGAATTAAAGTCCTCGGGAATGAAAATGTCAGGCGGGGCAAAACCCTTTGGCATTGATGAAGAAAAAATACCTGCTGCGCTTAAATCTTTATCATTAGAGCAAATAAACCTGCGTGGTTTTCATATCTATTCAGGCTCTCAAAACCTCAATGAACAAGCTATCATCAGTGCACAAAAACAAACTTTTAGCTTAGCCAAAGAGTTAATAGAGTTATCAACAAGGATAACAAATAAGAAAATAGACTACCTCAACATTGGTGGTGGTTTTGGTGTACCTTATTTTGCCAAAGATAAAGCGCTTGATATGCAACTGATTGCCAACAACTTAAACAACTTATTATGTCAATACCACGATTGTATTGAGGATATAAAACTCATCGTTGAACTTGGTCGTTATTTAGTGGCTGAAGCGGGTATTTATGTCACTAAGGTCATAGACAAAAAAGAATCTCGCGGCACACAATATTTAGTCTGTGATGGAGGTTTGCATCATCATCTTGCAAACTCTGGTAACTTTGGACAAGTGATAAGAAAAAATTATCCGCTAGCCATAGGAAATAAACTAAACGGCACAGAACTCGAGCAAGTAAATATCGTCGGCCCATTATGTACGCCATTAGATATCTTAGCAGAAAAAGTCATGCTGCCTAGAGCCGATATTGGAGATTACGTAGTTATTTTTCAATCAGGAGCTTATGGCGCCTCTGCCAGTCCTAAAGACTTCCTGAGCCAGCCAGAGTTAAGTGAAATACTATTGTAACCTTAAATTGCTATTAATTACTGTTAAACGGGGTTAGCGTCTATACTGATAGTAAATTGTTTATTTGTATTTGAAAAACGGAATAAAAATGAACTGGAATAAACGGCTACTAAGTACACCTGTCATTGGTGATATCACCAGGCGAATTGTCGCTGCCAGAGCAAGTAGAGAGGCGCATAGTATTTCTGATCATTTCACCCAGTTTTTACAACCCTGTATTGCTAATGCGCAATATCTTAGAGAGGAAGCGTTCAAAATACGGCATAATGTTTACTGCGAGGAATTAGCATTTGAAGAGGAGAGAGATAATGGTCAAGAAACTGATGAGTTTGACCAGCAGTCTATCTTCTCCTTAATTAAACATAAACCTTCTGAGACATTTACTAGCTGTGTCCGTTTAGTCAAGTCAAATGGACCTAAAGAACTACTGCCTATTGAAAAGTACTGTATGCACGCCATCACTAACGAAAACCTGAGCCCAGAACGCTTTAATCGCGCTGAAATTGCAGAGATATCTCGACTTGCAGTAAAATCAAATTTTCGGCGCCGTAGAGCTGATAACTTTAAAGGCTGTGCTTCAGGGGGGATTAGTGAAATAAACTATTCAGAAACAGAATTACGTTGTTTTCCCTTTATCGCTGTCGGCTTATATATGACTGTGGCGACAATGAGCATTAATACCGGTGTTCGTCACGTGTATGTCATGATGGAGCCGAGGTTAGCTAAAAGCATGTACTTTATCGGTATTAGCTTTGAACAACTTGGTGCCCCAGTAAATTACCATGGCTTAAGAGCACCTTATTATATTACCCCTGATATGTTTATGAAAAACCTCTCCCCTGGCTTTAAAAGCTTGTATAACACCATTGAAAGAGATATTTGCTCACAGTTAAAGCAATTGAATAGTCATTAATCATATAACAAGCGCAAAAACGCTAAGTGATTGTTATGCCAAATAAACTGCTAACCCTACTCACCAATGCACTATCAAAAGAGTCTAAATGCGCATTAGCGTCGGATAAACTGTTGGAGCGAGTAAAAGGCACCGAAGGACTGCACCACTTTAAAAGTAAACAAAGACAAGTCATCGCTGTGCTTACCCTCACTTATGCAAGTGAAATTAAAATATTGCTTGATTTAGCCAATCAATATGCCAAAGACGAAGAATTAGCCTTTACGTTATACCCCATTAGTACTGGCAATAATTGGGGTTATGGTACAAGCCAACCTTCGGGATTGAGTAAAAATATTATTCTGCTCGATCTAGGTCAGTTACGGGCCATTAAGCATTTTGATAATGAGTTAGGCTTGGTTACTATTGAACCTGGCGTTACTCAACAACAATTAAGTAACTTTTTACATCGACATAATTATAACTACATGGTTCCCGTCACGGGCGCAGGCCCAGATTGCTCTATTCTCGCCAATGCTTTAGAACGAGGTTACGGTATCACGCCTTATACTGATCACTTTAGTGCCGTAAACGCTATTCAAGGTTTTTGGGCAAATGGTGTTCCTTATGAGTCGGCAATCAATGAATTAGATGCTAGCCATGAGCATTTAGTTGATAAAACCTTCAAGTGGGGGCTAGGTCCATATTTGGATGGCTTATTTACTCAATCAAATTTAGGTATCGTCAGTCAAATGACCATTCGCTTAGCGAAGCGAAAGCCTGGGTTTAGTTCATTTTTCATCCAAATAAAAGATGAGGTTTTATTCGAACAAGCAGTGCCACTAATTAGACAAATATTACAAGACTATGAAGGGATTATTGGTGCGATAAATCTTATGGATCAACGCAGGCTACTATCTATGATTGCAGAAAACCCCGAAGGGAATGGTAACCATCAAGTGATGACAGAGTCAGCAATTGCTTTGCTAGCCAAAAATTTCAACACGCCAAATTGGACGATAGTGGGCAGTATTTACAGCAGTAAATCCGTAGTTCGTACCGTAGAAAAAGAGATCAGCCAACTATTTAAAAAATTAGCCAGTAAACAGGTTTTCTCTAATAGTCCTCTGTTCGCATTAGCGAATAAAGTTGTCAAGCAACTGCCGTTAGCATTCATTAATCAAGTTCCACTGTTATCAAAAGTTAAACAACAACTGAACTCTTTTGATAAAGCAGCAGAGATAATGCTAGGCAAACCGAACAAGGTTGCCTTAAAGCTTGCTTACTGGCGACATAAAGAAAGTGCCCTATTTGATAAAGAACAACTATCCCCTGGTAGAGATGGCTGTGGTTTACTTTGGTATGCTCCACTGATACCAATGCAGGCAGAGAAAATGCGTGAATTTGTTAGCTTTGTCAGAGAAACTTGCCCTAAATTTAATATCGAGCCCTTTATCACTTTTACTAATTTAAAACATGACTGTGTCGACAGCAGCATTCCTATCGTGTTTGATTTAAACAATCAGCAAGCAGTAGTTGATGCTCATAACTGTTTGAGAGCGTTAGTAGAACAAGGTTTAACAAAGGGGTTTGTACCTTATCGACTTAATATTGACCAGCAACAGTGGCTACTAAATAAAGACAGTAATTTCTGGAAAACCGTCAAGCAGTTAAAAGCGAGCTTAGATCCAAATGATATTTTAAGCCAGGGTAGGTATAACCCAAAATAACGGCAAAACTCAATTCATTCAGCCTTAAATGAAATTAACTTTAAAAGTAAAAAATGCATATTTATCAGTTTTTAAAAGCCCAAACTAATAAAGCATTGAAGCCTTAGGGTTTAAAATGGAGAGTAAAGCTAAACGCTCCATATCACAATACTCAATAGCATCTAATAATATATCTTCATCGAGGCAAAGCAGTTCGAGTTGATTTTTGCTCAATAAATCATTGAAGCCTATCGACTCATCCTTAAACACTTGATTTTTATTCATCACACGTTTAGCAACAAATAACAGTTGAGTTTCCGCATTATATTGAGTTAAATCTTCAGTATCTTGCTCCCTTAAAGGCGAGAAGACGCTATAAGGTAGTTGCCACTTTTTTAAAAGCCCTGCGCTACACTGGCCAAAGGTAAAACCTAAAATATTTTGCTGCTTTACCCAGGGTAATTCATTAATATCATAACTATCACAAGCAATTTGTAGTTCGGGGCTTATTTGATTAACCACTAACTCCCCTAGGTTATGTAATAACCCTAAAATAAATAATCGTTCAGCATGAACGATTCCTAGACGAGTACCTAAAAACTTCATAACCAGTGCACAATCTATACTTTTAAGCCAAAATGCATCAAGGTAGACTTGATTAGCATTGATTTTCTTAAAAGCTTCGGTGCTGAAATAAGCAATGACTAAGTTATAGACCTCTGTAATACCTAACACCAATACGGCTTTAGAAATAGTATCTATCTTGCCGGGGTAATTAAAAAAGGCACTATTGGCAAGTTTTAATACCGTACCTGCCAAGGCGGGATCAAGCAGGATTACTTCAGAAATATCATCAATCGTCGATGATTCATCGTCAATTAACTCTCTAATTCGAATAAAAGAGTCAGACAATACAAAAATTTCACTGGCTTGCTCTACATAATCCTCTGCGGTCATCTGGATACCTTAAATACTACCGTCAAAAATTTTGACATTTATATTAATTAGCAATTAAAAAGCTAGATTGAATGGTTATATTTTCAAGTTCAGATTACTAATAGTCAATACTTATTTGATAAGCACTAAATTTTCGCATATTAATCACCCCTTTATCAAAAATTAAATACTGGCCTTTAATACCTAATAACACTCCTGAAACCAGCGGAGTTTTATCAAAATTAAACGAGCTTATTTTCGTGAGATACTGACTTACCGGAAAATGAATATCTTGTACATTTTCATTAAGTTCTTCTATGGCATCACTGCCATATTTAAGACGCAACTGAGATAAGCGCATACTGATCTCAGGAATTAACTCTTCAGCACGACTCTTTAAATTGATAGGCGCAGGCTCACCTTTCAGCATCGCTCGCCAATTAGTTTTATCACTAATATATTCAGCCAATGCACTTTCAACTAACCCTGACTGTAAGCGAGTAGCGACTTTGAATATAGGCAGTGCTTGGCAAGCTCCTTGATCAATCCAACGCGTCGGTAATTGTGTATGGCGAGTTATCCCTACTTTTAAGCCTGAGCTGTTGGCTAAATAGACATAATGGTCAACCATACAATGACTTTCACCCCATTGTGGCTCGCGACAAGTACCTAGATGAAAATGACATGTTTCCGGTTTCATAATACACATATCACATTGGGCAAGCTTAGTCATACAAGGGTAACAATATCCTTGTGAATAACTTTTTTTTGTCGTTTTACCGCAATGTTTGCACGCAATCGTACCATGAAAGTGTAGTGATATTTCCTTACCTATTAATGGATTCAAAGCTATGCTTTCTTTAACTTCTTTATTATCAATGCTTGATAGTGGTAACTGGTATTGCACTAAGTTATTACTATCAAGTTGCGCGGTTAACTTTTCTATCGCGCCTATTTCACTCATTGGCATGATGGCTCTCTATGTTAGATTTTTTCAGGTATGTCAGTGTAATTATTGTTATAAAATAGTCTAGGACAGGGATGATTTTATAATATTCATAATGCTCGAAGAAGGAACTTTTTATCTATAACCTTTAAAACTGTACTTTTTTGCGTGTTTGTTTAACCACTTTTCTATTTGCCTTCCCTGCCAGGCGTCTTTGCACAGAGCCTTTTGTCGGTTTTGTTGCCTTACGCGTTTTTTTAACGACCATAACTGACTGAATAAAGCTTTTCAAACGTGACAATGCATCTTCTTTATTCATTTCCTGAGTACGAAAGCTCTGTGCTTTTATAATAATCACCCCCTCTTTATTAATGCGGCTGTCCTTTGAGTGAAGCAATCGTTCTTTGTAAATTAGGGGTAAAGAAGAGCGCTGTATATCAAAACGCAAGTGAATAGCCGTCGCCACTTTATTGACACGCTGGCCACCATTGCCCATTGCTCTAATGGCACTAAGCTCTATTTCCCAGTCTGCTAAACTGACGCTATTTGAAATCTCAAGCACTATTATTTACCATTTCTTCAATTAAAACGAATTACCATGAGTCATGCACAATTAGATGACATAAGCGCTATGACAGAAAAAAATACAGTAAAGGCTTGGTGGGTATATTTACTGCGCTGCAACGATAATAGCTTATATGCTGGTGTTACCACTGATATCAAGCGTCGTATTAATGAACATAATACCAGTAAACTAGGTGCAAAATATACCCGAGCTCGCCGTCCTGTTAGCTTGGCTTACCTTGAGCCGGTTGAAAATAAAAGCATTGCCTGCAAAAGGGAATATGAACTTAGACAGCTAAGCAAGCACAAAAAAGAACAATTAGTTGACAAGTATTTTGCCAATAACAGGTCTGCTCAGTTAAAGACCTGAGGTTTTTTTTCGATTTAGCGATAAAGTGCTGTTAGAATGCTGCGGTTATTTAAATCTTCTCAACAATTAAGTTTACCAATGTCTCAAAAAAATATGCTTATTGAAAATTATTGCCCAATAAACGCTGATAAAATCAGCTTCACTCGTCAGCAAGGTAGTGATTTTGCCAAGCAAGTCGCTAATGACTTTAACCCATTACACAACATTGATGCTAAACGTTTTTGTGTACCTGGTGATTTGCTTTTTTCTATCATCATCGCCAAATCTGGTCTTCATCAACAGATGACCTTTGATTTTTCTGGTATGGTCAGCGATAACGTAGCTTTGACCTTTCCTCAGCAAATTGATAACAATTTTGATATCAAAGATGATAATGACAAAACATATTTGAGTGTCAGTGTCCTTGGGGAAAAAACCAGTAACCCTGATTTAATCAATGCACTGACTAAAGCTTACGTAAACTTTTCTGGTCATACTTTTCCCGATATTTTGGTCAAATTAATGGCTGAAAATGATGTAATGATTAACCCAGCTCGTCCTATGGTTATGTATCAATCAATGTCTATTGATTTGCATACATTAGAGGCTAATTCAATTAGTTTGCAACTAGCGAAAACCAGCTTAACGATTGATAGTAAACGTGGTGACGCTTGGTTAGAGTTTGACTTATTATCTGATAATAACGTCATTGGCCATGGTAAAAAGCATATGTTACTTAGTGGCTTAAGGGCTTACCAGCAAGACTCCATTGACGCGATGGTGAAACAATACCGCGACAGTAAGGAAAGTTACCTTAGTTAACATACACTTGCTCAAATAGACTTTGCTGTTTACGCTTATTTTCATTACAAAAAGCAAATACAGTAAGGTTTTTAGGTTGCTTACATTTGCTAGGCTTTTGATAAAAGTCTAGCCAAGCCATCTGCTTATCTCCCTGATATTTCGCCTTAATAACAATAGCGCTTGTCTGATTAAAGCTAATGTTAGTAATAGCTATATCGTTTATCACTTGCTTATTAGTTGCTTTTCTTTTGGTTTTTTTAGCTGTGCTTTTGCTGGCGCTGTTTTGTGACTTTCTTTGTGATGATTTTGTATTTTTGCTGTATTTAGCAGTGAATTTTGCTAAAGAGCTATGCTCACATTGCCACCATTTATCCCTTGCTTTATCTTCTTTGACACGTAACTTCTGCCCACGTTTGACTGAATAGCCTTGACGTTGCATCGCTTGAATACTGTGAAGTTTTTTTAAAAAGGGTTTACAGCGTTTTTTACTGACGGCACCGGAAGTAAACAACAGAGTAAAGACAAATAAAAAACAACATATCGAGGTAGCGTTTTTTTTCATATCAGCAATCCTTGCTCCATTAAATTAAGCTAAACTATTTTAACTTAAGTATTTTATACAGCTATTTTAGCAATATAGACTAGACTATAGCTTACTAAAGATCACTTTACACGGAGGTGAGTGATGAAAAGCATGACTATGCTCATACCCTTTGCTCTTTTATACCTAACTAGCGAGCTTTCAATTGCGCAAATTTCTCTCAAAGATAAACATTTGACGAAACCTGAACTCCAGCATGGAATTAGCTATAAAAAAGTGGACAATATTGGCCAGTACTATGTTTCTGAAAAACTAGATGGTGTCCGTGGTTACTGGGATGGTAAACAATTGCGCTCACGACAAGGTAATCAAATTAACAGTCCAGACTGGTTTACTAAGTCTTGGCCCGCCCACCCTATAGATGGTGAATTATGGATGGCAAGGGGACAGTTTCAAACATTATTATCTTGTGTCAGTAAGAAAGGTAATAATAACAATCGACTAAGCAGTTGCTGGCAAAAGGTACGCTTTATGATGTTTGACCTGCCTAAGCATCAGGGCACATTCAGCCAACGCGTTAAAAAAATGCGTGCTTTAGTAAAGCAAGTTTCTTCACCTTATTTTGACATGATTAAGCAAGCGCAATTTAAAGACATACCAGCTCTTGAATATAAATTAACTTCTGTTATTGCAGGTCGAGGAGAAGGGCTTATGCTGCACCTTGCTAGTGCTTATTATAAAACAGGTCGAAATGCCGCCTTAATGAAACTAAAAAGATTTCAAGACGCCGAAGCCCTTGTTATTGGGCATACTGATGGTAAAGGTAAGTATAAAGGTCAGCTCGGCGCAATTAAAGTAAGGACGATTGACGGTAAAACTTTTAAAATAGGATCAGGCTTTACCGATCAACAACGCCTATCACCTCCCAAGCTAGGCACTATCATTACCTATAAATACAATGGCCTAACTGACAAGGGCATACCAAGGTTTGCTCGCTTTTGGCGGGTAAAAACAACAGAATAATTGTGCTTAGCCGGTAATAGCCGGCTGATACCTATAAATTAAAACTTTTAAGCCTTTACCCCTATGCGCCTCTTTAAACACCGCAGGGTTATCAAGGCGCTGCTCAAAATAACAGTCTGGGCATTCTCGCGCCACTTCAGCCATAAGAAAGTTTTCATCTAAATCGGGTGAATTTAAGCATAGCATTAAGCTAGCACCAGGCCTCATCCATTGAGGGATACGACGAATTATTTTTGCGTAGTCACGCGCAATATTAACACTGCCCTTTTGAAAAGAAGGGGGATCACAGACTAAAATATCGTAAGGGCCATGTTTTTTAATCCGGCTATTAGATTTAAAAATATCGACACCTTCAAAAATAACCTGTTTACCATCTTTTTTGGCTAAATGATTTAATTGGTGGTTTTCTCTGCCCTTACTTAATGATGCTTTACTTAAGTCAAGGTTAACAGCCTTGCTTGCTCCGCCAGCAATAGCTGATAACGAAAAGGCACAAGTATAGGCAAAAAGATTCAAAACGCTCTTATCTTGCGCTTTTGATCTCAACCACTGCCGACCATTACGCATATCTAAAAATAAACCACTATTTTGCGCCTTACCAAACTCGATATGATAATTGAGCCCTTGCTCACTCACGATGGTGTCGGTGATTTCATCGCCAATTAATACTTGCGTCGGCGCAAACTTTTCGTAGCGATGTTGCACTTGTACCGATCGACATTCGCTAATAAGTGAGCTTAATGCCATCGCTTGTTCATTGAGCCATTGATTATCAACCGCTTGATATAAGGTGATTAAAACCACAGGCGAGAACCAATCAACATTGACATGCGTTAACCCTGGGTATGTGTGTCCTCGACCATGAAATAACCGTTGGGCATCAGTAAAGTCGCTAGCGCTAATATGTTCAATCATAATAAGGGAGTTAACAGTGAAAACGCCCAATAATAGCATTTACCATTGAGCGTTTACATCGGTTTTCTAGAGAACTTGAGGAAATTATTACTTAAAAGCCAAACAAACTAACAGCAAAGAATTTACTCGCCACAGTATTAATGAAGATAATTAACACGATAGCCGGAATGAAAGTTCCTAATGAGAAGTTAATATACTTTTCAACCCAAGACCCCTTATAGCTTTGATTGCCAATACTCAACTCTTGTGAAAGTTGCTTTTTCTTCCAACGATAACTAACAAAGATGCACACTAAAAAACCATTGAGTGGTAAAATGGTATCGTAAAAGACATCATAAATAACATCGAAAAATGACTTAGAGCCACCAGCATAGTTGGTAAATTCAGTAAAGAATGACACCATTCCAAAGGAAGCGGTAGCAAATAATGTTAAGACCCCTGCGGTAAGGGTTAAATAACCTAAAGCTTTTTTACGGCTATGATTTCTCTCGGTAACCAAATAAGATACAGGAACCTCAATGATAGAAACTAACGAGGTTATCGCCGCAAAAAAGACCAATAAGAAAAAGAATAACGCAACAGCACTTGCACCGACATAACCGAGCGTTGCTTGTAAAGCTAAAAATATTTTAGGTAAAAAAGTAAATATCAAAGACACCGAACTATCACTCAATTCACTCGGGTTTACTTGAGGGTTAAATGAAAACACGGCAGGTAATATCATTAAGCCCGCAACAAAGGCAACGCCAGTATCAGTGATCGCCACTAATTTTGCAGAATTGGGAATATTGGTTCGTTTATTTATGTAAGAGCCATAAGTTAATAATATCCCCATACCTAAAGATAATGAAAAGAAGGCTTGTGATAATGCACCATTGATCACCGTAGGTGTTAATTTAGTAATATCTGGCACTAAGAAAAAGCTAACCCCTGCCATAGCGTTATCGAGTGTTAACACAAAAACGACCATAATAATAAGCATAATAAACAATGCAGGCATCAAGGTCTTAGCTGCTTTTTCAATACCGTCTTTAACCCCAGCTGCTAATATAAAGCTAACGATACCTGCAACGGCAATTAACGCTAAATACAGGTATGGACTTTTGATAAATTCACCAAAGCCCGCGCCACTTGCTAAGTAATCTAAATGTCCTGTCACGGTTAAGGCAATATAACCAAATATCCAAACGGTAATCACCATATAAAAAACAGCGATCATAAAGGGCGTTAACACCCCTAAAAAACCAGCAGCGCCCCAGGTCTTACTTCCTTGACTTAAGGATTTAAAAGCACCAACAGGCTCTTTGGCAGTATTACGACCCACTGCCATTTCAGCAATCATGACAGGTAAACAAATAAGGAAAACAAAAATAGCGTACATTATTAAAAACGCTCCGCCACCATTTTTTGCCGCATTTACCGGAAAACCGACCAAATTACCAATACCTACAGCTGAGCCCGCCGCTGCTAATATAAAGCCAATACGCGAACTAAAGTGCTCTCTTGAAGCCGACATACTTATCCTTTTTATAATTATTATGAAAGGTTTAAATTAATCTATCTTTTGATGCTAACAAGGTTTACAGTCTTTGTCTTGTTTTCAACAAATTTGCTTTAATGAAACGAGTAATTAATTAAAATGTGTGTTATTAACCAAGCGGATAGCGATTGTCTCCCTAGTTAATAAGCGCTTTTAAATAATGCTGTTAAACTGATTAGAAGCTATCAATTCACTAACCTATCTCGTGCTTATTTTACCGATAATAAGCAAAAATTTCCCATCAAGTAATTAAGTGTGTATCAAAAAACTTACAAAAAACTTATCGGACTATTATTTTTTTCCGGCCATAGCCGTTATTTAGCATCGTCAATATTGCTGACCTCAACCAAATTGAGCAAAATGAATTTAAGGTCATAAGCTCTTTGTAGGTAACACTCGAGACACTACTTCTCGAAAAATTAATTGATAGGAACACCACTGTCTTGTTTAATATGCTCAGTAACCATGTAGGTACTGGTTTGAGCAATATCAGGTAACGCGCCTATTTTTTCAAGCACTAAGCGATAGCCTTCCATATCTGCAAATCTAATTTTTAATAAATAATCATAGCCCCCGGCAATCAGATGACATTCAACGACTTCATTTATTGTAACAACTTCTTTTTTAAAGGCTTTAAAACTTTCAGATGTGGTTTTGCTTAAGGTGACTTGTACAAAAGCTGTCATGCCATAATTTAACATTTTAGCATTTAAAAAAGCACCATAACGCTCTATGTAACCTTCAGCCTCTAAGCGTCTTACCCTGTCTAAGCATGGGCTAGCACTTAAATTAACTTTTTTCGCTAATTCAACATTTGAGATTCGACCATCATCTTGTAATGTTGATAGAATCACCCGATCTATTCGATCTAAGGGTTTTATTTTGTAAGAGCTCATAAGTTCACTATTTCATATTGCTTTTGCCGACTTATACCATAGAAGATATAGGATAAAAACTCAAAATGCGAACTTACCTATTGATAAGTTCGCGTTTCATTTTCCAAGACGAATATGATTTACTTAGCTGTTCAATTAGTCTTCTTCAACCATAGTCATTAAGGAAGTATTGCCACCCGATGCGGTAGTATCAGTACTGATAGTTTTCTCTGTGATAAGACGCTGTATTAAATTATCTAAATATTCAGAGCTAATAACTGGCAAAATAGCGCCATGACGCTGAGCTAGCCTTTCACTAACATAATGCTTACTTTCACATTGACTATCTACAACAACGCCTGATAACGCAGGGTGAGCCAACATGGTCTCTAAATGACATAGTTTTGCCACTTGAAAAACGTCATCACCTGCGCTGGTGGCAATGAACTTATCTCTAAATGCCAAAGCTTCTTGATAAAATAAGTCAGAAACAACCGTAATAACTGTATTACCGGTAGCAAGTGCCGTTACAATCGATTGCACCCAAAAGTGGAAGCTAACATTCTCATCGGCATAACAAATAATATTACCTCGGTTTTCCAAATAAATAATATTGGATTCACCTGTTGGACCCGGCAGTTGTTGAGGCTTTTTCAAGCGCTTTTCAATATCAATTAACTGCGAGCGAGCAGCTATAATGGTTCGGTTTAAATCATCAGCTAAATCATCGACAATCTCGACATGAGCAATTTTAGCAAGTAATTGGCGTACACAAGATATACGCGTATTTAATTCTGTTGTGCGCCAATCTTTCTCTGCCCAATTAGCTTTATCCATAATCCGGTTTGCTTCATGTTTAGCCGCGGCATCACCGGCAAGATTAGCAATTTTTGCTTTAGGCTTTTTCAAATCACAAGCATCTGGCGTTGATTTTTCTTTAACTAACCGTGTTAAATAGTTTGGACCTCCTGCTTTAGGCCCTGTTCCTGAAAGACCACGGCCACCAAACGGTTGCACCCCGACGATTGCACCAATCATATTACGGTTAATGTATATATTTCCGGCACGAGAAAGGTTAGCAAGTTCAACCGCCCGGTGTTCAATTCGTGTATGTATCCCCATGGTTAAGCCAAAGCCTGTGCCGTTAATTTTATCAATAACATGCTCGATTTCACTGCCTTTAAAACGAACTACATGTACACACGGGCCAAAAACTTCTTGCTGTAGTACACTAATATCTGTGATTTCGTATAAACGCGGGGCAAAGAAAAAATGTCCATTTTCATCAACAACCTCGTCTGAAAGTTGACATTGATATAATAACTTACCATGTGATTTCATATAGTCAGCATGTGCATTCAAAGCGTTAAGCGCTTTTTCATCAATAACCGGCCCTACATCGGTACTTAACTGAGCAGGATTACCAATATGTAATTCTGCGAGTGCACCTTTTAACATAGCGATAACTTTTTCAGCTATATCTTCTTGTAAAAACAATACTCTTAATGCAGAGCACCGCTGACCTGCACTTTGAAAACCGGAAGAAATAACATCGTCGACAACTTGCTCAGGTAAGGCAGTAGAATCGACAATCATACAATTTTGACCACCCGTTTCAGCAATAAGCGGAATTTGATCTCCGCCTCGCTCAGCAAGGGTTTGTGAAATGCGGGTACCGGTTTCTGTTGAACCAGTAAACATAACGGTTTGAATGCGTTGATCAGGAATAATGGTATTACCGACAGCACTGCCTCTAGCGATAACAGCTTGCACGACATTTTCAGGCAAACCGACGGACTGCATTAACTCAATGGTTCGTAGTGCTATTAAACCAGTTTGCTCTGCAGGTTTTGCTAGCACGGTATTTCCTGTGGCAATAGCGGCTGCAACCTGCCCTAAAAAGATTGCTAGCGGGAAGTTCCAAGGACTGATACATAAAACAACACCGCGAGCTTCAAGTCGTTGATCTTCATTTAACTCTATTGCACGGGCAGCATAATAACGGCAAAAATCAACTGCTTCACGAACTTCATCAATACCATCTTGGGCAACTTTACCCGCCTCTTTAATACATAATGCGATCAGCTCTTCTCTATGGCGTTCTAATATATCAGCAACGCGACAAAGTAAAGCCGCACGTTCTTTAACCGGTGTTTTAGACCAGGTAGTAAATGCCGATTCTGCATTATCAATCATTGCTCGCATATCAGCTTGACTCGCGTGCTGATGAAAACCAATTATCTCGCTGAGATTTGCAGGGTTTCTAACTGCATTTGCTCCCTGTGGAATATCCTGCTCCGTTATTAAATGCTCAGTAAACCATGAATCTAAGTTTGCCTTTAGTGGTGTAATTTCATTAATATCGGTTAAATCGAGTCCCTTTGAGTTATCACGCCCTTTTTCGCCTTCACCATGATAAAGATCGCTCGGCATAATTATTTGGTTATTATATTTTGCTTTTAGACGTTGGGTTTTTTCAACAGGATCTTCTAATAATGACTCAACTGGTTTAGTTTCATCTACAATCGCATTAACAAATGAAGAGTTAGCACCATTTTCGAGTAAACGGCGCACTAAATAAGCAAGTAGGTCTTCATGATGGCCTACGGGGGCATAGATACGGCACTGAATACCTTCATCTCTAACAATTTGATCATACAAAGAGTCGCCCATACCATGTAAACATTGGAATTCAAAACCATGCTTATCGTCACCGGCCAGTTCAACTATGGTTGCCGCTGTGTAAGCGTTATGGGTGGCAAATTGTGGATAAATACTATCTCGATATTCTAACAATTTATTAGCACAGGCATGGTAAGAAACATCCGTTGATGATTTGCGCGTAAAAACTGGGAAATGGCTTAGACCATCTTTTTGAGCATTTTTAATTTCAGTATCCCAATAAGCACCTTTAACCAAGCGAACCATCATTTTTCTCTCAGTATGAAGCGTTAGCTGACGTAACCAATCAACGACAAAAAGTGCACGCTTTTGGTAAGCCTGTAATGCTAAACCAAAACCTTGCCAATCACCTAAGTCGCTATCAGTAAATACTGCTTCAATGATATCCAACGAAATATCTAAACGTTCAGATTCTTCTGCATCAACAGTCAGGCCAATATTATATTGCTTGGCTTGTAAACATAAGGCTTTTAATTTAGGGACTATTTCTGTCATCACTCGCGCTTTATGAGAAAACTCATAACGAGGATGAATAGCAGACAACTTGATTGAAATACCAGGTACTTTTCTAGGGTCATTTTTACCTGAAGAAACTGCAACAGCGCCTATTGCAGTAATTGCATCTTGATAAGCCTTGTAATACCTGTCAGCGTCAACCATGGTGCGAGCACCTTCACCGAGCATATCATATGAATAGACATAACCTTGTTGTTCCTTCGTCGCAGCGCGCTCGGTTGCAGCTTGAATATCTTCCCCCATAACAAACTGTTTACCCATAACTTTCATGGCATAGTTCATTGATTTACGGATAACCGGCTCACCTAAACGGCCGACGGTTTTTTTCAGGAGTCCAAAATGCTCCCTCTTACGTTTATCGGAAAAATTAACCATAGAGCCTGTTAATAATAACCCCCAAGATGACGCATTAACAAAAAGCGAGTCACTTGCCCCAAGGTGACTACTCCATTGACCTTGCGAAATTTTGTCGCGAATAAGCGCATCTTGAGTGTGTTTATCAGGCACACGTAATAACGCTTCAGCCAAACACATTAATACCACGCCTTCTTCTGAGGACAGTGAATATTCATTTAATAACGCATCAATAGCACCATTGCCTTCTTGGTCTTTTCGAATTTGCAACACCATCTTTCGTGCTCGCTCCCATGCACGGCTGCGGGCGCTAACATTAACTTCTGCTGCCGGTAATATATGATCGACGGCAATATTTTCATCAATGCGATAAAACTCACGTATTTTTTGTCTAATAGGACAATCAGTAATTAATGAACCAGTAAATAGCATGGCGATTTCCTCAAAAGAAAACAGGTATATTCCTGCCTATAGTTATAGTCGTAATGGCTGGAAATAAATATTCCCAACAATTTACAAGATATTTTTTATAGGTGAATTGTAAGAGAGAAACCACAGAATGTGCTGCTCTTTTTGGCTTTTATCTTAACTTTTATAGGGGAAAAGAACTAAAATACCATATGAAATACTGAATGTTATTTTTCACATTTTTATATTTACGATGAAGTTATTTTGCTGACCGGTTTAGTACTTTGACGACTATTTTTTGAGTGCTCAATGATATATTCAGTGGTGTACTGAGGGGACATAGGCCTAGAAAAATAATAGCCTTGACCATACGAACAATCCATTTGCTGTAATAGCTGTGCATCTTCTAAGTTTTCTATACCTTCACCTACGGTAGCCATTTGCAAGTTATTGGCTAAGTCAACGATAGTCCTGATAATGGCACGATGATTCTCATGTTCATGGACATTACTAATAAATGAGCGATCAATTTTCAAGACATCGATAGGAAAGCGATGTAAATAACCCAGACTTGAGTAACCTGTGCCAAAGTCATCTAACAATAGTTTCACACCGATTTTTTTGAGCGCTTGCATATTGGTTAGTACTATTTCAGCATTTTCTAGCAGTGCTCGCTCGGTTAACTCAACACGTAAGTTATGTGGTGCTAGACCGGTAGTTTTTAATACTCGTTCAATATCTTGGGGTAAGCTCGTGCTAAAGAAGTGCTTAGAAAATAGATTGCAACTTATATATAAGTCATAGCAACCTAACTTTTCTTGCCACAACTTAAGCTGTTGGCAAGATTTTTCAATTATCTGCAGGTCAATTGCCTGAATTAAGTCAGTTTCTTCTGCAAGCGGAATAAAATCATTTGGCAAAACAAAACCACGTTTATTACTTTGCCAGCGAGCTAAGGCTTCAAAACCTTTGAGCTCTAAATTATCTAATTTGAGAATTGGCTGAAAATACGGAGTAAACTCCTGCCAATCAATCGCTTCGCGAATATCAGCCTCTAGAGTTAACGCATTTTGTACTTTTTGATGCATGCTAGCATCAAATTCTTCATAGCGGCCCCTGCCACTATCTTTTGCATGATACATAGCGGTATCAGCATCACGTAACATGGTATTGGCATCGTCGTAACGTTGATGGCTAAATGAAAGTCCAATACTCGTCCCGGTATAAATCAGCTGATTATCTATAGTGAAAGGTTGTTGTAGAAATTCGGTGATACGTTGTGCGACTTCAAAAGCCTCAGTTTTAGAAGTTAAGTCTTCAATTAATATAACAAACTCATCTCCACCCAAACGCGCAACGGTATCTTTGGCACGCACAATAGCAAGCAGTTCACGAGCGATAATTTTTAATAAAACATCACCAGCGTGATGCCCTAAACTATCATTGACGACTTTAAAGCGGTCTAGATCTAAAAATAAAACGGCAAAGTTAAACTCTTGTTTTCGCTTAGCACAAGCAATGGCATGGTTTAGTAAATCAATAAATACTGTTCTGTTCGGTAATCCCGTTAAACTATCATGTGCAGCTGTATGCTTTAATAACTTTTCTGCTTGTTTGCGTTGGGTTATTTCATCTTCAAGCGCCAACGTTCTCAGTTTAACTTGTTGTTCAAGTAACTCATGACTACGTCTTTCAAAATCTGCTAATTCTCGACGTTTTATCGCAGCAGAAACGTGATTAGAAACAAAGTTGAGTAATTCTGCATCTTGTTGATTATAGTTGGTTTTATAGTGGTAACTTTGTAAAACCATTACCCCAAGTAACTTACCTGAATAAATTAACGGCACCCCTAACCACGAATGGATATCATCTTGAGGTTTGTTAGTTTCACCCTCTAAATGCAAAGCCATCATATCTTGGTAGGTCAGTAATACCGTCTCTCGGCGCTGTAACACTAATTCAGAATAGCGATTACAAAGTTTTCTTGGTTGAAACTCTTTAGCAAGCTCGCTTGAATGCTCATCTACAAAATAGGAAAAATGTAAACTTTCTGAATCATTGTCATATTTGGCAATAAAAAAGTTTTTTGCATTAATTAATTGACCAATAATATTGTGAACTTTGCTATAGAAAGTATCTATATCAAGTTCAATATTGGTGGTTAATTCAGAAATTCGATATAATGATTCTTGTAATAACTCAGATTTTTCTCGTTCACGAATTTGCGCCATTAACTCTTTAGTACGGGCATTAACAGCGTTTTTTAAACGTTGTTGATCTTGTAAACGCACCATAGCGCCAACAACATGCTGTGCAGCAAAAGTAAGTAGATTTAAATCTGCTTGAGTATATCGAATTTTTTCATTATAGCTTTGTACCGTTATGGTACCAATGACTAAACCATTTTGTAGCAGGGGTACCCCTAACCAATCATTACCACGGGCGCCAAACTGTTTAATTTTATAATTATCAAACAGCTGTTTTTCAAGTTCAGGTGTCAATAACAACGCTTGCTTAGATTCAATCACTAAGTTAGTAAAGGAACCTTCATAATCTTGATAATCGATAATACCCGGTGGTTTTACATCTTTTTCGTCAATGTAATAAACAAACTCTAAGGTATCGAAAGTTTGATCATATAAAACAATAAAAAAGTTTTCTGCCGTCATTAATGAAGCTATTGTTTTATGAACTTGCGGATAAAAGCTATCAAGATCATTACAGTCTTGAGATAATTGGTTTAACTTAAATAAAGCGGTATATCGAGCTTCTAAATCGGCATTTTTCTTCTCTAAAAAATCAACTTCTTCAGTTAGTTCAGCAATATTTGCCTCTTTAACTCGAATAAGTTTTTCTGCAGCCTTAATAGCCTTAGTCTGTTGATTTTCCGGGTTCAAAATAATCATACCATTTAATTAACTCGATGCTCTCATCTGTCCATGATAAGCATAGCCTAATTAGAGGCTATGCTGTTCTATTGTTTAGCCTCAGCCTTGGCGGACTCTCTAATTTCTTGTATTCTCTCTTTGTTGCCACAAATAGCCGCCTGTCTATCATCGCGATAGAAACGAATATCTATACAATCTTGCTGGTAGCGACGTTCTAACTCTGTGCGAATAATGACATCACCTTTAGCATTAACTATACGTTTATGTAATGCTTGGCATTCATGTATTTGTTCAGAAGCTAAGGTAACATCTTCACAAGCATCATCTACACTTGAACAACTGGCCAATAGAGTGATAACGGGCAATAGCAATAATTTTTTCATTCAAAGATTCCATACACATTGAGAAACAACTTTTTACTGCAAACCATTATACTCAAGCATTAGTAAATTGCGAGTATTGCAGTGTCATTTACTATAATAATTTTTAGCAAAAAAAACTATTTTTTTGATTTAATTTTAAACACTTAGCTGCTTGACCTCACTACTTTTCAAGCTCCTTGACTCTCCCAGCTTCAGGCAGTCATCAAGGAACAACTGCCCTATAGAATATCGATGTAAAGCTACCACAGGATTGCGAAAGCGGCCAAACATTCGTTTTATTTGATGATAACGCCCTTGTGTTAAAATCACCTCGGCTTCATGTGACGATGTAATCCGTAAAGCTGCGGGTAAAGTCGTTATCTTTTCATAGTCAAAATACATTCCTTGATTAAAAGCGCTGATATAATCGGTTGTTAAAGGGTTTGCAAGGGTTACTCGATAACTCTTACTCACTTTATATGCCGGTGAAGTTAAGCGTTCAGACCAGCGACTGTCATTTGTTAGTAATACTAAACCGGAAGTATTCAGGTCTAATCGCCCCACGATATGTAAACTGGCAATAACGTCTTTTTCATAACAACCTTCAAGTAACTGTATCACTGTTTTATGTTTATCATCTTTTGTTGCACACACCACACCAATGGGTTTATTTAGCATAATATAATGAGCTTTATTAGCCTGTAATACTTGCCCATCGATAGTAATATGTGAAAAGAAATCAACGGTTTGGGCTGTATTATTAGCTAAATCACCATCAACATATACTCGTTTTTGTGCCAAAATTAAACGTACTTTTTTTCTGTTTATCTGGCAGTGTTCACTAATAAATCGATCTAGCCTTTTTGTATTAATAGCCATATTAAATACTGTTTAAAGACTGCTGCTGTGCAATCAAATTCAATACTTTGTGGCATTTTGCTTGAGTAAAACCAGCTAACAACTTAGGTTGTTCAGTTAATAATGCTAACTCTGAGTCAGTAAACGCTATATGACACTGTAATAATTTTTCTTCTTGATTGAAGTAACAGATCACATCATCGGAAAAGTAACTTGTATGAATAGTACTCTTAAATGTATTTTTTTGCACATTTGTATTAAGCATAAACGTAGTGGGTGTCTCTAGATAAAGTTGGATAACTAGAATATTATCTTCATCACCAAACCAGTTTGCAGTGAGTGCATGAAAATTAAACTGAGCTTCAAGCTTATTTGCAACGGAGTTTAACCTTGTTAACTGCTTTGCTAGCTCAACATCAACTGTAATAGTGATTGGTAACAATTCCGTCATACCGTTTTCTCTTAAACATAATGTGTTTTCAAAATATTATAATTTCATTGCGATAAACTATAGTCAGCTCAGGCAAGAGTAACTACAATTAAGTGCTAACCATTAAAACATAAATATTACCCCAATCAAGCTTTCCATGAGGAAACCATTATAATTTATCTTATTTATTAATAACGTAACATTACACAGTATTACACAATACTATCTAAAAAAGTTAAATGTAATTACTTAGCTGACTTCTTCCCACCTTTATAATGTTACTTTTGCTGCAATATTATTTTAGGTACAACTATATATGAATAGCCTATTATTTAATGGTGACTGATGATTAAAAAAAGCGGAGCCAATGGTCCGCTTATTATTTTTACTTAAATACTAATCGATTATTTCAAATCAACTTGTACAGCGACATCATCACCTGTTGATTCTACAGCAATATAATACCAACCAACGGGAGGGTTATTTACCGTAAGGCTTTGTATTGTTGTACCTGCATTAGTCGACTTGTGAGTATGGTTTGTAGCAGATGCCCAACTTGTACCTGCATACAACTCAACTTCACCTGTACCATGAGCGGTATTAACTTCAATACTGCTAATATCCTCATTAATATAGACATAATAACTATTACGGCCAATTCCTGTGCACAGTGCCTTACCTGATTCAATAGCACCATAGGTGTTAGCAGACATAGTTAAACACGCGTTAGCAACATCACTATCTGTTGGTGGTGTTACCGCACCGGTTAAACTCACATTAAAAGTAACCTCGGCGTAACTACTGCTGGTATCGAGTGAAATATAACGCCAGCCTCTATTAGCCATTACTTGTAAAGACTGCGTAGTGCCTGTACCTGTCGAAGATGCTTGTGCATTTAAGCTGGTTGCCCATCTATCTGCATTAAAGTAAATATCAATATCACCGTTACCGCCTGCAGTATTTAGGAATAACTGAGTATTGTCTTCTTCAACCCAGATATAGTAAGAGCCACGACCACCTGAGACACATTCGTTTTTCTCTAGTGTTAGCTTACCCGAAGAGATTGTCGCTGCACCACAGTCAGGGACAGTGACACCGCCGCCATTGGTTGCATCGTTTGGATAAGGGTCGGAGTTATCACCCATGCCATCACCATCGCTATCTAACCATTCAGAGGGGTCATTTGGAAAAACATCGCTGTTATCACCATAGCCATCACTATCCGAGTCTAACCACTCTGCGGCGTCATTAGGGAAAGCATCACTATTGTTACCATAACCATCTGAGTCATTGTCAGCCCATTCGGTTGGATCTGATGGGAAGGCATCGCCGTTATCACCGCGACCATCGCCATCACTATCTAACCACTCGGCAGCATTGTTTGGGAAAGCATCGCTATTGTCACCAAAACCATCGCTATCACTATCTGCCCATTCAGTTGCATCATTAGGGAAGGCATCAACATGATCTAAATAACCATCACCGTCAGAGTCTACTTCACCATTTGGTGTACTATCGGCATTATCACCAATGCCATCACCATCGGTATCTTTAGTTTCTGTGCTATCAAATGGGAAGGCATCAGCGTTATCACCAACACCATCACCATCACTATCTAACGTTTCAGTAGGGTCGAATGGGAAGGCATCTTGGCTATCAATAACGCCGTCGCCATCAGAATCCAGCGGCGTTGGTGTACCATCAGTTAACTCATTAGTAATAATATAATCATTACTAGAATCTTCCTCTGTCATGACAGCAACACCTAAACACTGATTATTTTCATCCGTTATTGCAGCGCGGCGGTTACCGTACCACTTCCATGAAGAAGCGCTATCATAAGTTTCCCCATTAGCCAAAGTCTTATAACCAAAATCTACATTCAACTCACCGGTTTCATTATCAACACGATGAACACGAACTGGTTTATCACTGTTATTAATAAAAGAGAAGTCTGCTTCGAAAGGCCCTGTAAAATGCTTTTGCATTAATGCACAACTACCAATGGTATTGGCCGCAGGGATAACTTCTGCTGGTGCGGCATTAGCAACCATGGCTTGATCTACAATAAAACTTGCTACCGGATTATCGAGTATGCCAACACTTAGGCAGTTTAAGCTATTATCAGTAACCATTAAACGACGATTACCATACCAAATATCATTACTATAGCTGGCACCTGGCGCTAAAACACCGTACCCATGAGTAAACCCTGTACCACCACTAGCAGTAATAATAGTCCCTTTAGTGTTATCAATTCTAAATAAGCGTACTGGGGTATCTGAAGTATTGGTAATGGTAAACTCGTGTGATTGGTCCATAATTAAATGAGGTTTAGCTAAGGCACAACTCCCCATTTGATTGATCTCTGGAATAACCTCAGCAACAACATCTTTGACAAGATCCGTTGTGATAGTGAAGCTATTATTATTTTCAGCCATGACTGCCACACCGAGACAATTCATATTGTTATCAGACAGCATCATACGGTCGCCTACTGTCCAAGTACTAGAAGTGTAGCTATCACCTTGGTTCAGTGTCTTATAGTTTTTAGCAAAGTTTGTTTCCCCCTTAGTACTATCTACCCAGAATAATGAGACAGGTGTGTCAGTTGTATTAGTAAAGGTAAAGTTAGTCTTTTGTGCATCAATATAACGAGCATATTCCTGTACTAAATTACAGCTGCCAATCGTATCTTGAGCCGGCATTTCTGCAGCAGCAGGAGCGACTGTTTCTGAATTAGCGAGCATGTATGCTTCAAAGCCACCCTCTGTTCGTTGTGCAACACCTGTTAACGCTGCAATATAAGCATCATTATCACCCGCCTGAAGTGCAGCGGTTAATAGCTCTATTTCGCCTCGATGTTGCTCTGATAAATAACGCATGGCGAAATAACTCCATTGGTATAAGTTGTCGTACTCATAACTCATAAACAATATGTTATATAGTGGCGGAATCGTTTCTCCCTTTAATGAATTTAACGTACGGGTATGCTCTGCCCCCATAGACATATACTCAGCCATTCCCTCAGCCCATGAAACACTGTAGTCAAAAGAACCGAAACTGCCCGCTTTAATATAACGACCATCTAAATAATGAACAAATTCATGTTTAAGGTTATAAATTTGGTCTTCATATTGACATGAGGTACCAATCCACTCATCAGGACATTGCATGGCAATAAAGCGGGCTTGGTTTCCTGGTACTGTTGGGGAGCCTTCTAGGTACATACCACCATTATCAGTAGAAATACCAAAGAATTCTCCTGCATATTTTTCATAATCTTCAGGAGTAGCAAAGGCAACAACTTCAATGTGTTCATTTAAATCGCCAGCTACAGGTTTACCTGCAGTGTTAAAGAAAGCATGGAACTCGTTTTCTTGTGCTGCCATATCAGCACAAGATTGATCGAGTGTTGCTTGGCTAATACTGCTTTGCGCGCGAATAGTTATATTTTCGGTACAGTCATAGCTCACTGATAAAATATCAGACTCTTTAGGCGGCACCACACAACTACCAAATAATGGGTCACCATCAGAACAGGTGCGACCTGCATTTTCTAAATAATTTTTAGTGATAATTGTTTCTGTTGTTTCAACAGATATAGTTTGAATTACTTTTTCGCGAGTTTCTAAGATGGTACTGTCAAAGCGAGCTTTGGCTTCATCTGTTGCAATAGACGCTAATTTACCCATCGCAATAAATGAATGTGGCATGATCCATTTTCTATCTACCTCAGCTGACCAACGCATATCAAGCGAGGTTTCACCTAAAAAGGTAAATGAACGCATTACCGACAAAACATCGAGCATATTACTGTTATAAGTTGATTTTATACTAGCATCACCATAGTAAGCAGCATCGGCAATAGCTCCCATAAGAGCCATCGCAGTATCACCACCATTATTAATGCCAAAAGGGTTAGCTTGCTCTGAATAAAACTGAATAATCGCTAATAGGTGCGGTAGGTGATCTTTGAAATAAGCAGCACTTGCACCATTTCTAAAATTAGTTAGTGCGGCAGCATAACCTTCTTGTATCACACTGCCCGCAGGTGCAATAAAATCAGTCATTTGACTTACTGCTAATAGTGCAGTGCTTAATTTTGATGCCTCGGCATCGGTTATTGCAGCGGCATAATATTTATAGGAGGCTAAAAAATATAATAATTGATTTAAATCAGGATCGGTTAAATCATCCGCTTTTGCTAGATAATGAATCGCTTCTGCAACATCATTAATAGGGTCATTATCAGCTGCTGCAAGATCAGCAAAATCACTGTAACTTGCCAATAGTATGGCCGCTATCGAAGAGCCATATTGAGATTTTGAAGTAATATTAGCTGATGGTATATCAACAACAATATTAGTATCATAAACAATATAGTCACCCATAGGTGGCGGTATATCACCACCTGTAACTGTCACAGTAAGACTTGTTTGCTCGATATTACCCTCTATTTTAAAGTAGCGTTCGCCTGCACGCGAAACAAAGCTTAAACTTTCTTCATTAGTGTCTGCAGTTAAACTGCTTGCTTCAATATTTCCGCTCCAGTCATCACCATCATACAATTTAATACCGGCATCAGAGCCAGTAAATGTGCCACCAGAGGTAGTAATAGTGACATTGCTGTTTTCATAAGGAACGGTAACGAACAAGTAATGACCATAATCAGTAATGCATTGTGTTTGGTTGGCAGGAACCTCGCCTTGTCGTACTTGGGTGGTTGCCCCACACAGTTGAGCTGCTTGGCTAGCACCAATATTTAACGATAAAAATATCGTGCTAGCTAGTAATGTTTTCTTTGCTGTTAGTTTCATTATTCTTAAGCCTATTCTTATTATTATTAAAGCGCTTAAGCCATTCTTCCCTGTTGCAATTTAAATTTTTATAGTTGTTTAAACGGCACCTAAAGCGCATATCCATCTCTTTTGAAGTTATATTTTGAAATACTTCGACCATAGTTATATAATATTTTGTATACAATATTCAACATGAAAATAACTAAGATTTTTTTCGTACTTTATTCATACTATTTTTATTGTTTTTTATTAGTACCTTAGAATAGGCAAGAGATATCGGTTTTGTGTTCAGATAATATACAGGCGTGCTTATTTTGAGTTAGCATTGGCGATCATTGTCTGTAAACTTATACAAAGCAAAGATACATTGCTGCCTTTATCATTAAGAAGAGGCAATAACTTAAGCTTAATTTTCACCTTTGTAATTAGGTAAGGGTTTCTTCGGCTCGCCTGGTGGTATAAGAGAATTGTCCTCGGGGTGCCTGCGAGGTTCCTTATGCTCGTGACTATGATGATGAGCTTGATAAGTGCTGGTATGTTCTACAGGTTGTTGATTTTCAATGATGAGATTTTGAGTAGTATTACTGCCATGTCGAGTCAGTTGATTGTATTCTGCCCTCTGAAGAGCTCGTTTGCTTAACGTCTCTTGATGCGCTGTTTGATTGTCCTTAACGACAGGCCATGACTGCACCTTTGCAATATGCGTATTTTCCTCTTTTATTGTTTGTCGACTGGTTTCTGATTGTATTTTTATTGATTTTGATAAGTGTTGGTAAGCAAATACTAACACCACCGTAATAAAACAGCTGATAATTAACCGTTTACTCCTGATTCTATTAATGCTCATGTTACTACTCCCAGATTATTTAAAATTGTATATTGCATACAGGAAATTAGCATAAATTAATAACAGCTTGCAAATTACCCTAGAGCATAAACTTGAGAGTTCCATTGAAAATACTGGTAAAACAAGTTACCAGTTAGTTAATCGGTAACTCAGCCCGGACAAGGTTAAGGTGAAGTAGAAATTTCAAAGCAAACGTTTTGACGACAACCAAGTAGTTGACGACATTGTTCAGAATTTCGATGTCACTATTATAAAGGCTTGATTGGGGGGGGGTAATAAAGAGAAATAAAAACAGATGCTTAAAGAATTTTTAAGCTTTATCCCTGTTAAGCATTCAATGCGCTCGGATAAGTTATTTGCCGTTAGCTACTGACTTTATTTTTTACCGGGCAGGCAACACAGGCTATATATACAAACCTTGACAGCTAAAAAGCCTCAGAAATTTTGTTATAGTATAACAAACAAAAGATGTTACACTATAACAAGAATCATCATTTTAAAGCCTAAAAAATTAAATAAAAGCAGCTAAATAAACAATAGTTCTGATAACTGCTTATAATGATAACGATACAAGATAACAGAAATGACAATGAAAACCGAACCACAAAATAGCGCTCCTAGGCAAAGCGATAAACCCAGAAAAGCAGTATCGTCACCCTACCCTTCAATTTTCACCGATATTTTCCAAGACGAAGTCAACTTAGCTATTTGGCAGCAACAACTTTCAAATGAATTACAAAATTGCGCAGAAAAACTAATACAGCAAAAGCCTAGTTTTAAAACGGTAATTGCGGTTACACCAGAAAGTTGCTATCGGCAACTGTCAGAAGCTTTAGAGATCTCTGAAAAAGAACATCCACTTTGTCAACATATAAGTTTGTTAGTGGATATGTTTTGCACTTTGTTCAATCTTAAAGGTGCCGGTCTTCGTTTGATGGTACTAGATCGCCCTATGTGCCCTAAGTTTCATGTCGATAAAATACCATGTCGACTCGTCACAACCTACGTTGGCACTGCGACTCAGTGGTTACATAATGAGAAAGTTGATAGAACAAAGCTAGGCCCTGGTAGCCTTGGTCTGGCTGATGAGGTTTCTGGCTTATTCACCAATAACAATGCTATTGCACAATTTTCTGCCGGAGATGTCGGCTTATTAAAAGGTGAAGGCTGGTTCGACAATAATAATGCTGGCTTAATCCATCGCTCTCCTCACCCGAAAGAGAATGAAAGCAGGTTATTATTAACGCTAGACTATATCAATTAATTTCCAATAAGATTTTGAAAAAAAACCATCAAATAATAAATTAATACTTAAGTTAGCGTGTTGATAAATATATGAACAAAATAAAGCAATACTTACAAATAGCCGAGCAACAATGTCTTGAAAAAGGTAGTCGCTTAACACCCAAGCGAAAGCAAATACTTAGTACCTTACTCACTGCCAAAAAAGCAATTTCAGCGTACGAATTAATCGATCTATATGAAGAAAAAATTGGGCAATCAATTCCTGCTATGTCTGTATACAGAATATTAGCTTATTTAGAAGATATGCACTTAGTACATAAAATCAAAATAGCGAATAAATATGTTGCCCGAACAAACATTAGTGGCACAGGTGAGCATTTAATGTCACAGTTCCTTTTTTGCCAAGCATGCCAAAGTGTTGAGGAAAAACCTTTTTCCCCATCTATTTATAAGGAATTGTTTAACAATATAAAACAATCTGGTTATCAACTATGTTCAGAGCAAATTGAGCTTAGTTGCTTATGTAACGATTGCTCAAAAGGCATCGATTTAACCGCACAACATCACAATTCTTAACTGAGAAAACAATATGATATCAACGAGATACTTTACTGATAAATTTGCTATTTTCACCTCCAGCCTATGCATTGCACATTGCCTTCTTTTCCCGGTTTTGGCGATTATAGTGCCAGGCTTCTTAGCGTTAGGTCTAAATTCGGAAAATTTTCATTTTTGGATGATTATTACCACCATACCCGTGAGCCTTTATGCATTAACTATCGGCTTTAAAAAGCATGCCCGTCGTCCCATAATTTTGATTGGCCTATTGGGGCTTTGCTGTTTATTATTAGCCTTTTTTCTCGGAGGCAGTATTCTCGGTGAAATAGGAGAGAAAGCACTGACCACTATTGGTGCTTTATTAGTCTCATACGCTCATATTAAAAATTTTAAAGCATGCCAACTGCAAGGTGCGAGTCTTGCGAAAGCCCAATAGTGGAAGACACTTACCGAGTAACACATAATGAATAATGAAAAAATAGTCGGCCTGCCAACGAACATCATAACCGGTTTTTTAGGTGTAGGTAAAACGTCGGCAATATTACATCTATTAAAACAAAAGCCTGCTAATGAACGCTGGGCTATTTTAGTCAATGAATTTGGTGAAATAGGTGTCGATGGTAGTTTAATTGCCGGACAAGTAGGTCTTAACAAAGACATATTTATTAGAGAGGTGCCCGGCGGTTGTATGTGTTGTGCTTCAGGGCTACCTATGCAAATAGCATTGAACCAATTACTGCATGAGGCTAAACCGCATCGATTATTGATAGAGCCAACTGGCCTAGGGCATCCACTAGAAGTCATGCAAGTACTATCAAATCAATATTATCAAAAAGCGCTTAGTATAGAGAAAACAATTACGCTAGTTGATGCAAGAAAACTAACAGATAGCCGATACAGCGAAAATTTGATTTTTAATCAGCAGATTGAAATAGCAGATACCATTGTTGGCAGTAAACTCGATCTCTATCAAGCATCAGATCAAGCAGCGTTGATTACTTATCTTAAAGCTCAGCCATTTCCTGCTAAAGAAATCCTATTTATTGAACATGGCCAATTATCACTGAATACGCTTTTTGGTAACACATTGCATAAAATAGCAGCTAAATCGCATCACCATGATCATGATCATGAAGATGAACATTCTAGTGCAACAGACACAGTTAGCTTCCCTCAATCGGGCTTTATTAAAGCGGTTAATGAAGGTGAAGGTTTTCAGAGCATTGGCTGGCGGTTTATGCCGGACAAAGTCTTTGATCGTAAAAAACTAATCGCTTTTTTAACCCGCATTAACGTTACGCGAGTTAAAGCAGTATTTATCACTTCACAGGGTGTTTATGGTTACAATACTGCAGACGACGGTGTCGTAGAACTAGAACTCGATGAGTGCAGTGAAAGTCGTATCGAAATAATCTGCCCACAGACTCAAGGTACTTGGGAAAAAGAGTTACTTGCCTGTTTATATAGCTAAGTAAACTAACCCAGTATCAAAAAGGAAAGGCCAATAGTAGTATCTTGCAAAATACCACTATTGGCCTCATTGTCAAAAATTTTTATCGAATCAAGTCAAGCTAAACTCTTGAATCGGCAAACCGCTTTCTAGCTTAGTAATTATGCACTATGAAAGCATAAGTGTTAGTCTAGCAAGCAAATTTACAATCAGTTAAGAAAAAGAGAGAGCGATCTATTTCGTTAACCAACGTCTAGATAATAATAATTATCATTTGCATTGTCAACTAATACCATCACATTTTTTGTTTATTCGAAAAAGTACCAATAACTATAGGCGACAATCACCGCCGGAATGGCAGAATATAAAGTTGCGACAAGCGCCATTATAGGTGCAAGCGCAATGGCAGGAAATAAGGCATCACCATCATTACTCATTGCATTACCAAGTTGAGCAGAAAGCGGAATAGCACCCGATAAATACAAACTTGTTGTGATAATTTGCGGGCCACAACCAGGCAATAAGCCAATAAAAATAGCAATCAAAGGGGTCAAGCCCCCCCATTGAGTGAATATAGCGGCTAAATCAATTCCTGAAAAATGTATGAGTAGTTCAAATATTAAAAAAGATAAAATGACCCAACTCGCTACAAAGTTTGTATCTTGCGCTACTTTTTGAAATAAATTTCGGGTATTAACTTTCGAGTCTTCTGAAACAACGGTTTGATAATTTGTCACTTCCCCTGACAGTGCCCATAGTGTTATCGCGACAACGATAATAAAGGAGCCAATGGTATTAAAAGATCCCTCAGATAAGCTAAAAACCTGATCCACATCAATCTGGAATGAATATAAAATAGCAACAAAACAGGTAGGAATTAATAACCATTGCCATAAAATTCCTTGTAACTTAATAAAAGCTGATATTTTATTATTTTCTTGCTGACTTTTATGGTGGCAAGACAGTGGTATTGTTGCCATTTTAGGTCGCATAAATTTATCGCCATGAATAGTATCAACAATGATGCCCGACACTATACCGACAACAACACCAACACCAATAACAAATAACCCAATGCTTGGTTCAGCAGCCAATAACAAAAAAGCGGCATCTCCCATAGTCGCGGTTAGTACTGCTACAACAGCACCAAATGAAAACTTTCCTTGCACAAATTGGGTAATGACAATAATTGCGCCGCCACAACCTGGCATCGCGCCCAGAAAACTAGCAAATACTAGTTGATAAATACTGTTTGTTCGAGGAACATTCAGCAGCCATTTGTGACGTACAATGACATTGGATAAATAATGATATAGGGTTAAGCTCGCCGCAACATAGGCTGCAACTTGCCAAAATGCATCTGACAATACTCCTACTGTCAAAAAGTAAGTTGAGTCAGTCAGTAACAAAGCAATAATTAAAATCGGCACAAGCAAACGCTTATGAGATAAAAAGGTACTTTTATTTAATAGTATCTTACTTAGAGTTGGTGAGCTTGATTGCATCTATTTAGTACCTGTTCCTTTGTAACCTTGTTGTGCCTTGGCGTCCATTTGCAGTAGCTTTTAACACAGTCAATTATTTACTTATCAGTAACTACACTCATTTTTCTTCAACAATAATTGAGATATTTTC
This sequence comes from Colwelliaceae bacterium MEBiC 14330, assembly GCA_040779365.1. GTDB lineage: Bacteria > Pseudomonadota > Gammaproteobacteria > Enterobacterales > Alteromonadaceae > Colwellia. The sequence goes on from JBFONR010000002.1 coordinate 494,440, forward strand.
TCTACCGAGGCAATAATCTCATTCACGAAGGCAAAAAGGTTTGGTTAAAATAAGTTAATGCCTTTGAGTGAGAATAATTAGCCGTAGCAAAATGACCCTCACATTGAATTAATGACAAAAAATGCATAGTGATTTATCAGTGCAATAATTAGTTGATATTGCTTAACTAAATTATTTAATTTTACTTATCGCGTCATCCATGGCTTCTTTATTCATTGCCACAGAAGCTCTCATTTCTGTCCAGTCTGCCAGTGCTTTACTGTTATCAACTTTATCACCAACTTGAATCACCCCCATCATACCCAAAGGCGTATGAGGAGTGCATTTAACAAGAACAACTCCCTGTTCATTAAAGGTAATTTTTGTCGCTTCACCATATGGGGTACTAAATGATGACTTTTCAGAAGGTACTGAAAAAGATTCTGCATTATGTGTGGCATCTGAAGGCACAAAATTGACTGTGTCTCCAACCGCTATTTTGATGAATATCGGCTCAAATACCATCATTTTACCATCACTTCCTTGGGTTAATAATTTAACAGTATGCTCCTTAGCGTTAACTAAACCTGTGCTGAGGAATAAGCAAATAATTAATATTTTAAATTTGTTCATGACAGTTCTCATTAAGTTGAATATTAATCAAATGATAACCATTACCATTCGCGTTTGCAATAATTTTGCACTTAATGATGACATTTCAAAAGATAAAAACAGCGAGAGCTAGCACTAACGGTAATTTACTTGCATAAGCCAACAACGTTGCTAAAAGCACGTTATTCCCATAAGCGAGTTAGCCAGATTCAATGTATTTTTCTAGGATAAATCAGCAATATCATAGAAAAACTTTATTTCTCATTAGTCAATTAATGTTATATTATCACATTTCATGTTTACAAATCGTGTTTGTGAAAAGTGACTATAGTGTGGGGAAAATATGGCACTTATCATCTTTACTAACTAGCCTAATATTTAACGATATTGCTATAACGCGATGCAACCTAAGGCTCTACTGATAAGTAACTATTTTTATGCACGTTCTCATTAATATAAACGTATTCCTAATGACGATAATTTTTTCGTTTACAGTTCAGCAAGTAACAGCTAATGAGCATATGCACCATGTTCACAAGGCGCATGTGCACGGAAATGCTCAACTAACTATGGTAATAGAAAACAATGATCTGTTTCTGAATCTATCCGCTCCTGCTTATAGCTTTGTTGGCTTTGAGCACAAAGCACAGACTCAAGAGCAAGTTAATAGCATTAACCGTCTTAACATGATCTTAGCTGAAGTTTCCAATCTTCTTACTTTACCTGCTGCAAGCTGCAAACTTAAAGAAAAAAAAATTGATATAACAGCGCTCATGTCCAACGATATAGAAAATAAACACAGCACGCACGCTGAACACGCTGAACACGCTGAACACGCTGAACACGCTGAACACGCTGAACACGCTGAACACGCTGAACACGCTGAAATTTTTGCCGAATATATCCTTCATTGCAATGAAATTGCTAATTTATCTACCGCGACCATCACATTATTTGAGCACTTTCCAGCGTTAACATCACTGGAAGCCTTATGGATAGGTCTTAACAAACAGGGCGCGGATATACTAACGCCTGAGAAAAATATATTGACATGGTAACCACCTACCTATTGGCTCAACATAATGACATAGGCTACTACAGTTAGATGTACTTGATGGTTAAGACACTGTCCTTACTTACCCTTTGACTTTATTACATACTATTCAAACGAGTTAACAACACAATGACTATAAAATCCACCCTAATTAAAAATGCTCAGCTGGTTAATGAAAACCAACAATACCTTGCTGACCTTCGTATTAAAAATGGCAGAATTGATCAAATAGCGACAGAGCTTTCTGCGCTGGATAATGAAACTGTGATCGAAGCTGCAGGCTGCTTACTTTTGCCTGGCATGATTGACGATCAAGTGCATTTTAGAGAGCCTGGCTTAACGCATAAAGCTACGATAGCCTCAGAGTCGCGCGCAGCTGTTGCAGGAGGTATAACAAGTTATATGGAAATGCCAAATGTCTCTCCAGCAACAACAAGCATAGAGGCTTTAGAAGCTAAATTCGCCATTGGGCAGGCGTCATCGCTAGCCAACTATTCATTTTATTTGGGAGCCACTGAATCAAATTTAGAAGAAATAAAAAAGCTCAACCCAAAGCAACATTGTGGTGTAAAAGTCTTTATGGGAGCCTCTACAGGAGATTTACTTGTTGAACATCCAGAGGCACTAGACAGTATTTTTCAACAAAGCCCGACACTCATAGTAACGCATTGCGAAAATACGCCTATTATTAACGAGAATCTTCAAAAATTATTACAACAAAAAAAAGTTGTCGATATTCACGATCATCCCATTATTCGTGATGAAAAAGCGTGTTACGCCTCTTCTTCTTATGCAGTTAATTTAGCAAAAAAATTCAATTCTCAATTACATGTTCTTCATATTACCACCGAGAAAGAGTTGTCATTATTTGAACCGGGAAATATTGTAGGTAAGAGCATCACTGCCGAAGCGTGTGTCCATCACCTTTGGTTTAGCAATGAAGATTATCAAACCAAGGGCAACCTGATTAAGTGTAATCCTGCCATTAAAACGGCTAACGACAGAAACGCATTAATTAACGCCTTACATACAGGTCAAATAGATATTATTGCCACCGACCATGCTCCCCACACTTGGCAAGAAAAGCAAGTTGCCTATGATAAAGCTCCGGCTGGTTTGCCATTAGTAGAAAGCGCTCTGTTATCATTAATTGATCAGGTTTCTCAAGGTAGGTTAACCATGGCTCAAGTAGTAGAAAAAGTTGCACACAACCCGGCAATTCGTTACAAAGTTGCCGAACGAGGTTTCCTACGTGAAGGATATTTCGCTGATTTAGTGCTGGTAGACCCAAGAAAAACCACCCTTCATACTCATGAAAATAGTCGCTATCATTGTGCTTGGACACCATTTGATAATCACCAATTTTCTGCAAAAATTCTGGCAACATGGGTAAATGGCCATCAGGTTTTCGACGGTAAAGATGTGAATGACGCAGTTAATTGCGCGCAAAGGTTGGCATTTAACCATTAAAGCCGAGCTAAATAACTTTACTCAATTAGCCATAGTTTACTCAGTATTGGGGGCTAATCAGCCCCCAATACTCTTTGCTCGAATCTAGTGTAGATTAAGTCAACCATCGCAATGAAGTAGAGTAACATTTAATGTCATCTATCAATGTCAGTGCTAAGCGTCAAAAAGTACTATAAAACAAGTTGCACTGTAAGATATTGGATTATTTACCACTTGAAAATATGTGATACCATAACAATAGCTAGAGCCTTGGTAACTTTGATCTTTTAGATGAATAACCATTGTTTTTTCAATATAGGCCTTACCCTAAATTATTGACTGCTTTTAATAACAATATTTACCAGGGGCTGTTATGCATTATTTATTGAGTTCGCCTTAATCGTTACATTAACAAGCTAGCAACAGTTGCTTTAGCCTTGTTTGTAAGCCTTAGTTCTTGATAATATTAGTCACCTTGCAAACTTCTTTTATCGCATTTAAAGAAGTAACGACTAACAAATAAATTTGTAAAAAAGGAAAATAACTAATGACAAAAAGTGAAGTAACCAAATTATTTGATAAATGGAACCAAGCATTAATCAATAAAGATTTACAAGCAATTACCGAACTTTATGCCAATGATGCCACTTTACTACCCACGGTTTCAAATAAAGTGCGACATAATCATGCTGAAATTAAAGACTACTTTATTGAGTTCATCGCAAAAGAGCCAAAAGGCGAACTGGTTGAGCAAAATATTCGTATTTTTACTGACGTTGTCATGAATAGTGGTATCTACGACTTTACCTTTAAAGATGGCACGACTGTTAGAGCACGCTACAGTTATGTTTATCAACTTATTGATAACGAATGGAAGATTATTACCCACCACTCTTCTCAAATGCCAGAAAATATTTAATTGATAAGATAAATACCTTAGAGTTACTTTATCAAGATTAACAAAACATCATTCCAGCGCAGTACGGATTGTTCTGCGCTATCAATAACTCTTCTCAACAACACAGCAAAACGAAAAATACTTTCAGATAGAACAAAGCGTAATCAAGACTTTTAAGTATCGCTAATACTGTTAAAAAATTGTTACAAATGATTCATTTAGTAAAACGGCTATCAAGATAAATTAAAAAAGCAAAGTGTTACAATAGACCAAGCAGTAATTAATGACCCGGAAAGTATAAAACTATAATAATAAAGGAACTGACAATGAAAAAATTTAAATACATGATGTCAGCATTAGCTTTGCTCTGTGCAACGGCGAATGCTGATAAAGAAGACGAATGGTTTTTGCACAGTAGTATATCCCCTGATGGTAAAACAATAGCCTTTTCCTACAAAGGAGATATCTACAGTGTCTCATCTGAGGGCGGAACCGCAAGGGCGCTGACTTTGCATAGTGATTGGGATGGACATCCAATTTGGTCTAATGATAGTAAGAATATCGCTTTTGCCAGTGATAGAAACGGTAATTTAGATATTTACCTCATGCCCGCTCAAGGCGGCAAAGCCAAACGCTTAACCTATCACTCATCACATGACATACCGCAAGACTTCAGTAAAGACAATAACAAGGTTTTATTTACATCCGCTCGTCAGGACTCTGCTGCATCAACTTTATTTCCTACAACTCGCTTAACAGAAAGCTACACGGTTGCAGTTAAAGGTGGCACACCTTCAATGCTATCAACTATTGCAGCATCAGAGCTTCAATACTCACCTGATGGTAACAAATTACTCTACCGTGATGAAAAAGCTTATGAAAATCAATTTAGAAAACATGACGTGTCCGCTTTTGCTCGTGACGTTTGGCTACACGATTTAAAAACAGGTAAACACAAGCAAATAACAACATTTAAAGGTGGCGATCATAATCCAGTATGGGCAGATAAAAATACCTTTTACTACACCAGCGAAGAGAATTCAGGGGCATTTAATGTTTGGCGCTCAGATCTTGATGGCTATAACAAAAAACAAATAACTAACTTTAAAGAACACCCTGTACGCAGTCTATCAATCAGTCAACAAGGTACTTTAGCCTTTGTTCATCACGGTAGTATTTATACACAACATGATAACAAGCTTGAGCATTTAGCGATTAATATTGCCAACGATATACAAGAAGATGAATTATTACCTAAATCATTAGGTGGAAAAATCACCGAATATTCAATATCTCCTGATGGTAAAGAAGTTGCCTTTATTGCTCGCGGTGAAGTTTTTGTTGCCAGCACAGAGTTTAAAACAACCCGAGCAATCACCAATACCCCGCAACAAGAGCGTTCGGTATCATTTCACAAAGATGGTAAAACATTGTTATATAGTGCAGAACGTCAAGGCAGTTGGGGCTTATACGAAACATCGATTATTAATGACGACGAACCTTATTTCTTTGCAGCAACCACCTTAAAAGAAGAAGTAGTTCATCTGGCTGAAACTGATAGCTTCCAACCAGTATATTCTCCGGACGGAAAAAAAATTGCCTTTTTGTCTGCTCGTGATGAAATTCAGGTAATTGATCGCCAATCAAAAAAAGTGAATGTCGCACTCGCTAAAGAACACAATTATTCCTATGCCGATGGCGATATAACTTTTGCCTGGGCACCTGATAGTTATTGGATGACTGCAAGCTTCTCCCCGCGCCAACGCATGTTTATTAACAATATTGGCATATTCCCTTCAGATGGCTCCAAAAAACCTGTCGATATTAGCTTATCGGGATACAGTGATGGCGTACCCCATTGGCATACTGATGGCGAGGCGGTATTATGGTTTAGTACCCGCTATGGACAACGTGATCACGGTAGTTGGGGTAGAGAAGAAGATGTCATGGCTGCTTTTTTGACGCAGGATGCGTTTGATAGATTTAACATGTCCAAAGAAGAATACGCCCTGCTTAAAGAACTTGAAGAGAGTGAAAAGTCGTCAAAAGACCAGCAAGACAAAGCAGATAAAAAATCTAAAGCGAGCAAAAATAACGCCAAAGAAAAAAGCGTTACTGAGCCTGCTAAGATTGAATGGAACAATATTGAGCACAGAACCGCTCGTTTAACCTTACATGCATCCGATCTAAGTGGTGCATATCTGACTAAAGATACCAAAGAACTTTACTATCTTGCTCGTTTTGAAAAAGGTTATGACTTATGGCGTCATAATATTCGTGAGAAGAAAACTGAGCTTGTTGCTAAGCTAAACGCACGCTCTGTTCGCATGTCGTTTAGTGACGATGAAAAAAAACTATTTATTTTAGCTGACGGTCAGCTAAAACAAGGGAAAGTTAGTAAAAAAATCACCTTAAAACCAATCAGTGTTAATCCAATCATAGCTCTTAAAGCCGCTCAAGAACGTGAATTTATGTTTAATCACAGTTGGCGTGTCATTAAAGATAAATTCTATCGCGATGATATGCATGGCATTGATTGGGACGAAATGGGTGACTCATACCGTAAAAAGTTAAATGCTATTGGTCATAATCGTGATTTTGCCAATATGTTTGCTGAATTGACAGGAGAGTTAAATGCCTCTCATATTGGCGCCTCTTATCGTCCGCAAAAAAGTGCAACTAATGATGCCACAGGTCGCTTAGGTTTATTCTTTAAAAACAATTCCTCCTTTGTAGTTGAAGAAGTTTTAGCTAATGGACCATTTGACAAAGCAAACAGCAAGGTCAAGCCCGGGGTCAAACTAACAGCGGTTAATGGTGTTGAATTAACTAAAAGCCAAAACTTACATCAGCTATTAAACCACAAGGCAGGACAACGCGTTCGCTTCTCATTTGAATCAGCTAATGGTGAAAGCTTTGATGAAGTAACTAAACCAGTGAATACTATAACCAACTTACTCTATCAACGTTGGGTTAGCTCCCGTGAAGCTTTGGTAGAAAAACTTTCTGAAGGCCGCTTAGCGTATGTGCATGTTCGCGGTATGAATGATGCAAGCTTTAGAGCGGTTTATTCCAGTTTATTGGGTAAGCACTTTGATAAAGAAGCCGTCGTCGTTGACACTCGCTTTAACGGTGGTGGCTGGTTGCATAATGACCTAGCTAAATTACTCAGTGGCAATGAATATTTTACTATGCATGTGCGTGGTCGCCAATATCATGGCGATCCATTAGATCAATGGAACAAACCTTCTGTTCTGGTGATAAACGAGGGTAACTACAGTGACGCACATGCGTTTGCTTATACTTACAATGAGCTTAATTTAGGTGAAATGGTCGGCATGCCAGTACCGGGAACTATGACAGCGGTTTGGTGGGAAACCGGCATATCAGGGGATTTTCGTGCTGGAGTACCACAGGTTGGTATGAAAAATACTAAAGGCGAATACCTAGAAAATAATCAAACCATGCCAGATCATTTAGTGAAAAACGACCCTGAATCGACCGCTAAAGGCCGAGATAGGCAAATTGAAAAATCGGTTAAAGTATTGCTTAGAAAGCTCAAGTAAGCACTTTATTACTGACAAAGCCGCATCATTAGATGCGGCTTTTTATCATACAAAATAAACCTTAATTAACGCTACACTTCAACGGTATCGGTTATAACCTTATGCCAAGGACCACGTATGGCTAAAGTTTGAGTAGGTGAATAAACATTAACAAATAAAGTACTACCATCAGGCGAAAAACACACCCCAGCTGGTTCAGTTTGCGTTCGTAATCGCGCAAAACTGTATAGCTCTCCCTTTGGTGTCACCCCTCTTAAGTGATTGTTAACCGTATCAGTATAGGCATCCTCACAGACTAATAAATGCCCCTGCGGTGTTACGGTGAGATTGTCACCAAAATTAAACAATGAATCATCTTCACTTTCTAAAAACAACTGGATACGACCACTTTGATTATCAGTTACACTCGGTTGATAGCGAAAAATTTGACCAAATTTTTTATTTCCGCCGTTAGTACAGCAAAAATATAATTCTCCATCGGACCAATGAATGCCTTCGCCACGGGCAAACAAGGCTGCGCCTTTGTCAAAACCTTGCATACGTAAATCATCATTTGGACTTTCAGGGTCATTAATATCAACCCACTCAGCATCTAGCCAGTTAAAAAGCTCAGCACTGGCATTTTGCCAATTTCGACTATCAAACTTGGGATTATTTTTAATGGCCAGCGCTTGCAACTGGCCGCCCTCTGCTAACTTTCCATAAGTATTAGGCACAAAACGATAAAATAAACCATCACCTTGATCTTCAGTGAGGTAAACGATACCAGTTTTAGGATCAACCGCTGCCGCCTCATGATAAAAGCGGCCCATAGCTTTTAAGGGTTTAGCATCGACTAAGCCTGTTGCATTAGCAGGCACTTCAAAAATATAACCATGATCTTTGCTAATATCGCCATCGGGCTTAGCTGAGGTCTCTTCACACGTTAACCAAGTTCCCCAAGGGGTTACACCACCTGAACAATTTCGAATAGTGCCAGTAAGGCTAATAAACTCGCGTTCCACTTTTTGTTGTTTGAGGTTATAAATGATATTGCTGGTGCCGCCAGGTAAGGCAACCCCATTAGCAAAAGTATCATAAGCCTTAGTCGTTTTATGTTGTTGAATTGATTGAGGCTGTTTAGTTAGGTGCTCCGGCTTTAACTCATGATTACGAACCAGCACAACACGCTCGTCATCAAGCGGCAAACACCCCATGCCATCAGCCCTATCAGGTACAGCCATACCATCACTCATCAACTGATTGAATTGTGAAATGACTTGGTAACTAAAACCCTCGGGTAAATCTAATAAACCATTCACATCTTCAATCAGTTTGCCATAGCCCTTACTAAGCTTAGTTAAATGCTGGCTTGATTTGGTCCCTAAATTACAACCAGTTAAACCGGCAAACGCAAGTGCTGTTAAACCTAAGGTAAATTCTCGTCTTGTGACCATGTTTAATTCTCTACTTTAGTACCGTATGCTTTTATAAACAGCTAAAGCAAAAACGGATAAATCATTACCCGTTATCATTTCCTTTATCTGTTAATATTAAGCAATGTTATTTGCAATCTTATTAACAAAGCTAATTACTTCGAGCTAACTCGCTTAGCAATCCACTCACTCAATTGACTACCATTGACCAGTTTAAAGTTTTGTGCGGCTTTGGGCATAACATTATGGCCATCTTGCACTACTAATAAACCCTTAGGTAAGTCGGCCCCTAAATATTGACTGGTTACCGCCAAGCCATCGGTTTCAGAGGCGCCATCAATCATTTCAGGCCAGTTAGCTGCAACTTCAAATGCCCCTAAATATTGGTACTGATCATCGGTGGCATAGACAGCATAGCGATTATTACCTTGGCTAGACACCACCAAATAAGGTTTTCCTTTATAGTGATAAAGACTCATGCCTTCAATATCAGCAGCAATGTCATCATTCAGGCCAGCAATAAAATTATCTTTACTATTACCGACAATATCTTTTAGCCATACCCCTTTAGCTTCTTCACCATAAAAAAGTCGCTGACTTTCATCATCACTAACACAGCCTTCTGGTTGACTGGCAACCGTCCATTCAAGTATTTTTTCTGCCTTAATATTAACACCTTTTAGCTGTAAATCGTAGCGTTGAAAGCGACCATCAGTATCATTGACCCAAGCTGTAATTTGATCTTTATACTTACTTAAACAAAAGCCGTATGGGTCTGCTAAATCGGTCTTGATGTCACTGATATGTGTTGGTAAGCCAGTGGCTTTATTAATAGCAAAGATACTGATACTTTTGCTGGTACGATTACTTGCTGCGGCAATGTCAACATGCCTGCCATTGAGCATAACATTGTATCGAATATCGACATTGTTAATGCGGCCAACGGCTAAACTTTTTACTAACTTGCCAGATAAATCATAAACATTTAAGCCATATTTTTTATCCGTTGTATAAACTAAACTCGCTTCGGGCTTATCTTGATTGACCCAGATTTCAGGGTCATCTGCGGCATCACCAAAACTCACGACAGACTCAGTTTGAGCATAAGGTAAAAAACCGGCTACTGGCACTACTTCAGGACTGACTTTCTTCTCTACTCCCTTAATAGCTAAGCTCAATAATGCTTGGCTTTCGTCGTCATAAAAATAGGTCTGCAAGCGATTATTAACCCTGGTTACTTGAATGGTTTTTGGCGCTACCTTGTTAGCAAGCTTGAATGACGTTAATTGTTCAGTTGCTTGCTGCCAAAGCCACAACGCATTTTTACTAGGCGAAACAATAACCACATCACCATGCCTTGTCGTATCAACATATTCAAGCTCCAAACCTTGTTCTAACTGAATCAGTTGGCGAGTACGTTCATGCTCAGGATTTTTAGAATATCGCCAAACGCCAATATTTTCTTCAGTAATATAAAGTGACTCATCAAGATCAGCTACCGCACAAGCCTTAATATTTGGACCAACAGGAAAATGGCTAATCTCGGCTAATTGCCACGCTTGTTGTTGCACTTGAAAAATGTTTTGCTGAACAACCTGACCTGAATCATTAATGGTAAATAAGTCAATACCATGTGCCGCTGCGCTTAAACATAAGGCATCAATTGCGCTGTCTTTTGGCTTAAAGCGGTGCTTGATGTCTAACGATTTTGCGTTATGATCAACTTCAATTAACAAGACTTCACCACTATTAGCATCTAAAGTCGCGATAACACCTTTATCTTGTGAGTTAGGTATACGCCTGTAGTCTAAGTGCTCTGCTGAATTTTTAAGCTGAGCAATGACAGTAAACTCACTATTAAGTAGCATGATACCTTGCGACTCACTTATCGCGATTTGATGATCTTTACCGTCAATCGCCGCGGGGACTAATTTTAAAAACTGCACATCTTTTAGCGTGGTAACTTGCGACGTATTTGCATAGCCAAAAAATGGCACTAAAACACTGAAAAAAGTCACTAGCCAAACAAAATTAAATTTCATATTCATTACGTTATTTCTATTTTTGAGTAAAACGGTAAGGCAAATCAATCACTGCCTTACCTTGATTATTTATTACAAAGAATTAAGGGTAAAACCGAGTTCAAATGAGGCACCATATTCTTCATATTGATAGTTGTATGCGCTGTTACCATGATAAATATATAACGGCTCGTCAGTTATATTGATAGCATTAAAGTATACTTGCATGGTGTCGCTGAAATAATATTTTGCTGAGAAGTCAACTTGCGTATGTGTGTCCTCATAAACAGCGCTATCATTGTCAACAAACTGAAAGCTTTCACTTTTGTATGAAGTACTTAAGCGGGCACTGAATTTATTATTCTCGTAACCAAACATTAAATTAGCTAGAGTGTCAGCTTGATTTGGTAAATCATCATCGGTGTCAACAAATGTGCCATTAGCGCTAATAAATAGTCCAGAAGCAAAGTTTTTTGTCCACGCTAATTCAAGACCCGTTAATGATGCGTCTCCACCATTAATGGGTTGCATAACCTCTGCAAAACCATCCCACTGACCATTGTCTTGTACTTCAGCAACAACAACATAGTTCGAGATATCTTTAAAAAATAAGCCCGCCGACAGTACCCCTATATTGCCCGGGTAATATTCTATTGAAAAATCGATGTTATCTGATTCAAACGTCTCTAAATCGGGGTTGCCCACTTCAGCCTTACGTTCGGTCTCAATAACACCATCATCTTCGGACACTTCACTCTCAATTAACTGAAATGCCGCTGAATCACCGAAGGTTGGTCGCGCGATGGTTTGGGTATAGGCAAAGCGAGCAAGAAGCTTCTCAGACGCTTGATATTTAACATTTAAACTTGGTAATAAGTGATCATAGTCTTTACTAACTTGCCAAGGGGTAATGTTGACGCTTTCCTCATCATTGACCTCATCTTCAATGAGTTCAACCCGGTTACCTGTGGTTTCAAAGCGAGTATCTTCATAACGAAAACCAGTAATTATTCGCCATTTATCAATATCAAGTGTAATCATCGCGTACGCCGATGAAACCTGCTCTTCGCTAAAATAAGAGCTCCCTTTAGAGTCGATTAAGGTATCAAGTTCATTTATTTCAAACTGATTAAGGTTACTTTGAACATAACTAGCTAAACTATTTTGATTAAGGCCTGGGCCAAAGTTACCAAGCTGATAACTAGGGGCAGCGGTTTCAAATGGTGCTGCCGTTACCTCATTAAAACCATCATCATAAATAGTTGCATCGACAGTATTCGCTTTTTCACGAGACTGATGCTTGAAACCAAACTTAAAGGTCGCGTTATTGTTATACCAAACAAAATCCCGACTAAAATCAAGCTTGACACTCAACTCCTCATCCTCGGCAAGATTATTTTCATAAGCAATCTCATCCATGTCAAAGTTAGCCAATTGATGAGCCGCCGCACTTTGCATTAAGCTTGGCACCGCACCTGTTGATTGATAGCCAAGTAAAAAATCTTCCCCCGCAAAGGTAACGTCAATTCGATTTGGCTCTGCTTCCTTGGCTTTTGAATAGCCAAGATCATACTCAACTAACCAGTGATTAAACTCATTTTCACCGCCTAACACCATAGACAAAATATCTTGCTCTTCGTAACGATCTTTGGTGTCTCGTTCCATTTCAGCATCAATAAATTGTGCACTCGTGCTCGTGTAAGTGCTGCTATCTAAGGCACCATCTGCCAATTTATATTGATTACGAGTACGAAATTCATCATCAGAAAATTTACTATACAGAGTACGTAAATAGTATTTATCTGTCGGTGAGGTATGCAAATCAAAGTTTAAGGCGATACCTAAACGTTCTCGAGTAATGGCATAATGACGCTGCTCAATTTCTTCGGCGCCAAAGGCTTCAATATCATCGCCTGTTGCGGCATCTTCGTATTCAAACTCAGCCCAGCCGCCGTCAGTTTCCATATTGTGCGAGCCAAATTTGCGCTCAAACCAAGAAATTGCACTAGCAACACCCAGTTTTGTCCCTCCAGAAAGATTAAAGATGTCGGTGAAACTGCCTGAGAGTTTTGGGCTGAGCTCTTCCATCAATTCATTATAAGAGCCTTGAATGGTGGCGCTATAGCTTCGCCCTTGTCGATCAAAAGCACTTAAACTTTTAACTTCTACTGAGCCGCCAACGGCATTAGCATCCATATCTGGCGTCACCGTTTTACTTACCTCTAAGCTTTGAATCAACTCAGAAGGGATAACATCCATCGCAACACTACGCACGCCACCTTCTGGCGAAGGGACATTAACACCATTGATGGTGACATTATTTAAATTTGGGTCGATGCCACGAATAGCAACAAAACGCCCTTCACCTTGATCACGCTGAATTGACATACCCGGCAGACGTTGCAAAGCTTCTGCTGCGTTTTGATCTGGTGACTGACCAATGGTGTCGGCACTGACAACTGACATCAAATTATCAGCATTGCGCTGGCGATTAATTGCGCCAGCCTGACTGGCACGTTGACCGTAAACGATAATATTTTCAATTGCACTTTGGTCTGCGCCAATAATAAAGTTTTGCTCTACACTACCGTCTGCGCCAATAGTGATGCTTTTAGAGACTTTATCGGCACCTAAATAATTTATTTCTAAGGTATATGTACCTGCTGGCACCTCACTAAAATTGAAAGAACCGTCTCGTGCAGTCACGGTTGTCAGCGCTAATTCAACAATACGCACTTGAGCGCCTTCAAAATAGACTGAGTTTGAGGCATCGGTCACTCGGCCAGAAAAGTTAGCATCAGCCGCTAACGCAACGTTATTTAATAAGGCAGTACCGCAAGCAATCGCTAGTGCAGAGTATTTAAACTGCTTCCACGTAGTTAATTTAGTCATTCTCTTATCTCATCGTCTTGTCATTGCGACTACTGTTAGGTCGCGGGTTAAATAAACGAGGAGACGTTAACCAAATAAAATGACAAAAATATTTCACTCACTTACAGCAACCGTGATTTTGCAGAAAATTTTGTAAAAATATAATTATTTATTTGCACTGATGAGCTAATTCAACCTTGCAGTAACTCTGAGTTATTTGTCAATTATGGCTTATCTGCTGCGATTTTTTCGCAGTAAAGTAAAAAAATTGTAACTCTAGTGAGCTAATATGACCCTTTCACTGCATGGCATAAATTTTTATGCTTATTTGTACGGATTGCTTAACTAGTCACTTTTATGAACTTTGCTTTTTTACCCTTTCACAAAACCTTGTTTATCACTTTATTACTAACCATTGCCAGCGTTTGCTTTGGCGCAATGTCCTTTGGTCAATTAAAACCCTCCTCTGAATTAGACGTATTTGATATGGCAGGTGAAGGTGGCATTACCTTAATGACACTAATATGGATATTTTTCACACTGGTGAGTCGACCCTCAGGTCGGGTTACTAATCTACTCTTTATCGGCTTACTCTTTACACATGTATCAGTATTACTCGACTTTCTCGATGAATTTTTCATCTATCCCGACCAGCACTGGCTGACCGCAATTGAAGCATTACCCGCCCCCTTAGGTATGATATTAATGAGTATCGCTTTGTATCAATGGCATAAAGAACAAACCACTATCAATCATCAGCTAAGTCGAACAGAGCGCTTTTATCGTGAACACAGTTTAGTTGATTTTACTACCGGGCTATACAGTGCGGAATATATCAAGCAACAATTAAAAGTTGAAATTAATCACGTAAAAAATCAACAGACATTTTTCTCATTAATGATGTTCGATCTGCGTCACTTCGCCCAATTTAATCAAGATTATGGCTACCAGCATGGTGACTTGCTACTTAGGGAAGTTGCCCAATTGATTCAGATGAATATTCGCGATGGTGATATTGCCTGTCGTTATGCTAGCGATCGTTTTATTGTATTAATGCCTAATACGAACAAAAATACTGCCGAGGAAATTGAACAGCAAACAAAACAGGCGATTGAGCATCTTGCTTTCAAATATGGCCAAACAAGTGATGCTATTTACCCTAAAGTCATTAGCTGTAATCATCAATATCGGGGTTGGCATCGCTATGAAGAAGTACTTGACGATATCAACGGCCATTTAAGCTTAAGCAAGCAAATAGCTCAGCAACGATGTAGCGCCTAATGTCTTTTTTTGAGCAACATGAAAAAAACCTAGCAATATCGCTTTGGCTGATATTATTGGTGGATATGGCGAAAAAAAATCATATAGCGCCAGATAAAATACTCAAAGGCAGTAAATTATTTTTAAGTGATTTATCAAACCCCACATTAGTGGTTTCTCATCAACAATTTTCGCAAGTAATTCACAACATCAATAAATGTTTACCCCATGGAAATAGTGCATTTTTATTGGGTAGTCGGCTTTATCCAAGTCATTTAGAATCCGCTGGTCAGGCAATTTTTCATGCACAAAATTTAAGTGATATCATTGTCACGATAAGGCATTTTCATCATCAAGTTTTTCCTTTTTTATTTATGCGCAGTGAAAGTAGCGAACAACATCAATATTGCCTATTTAATCAAGCTATCAGTAGAGAAAACCTTCACCATTATCAATTTATTTGCGAGCTATTCACCAGTTTATTAATCTCGATAGCCAAACAAAAACAACTCCCTCTTAGCCGTTTAAGTATAAGATTTCCTTACCCAGCGCCTAGACACATTGAGCAATATCATAGTTACTTGCCCTGTCAATTTGAATTTTCGCCAAGTAGTAAAAACTTTACCGGCATAGCTATTCAGCAATCTAATAATTTACCGCTACAAATAAAGTTTGATAAAGGCTTACTATCGTATCCGCTCGCACATGGCAACCCGACTTTGATCGCGCACTACCAACAAAAAGTCCCATCAACAACGGCCAACATAGGTTTCATACAATATGTCATGCAAAAAATGGTCGAACGTCTGCAAAAAAAACAGGAAATTAATGCTCAGTGGCTAGCAGAGCAATTAACCATGAGTCAGGCCACGCTAAAAAGAAAACTCAGCCAGCATAATGTTACCTATCAACAGTTATTTGACATGGTCAGACAACAACAAGCAGTATTTTTATTAACTGAACAGCATTTTAATAACGAGAAAATTGCCCGTGACCTTAACTTTTCAGATATCACTAATTTTCGCCGTTCGTTTAAACGCTGGACCGGTTTGACACCACAAGCACTAAAAAAAGTATTCTAAGTAAACAGCCGATTGGCGCTATATCATATGCTAGAGATAGCATTAGGTGATTGCTCAATCAGGCTCGTATGAAAAAACAATATATCATTTATAAAAGGACTAAATTGCGTCATATCGCCGTTTTAATTAGATAAATTCAATAAAAAATAATCAATGTTAGATGCAGAGCTAAAATCTAGTAAAAGGGTAGACTAAAAACTTACCAAATAATGCTATAGGTGTGTTTTTATTTGAGTAAAATCGACTTAACGTTAATAAAGTGTGATCAAGATACTATCATGAATCTAAAATAAAGCTTATTGATGAATGCATATTCAATCAAACGACTATACTAAATTATATTCCTTTTGATATTTATTAATAGGTATACACTCATTTAACGCTTTTTAAAGGAGGGTAACCGTAGTATTTTTTATATGCTCGACCAAAACTTGATTGATTGGTATAACCGACTTCCAAGGCTATTTGTAAGACTGACATCTTACCTTCATTAACTAATTCTTTGGCTTTCATTAATCTCTTTTGACTAATGTAATCGGTCAAACTCATACCATAACTTAGCTTAAAAGTTTTACCCAGCTGACCTTTACTCATACCAATTAAAGCAGAAAGTTCATCAAGGCTCGGCACAGAATTCAAACTTTTATCGACTATTGACAACACATGCCGCATTGCACTGGCTTTTGCCGTAGTCAACTGGTTATCTTGATTAAATGTTAACTCTGGGGACACAACACATCGCATGATAATGCACAATAACTCTGCAACTTTGGCTTCAATATATAAGTGTTTAACTTTGCTCTTATAGGGGTTCTCGATAATGTCCTTAACCACCTTCCTCACTTCATTAGTAACAGGATAAATTAAACTGTGATTAATATTTGCTTGTAATATATCACTTACCGTACCACCAAACTCTGTATAATTGAGATGGAACAGTTGCTGTAAATGCCTCGGAGATATCCAAATACCTACACCTTTATAATTTTCACCTGCTTTATGCAACCTACTTTGTTTACTATTTGTATGATGAGATGAGAGAACTATTTTTGGCATATCATTATTCAGGATATACTTTTCTCCCAATTGAAGATCTGAGCCTCCTTCTAGCAAAATATCAATGGCAATAATATCTTCCAAATGATTAGTTGCGGTAAATGATTTTGAAATTTGAAGGTCTTTAATTCCGACATAGGCGATATTTTTATAATTAAATATATCAAATCGACCTGTTACACCTTTTTCATCATGAACCCCCAAGCTAGCCAAAGAAAACAGTCCTGAATCATCCTTTCCTGATTCAAGCATTATACCTATATCCCTGGGGGTAAATTCGAAACTTTTAACTGCTTCTTTCACTTTCACGCTCAAGACTAACAAAATAAATGAATCATAATGGCAAGTAAAAAGTTAAACAAGGCATACTGAAATATGAGCACAAAAAAAGACACTTAAAGCACATTAATCAATCCATACAACTGTTAATCTATTAAAAAACATTAATGAAAAATTTTAAGTCGTCTTGCTTGAAAAAAAATATAACATTTAATTAAAGAGAGTTTTCAATGGCTAAAAACAAGAAGTTAATTTTTGTAAGTTCATGCATCATTGTGGGGTTAATAATATGGCTTATGCCACCCGATGATAAGGAACTTGAAGTCATCAATTATAGTATTAACAAAGAAACAGTAATACAAAGTAAATATCCTGGTACATCGGACAAAATAACCTTTGAGCAACGGGTCATAACGTTAACACCAAATAACGCATCGTCTGATTCTACTGTATTCTTTGTATTAGGAAATGAGGGTATTGCATCAAAAGAAGCGCTTGTTCATATTTATAAGAGTTATAATCAGCCCAAAGACATAATATTTATGATGGCTGAACATCGCGGTTATGGTCAAAGTGTTACCAATGAAAACCAAGACATCCCTGATTACGTTACGGTCAATAATGCTTTATTAGATTATAAAAAAATCATCGACTTAAAAAGAACACACTATACCGGCAAGTGGATAATTGCTGGTTATAGTTATGGTGGGTCGCTTGCTATTGCTTATGCAGATAAATATCCGGACACCTTTGACGTAGTTTTAGCTTCTAGTGCACCTATAGATTGGCCTTTGTATATCCCACAATACGCTGCGAAGGTTAAAGAGAATCTACCTGCTAAATTGCTCACAAGGCTTCATGAGCACGGACAGAACTTATCACTAAAACCAGAAAACCAAAAGGATGTAAAGCGAATTGAGTTATTAACCTCAATTATCGTCGGGCTATCACAATCTAAAGTACCTGAAAGTATATTGACTGTCATTTCTACCTTAAGTTATTTGTCGACAGATTTATTTTTAGATGCTCTAGAAAAAATGTCACCAGCACCAGCATTTGACTGGGTTATGGCAAGGACATCCGATGGTGCTCCAGCCAGAGCACAAGAGCGCGTCTGGTATACATGGATGTATCAGCAATGCAACGAGCTTGGAACTTTTTTTATTGGCGCTCCTTTTGTTTTTACAAAACAACAGTACATAGATAAATGTAAACAAGCCTTTAAAAGAGAACAACATTCATTAACACAGACTAAATGGGATATATCCTCGCAATTAAACCATATTAATAAACCGATTATTGTAGTATCGGGTGGTAAAGACCCTTGGATAAATTTAGGCGTTAAGCCTGGTCATAACTTCAAAAACATTCAATATGTATATTCCAAAGATTGGTTTCATTGCCCAGACTTAAATAACCCTGACGCTGCAAAACAAACATTTGATTTACTATTAAAAAGTATTGAAAGCTAAGGTTTATGATCTTTAGCGGTTAAGTTTTGCTTACGATACAAGGTTAGCCTCATGACATTTTTGTTTTTCATTTGTCGCTAAATCCGCAACCACCTTTGATGTACTGATAATATCGTTGCAAAGGTTGAGACCATCACGAGTTTTGTTCAATTAAAAAGAATGTTATAGGTAAGGTTATGAAAATGATAAAAAGCCCCAATGTAACCTTTGGGGCTTTTCTTATGAATAAGTGAGTTAACCACATAAGCCGGGTTTTGTATCTTCCAAAGAAGTGACAATCATTCGTCTAGGCCTTAAATCACTCTAAGGCTCAAGCAACCTACCCGGTTTCCACGCGAGCCACGCTTATATTATTGATGTTTATACAGCAATAATCATGAAACCCTATTTGGTCTTGCTCCAGGTGGAGTTTACCCTGCAATTACTGTTGCCAGCAATCCGGTGCGCTCTTACCGCACCCTTTCAGCCTTACCTGTACTTGTAAACAAGCCATCGGCGGTCTTCTCTCTGCTGCACTTGTCGTCGGCTCACGCCGCCCAGGTGTTACCTGGCACCCTGCTCATTGGAGCCCGGACTTTCCTCCCCTCTATCTGTCTACCCTAAGGTACAACGATAAAGCAGCGATTGTCTGGTCAACTCGTCGCGCATTCTACCCGATTTAAGGTAAAAGTCCATGACATTTGTCATGTAAAAGTCATGACAATCCTCTCTAATCTTTCGACCGAGATTATTAGACACTAACTTGGCAATTACGCACTTAGCAAAACATTTAAGGAAGATCTGATGAAATTTTTATTACCACTATTATTAGCAAGTTCATTATCAGTACAAGCAAGCCAAACCGATATTGATAATATTGAGCAAGCAGCAATGCAACTTAATAGCATTGAACTACTTTCATTAACTAAGCAAACATCTGGATATGAGCAAGCATTGGCCTATTATCGCTTGGCAATCAGTCAAAATTTACAAGCTCAAGCTATTGAGGCAAATCAACATTTAGATAATGCGATAGAACAACTTGAGCATATCACCAAACAAGATAACAGTGACGATGAAGCATGGGCATTATTGGCACAAGCCTATGGTTTAAAAATCGCTTACCAGCCGATGAAAGCAGCCTATTATGGCCCTAAATCAGCTGATGCCTTAGCTGCTGCTTTAGCGGTAAATGATGAAAACCCGCGAGCTTATTTGATAAAAGGTATCAGTTTATACAACACACCCGCAATGTTTGGGGGTAGTAAGTCAGCGGCTCTTACTGCGTTAAATCAATCTATTACGCTTTTCAGTCAAGACAACTCCGATACTTCTTGGGGTCAAGCTGAAGTACATATATGGCGTGGCCTAACCAACCTTGCTTTAAACCAAAAAGATCAGGCTATAGCAGACTGGCAAACAGCGTTGGCGATTGAACCCAACTATGGTTGGGCAACAATGTTAATTAACCAAAATAACTAAATCAACAAGTCAACATAACCGTGTCAAATTAGCTCAAGATATGACTGATTTGACACATTACTATAGGAAATCGAATGAAACATAAAACCTTAGAACAATACAGAGTAGAGTTTAAGCAAAAAAAATTAATTACAATGCCGTTAGCTGGCACCATTATATGGGCTATTCTAGGCATAATGGCAATTTTTATACCTGCCAAAGCCATGGTTTTGCCTTATTATATTGGCACAGGCTGTATTTTCTATCTGGCCTTATTACTGTCTAAATTTACTGGTGAAAAGCTCATTGCTAAAAAGAATGAAATGAACCCATTTGATGCGTTATTTCTCTATACAGTGGTGATGTCTATACTCTGTTTTGCCATCGCTATCCCCTTTGCAAATCAAGATTATAGTTCAGTGCCACTGACAATAGGTATTATATCGGGCTTAATGTGGTTACCAATTAGTTGGATAATAGAGCATAAGGTTGGCACTTTTCATACGCTATCAAGAACTCTAGCAATAACATTTATTTGGTTTGCTTTTCCTGAGTTGAGGTTTATTGCGATTCCATTTGTTATTGTGATTATTTATCTAATAAGCATATATATTTTATATCGTCGATGGCAAAAAGTATCTAATAATAGTATTGGTAATCAAAGTGTTAATTAGTTAGGCTGATAAATTAAGGGAGTTTTCTATGTCAGATAATTTAAAACAGAGTCTTATGGATGGTGGTAGACCTTATTGGGTTTGGGGGCCATTGGTTTTCAGCAGCTTCTATTTTCTACCGTTAATTTTTAGCAGACAACACTTTAGCCTAATCACCGGCTTTATCGCTCTTGTTATTTATATCGCTTTTATTTTGCTTTACTACAAAGCTGTCAATACACGGGCGGATAAAGTAAGTTCAACCATTTTTTTGATGATAACCTTATGTATTTTAGGCACATCGATTACACCTGGCACACAAGCTTTATTTGGCTTTATCGCTTTTTTTTGTGGCTTTAATTTTAATTTTAAACAAGGCCTATATCGATTTATTACAGTGTTAATGGCCGTGCTCATCTCGGCAATTATCTTTGACTACCTAGAAGTCTATTTTATTGCACCGCCAGTTATTGTTAGCACGGCACTTTTTTTTATGGGGCGCGCAGAAAGAAAAGATAGGATTCACGCTGCACAAGAAAAAGTTAGCCAAGAGTCAATCGAGCAATTAGCCACGATTGCTGAGCGAGAACGAATTGCACGTGATATGCATGATTTAATTGGTCACTCACTTACTTCTATTGCACTTAAAGCGGAGTTAGCAGAAAAACATCTGAACATTAATAATGTTAGCCAAGCTAAGCAAGAAGTTCATCAAGTATCAACATTAAGCCGAGAAATACTGTCACAGGTTAGGCAAGCAGTATCGGGCTATAAAACTAGAGATTTTAATGGTCAGATAGAACAATTAAAATCAAAACTCAGCCAGCATAACTTTACTGTGCAGGTAACAAATCAATTGGCTAATTGTTCAGCAATTATTGAATCGAGTTTAATACTCATGCTCACCGAAGCCGTGACCAATATTTTAAAACACAGTAACGGAAACACGGTAACCATTGAACTTGAACAAGTTGATAATAATATTGGTTTATTAATATCAGATAATGGCATTGTCAACGAGCTTAGCTTTGGCAATGGTCTCAATGGTATTCGTGAACGTTGTCAAAAACTAAATGGTACAGTGAAAGTAAGCCATCAGCATGGCATGTCAATAAAAATCAGCCTACCAGAGAAGCCAAATGATTAAAGTCATCATTGTAGAAGATCAAGCACTTGTTCGTGGCGCAATCAGTGCTTTATTAAATTTTGAAGAAAATATAAATGTCGTTGCTCAAGCCGAAAACGGTGTATTAGCTATACCATTAATTAAACAGTTTACGCCAGATATTGTGTTAACAGATATTGAAATGCCTGAAATGTCAGGTATTGAATTAGTTGAAAAATTAGCCACTGAACATAGCAAAGTTAAAACCATGATAATGACCACATTTTCTCGTAGTGGTTATATTAAACGTTCAATCAATGCAGGGGTTTGTGCTTTTATTCTAAAAGAAGCGCCTACTGAGTATTTAGTCGATGCTATCAACAGGGTAATGCAGGGGAAAAAGGTCATCGATCCAGAGCTGGCAATCAGTGCTCTTGACGATTGCGACCCTTTAACAGAGAAAGAACGCAAAGCTTTAAGATTGGCGAGCGAGGGATTTAAAACCGCTGAAATTGCGGATAAGTTATTTTTATCTGAAGGTACGGTTCGAAACTATTTATCTGAAGCTATCGCTAAAATGAACGCGGCTAATCGCATTGATGCCGCGCGCATTGCTCAACAAAAAGGTTGGCTTTAGTTAGCTTTCAATGACAGCGCAACCTCATATAACGCATTCTTTTTTACATCATGTATCTCAGCAGTAATTGCGCAGGCTTTTTTAGGTTTCATTTCAGCAAGCAGTAGTTTAAGAGTATTGATAACCTCTGCTGATATTTCATTTTCAGCTGCTTGATAACCCTCAATGATTAATACCATTTCACCTTTAAGTTGGTTGGCATCTTGCTCAAGCCAGTTTAAAAGATTTTCAGCGCTATCACTGTGAATGGTTTCAAAGGTTTTGGTCAATTCTCTTGCGATAACGATATAACGCTCACCACCGAGTGTGGTGACAATGTCTTTTACAGTATCAATAGCACGGCGTGGCGCATCATAAAACACCATAGTACGCGGTTCGTTGGCAAGTGCTTGCAGTGTCGCTTGCCTTGCACCAGATTTAGACGGTAGAAAACCTTCAAAGCTAAACCTATCTGTTGGCAAACCTGCAACCGATAAGGCAGAAATTGCCGCACATGCACCAGGGATAGGAGAAACCTTTAACCCCAAACTTCGACAGTGACGCACTAAATGAAAACCTGGATCACTAATCAATGGCGTGCCCGCATCAGAGACTAAGGCGATGCTTTTCCCCTCTTTGAGCATAGTAGCAACTTGTTCTTGCCTTTGTCGCTCATTGTGATCATGTAATGACAGTGTTTTATTGTTTATAGAAAAAGCAGATAAGAGTTTTTTGGTATGTCGGGTATCTTCACAAGCAATAACATCCACTTGTTTTAATACATCAATTGCCCGTTGACTAATATCAGCTAAATTGCCAATGGGAGTGGCAACAATGTAGAGAGTAGCTGGTGTTAAGGTTGTTTCACTCATATAAACTGGCTTCACTTAGTTTGACGCTTTATTTAGCATATAGATTATTGACGTATATTAGTTGAGACTAATGCCATTGGCGTTTATTATAACCTTATACTGATAGCAATATGCACGGATTTATTTATTGTGGTAAAAACAACGTCTTTACTAATGAGAATAAAATCAACAGGATTATATAATTTTTCAATGCCTCATCATCAAATAAAAGCGCTAATACTGCCTATCCTATTGCTCATATTAATCGCAGGCTGTAGTAGCAAACAGCCGTCAGTAAAGACCTCTGAAACACAAGCCGTTAACGATATTGAAAAGGTAGAAGCTGATTCATTAACCGCCAATGATCATATACTCCATGCGCAAACGTTAACAGGCACAGCAGCTATTGAAGAATTAATACTCGCAAGTAAACTTTTTTTCCAACAAGAAGATTATGTTCAAGCTCTTTGGCTTGCCGACAAGGCCATGCCTTTGGTGGATAACGATATCCCTAATCATATTGAAGAGAAGATTCAACTTGCTTTGATTAAAGTGACTAGCTTACAACAACTTAGCTATTTTACAGAAAGCCAAAATCAACTCAAAGAGCTAGCACTATTTTATAACAACAATAATATTGCCCTACCCGCGAGTTACTATCATTTATTAAGTAAGGCCCATCAAGCAAATAATCGTCCTATTGCAGCGTTAAGTGCACAATTATTTGCTTTTTCATTAACAGAGCCTCACTTACAAACGACAGAGCAAGTTGAAGCAATTTGGTTAAAGCTACAAAATTTAGCGCAATGGCAATTAGACTTACTCGCTCTTGAAGAGTTACCAGACAGCGAAGCTTGGCTAGAATTAACCACCATAGCCAATAAATTTGCTGCGAATAATCAACATTTAAACTACCAGCTTTCAGTTTGGCAAAGAAAGTTTAAATTACATCCTGCAAATGTCATCGCTAAGCAGCTCAGTGAACAAAGCCTTAATCGCCAAACAATTAAAAATATCGCGGTAATATTACCATTAACCGGTAATCAACATTTAGCAGGCTTAGCGATACAGCAAGGAATACTGGCAAGTTTTGACAATGATAAATCCAAAGCCCTGCACTTTATTGACAGTAATACCCTAAATTGGTACGGCTTGACTAATGAGATGTCAATATTAAACATCGATTATGTTATTGGGCCATTACTCAAGTCCAACGTAGATAAATATATTAGTTATACTAGTGGTAAAATAGAGTCGCAGAACGATTACATACTTAATGAAGCTCCTGACTTATTTGACAAAAATAATACCGATATCACAACTAATTCATTACCCAAAGATAAACAACCTGACTATCTGTCTACTCTAGATAGTGACAATGCAATACATAGTTATTTACAGCCAACAACATCAAATCAATCAATTCCGACCTTATTGCTCAATTTACCAGCTGACGCACCTCTTACCGAGCACCATACAGTATTATCAATGCGCCCTGAAGATGAAGCGTATCAGGCTGCAGTAACTTTGTACCAGCAAGAATATAAAAAACCGATAGTGTTAAGCCAAAATACTGTCGTCAGCAAACGTATTGCACAAGCGTTTGCTAAACAATGGCAAATGCTTACTGGCAATCGTATTGAAGTAGTCGACTATAAAAATGGCGCTCAAATGCAGCAAAAGATTAAAGCCAGTTTGGCTGTAGATACAAGCAAAGCGCGTATCAATAAGCTTAAAAGCCTTCTCACTCAAACTATTAAAAGCCAAACACGTAACCGCCGTGATATTGACATGATTTACCTTGTTGGTACGCCTGCTCAAACGCGGTTAGTTAAGCCCTACATTGAAGTAAACATTAGTCCTTTTTCCAAAAAAATCCCGGTTTTTGCAAGCTCACGAAGCCATAGTGGCCTTATCGACAATAGTAGTAATAGTGATCTTAAAGGCTTAACTTTTACTGAAATTCCCTGGTTACTGCCTGAAGAACAAAAATCTCAATTGGCAGCACTAAACCATGAACTTTGGCCAAAACGCAGTGATGGTCAGTCAAGGTTATTTGCTATGGGCTATGATAGCTACCAACTTGTTAATAAAATACCGTTAATGCAGCAAGCGCCTTATATTCAGCACTGGGGTAAAACGGGTGTTTTAAAACTTAACCCTGATAATGTGCTTACTCGCAGCTTGCTATGGGGAACCTATAAGAATAATAAGGTAGTATCGATTGCTATGGAGTAAACCTAGTTCTGATAGGGCAGTTTCAAGCGCTGATAAAGGACAACTGACTGAGCTATTTGCCGAGCGCTATTTATCTGCACGCGGTCTTAAACTG
This sequence comes from Colwelliaceae bacterium MEBiC 14330, assembly GCA_040779365.1. Lineage (GTDB taxonomy): Bacteria > Pseudomonadota > Gammaproteobacteria > Enterobacterales > Alteromonadaceae > Colwellia. Next base: position 520,451 of record JBFONR010000002.1, read on the forward strand.
CTTGATAAAAATTACCATAGCCGACAAGGTGAAATTGATCTTGTTATGAAAGATGGTAATACTTACGTTTTTATCGAAGTTAAGTTTAGAAAGTCTTGTCATTTCGGTGGCGCTATCGCTGCAATCCCTAAAAGTAAACAAACAAAGATTAAACATTGCGTAACATTTTATCTGCAACAAGCTGGATTAAATGAATATAATACTCCTTGTCGGATAGATGTCGTCGCTTTACAAGGTGATATAACTAAGCCACAAGTAACTTGGCTAAAAAACGCCTTTTAACATAGTTAATATCAGTTAATAGGAGAATACCGGTTTCCATGCTTGAACAAATAACAAATAATTTCACAGAAAGCATCCAAACCCAAATTGCAGCAAGCGAACTATTAGCTTCTTCAATTGAGCATGCGGGCATGATGATGGTGCAATGTTTATTAGGTGGTAACAAAATTATTTCTTGTGGCAATGGCGGCTCAGCCGGTCACGCGCAACATTTTTGTTCTCAGTTGCTCAATAAATATGAAACAGAGAGACCTAGCTTACCAGCTATTTCACTCAACAGTGATATATCCACAATCACTTCAATTGCTAACGACTATCAATATGACGAAGTATTCTCTAAACAAATACGTGCTCTTGGCCATAATGGTGATGTCTTGTTAGCCATCTCCACTAGTGGCAATTCTCGTAATGTTGTTAAAGCAATAGAAAGTGCTGTGTCACGAGATATTCCTATCATAGCTTTAACCGGAGGTGATGGTGGTGACATTTCTGGTTTATTAGGTGATAACGATGTTGAGATCAGAGTCCCTTCGGCGAGAACCTCCAGAGTTCAAGAAGTTCACTTGATTGTTTTACATTGTTTATGTGAGATTATCGATAATACTTTATTCCCCCAAGCAGAGTCGTAAATGGTGAAAAATTCAGCTAAAAATAGTCGCCTTCTTGTTATCTTGTTGCTAAGTACAATACTGCAAGGTTGTGCTGTTGCTACCGTTGTTGCGATTACAGCCGGCGCAACTATGGTTGCTGATAGACGCAGTTTTAGTAAACAAATTGACGATCAAACTATCGAGTTTATTGCTCATAATGAATTAGCGAAACAACAAGCATTAGCTAAAAATACTAACTTACATGTTGTTAGTATGAATGGAACCGTGCTTATTGTTGGTCAGGCACCTAATAGTTACCTTAAGGAATTAGCAATAAAAACTATTAAAAACATTCCCGACATTGTCAGTATTCATAATCAAATACGTATCGGTTCAATTACTGCTGTTACCACACAAAGTAATGATATTTGGCTGACTTCTAAGGTTAAATCAGCATTACTTGCCGATGCTAAGGTCAATGCCAAAGATATTAAGGTGGTCACAGAAAATTCAGAAGTTTTTTTATTAGGTCTTGTCACCAAGGAAGAAGCTGAAGCGGTTGTTGAAATTACGCGAAATATCAGTGGCGTTAGCCAAGTTATTAAAGCCTTTGAATACATTTAAGTTGGCCAGAGTTGCGTTTTTATCAATAAAAAAGCCTGTCACATCATTAATATGTACAGGCTTGTCACGTCATTTAAAGCGAAAACTATTTAATGATTTTTAGGCTCGCTTTACTTTTTCCTTTCGGTCTGTTCGACTTTTCAGACTCGCTTCCCGTTGAAGCAACACTGCTTAAAGGTGATTTTGGCTTCTCTTGTCTTTGCTCATCTCCGGTAAACTCATCTTCTTCAACATCAGGGTGCTCAATCGGCAAAGACGTACCCGCACCATTTTCTTTGGCGTAAATAGCGGCAATGGCGCCATAAGGTACGGTAATATGTTCTAATTTACCACCAAACCGGGCACTGAACTCAATATTTTTTTCTCCCAAAGCGATTGTACCTACAGCTGAACTGGCAATGTTTAACACTATTTGTCCATCAGCAACATAGCTTTGAGGCACTAGCACACCGTAAACATTAACATCAACCATAATGTAGGGAGTAAGGTCATTATCAGAGATCCACTGATAAAAAGCCCTAACAAGATACGGTTTATTTGAGCTCATTGAGCTAGGTGTTGAATCAACCATTAGGCTGGGTGACCAAAACGAAGTTCACGCTCAGCTTCAGTTAATGAAGCTTGGAATGACTCACGTTCAAATAAACGTAGCATATACGTTTTTAGCTCTTTAGCGCCTTGACCTGCTAATTCGATACCAAATACTGGTAAGCGCCACAATAATGGTGCTAAGTAACAATCAACAAGGCTGTACTCTTCACTCATGAAATAGGGTGCTTCATTTAGAATCGGCGCAATACTTAACAAGCTTTCTTTCAACTCTTGACGCGCTTTTGCAGCTTCGGTTGCCGGACCTGAGATAATAATTTTAGCAAGACTATACCAATCTTGCTCGATACGATGCATCATCAGACGACTACGGCCTCGTGATACTGGATAGACCGGCATTAATGGCGGATGAGGAAAGCGTTCATCTAAATATTCAACGATGATTTTAGCTTCATATAGTGCTAATTCACGGTCAATTAAGGTCGGCACAGTACCGTATGGATTTAAGTCCAATAAGTCTTCTGGCAAATTTGTTAAATCAACTAAGTTGATATCAACACCAACACCTTTTTCTGCTAATACAATGCGTGTTTGATGACTATACATGTCATCGGCATGAGAAAACAACGTCATCACAGAGCGTTTATTTGCTGCTACGGCCATAGAGCCTCCTAAAATGATTTTCTTTAAAAACTAACAAAGGGGAATTTGATATATAACGATCAAATCCCCCTAAAAATTACGACGGCAGTACCTTAGTGTACGTCTCTCCAATATTCTTTCTTAAGGAAGTAAGCAATAATGAAGAAGAAGAACAAGAAAGCTAATACCCAATAGCCAAGTGCTTTACGCTCAAGTTTATTAGGCTCACCGACATACTCTAAAAAGTTGGTTAAATCTCGAATAACTTCATCATACTCTTCAGCAGTAAGTGTACCGCCCATTGCCGGCGTTAGGTTGCCGTGCTCATCTTTTAAACTAACACCTTGAAGGTCTTGTAAGACGTGTGGCATACCAACATCTTTAAAAACCTTATTATTTACACCAAATGGGCGCGATTCATCTATATAAAAAGTACGTAAATAAGTATAGATCCAATCAGGACTGCGCAGACGTGCTTCTAATGTCAAATCAGGCGGCGCAGTACCAAACCAATTAGCGGCATCTTCTTTTGACATAGTATTGGTTATATGGTCACCAGCTTTTTCACCGGTATACATATAATTTGCCACACCGTCAGCTTCTTCAATGCCTAAATCAGCAAAAGTACGATTATAACGTTGATACTGTAATTGATGACAACCTAAACAGTACTTAATATAAGTTTCAAAGCCACGCTTTAAAGACGCTTTGTCGGTTAAATCATTATTCGCTTTGTCTAAGGGAATACTTGGCCCTGCGGCTAATACTGACGCAGACATCAGCGCAGCTATAGTGAAGGTGATCGCTAAAATTACTTTATTCATTAGTGTGTCACCCTCTCTGGAACTGGCTTAGTATGCTCATTTTTACTGTAGAACCACAACGCGATAAAGAAGCCGAAGTAACCACAACTTGCTATTACACCAATCAGGTTTGCAGTTGGACTGGCTGGCATAGTACCTAAAATACCTAAAACAATGAAACAAATAGCAAACTGAATTAAGTTAGCTAAGTGCCACTTTGAACGATATCTTATTGATTTAACCGTACCGCGATCAAACCATGGCAGCGCAAATAGCATACCAATTGCCGCGAACATTAGAATGGTACCACCAAGTTTATCCGGTACTACACGTAATATGGTATAGAAAGGACCAAAGTACCATACCGGTGCAATATGCTCAGGGGTTTTCAAGCCATTAGCAGGAGTGAAGTTTGGCGCCTCGATAAAGTAGCCACCACCTTCTGGGAAGAAGAACATAACCCAGCAAAATAGAATTAAGAACCCAGCCACACCCATAATATCTTTAACCGTGTAATAAGGGTGGAAAGGTATAGAGTCAACGATGTCATATTTATTAGTATAGCTTTCATGGAACTTAAATTTAGACAACTCTTCTGGTTTCATTGAACCTTTAGGTTTCTTCGTTTGTGCACCATCAGGGTTGTTTGAACCTACTTCGTGCAGTGCAAGAATGTGTAAGAAAACTAAAATCACTAACACCAGTGGTAATGCAACAACATGTAGCGCGAAGAAACGATTTAAAGTGGCTCCAGAGATAACATAATCACCTTTAATCCAAGTCGCTAAATCTTCACCAATAATTGGAATTGCACCAAAGAGTGAGATAATAACCTGTGCGCCCCAATACGACATATTACCCCAAGGTAATAGGTATCCCATGAATGCTTCAGCCATTAATACTAAGTAGATTAACATACCAAAAATCCACAGTAATTCACGAGGTTTTTGGTAAGAGCCATACATTAAACCACGCATCATATGAAGATATACCACAACAAAAAATGCTGAAGCGCCAGTTGAATGCATATAACGCAACAACCAACCATAATCGACATCACGCATGATATATTCAACAGAAGCAAACGCCCCCTCGCCTGAAGGTTCATAATTCATCGTTAACCAAATACCGGTTAAAATTTGATTAACCAGCACTAACATGGCTAATGAACCAAAAAAGTACCAAAAGTTAAAGTTTTTTGGTGCTGGATATTGACCAACATGCTTATTCCAAGCTTCAGTAACCGGTAGACGCTTGTCTATCCAACCCATAAAATCAGTGAATAATTTCATTAACATTACGCTTCTCCTTGACCTACACCGATAAGTAAGGTGTCGTCATTGATAAATGAATGTTCTGGAACCACTAAGTTTAATGGAGCAGGAACGCCTTGGAATACACGACCCGCCATATCAAATTTACTACCATGACAAGGACAGAAGAAACCATTTTCAACTCCATCAACAAACTGAGCAAAATCACCATGTTGATAAGTAGGGGCACAACCTAAATGAGTACAAACCCCCAAAGCAACTAAAAACTCAGGCTTAATTGCACGATATGCATTGGCAGCATAATCTGGCTGTTGAGCCATTTCAGAGTTAGGATCACGGAGTTTATCATCGTGCTTAGGAAGATCATTTACTGTTTTTTCCGTTCTGCGAACCACATAAACGGGTTTACCACGCCATTCTGCACGGATTAATTGACCAGGCATTATCTTACCCACATTGACTTCAACTGGAGCACCTGCAGCTTTCGCGCGGGCACTTGGATTCCAGGAAGCAATAAAAGGCACAGCAGCTCCAACCACACCAGCACCACCAACAACTGCCGTAGCAGCGGTAAGGAAGCGTCTGCGGCTGTTATTCACAGGCACATTGCTCATTCATACTCTCCAACAAAGACTCTAACAAAACAGGTATTTTTATATCAAAACAAACGTTATAAAAGACAACACCATTAGCAAAGCAGCCGTTTTGTTAGTTCAAATTCATACCAAGTGGTATATCGACAAAAATTTTCTTACGATCATAAAGAAATAGTGGGTTTTTTACAAGGTAAAAACGGTTTTAGGTGGAGTAAAAGCAGAAATAATTTGAAATACTTTTGAATAATGTTACCAAAGGATATGAGAGAGAAATTAAGCACTATTATTCGTCAATAACTGTGTTAAAAACTGGCAATAAAAAAAACCGACACAAGGTCGGTTTTTTGCATTCGATATATAAATATAAAGAATATTAACGTTTTGAGAATTGTGGCTTCTTACGTGCTTTGTGAAGACCAACTTTCTTACGTTCAACTTTACGCGCATCACGAGTAACGAAACCAGCTTTACGTAGATCACCACGTAATGTTTCATCAAATTCCATTAATGCACGAGTAATACCGTGACGAATTGCACCAGCTTGACCTGAGATTCCGCCACCAACTACTGAAATGTTGAAGTCAAATTTCTCTAACATTTCAACTAACTCTAAAGGTTGACGAACAACCATACGAGCGGTCTCACGACCAAAGTACTCTGAAATGTCACGTTTGTTAATTGTGATTGCACCGTTACCAGCTTTCATGAACACACGAGCAGTAGAGCTCTTGCGACGACCAGTACCGTAATATTGATTATCAGCCATTGCTTAAAGCTCCAAAAGTTGTGGTTGTTGTGCAGTATGCGCGTGCTCAGCACCAGCATACACTTTTAATTTGCGGAACATTTCGCGACCTAAAGGACCTTTAGGTAACATGCCTTTAACAGCAAATTCAAGTACACGTTCTGGCGCTTTTTCAATTAGCTTTTCAAAGCTAATTTGCTTAAGACCACCAGGGAATTCAGTATGCGAGTAGTAAATTTTACCTTTCGCTTTGTTACCAGTTACACGTACTTTCTCAGCATTGATAACAACGATGTAATCGCCAGTATCTACGTGAGGAGTATATTCTGCTTTATGCTTACCGCGTAAACGGCTTGCAATTTCAGTAGCGATACGACCTAAAGTTTTATCTTCGGCGTCCACTAAGAACCATTCGCGTTGTACGCTTGCTGGTTTAGCTACAAAAGTTTTCATTAAAAAACCCAATTTTATAAATGTTACTTAAATAGTAATCTAGCAAAATGCTAAGTTACTGGTTAAATGGACTACGCCATTGCCCCTTCGAGCATCGAGCCCAGCGCCGCTCTTTTAGGTATTCTCTCTACTAAGTGTAAAGGAAACCATAAAATAATAGGCATTTGTAACGTAGGGAGCGCGGATTATACAGAAAGAATTAGTAAAGATCACCTATATTTGTCAATAATTAATAATTAGTCGGTTTTATCCGGCCTAGCTGCACCGAGAAAGTAATGATGTATCGTACTAAGCCAGCGAATCGACGACAAGCTCCTCGACCCTGTTCGTATAACAAGCCATAATATCAAGAGTTTGATCTTCCCCCGTTAAAACGGACACCAAAATCTAACTAAAGATGAGGTGTCTAATGCCCAAGTATAATAATCCAAGACGAACTTAGAAATACTCAAATGACTTCAAAGTCAACGCTGTTCAACTGAGTTTTGTTGTCGGCGTCACAATCAAATCAGTCGCAGAAAAGCTCGACATCCACCCATTTATGCTGTCACGATGGCGAAAAGAATATCGTGAAGGGATAATTGTGGCAGATAAACGAAAAAAAGTGGCTGGCCAATCAAAAGCCAAAAAAGCACTGACCAAAGAACAACAACTTGAACGTGAAAATAAAGCACTTAAGGAGGAGCTATATATCCTAAAAAAGTGGCAACGGTTTCTTGCCGAGGAACATCAGGCAAATATCGATTCATCGAAAAGTTAAGAGCCGACATCAAGGTGACGCGATTGCTGAATTTTTTTGATTTGTCTAAAAGTGGCTATTACGATTGGCGTGCACGACAACCCAGTGCTCGTTCGATAGAGGATGCTGAGCTTAAAGATAAAATTCAACAAATCTTCACTGAAAATAAAGGACGTTATGGCAGTCCCCGAATATTTAAGGCATTACAAAAGCAAGGTTACAAGATAGGTAAGAAGCGTGTTGAACGCTTATATCGTGCATTGGGCTTAGTTGCCAGAGTAATGCGCGTGACAACACGCTCAGCGCTCTATAAACGCTTCCTTACT
>JBFONR010000030.1:0-3008 GCA_040779365.1 Colwelliaceae bacterium MEBiC 14330
TTTTTAGGATATATAGCTCCTCCTTAAGTGCTTTATTTTCACGTTCAAGTTGTTGTTCTTTGGTCAGTGCTTTTTTGGCTTTTGATTGGCCAGCCACTTTTTTTCGTTTATCTGCCACAATGATTCCTTCACGATATTCTTTTCGCCATCGTGACAGCATGAACGGGTGGATGTCGAGCTTTTCTGCGACTGATTTGATTGTGACGCCGACAACAAAACTCAGTTGAACAGCGTTGACTTTGAAGTCATTTGAGTATTTCCAAGTTCGTCTTGGATTATTATACTTGGGCATTAGACACCTCATCTTTAGTTAGATTTTGGTGTCCGTTTTAACGGGGGAAGATCACAGTCCCGCTTTAAATTCTTGTTAGCTGTACTTTACACCCAAACATCATTTTTAGCTGTTAGCTCACTACCTGAATCGCCAGTATTAATAACACCTTTAGGTTCAACGATCATGATTTTACATTCACTGTTAGCGACAGGTTTATGTTCTACACCTTTAGGAATTACGAACATTTCTCCCGAATTAAGAGTTACAAGGCCATCACGGAATTCAATATTGAGGACACCTTCCAAAACAATAAATACTTCATCAGTGTCTGGGTGGTCATGCCAAACAAATTCACCTTCAACTTTTACTAATTTAAATTGATAATCATTCATTTCTGCAACAACACGGGGAGACCAATGCTCAGTGAATTTCGTGAACTTATCTTTAAAGTTTATAGCATCAAACTTCATTTTGACTCCAGTCATTCATGTACTGCTAACGCCTCGTTAAGAGGCAAATAATATGTTGGCTAAAATAAGCGACGCAGGAGCAAAAGCCAACTGTTATTTGTCCTGCTTTAACGACTTGTTAGCTGCCTTTTCGTATTAACTTTGCGACTTCGCAGTCCTCAGGCACTCGTTCAACTCGACTGTCAATATTATCAGAAACTGTGACTAATTCTGACCTAGCTGGTAGCTGCTTTGGCAATTTAATGTTTTTAACGATTCTTAGATTATGTAAAGCGTTTAGAACCCACCACCCTGGATCTGGTTCGTCACTGTACAAGCCTAACATTGCGGAACCCGGATAAGCATGATGATTGTTATGCCACGCTTCTCCCATTGAAAGGAAACCCGCTACTTTAATATTGTGACCTTGTACCGCAGCTACTTCAACTTCCCAAGTTTTATCGCCTTTATTATGGGCAAAGTAACCAATGAGCCAATGACCACCGACAGATATTACAATTCGAACAGAAACGCCCCAAACTAACCAAGGTATACCACCAATAAGAAATAAAGGAATGGCTAGGACTAATTGTTGAAGCATCCAAGTTTTTTCTATGAATTGATAAAACTTATTTAAGGATACCGATTCTTCTATATTAAATTCGGGAGGATTGTTTAGTACAAGATCACAATTTAATTGCCACCAACCATCCTTTAGTATTTTTGAGCCATGTAATAAGTAATCATGACACTGAGTTTGTCTTTGCGCCCAATCACGAAGGTCATGTTGAATCATCATGCCTATTGGGCCTGCCATTCCAACTAACACACCCAAATATACAAACAAATACTCCATCCATTTAGGACATTCATATGAGCGATGAATTAGCAATCTATGCATTCCTAGCGAATGCCCAAAACATAATGTAATAGCTGTAAGGATTAAAAAGACCAAAAAGGCGGAAAAAGACAAAACAAATGGAGCAATTAAAATAGTTGCTAAGAGATGAGTCAAAAACCAAATAGATTTAACAGGTTTCCATTTTACAGTGCCACTAAAAGCACTTTGTTTATCATTTGAATAAACTCTATCCGTATTGAGCATGACTATCCTAAGGCTGCTAACGCCCGCATAAGGGGCTGATAATTGTTTGCTAAAATGTGAAGCAGAGCGGAACCGAGCAAACTGTTAGCAGTCCCATGCTTAATGCGCTTGTTAGCACCTCAACTCAAGTATGCTAGCAATCCTATCTTGTGTTTCTTGGCTGAACATTTGAAATTGCTCCTCAGAAAAAACACCATAACTTTTCAACGAAACTAGTTTCAGCAGTATGTTATTACGAGTCGGATTATTAAACATCTCAGCAATCTTTGCATCTTCAACATGAATTAAGTCATACAGATCGAGGTATGATTTATGCTCTGTCCCCTCTCTGTTTTTAGCTATCTCCTCAACTTTAACAAATATATGTTCACAAGCTTTTGCAGTTAAGTCATTTTGAAGTTTTCGAAATAGCTTCCAATCTTTTTCAGGTACTGACGACATGCTAGATCCTCATTGAGTGCTAACGCCTCGCTAAGAGGCAAAAAATAGTTGGTTAAAATAAGCGACGAAGGAGCAAAAACCAACTGTTTTTTGTCCTTTTGAGCGACTTGTTAGGCATTAGTGCTGAAACCTACAAGCTTTTTTTAAAACCATTTCAAAATGGTGGGTACGACAAAAAGCACTGCCTTTGATTGCACCACGTTTACAATATAAATTTTTACAATTCACTTCAATCCGTTCGAGTCCCAATGAATCATAAAAAAGTAAATCTTCATCTATTTGTATTTCAATCGGAGGAGTTGCTTCGAGGTCAGGAAGAAAAACTTCATATTCTAAGTAATAAATCATTGCTTTTACGATAGTTTCATTTAGCAATGGCTTCTGAATTGCAGATGCTTTTTCAATAATCTCAGAAATAAACCAAGAAGAAAATGTAAAAGTTAGACCTGAGCTTTTGAAAATAGAAGCATCATCAATATTTGCGATTACACAAGGAGAATTTAGATTCCATTCATAATTATCTGGTAAGTAGATAAAGCCCTTAGGTAATTGTCCGCTCTTAGCTTTATTAATGATTAAATCGAGATTATCCATAATGCCTAACGCCTTACTAAGTGGCGCGAAATTGTTGGCTAAAATGGCGAGGAACGAGCGCTAGCCAACTGTTTAGCGTCCGTTTCAGTAACTTGTTAGTTGTACTATTTGCGGTACTCATATTTTACTTTTAAATCAGCGCTTT
>JBFONR010000031.1:0-2835 GCA_040779365.1 Colwelliaceae bacterium MEBiC 14330
TAATGGTGTTTTGGTGTAATGTACTTATAACAAGAAAATAAACAAGGACTTAAAACAGTTGGCTTCCTTCGCTTCGCTCGGTATTATAGCCATCAATTTTAAGCCTGTTATTTAAGCGTTAGCAATATAGGATAATTAAGTCATTGTGAGAAAATTTTTATATTTATTTTTAATCCTAATACCCTTTGAGGTATTTGCGGTCACTGAAAAACATGTAGCGGGTAATTTAACTCAGATACTTACACACACCAATTCGAGAAATCCATATGATGCTACAAAACTTGGGGTTGTTTTTTTGTATGTTGGAAATCTTCCTGGGGCATGTGAATCGAACTCTAAAAGGGTTGCGATCAGTAGTGAGCATCCTCTTTTTGATACAGTCACATCTATTGCTTTATCTGCTCAGGCTCAGAAAAAAACTGTTCTCATAGGTTATTTAGAAACATGTACTTTAAATTCTAAAGCTTGGGATTTTTCATATATACGTATGTACGAATAATATTGCTAACAAGGCACTCAAAAGGACAAATAACAGTTGGTTTTTGCTCCTTCGTCTCTAATTTTAACCAACAATTATTTGCCTCTTAGTTGGGCGTTATATTTCAATAGGGACATTATGCGTATTCTAATAGTTTTATTATTATCTATCTGCTTTTCAGGCTGTGTGGGTTTAGCTGTTGGATCTTATGGTACATTTGAATCACAAAAAGATCGGTTTCACTTAACCGAACAACGAAATAAACAAGGGTACGGTGATAAAGTTACTTACACAAAGGAGCAAGTAATATCACTTTGGGGTGAACCAGACGAAATTTCTACTAACGGTTCTTGTGATATTCTTTCATATCACGATGGTTACAATTGGTCTGGTTTTGGCGCTTTTGTTTTAATTGTACCTATCCCATTAGCTCTTCCAAGTGGAGCTGATGAAACCAAAATTTACTTTAAAAATAACCAAAGTGTAAAACTTGTATCTGAGTATGGTGAAATGACAGGAATGTTTGGATATATGTGCGGTAGCAATGAATGTGGTTTTAAAGCGGGTTCAGTAAATACAGATAAAACACGAGTAATTCCTGTTACTTGGTGTGAGTAATTGAAATATAACAAGGCACTTAAAAGGACGCAAAACGCTTGGCTTGCGCTCCTTCGTCGCTAATTTTAGCCAAGCATTTATGCGCCCATTAGTAAGGCGTTATATTTATTTATATCGTGCAATGGCGCACATTAAATTTTAAGGATGAATAATGAAAAGTGTATCTAAAGTGTTAGTAGCAACTACCTTAGCTATGTCCTCTATGGCTTATGCCAATCAAGATGTAACTTTGAAACTTGATATGTATATTAACGACGATTTAGTGAAACCAATTACATTAAAAGGTCAGGTAGCTGAAAGTTTTACAGCTCAAATTGACGGCGAAGTAAAATACGATATAGTCCCAACTATTGAAAATGGTTCAGTTAAACTTTCAACTATTTACTATACATATAATGACGGTGAATTTGTTCAAAAAGAAAAGCCTGTTTTAGTTACTGCTGCAAATAAAGCTGCAACGATTGAAATTGGCACTGAAGGCGTAAAAGTTTATAAAATCCAAATCACACCGCAAACAAAAATATAACAAGTCGCTTAAAGTTGACGCAAAACAGTTGGCTTGCGCTCATTCTTCGCTAATTTTAGCCAACAATTTTGCGCCCGTTAGCGAGGCGTTAGCAGTATACAAGGTTTTCAAATGAATCGATTAATATTAATGATTAGTATTCTTTTTACTAGCTCAGTAAATGCGGCAACGTCGAAGATAGATACCATAAAAAGTATTAGAGCCTCGACTAACTCTATATCAGTCGTTTGGGCTAAAAATTCTTGGGGTGACGCGTCTAGTAATGAATGCTCTACTGCTAACGGTGTGTTAGCAATTGACACTTCAACAGACGCCGGTAAATCAATACTCTCTATTGCTTTAGCTGCAATGGTGAGTGGAAAAAATGTAAAGTTCAGTACAAGTACATCTCAATGTTTACCTGTCGGCGGGTATGCTCCCTATGTAGTTTCAGTCACTATAATCAATTGATAAAATACAGCTAACAAGTAATTAAAGCGGGACTTTTTACAGTTTGCTCGGTTCCGCTGCGCTGCACAATTTTAGCAAACTAATAAAAAGCCCCTTAATGTGGGCGTTATAAGTACTAAATAAACTATGCGTATACTTCTAGCTTTTATATTTTTATTATCTCCTTATGCTATGGCGTGTGAAGCTGTTTCATTCGTAAAAATCTTATCATCGCCGCAAAACTATGACGGTAAATGCGTTCAAACTGTCGGTGTTATTAGTGTGGGATTTGAAGATAATTTACTCTATTTAAACAAAGAAAGTTATGCTGCAAGAGCTTACGAAAATGCAATTATTCAACCTATAGCGGCTGATAGTATGGATGAGGCTGAAAGTGAGAAAATGAAAAACTTATTTCAAACCTATGATGGTAAACTTGTTAGGTTCACGGGCATGTATTCAGCTAAAGGTGCATTTAGACCAACTATTAATGTAAACGGTTGGTTTACTACAGTCGATAAGCTTGAGATTATTGAGGGAAATAACTCATTTCTACCTAAGTCGTAAACGTACTTATAACAAGTCGTTTAAAAGGACAAAAAACAGTTGGCTTTTGCTCCTTCGTCGCTAATTTTAGCCAACAACTTTTCGCCTCTTAACGAAGCGTTATGTATCTAAAGGAGTAAGATGAAAAATTTAGCATTTGTGTTTCTAATATTTGCGCTACCATCAATTTGTTATGCGGAGTCTTATATCTATGAAAGGGGGAGTTACAAGTTTAAAG
>JBFONR010000032.1:0-2743 GCA_040779365.1 Colwelliaceae bacterium MEBiC 14330
TGCACCATTGTAATAAAAGCACAGAAGAACCCTCCTAAAAGAGGTGGTACAAATGCGCCAAAGATAATTCTTTCTGTCCACCCTGAAGTCATCATCAATCCTTGAAGAACTAGCTAACGCCTCGTTAAGAGGCAAATAACGCTTGGCTATAATTTGGAACGAAGTGAACAAAGCCAAGCTTTATTTGTCCATTTCTTTAACGACTTGTTAGTTGCTGTATTGCTCCCATACCCATACAATATTAAAAACTATCATAATAATAAATGGAATTGAGCAAATAGTTTGAAGGCGTTTATTAAGTCGAGGTCTTGGCCAAATATAAAAGTAAAAAGCGAACGGTATTAACAATCGACTAAATAAAGCTGCAAAGGCTATAAAGTACCACCCTTCATAAGCAAAACGGCTACCAGAATTTATCCAATAGAGACCAAAGAAACAGCTAATACTTGAGCAAGTTAACAAAAATGAGCAAAAGATTAATACATAATCTCGCCTGGTAAGATTTATTCTATATGAATTCAAATGCAATCCCTGCTTATGCAACTAACGCCGCAATATGGGGCGTATTAAGCTTGGCTATAATTAGCGAAGAATGAGCGCCAGCCAAGCTTTAGACGTCCCACACATAATTGCCTTGTTATATACCCTATGCACGAATCCCTTTTTCGTAATGGAAGTGCTCTTGACTAGCAGATGTGAAGCCACCAATAAAATTAGGCTGTTTGCTTTTCTCCGCAACTTTTTCAGGCTTAATATTATGCATGTTGTTTTCAACTGCCCAATCGAATACACCTTGATCAAGAGGGTATTTTGTAAGTATGCCAGTTAATGAGTTATCTTTGATCCATTTTTCAGCTAAATCGAGTTGGCTAAAAACACCACCGGAAAAAGCGGAATTGTTTTTATTAAATATCCAGACCGATTCCATTCACTAAACTCCTGAGGGTATATAACGCCTTACTAATGGGCGCATAAATGCTTGGCTAAAATTAGCGACGAAGGAGCGCAAGCCAAGCGTTTTTCGTCCTTTTGAGTAACTTGTTATGTGCCGATTACTCAAGTAGCTTTTTAATGCCATCCTGGGCTTGTTTATAACGCAAGTTAATTAATGTCATTGCTACTTGTCCTACATCTTCATAAAGGTTGTCAGCGAATTCGTGCAAATTAAGACTAGGATCATAATTTTTTGAAGCAACAAAACTATGGATTTTTTCCTCACGCGCTGGTGCGTCAGCACCAGCTTTTGATGCAATAAACTGCTGCCATGGTTTTTGTTGTTTTTCATTATTACAAGATTGGCAACAGGGAACCACATTACCCCAAGCATGAAGCCCAAGAGCTGTTTTATTCATTGGAATTAAGTGATCTTGCGACAATGATTTACGAGAAATTTCGACACCACAAAAACAACATGAATGATCGAAGAACTCTAATAATTCGTCTTTCTGCTTCACTTTGGGGCCAAATGGCTCAAATCCTCTAGCTTCATCGTAGTATTTTCCAACATCTTGCAAAAATATTCTGATTGCACTGTTAGAAATATCAGATTTACTCCGGGCCATAATTCTCCTTGGCACATAACGCCCGCCTTAACAGGCGGAAAATAGCAGGCTAAAATTAGCGACGAAGGAGCGCAAGCCTGCTGTTTTGCGTCCTTGTTTAAGCGATTGTTAGTTACTGAATATAACTTAACTCAATACCTACTTTTGATATTTTTCCAAAGCCAATAATCTTATTACCAACTTGCAATTTATCAAAATTTAAGTTTGAAACGCAAATATGATTATCAAGAAAGAATGTGATTTCTTCAACTTGCACGCTAGGTGAACACTTTCCACGAGTTCTAATATCTGTTTTACTTTCGATAGTTAATTCAATTATTCCTTCGCTAGAAGTAATGTAGTGAATTATTTTAGGAACAGTTCCAAAGACAAAAAACGATAAAAAAAATATGTAACCGGAGAACAATAAAATGAACATCCCACGCTTGGAACTATTATTTATCGGTAGCTTGGTGCCTATATTTTTAATCACAAAAAGGTAAAGTACAACCAGCCCTAAAATAAATAAGAAGACGTATAAATTCAAAAGCCAAGAACCAAGAGAGTAATCAGCGATCACAAGTACATCGGAAACTATCGAAGTCAAAAGCCCTATAGGTAAAACAAGAAAATTGATCTGGATAACTTTATTTACAATATAACCAATGTTCAATTGAGTACCTTAAGTAACTAACGCCCAAATAATGGGCTAAAAATTGTTGGCTAAAATAAGCGACGCAGGAGTAAAAGCCAACTGTTTTTAGTCCTGATTAATTTTCTTGTTATGTTTTCTTTGCACTAAGTAACTAATGAGAGCGAAATTACCAGCTATTTGAAATATCCATAATTCAACTCCGAGCATTTTATTATCGTATCCAAGCAAGGATTTTAAGCCAAGATACAAAGATGCAGGCCACCAGAGAATACAACCTAAACCTAGCTCTATTTTTTGATATAAAGTCAAATAACCAGCTTGGTCGCTAGACATCCCTGCATCTAATATTAGTAAATAACCAACAATCGAAATAATAAAAATAAAGCCAAATACTTTGAGATAATACATACGGCTTCCCAGAAAACATAACGCTTAAATAACAGGCTTAAAATTGATGGCTATAATACCGAGCGAAGCGAAGGAAGCCAACTGTTTTAAGTCCTTGTTTATTTTCTTGTTATAAGTACATTACACCAAAACACCATTA
>JBFONR010000033.1:0-2364 GCA_040779365.1 Colwelliaceae bacterium MEBiC 14330
CTGAACCCATTCCGAACTCAGAAGTGAAACGCAGTTGCGCCGATGGTAGTGTGGGAGTTCCCATGTGAGAGTAGGACATTGCTAAACTTCTAATTCGTTCGAAAGAACATGAAAAGCCCGTTGCGAAAGCGTCGGGCTTTTTGCTGTCTGGCTTGCTCATAGTTGAGTTAAACGCAGTTGAGCCGATGGCAGTGGACTCATGTTAGGCTAAGCCCATGTGAGCCGAGCACATTGCTAAACTGCTATTCGAGCAAATCCCGATGCGAAAGCGTCGGGTTTTTGCTTTCTGGGTTGCTCATAGTTGAGTGAAACGCAGTTACGCCGATGGTAGTGTGACTGATGTTAGGGTAAGCCCATGTGAGCCGAGCACATTGTAAACTGCTATTTCGTTTTAAAGAACAAGAAAAGCCCGAAACAGATGTTGTGGGCTTTTGCTTTGTGATCTTTTAATTACTTTCAATGTCTAGTCATTAATAGTTTTTAACGACTATATGAAGCTATTAAACAATATTAAAGTCATCATTTCAGCGTTTACTATTTTTAGATTCAAAGGCACTAACGATCATTGATAATACCAGCATAGCTGAAGCAGGTATCAAGGTTAATATGAATAATGTATTTAAATATAGCATGGCTACTCCTTGTATGTGTCGCTGTCGTGTTAACTATCAAACAGAAAAATCTGTATTTATTACTAAGTTGCAATAAGTGTTACAAAGGTTGTGCCAAATATGAAAAAAAACACTATCTTCTTGATAATTAGTGATATTATTTTATGGGGAGTTAATGGCTTTATCCTGAAGTCGTTGATCATAGTATTTAAGTGGTGATAATGACTAAAGTTTGGTTTAAAAATTAACTTAACTAATTAATTACTAAAATAGTAATGTCAGCGAAGTTTCAATATCGGGACAAGGGCTCCCGATATTTATAACACCTCACTAATTATTTACACTAACTTTGTCGAAGGCGTCTAGCAGTAATTGGCCATCAGCACCATCTTTGTTAGCATTTTCACTTAAATGACGGCGAAATTGTCTAGCACCTGCTAAACCATTACAAAGACCAAGCATATGACGTAATATATGCCAAGCTCTGCTACCTTCGCGGACAGTTTTGTTAATATAAGGCACCATAAGCTCTATTATTTCTTGGCGAGTTAATATTGGCGCAGTTAATTGGTAAATTTCTGAATCAGCAGTGGCGAGCATGTAAGGACTGTTATATATCTCACGCCCTATCATTACCCCATCAATATATTGTAAATGCTCATTTGCCTCTGTGAAAGACTTAATACCACCATTGATTGAGATGTTTAAATTTGAGAAATCCTGTTTTACCTGATAAACACGCTGATAGTCTAATGGAGGTATATCTCTGTTTTGTTTAGGGCTCAAACCAGTAAGCCATGCTTTTCTCGCATGAATAATAAAATGTTTACAGCCAGCAGATGACACTTGCTCTATAAAGGTATGTAAGAACTCGTATGAGTCTAAATCATCGATACCGATACGAGACTTTACTGTTACCGGGATATTAGTGGCTGATTGCATTTCATTAACACATTCTGCTACCAATGTAGGCTCTGCCATTAAACACGCGCCAAAACGGCCATTTTGAACTCTATCAGAGGGGCAACCAACATTTATGTTGATTTCATCATAACCCCGTTGCTGAGCAATTTTGGCGCACTCTGTCATTGATTGAACATCGCTACCTCCTAACTGCAAGACAACTGGGTGCTCTTCATCATTGTAAGATAAGTAATCGCCTTTTCCACGTAAAATTGCTCCCGTGGTTACCATTTCTGTATAAAGCACGGTCTTTTTTGACATAAGACGATAAAAGTAACGACAATGTTTATCAGTCCAATCTAGCATGGGTGCCACACTAAGCCTATGATCGATTGCAGAGCTTGATATATCTGGGTTTGTGGTTGTTTTATCTGTCATTTATCAGTTTCCTAAATTGCTCTAAATTGCCAATATTTTCGTTGAGTTTCGATATACAGTACCCCTATAGTACCCCCAAAAGGAGTAGGACGAAGTGGCATCCTTACATATTGAAAAGAAAGCGAGAGCAAATAATAATTTCAGCTATAAAGCGGGAATTATTGTTAAACGTAAAGGGAAGATTATATATCGGGAGTCTAAAACATTCAGTAAAAAAGAACATGCAGCGACATGGGGAAAAATAAGACTGAATGAAATAGAGCAAAAAGGTATTGGGGTAAATAAGGTTGTATGATCTGCTTTAATCAAACAGGACACTTTAATAATGGAATATAATCCAATTATTGAGGTGTAAAATGACAAAACGAACAAACAGAAGTTACACGGCAGAGTTTAAGCAAGAAGCTGTGGC
>JBFONR010000034.1:0-2338 GCA_040779365.1 Colwelliaceae bacterium MEBiC 14330
TGTTAACGTTTACACCGGACAATCCACTGCCAGGCAGTACGCTGGTGAATGTACGTGCTTATTACAATAAGTTTTATGACCAAGCGGGTAATAGAGGCTATACAAACTACTATTATAGTTTTACCACTGAAGCTGCATTTGATACCAGCTCACCTGTCATCACCATGATTAGCCCTAGTGATGGTGCAATGGATATCGGTGTAAATACTCCTGTTGTGCTTGAATTTAGTGAATCCTTAAATGCTTCAAGTGTCAATAATACTAACTTTAAGCTGTATGCTAACGGCGCAATTATTAGTCCTAATGTTACTCGTTCCTCAGATAATAAAACAGTAACTTTACGTGGTACTTGGCCAGCAGGAACGTCTATTTCAGTGATTGCAACCGATGACATTAAAGACTTAAGTGATAATGCATTAAGTGATTATGTGAGTTTATTTACTACATCCGTTGTTGATAGCGATAATGCTCGCCCGAGTGTTTCGCGTTTATACCCTAATAGTGGCGCCACCAATGTGCCGAATAATACTACTATTGTGATGTATACGTCTGAAGCAATGAACGAAAGCACGTTAGCCGAAGCATTCCATGTTGCAGAAAATGGTATCCTTGTAGAGGGTACGTTGAACTTATCTGCCTCAGGTCAAGCGATTGAATTTACGCCTGACAATGCATTTGCAGAGGGTGCCTTAGTGCACGTTTACTTGAGCACAGGTGCAGAAGATGATTCAGGTAACTTAATCAATAATTACCAAGGTCAATTTACGGTAGCAACAACCGCAACAACGGTTGGAGTAAGACCTAACCCAAGCACTTATATACCAACTAACGGGGCAATTGATGTTGTACTAAATCCTCGATTACAAGTATTGTTTAATCAAGATATGGACGCGGATTTCATCAATGATAGTTTGATTGTATTGCGTGATACTGATGGTGATGTGATTTCAACCACAGTAAGTTTAGGTGATGATAATCGCACGGTAACGATTGAGCCCAATGCTTTGCTAGCAGCTGACACATACCATTATGTAAGTTTGTCTGGCAACATTTATGATCTTGACGGAGATAGACAGTACTATTCTCGGTCATATAGTTTTACCACGGGTATTGATGCAGTAGAAGATTTACAGCAGCCCGTTATTGTAGCGATGACACCCTCAACAGGTATGGATAATGTGCCATTGAATCCGCGTTACCATGTTTTATTTGATGAGCCAATCAACCCTTTATCATTCACACTAGCAGAGAACATGAGTGTTAGTTTTAGTTCGGACAATAAAGAAATTTTCTACTTGCGTTATTCTCCATTAGTGGCTGGAACGCAATACACCGAAACTATTGCAGGTATTGAAGATAACGCTGGTAATGAAGTGGTCAGCCACAGTGAAACTTTTGTTACCGGAGATACGCCTGATGTAGTGTCACCTAATTACGCTACATATACTCCTGCTTATAACAGCACGGTTGCAGTGAATAGTTCAGTGACATGGACAATGAATGAAGCGATAGATCCAATCAGTGTTAATACAAATAATGTATATGTTCAGGATACAAATAATAGTTGGACGCGTGTTGCAGGTAGTGTTTCATTAGCTAATGATGGTAAAACCATTCAATGGTTACCGAATGAAAACTTCGATGTTGGACGTCGCTATTATGCTTATTTAGGTGGTGTAACCGATATTAGTGGTAATAGTAATTCGTCTAACAGTTTTTACTTCAATAGCAGTTTGGCGGTAGATGATGTTGCGCCAAGTGTGGTTAACACCTCGGTGGCAGATGGAGCTGTTGGAATTGCCACCAATAGTCGACTTCATATTCAATTTAACGAAGCAGTAAATAACTTATCGTTTGAAAACGTTACGATTACAGCGAATGATGTGGTGCAAGCAGTGAGTTATTCACTTGATTCGAGCAAAACATTGCTAACACTGACACCGTTAACCTTGTTGCCAGCGAATACCGAGTTAATACTGACAGTTTCGGGGGTTAATGATTTAGCAAGTAACACCCAAATACTAGAGCATAGTGTACGTTTTACTACTACAGCAGGTGTTGATGTTCAAGCCGGCTCAATGGTGAGTCACAGCCCAGCGGCTAATGCGGTAGATGTACCGTTGAATGCAATGATAACCATTGATATTAATGAGGCGGTTGCACCGACCTCACTTAATGGCAGCACTGTTCGCATTTATAATCAGACAGAAGCACGAAATATCGACGGAGAAATAAGCCTTAGTGACGATGGTAAGCGCGTGCAATTTAGTCCAGAAGGAGGCTTAACGGCAGGGCATCAATACCGTGCTTTGATAAGTTATAGCCCTTATATGTTAGA
>JBFONR010000035.1:0-2125 GCA_040779365.1 Colwelliaceae bacterium MEBiC 14330
ATGGCGTATATGCGCTATTACAACTTAGAAAGGCTTCATACGGCTAATGGTGATCTGTCGCCAGTAGAGTATGAACAAAATTCCTTAAGAAAAGTGTCTTGATTTAGTTGTGCAGAACAATGGCAAGTTTCTAATTTTAAATACAAATACGTCGGAAACTAAGCTAATACATATAACAAGCCAATTAAAGTGGACAAATAACAGCTTGGCTTTTGTTCACTTCGTTCACTAATTTAGCCAAGTATTATTTGCCCGTTATTGGGGCGTTATATAGCTTTCAAATAGTTGCAGTAATCTAAGAATAGGTTTAACGATGGAATGTATTCATACTGAAAATTCTAAAAGGTTAAAGAAAATATTTAAAATTTTCTTTCCCTCGCTAGTAATAATCAGCATTATTTTCTTTCAATTTTATCGCTACAGTATCGATACCATCGAAATTTATGTCGTTTCAAAGGATTCTGAGTGGGTTGAGCATTGCACTGAAGATGCGTGTGTGGAATATCTACAATTTACCATCGAAGGTAAAACTGAATCTTTTTCAACAAATGAAGCTATATTTAACCAGTTAGAGCCTAAAAACAGTTACTTAGTTGGCACTAAAGGGTGGAATTCGTTCGGAACAAACCGTAAGCTAATCCAAGTTTACTAGATTAAGCGTTATAACAAGCGCATTAAGCATGGGACTGCTAAAGTTTGGCTCGGTTCCACTTCGTTTCACATTTTTGCCAAACATTAATCAGCCCCTTATGCGGGCGTTATAAGGCCTCAAAAGTATCGTGAAATATTTAATCGCTATAAGTATATTTTTAGCTTCAGCTTTCGCTAATGCCTATGAATGTAAATCATGGGAATATGCTGCTTTGTCGTATACAACAAGCACCATAGACTTAGGTGACGACAAAGAAGATTATAGCTACTTTGTTATGTTTCACCCTCCCGGTGAGCAGGAAATTTGGCAAGATAACAAGTTAAAAATGGGTTTTTCTAATAAAACATTAAAAGAATATTTTAAAATAAAGTCGTTGCATCATATTGCTATCATTAATTCATTAGGCAACCAAGGCTGGGAAGCATACGGCTATGAGATAAATAGGCCTACTAAGTCTGATTCAACTCAGAGGTGGCAGTTTAAAAGGTGTAAGGTGTAAAGGCCTTATAACAAGGCAAATAAAGCGGGACTGCTAACAGTTTGCTCGGTTTCGCTCCGCTTCACATTTTAGCAAACTATTAATCAGCCCCTTATTGTGGGCGTTAGCTAGCTTAAAGGGTATGTAGAAGTTTTGAGACAATATATAAAATTCGCATCAGGATATGCGCTAAGAATGGGGGGTGCTTTATTCGTAGTTACTATGTCAATCGCAATAGTCAGTAGCTTAATTAAAGGCTCGGAAGATCCCATTTCAACTGTAATCCAAAGGTTGCTAATTGCTTCAGTTGCTGTATTTGCAATATTTTATATTGGTGCTTTTGTACATGGTTTATTCAAATATCACAATGAATCACCATTTATGGATAAAGACTCAAGCTAACAAGCGCATTAAGCATGGGACTGCTAACAGTTTGCTCGGTTCCGCTCTGCTTCACATTTTAGCAAACAATTATCAGCCCCTTATGCGGGCGTTATAAGCCAAGGTAAGCATGAGTATATCGAGGGAACAATTAGCCAAAGTCAGAACTCCATTCAGAGTGCTATCAGGCTTTATCTTTGTACTGTCACTCTTGCTAGTCCCAATGATAATATTTATTGCTTTTACAGAGCCGTATGAACACTTTATATGGGTTATTACTGCGGTTATTTTTTTAATGGGATATATATCTGGTCATGTAACAATCACAGGGTATGCCCCCAAATTTTTACTGTTTACGCATGGTGCTAAAGATGGCTTATAACAAGTTGCTCAAGTTCGTTCGTAAACTCACTGGGACAATTAACAGTTGGCTTGGCGCTTCGCGCAAGTATAGCCAACAGTAAATTGCCCCTTAGCAAAGCGTTAGTTGTAAATGGAGAGTTGATGCGTTCTGCAATTAAGAAAGTCCTTTTCAATTTTGGTGGGTATTCGTTTTGGATCTTACTAGTCCTTTGGGCTGCTTTTTCACTCCTACTCAAAAGCTGCGAATCTAG
>JBFONR010000036.1:0-1739 GCA_040779365.1 Colwelliaceae bacterium MEBiC 14330
TCCGAATGGGGAAACCCACTTACCATCAGGTAGGTATCCTAACGTGAATACATAGCGTTAGGAGGCGAACCGGGAGAACTGAAACATCTAAGTACCCCGAGGAAAAGAAATCAACCGAGATTTCGTTAGTAGCGGCGAGCGAACGCGAATCAGCCCTTAAGCTTTTTGGGCGCTAGTGGAATGTTCTGGAAAGGACAACGATACAGGGTGATAGTCCCGTACACTAAAGCAACCTTAAAGTGAAATCGAGTAGGACGGAGCACGTGAAACTTTGTCTGAATATGGGGGGACCATCCTCCAAGGCTAAATACTACTAACTGACCGATAGTGAACCAGTACCGTGAGGGAAAGGCGAAAAGAACCCCTGTGAGGGGAGTGAAATAGAACCTGAAACCGCATACGTACAAGCAGTGGGAGCCCTTTTGGGTGACTGCGTACCTTTTGTATAATGGGTCAGCGACTTATATTCTGTAGCAAGGTTAACCGATTAGGGGAGCCGTAGCGAAAGCGAGTGTTAACTGCGCGTTTAGTTGCAGGGTATAGACCCGAAACCCGGCGATCTACCCATGGGCAGGTTGAAGGTTGAGTAACATCAACTGGAGGACCGAACACACGTATGTTGAAAAATGCGGTGATGACTTGTGGGTCGGAGTGAAAGGCTAATCAAGCCGGGAGATAGCTGGTTCTCCCCGAAATCTATTTAGGTAGAGCCTCGGACGAACACCATTGGGGGTAGAGCACTGTTAAGGCTAGGGGGTCATCCCGACTTACCAACCCTTTGCAAACTCCGAATACCAATGAGTGATATCCGGGAGACACACGGTGGGTGCTAACGTCCATCGTGAAGAGGGAAACAACCCAGACCGCCAGCTAAGGTCCCAAAGTACTAGTTAAGTGGGAAACGATGTGGAAAGGCATAGACAGCTAGGAGGTTGGCTTAGAAGCAGCCATCCTTTAAAGAAAGCGTAATAGCTCACTAGTCGAGTCGGTCTGCGCGGAAGATGTAACGGGGCTAAACTAGTCACCGAAGCTGCGGATTCATACTTTGTATGAGTGGTAGGGGAGCGTTGTGTAAGCCGTTGAAGGTGAATTGAGAAGTTTGCTGGAGGTATCACAAGTGCGAATGCTGACATGAGTAACGATAAGGGGAGTGAAAAACTCCCCCGCCGAAAGACCAAGGTTTCCTGTCCCATGTTAATCAGGGCAGGGTAAGTCGGCCCCTAAGGCGAGGCGGAAACGCGTAGTCGATGGGAAACAGATTAATATTTCTGTACTTCTATATATTGCGAAGGAGGGACGGAGTAGGCTAGGTGAGCACGGCGTTGGTTGTCCGTGTGAAAGTGTGTAGGCTGATAGTTTAGGTAAATCCGGACTATCGTAAGGCTGAGACACGAGACGAGGCTCTACGGAGCTGAAGTCATTGATGCCATGCTTCCAGGAAAAGCTTCTAAGCGTCAGATATATAGGAACCGTACCCCAAACCGACACAGGTGGTTAGGTAGAGAATACTAAGGCGCTTGAGAGAACTCGGGTGAAGGAACTAGGCAAAATAGTACCGTAACTTCGGGAGAAGGTACGCTGCATACAGGTGATGGAACTTGCTTCCTAAGCTTGTCGCAGTCGAAGTAACCAGGTGGCTGGAACTGTTTATTAAAAACACAGCACTGTGCAAAATCGAAAGATGACGTATACGGTGTGACGCCTGCCCGGTGCCGGAAGGTTAATTGATTGGGTTAGTC
>JBFONR010000037.1:0-1575 GCA_040779365.1 Colwelliaceae bacterium MEBiC 14330
TTTTACTTCAAGATAAGGAGGTGATCCAACCCCAGGTTCCCCTAGGGTTACCTTGTTACGACTTCACCCCAGTCATGAAACACAAAGTGGTGACCGTCCTCCCGAAGGTTAAACTAGCCACTTCTTTTGCATCCCACTCCCATGGTGTGACGGGCGGTGTGTACAAGGCCCGGGAACGTATTCACCGTAGCATTCTGATCTACGATTACTAGCGATTCCGACTTCATGGAGTCGAGTTGCAGACTCCAATCCGGACTACGACAAGCTTTCTGGGATTCGCTCCACCTCGCGGTATCGCTGCCCTCTGTACCTGCCATTGTAGCACGTGTGTAGCCCATCCCGTAAGGGCCATGATGACTTGACGTCGTCCCCACCTTCCTCCGGTTTATCACCGGCAGTCTCCTTAGAGTTCCCGCCATTACGCGCTGGCAAATAAGGATAAGGGTTGCGCTCGTTGCGGGACTTAACCCAACATTTCACAACACGAGCTGACGACAGCCATGCAGCACCTGTCACAGAGCTCCCGAAGGCACAAATCTATCTCTAGAAATTTCTCTGGATGTCAAGGGATGGTAAGGTTCTTCGCGTTGCATCGAATTAAACCACATGCTCCACCGCTTGTGCGGGCCCCCGTCAATTCATTTGAGTTTTAACCTTGCGGCCGTACTCCCCAGGCGGTCAACTTAGTGCGTTAGCTGCGCCACTCACGTCTCTAGGACACAAACGGCTAGTTGACATCGTTTACGGCGTGGACTACCAGGGTATCTAATCCTGTTCGCTCCCCACGCTTTCGTACCTCAGCGTCAGTATCTGTCCAGGTGGCCGCCTTCGCCACTGATGTTCCTTCCAATCTCTACGCATTTCACCGCTACACTGGAAATTCCACCACCCTCTACAGTACTCTAGTTTGCCAGTTCAAAATGCAGTTCCAAGGTTAAGCCCTGGGCTTTCACATCTTGCTTAACAAACCGCCTACGTACGCTTTACGCCCAGTAATTCCGATTAACGCTTGCACCCCTCGTATTACCGCGGCTGCTGGCACGAAGTTAGCCGGTGCTTCTTCTGTTGCTAACGTCACAGTATGCAGTTATTAACTACACACCTTTCCTCACAACTGAAAGTGCTTTACAACCCGAAGGCCTTCTTCACACACGCGGCATGGCTGCATCAGGCTTGCGCCCATTGTGCAATATTCCCCACTGCTGCCTCCCGTAGGAGTCTGGGCCGTGTCTCAGTCCCAGTGTGGCTGATCATCCTCTCAAACCAGCTAGAGATCGTCGCCTTGGTGAGCCTTTACCTCACCAACTAGCTAATCTCACTTGGGCTAATCAAATGGCGAGAGGTCCGAAGATCCCCCCCTTTGGTCCGTAGACATTATGCGGTATTAGCAGTCGTTTCCAACTGTTGTCCCCCACCATAAGGCATATTCCCAAGCATTACTCACCCGTCCGCCGCTCGACGCCTGAAAAGCAAGCTTTTCATCGTTTCCGCTCGACTTGCATGTGTTAAGCCTGCCGCCAGCGTTCAATCTGAGCCATGATCAAACTCTTCAATTAAAAATCGTTTGTGGAACTT
>JBFONR010000038.1:0-1232 GCA_040779365.1 Colwelliaceae bacterium MEBiC 14330
TGTTCTGCACAACTAAATCAAGACACTTTTCTTAAGGAATTTTGTTCATACTCTACTGGCGACAGATCACCATTAGCCGTATGAAGCCTTTCTAAGTTGTAATAGCGCATATACGCCATCACATCATTTCTCATATGCTCACGAGTTGGCTGTGGCACTTTCAACAGCCAATCATGTTTTAAGCTGCCGAAGAATCGTTCAACAACCGCATTATCCCAACACGCACCGACATCGCCCATACTCGCTCTGACGCCATAACTCCATAGTAATTGTCGATATTGTTTACTGGTGTACTGTGAACCTCTATCACTGTGAAACACCAAGCCTTTTCGAGGCTGCCGTAAGTTATAGGCTTTCATCATCGCCTTGCTAACTAAATCAGTCGTCATGCGTTTATCAATATGCCAACCAACAATACGACGTGAATATAAGTCCATGACGATAGCCAGATACATCCAACCTTCGCCAGTTCTTAGGTAAGTCACATCACCAGCCCACACCTGATTTGGCGCAACAGGATTAAAGTTCTGATTCAGTAAATTATCAGCAACCGCATCACTATGTTTGCGTTTGGTTGTTACCTTGTATGCAACCCGTTGAGTAACGACTAAACCAAGATTTGCCATTAACTTCTGAACGCCATAATCACTGACGTGAAAGCCCTCACTGCGTAACTTCTTTCTAAGCTCTCGATAGCCTAAGCTATTTCTGCTTTTATCGAAGAGTTGCTTTGCCTTTCGATATAAGTTCAGTTGCTCTGCTGTTATGATTTTAGCTGGCCGTTTAAGCCAAGCATAATAAGCACTACGGCTTACCTTCATCACTTTACAGAGTTTAACTACGGGAAACACCGAAGATAACTGCTTAATCGTTTTAAAGGTTACTTGGTTTCCTTGAGCAGGAGGGCGCTGGCCTTTTTTAATATCTCTTTTTCTATCCTTAGCTCTTTATTTTCCTTGCGAAGTCTTAACAGCTCAGCCCGCTCATCAGCATTTAAACTGGCACCAGACTGCTCTGCTTCAACTTTAGCTTTCCAGTTATAAAGTAATTTATCAGTGATACCTAAAGACGCTGCTGCCTTTGGTACGCTATAACCTTGCTCGGTTACTAAGGCCACAGCTTCTTGCTTAAACTCTGCCGTGTAACTTCTGTTTGTTCGTTTTGTCATTTTACACCTCAATAATTGGATTATATTCCATTATTAAAGTGTCCTGTTTGATTAAAGCAGATCA
>JBFONR010000039.1:0-1140 GCA_040779365.1 Colwelliaceae bacterium MEBiC 14330
CCTGACGAACTAAGCCTAAGATATCAACTTGCCCAACTTCAGCGGCATTAATAACAAAGTCAAAGGTATCTTCAAAGGTATCGACAAAAATGGAGATACCGTCACTGGTATCTTTTATTGCACTATCATTAGCTGTGGCTGGATTGCCAGCAATATCATGCACACTAGCGGTAGCGGTTACAGTGCCATCATTAAACGTGGAAATATCAACTGAGGTGCTCCAGCTTAAATCATTTTCTACTATGGCGGTAATGGTACTGGTATCGCCGCTATCGTTAGAAAGTACGACAGTAACGGTTTGCCCAGGCTCAATATCGGTAACCGATCCATTGATAATGACCGGTGTTATCTCATCGATTAGTAAAAAGTCATCATTACCCGAGTCTATTTCTACAGTAATGCTTGCCTGACTATCTTTATCGGTATTGGTTGACGCGCTAGCCGGGTTACCGGCGATATCTGAAACGTGCGCGGTATAAGTTAGCTGACCATCATGCAAACTCGATAAGTCTGCATTACTAACCGTCCATACCCCGGCAGTGACTAAGGTATCAAAGATCAGCTCTGTTGTGCCATCGGTTACTGTTAATGTCACCGTTTGATTATCTTCGACGTTAGCGACAGTACCTGTGATAGCTACCTGCGTCATTTCGGCAGCATTAATGGTATTATCAGCAACATCAGCATTGGTATCTACGGTAATGGTAATGGCTGCTTGGGTATCTTTATCGGTGTTGGTTGACGCGCTCGCCGGGTTACCGGCGACATCTGACACGTGCGCGGTATAAGTTAGTTGACCATCATGTAAACTCGATAAGTCTGCATTACTAACTGTCCATACTCCGGCAGTGACTAAGGTATCAAAGGTCAGCTCTGTTGTGCCATCGGTTACTGTTAATGTTACCGTTTGGCCATCTTCGACATTGATAACGGTACCTGTGATAGTCACCTGAGTACTTTCTAGTGCATTGATAATGTTATCAACAACATCAGCATTGGTATCCACGGTAATGGTCATGGCTGCTTGGGTATCTTTATCGGTATTGGTTGACGCGCTAGCCGGGTTACCGGCGACATCTGACACGTGCGCGGTATAAGTTAGTTGCCCATCATGTAAACTCGATAAATCTGCATTACTAA
>JBFONR010000003.1:0-413437 GCA_040779365.1 Colwelliaceae bacterium MEBiC 14330
ATATGGGTATGAGCATTTTGTTCGGATAATCCTTTGGGATAGTCACCACCGTAATGCCATGATGCATCATCATACTTCATAGGTACTCAAACTCCATTTAAAACACATAACAGTTTATTCAAAGGAATAATTCCTTGTTTCTACAAACAAGGTTTTCCCTTCGAACTTTTTTAATTTCTTCAAGGGTAACGCATTCTGATAATTGAATCAATCACTTAAAAATAACATCTATACTGGTTGATGTGTGAAAGAAGGAATTATTCCTCCTTTCTTGTAGAAAGAAGGAAATAGCCTATACTGTATAAATAAACAGTTATCTTTTGATTTTTATTGGTGATGTATGAAGTCCCCTTTTTTACAATATGTAGCAGAACAAATGAGAGTTAAACGTTACGCAAAAAGAACTATTCAAACCTATATTTATTGGATTAAAGCATTCATTAACTTTAATCATCACAAACATCCATCAAATTGCCATGATAAAGAAGTTGAAGATTTTTTATCTTTTCTCGTAAACCAGCTTAACGTAGCGCCTAAAACACAGTCTGTAGCATTAAATGCCTTAGTATTTTTATACCGTGGTGTATTAGCTAAACCATTAACACTTGAATTAGTCTTTATTAGATCGAAACAGCAGACTAAGCTGCCTGTTGTACTTACTCAATCAGAAGTCACATTACTTTTATCGAAAGTATCACCTAGATATAAATTGGCATGTCAATTGATGTATGGCAGTGGTTTACGGTTAATGGAAGTGGTGCGATTAAGAGTAAAAGATATAGATTTTGATTTTCATGCTATACAGGTTTGGCAAGGTAAAGGCGGTAAAAATCGCTGTGTTACCTTGGCAAAAGAACTACAAGCTTCATTAAAAGTTCAAATCTCAATAACACATTCATTTTTAAAGCAAGATCGCTGTAATACAGACTATAAAGGGGTTTGGTTGCCATATGCGTTAGCAAGAAAATACCCTAGGGCTAATGTTGATCCTATATGGCATTATATATTTCCGTCGCACCGTTTATCTATTGATCCTGAGTCGAAAGAGCTGCGCAGACATCATATCGATGAAACATCGCTAAGAAAGGCAGTTAAAAAAGCAGCCTTCGATGCTGGAATAGCAAAGAATGTTACTTGTCACACCTTACGCCATTCATTTGCAACCCACCTATTGCAGCGCGGTGCAGATATTCGCACAGTACAAGAGCAATTAGGGCATACTGATATTCGTACCACGCAAATTTATACCCATGTTATTGAACATGGCGCAAATGGTGTGCGCAGTCCATTGTCTGATTTGCTTTAACTTACTGATAAAAAGTATTAAACAGTTAATTAAAAACAATAAAAAAACCGCAGTCAACGCTGCGGTATTTTTCTTTATTTAGTGAAGAAATTGCATGAAATATGCTCACTAAGCCATAGTTTACAACTTTTCTTTCGCTATATATCGGTCTACTAAATTAGCTAATACATTTAATGGTACCGGGCCATTTTGTAATATCACCTCATGATATTCACGAATATCAAAGGCTTCACCGAGTTCATTTTTAGCATGTTCACGTAACTCAATGATTTTGTTCATACCAATTTTATAAGCTGTTGCTTGTGATGGCATTACCACATGACGTTCAACCATTTTTATTGCATCTGACAGCGCGTTAGGGGTATTGTTCGCGTAATAATCAATACCTTCTTGACGCGTCCATTTCTTTGCATGAATACCGGTATCAACAACTAAACGACAAGCACGCCACAACTCCATTGCTAAGCGACCAAAATCTGAATAAGGGTCTTGATATAAACCAATTTCTTTAGGGATCATTTCGCTGTAAAGTCCCCATCCCTCGGTATGTGCAGTGTAACCACCAAATTTTCTAAACATTGGGATGCCGGTTAACTCTTGCTTGATAGCCAGTTGCATGTGATGCCCCGGTATACCCTCATGATAAGCTAATGCTTCTAATTGATATGTCGGCATTGCGGCCATGTCGTAAAGGTTAGCGTAATAAATACCGGGTCTAGAGCCATCAGGAGCAGGGCGCTCATAAAACGCTTTACCGGCAGATTTTTCGCGAAAGGCTTCAACGGCTTTTACTTTTAA
The DNA here is from genome assembly GCA_040779365.1 of Colwelliaceae bacterium MEBiC 14330. Taxonomy (GTDB): domain Bacteria; phylum Pseudomonadota; class Gammaproteobacteria; order Enterobacterales; family Alteromonadaceae; genus Colwellia. Next base: position 2,105 of record JBFONR010000003.1, read on the forward strand.
CGCAGCTCTAGGTTTAGTAAGAAATAAGCTATCAAGTCGGCCTTCCATATCATCAATAACGGCAACCGCTTTATCAATATAAGCTTGTTTACCTGCTTCGTTATTTGGGTAGTAAAATTGTTTATCATCACGCATAAAGTCAAAGAAGTCATTTAGGCTGCCTTTAAAAGCAACCTTTTCCATAATGACACGCATTTCGTTATGTATACGACTTACTTCACTTAAGCCAATATCGTGAATTTCTTGCGAGGTTAAATCGGTTGTTGTAGTGCGTTTTAGTGCGTTGTTGTAAAACGCTTCGCCGTCAGGAAACTTCCATACACCATCACGAGTATCTGCTTTGGTTTCTAGTTCAGTTAGGTAACTAATTAATTGTTCATAGCCAGGTTTTAAGCTGGTAAGTAAAGCTGCAGCAACCTGCGTTTTTAAGCTTGATTTTTCATCTTCACTGATGTCAAGTTGACTGACTTTTTTATTGAAATCGTCAAATATTGTACTGTTAGCGCTATTGTCAAAAGGCGCACCAATAAGGATGTTTTTAGAATCTCTAATCACATGTTCAAAGACGAATTTTGGCGCAATTATGCCTTTTTCTTCACGTAACTTTAATTGCACAATTAGTTGTTCTAATAGTTTTTTGGCGCCGTGCACACGTGCGATGTAATCTTGCGCTTCTTTAACATTACTAATCGAATGCTGGTTAATTAACACCGCTGGTATTCTAGAGTGTGTACCAAACATTTGATTGACAGGGTAACTATGAAGACGCCATTGATAGTCGGCAATATCATTTTCGAGGTTTTGAACCAGTAAGCTGTGGCTGATTTTGGTTTGTTCATCAAGCAGCGAAACATCTATTGCTTTGACTCTAGCAAGATTTTTTTTGTCAATAGCAAGCTCTTTTTCTGCATTCTCTGGCGATAAATCATGCCATTTATCGTAATCTTTTTTTATGCCTAAAGAGGTTTGCATAAGTGGATTGCGGTCAACCCCTTCGTTAAAAATAGCATCAAAAAGTTGATTAGCTTGCGCCGATGCAGATTCAGTTGTTACTTTGGCTGTTTGAGATGTTGTGGCCGTTTTAGTGTCATTGGCTTTAGTCACTTTTTCTTCTGAGCAGGCACTTAATAATGCTGAAGTGATTGCCGCAACGAGTAAAGATTTGGTAAAGGTCATACTAATGATTTCACTTATATTGAATGTCTTAGTAATAGTGTGCCTATGCACTAACCTGAATACAATTAAAGCACGACAGATTGCGCTAAAATTGAGATAAACAGGTGAAGTGAATATGCTAATCAGAGTAAACTAAGGTAAATTAATTTACCAACACCTAACTGGAAGCTAGATAAATGAAATTTACCGTTGGTTTTCGAAAAGTGAAACATGAAGATATAGATTTTCTGCTTTCACTTAGGCGAAAAACCATGACGCAGCACCTTTTGGCTGCGGGGATACGCATGACTAATGAGCAGCATTTAATGCGCATTAAGGAACATTTTTACGAAAGTCATATTATTTTGGCGGATAGAAAACCGATAGGGCTTTTAAAAATGGGGATTGTGGCACTCAATGACACCCATAAAAGTTTACACATCAGACAGCTACAAATTATGCCAAAATATCAAGGTAAAGGCATTGGCTCTAGAGTGTTAACCGTAGTGAAAAAACGTGCCTTGCAATTATGCTTACCGATCACTTTAAATGTGTTAATAAATAATCCTGCTCGAGGTTTATACTTAAGGCATGGTTTTCAAGTGGAAAAGAAAACCCGAATAGAATTTCAGTTGCGCTGTCCATTAGAAGTCATTGCCGCGTAAGCTTTCAGTAAAAACTTCAGTAACAAAGTTAAGGGTTAAACCCTGAGCTTTGTTACATGTTGCGCTAGTTTGTTTGCACTTGATCAATATTTTGCTTTTAGTAAATTAAGCCCGTGCGCTTGACGTTATTAACATCAATCCGTGATGGTGTAATTGAGCCATTTACAAGCGGGGTTGTTGCTGTCGCTAACATTTTAATGACTTGTAGCATAGAAGGTAAGTGTAAACTGTTAATGTCATCAGATACTTGATGATAATGTTGGTCCTTATCAAGCTGGGTACTACTAAAGCTATGTGCTGGTACACCTAATCGAGCAAGGGTGGCATTATCAGAGCGATAAAATAAGTTTTGCGTTGGGTAGGGGTCGGCATACACTTTCAAGTTCTGTGGCGCTAAGGCTTGGTTAAGCTGTTCACCTAATGTTGAACGCTCCATCCCTGTCATCCATACTGTTCCTTCGCCAAATATCGCCGGTTTACCAATCATCTCAATGTTAATCATTGCGGTGATATCGTCAGGGTTTACTTGGTTAGAAAAATAACGAGAGCCAAAACCGCCAATTTCTTCGGCACTAAAGGTCGCAAACATCAAGGTTCGCTCATTGTTAGCCTTTTTGGCAAAATAATTAGCTAAATGAATGACTGCAGAAACCCCTGAGGCATTGTCATCAGCCCCGTTATATATTTCACTGCTATTTGTTTCATTACCATCAGGGCTTGGTTTTACACCAAGGTGATCATAGTGCGCAGAATAAAGCACAACTTCATCAGCTTTACTTTTTCCTGGCAGAATACCAACCACATTGCTGAGTGTTGTTTTACTGACCTTAGCCTGAGCTTTTACCGAAAACTGCGCTATTTTCTTAATATCAGATAAGGCGAAAACAATAGCACCACCGGTTGTGTGCTTCTCTTTATTGATAAGTTTTGTTAGCCCACGAGCAAAGTAACTTTGATAACGTTTAAAGCTAGCTTGGTGTTTTGAATGCAATAGCACCAAGTGGTTACCACCCTGATTATTTAGTGTTTGTAGGGCTTTGCGCATATTGTCGTTTTTACCGATAATAACGGTGTTAACCACGGCTGTTTTGTCGTTTTGCCAGTTAAGCGTTTCATAAGTAGTGGCAATAGATAAGTTTTCTTTTGCAATTGTTTGACCATTAATCGTCACATTAAGCGTATTGGGTACAATACGCTCCACTGTATAATGCTGCTTAAAATTTTCAGTCTCTTGTGCTGGCGTTAGACCAACGTCTTTAAAACGTTTAGCAATAAAGTCAGCAGCTATATTGATATCGTTAGTAAAATTACTTCGGCCTCTTAACTCATCACTCGCCAGAAAAGTAACATCCTGCGTTACTTGCGCTAAGGTGATGGTATTATCGACTGTTACCGCTTCAACTGATGACTTAGCCTCGTCGCTGCTAACTATATTGCTAGTGCTACAGCCAGTGATTGACAAAAAGGCGATTGACGTTGCTAAGGCAACTACTTTTGCGCCTTGATTTGGGGGTATTGTTATCATTTAAAATGCCATCCTACTTGAGTGTTGTGGTTTCTATCAATAAGGTCTCTGCACCAGAGGTTAACCATAATTGACCATCTTGAATACTGCATTGAAATTCCATATTGCGACTTAATAGTTTTACTAATGCATCACAGGTATCTGGAGAAAATTGTTCTACGGTTAAACGCTCAAATTTATTTAAACTCTGCTCTACTTGAGACCACCAAGTATTAGCGCTACTTGCGTAGCAGTATAATTTTACCGCGTTTGCTTGGTTGCAAGCTTTCTTTAGGCGTTTTTCATCTAATTGCCCCAGTTCTATCCATAAATCTATTTCGTCACTGTAATTGATTTGCCATATAGCGGCTTCATCTTCGTCACTGACACCTTTGCCAAACTGTAAGTCTTCATGCGCATTGAGAATATAGGCAATCAAACGCACCATTAGTCGCTGTGATGTTTCTGATGGATGTTGAGCTAGGGTAAGTTGTATATTGTCGTAATAATTACGATCCATATCGGCCAGTTCAATGTTGGCTTTGTAAATAGTTGCTTTAAGGGCCATGTTTGCTTAGTTATCAATAGTAAAGCCAGTATGATAACAGCATGCCCCTAACTTGCAAAAAGCACAATAAATGCATTGTAAATAAATATAAACGAATGCTTTTACTCTGTTATTTTTAAAATGAATACTTAGCATAATACTAAACCATTCTACTTAATCAGTGTTTTATCGCATGATAAAGCCATTTTAATAGTGATGATTTTGACAATATTCATCTTCACGAGGCAGCCATGACTATTCAATCTTTTTTCCCCCCAGTACGTACTTTAATGGGCCCAGGCCCTTCTGATGTCAGTCCCCGTGTTTTATCGGCACTGGCTAGACCAACAGTAGGCCACCTTGATCCTAGCTTTATCGCGATGATGGATGAATTAAAACTATTATTACAATATGCCTTTCAAACCAACAATGAAAATACCATGGCAGTTTCTGCGCCAGGCTCTGCAGGTATGGAAGCATGTTTCGTCAACTTGATAAGCCCAGAGGATACTGTTGTTGTTTGTGTAAATGGTGTTTTTGGTATGCGCATGATTGAAAATGTCAAACGTATTGGTGCTAAGTTAGTGGTTGTTGAGGGAGTATGGGGTAGAGCAGTACAAGCAGATGATCTATCGGCGGCTCTTCAAGCTAATCCGCAGGCGAGTGTGGTCGCTTTTGTCCATGCAGAAACATCAACCGGGGCACTGTCTGATGCGAAAACACTCTGTGCTATTGCCAAAGAGCATGACTGTTTAACTATTGTCGATGCAGTGACCTCACTCGGTGGTGTGGAGTTACGGGTAGATGATTGGCAAATAGATGCTGTTTATTCTGGCAGCCAAAAGTGCTTGTCATGTGTGCCAGGTCTTTCTCCGATAAGTTTTAGTGACAAAGCGGCAAGCATTATTCAAAACAGAACAACTGCGGTACAAAGTTGGTTTTTAGATCAGTCTCTTGTTATGGGGTATTGGTCAGGTCAAGGTAAACGAAGCTATCATCACACTGCACCCGTAAATTCATTATATGCTTTACATGAGTCATTAGTGATGCTGCAAAACGAAGGCTTGGAAAACAGTTGGGCACGCCATAAAATGATGCATGAAAAACTTGCTGTCGGCTTAGCTGAATTAGGGCTTGATTTTATTGTCCCACAAGGCGAGCGTTTACCGCAACTAAACACAGTATCTATTCCTGAGGGCGCTGATGATGGCAAAGTACGCGAGTTTTTATTATCTCAATTTAACCTTGAAATAGGGGCAGGGCTAGGGCAATTTGCTGGCAAAGCATGGCGGATTGGTTTAATGGGTTATGCCGCGCGACATGAAAATGTCACTTTATGTTTATCAGCATTAAAACAAGCCTTAATGCGTTAAAACGGGTATCAGCATAAAATGGCGACACACTAGGGGCTGTTGATCTTTCGAGATTACTTTTACAGCAAGTTATTTGGTATTTAGACAAGGCAGAGTATGTGATGTGTAGCTGGCTACTCGAACATACGATAACCTAGTATAAATTTCAAACAAGTGCTGCCCTTTAGGGTTCATTTAAAACAAATTTACTCATTGTTGCTCGCTTTTTTAATCGAATGACTATGATACAAAACTTGCGCCGCGATTAACTCCGTTTTAAATTGAATAAATTTTACCCCTGAAAGATCATCAGCCCCAGGCAGCTAAGGTTTTAGTTGCCAATAAAAACAAGTAGATAAATCTCTAGCATAATATACTTTTTAGTTGATCTTAGTTACCATTTGCGCCAATCTTTTAGCTAGAAGCCGATGAAAAAATTTATGCGCTATTTATTACTGATATTTATCGGTGCGTTTTTACTTTTCCAAGTACAACCGTTAATTGCCAAATTAGTATTGCCTTTTTATGGTGGTGGTGCAGCTGTTTGGACAGCATGTCTGTTATTTTTCCAAGCATTTTTGTTGCTTGGATATTTTTATGCTCATCAGTTAGCAAAAATAGTCGCGATAAAAAAACAAATTAGCGTGCATGCTAGTTTGTTGCTAATTAGCCTGTTAGTGTTACCCATAGGCTTACAACCCGACATACTGGCAAAAAGTACCTTAGTTAGGCAATCGCCATTGCTCTCAATATTAATGCAATTAACGTTAGCTGTGGGTTTACCTTATTTTTTATTAGCAAGTACAGGGCCTTTGGTGCAACGCTGGTTAACTTTTATTGAAACAGATAAGTTACCTTATAAGCTGTACTCCTTGTCTAATTTTGCTTCGTTATTGGCTCTGTTAAGTTTTCCTTTTGTTGTTGAGCCCTTACTTGATTCAAGCCAGCAATCCTTGACTTGGTCGTTAGTGTACTTTGTCTATGTGTTATTATTTCTTTATTTAATGTATGGAGTATATAGACAACTAGCAGGTGTTAAATTAGCGAGTTTACTTGATACCAAGCACGATGATAAAAAAATGGCCATAGCTAAAGCAACGCTTGTTTTATGGGGCGGCTTATCAGCAATTGGTGTGGTTTTATTAGTTGCGACCACGAATGCGATGACACAAAACATTCCGCCAGTACCTTTCTTATGGATTTTGCCACTTTGTTTGTATTTATTGTCATTTATTATTAGTTTTCATAGTCCCAAATGGTATGAGCGCACATATTGGTTAGCATTATTTAGCTTAACCGCAGTGTTGGCTATCTTGATGTTCTTCATTGGCTCACAATTAGATATTATTTCGCAGGTAGTCATTTATTCATGTATTTTATTTACTGCTTGCATGGTTTGCCATGGTGAATTAGCGCGCATAAAGCCGCAAGCACAAGGCTTAACATTATTTTACTTGATAATCTCTTTAGGCGGCTTTTTAGGGAGTGCGTTTGTCGCTTTTGTTGCGCAAAAGCTATTTTCTCAGTTTTTAGAATTTCCTTTAGCGATAGTCGCGGTATTTTTGCTTATAGCAGCGACGTGTAAAATTTCGCCCAGTAAAGTAAGCTGGTTAGCCCCGGCAAGCTTGAGAGGCTTTGTAGTATTAACCGGGCTATTTATTTATATTAACCAACTTTATATCCGTAATGATATTCATAGTGAGCGTAACTTTTACGGCATTTTAAGTGTTAAAGATGTTGCTATTGGTGATGAAAAAGAGCGTCGGCTAATTGATGGCACAACGTCTCATGGTACACAATCATTGCAGGCTGATAAACGTCATATCCCTTTAAGTTATTATCGAAAAGGGACTGGCGTTGCCCTTTCTTTTTCACAAATGCGGCGCTACAAAACACAAACCTTACCGCAAGCTAGTACTCTTAATGTTGGTTTTGTTGGTTTAGGTGCCGGTACTTTAGCAGCCTATGGCCAACAAGGTGATCATTTCACTTTTTATGAGCTTAACCCTGCGGTTATAAAAGCGGCAGAAAACTACTTTACCTACCTAGGTGATTCACCAGCAGCAATAAGATTAGAACTTGGTGATGCCAGAGTTTCGCTAGCTCAGGAGCAAAGCAGCAACACCAATAATTTATTTGACTTGCTTATTGTTGATGCTTTTTCAGGAGATAGTATTCCACAGCATTTATTAACGAGCGAAGCGCTGTCACTGTATTTAGAAAATTTAACTAAAGAGGGTATTATCGTTATTCATGTCTCTAATAGCCATTTAAACTTATTGCCTTTGATGCGAGGATTAGCCAAAGAAAAACAAATGGCTATCCGCTATTTTCATACTCGTGCTGAGCAGTCAGAGCAACATGACACCCAATGGGTGTGGTTAAGCCAAAATAAACAATTATTAAACAGTAGTTTAGTTAAAGCGTATCAAAGTGACTGGCCTGATGATAGCCATAAGCAAGTGTTATGGACTGATGCCCACAGCAGTCTTATATCGGTATTAAAATAGTAGCGACAATATCAGATAAATAGCAGACACTAAGGTTGATTTAATGCGTTAAGCTTTTTAACGTCAAGATTACCAAGTACCGCTGTTTACCATGCTTAGCCAAGGCTCTTGAGGGGGAAGTGCTTGCCCCTTTTGCAATAGCTCAATTGAGATGTTATCGGGTGACTTAACAAACGCCATATGGCCATCACGCGGAGGACGATTAATGATGATACCGGCATCTTGTAATCGTTGACAAGTTTGGTAAATATCTTCAACTTCAAAAGCTAAATGACCAAAATTTCGGCCAACCGAGTATTCTTCTTCAGAGCCCCAGTTGTAGGTTAATTCTATTTCGGGACCACCAAGTTCGGTAGCAAGGAAGATCAGGGTAAATTTTCCTGCGGGTACTTCTATACGCTTAGTTTCAATTAAACCTAATTTATTAATATAAAAATCCAGTGATTGTTCAAGATCGTGTATGCGTACCATGGTATGTAAGAATTTCATTTAAACCTCGATATTCAGTATTACTGCTAAGCTGTTTTTTCTTTAAATTCACATAAATCTTCAATAATGCAAGCGCCACATTTGGGTTTACGGGCAGTACAAGTATAGCGGCCATGAAGAATAAACCAGTGGTGAAGATTAAAGAATAACTCTGATTTTCTCGGCGCATGCTTAATGATGTTTTTTTCGGTTTGTTCTACTGTTTTGCCTTTAGCAAAGCCGGTGCGATTTGCAAGACGCTGAATATGGGTATCAACAGCAATAAAGTAATTCCCTTCATTATCTTTCAATTGCCCAAAAGCGGAGTTTAGCACGACATTGGCGGTTTTTCTGCCGACACCGGGTAAGGCTTCAAGCGAAGCTCTGTCTTGAGGGACTTCTCCATCATGCAAATCAACCAACATTTGACAGGTTTTCATGGTGTTAACTGCTTTAGTATTAAATAAACCAATGGTTTTTATATAACTTTTAAGGCCATCAAGGCCTAAATCAAGGATAGCTTGTGGTGTATTGGCAACAGGGTAAAGTTTAGCGGTGGCTTTGTTAACACCAACATCCGTTGCTTGAGCAGATAACAGCACCGCAATAAGCAATTCAAATGGACTAGAAAAATTAAGTTCAGTTGTTGGCGATGGATTATCATCGCGCAGCCTTAGTAAAATTTCTAAGCGTTTATCTTTATTCATTACGGTGCTCTACTTTTTATTACTGTTATCGTGTTATTAACAATGAATGCTAAACTATTTAGGAATCGAAATTAACCCTGACTCTTTCGATTACTTTATTTTTATCAACTACTTGCCTTTCTTTAAACTTGATGTCGATAACATTTTTTATCGCGATTAAGATACCCATTGCGATAAAAGCGCCCGGAGGGAGAATAGCAAGTAAAAATTGGCTATCAAGTTGCATGACTTCAACACGAAGGCTTGTTGCCCAATCACCTAATAATAAGTTAGCGCCATCAAACAGTGTTCCTTGCCCTAGCGCTTCACGCACCATACCTAAGATTATCAGCACAAAAGCAAAACCAAGCCCCATCATTAAACCGTCAAAAGCCGCTTGTTTAACTGGATTTTTAGAGGCGTATGCTTCTGCCCGTCCAATAATGGCGCAATTGGTTACGATGAGCGGCAAGAAAATACCGAGCGACTCATATATACCATAGGTATAGGCGTTCATCAGCAGTTGCACGCAAGTGACAAAAGCGGCAATGATCAAAACAAATATTGGAATGCGTATTTCTTTGGGTACCCAATGTCTTATTGCCGAGACGGTCACATTTGAGCAAACCAGTACTAATAAGGTCGCCAACGCTAACCCTAACGCATTAGTAACAGTTGCCGTAACCGCAAGTAATGGGCACAAACCAAGTAACTGCACAAGTCCAGGGTTATTTTTCCATAAGCCTTGAATAGCCAGTTCTTTATATTCAGCTTTTAACGCTAATGCCGCTAGGCGTTTTTCTTTCATATCGATTGCTTCGTCATTGTCATTAACTGCATCAATATCGCTAGTTTGTTGTGGTGCTATTTTATCACTCATTAGCAGCCTCATTGTTATTTAAGGTCGTTGTCGTTAAATCAGCACATGCATTAGGGCGAGTTAATAAAGTGTCTTTGTTTTTATTAAAATAGTTCAGGGTATTTTTTATTCCTTTGACAACCGCTCTTGGCGTAATCGTGGCGCCAGTAAATTGGTCGAACATACCTTGGTCTTTAATGACAGCCCAGCGTTCATCGTCTTCAGATTGTAAATATTTGCCATTAAAACTAGTTATCCAATCACTTTTCCTGATTTCAATTTTGTCGCCCAACCCCGGGGTTTCTTGATGTTTAAGCACTCTAACACCACTGACGCTACCATCATTATTAATAGCCATGATAAAATCAATATTACCGTTATAGCCTTCCGGCGCTGAACTGGTTAAGGCGATCGCGACAACTTGCTCTGCTTTTCTGGCAATATATGCTGTGTGTACTTTATCTGAGCCTAGCTCGCTGGCACTGACATGAAAACAATCATTGGCAATATCATTATCATAACGGCTAGGTTCGATGATGGTGTGCAGAGTATTTAATAATTGTTGTTGCTCTTGTAGTTTAATTTTATCTTTGGTTAATTCATTAACTAAACCAACAGCGGCAGTGCATGCTATGGCAAAGAGCGCAAGTATCTTAGTATTTTTGGTGATCGCAATAGTAAGCGCTGAGCGTTTTGCTGATATTGGCTTTGCTTGATTCTTATCAGTGGAGTTATCTGCTTCATTTTCAGCTTTAAATTCATTATTTGCATCAGTCATTAACGCTCTCCCTTTAAGTGGCCATATGTGCGCGGGCGAGTATATTGATCTATCAGTGGGGCAGACATATTGCACAGTAACACAGCAAATGCGACGCCGTCAGGGTACCCGCCGATTGTGCGAATTAGGTAAACTAATAAACCGGCGAGTAAACCGAAAACAATTTTACCTTTGTTACTGGTAGCGCCTGATACTGGATCGGTTAAGATAAAAAAAGCGCCAAGCATAGTCGCCCCAGAAAACCAATGAAACATGGTTGAAGCACTAGTATCAGGGCTTATGCTATAACCAACAAAAGAACAAATAAACAGGCTGATTAAAAAGCTTATAGGCGCTTGCCAAGGCATCGCTTTTTTGAAAATAAGGAATAAACCGCCCAGTAAAAATGCGCCGTTTATCCATTCCCAACCAAAAGCAAAATTGTCACCAAATACTGGACTATTAATGCTTTCTAAAACAGTTAAACCCGAGTTTATATTGGTTTTGAGTGTATCAAGTGGCGTCGCCATGGTGATACCATCTATCGAGGTGCGAACTTGCTCTACAGAATAGCCCTCAACAGTAAAGCCCGTTAAAATTGTCGTTAAGGTATTGGAAAAGTTAAGATCAACCGAGACTAGCGCAAGAGGCGGTTGCCAAAGGGTCATTTCTAGAGGGAAAGAGACTAATAATACCACGTATCCCGCCATTGCCGGGTTGAATGGATTATGCCCTAAACCGCCATAGAGTTGTTTGGCAATGATAATAGCAAACATGGTGCCTATTACAGATATCCACCATGGCGCTAGGGCAGGTAAACAAATACCCAGTAAAACCGCGGTTAATAAGCCGCTGCCATCAAATAATTGTTTTGAAATAGGCTTATTTCTAAGAGATAACACGGTAAACTCGCAAACCAGCGCAGTAATCATAGCTAAAGTGATATGAATAAGGTTGCCCCAACCGAAAAAGTACCACTGGGCTGCTATACCCGGCAGGGCTGCATAAATAACAAGACGCATTAATCGCGATGTCTGTGTTTGATTATGATTATGTGGAGAGCTTGCTATCCAAAATGCCATGATTTAAATCGACTCATCAGGTTGTTTTGTAAGGGGGTTGTCACTTGATTTTTTATGACTATTTGCGGCTTCTTTACTTTTTTTCTTCGCTTTCGCTTTGGCAATTGCCGCAGCAATTTTTGCCTTTTTATCTCTAGGTGCCGACACTTTATCGTTTATCTTGTCGTTTGCTTGTGCTATTGATTTTGTCTTTACTGGTTTAATTTCATTGGCCATTACAGGCTCATCATTAGATGAAATTACTTCTGTATCGGTAAACTTAGCTTTTGCTTCAATAACCGGATTATCAGCATGAGTGTGTTCTTGCTTTTGTTTAGCTTTTTTTGCTTTAGCTTTGGCAACGGCCGCGGCAATTTTTGCTTTTTTATCGTTTAGAGTAGGCGTTTCTTCTCGTTGCGATTTTTTAGTTATATTTGCGGTGTTGGCCGGCGATGTTTCATTCCCTGGCGACTCTGAATGTTGATGTTGTTTTTTTGCTTTCGCTTTCGCTATCGCCGCGGCAATTTTAGCTTTTTTATCATCTGTAGCTGAGTGTGAGGCAGTTTCAACTGATTGTGATGCATGGTTAACTTCACTATTATCAACAGTAGAGTTTTGCGTACTGTCAGCTTTAAGTTGTCGTTTGGCTTTAGCTCTAGCAATGGCTGCTGCGACTTGAGATTTTTCATCACTACCTGTATCAATAACATTATCAGCAACCTTTTCTACTTGGGGCTTGGCGTTTGCTAAATTGCCTGCGGCTTTTTTGGCTTTAACTCTTGCCAGTGCAGCGGCAACTGCTGACTTAGCTTCGTTTGCTTCAGGCGTTTTTTTGTTCATTGCGGCTTTACGTGCAGCTGCTGCTTTTTTATTTTTCTCTTGTCGAGCCCGCTTTTCTTTTTCTAGACGCAATTTACGCGCTTCAAAACGTTGTTTTGCTTTTTCTGCTTTTAAATCTAACTGCTGTTGCTGACGAATTTCTGCTTTAGCTATTCGGTAATAGTGAACTAAGGGAATTTGACTCGGGCATACATACGCGCAGGCACCACAATCAATACAATCACTGAGATTGAGCTTTTCTAATTGCTCATAATCTTTGGCTTTAGCGCTCCATTGCAGCTCTTGGGGTAATAAATTACTTGGGCAAACATCACTACATTGACCACAGCGAATACATTCGGTTTCTTTGCTTTGTGTATCAAATGCACTAGGCATTTCTTTTTTTGATGGTACTAAGATGCAGTTACTGGTCTTGATAATAGGTACGAGATCACTTGATACGCAAAAGCCCATCATGGGACCGCCCATAATTACCGGTTGTTTTTGTTCATTGACCATTGGTTTAGCACCGCACTGTTCAAGTAAGAACTTGATCGGCGTACCAAGTAACGCCCAAACATTTTGCGGTTTCTCTAATGCTTGGCCGGTAACGGTTACTACGCGTCTAATGAGTGGAATATCATGTCTTACTGCATCATTTATGGCAAAACAAGTGGCGACATTGTGCATAACAATACCTGAGTGTATTGGTAAGGAGCCGGACGGAATTTCTTGTCCTGTAAGTACTTGGATTAATTGTTTCTCACCACCTGCAGGGTATTTGGTCGGTATGACGCAAACTTTTATTTTTTCAACACCATCGACCGCTTTTTGTATCGCTTTAATTGCTCTGGGTTTATTGTCTTCTATGGCAATTAAGATAAATGCGGGTTTTAATAAACGGTCAAGTATGTGAATGCCTTCGATGATGGCATCACTTTGCTCCGTCATTATTAAGTCATCTGAGGTGATATAGGGTTCACACTCTACGCCATTAATTATCAGGAAGTTAATGTCTGGTTTACTATTGGCTTTTATGTGAGTTGGGAAACCAGCCCCACCCATACCTGAAATACCCGCATCGGCAATTTTTTCGATAATTTCATGGTTACTTAATTGCTTAATGTCACTACAGACATTGCGTTTACGCCAGGTATCTTGACCATCAACATCAAGAAAAACACATAATTGACTTAAACCTGAGGGATGTGCAATCACAGATTGTTTTATCGCGCTAATGACGCCGCTAGTTGGCGCATGAATTGGCACTACCATAGGGTTAGTACTTAAGGTTAACGCTTGCCCCTTTAATACCTGTTCGCCAACTTTGACTAGTAGCTCGCCTTCACGACCAATATGTTGTTGCAAAGGAATGATTAACTGTTTTGGTAAGTTTAGTTGCTTGATCGGTTTATCTGAGGTTAATGTTTTTTGTTCAGGCGGATGGATACCGCCATGAAAATCCCAAAATCTACCGCTATTGATACGCTCTATAATTGATTCCACCATACACTCCTAATCCAGTTGTTTAACTGGAATACTGGTTAAATCCCACTGCCAATTATTTATCGTATCTGGCAAATCGCGCATTTCAATACAATCAACAGGGCAAGGTGCTACGCATAAATCACAGCCCGTGCATTCATCAGTGATAATGGTGTGCATTTGTTTGGCAGCACCGATAATGGCATCAACAGGGCATGCTTGAATACATTTGGTACAGCCAATACAGTCTTCTTCAATAACAAAGGCAACCTTAGGGCGATTACTGTTATCGGTATCGCTATGTTGATGGCTATCATCTAGAGGTTGTACTTCAACCCCCATTAAGTCAGCAATTTTCTTGATAGTATCTTCACCGCCGGGAGCGCATTTATTAATGGCTTCACCCTCTGCAACTGCCTGTGCGTAGGGCTTACAGCCAGGGTAACCACATTGACCACATTGTGTTTGAGGTAAAAGCGCATCAAGTTGGTCGACAATGGGGTCAGCATCAACTTTGAAACGAATTGAAGCGAAACCAAGCAACGCACCGAAAACGCCAGCAATTATGCCTAAAACCAGGATAGCAATAAGGATACTCATGTTAAATTTTGACCAAACCAGTAAAACCAAGGAAAGCTAAAGACATTAAACCTGCAGTGATCATAGCTATGGCTGTACCTTTAAAAGGGGCGGGGACATCGGCGTTTGCTAATTTTTCACGCATTGCTGAGAACATCACTAAAACTAATGAAAAGCCTGCTGAAGCGCCAAAGCCATAGATGATAGATTCTAAGAAGTTATGTTGTAGTCTGAGGTTAAGTAAAGCCACACCTAATACAGCACAGTTTGTCGTTATCAATGGCAAGAAAATCCCTAACAGTCGATATAGGCTAGCACTTGTTTTGTGTACGACCATTTCGGTAAATTGTACGACAACGGCAATCACTAAAATAAAGCTCATGGTCGTTAGGTATTCAAGGTTAAGTGGCGTTAATAAATACGTTGTAACCAAATAACTAAGCAGTGACGCTAAGGTCATGACAAAAACTGTCGCAAAAGACATACCTATCGCGGTTTCTGTCCGCGAAGAAACTCCCATAAAAGGGCATAAGCCCAGAAATTGAACAAGGACAAAGTTGTTAACTAAAACAGTGCCAACAAGCAGTAATAGGTAATCAGTCATTTACGTTAATAGTCATTAGTTTGTGTAGTAAAATAATGTTCTATTATCCGTGTTTTTATAAGATTTAACAACACATCGACACTAAGGAGATTAGGATTTTTTATTGTCTTGACTTAATCTTGCAGAAAATTGAGATGAATAACTCTGGGAATTAACCGTCGGTTATTCAGTCGTTGAATTTATTTTTATTATAATGGTGCAGGCCTACCAACATAGTAACCTTGACAACCATCAATAAATAGTTTCTCTAAGGTATGTTTTTCTTCTTGGCTTTCAACGCTTTCTGCGATTACGCTGATGCTTAGTCGGTGAGCTAAATCAATCATTAAGCGCAAAAAATATTGGTTATTTTTATCATCATCGATATCACGTGTGTATGAGCTATCCATTTTGATATAGTCAGGGGTTAAATCCCTAAAAAATTTAAATGATGTTAAACCAACACCAAAACGCTCTACAGTAACCCTTGAGCCAACACGATGTAATAAGTCAACCAGACGTTTTGCCGTTTTAAGATTTTGTTGTAAACCAAACTCAGAAATTTCAAAGACTAGATGACGGGCAGCGCTTGGCTCTCTGAGTAACTTTCGCTCCAACCAAATCATAAAATGTTCGTCATTAATGCTCCGCGCACTTATGTTTACACCGTAGCTATTTTCCAGCATGTTTTTTGTGGTAATTTCCTTAATGACCTTTTCAATAATCAGTCGATCAACGGCAACAATCTTGTCTAATTTTTCAGCCATCGCGATGAAGGTCGCTGTGGGTAACATATCTTCGTTGGCATTAAGAAAACGAGCAAGTACCTCACTGTAAACTTTACTATTTCGGCCGCTCGGTAATATTGGTTGTAATAATAGGTTAATACGGCCACTTTCAAGGACACTATCAATTTCTTCGCGCCAGTTTTGACTGCCAAAATTAGCACTATTGTTTGCTAGGATATCGACATCTTTTTGTGAGTACCAAGAATTAGTTTTTTGTGTCTGGGCAACACTGACGCCTGTATCGGCTAGTGCTAATAATTCACCTAGTGGTTTGGACTTATCAAAATAAACAATACCAGTAAAAGCGATTGAATCTAATTCATTGATTTGTTGATAATTGTTAAATTGTAAAGTCAATTCACTGGCATAGTCTTCGGCGGCTTTAAATTTTTGATTCGGTAAAATAGTAGCAAAGTCTGAACTATTTAATCTAAATATTCTTCCTTCAGGCCTAGTGGCTAGGGCACTCTTCATAATGTCAGCGACCTTAACAATATAGTTATCACCTGAGGTAAAACCATGTGTCTTGTTGATGGTTTGTAATTCTGAGCAGCGAGTGATTAGTAGAACGCCAAATTTAACTGGGCTATCTTGAGTTATTTGGTTCTCGTAATATTGGACAAAACGATTACGGTTTTCAACACCTGTTAAGCTATCGCTGTGTGCTTCAACTTCCAGGTTTGAAGTATTCATCAGCTGTGCTTTCATTAATTCTCTGATATTGGCTATGCCTTCTTGTAAAGCCGGAATATCTAACAAATTATTACTGCTCTTTTGCTTAGTGGTGAAGTCCGGATCATTGATTTGCGATAATTCATGTCCTATCTGTTTACTGATCTTGTTAAAGGTATTTGATTGTAGTTTATAGTTTAATTTCGCTGATACAAAGGCAAAGACAAAGGATAAAATAAATACACTGATAAATAATTGTGTTAGAAAATTAAATAAAAAGGGAAATGCTAATTGATATTGTATTTGTAATTTGAGTTTACTCGTGAAAGTATTTTTTTCGCTTGCTAATAAAAAATTAAGAGCTTGGCTTTCTGTACTGGCATATTTAAATAAAGTTGATGAACCTTTTTTGATTACTAATGTTTGATATTCAGTACTTGCTGTTAACATTTTTGCAATTTGTTTAGCAGCATCCTCTGGTTGTGAATTATCACTTATTAGCTGTTGGCTAATAGATTGGATAGCTCTTTGATGAATTTGTGTCTGTTTATTAATGTATGAGGACAATAAAACATATGCAATGAAGGTAAGAGTAATCAGGAAAAGTAATGCAAAAAGGCTGTTTTTGATAAATAACTTAGAAAACTTATACATGATGAAATTAAATGCTCCGTTTAAATCTTATCAAAAAGTAATAGTATGGTTGGCTATACTAAGCGAGATACTATTTTTATTAGCAAAAGATATCGACATTATAGTGTCAAATCTAACATATTGTAAATTATAAATTAATTGTTAGCTTGGTCATCTAGTATTTTTAAGGCAACTTTAAGCAGAATTTTCATACTTTTATCCTAGGATTACGATAAAGACTATTGCGCTTGTTAGCGTGACACTATATAATTTGCGGCATCAGAATTTAGTAAGATGTCACTGGATAAACGCACAAACTAATTTGTGGTCTATATTCTTATTAAAATTATTAATGGTAAATCATTAATAACCAGATAAAACATGCTATGTTTTATCTAGGGCGAAACAGTGAAATAAGCCCCTTTTATGGGGTTTTTTTGTTTTTAGGGTATCAATTTTTACTTTTTAAACAAACACAGCAAAATATTCGCTGGGCTATATGCCCTTTTTTTATATCTAAAGTTTGATTTTGCTGATTATAAATAGACATTGCAGCGATAGAGAAATAGGAGAAAACGCTTGGCTAAATTTGAGCAAAAACTGACTGAACTATTAAGGCCCGCGGTAGAAGAAACCGGTAAAAAGCTTCTAGGTATTGAATATATTAGTGCAGGTAAGAATTCAGTTTTACGTTTGTTTATTGACCATGAAAATGGCATTAACGTTGATGATTGTGCCGAGGTTAGCCGTCAAGTAGGTGCGGTGTTAGATGTAGAAGATCCGATTAGCAGTGAATACAATTTAGAAGTTTCATCACCGGGCGTCGATCGACCATTATTTGAATTAGCTCATTTTCAAGACGTTATCGGTGAAACTATCAATGTAAAATTATCGATGCCGCTAAACGGGCGTCGTAAGTTTAAAGGGGCATTAGTTGCCATAGAAAACGACACCTTAATTGTTGAAGTTGATAGCATTGATTACGAGCTTGTTATCAGCAATATAGATAAAGCGAATCTTGTCGCAAAGTTTTAAACGTTAAGATTAAATAGAATAGTTAACATAAATTAAAGGCTAAGTAGCATGAGTAAGGAAATATTACTGGTTGTTGATGCGGTTTCCAATGAAAAAGCATTACCTCGCGAAAGCATTTTTGAGGCAATGGAAACTGCTTTAGAAACAGCTACCAAAAAAAAATATGAAGGTGACATTGCGGTACGAGTTTGTATTGATCGTATCAGTGGTGAATTTGATACTTTTCGTCGTTGGTTAGTTGTTGAAGATAGCAGTGAAGCAATGGAAAATCCCTATGCTGAAATCAGCTTATCTGCTGCACAATATGATGATTCAGAGCTTAAACCTGGTGATTATGTAGAAGAGCAAATTGAGTCAGTTAAGTTTGACCGGGTAACAACACAGACAGCTAAGCAAGTTATTGTACAAAAAATCCGTGAAGCTGAACGTGCTTTAATTGTTGATGCATATCAAGACCAATTGGGTGAGATTGTTACCGGTGTAGTTAAAAAAGCTAGCCGTGATAGTGTCATCATTGATTTAGGTAATAATGCAGAAGCCATTATTTATCGTGATGACATGTTACCTCGCGAAACCTTCCGTCCAGGTGATCGAGTGCGTGGTTTATTGTATGAAATTAAACCAGAAGCACGTGGCGCACAATTATTTGTTAGCCGAACTAAGCCTGAAATGTTAGTTGAGCTTTTCCGTGTTGAAGTGCCAGAAATTGGCGAAGAAATGCTTGAGATTAAAGGCGCCGCACGTGATCCTGGCTCTCGCGCTAAAATTGCAGTAAAAAGCAATGACAAACGCATTGATCCCGTAGGAGCTTGTGTTGGTATGCGTGGCTCACGCGTACAAGCCGTTTCTGGTGAGTTAGGCGGTGAACGTGTTGATATCGTTTTATACGATGACAACGTAGCGCAATATGTCATTAATGCAATGGCTCCGGCTGAAGTGGCTTCTATTATCGTTGATGAAGATAAAGGCACCATGGATATCGCCGTAGAAGAAGGTAACTTAGCAATGGCCATTGGCCGTAGCGGTCAAAATATTCGTTTAGCGAGTCAATTAACTGGCTGGGATTTGAACGTTATGACTGTTGCTGATATGAAAGAAAAGCATCAAGCAGAAACTGATAAAGTATTAAACCTGTTTATTGATAAATTAGATCTTGATGAAGAGTTTGCCACACTTTTGGCTGAAGAAGGTTTTACTTCTCTTGAAGAAATTGCTTATGTACCTACCGCTGAAATGCTAGAAATCGATGGCTTAAACGAAGATATCGTAGAAGAGCTTCGTGAAAGAGCTAAAGAAGCACTGACAACTCAAGCGCTAGCCAGCGAAGAAACCTTAGAAGGAGCAGAGCCTGCTCAAGACCTACTCGCACTAGATGGTTTAGAACGTCACTTAGCATTTGTGCTGGCAAGTCGAGGGGTTTGTACACTTGAAGATTTAGCTGAGCAAGGTATCGATGAAATCAGCGATATAGAAGAATTAGATGAGACCAAAGCGGGCGAGTTAATCATGGCTGCACGTAACATTTGTTGGTTTAACGAAGAATAATAACACCGGAGAAAAAAATAGATGGCAGATATAACTGTAGCAGAACTTGCCAAAGAAATCGGAACACCGGTGGATCGCTTAGTCAGCCAATTAGCTGACTCAGGTGTGAAAAAATCGGCCACCGATGCTATTTCGCAAGATGAGAAAGAAGCCTTGTTAGGACACCTAAAAAAACAACATGGTGATGACTCTTCAACAAAGCCGAGCAAACTAACGTTAAATCGTAAAACCAAGTCAACTTTAACGATGGGGCATGGTAGTAAAACAAAATCGGTTAATGTTGAAGTGCGTAAAAAACGTACTTATGTTAAACGTAGCGATTTAGAAGAACAAAAACTTGCGGAAGAAGCAGCACGTGCTGAAGCCGAAGCAAAAGCAAAAGCAGAAGCGGAAGCTAAGGCGAAGGCTGAAGCAGAAGCGAAAGAAGCCGAAAATGCTAAAGCTGTTGCTGCTGCTAAAGCTGAACTTGAAGCTAAACGTCAAGCTGAAGCAAAGGCAAAAGCCAAAGCAGAAGCGGCTGCAAAAGCTAAACAGGCCGCTGCAGAAAAAGCGAAAAATATTGAAAAAGCGCCCGAGAAAGCGGTTGAAAGTGAAGAAGCGAAAAAACTTCGTTTAGCGCAAGAAAAAGAAGCGGCTGCAAAAGTTGAAGCAGAAGCAAAAGAAGCTGCTGAAGCGGCTAAAAAGTTAGCTGAAGAAAATGAAGCGCGTTGGAAAGCTCAAGAAGAAGAGCGTAAAGCGAAAGAGAAAGAGGTTGTACATGTTACCTCTTCTAAATATGCACAGGAAGCAGAAGATAAAGTTGATGCGGCTGAAGAAGGCGTTGGTCGTCGTCGTAAGAAAAAGAAAGCAGCTGATAAAAATGCGCGTGCCGGTCGTAACGCTCGAGCTGGTAAGAAAACAACCTTGTCAGCGCCACAAAGTTTAAAGCATGGTTTCACTAAGCCTGTTGAAACAAAACAGCAAGATATCCGCATTGGCGAAACTATATCGGTTGCTGAACTTGCCAATAAAATGGCAAAAAAAGGTGCTGAAGTTGTTAAAGCCATGTTTAAAATGGGTGCAATGGCGACTATTAACCAAGTTATTGACCAAGAAACAGCAGCACTAGTGGCTGAAGAGATGGGCTTTGAAGTGGTATTGGTTAAAGAGAACGCTTTAGAAGAAGCCGTTCTTGCCGATCGCGGTGCTACAGGTGAAGAAATTACCCGTGCACCCGTTGTTACTATTATGGGTCATGTTGATCACGGTAAAACGTCATTACTCGATCACATTCGTGAAGCTAAAGTAGCGGATGGCGAAGCCGGCGGTATTACTCAACATATCGGTGCTTATCACGTAGAAACCGGTCATGGAATGATTACTTTCTTAGATACTCCTGGTCACGCCGCTTTTACTGCAATGCGTTCTCGAGGTGCAAAAGCAACTGATATTGTAATCATTGTTGTTGCTGCAGATGATGGTGTTATGCCACAAACAATTGAGGCGATTCAGCATGCAAAAGCTTCAGATGCGCCAATTATTATTGCCGTTAACAAAATGGATAAAGAAACAGCGGACCCTGATCGAGTGAAAAGTGAATTATCACAGCACGATGTTCTTTCAGAAGAGTGGGGTGGTGATGTTCAATTTTGTCATGTTTCTGCTAAAACAGGCTTAGGTATTGATGAGTTACTCGATTCAGTATTACTTCAATCAGAAGTGCTAGAACTTACTGCTGTTGTTGATAAGATGGCAAGTGGTGTTGTTGTTGAGTCTAAGTTAGATAAGGGCCGTGGTCCTGTTGCAACTATCCTTGTTCAAGAAGGTACTTTAAATCAAGGTGATATCGTATTATGTGGCTTAGAATATGGCCGTGTCCGTGCGATGCGTGATGAAAATGGCCGTCAGATTCAAAGTGCAGGTCCTTCAATTCCGGTAGAAATCCTTGGTTTAAGTGGCGTACCTCAGTCGGGTGATGAAGCAACGGTTGTTAAAGATGAGAAAAAAGCACGTGAAGTGGCTTTATATCGTCAAGGAAAATTCCGTGATGTTAAATTAGCGCGTCAACAAAAATCGAAACTTGAAAACATGTTCGCAAACATGTCTGAAGGTGATATTTCAGAAGTTAACGTTGTATTGAAATCTGATGTACAAGGTTCACTTGAAGCAATTAGTGATTCATTAACTAAGCTTTCAACCGATGAAGTTAAAGTAAGAATTATCGGTTCAGGCGTTGGTGGTATTACGGAAACTGATGCAACCTTAGCGGCTGCGTCTAATGCGATTGTTGTTGGTTTCAACGTACGTGCCGATGCCGCGGCGCGTAAAGTGATTGAGTCTGAAAACATAGATTTACGTTACTACAGTGTTATTTATGCACTTATTGATGAAGTTAAACAAGCAATGAGTGGTATGTTAGCGCCAGAATTTAAGCAAGAAATCATTGGTCTTGCGCAAGTACGTGATGTCTTTAAATCGCCGAAAATTGGTGCTATCGCAGGTTGTATGGTGACCGAGGGGGTTATTAAACGTAGCGCTCCAATTCGTGTTTTACGTGATAACGTTGTAATTTACGAAGGTGAATTAGAATCTTTACGCCGTTTTAAAGATGATGTACAAGAAGTTCGTAATGGTACTGAATGTGGTATCGGTGTTAAGAACTACAACGATGTGCGCGTAGGTGACCAAATTGAAGTATTCGAAACTGTAGAAGTTAAACGCTCGCTGTAACTTAAATTATTGCTAATGGATTCAACTACTGCGTTGGATGTACTCATTGACATGCGTCAACGCTGTGCGTCCGCCTTGTATTGTAGACAATTAGCTTCAATTTAATCAGACAGTAAGTGACATATATTTAAAAAGGGGCTTATGCCCCTTTTGTGTTGTTAATTGATTATTGAAAAATGAGGCTAACGTCTCAATTTCAAAGGAGTATACGATGGCTAGAGAATATGCCCGTACTGATCGTGTAGGTCAGCAAATCCAGAAAGAAATCGCGGTTATCTTAATGCGCGAAATAAAAGATCCCCGTTTAAGTATGACCACTGTTTCTGCGGTAGAAGTCACTCGTGATTTAGCTTATGCAAAGGTATTTGTTACTTTTTTTAATGATGATGAAGAGCAGATTAAGGCGTCTTTAGCTGTGTTATCTGAAGCTGAAGGTTATATACGCTCGTTATTAGGTAAACGTTTAAGAGCACGTATTATGCCGCACTTACGTTTTGTTTATGATAAATCAATGGCAGAAGGTGTTCGAATGAGTGCCTTAGTTGATGAAGCGATTGCGAGTGATAAAAATAGCAGCATAGGTGATGATGCCAGTGACGAAGACAATAAGCAGGATTAGTAAGTATGGCAAAACGTAGGAAAGGACGGGCAATCAACGGCGTTTTATTATTAGATAAGCCATACGAAATGTCGTCAAATCATGCTTTACAAGCAGTTAAACGCATTTACTTTGCGCAAAAAGCTGGCCATACAGGAGCGCTTGATCCATTAGCAACGGGAATGTTGCCAATTTGTTTAGGCGAAGGTACTAAGTTCTCGCAGTTTTTACTCGATACTGATAAAACCTATCAAGTCACAGCAAAACTTGGTGTTCGAACCACAACAAGTGATGCTGACGGTGACATTGTTAGCGAAAAGTCGGTGGATGTGTCAGCGGAACAACTCGCTGATGCATTAGACAGCTTTCGTGGTACTACGAAACAAGTGCCTTCTATGTATTCGGCGCTAAAGTACCAAGGGCAACCACTATATAAATATGCTAGAGACGGTATTGAAGTGCCGCGCGAAGCAAGAGATATTAACGTCTTTCATCTTGAACTATTACGTTTTGAAGGTGATGAGGTCGATTTAAGTATCCATGTTTCTAAAGGTACCTACATTCGAACCATTATTGATGATTTAGGTGAACTTTTAGGTTGTGGTGCCCATGTTGCTGAGCTAAGACGTTCTGCGGTCGGAAACTACCCGGTTGATAAGATGGTGACCTTAGCTCAACTAGAGTCACTGCTGGCAGAAGCAAAAGCAAAAGAAATATCGCCTTCAGAGTTATTGGACCCATTATTATTACCTATGCAGAGTGCAGTAGATAGTATGCCTTGTGTTTATGTTGATGATATGTCAGCAAAATTCTTACGTCATGGTAATCCAGTACAGGCATATAATGCGCCAATAGAGGGCAGTGTTCAGGTCTATATTGGTGATGATGACAATGATGAGAATGCTGAATTTATCGGTGTCGGTATCATTGATGATGACGGATTAGTAGCGCCAAAACGTATTGTGGTTATCTAAATCTAAAGAGTTATCATGATAAAGGCTTTTAATAGACAAGAAACAGCGCGAATAAATCACTCTGATAGTAGTATTTTCTTGCTTTTTCTAATTTGGCTGCTAGAATACGCGCTCTTTCGTCATCGACGCTGAATTAGTGTTTGGCTCGATGTGTATTTTAATTACTCTTTAACCGCTACCGGTAAAAGAGTTAAAACACTAAGGATTTATAATGTCTTTAAATGCTTCAGAAAAAGCTGCAATTGTAGCAGAGTATGCTCAATCAGAAGGTGACACTGGTTCTCCAGAAGTACAGGTTGCTTTGTTAACTACACAAATCAATCACTTACAAGGTCACTTTAAAGAGCACATCCATGATCATCACTCTCGTCGTGGTTTATTGCGTATGGTTGCACAACGTCGTAAGTTACTTGATTACTTAAAAGGTAAAAATGCAGAGCGTTACAGTGCTTTGATTGAGAAGTTAGGTCTACGTCGTTAAGCAAAGTTTAGTTTTTGCTAAACTCGTTCACTGTAAAAGGAGCCAATAGGCTCCTTTTTTGTTTTAGATAGCGTTTAATTTTATTTTTTGTAACCAAAATGCCTGTAAATTGTTTTTTCATGTTAATAAATACGCTTTGACGCTAGCATTCAGCAACTTACTTAGTATAATGTCCGTGAAAAATTCGCAATGCGACTCAATGGTAAAAACTTTTGTTGCTGACAAGTCTTTTTCAAACAAAAAACCAATCCAAACTGTATAATTTTTTGTTCGACTTAGTAGGGTTAAATGTGTTTTTTTAACCCACAATACTTAGTGAATAAATAATTGTACAGATTGGTAACTATATAAATCCATATAAGGAAATTAATTAGATGTTAAATCCAATTACTAAAAAATTTCAATTCGGTAAACATACCGTAACGCTTGAAACAGGTGCAATTGCACGTCAAGCTTCTGCTGCTGTTATGGCAAGCATGGACGATACTTCAGTACTTGTTTCTGTTGTTGCTAAAAAAGAAGCTATCGAAGGTCAAGACTTCTTCCCATTAACGGTTAACTATCAGGAACGTGCTTACGCCGCTGGCAAAATTCCAGGAAGTTTCTTTAAACGTGAAGGGCGCCCATCAGAAGAAGAAACGCTTATTGCACGTTTAATTGACCGCCCAATCCGTCCATTATTCCCAGAAGGTTTTACTAACGAAGTACAGGTAATTATCACTGTTGTCTCAGTAAACCCTGAAATTTCACCTGACATCATTTCTTTAATCGGTACATCAGCGGCTCTTGCCATTGCAGGCGTACCATTTAGCGGACCTGTTGGCGCAGCTCGAGTTGGCTATGTTGATGAACAGTACATACTTAACCCACTTGAATCTGAGTTACCAACCAGCAAGTTAGACCTTGTTGTTTCTGGTACTGATAGTGCTGTATTAATGGTTGAATCTGAAGCAGATGTTTTATCTGAAGAAGTTATGCTAGGTGCCGTTGTATTTGGTCATGAGCAAATGCAAACGGCTATTTCGGCTATTAAAGAATTTAAAGCAGAAGTTAATACGCCAGAATGGGATTGGATTGCTCCAGAGAAAAATGCTGAGTTAATCGCTAAAATAGCCCAGCTTTCAGAAGCACAAGTCAATGAAGCATATCAAATCACGGAAAAAGCACAACGCTATGAAAAAGTAGCTGAAATCCGTAATTCAGTTATCGAAGCTTTATTAGCTGATGATGAAGATCTTAATGTGCAAGAAGCAAAAGATATCTTCCATGATTTAGAAAAAACAGTAGTCCGTGGTCGTATTACTGAGGGTAACCCTCGTATTGATGGTCGTGATCCAGAATCAATCCGTGCACTGGATGTGATGACAGGCGTTTTACCAAGAACTCATGGCTCTGCTGTATTTACCCGCGGTGAGACCCAAGCTCTAGTTACGGCGACTTTGGGGACACAACGCGATGCGCAACGTCTTGATACCTTGATGGGCGAAAAAACAGATGCTTTTATGCTGCATTATAATTTCCCTCCTTATTGTGTTGGTGAAACCGGTTTTGTTGGCTCGCCAAAGCGTCGTGAAATCGGGCATGGCCGTTTGGCAAAACGCGGTATG
Organism: Colwelliaceae bacterium MEBiC 14330; assembly: GCA_040779365.1. Taxonomy (GTDB): domain Bacteria; phylum Pseudomonadota; class Gammaproteobacteria; order Enterobacterales; family Alteromonadaceae; genus Colwellia. The sequence goes on from JBFONR010000003.1 coordinate 28,177, forward strand.
TTAGCTGTTATGCCAACCATTGAAGAATTCCCCTATGCAGTGCGCGTTGTTTCTGAAATCACAGAATCAAATGGTTCATCTTCAATGGCGTCAGTTTGTGGTACCTCTTTAGCGTTAATGGATGCGGGTGTGCCAATCAAAGCGTCTGTTGCTGGCATTGCGATGGGCTTAGTTAAAGAAGGTGACAAGTTTGTTGTACTTTCAGATATTTTAGGTGATGAAGATCATTTAGGTGATATGGACTTTAAAGTTGCGGGTACTACCGGTGGTATTACTGCACTGCAAATGGATATCAAAATTGAAGGTATTACCCAAGAAATCATGCAAATTGCTTTAAACCAAGCTAAGGCTGCGCGTACTCATATCTTATCTGTCATGGATGATGCGATTGGTGGTGCACGTGACGAGATTTCTGAATTTGCTCCTCGTATACATACGATGAAAGTAAGTCAAGATAAGATTCGTGATATCATTGGTAAAGGTGGTGCGACTATTCGCCAACTGACAGAAGAAACAGGTACTACTATTGAAATTGAAGACGACGGTACTGTTAAGATTGCTGCAACCTCTGGTGAACAAGCGCAAGATGCAATTGAACGTATCAAGTCTCTAACTGCAGAAATTGAAGTGGGCGCACTGTATAGCGGTAAAGTAGTGCGTATTGTTGACTTCGGTGCTTTTGTTAACGTATTACCAGGTAAAGATGGTTTAGTGCATATTTCACAAATCTCCGAAGAGCGTGTTAACAATGTCAGCGACGTTTTATCAGAAGGTCAAGAAGTGAAAGTGAAAGTATTAGAAGTAGACCGCCAAGGTCGCGTTCGTTTAAGTATCAAAGAAGCACAAGAAAAGGCTGAGGTAGAAGTAGCACCAAATGCTGAGTAATCGTGAATAAATTACCTCACAGTTAAGACAAAAACTTTTACATTTCATTAAGTAAAAAGGAGCCATAGGGCTCCTTTTTTGTTTATAATGAAATAATTGACATTGCTAGTTACTCATTTTTAAGGCTTTTTAGTGCATTCTCTTATTAAAATTACTTTTCTCTCTATATTGTTAAGTTCTTCTTTAGGCATGCAAGGTTGTGCGATGACTCAAGGAGGAGATAGCACGGAAGTTAGCTCATCAGTTGATAATTTAATCATCGCAGAGCCATTAACGATCAACTATAAGAGTGAGGTTGCAATTGCGCGTTTAACTGAGGTGATCAATAGAGCACAAATTAGCGATGAGCAAAGAGCACAACTGTTTTATGATCGAGGAGTGTTGTTTGATAGCGTGGGTCTTCGCTCACTTGCACGCTTTGACTTTTCACATGCCTTGAAATTAAAGCCAGATTATACTGATGCCTATAACTTTCTGGGTATACATTTCACTCAGTTACAAGAGTTTGCTCAAGCCTATGAAAAATTTGATTCGGCTCTTGAACTCACCCCTGATCATGAATATGCCTACTTAAATAGAGGTATCGCCCTATATTATGGCTCTAGACCTAAACTAGCTTCTATTGATTTTCAGGCTTTTCATCAAAAGCAGCAAGATGATCCATATCGTTTATTATGGCTATACTTGACCGAGTATAACGTTGATCCGCTCGTGGCAAAATATTCGTTAAAACAACGTGCGAAATTGGTTGATGATAGAACTTGGGCCAAACAAGTTATTTATCTTTATCTAGGAGAAATATCGCAAGCAGAATTTATTGGCAGTTTAACGACCAATATTCGTTCCAACAAAGAACTAACAGAGCGATTATGTGAAGCATACTTTTATTTGGGGAAATATAACCAAACATTAGGTAATTATGCCGGTGCAGCGAACTTTTTTAAACTTGCCTTGAGTACTAATGTTTATGAGTTTGTCGAACACAGGTATGCTAAATTAGAGTTAGACCTTATGCGTACACAAATCGCAATAAACACAGAACGTTAGTCACTTTAACTGAAACTAGATTATTTTCGTGATTAAATGCAGTTAAATGATTTTAAATGCTATATCGTTATTATGAGCTTGATGATGACCTTATCATCAAGCACTTTTTTTTTAGATGAATACCTCGATAAGGTTATTGTTGATGACAGTCATAGTGAAGCACAGCTTAACTTTGCTATCAAAAATAAGCTTGTCTCTGCACTCAATCTCGCCATAACTAAAACTGAATATGGCAGTAGTGATTGGTTAACTATTAGCAAAGAGCTTGCAAAAACACAAAAAAATTCAGCTTTAGCACTCGCTTATTGGTATCAACATCAAGTTGAACAGGATAAACAGCTTTCAAAGCAAGCTATATTATGGTTTGAGCAAGCAATTCGGTTGAAGTCTTCTCGAGCAATTTTGCAGCTGAGCCAATACTACTATCAATTTGATAAGGTGAAAAAAGCAAGAGACTTGATGTTAACTTTGCCAGATAAGTTCACAGATATTGATTTTCAAGCTAAAACGAAAGCCTTATTGTTAAAAATCCACATTTACCTTGGTGAAGGTAGTCATATACATGAACAGCTACAATCACTCTCTCCCGAGCTTTTATCCTATAAAGAGCTTAACACCTTACTACATGACATACGGCGTTTTGATATATACCCCGATGAGAACGATATACTGCCATCTGTAAGGTCCAATAAAGATCATCAGCATAACAATAAAATTGCAAACTGCATTAGCAGTGTACAACTTTTTGCGACTAACCTTAACAACCTTAAGTATTTGCAAAGCTTAATTAAAGGCTTTAAAGAACAGCAAACGCTTGCCTCCTTTATATGTCTGCCTGAGCCAAAATATATAAGCTCAAAGTCTATAGATTGCATTGCCGATAAAAAACGGCCGATTACTTGTGATGAAACCTTATGGAAAGTGGTAAAAGACAGAGTAAAAACTCGTCATATAGGTTTGATGTTGAACAGGGGGGGAGCTAATGTTCACCTTGGTATATTATATTTTGATCGCCAGGATGACGTAAATGTTTTTAGTCATGAGCTTAGTCATTTACTGGGTTTTGTTGATGAATATGCTTTGGTAAAAGAGCACACTATTTGTCAGCGCGCACAAATTAATACCTTTGCCCATAATATTGCGATTATTCCTGACAAGTATAGGGGAAACCGAGATAGTGTAAGAGAAAAGGTTTTAGCGAGTATTCCTTGGGCTAAGTTAATTAAAGAAGAGACCAGAATACTTCAGCTTGTCGAAGGAGAGCAGGGCAATAACCCTTTATGGGAGCTAGGTACGCCTGAACAATATATCGGAGAAGTTGGTGTTTTTAAAGCAGAAACCTGTCAACTAAGTGTCTCGCCTTTTACAGATGATATTTTTGCTTTTAAGCCACTGCATGAACATACTCTGCTAAGAAGTCTCAGTAGTCAATTCCCTGAAACTTATCTCAAATTGTTAAAAGCGAAAGCAAGTAGTTATTTAATGCCAAGTTATTACTACAATATTGCCTTAGGTTTTTATCACAAAGGCGATATGAGTGAAGCAAGATTATGGTTAAAGCTTGCTGCTAGCTGGGAGACTGATATAGCAAGAACTGAACGTATTTTAACAGGGAGCTTTTAACTTTTTTCAATGTAACGAATCTCGCTCAACGTTTTTTAAGTTTTAACTCGAACACAGAAACAATGGCATTATTATTGTTTATTTTTCTTATTTTTAATGGCCTTGGTATGATTTTTTGGGATTTAAGGTCAACTAAATCGTCTGGTTTTGTTAATATTCCAGTTTTTGCAATGGGCCAATAGCTAAGGCTTTTAATATAACTTGCTTTTTTTAAAGCTCTTTGACAATTTTTTGCTAATGCCGCTTTATCATCACTGTGCCCTTTGTTCAGGCTATATTTAAATGATTTTTGCGATAAATACTTTTGTATTTGAATAAGGATATTTGGTAGATTCATCACCGATTCGCTTTTATGGTACTGTATATTAGTTATAGTTTACAATTGGGTTAAATACTCTTTTTTAGCAGGAAATATTGATTAGCTTCGATTAGCGAGTTGATAAAAATATGCCAATTACCTAATTTAGCATAGCAAAATATATTATAATCTTTCCCTACAATATTGTTGCTATCGTTACTTTTCTTGTTAGAGCCTTTATGAAAATTTTTGCCCCCGATCTTTTTAGAAAACAATTTCCTTTATTAATTGACTTTCAAGTTGAAAATCAAGGTAACAAAAATCAAGTTGAGCCGTTAATATATTTTGATAACGCAGCGACAACACAAAAGCCTGACTATGTTATTGATGTTGTGCGAAACTATTATGAAACATCAAATGCTAATGTGCATAGGGCATCTCATCAGTTAAGTGCGAAGGCGACCTTTGCTTTTGAGCAATCGAGAAGAGATCTGCAAAAATTTATCAATGCAAGCAGTGTTAAAGAGCTCATCTGGACTAAAGGGGCGACAGAAAGCCTTAACATTATTTGTCAAAGTTTGGCGAGAAATACACTCAAGCCAGGGGATGAAATCGTTATATCTGCAAGTGAACACCACGCAAATATAGTACCTTGGCAAATTGTTGCCCAGCAAACTGGTGCTAAGATTAAAATATTACCGTTAACTGCTTCAGGTGTCATTGATATTTCTCACTTAGATAAAGTTATTACTGAACAAGTAAAGTTTGTTGCATGCACACATATTTCTAATGTCCTTGGGCGGATTAACCCTATTAAACAGGTTATTAACAAAGCCAAATCAGTTGGGGCTAAAAGTGTTATTGATGGTGCGCAAGCTGTCGCGCATATTGATGTTGATGTACAGCAACTTGGTTGTGACTTTTATGTATTTTCAGCCCATAAAATGTATGGGCCAACAGGTATTGGTGTGTTATACGGTAAAATACAACATCTAGAAAACATGGCTCCTTACCAAGCTGGTGGAGAAATGATAAAGACAGTAAGTTTTAAACAAGCAACAACTTATAACTCCCTACCTTTTAAGTTTGAAGCAGGGACACCGAATATTGCTGGTGTTGTTGGCTTTGGTGCCTGTATTAATTTCTTGAGCCCTTTTTTGCAGGATAACGCGAAAGGCTATCATGACTATGAAAGTAAATTAACACAGTATTGTTATGAAAAGCTTGCAGCTATTCCTGCAATTAACTTTCTTGTTGAAGGGGTGCCAGATATCGGCGTAATAGCTTTTACCGTGCTAGGACACCATAATCATGATATTGCCACTGCGCTCGACTCTAAGGGTATTGCCGTACGTTCAGGTCATCATTGCGCAATGCCTTTGATGGAAACTTTACAAATAGATGGTTGCTTGAGGATTTCGCTCAGCCCATATAACTCGTTTAAAGAAGTTGATTATTTGATACATTGCCTCAATAAAATATTATTGACAACAGATGAAGATAAACCGAGTGAAGCATTGTTTCTGGCTAGTGATACTCCTTCAAGCATTAGTGAAGAGGACATACAACAAAAAAAGATAATTGCACGTTTTACCAAGACAAAAGGTTGGGATAGCTTACATCGAGAGATCATGCTATTAGGTAAAGAACTGCCCCGTTTAGACAAAAGTGAACGTAATGATGACACGCTAATTTCAGGTTGTGAAAGTAAAGCTTGGTTAAAAGTTAGTCAGGATAAACAAGGCATATTTTCCTTTAGTGCGGATAGTGATGCCAAGGTGATTAGAGGTCTTTTGGTTATTGTTCTAGCGGCTTTTAATCATAAAAGCTCAGAGCAAATCATGAAATTTGATATAGACCTTTATTTAAAAAAATTAGGTCTACTAGCTCACCTTAGCCCTTCTCGGGGCAATGGATTATTAGCCATTGTCGACAAGATCAAAACGCTAGCACAATCGTAAGTTTCGCTGACAGCGTTTTTCAGTTATTGTGCTATTTATAATTGGTATTTCGTTAATAATTTATCAATTGCTCTGCCTACGGCAAAAAAGGCAAAACTAGCGGTAACATGGCTTGCAGCACCAAAACCACTTTGACAGTCTAGACGCATTGCGCCTGTATCTGATTGACTGGTATCTGGTTTTTTCAAACATACTTCTCCTTCGTCGTTATCAGCTGGATAGCGAAGTTGCTCTGTCGAAAAAACCGCATCGATAGCAAATTTTCTTTTACTGGCCTTTTTTATATCTGCACGGGGAAAGTTAAACTCACGTCGTAATTGGTTTTTTACCTTGGCTAATAATGGATCTTGATAGGTTTTGCTCAAATCAGTTATTGCTATTTTACTTGGGTCTACTTGTCCGCCAGCACCACCAATAGTGATTATTGGTATTTTATTACGCTTACAATAAGCGATTAATCGAGTTTTAATATCGACAGAGTCTATGGCATCAAGAACATAATCAAGATCATGAGTGATTAATGTTGATAAATTTTCTCTGGTGACAAAATCTTCAATGGTATTAACTTGGCAGTCTGGATTGATTTGTTTAATGCGTTCAGACATCACCTCGACCTTACTTTGGCCTACCGTATCTGTTAGCGCATGTATTTGGCGATTAATATTAGTAGTACAAATATCGTCAAGATCAATCAGTGTTAATTGACCAACACCATTTCGAGCAAGTGCTTCTGCTATCCATGAACCTACGCCGCCAATGCCGACGACACTAAAATGTGATTTTTGTAAGATATTAACAGCTTTTTCACCGTATAAGCGGCGAATACCGCCAAAGCGTAAAGAGTAATCTGACATGATGGCTATTTAAATATTGTAAGAGAAAATTCGACGGTATTATAACGATTACTTTGATACAGTGAAAATAAATTATTGCTTGAATATCATTTATTTCAGGTTAAATATTCAACAATTTCACGGGGATTCGATAAATATTGTATTTCTTTTGTGAATGATAAGTATAACCTAATGTTATGGGTTTTTTGTGACAATCAATAGTGTTTATGTACAAAAATCGACCGTTAAAGTCATAAATTAACCATCAAATAAGAGTATTGTCATAAAAGATTAACTAGTTTTGACATTATACATTGTGAGAAATAGCAGCTTTTTGCGATAAAAGCTGCTAAATGTAAAGTTCACAGTTAAATTTTCGAGCTGCAAATTTGCTTTTCTTACTATTAAATTAACCTTATCAAGCGGGTTTACTCAGTGAACTTGCAAAGCCTTAACAGTCTCTTTATTCAATGCAGAAACAAAAAAGGCAGCTAATGCTGCCTTTAGGTAAGTTATTTTGCTTACTAGTAGTTAATTATCTTTCGTCTAAAGGGATAAAATCACGATTAATTTTACCTGTGTATTTTTGACGAGGACGACCAATTTTTTGTCCTGGTTGAGAAAGCATTTCATCCCAATGAGCAATCCAGCCAACCGTTCTCGACATAGCAAAAATAACGGTAAACATGCTTGTTGGTATACCAATCGCTTTCAGAATAATACCGGAGTAAAAATCAACATTAGGATAAAGTTTCTTCTCGACAAAATAGGGGTCTTCAAGTGCGACCTTTTCAAGCGCCATAGCAACGTCAAGTAAAGGATCGCTGATACCAAGCTCATTTAGCACTTCGTGACATGTTTCACGCATTACTGTTGCACGAGGATCGAAGTTTTTATAAACACGATGACCAAAGCCCATGAGACGGAAAGGGTCACTCTTATCTTTTGCTTTAGCAACAAATTCATCAACGCGGTCTAAGGTACCAATTTCTTCTAACATAGTTAAACAAGCTTCATTGGCACCGCCGTGAGCTGGTCCCCATAAAGAAGCAACACCAGCAGCAATACAGGCATAAGGGTTAGCGCCCGATGAACCAGCTAAACGAACTGTTGAAGTAGAAGCATTTTGTTCATGATCAGCATGTAAGGTGAAGATTCTATCCATTGCATTGGCGATAGTAGGGCTAACTACATATTCTTCAGCAGGAACAGAGAACATCATATGAAGGAAGTTTTCTGCGTATGATAGATCATTTCGTGGATAAACAAATGGTTGACCAACACTGTATTTATAGGCCATAGCAGCGATAGTGGGCATTTTTGCAATTAAGCGATGAGCACTACGTTTACGTTGTGCAGGATCAGTAATGTCTAAGTCACTATGATAAAAAGAAGACAAGGCACCAACAACACCACAAAGCATAGCCATAGGGTGCGCATCAGGCAAGAAACCCTGGAAGAAATGCACTAACTTTTCATGAACCATTGTATGGGTAGTAATGGTAGATTTAAAATCATCATATTCAGACTTAGTAGGCGCATTACCGTTAAGAAGGATGTAACATACCTCAAGATAGTCAGCCTGTTTTGCTAGGCTATCGATAGGATAACCACGGTGTTGCAATATACCTTTACCACCATCAATAAAGGTAATAGATGACTCACAAGAGCCGGTAGCTAAGAAGCCTGGGTCATAGGTGAAATAGCCATGACTACCTAAAGTTCTAATATCAATTACGTCAGTACCAGCAGTACCTTTTAAAACTGGAAATTCTCCAATTTCTTTGCCATCAATACTCAGAGAGGCTTTTAAATCAGCCATAATATTTTTCCCCTATCAATTATAATTTGTTGTCCAAATACTAACAATCAACTAAAGGTTCTTAATTCCCATATTAAGCTTAGTGAATAAATAGTCAGTTTTTGTGATTTTTCTTGAGTTTCTAATATTTGGGATATTCTACCTCGAAATCAATTTAAATTGTAAGAGTAATTATACTAAAGTTTGTCTCAAGATAAATTTTTGCCTAAAAAACAGGTCCGGTGAGTATCTTAGGGGTTTGTTAAATTGTAATTCAATGTTAACGATTATATAATGGGTCGTCCTGTAGCTTTTTTCATACTGCTTATAGATTTAATGACAGTTCTTGTTTTTAAATCTTATGATTAAATCTGACTAGAATCGCAAAGTGAAGTTGGTTAGAATTGTGTATGAATAGGTACACTCAAGTAAATGAGTTGTTAATAAGTTACCGTTCACTTTCGGGAATTGCTTTTGGTTATGTTGATTTTAAAATTCGGACACACTTTTAAGTCATATAGGTAAAGGTAGTTCATGAGTAACAATAACAAAAGTTGAAGGCTTTCGAGCTCTTTAGGCAACCAATTGTGAAAAAACAACGTCCTGTAAACCTAGATCTAACTACAATAAAGATGCATCCCGCTGCTAATGCTTCTATTTTACATCGAATTTCTGGTGTGATTATGGTATTTGCTATTGGAATTTTATTGTGGACACTTTCAACCTCTCTTTCTTCTGCTGAAGGATTTAGTCAAATTCAAGCATTTCTTGACGGCTTCTTCTTTAAGTTCATTATTTTCGGCTGTCTTTCTGCCTTAACCTTTCATATCTTGGCCGGTGTTCGTCACTTGCTAATGGATTTAGGGCATTTTGAAGAGTTAGCTTCAGGTAATGCTACCGCCAAATTTATTATAGTTATTTGGTTAGCTGTCTCAGTAGTTATAGGAGTTTGGTTATGGTAAATGTCGTCGCCTCAGTAGGCCGTAATGGCGTACATGATTTTATTTTATTAAGAGCTAGTGCAATCATCCTTGTATCATATACTTTACTTCTCGCTGGCTTTTTTGTTGTAACACCAACTGTTACGTATGACGTATGGCAGGGGTTTTTCGCTTATGTCAGTGTTAAAGTAGCCACAATACTGGCGCTCTTAGCATTACTTGTTCACGCTAAAATAGGCATTTGGCAGGTATTGTCTGATTATATTAAACCAGCGTTTCTTCGTGCTGCATTACAATTCTTATTTTCAGTGACTTTAATAGCCTACCTAGTGTTTGGCTTCTCAATCGTATGGGGTGTATAAATGAACGTTCCAATTCGTGAATTTGACGCCATTGTAATTGGCGCAGGCGGCTCGGGTATGCGCGCTGCATTAGCAATCTCAGAATCAGGTAAATCATGTGCCCTGATTTCTAAAGTATTTCCAACTCGTTCTCATACTGTATCAGCACAAGGTGGTATCACAGTAGCACTAGGTAACGCTCATGAAGATCACTGGGAACAGCATATGTACGATACCGTTAAGGGTAGTGATTATATCGGTGACCAAGACGCAATCGAATACATGTGTAAAACAGGCCCTGAATCTATTATTGAATTAGAAAAGATGGGCTTACCATTTTCTCGTACTGAAGAAGGGAAAATATATCAGCGCCCATTCGGTGGCCAATCAAAAAATTTTGGTGGTGAGCAAGCAGCTCGCACAGCAGCTGCTGCTGACCGTACAGGTCATGCTTTATTGCATTGTTTATATCAACAAAATGTTAAAAACAAAACCAATGTATACTCTGAATGGTATGCACTAGATTTAGTTAAAAATAGTGATGGTGCTGTTGTCGGTACAACGGCTATTTGTATCGAAACCGGTGAGATAGTTTATTTCAAAGCACGTGCAACAGTGTTAGCTACTGGTGGTGCTGGCCGTATCTATGCTTCAACAACTAATGCGCATATTAATACTGGTGATGGTGTTGGTATGTCTCTGCGTGCTGGCATTCAAATGCAAGACATGGAAATGTGGCAATTTCACCCAACCGGTATCGCAGGCGCTGGTACATTAGTAACAGAAGGTTGTCGTGGTGAAGGCGGTTATTTACTTAATAAAGATGGTGAACGTTTCATGGAACGTTACGCGCCTAACGCTAAAGATTTAGCGGGGCGTGATGTAGTAGCTCGTTCAATGATGACCGAAATTCGAGAAGGTCGAGGTTGTGACGGCCCTTGGGGTCCTCACATCAAACTTAAACTGGATCATCTTGGTAAAGAAACACTAGAGAAACGTTTGCCGGGTGTTTGTGATTTATCAAGAACTTTTGCTCATGTTGACCCAGTAGAAGAGCCTATTCCAGTAATCCCTACCTGCCACTATCAAATGGGTGGTGTGCCTTGTAATGTTAATGGTCAAGCAATTAACATCGATAGTAATGGTAAAGAATCTATTGTTGAAGGTTTATTTGCTGTTGGTGAGATTGCCTGTGTATCAGTGCACGGCGCTAATCGCTTAGGCGGCAACTCATTACTTGATTTAGTGGTATTTGGTCGAGCTGCAGGTAATTTCTTAGGTAAGTACCTAAACGATACACAAAATGGTAAAGAAGCCTCTGAATCAGATTTAGAAGCCACCCTTGCCCGTACTAATCGTTGGGAATCTTCAACATCGGGTGAAAGCCCTGTTCAGATTCGTAAAGATCTTCAACAGTGCATGCAAATGAACTTCTCAGTATTTCGTGATGGCGAAGCAATGGCTGAAGGCATGAAGGAGTTAACTGAAATTCGTGAACGTTTACAAAATGCGCATTTAGTCGATAAGTCATCCGAATTTAATACTCAACGTATTGAATGTTTAGAGCTTGATAATCTGATGGAAACTGCTTTTTGTACGGCAAAGGCTGCTAACTTCCGAGTTGAGTCACGCGGTGCACATGCGCGTAATGATTTTCAAGATCGAGATGATGAAAACTGGTTATGTCACTCAATCTACTCTCCTGAAACGGAAGAAATGACTAAGCGTGATGTAAATATGAAACCTATCCATCGCGAAGCTTTCCCTCCGAAAGCCCGTGTATACTAAGGAGCATTGTAATGAAACAGTTATTTTCGATATACCGTTATAACCCTGACGTTGATAATGCACCATATATGAAGGATTATGAGTTAGAAATACCTGATGGTTCTGACTTAATGGTGTTAGATGCACTGATTCTTTTAAAGGAAGAAGATCCAACACTTTCTTTTAGACGTTCATGTCGTGAAGGTGTTTGTGGTTCAGATGGCTTAAACATGAATGGTAAAAATGGCTTAGCTTGTATTACGCCTTTATCTGAATTGAAAGCTAAAAAAATTATCTTACGTCCATTACCAGGTTTACCGGTAGTACGTGATTTAATTATTGATATGAGTCAATTTTATCAGCAATATGAAAAAATTAAACCATATCTAATTAATGATGCCCAGCCAGCTGCGCGTGAAAATCTACAGTCTATTGAAGACCGTGATAAATTAGACGGACTTTATGAATGTATATTATGTGCTTGTTGTTCAACATCTTGTCCATCATTTTGGTGGAACCCTGATAAATTTATCGGTCCAGCAGGTTTGTTACATGCATATCGATTCTTAATCGATAGCCGTGATACTGCAACGGAAGAGCGTTTAGATGGTTTACAAGATGCTTACAGCGTTTTTCGTTGTCATGGTATTATGAACTGTGTTGATGTTTGTCCAAAAGGATTAAACCCAACTAAAGCAATTGGTCATATAAAGTCAATGTTATTAAACCGAGCTGTTTAATAAAAGCTTAACTTAGATAAAATAGTTTTAATGACCGCTTTAGTCTGAGTTTACTTATATCTTTTTTATGACAAAATAAGCAGAGTATTAGTGCTAACCTAAATAAGGTTATGTTAATACTCTGTATTTTTATAATAAACTTTAAACATTGTAACGGTAAATTTCCGATTTTAGTTTTAAGTTTGCAGTTAAAATGACTATTTTATCGATTAGATAGTACTTTTGAACTGAGAATAAGAACAAAAATCAAAGATGATATTCGTTACGTTATTTTTTTTGCTACACACAAGCAAAGGAACAAGGCAATGCCAGAAGGTGTAATGAAGGCTTGGCTAGAGTCTTCCCACTTAAACGGTGGTAACATCGTTTATATTGAAGAATTGTACGAATCATACTTAGATAACTCCGCCTCTGTATCAGCAGAATGGCAAGAAATCTTTGCTCAACTCCCAAAAGTCGAAGGCAGTGAGGTTGAATACCGTCACTCAGCTATCCGTGAAGAATTTAAAGTTTTAGCAAAACAAGCCAGTAAACAAATTATTGTTTCAGGTGGCAGTGATGCTAAGCAAGTCAAAGTTCTACAACTTATCAATGCGTTCAGATTCCGTGGTCATCAAAATGCAAATTTAGATCCATTAGGTTTATGGCAACGCGATAAAGTACGTGATTTGCAACTTTCTCATCATGATTTATCAGAAAACGACTTTGATAAAGAATATAACATAGGCTCTTTTGCTTGTGGTCAAGAGACCATGAAGTTAGGTGACTTATACACTGCACTGAAAAACACCTATTGTGGTTCTATCGGTGCCGAGTACATGCACATGACTTCAACTGATGAAAAACGTTGGTTACAACAACGTCTAGAATCAGTTCAATCAAAAGCAGTACTTTCTGTTGATGAAAAAACAGAAATATTTAAGGGACTTATTGCTGCCGATGGGCTTGAAAAATACCTTGGCGCTAAGTTTCCTGGGGCAAAGCGTTTTTCATTAGAAGGTGGTGATGCTTTAGTTCCTATGCTTAAAGAGTTGATCACCCGCGCTGGTGCTGCAGGTACTAAAGAAGTGGTGATGGGCATGGCTCACCGTGGCCGCCTGAATGTTCTTGTCAATGTCATGGGTAAGAACCCATCTAAGTTATTTGATGAGTTTGGCGGTAAGCATGATGAAGCACTAGGCTCTGGTGATGTAAAATACCATCAAGGCTATTCCTCTGATTTCGTTACCCCAGGTGGTAATGTTCATTTAGCACTCGCATTCAACCCATCGCATCTTGAAATCGTAAATCCTGTTGTTATCGGCAGCGTGCGTGCTCGTCTTGATAGACGTGATTGTAATCAAGGTGATCTTGTTTTACCTGTGACTATTCATGGCGATTCGGCAATAGCTGGTCAAGGCGTTGTGCAAGAAACCTTCAACATGTCACAAGCACGTGCATTTAAAGTTGGCGGTACAGTACGTATTGTTGTAAATAATCAAGTTGGTTTTACCACATCAAACTCTCAAGATACACGCTCTGGTGAATACTGTACTGAAATTGCCAAAATGGTTCAGGCGCCAATCATTCATGTCAATGGTGATGATCCTGAAGCGGTAATCTTAGCAACTCAAATTGCCCTTGATTATCGTAATGAATTTAAACGTGATGTTGTTATCGATTTAGTTTGTTACCGACGTCATGGACATAACGAAGCCGATGAGCCAAGTGCTACTCAGCCACTTATGTATAAAATTGTTAAAAAGCATCCGACTCCTCGTCAATTATACGCAGATAAATTAGCCGCTGAAGGTAGCTTAAATAAAGCAAAAATTGATGAACTGACAGCATACTATCGTAAACTACTTGATGAAGGTCAGTGTACGGTAGAACAGTGGCGCCCAATGACTCAGCATTCAGTTGATTGGTCACCTTATCTTGGTCATGAGTGGGATGACGAATATGATAAGCAGATTTCGTTAGACAAGTTAAAAGAGCTTGCCGCAAAAGTATCAACTTATCCAGAAAACCACGTCATACATTCTCGTGTTAAAAAGATCTACGATGATCGCATGAAAATGGCTACGGGCGAAAAATTACTTGACTGGGGCATGGCTGAAAACTTAGCTTATGCCTCTATAGTAGACAAAGGCGATCGTGTACGTATTACTGGCCAAGATTCAGGCCGTGGTACTTTCTTTCATCGCCATGCTGTTCTACATAACCAAGAAGATGCCAGCACCTATTTACCTCTACAAAACATTAGAGAAGGTCAAGGTCGATTTGAAGTGCATGACTCAGTATTATCTGAAGTTTCAGTATTAGCGTTTGAGTATGGTTATACTACAGCTGAGCCTGCTGGTTTAACTATATGGGAAGCACAATTTGGTGACTTCGCTAACTGCGCACAAGTGGTATTTGATCAATTCATCTCCTCAGGCGAGCAGAAGTGGGGGCGTTTATGTGGCTTAACTATGCTGTTACCTCATGGGTATGAAGGTCAGGGGCCTGAACATTCATCTGCACGTTTAGAGCGTTTCTTGCAACTTTGTGCAGATCGAAATATGCAAGTTTGTGTACCTTCTACGCCTGCACAAGTTTTTAATATGCTTCGCCGTCAAGTCGTTCGCCCAATGCGTCGACCACTGATTGTGATGTCACCGAAGTCGCTATTACGTCATCCGTTAGCAGTCTCTTCTCTTGAAGAAATGGCCACAGGTGAATTCCACAGTGTTATTGGTGAAATAGATGACATTAACCCTAAAGAGGTGGAGCGTGTTATTTTCTGTAGCGGCAAAGTATACTATGAGCTATTAGAGCAACGTCGTAAAAATGAGCAAAATAATATTGCTATTATACGTATTGAACAGCTTTATCCTTTTCCTGAACAACAGCTTCAAGCTGCATTGAAAGAATACCAACATGTTAAGCAGTTTGTTTGGTGTCAGGAAGAGCCACAAAATCAAGGCGCCTGGTATTGCTCTCAACATCACTTTAGAGCGGCAATTCCACCAGGTACTTATTTGACATATGCAGGCCGTAATGCTTCAGCAGCACCGGCTGTAGGCTATATGTCAGTTCATGTTAAAGAACAGCAAGCGCTTGTCACTCAAGCGTTAACATTAGATTAACTCTTTAGTGTGTTTACTTAATAACAAACAGTAAGCATTTAGACAAGTTTGTAAGGATTAAAAAAAATGACAACCGAAATAAAAGTTCCGGTATTACCAGAATCAGTTGCCGATGCAACCGTTGCTACTTGGCATGTTCAAGTAGGTGAAAAATTTACCCGTGATCAAGTATTAGTTGATATTGAAACCGACAAAGTAGTACTAGAAGTACCTGCGACAAGTGATGGTGTTTTAACTGACATCAGCCAAGCTGAAGGTGCGACTGTATTGGGTGAGCAAGTTATAGGTACTTTCTCCCAAGGTAGCGAATCAGCTCCAGCACCAGTCGCTGTGGCTAGTTCTTCTGCAGATAACGCTGCAAGTAAGGTTATTGATATTGTAGTACCGGTATTACCAGAGTCGGTTGCAGATGCAACCGTTGCTTCTTGGCATGTCGCGGAAGGGGATAGCGTTTCAGTAGATCAAAACCTTGTTGATATAGAAACCGATAAAGTGGTACTTGAAGTCGTCGCACAAGACAATGGTGTTATTGGTAAGATTATTCACGGTGAAGGCGATACTGTTTTAGGTGAGCAAAAAATTGGTGAATTAAATGCAGGTGCTTCAGCAGCATCAACAGCTGCGCCAATTGAAGAGGCGATAAGCTCTGATGAACTAGCTAGCCCATCTGTTCGTCGTTTAATGACTGAAAAAGGCTTAACAGCATCTGATGTAACAGGCACAGGTAAAGGCGGACGTATATCTAAAGAAGATGTCGAAGCAGCCGCTAATAAGCCTGCTCCACAGCAATCTGCGCCGGCACCTGCCGCTCCTGTTGCAGCGTCTACACAGCATTTAGGTGAGCGTACACAAAAACGTGTTCCTATGACACGACTTCGTAAAACCATTGCGACTCGGTTATTAGAAGCTAAAAACTCAACGGCAATGTTAACGACATTTAATGAAGTTAATATGAAACCAATTATGGATCTTCGCAAGCAATATAAAGACTTGTTTGAGAAGACCCATGATACCCGTTTAGGCTTCATGTCGTTTTACGTAAAAGCGGTAACTGAAGCTTTAAAACGCTACCCAGCAGTGAATGCTTCAATAGATGGTGACGATATTGTTTATCATAACTTCTTTGATATCTCTATCGCAGTTTCTACGCCGCGTGGTTTAGTTACTCCTGTGTTGCGTGATGCTGATCAATTGAGTATGGCAGGTATTGAAAATGGTATACGAGATCTCGCTATAAAAGGTCGTGATGGCAAACTTGCGCTTGCTGACATGACTGGTGGTAATTTTACTATTACTAATGGCGGTGTATTTGGTTCATTGCTGTCAACACCAATTCTAAATTTACCTCAAGCGGGTATTCTAGGTATGCATAAAATACAAGATCGCCCAATGGCAGTTGATGGTAAAGTTGAAATATTACCTATGATGTACTTAGCATTATCTTACGATCATCGTTTAATTGATGGTAAAGAGTCTGTTGGTTTCCTAGTTACCATTAAAGAGCTTCTTGAAGATCCGACACGTCTTCTTTTAGATGTATAACTAGTTAATTGACGAAAATGAAAACACCTTTGATGGCTATTTACTCGGTAAATAGCTAACAAAGGTTAAGCTACAAAAATTTAGTCATTCGATTATGGTATTAGCACTTATGGCTACCGTCACTAGAGCTTTTATACTATAATCGGAAAACTTTTCACAGGCAGGCTTTAAGTATTTCATTAGAAGTGCAATTGACTGTCATCATTTACAGATAAATGGATAAATCACCATGAATTTGCATGAGTATCAAGCGAAACAATTATTCGCTGAATATGGTTTACCAGTTTCTGAAGGTTTCGCTTGCGATACCCCTCAAGAAGCTGCTGAAGCTGCTGACAAGATTGGCGGCAATATGTGGGTTGTTAAAACTCAAGTACACGCCGGTGGACGTGGTAAAGCTGGCGGTGTTAAGCTGGTAAAAACCAAAGAAGAAATCAAAGATTTCGCCCAAAACTGGTTAGGTAAAAACTTAGTCACTTACCAAACAGATGAAAATGGTCAGCCAGTTGCTAAGATTTTAGTAGAAAGCTGTACTGATATTGCTAATGAATTATACCTAGGTGCAGTAGTTGACCGTGGTAGTCGTAAAGTAGTATTCATGGCGTCTACTGAAGGTGGAGTTGAAATTGAAACCGTTGCTGAAGAAACGCCAGAATTAATTCACAAAGCTGAAATTGATCCACTTGTAGGTCCTCAAGCTTACCAAGCACGTGAATTAGGTTTCAAATTAGGTTTGAACCCAACACAAATGAAGCAATTTGTTAAGATCTTCATGGGTCTTGCTAACATGTTTAATGATCATGATTTCGCTTTACTAGAAATCAACCCATTAGTAATTACTGACGAGGGTAACCTTCATTGTTTAGACGGTAAAATTGGTATCGATGGTAACGCTTTATACCGTCAACCAAAAATCCGTGAAATGCATGATCCATCTCAAGAAGATGAGCGCGAAGCGCATGCGGCACAATGGGAATTAAATTACGTAGCCTTAGACGGAAACGTTGGTTGTATGGTTAACGGCGCTGGCCTTGCCATGGGAACTATGGATATCGTTAATTTACACGGCGGTAAGCCAGCTAACTTCTTAGATGTTGGTGGTGGTGCGACTAAAGAACGTGTTGCTGAAGCATTCAAGATCATCTTATCTGATGACAACGTTTCTGCCGTTTTAGTTAATATCTTTGGCGGTATTGTGCGTTGTGACATGATCGCTGAAGGTATCATTGCTGCTGTTAAAGAAGTAGGTGTTGAAGTGCCAGTGGTTGTACGTTTAGAAGGTACTAACGCTGAAGCAGGCCGTGAAGTATTAGCATCTTCAGATGTTAACATCATTGCTGCAGAATCATTAACTGACGCAGCACTTAAAGTTGTTGCCGCTGCGGAGGGCAAATAATGTCTGTATTAATTAACAAAGATACTAAAGTAATCTGTCAAGGTTTCACTGGTGGTCAAGGTACTTTCCACTCAGAGCAAGCTATCGATTACGGTACACAAATGGTTGGTGGTGTATCACCAGGCAAAGGTGGTCAAACTCACCTTGGTTTACCAGTATTTAACACAGTTCGTGAAGCTGTAGAAGCAACTGGCGCAACAGCTACAGTTATCTATGTTCCAGCTCCGTTCTGTAAAGACGCTATTTTAGAAGCTATCGATGCAGGCATCGAGCTTATCGTAACGATTACTGAAGGTATTCCAACTTTAGATATGGTTGACGTTAAAGTTAAGCTTGAGCAAACTGGCGTTCGCATGATTGGTCCTAACTGCCCAGGTGTTATCACGCCGGGCGAAACTAAGATTGGTATCATGCCAGGTCACATCCACTTGCCAGGTAAAGTGGGTATTGTTTCACGTTCTGGTACGTTAACGTACGAAGCCGTTAAGCAAACTACTGATGCTGGTTTCGGCCAATCTACTTGTGTAGGTATTGGTGGTGACCCTATCCCAGGTACAAATTTCATCGACGTTTTAGAAATGTTCCAAAACGATGACCAAACTGAAGCCATCGTAATGATTGGTGAAATTGGTGGTACTGCTGAAGAAGAAGCTGCAGAGTACATTAAAGCTAACGTTACTAAGCCTGTCGTATCTTACATTGCTGGTGTTACTGCACCAGAAGGTAAGCGTATGGGTCACGCTGGCGCGATTATCGCTGGTGGTAAAGGCACAGCTGATGAGAAATTTGCAGCATTAGAAGCGGCTGGTGTTAAAACTGTTCGTTCTTTAGCTGAAATAGGCAATGCTTTAAAAGAGAAAACAGGTTGGTAAGCGATTAGCTTATCAAATTGTATTGCTAATAAAAACCCGCTAACTAGCGGGTTTTTTCTGCCTTGTGTAACGATGCTATCGTAAGATTTTACCCTGGTTAATTTTGATAATTTATGTCAATTTGCTTTGAAGGTGGCATTACACATGTTATCTAATTGTCAAAACCTGAAGTATAATGCATTTGAGTTAATTATTATCTGTCGTGGAAATAGTTAGATTAACGGCTGTATAAATTTCATAATTTTAGACATAGCATTATAATTAAATTTATTGCTAACTATTCTCAAACAGGGCAACAAAAGCACGATGCCTTCAGTTTATGCTGCATTGATTGGTCAAGCAGCAACTATACTTTCTAACACTGCTCATAAGTAGATATAAGCTTAATAAAGCACGATAAAGCTTATAGTACTATATTATATATTATAAATTGTTTTGTTTAGGTATATAAATGAAAGCTCCGTTATATCGTTATTTGTTAATGGCTCTAGCTTTTATTAATATAACTGTGGCTTATGCTGAAGAATTTTTAGTCAACTCTCCTCAATCACATATCAACTTTTTAGAGAAATCTAGTCAAACTATTGATGTAACTGAGATCAACTTAGCTTCTATTGAATTCTTAATTGAACAAGAAGTGGGGCGCTTAGTATTACCAAAAATTTATAAAAACATTGGCATTAATGCGGTGATTACACCTTTTCCAGGAAAAAGAGCACAATATGTCGCTAATTCAGGCATACAAGATGGAGAGATTATGCGTATTTGGACCTACGGAGATGAAGCCTTGAATACCATAAGAGTACCTACGCCATATTATTATTTAGAAACCATGGCGTTTGTATTAAAAAATTCCGGTATCGTTATAGAAAGTAAACATGAGCTAGCGCAATACCGTGTCGCAAAAATTCGAGGGGTAAAACACACTAATAACATTACCAAAGGCCTGGTTAAGCTCTATGATATCAACTCAACTGAAAAAATGTTTGAGCTACTTATTAACAATAAGGTTGATGTTGTATTAACTAATACAATGGATGGTAATGTTGCGCTTAGCAGACTTGGCTTACAGAACATCGTAGTAAAGAATAAGCCACTTGCACGCTTACCTCTGTATCATTATCTTAATAATAAGTATGAAGCTTTAGTTCCGTTAATAGATAAAGAGATCATACGTATGAAAGTGAGTAAAAAGTTAGATACGTTGATAAAAAATGTGGAAGAGCATGTTATTAGACTAAATCAATAAGCAATGTTAATAATGAGTATAAGCTTTATAATAATTGACTTGTAATTAGAGCAAACTAAATACTTGGAAGTCTTTCAAGATGTGTTGAAACTTACTTGCTTATCCTACTTTGTTTATTGAATAAATTTTAGTAAAATATTACCTTCGCTTGCCTGAATCGTTTAGTTTTAGTAATGCTTATATACTCATTGTATATATCAGCTATATTGCTTTAGCGCTATGTTTTAGGTATCAATTTGAAATACCTAAATAGCTATGCGAATTAAAGCATGGAAGAATATTCAATATGGACATCTGTACTAATTTTTACTATTTTGTAAGTATGTCCTTCTTAGTTTTGTTTCCTTGAAAAGAAATTTATATCTAGAGTCGATATATTTAATGCAGACGTTGTTGAAAAAACGCTCTACGGGATTATGTAACTGTAGCTGGCATAAATTTAATTAAAGGCCTCTTAGATGTTAAAAATTGTTGTATTTATTTCCTTGCTGTTGTCTTCTTTTACACTATTTAGCCATGAACTTATCATCGGAATTAATGAGCGGGATATATATCGTTATAAAAATGAGCAGGGTGAGTGGGTCGGAAAGGACATTGAACTAATTAAGGCCGTATTTCGTCGTACTCCATTTGATTACCGAATAGTTGCCATGCCTTGGGCAAGAGTAATAAAACAACTTGAAGTCGGCGCTATTGATATGACTGTTGCGGCTACAGCTTTTGCAGAAAGAAAGGAATTTGCCTTGTTTACTAAAAATAACTTTCGCTACAGCCACCATATGCTTTTTGTTAGCAAAAATAAGTTACACTTATTTGATAAAGTCCGAGAGTTAAAGGATTTAGCTGAAACAGATGTTATTATCGCTGCGTTACGTGGTGCTATTTTTTACGACTCATATCCTGAATTATTACAAAATGAGCAATTTGCTAGTAGAATTGTTTATATTAGCGACGATCAAAATATGTCTAATTTTGTATTAAAAGGACGAGCTGACGGCTATATAGAATCAGAGATTGAAGGAATGCACTATTTATCATCGCAACCCGCTTATAGGAAAAATATTGTGCCTCTTTTTCGTATTACCAGCGATGAGCAAGCGGGGAGTAAAATGATGTTTTCTAAAACAAGAATATCGACTGAACAAGTCGCAATTTTTGATTCAGCGTTAAAAGCATTACACGAAAGTGGAGAATATGAAGAAATTTCAAAGCTATTCTAACTCACCTTATCAGGTTTACTTGTCTTTTAATTAAAGCTTAATATGCGCGTAAGGCTTACGATAAGAAATCCATTAACGCGTACTAACGTTATTTGAAAAATTACCAAGCAGTTAAATACCCGAGTAGTAATGTTCCAATCCAGAGAAATACCCTTTTAATGAGGGCATGTTAATACTTTACCCGCAACATACTTGCGCAATGAAGCTGACTCTGGATTAATCGATATCTTAGCGGGTAATTAGCTATCGGGAATGTTCAATAAATGACCCATTTTATTTTTTTTTGTTGTTAGATAACTTTTGTTATAACTATTCTGCCCGTCATCTAGAGGAACCCGTTTACTTACGTTAATGCCTATTTCATCTAAAGCTTGTAGCTTTAGAGGGTTATTTGTCATGACACTAACCGTATTAATACTAAAAAACTCAAATATACCTTTACAGAAAAAGTATTTGCGCTGATCGGATTCAAAACCTAATAAAACATTAGCTTCGACGGTATCGGCACCTTTATCTTGTAAGTTGTACGCTTTAATTTTATTAAGTAAACCTATACCTCTGCCTTCTTGTCGAAGGTAAATCAGCAAACCAGAGCCATTTTCTGCAATTTTTTTCATAGCAATTTGTAATTGTGGACCACAATCACAGCGTAAACTTGAAAAGGCATCTCCAGTTAAACATTCGGAGTGAATTCGTAAAAGTACAGGCTGATCTTCATTCCATTTGCCAAAGCTTAGCGCAACATGCTCTTTTCCAGTATTTGGTTCGTAAAAGCCATGCATTTTAAATTGACCATACTGTGTCGGCAATTTTGTTGACTCAGTATATCGTAATAAAGAGAACCTGGCGGTTTGTTTAAGTTCTTCCCTAACTTGCATCAGTATTTTACCTAAACAATTTTGACCATGGCCGTCACCGCCATCACCCCAATAATCATCTTTATGAGAGTGTTCTTTTATTATTCTATTCTCAGTAGCAACTAAATAATAAGCAAGTCGAATATGTTGATTGAATTTGGCTCTGACAATGTCAAGCATGGTTTGAAACCTAATTTCAAGCCAATCTTTACGTATTTGTGCGCTATATTGTCGACTTAAGTTAAATGTTTCTGCTGGTGTGGCCGCGTTTTCAATTTTGTCGATAATAGTTTTATCGTTAAACTTACTGGCTTGGTAACAGTGTTCACTGGTTTTCCATGTTTTATTATTGAAATTAATGGAGTAATCGGCAAAATTAGATAAATATCCATCAGCATCATAAGGTTCATAAAACCAAAGGTCTTTGTTCATTTTGCTTCCTTGTTTAATTTGACTCTCTTAAAGTGTAGAAGTTCTTTGGCTAAAGTCATATATTGGCGAGCTTTTTATTGTGTCAAAACAGGGTTTACTTCATTTGCAAACTGCATATTATTATCTTGCAAATTAATAAAAGCATATCTCGATTTAGATGTTAATATTTAAAGTTAAATAAAAACAATGGTTTAATTTGATGCTGATATTGGCACTATTGATGCTTATAAGTATTTAACAGTCGTTAATGAATAACTAAAGGGTATTGATATGAGTAATTCAATAAACAAAACCAACCTTAACAATAGGCGAATGATAATGTCAGCTTCGTTGTTAAATACTTATCATGAAAATGTTAAATCTGTTTACTCTGAAGACAATATTGTTGATGGTTACAACAAGCAACATTCAGATCAGCAGAATGATCAAGAAGATAACAACATCTATGTTTTAGGTTATAATTAATCAAAATGCGTAAGCATAACTATAATAATTAAATATCCAGTGCTTAAACTTTCACTGTCAAAGTTAAGCACTACTATTTTTACTGAACAATATGTAGAAGTTTATGATTTGAATATTAAGTACAGCTCTTGTGACTCTGAAATCGACTTAATAATAGGTAACTGAAGCAACTGAACAGTGCGCTTGAATATTTTTTATCAGATACTAGATTAAATTTCAAAGCAAGCTAAGGCTTAAGTATTGTCTGATAACAGGCCAATTATAAATTTTAATTCATTCTATATACCAGCTGATCGATACGCTGAGCCTTGGCATTGACTTACCAATCTCTATTGAAATTTATCTGATAGTACATAGTCAATAGCACAACTTTAACATTGTGAGCTTCTTAACCGATTCAGCTAATCTTCACTAAAGGACAGTTATAATAAAGTACTAAACCTTAATGGTACTTGTTGGCAATTTCGCTAAAGAGTATTGATAGTGGCATTTTAGCGGTAGTGTTTCAGTACAAAATTAAACAAGTGTTACTTTAAAGCCATTGAACGATTAGCCAAGAACGCCTTAAGTAAAATTCTCAATGAAAAATCTCGTACAATAAATAATGAAGCAGCAGCGAGTACTATCAATATCAACATTTACCTGTGGTTTATTTGTTTTCATTAGTATTTAAGAAGTCTTTATTTAAATTTTCTTGTTGTGATCTTTTAAGTCAAGCGAGTTTGCAAGTACTTCACCAAGTACTGCAACTTATGAGATAACCATAGAATTTATGCTCACGGTATATAAAAATCAGCCCTTCTTGATTGCTAACTTGACAAGTTTACCTAAGCTTTTTTAGAAAATTGCGTAGTTTTAAAAGGGTAAAAGCAATAGCATAAAACTGATAGTCTTTTATTGATGTGTTGACTGGCTAAGAAAAGTATCATCATTATGATTATTGCTGTTCAATACCTGGCTTAACCCTAGGAATATTTCTTCAATAAATATTGCGAAAAAGTGGTTTTTTTGCAAAGGCTTATCTACAGTTAATAATAAAGCAATTGATATGACTTTTTAGATAGGGGTTAAAATGGCATCATTAAAAGTACAACAATACATGAATCACTATCCAGTAACATTTACTGAAAATATGTCTGTAGAAGAAGCTTCCTTACGCTTTTTGAAAACGAAGCAAATTGGTGGGCCAGTGATTGATGTTAACTATAAGTTATTAGGCTTTATATCTGAAGGGGATATTTTAGCCAAGATGTTAGAGACTATCTATTTCAACGAAAATATCGCTATTATTAAAGACATTATGCGCACTGAAGTGCTTACAGTAAAACCATACGACAGTATAATTGAACTAGGTCAAAAAATGATTGAAGGAAGGCCTAAAGTCTACCCTGTTATCGATGATGATGGTAACTTACTCGGCACTATTTCTCGTAATGAAGTACTGCAAGCATGTTACCAACATGGCAAAGAACGCACATCTATTGAAAAAGAGCACGCTGCTGTATAAAAATTAACGTCGTTTCATTATACGCCTAACGTAATGGTCTAGGCGTTTATCATTTAAAATTTGCCTTTTATCCGCTGTATTTAGCTAATAATATTGTTAAAATATTTCTTTTTTTTCGTTAGAGTTTGTTTTGTCTGAATCTTCTACTACCTTCTCCCATCTACAAAGCCTTTTTAAATTATTATCACAAACGAAACGCTGTGATGCTTTTCGATTTAAAAAGCGTTTGATTAATCTACAAAAAAATATTATTAAACAGCTTGGTAATAAAGATACTGACAAGTTAGCAGCTTTGTCTTTATCAGAGCAGCAGGTCAAATCGCTACAACAGATTAACAAAGAAATTATAAAGTCGATTGACGATAAAACTAAAAAGTTAACTAGCTTGCCTAAAATAACTTACCCAGAAGGCTTACCCATATCTGAAAATGCTGAGCAAATAGCACAAGCGATTAAAGATAATCAAGTTGTTATTATTGCCGGTGAAACGGGGTCGGGTAAAACCACACAAATACCAAAAATTTGTCTTCAATTAGGACGAGGTGTTGATGGGCTAATTGGTCATACCCAACCACGTCGGATAGCAGCTAGAACCGTGGCTAATAGGATTGCAGACGAGCTTGGAACGCAACTTGGTGAACAAGTCGGTTACAAAGTTCGTTTTAATGATCAGGTAAGTGAACAAAGTTATATCAAATTAATGACCGACGGTATTTTGCTGGCAGAGATGCAAAAAGATCGTTTATTACGCCAATACGATACCATCATTATTGATGAAGCACATGAGCGTAGTTTAAATATTGATTTTATTTTGGGCTATTTAAAACAAATCTTAAATAAACGACCAGATTTGAAGGTAATTATTACTTCCGCCACGATTGATCCGCAACGTTTTGCTAAACATTTTATAAATAAATCAGGAAAAATGGCGCCGGTTATTGAGGTATCAGGTCGTACCTATCCGGTAGAAATGCGTTATAGGCCATTAAATGATCGAAGCAGTGCAATAGATGGTGAAGATACTACTGAAGATGTTGATGTCCTCAGCGGTATTTTATCTGCAGTTGAGGAACTCAGTGATTGTGGTCACGGTGATATCTTAGTTTTCCTTAATGGAGAACGGGAAATCCGTGATACAGCGGCCGTATTATTAAAGGCGAACTTACCTCATACTAATATTTTACCGCTCTATGCAAGATTAACAGTCAGTGAGCAAAATCAGATATTTAAGCCACACAAAGGCCGAAATATTGTTTTAGCAACAAACGTAGCTGAGACAAGTCTAACCGTGCCAGGCATTAAATATGTTATAGATCCTGGTACAGCACGTATATCACGATACAGTTATCGTACCAAGGTACAACGCTTACCCATTGAAGCTATTTCTCAGGCCAGCGCAAATCAGCGAGCAGGACGTTGTGGTCGTGTTTCAGAGGGGATATGTATTCGTTTGTATTCTGAAGAGGATTATAACAACAGAGCTGAGTTTACTGATCCAGAAATCTTGCGAACTAATTTAGCAACGGTAATTTTACAAATGCATGCTTTAGAATTAGGGGATATTAGCAAATTCCCTTTTGTTGAAGCACCTGATAAGAGAAATATAACCGACGGCATTAGATTACTTGAAGAAATTGCTGCTATTGAAACAAAGCATAAATCCAAAAAAGTCTTGAAAGCTAAACATGAGTCTAACATTAGTAGCCAGTTGACGAAATCAGGTCGATTATTATCAAAGTTTCCAATTGACCCGCGTTTAGCTAAAATGGTGGTATCTGCCATCGATTTTGGCTGCCTTGAGCAAATACTTATTATTGTCAGTGCTTTAAGTATTCAAGATCCTCGCGAGAGACCTCATGAAAAACAACAGCAAAGTGATGAAAAGCATAATCGTTTTAAAAATAAACAATCAGATTTTATTAGCCTGTTAAACTTATGGCAATACGTAAAAAATCAGCAAAAAATATTAAAGCAAAATCAATTTAGAAAGCTATGCCAAAGGGAGTTTCTCTCCTACATAAGAATACGTGAATGGCAAGATATATTCAGCCAATTGAAATTGACTTTAAAAGAACAAAACATAGCCTTAACGTCGATTGATTATCAGTTTGTTTTGCCTACCGTCGCACAGGAAAAATCAGTTAAGACGCAAGATAATAAAGAACATACTTCGCTCATCCCTGTGCATCAGGCATTATTGTCTGGCTTACTTAGTCATATCGGCCAACAAGATGAAAATCGAGAGTACAAAGGTGCTCGCGGTATGAAGTTCTATATCTTTCCTGGTTCAGCCTTAGCTAAAAAATCTCCGAAATGGCTAATGTCCGCGGAGCTTGTTGAAACGAGTCGATTATTTGCGCGTATGAACGCCAAAATAGATCCACTTTGGTTAGAGCCATTAGCTAATCATTTAGTTAAACGTCATTACAGTGAGCCGCATTGGGAGAAAAAACAAGGTGCGGTGATGGCCTTTGAACAAGTCACCTTGTATGGTCTAAGCATTGTTACTAAACGAAAAGTAAACTTCAATACCATAGAGCCTGCAACTTGCCGAGAGTTATTTATTCGCGAAGCGCTGGTCAATGGAGATAGCCTGATAAAAGAAAAGTTCTTGAGCCATAATGAGCAACTCGTTGAAAGTATAGAGGATTTAGAGAAAAAGGCGCGACGAAAAGACTTTCTCATTGATGAGCAACAGCTTTTTGATTTTTATAGTGAAAAAATACCAGAAACGGTAATTTGTCAACGCAGCTTCCTTACTTGGTGGAAAAAAGAAAAGCAGCGTAATGCTAAGCTATTAAATTTTAGTAAAGCTTTCTTATTAAATGAAACATCACAAGAGCTCAGTGCATTGGAGTACCCGGATGTTTGGCAACAAGAGAATTTGACTTTACCGCTGAGTTATCATTTTAGTCCTGGTGATATAGATGACGGGGTAAGTGTTATCATCCCGATTGCACTGCTTAATCAGATTCAAGAAACAGGCTTTGATTGGCTTATCCCTGCCTTACGTGATGAACTTACTATTGCATTAATTAAAGCATTACCAAAAAATCTAAGGCGAAACTTTGTCCCTGCGCCTAATTATGCGCAAGCGTGCTTAGCGGCAATACCCGCTGAAGAAGGAGAGTTTAAACCTGCGTTAGCGAAACAATTGTTGCGCATGACAGGGGTACGTCTACCTGAAGATGCATGGCAAGAAGTAAATCTGCCTGCGCATTTAACAATGAACTATCAGGTGGTTGATGATAAGGGGAGATTATTAAAGCAAGGAAGAGCCTTAAACAAGCTTAAAGCCGAACTGCAAGGTAAGGTAAAAGCCACGATTAAAAAAGTAGCAGAAAAGGGCATTGAGCAAACTAATTTGACGCAATGGGACTTTGGTAAGTTACCAACTGGTTATGAAAAGAAGGTAGCCAATATAACCATAAAAGCTTTTCCGGCTTTAGTTGACCATAAAACCAGTGTCGCTATTGAATTATTTGAGCAAGAGCAACACGCGCAACAAGCAATGCTTCATGGCATAAGTCGATTGATCTTATTGAATATTCCAACACCACTGAAGTACTTACAAGAGAAACTACCTAATAAAGCGAAATTGGGTTTGTATTTTAATCCTTTCGGTTCAATAAATGACTTGCTACAAGATTGCATTCATGGCGCATGCTTAACTTTAGTGAAACAGTTTTGCGAGCAAAAAAATGCAGGTAATTTGCCGCGTGAGCAACAAGAATTTAAGCAATGTAGTGATTTTATTCGGGCTGAAATTGCTGATTGTGTGCTAACAGCGGCAATCAAAGTTGAACGAGTGCTCAGTTTACGCCACGATATCAGTAAAAAAATGAAAGGTAGTGTGCCGTTAAATGTAATTCAATCTCATAGTGACATCAAACAGCAGAGTGAACAACTTGTTTTTAAAGGCTTTGTTACCGATTCAGGTCTTAATAAGCTTGATGATATTATTCGTTATTTACTAGGTATGTTGCGCAGATTAGAGAAATTACCCATTGACCCTAATCAAGATAGGCTAAAGCTGATTGAAGTAAATAAAGTGACTGATGCCTATCAAGCACTCATTAGTAAACAACGTAAAGATAAGCCAATTGAAGCCGAATTACTTGCTACACGTTGGATGATTGAAGAGTTACGTATTTCACTTTTTGCACAAAATTTAGGTACTTCTGCTCCTATTTCAGTAAAGCGAATTATGAATCACCTTAAAGGTTTCGCTAAGCAACAGTAACTTATCTTTGATGTATTGATTAGCTAACGGCTAAATATATTAGACAGCTAGTTGACACTATTGATTTAGCTCAGTATAACTAATGAAGAGTCAAATATCTTATATTGGAGAGCAAATGAAGGGTTTCGATGATAAACGTGACTTCTATCGCATGATGTTAAATAGCGAGGTTGTTGTCACGGTGATAGACGATGAAGTTAATAGTCAAATAAGTGCTACATGTCGAGATCTTAGTGCAACCGGCATGGCATTTGAACTAGAACATCCTCTGGCCATATCCACCCATGTAAGAGTCAAAATAGATTCTGCGAGCAGTCAAATTCAAGCACTTGATGTCAGTGGCCGTGTTGTTCGAATTGAAGAAGAAAGTAAAGATTGTTACCTCATCGGCATTGCAATTGAAGAGATTGATTAAAAAGAACAAATAAGTAACTAATCAAGCCAGAGTGCACCCTAGCTTTTTTACTTGCTTATTTGTTGTGTTCAGACCCTTGGTAAAGTTACTCAACCTGACAGATTAAACCTTTTAAATAATAGCCCTCAGGATAGTTAGAAGAAATGGGATGATCTCCTGCTTGCTGCAAACGTTCAACAAAATAAACATTTCTTTTTGCATCAAGTGCAGCGTCCGCGATAACCTTCTGAAATAAGCCTACATCCATCAAACCAGAACAAGAGAATGTTAGCAATAAACCATTAGGCTTTAATAACTGCATCGCCAACATATTAATATCTTTGTAACCACGACAAGCACCGGTTAATTGTGCTTTTGATTCTACAAACTTCGGAGGATCGAGGATAATCATGTCAAATCGACGCTTTTGCTCTCGGTATTTACGCAATAACTTAAAAACATCTTCCTTAACAAAAGCTACATTACTGTCTGATAATGCATTTAACTTTAAATTGCGTTTACCCATGTCAAGTGCTGTTTGAGATACATCAACATTAGTAACGTGTTTTGCACCATTAGCAGCGCAGTGAAGCGAGAAGGTACTTGTATATGAAAAACAGTTTAAAATAGTTTTATTTTTAGCATATTTTCCAGCCGCGAGACGAGAGTCTCGTTGATCTAGATAAAAACCAGTTTTATGGCCTGTAGCTACATCAACATGTATTTTAATTCCATGCTCTTCAATAATACATTCCGTTGAAGCTTGCGGATCAGTTAGCCAACCAGTGACCGGCTCTAAGCCTTCCTTTTTACGCACGTCTACATCGGAACGTTCGTAGATATGACAACCTGGGTATAACTCCGTTAAACAGTCAACAAGAGTATATCTGTGACGATCAGCACCGGCACTTAATAACTGACACACAATAAAGTTATCATACTTATCTATTGTTACCCCAGGTAAACCATCAGATTCGCCAGCAATCAACCTATAGCCAGTTAAATTACCTTGAGCAATAAACCAATCACGTCTTATTTGTGCACTTTGTAATTTCTGGTAAAAAAAATCTCGGTCTATTTCTTGGTTTTCGTCAAAGCTCCATACTCTTACTCTAATTTGAGAATCAGGCGAATAAGCTCCTTTGGCAAGCCATTTTCCTTTATTATCGAAGAGGTCAACCGTATCGCCAAGCATTGGTTTACCCTTAATTTTGTTTATAGCTTTTGAGAAAACCCAAGGATGTTTACGTAATAATGATTTTTCACGACCAAGATTTAAATAAATTCTTGCTGACATAGGTCTATACTTATTTTTAATAGATAAATATCCCGATATTAACTCGGTTATTTATTGTGGAATAGGAATTTGCGCCGATTTTAGACAATGAAGGTCTTAGGTGCAAACTTATCCTGAAAATAATGACGATTTAGAAAGAGATATATATATGAATGTTTGTTATATGGCACATATTTCAGGGAAAGTGCAGGGCGTTTATTTTAGGGCATCTACTCAACAACAAGCAATTGATTATAGTTTAAGTGGATATGCCCGTAACTTACCTGATGGAGATGTCGAAGTACTACTTTGTGGCGAAGAAGAGAGTATTGAAAAGATGTTAGTATGGTTAGCGCATGGACCAGAGCTGGCGGAAGTAACCAAAATACACCATGAAAAAATACCTTGGCAACAGCATAATTTCTTCTCAATAACTTAAGCTTAAATTTAAGCTTTAACTTGTCGATGATATACAACTATGATTTTACATAGCTAAAACGTTTTTGTTTTTTTCCATTACGCTCTATGGTTTCATCAAACATGGCTAAAGGCCTTAGCCAAATATCTTCATTATTATCTTCGGGGTGATAAACTACCATGTATTCTTCGGTTTCACTGTGTCTGGCAAGATAGAGTACGCGGTAATAGTTACCTTTAAAATGTTGATATAATCCTGTCTTAAGCATAGTGTTTTCTTTTAACTGTTTTGAATCAAAATGGATCTTTTAAAATTTTATCGATAAACCATTCTCCGTCACGTTGCACTAGGGCTAAACGTTTAACTTCTTTGATACGACTTTCTTGATGATAACCATCAAAATAGATAGTAATATTGGCGCTACCTTTAAATTGTTCACGGACTTTTACTCCATCAGTATCAGGCCTCATTTGAACCCTATCATAAGACATATTGAATAAATGACGACCAACAGCCTCAGGTGAACGATAATGAAGAACTAAGCGAGCTAATTTGGGGTTACAGACAGAAGCCGCCTTTTCAACATTTTTTTCATTGTATAAAGCATGAAAAAAAGCAAGTGAGACAAGTTCTGGGTTATCTACCGTAGTAATTTTTTTTTGCTTTTCACTTTGATCACAACCAGACAATAAAATGATTGAGCATAACCAAAATAATAATTGGTAGGAATTTAATTTTCGCATTAACTCTAACTAAGAAAATATAGTCTTGATGGTTAATCATAGCGTAATTAGCTTATTAAAGTGAAGATAAATATCAAGATCTTAATTAAGACACTAAAAAGGCACCTAAGGTGCCTTTTGTTAATTTTCAAAAGATTGGAATTCAAATGAATTATTGAACAAGTTCTTTATCACTAAAACTTTCACTAAAAAGCGGGCTTGATAAGTAGCGCTCTGCTGAACTTGGTAAAATAACAACAATATTTTTATCTTTATTTTCAGGAAGCTTTGCCAAACGCTCAGCTGCAACTACGGCAGCTCCTGATGAAATACCAGCTAAAATACCTTCTTCTTTCATCAGGCGGTGTGCCATCGCAAACGCGTCTTCATTTGATACTTGCTCAACAGAATCTACCATCTCTAGATCTAGATTACCAGGGATAAAACCAGCACCAATACCTTGAATTTTATGCGGACCAGGTTTTAATTCTTGGCCAGCAAGTGCTTGGGTAATGACTGGCGAATCAGTTGGCTCAACAGCAACTGTAGTAATGGCTTTGCCTTTAGTTAATTTAATATAACGGCTAGTCCCTGTTAATGTACCGCCGGTACCAACCCCTGCAACAAAGATATCAACATTACCGTTGGTGTCATTCCAGATTTCAGGACCGGTTGTTTCTTCGTGTATTTTAGGGTTAGCTGGGTTATCAAACTGACCTAATAAAACGTATTTATCTGGATTTGAGTTTTTAAGTTCTTGGGCTTTTGCAATAGCGCCACCCATACCTTTAGCACCGTCAGTTAATTCTACTTTTGCGCCTAAAGCTGTTAATAATTTACGTCGCTCTAAACTCATGGTACTTGGCATAGTTAGGGTTATTGCGTAACCACGTGCCGCGGCAACAAATGCTAAAGCAATGCCGGTGTTACCACTAGTAGGTTCAACAATTTCTTTACCGGCCGTTAATAAACCTTTTTCTTCAGCATCCCAAACCATACTTGCGCCAATACGACATTTTACGCTAAAACTTGGGTTTCTTGCTTCTACTTTGGCATAAACGTTAGCGCCATTTTCAGCATTTATCACGCGGTTAAGTTTTACCAAAGGAGTATTACCAATGGTTGTAGTGTTGTCTTCGAAAATTTTAGACATTTTTGAATCCTGTGAATTTGTTAGTTTATCAAGCTTAGAGTAGCTATTTGCTGTGAAAAAAGAAGTGATATTTTGTTATAACTTATATTGCTATATAGCTAAAAAGTATAATTAGCTTAATTTATGGTATTACCTTAGGTTAGTTGTTAGCTTATTTGGTTGCGCTAAGGTGTGTACGTTTCTTGTTAACCTATAGAGGTGATAAAATATTCTTCTACTCCAAATGAGTTAGTTATTTTATCTATATAAAAATTCAGCTAACGGGTCATTCAACATATTAACTTATTGCAATAGTGTTGATTAAAACCATGTAAGGAAGTTTAGCTTATAATCAAGCAATAACCAGAAAAGTCAATATAATCTTAGCTGTCTATTGATATATTTTTAATGAATGAAATGAAGTTGTTGGTCAAAAAAATAGGTTAGCGTATAATCTGATATTATCGCCTATGTCTACCATATCATAAGGAATCAATATTGCCATTTTCTCCTATAGATATACTCGCTTTTTTCATTTTTATTATCGCTTGGTACGGTTATACTGTTTTTGCTCGAAAAAAAGCGAAAACTACTGACTGTATTGCTCGGTCACTTCATCAACATCGTATACACTGGATGTATGAAGTTATTACTCGAGAAGTGAGGGTTAGTGAAGCAGCACTATTAGCAAATTTAGAACGTAATATCGCTTTTTTTGCCTCGAGCACGTTATTAGTTATAGCGGGTATATTTACATTATTTGCTAAAGTTGAAACGTTAGAGTTGGTTATCGCATCTTTACCCTATGCTGCGCAGGTACATCATCTGGCTATACAGTTAAAGTTGGGCTTACTTGCCTTCATATTTGTTATTTCTTTTTTTCAGTTTACTTGGTCAATGCGTCAATATGGTTTTTTAAACGTCATGATTGGTGCCGCGCCAATAGACTTATCAGGTACAAATAAAAATCTTATCGCTTATGCTAAACAAATGGCAATAGTACAAGATCAGGCTGCTCACGCCTACAATTATGGTCTGAGATCTTATTATTTTGCTTTAGCTGCGATCAGTTGGTTTTTTCATCCCATTGTCTTTGCCTGCATGAGTTTATGGGTTGTTTATACCTTATACTCTCGTGAGTTTAACTCAAAAGCTGTCAAAGCTATCACAACAGCACAAAGCTTATTGCATCAAGAGCGCAAATTAAAACAAGAGCAATAAATCAGTGGCTAAAAGGTATCAAGATTATTCAATTGAAGATTTCGATAAGTTTGATTGCTTAAAACTGTCTAAACGGTTTTATTTGGTGTTAATTTTTGTCTTACGTGGATATTTAGTATGGCTGATGTCAGTTACTAACATGAAAGATAGAGTGGCTACCATGCAATGGATATACCCTGAGACAAATTTATTTTTTTTAAGTTTAATTTCAGGCGGAATTGGCTTGTTTGTTTTACTTGTTATAAGTTTACGAAGACCTGACGCACCCTTATGGGTCATGAAAATTTGGCCGCATAGCCGAAAACTTTTAATTATTGCCTTGTTATTTGATTTAATAATTAATGCATTAGCTTTTATTTATTGGCAACTGACTTCGATTACTTGGTTAACATGTCAAGCGTTAGTTGTTATTAGCTTGATTGCTTGTTGTTTTACTAGCAAGCGAATGTACATTAACCTCACAGAATTTCCACAAACATTACCTGAAAAGTAATATGAAAATATAAGGTTTATTGTGACTAACGATATGAATACAACGGATACTGACAAAGATAAACGATTAATTATTCTAGATACCGAAACAACAGGTATTAACCCGAGGGAAGGGCACAGAATTGTTGAAATTGGTTGCGTTGAAATGATAAACCGCCAGCTCACAGGTCGCAGTTATCATGTATATATTAAACCGCTCGATCATCGTGGCCAAATACTTGAAATGGAACAAGAGGTTATTGATGTTCATGGTTTAACTAATGAGTTTTTAAATGATAAACCGATCTTCTCTGAAGTTGTAGAAGAATTTATTGATTTTATCCGTGGTGCTGAACTGGTTATTCATAATGCGAAATTCGATGTTGGCTTTATGGATCATGAATTCGCTCTGGTCAATTCATTGGGTCAAAATGCAGCTAAAGTGCCTATGACTGAGGATATTTGTACTGTTACTGATACTTTAAAGGTATCAAAAGATGAATTTGGTTCGCCGAAGACACTAGATTATTTAGCAAGGTTTTATCGTGTTGATAAACTGGTAGACCGTACTTATCACGGTGCCTTAATTGATGCTCAGCTACTTGCCTTCGTTTATATTGAAATGACAAGAAAGCAATCAAGTTTTAACTTGTCTGTTGGTGAAGGGTCGAGTAGTGATGCAAACGCTATTAGGCGATTACCTTCG
Source organism: Colwelliaceae bacterium MEBiC 14330 (assembly GCA_040779365.1). Classification (GTDB taxonomy): domain Bacteria; phylum Pseudomonadota; class Gammaproteobacteria; order Enterobacterales; family Alteromonadaceae; genus Colwellia. The sequence goes on from JBFONR010000003.1 coordinate 63,647, forward strand.
ACACGTAATAAATTAAAGGTTATTGCCGCTTCAGCCGATGAATTAAAAGCACATGACGAACGCTTAGCCATAATAGCCAACAAGGGGGGAGATCCACTTTGGAAATAATTCATCGCGTTTTTTTTCAGAATAAGAGCCACAGTTTAGTTACTTTAGTATTAGTTCTTGTGGTTTCTTTTAATTTTGCAGTGTTTGCTAAGGTTGATGATAAGTCATTTCAAAACAAAGTTGAATACTATCAAAAAGATAATAAAACCAATCAAATTCCCTATTTTGATAATCGTTTTCGCCTTGATGCTAACTTAGAAGAAATTACGCTGATTTTCTACAGAAGAAGTGGCAGCATGCCGATTATTTTAGTCAGACCAGATGGTAGCAAGATAAGAGTAACAGATTTTGACCAAGAGAAAGTGCAATGGTTTGATGATAGTACGTTTGACATGATTAAGATAAAAAAACCAATGCCTGGTCCTTGGCAAGCTATTGGTGATATTTTACCTGATAGTCAGATATTAGTTGTTTCAGATGTAAAAATAGCTGTTGAACCATTACCTGAAATCGCCTTCTCAGGAGAAACCTTAAAAGTGGAAGGGAGATTATTTAATGGCGAGCAAGCAATGGATAGCCGATATTTTAAAGAAGTCGTCAATTTAGATGTTAACTTCTACAGCACAAACAACTCTGTTTATGAAAACTTTGGTGCCGATGCCATCAAAGTGAGCTCATTTCGTGATGATGGGCGAGGTTTAGATGAATATGCTAATGATAATACTTTTACAGGGGAGTTTGTTTTAGATTTTGCCCCAGGGGAATGGCAGCCTGTTTATCTAGTCAAGTTACCCATGGCTACACGTGAGTTAAGACAAAATCCAATAATTTTACAAAAAACACCAGTAGTTATTGATGTCATACCTTCAAAAGACCTAGAAAAGCCCCATCAAGTAACTTTATCAATAGATCCTACCTATGTAGATGTCAATAGTTTAGTTTTTCAAGGAAAGTTTACTTTTCCTGATAGACAGATAGAGCCTTTTTCTATTATGGAGCAGCAGGGAGGTACCCGAACAGCCTCGATAACCAATACTGAGCCAGGCATGTATCGAATTAATGTTAGTGCTTTTGGCAAAACTATTTTAGGGAGAGAGTTTCGTCTAGTTGTGCCTGAATATACTTTTCATGTTAAAGATGAAAAGTTGCTTGAGATAAAAGTGAATAGTGAACAAGGAGAGGGTACTCTATTCGCTACAAATCAATTTGATGAGTTAATGGCAAAGGCAGAACAAGAAAAGCAAAAGGCTTTAATAGCGCAACAAAAGGCGCAAGAAGAAAAAGAGCTAGACACTATTATTATCATCGTAGCCGGGAATGGCGTAATCTTAATCATAGCCGCAATTTTATTTTTTATGCTACGAAGTAATAAAACGAAAACGAAAAGTATCAAACAGTAAAATTATTATCAGTCATATTTTGAGTAAATATGCTTGGTTTTTCATCAGATTGTCCGGCATTTGCTCATGCGGTAAATTTTATTAAAAAAGTGGTTGACTGAATGGCAGCATCGCCGTATTATCTCGCCGCATTCAACAACATCTTGTTGAAGTCGATGACGATTGCGGAGTGGTAGTTCAGTTGGTTAGAATACCGGCCTGTCACGCCGGGGGTCGCGGGTTCGAGTCCCGTCCACTCCGCCAATTCATCAAAATCATCATAATTGATGCGATGTGAAAATCGTTAAAACTTCAAGTAAAAACAGCGGAGTGGTAGTTCAGTTGGTTAGAATACCGGCCTGTCACGCCGGGGGTCGCGGGTTCGAGTCCCGTCCACTCCGCCAATTTTACAAAAATCATCATAATTGATGTAGGTTAGAAGACCTGTCAAAATTTCAAAGCAAATCATGTGGAGTGGTAGTTCAGTTGGTTAGAATACCGGCCTGTCACGCCGGGGGTCGCGGGTTCGAGTCCCGTCCACTCCGCCAATTTTGCAAAAATCATCATAAATGATGCAGGTTGTAAATCCTGCTAAAATTACATAAACAAGAATTGCGGAGTGGTAGTTCAGTTGGTTAGAATACCGGCCTGTCACGCCGGGGGTCGCGGGTTCGAGTCCCGTCCACTCCGCCAACTTTGTTAATCGTTACTAAATCCTCTATTGGTTTCAACACTAAATAATATTCAAGCATCTAGCAGTCTTGTTATATAAGTTAATCAGATTAGATAAATCCGTAAGATTTATCACCATTGGTTAATAGATATTATCAGTTGCCAAATTTAATTTTACAGATTCTCCGTATTAGTTACCCCAAAATAAAAGCATTTTAATAGCTTAATAAAACTTTATTTAGCCTCAGTTACTTAGCTTGATGAAGTTTTTGTTTCAATGAAACGATTTATCGGCAAAAGACAAAAAACAACTTGTAATAGTGGTATGACCAGTGTTTAATCTAATTATCAATATATAGTTAAATTGCACGGAGAAGATGATGCTAACTTATAAAGCACCGGTCGCTGATATTAAGTTTTTGATTGAAGATGTATTCAAATATTATGAACATTACCAACAACATGAAGAATTTAAAGAAGCTAGCCCAGATTTAGTCGATGCTATTTTGCAAGAGTGTGCAAAGTTTTGTGAGAATGAATTACTCCCCTTGTATCAAAGTGGTGATAAAGAAGGTTGTAAGTTTGATAATGGAAGAGTAATTACACCAAAAGGCTTCAAAGAAGCTTATCAGCAATACATAGAGGGTGGCTGGTCATCTTTATCACATTCTATAGAACATGGCGGTCAAGGCTTACCTCCCTCATTAGGCATGGTGCAGTCAGAAATGGCAGGTACCGCAAATTGGCCCTGGGCTATGTATCCTGGCTTAAGCCATGGCGCGATGAACACCATTGACGCTCATGGTAATGATAAGCAAAAAGAACTGTATTTATCTCGGCTAATTCAAGGTACTTGGACAGGAACCATGTGCTTAACTGAACCTCAATGTGGTACAGATTTAGGACAAGTTAAAACTAAGGCAGAGCCAAATGATGATGGCACTTATAGTATCACCGGTACTAAAATATTTATTTCAGCGGGTGAACATGACTTTACCGATAATATTGTTCATATCGTCTTAGCAAGGTTACCTGGTGCACCTCAAGGCACTCGCGGTATATCATTGTTCATCGTACCTAAAATTAAAGCCGATCAACAAGGTAACTTAGGAGAAGCAAATAATGTTACTTGTGGCTCAATAGAAGATAAAATGGGGATAAAAGCCTCAGCTACGGCAGTATTAAATTTTGACAATGCTGTTGGTGAGTTAATTGGGCCTGAAAATAAAGGTTTAGAATGTATGTTTACCTTTATGAATACTGCTCGTATAGGCACAGCGTTACAAGGTGTTTGTTCTTCAGAATTAGCTTTTCAAAACTCATTAATTTATGCAAAAGAACGTTTGTCTATGCGATCTTTAACAGGTAAGAAAAACCCCGAGCAAGTTGCTGATCCCATTATTGTTCACCCTGATGTTCGTAAAATGTTAATGACACAAAAAGTTATTTCTGAAGGTGGCAGGGCAATGGTTTACTATGCGGCTAAAATAGTGGATGAAATAGCCATGGCTAAAACTGATAAGGCACGTCAGGCAGCGGACGATCGTTTAGGCTTTATTACCCCTATTTTAAAAGCCTTCTTAACTGAACTTGGCTCTGAAAGTGCTAATCATGGTTTACAAATATTTGGAGGCCATGGTTACATCAAAGAATGGGGGATGGAGCAAATTGTTAGAGATTGTAGAATTTCAACCTTATATGAAGGAACAACTGGCATACAAGCACTGGATTTATTAGGGCGAAAAATACTGTTATCTCGGGGGAAATCATTAAATGAGTTTTCAAAAGAAGTATTAAGCTTTTGTAAAAATAACAGTATGATTTCTAGTAACCCCCATAAACGTCAAATGAATCGTTTTATTTGGCCGTTAAGTAAGTCTATTGCTAATTGGCAACAATATTCACTGCGTTTAGCATTGAAAGCGAAGTCGAATCGTGATGTTGTAGGCTCTGCCTCGGTAGATTTTTTGATGTACTCGGGATACATTGTCATGGCATATTTTTGGGCCCAGATGGCTCAGGCAGCCTATGAGAAGTTAGCAGGTGATGTTGAAAACCGCGACTTTTATCGCGCTAAAATTAAAAGTGCTGAGTTTTTCTTTGAAATTATGTTACCTCGCACTAAATCATTAGCTAAAACCATGATGGCTGATCCAAAGAGTTTAATGCAACTTGATAAAGATTTAATGTCTTTTCTTTAGTTTGAAGGGTTAGTAAAAGCACGGTATTTGAACCGTGCTTTTTATAGCGACACTTTTTTATTGGAGATTTCCGTTATTTAATAGCCATTATCCATGCAATAACCCTACGTGTTGTTTGCTCAATTAACACAGTATCAATGTTGACCTGTTTAGAAAGTTGACTATATTTCAACTGAGAAAACACTGTGTGCATAATTTTAGCATCAAGAGCTGGATTAATTTTATTGAAGAAGCTACAAAGTTGCTCGTAAGGAATTAGTTGTGCGAGCTCGTGTTCTTGCGCAAGTGTTCTTAGCTCAGGTGTAACTTGAATCTCTGTAAACATTAACTGTTCTACAGCCAAGGATATCGCTTCATGTTTGATATTATCAATCAAATACATAGAAATCATGTTACTTAATTGTTTACAGAGGGTTTCTTTTACCGCGATTTTTCTTAATTCTTTTTTTTCTATCTGTGTAATGGCAGAGAAGGCTGTTGATAGAATACCATCACCTCGCGCGAGTATGTGTTTAGAATTTAACTTAAAAGCCTGGTTAATTAGCTCTTGTATATCTTTAAAATAGTAGGTAGTTAAAGATAATTGCAAGTCTGCGTGACTTGCAATAGCTCGATGCGTTGTCCCTTTAATACCATTTAAAGCCAAAACCTCTATGGCAGCAATAAGTATTTTCTCTCGGGTTTTCTCTCCTTTCGTCCGACGTTTTATGGGTGTACTTTTAACTGGATTGCTATTTTCAAGTGAAACTGTATCTTTAACCGTCATAATTAGCTCTGTTAATATTGTTATCATTCCGTTTACTTAATATTAACATAAATTTTCTAAACTGATAATATTAAATTGTGAAACATATATTCTAATAACAATTTCATGCTAGTAATGACGTAACGGATACCGATTCATGGTTGTTTAGCTTGAACTAAGCGCTGATAGTTGCTCAGAATTAAAATCATCTACAGTAATAACCCAACGACGACCAAGCTCTGCTTTTGTTAAAAGCTCTGCTTCACTTTCTGAAATAATATTTTCACTTAAAGCGCGTTTAGCTAATAAATCTAATTGGGTAAACGGAAGCTTTTCATTGAATATACTACAAATTTTGTCAAAAATTTCTTCACTATTGATTATGTCCTCAAGTGCTTGTTCTAATTTTCCAGATAGGTTCGAGCCGTCTCTATTTAGATATTGACCTTGTCCCAAGCGGGATCTGGTTGCACATGGTGTTTGTAATAAGAGCGCTACTTCATGTGCCGTTTCATCGCTTGGTTTATGTAACCAACGCCCCAGAGGAAAAATTATTAGCCTTAATACCCTAGCAACCGCTTTATTCGGAAAGTTATTGAGCAGGTCATCAATGGCATCTTGCATATTGTAAAGGCAATCTTCAACACTAAATTGTACTAGCGGAAAATCAGCGTGTTTTCTGCCTTCATCATTGAAACGTTTTAATGTTGCACTTGCTAAATATAAATAACTTAATACGTCACCAAGCCTTGCTGATATTCGTTCTTTACGTTTTAAATCAGCCCCCATTGTTAGCATCGCTATATCAGATAACATAGCTAAATTAGCACTAAATCTAGTGAGTAACTGATAATATCGTTTTGTTTGATCTTCAAATGGCGTTGATAAAAACCGTGAACCGGTGACAGAAAACCAAAAACTACGACAAATATTACTGATACTAAAACCTATATGGCCAAATAATGCGTGATCGAAGTCTATAAGCGCTTGTTCTTTATCTTGGGAATTTGCTGCTTCTAATTCAGCTAATACGTAAGGATGACAACGTATTGCACCCTGGCCATAAATAATCATGCTTCGCGTAAGGATATTTGCGCCTTCGACCGTAACAGCAATAGGAGCCCCTTGATAGCCGCGGGCAAGATAATTATTTGGTCCCATGCAGATGCCTTTACCGCCGTGAATATCCATAGCGTCAATAATAGAACTACGCATTTTTTCCGTTAGATGATATTTTGCTATCGCTGAAATAACAGAGGGTTTCTCACCAAGATCTATAGCACCTGTAGAAAGTATCGTGACAGCATCCATAAGATAAGCATTCGCTCCAATACGAGCAAGAGGCTCTTCGATTCCCTCCATTTTACCAATTGACATTTTAAACTGTCGTCTTATTCTACTGTAGGCTCCACTTGCTAAAGCTGCTGATTTAATACCGCCCGCGCTATTTGAAGGTAAGGTTATAGCTCGACCAACTGAGAGGCATTCAACAAGCATGCGCCAACCTTGACCCGCCATCTCAGCACCACCAATAATGAAATCTAGTGGGACAAAGACTTCTTTTCCTTGTGTTGGACCATTTTGAAATGGAACATTTAAAGGGAAATGTCTGCGGCCAATTGAAATTCCCGGTAAATTAGTTGGAATTAATGCACAGGTAATACCTAACTCTTCATTATCTGAGAGCAGCTTATCAGGATCTTGCAGTTTAAAGGCAAGCCCCAAAACGGTAGCAATCGGTGCAAGGGTTATATATCTTTTATCCCAAGTTAGTTTCATGCCAAGTACTGTTTTACCCTCAAATTCACCATGACAAATAATACCGTAATCTGGAATAGAGCCAGCATCAGAGCCTGCTTCCGGACTCGTTAAGGCAAAACAAGGTATTTCTTCGCCTACCACTAAACGGGGAAGGTAATAATCTTGTTGTTTTTTTGTACCATATTCTTGCAGTAATTCACCGGGACCGAGAGAGTTAGGCACGCCTACCGTACTTGCAAGTACTGAACTGACCCCGGTAAGTTTTTGTAAAACACGTGATTGTGCATAAGCAGAAAACTCTAAGCCGCCAAATTTCTTTTTGATAATCATGGCAAAAAATTTGTTTTCTTTTAGGTATGCCCAAACCTCAGGCGGCAAATCAGCAATTTCATGGGTGATATGCCAGTCATCAATCATAGCGCAAAGAGTTTCAACGGGGCCGTCAAGGAACTCTTGTTCTTCAGCGCTAAGCCTTGGACGAGGATAATTATGCAGCTTTTTCCAATCGGGATCTCCTCGAAATAAGTCGGCATCAAACCATGTTGTTCCAGCGTCTATGGCTTCTTTTTCAGTCGAAGACATTTGCGGCATTATTTTTTTAAATAACGAGAGTAACGGCATACTTATAAATTGTTGTCTGATATTGTCTAAATTAAGTGGGACAGCTATTAAAGCAAATAGCAGCCAAGAGACAATACCAATGATGTCAAGCATTGAACCAATCACCATTAACCCAGTAAAACAAAGGGTATAACTCGATAATGAAGCCCTTACGTAACTCATAAATAAACTTAACGATATAGCGATAAATAACCAAATAATAATATCCACAAGGCAGCCTTAATAGTTTTTTGTTCTTAAGTTAAATGATAAAAATTATATTAAAGTTAAAATAATTTAAGTATTTATATACTCTATTTATAGGATAAATTGTTGATTTAGCCAAGTCGACTTCACTTTTGGTTGCTGATATTTCAAGCGTTTTATGATGGTTACTCATCAGCAATAGCTAACAATGTCTGTTATAGCTTTTGAAATGCCTTCTTGCCATTTTTCGTTGTCATTCGGTGTTTTTAACTATGCGTTTTTGCACTAGTAATCGTCTTGCGCGACTAAGTTTGCTAGACGTCGCATTGTTTACTTTCGCATTGTTTGCTTTAGAGTGTCGTTATCATTAGACATTTTTAGCAGCTCTGTTGAATTGGGGCAAATAGAAACCAAGAAAGCTTCCTTGGCAAAGACGGCGCATTGATATTTTATAAATGGCTATTAATGCCGCAAATGATTGTATAAGCAAAGAACAGCTAGCGAAATTGATATTTTTTACTGAAGTTAGCTAGTGACTTGCCAGTAATTCCAGCTTAATATAATAACAAAGCTAAACGAATTTTTATCCGTTTAGCTTTTTTGCTTATTCTAGTGACACGCTTAACGGCGCTATTGTCTTGTTTGTTAGGTTTCTTCGTTTATTTTATTGTTTTTATAGGAATATGTTAATTATGTGCGAGCTATTGGCGATGAGTGCTAATGTACCAACTGATATCTGCTTTAGCTTCAGTGGGTTAATGCAGCGTGGCGGCAATACAGGCCCGCATAAAGATGGGTGGGGAGTAACATTTTACGAAGGAAAAGGCTGTCGAAGTTTTAAAGATCCTATGCCGAGTGCTCAATCGCCCATAGCTGAGTTAGTTACTAAATACCCTATGAAAAGTGAAGCCGTAGTTTGTCATATTCGACAAGCAAACTCAGGAAAAGTTTGTTTAGAAAATACTCATCCTTTTATTCGTCAAATGTGGGGAAGAAATTGGACCTATGCTCACAATGGACAGTTAAAAGGCTTTCTCACCGAATTACCAATACAGTATCACATACCTGTAGGAACAACTGATAGCGAACATGCTTTTTGCTGGATTCTTGATCAGCTTCACCTTAAATTTGGAGCAGAGCAAGTGCAAGCTGAGGTTTTGTTTAGTTTCATTGCTTCATTAGCATTAAAAATCGACAAACTTGGTGTTGCCAATATAATTATTACTGATGGTGAATACCTTTTCGCCTATTGTTCAAATAACCTGCATTTTCTAACCCGACGTGCCCCGTTTGGTAAAGCAAGCCTTATTGATGCAGAAATGGCAGTAGACTTTCAAAAGGAAACAACTTGTAATGATATTGTAACTGTTATTGCGACACAGCCACTAACTGATGATGAGACATGGCATAAGATGTCTCCGGGTCAATGGCAATTATTTTGTTTAGGTGAACTTGTTGGGGGAAATAATAATAACGACGCTATTGAACAGTTAGCGAATAATGGCGCGACATAGGTAAAATAAGCTAAAGCTGGCGTTATTTAATCTCATGAAAGCTCCAAGCAATAAATCGACTAACTTTTTGTCCTTGGGCCATATTAATTACTTTTATTTGGCTCACTTTGGCTTTTGTTAGCAGTAATTTGAGTTTCGATAAGTGTTGCTTTTTAGAAACAAGGCAAGTGAACCAGAGCACTTGATGGTGGTATTGTTTACTTTCTTTGATCATTTTAGCAATGAAGGCTAATTCGCCTCCTTCGCACCATAGCTCTGCTTTTTGTCCGCCAAAATTCAGTTTACTTCCTTGTTTTTCTGCAGCTGATTTTATTTTATTCAAATTTTGCCATTTTCGCGATGTCCCTTGGCTCGCATCAGCTATAGACTTATGAAATGGAGGGTTACATAACGTTAGATGGTAAAATTCATCTTCGGAAATAATATCGGTAAAAATGTGATTTTCATTAGTCTGTAGTCGACAATGAACGCTATCTTCTAAACCTTTGTTAGCTGAAACAATTTTTTTTTGCGGCTTTAATCGAAACAGGATCAATATCTGAAGCAACAAATTGCCAGTTATATAGCCTTTGCCCTAAAATAGGGTAGATGCAACTTGCGCCTGTACCAATGTCTAAAACATTTATATTCTTATGCTGAGCTAGAAGTTTTTTTGGGGTTTGAGATAATAAATCTTTTAAATGATGCAGGTAGTCCACTCGACCTGGGATAGCAGGGCAGAGATAGCCTTTTGGTATATCCCAAAAGCTAATTTGATAATGACACTTTAATAAGGCAAGGTTAAGGGATTTTACAGCTAAAGCGTCACTGAAATTAATTGTGTCTTGATTGTTAAACTTATTCTTAATGATAAATTTTAACAGCTTAGGTTCAGCCTTAACTAGTGCTTTAAAGTTATACCCTTGTTTATGATGATTTCTATTATGCAAACTTTAGCTGTTTTGTTTATAGTTGATTAAGATTATGGCGCGTTGCTGGGAAAATAGCACTATGTGCTTTCCTTTGGTTTTTCACCAATTTTAAAATAACCATTACTACTGAACTGAACGACTTGCTGTCGCTTTTTGCCAATTAAAATAGGGCCATCATCCATAAATAAAAAGTTCTTCCAACTGCGTTTAAATACTAGCCAAGTTGTTTCAATAACATTATCCCGTGAACTACAATAATAAACGATAGTATTATTATCCCAATTTAAATGGTTATTTATTAATTCAGGTAGTGCTTCTTCATCACTGTCCCAAATATTTTCCCATTTGCCCTGCTCTAACCAAATACCTTTGTCAATCGGCCAATCACCTTTTTTAAAGAAGTCAGGATGATCTACTTGACGAGATATAAAAGTATCCCACAAGATATTTGCCCGTTCAGTACTCATAGGTTTTATTTTTGCTAGATCTGATTTGGCAACAGGAAGACTTTTATGCTTGAATATCCAAGCATTTTTTAAACTTTCTAAGGGCACGTAATTCATTAATATTGCTCAAGTAGGAAAACCTGATAATTATACCAATCCTTAGTTAAATAACAAAGAACAACTCATTGTTCGAATAATGCTTTCAATATATGTCTTGGCAAATAAACTACTTATAACGGGAGTGATTAGTAGTGTTAGCTTGTTATTGTATAAGGCAAGTAAAATTAGCCTAAGACTTCAAATAACGCTTTAATGATCAATTACGCGCATTGTTTTAAAAGTCTGCTTTACTCTATATGATTAGTGATAACTCTAGCGGGTAACCTGTTTTATCAACTTGCCTGCAAAGACAAAGATAGTTCAAAAGCATACAATTTATTTATCATGATATTTATTCAAAAACTATTGTATTAATTATAAATTAACGTTTTAAAACATTCGTTTAAATTATGATGAAAAGTCTGTATAATGATCAAAGTTTAGAAAAGATCACCTTACAATATTTAATTAATTTATTTGCAAAATACTCAGATGGTTGCAAAGAAAATGAAAGTTCTTTCCCCTGATGTTTAACATTTTTTTTCACAATTATATTGCGTAAAGTTTTCAAAGTGCTATATGTTAATTTATAGTTAAGTGCAATTAACGCTTGTGTATTTTATGTTCAAGTGGTATTAATTAAGAAAATAAAAATAAGGAGCGGTTATGCCACAAGCAGCAATTCGCCAATATGAGGAAGATGAACATTTGCCAGAGGTAGAGGTTGATCAACAAGCAGTATCAAATGCGGAGCTTGAAAATGCAGCAAGTGATGATACGACAACTGATGAAAAAAAATCAGAAGAAATCTATTATCGTTATACGATAGACACTGACGATCCTGATCCTTTTTTAGTAAAACATCGAAATAAGTTAATAGCGCTTTTTTTAATTGCAGTTATTGCTGTTGCAGGTAGCTATTTTCATAATCAGCTTAAATTAGATGAGCAGACCAGAGCTATTGTCGCCGCTCCTCAAGTAAATGATTTTTACTATGTTGACTTTCGAGTCATTAAAGATAATCTTCGTCCTGCAGAAAAATTTCGAATGGCTAGGGTAAAAGATATCACTGGTGATGTGATCACAATTAATTTCAGTAGTTATTTTTATCTGCAAGAACATGAATTAAACGAAGCAATACGTTACGCACAATTAAGGTTTGAGAAGTTTTTCCAAGAAAAACGTCACAACTACAAAATATCAGAATTACAAGCCATGGTTGATTCAGGAGCAATAGTTCTGGCACGTAGACCTGAAGGAAATATGCTTGATGGTAATGTTGTGGTTCCAGATTCACACTTCAAATCAAGTTCAATATTCATTCCGGGTAAGAAAGAAAACTATGCTGGTTTGGAATATTTAAAATTTGCAAATGACCCAGCTAAGGCTGAGTTAGCTCTAGAAAAATTTGAAGAGTCTGCTGATTATGGGTATGCACCCGGATTAGTTAACCTTGCACAAATGTATTTAAATGGTACCGCAGTTGAAAAAGATCTAATCGAATCTTTAGCCTTGTTTAAGGAAGCTTCATTACAATCACATGAACCTGCTATTTTAAAATATGCAATTGTTTGCGAACAAGTTGAAAGTTGTACTGTTGCTGATTTTTATCAAGAACTTGTCAAAGCTGGAGTCAATATCGAGTTTACTAAACAAGTTGATGTAAGAGCGACGACTAAAGAATTTGAAAGAGCATTAAGGGATGCTGGAAAAATAAAATAATTAATTATTTTTTATCGATATTTAAAAGGCTTAAATATAATTTAAGCCTTTTTTATTTTTAAAAAGTTTTAACTACTATATTATTCAAAAATTCGGCTAAAAGGGGGTAATGAATCTAATAATTGCTTGCCATACCTTTTTGAGACAACTCTTTTATCTAATAAGGTAATCACCCCCTCATCCTGCTCATTGCGCAATAGTCGGCCACAAGCCTGAACTAACTTTTTAGAGGTCTCGGGTACAGATAGGGTCATAAAAGGATTGCCGCCTTTAGCGCTAATATACTCAGCTTGTGCTTGTTCTACCGGTGAAGTTGGTACAGAAAATGGCAGTTTTGTTATAATTAGATTGTTCAGGTAAGCTCCCGGAAGATCTAAGCCTTCTGAAAAACTTTGCGTACCAAAGATAATACTTTCCTTGTTGTTATCGCATAAGGTTTTGTGTTTTTCTATAATTTGCTGACGAGGTAACTCACCTTGCACCAATAGTTCAAGTGTTAAATCATCTCTGATAGCTTGTGCAACTTTATTCATTTGCCAATAAGAAGAAAATAAGACTAAGCTGGCACTACCTTGTTTTAAATAATTTGGTATTTTTTCTATAACCTCATCAGTAAATTCATTGGTGCTAGCTTCATTTTTCATGTTTGCGATAACTAATTGAGCATTGTTTTGGTAATTGAAGGGAGAGTCAACTTGTTGATATTGACTACCATCATGCTTTTTTAAACCAGCTTGAAAACGGAAATGATCAAAAGAGTTCAGGGCTCTTAAAGTTGCTGAACATAAAACAGCTCCTGCGCATTTACTCCACAGCATATCTTCTAAAGTAAAACCAACTTCAATAGGCGATGCACTTAACAAATAATCTTGACGTTTATTGCTGAGCTTTTCGAGCCAACGTGCCATCGGGGCGCCTTTATCACTATCAGTTTTAGCATACATGCGCCACAGCGCATGTAAACCTTCTAATCGTTGTATCATGAAGCCAGCTTCTACCACTAATGGCTCAGCTACATACATTTGAATATCGCCATCTTTAACTGCTTCAATAAGTAAATTGTAAAGTTTATTAAGGTTGCTCGTAGCTTTTTTGCTTAAAGTTTCTAGATCTTCAGACCAATTTTTTAATGCAAGTGGGATAATGCCGTGCTCAAAACGGTAAACGTTCTCTTGCTCTTGTGTTTTCTTATTAAGTCTATCGACATTTGTTGACGATTTGTGCTCTTTGAAAAGACTATGTGTGTTGTTTTCAACATAGTTAAATACTTTTTGTATTTCACTCAACATCTCTTGGCAGTCGTCACTGAGTTTCAAAGCAGGAGAAATCGCGCTTGTAGACTTGATCAACTTTGCCATTTTATCACCGGTTTCTCTTAACTTACTTAACCATTCTATAGAGCCTTTTAAACTAATATTAGCGCTAGAAAAGTCTCGAGTTATTTTGGGCAAATGATGTGCTTCATCAATAATATAGAAGGTGTCCTGCGGATCTGATAAAATTCTGCCGCCGCCAAGCTCTAGGTCAGCGAGTAACAGACTATGATTAATTACTAGTACATGTGCTTGCTCCATTGTTTCACGCGCTTTATGAAATGGGCAGTGGCTATGTTCTGATAAGTGTTTTAAGCAACTATGTTTATCACATTGCATTTGTCGCCATATATGAGCGGGAAGATGTGTCTTCCACGAATCAATATCTCCTAGCCATTTACCTTCAAGTAAGGCGTTGTGCATAGCTTTTAACGTATCGATAACTTTTGCATCGGGTTTTTCAGCAAAAGTGAAGTCGGATTGAGTGGGGAGATGCGTAGACATCGAAGACACTGCTTGTGTAAGCTTTTGCCGACAAACATACCTTTGTCTGCCTTTAACTAAAGTAAATTCGAAATCTAGACCAGCAAATTTTTTTAAAAAGGGTAGGTCTTTATCAACTAACTGTTCTTGTAATGCAACGGTTGCAGTCGAAATGCATACTTTTTTATTTTGCGACAGCGCAAGGGGAATTGCGCCTAAGGTATAGGCAAGAGATTTACCAGTGCCAGTACCCGCTTCAATGGTGATAATCTTTCTGTCTTTATTGTATTCTCCTGCTAGAGTCTTGGCAATTTCGGCAATAAGGAATGTTTGCTGTTTACGAGGATTAAAATGCGATAAATTCTCGCCAATTGCTTTGTATGATTGGCGAATAACTTGTTTTAATTTATCAGATAACATTGTTGTTGGTTTCCAAAAAACAGCAGTTAGGTTACAATGCTGTATATATTAACAGGTTTAGTTGCTAGGCACTAAAAATATTTGCATGGACAATATACTTTCAAGCAACACCAACAGTGGTTTTCTACTCACCAGGCAAGTAAAAGATACAATTTCTGGCATTCAGATACTATTATGGCTTAAAACTAATACGGGTGTAGTGAAATTAGAAATAGAGAATGAATTAGTCGTTTTCTTTATTGAACAGCCGTTTTCTGATTTAGTTCGAAAAGTATTATTTGACTATAATATTCACTTCGTAAAACTTCAGCCATTAAGGTTAAAAACATTTAACCAGCAACCTGTTACAGCGATATATTTCAATGCTATGCATAACTTTTACCGAGCTAGACAAGTTTTAAAGCAGCAAGGGATTAAGTGTTATGAAGATGATATTCGTCCAGAAGATCGTTTTTTAATGGAACGACATATTACGGCAGATATTTCTTTTACCAGTAACACTAGGCAAGCTAACGGATTTAGTAATTTACTAGCGAACAATGCCAACACACCTTATCAGGTAATCAAGCAAGTTAAATGTAAGAAACCCGTTAGCGAAGAAAAAATATCTCTGTCGATGTTATCAATTGATATTGAGTGTTCAATGCAAGGAGAGCTATATTCTATCGGTTTATATGCTAACAATGACTCTGTTGAATTCAAACGGGTTCTCATGATAGGGGAAGCTGAAAAAAATTCCGATAATTATATTCATTGGCTCGCAGATGAAAAAGCCTTGTTACAAAGATTTATACAAGATGTTAGTACTTTTGATGCAGATGTTTTTATTGGCTGGAACGTTATTAATTTTGATTTACTTTTATTACAAAAGCGCTGTGATTATTATCAGCTAAAATTCGCCATTGGCCGTGATGGTAGTCAGCCTCATTGGCGAAAAAATACTAATAACGCTGAGCATTATTTTATAGAAATTGCAGGTAGAGTAGTACTTGATGGTATTGATCTATTGAAAACAGCTACTTACAGCTTTGCCAGTTTTTCGTTAGATAATGTCGCTCGAAGTTTACTTGGATTGAGTAAAAAGGTAGAGGATGCCGATAACCGTGTAAAAGAAATTACTTATAATTTTAATCATAATAAACCAGCACTGGCGGAATATAATCTAGAAGACTGTCGCTTAGTATGGTTAATTTTCGAAAAAACTCAGCTATTGCCCTTTGCGAAGTTACGTGCTCAATTAACCGGTTTGGCTATTGATAGAGTAGGAGGTTCAGTTGCTGCGTTCACTAATCTTTATTTACCAAAATTACACCGCAGCGGTTACATTGCGCCGAATATGGGCGATGGCGATTTAAATTTAGTTTCGCCAGGCGGCTATGTTATGGATTCTGTGCCAGGGTTATATGAAAATGTACTGGTATTGGATTTTAAGTCACTTTACCCAAGTATTATTCGAACCTTTAAAATAGATCCTATGGGTTTGATTGAAGGGGTAAAAATACAGCGTACTTTACAATCATCAGAGCAATTATCACAAGCATTAAAATCAAAAATTATTGAAGGTTTTGACGGTGCTTATTTCTCGAGAACAAAGCACTTCTTACCTGATATTATTGAATCTCTTTGGTTGGAGCGTGATAAAGCAAAGTGTCAAAACAATGCGGCATTATCTCAGGCAATTAAAATAATCATGAATAGCTTCTATGGTATTTTAGGGTCAACAGGGTGTCGTTTTTTTGACCCTAGATTGTCTGGTTCAATAACTAAACGCAGTCATGAGTTGTTAAAAACCACAGGAGCGTGGATATCAGCTGAAGGCTATCAAGTCATTTATGGCGATACTGATTCTATTTTTGTAGCTGTTGGCGCTGAAAAATCGGCAGAGCACGCGCAGAAAATAGGTAAACAATTACAAGATTATATTAATGCTAAATGGCAAACAGAACTCCGTGAAGTATTTAATATTAATAGTCAATTAGAGATTGAATTTGAAACACATTTTACCCGCTTTTTTATGCCTACTATTCGCGGTATTAATCTTGTAAAAGGCAATAAAAATATTGGCACTAAAAAGCGTTACGCAGGTCTTGTCAAAGATCAATTGGTCTTTAAAGGCTTGGAGTCAGTAAGAAGTGACTGGACAGCTCTGAGTAAAGACTTCCAACAAGCCCTGTATAAACGCATCTTTAATAATGAGCCCGTGCAAGATTATATTAAAGACATAGTTGAACGGCTAAAACGCGGTCAATTCGATGATAAATTGATTTATCAAAAAAAAATCAGAAGAAAGTTAGCGGATTATGTTAACACACCACCGCATATAAAAGCGGCAATAATAGCCAATAAAGAACTCTTAAGGCGTGATATTGATAAAAGATATGATCACAGAAGCACCATTCAATATATCATGACGATTGATGGTATAAGACCGTTAGAATTTAATCAGAGTAAATTAGATTATGACTTTTATGTTGAAAAACAACTGAAACCGATTGCAGACGATATATTGCCGTTTATAGATATAGATTTTGATTCTCTTGTCGGCAGGCAAATGGACCTATTCTAAAGCCAGGTTACTTTTAGTATTAACCTAGGTTTTATTAAAAATATCATTAAGTGTTATATCAAGTTAAATAAATTAAAAAAATCTAAGTAATTCATTATTTTTCAAAACAAAAGCTAGTATGAAAAACCTAATCAGGTTATAAATATCCCATAAGTTTTTAGATGGCTAGATAGCTGAAATGGTAGTTATATCATTGCAAACAAAATAACCGTATGGAGTTACCATGAAACAAGATACTAAAATAGTCAATGCTGGCCGAGATGACAAGTGGACCAATGGAGTTGTTAACCCAGCGATAACAAGAGCATCAACCGTAGTATTTAATACGGTTGCTGAAATGAACAATGCTGTTGTTAATCGGCATAATAAAACCATGGTTTATGGTCGTCGCGGTACGACTACTGCATTTGCTTTTAGTGATGCGATGACTGAGTTAGAGGGAGGAGCGGGTTGTGCCTTATATCCATCTGGTACGGCTGCTATTACAAATGCTATTTTAGCTTTTGTAAAGCAAGGAGATCATATCCTAATGGTTGATACCGCTTATGAACCGACACGTGATTATTGCGATAACATATTAGCAAAAATGGGAGTATCTACTAGCTATTATGATCCAATGATAGGTGCTGAGATAGAAGGCTTAATTCAAGAAAATACCGCTTTAATCTTTTTAGAGTCTCCCGGCTCCATTACGATGGAGGTACAAGATGTGCCGACAATAAGCGCTATAGCGCATAAACATGATTGTCTTGTGATGTTAGATAATACCTGGGGAGCAGGTATTAATTTTAAACCATTTGAATATGGTGTTGATGTCAGCGTACAAGCAGCAACAAAATATATTGTAGGTCACTCTGATGTCATGTTAGGAACCGCGACGGCAGTAGGTAAATATTGGCCTCAACTGCGTGATAATAGCTATTTGATGGGGCAATGCACTTCGCCAGATGATTTGTATTTAGCTTTACGTGGCATCCGCACTGTCGGCGTTCGATTAAAGCAACACCAGCAAAGTGCTATCACTGTTGCAAATTGGCTAAAATCCCGTCCAGAAGTGGCAAGAATTTTACACCCCGCCTTTGATTCTTGCCCTGGCCATGAATTTTTTAAGCGCGATTTTAATGGCTCTAATGGTTTATTTTCATTTGTCCTTAATCGTGGGAATAGACAAGCGTTAACTGCATTTTTAGATGGTTTACATCATTTTAAGATGGGGTATTCTTGGGGGGGATTTGAAAGCTTAATTTTAGGTATTACTAATGTAAATGCTATTAGAAGTGCGACAAGCTTCAATTGTGACTTTCCTTTAATTAGGCTCCATATCGGTTTAGAAGATGTAGAAGATTTGATTAAAGATCTAGAACAGGGCTTTAAGCGTTTTAATAAGCTTTTGGCTGAAAATTAAAGAAAAGCGCTATCAAACATACGCGTGAAATCTATACCTAAGCGCTATAGGTCACATATAATAGTAAACTAGTGATTTAAAATATAAACCTTAAAAATTTATATCAAGTAAAAGTAGCTTACAACGAACTAAAAAGTAGCAAAGGAACGATTAAAAATGACTGAAGAAACTATATTTTCTAAGATTATTCGCCAAGAAATCCCAACGCCATTATTGTATCAAGATGATCTAGTCAGCGCTTTTAGAGATATAGCACCAAGAGTAAATAGCCATATTTTAATCGTGCCAAATAAACTTATCCCAACGATTAACGATGTTGGTAGTGATGACGAAATAACACTGGGGCGCATGATGACCGTGGCCAAGAAACTTGCTAAAGAAGAGGGGATTGATGAAAGTGGTTATCGTTTAATTATCAATTGTAATCAAGATGGTGGACAAGAAGTTTATCATATCCATATGCATTTATTAGGTGGTCAACCTTTAGGGCCAATGCTTTCGGTTTAAAGGTTTATAGAAACATTTCTGACACGCTTATAGAAAAGTATGCGATAAGGTGCTAGATAACTGCGGCCAAAAGTAATGAAATGGTCAAATTATTAGCGCATACTGTAATAAAACCTTAGCATGGTTAAGTTTGTGAATTGGAAAGACCTACTAGAAAATAGAAATCGCCTTTTTTGGCTTGCACATACCGCAGGCTGGTTTGGTTTTGCTTTTGTTAATTACCTTGGCTCATTACAACATGATTTGCGTGATATTTTTGTTGTCATTATTTTCTTAAATGCTTACGCTGGATGGCTATTAACCGTTCCACTTAGATATATTTATCGCAAAGCATGGAATTTTCCGCCCATCAAAATAGCCTTTGTGGTAATACTTTCATCATACTTAACTGGCGTGTTATGGCAGATAGTTAAGAATATTAATTATTGGGAAATATATAAACATGGCTATGAACCTGATCATTGGTTTATGTATACCCGTTCAACGTTAGGCTCTTTTTATATTTTATTAAGTTGGAGTGGACTTTACTTCGGTAGTAAATACTATCAAATGCTACAGGTCGAAAAACAAAATGTATTAAAAGCCAATACTGTTGCCCATCAAGCCCAGTTGAAAATGTTGCGTTATCAGCTTAATCCTCACTTTTTATTTAATACTCTCAATGCTATCTCTACCTTAATATTAGTAGAAGAAAATAAAACCGCTAACTCTATGGTGACTAAATTAAGTGAATTTTTGCGATATTCCTTAGATAAAGATCCAATGAAAACGGTAAGTTTGGAAACTGAAATTCAGGCATTACAATTATATTTAGCCATAGAGCAAGTTCGCTTTGAGGATAGGTTACATTTAGATTTTCAAATTACAGACGACTGTAAAAAAGCCTTGGTTCCCAGCATGATTTTACAGCCACTTGCAGAGAATGCCATAAAACATGCTATCGCAGTTCAAGAGCATGGTGGCATAATTACTATCACCGTAAGACGTTTTGCTGATGATCTTCTGATTGAAGTAGCAGATGATGGGCCCGGAGCTGAAATTATTGATGGCAACTTATATCGTGAAAGTGGTGTTGGTTTAGTCAATACCCGTGAGCGATTGCAGGCTTTATATCATGATAAATTCTCTTTAGTTGTTTCACATAACCAACCTTCTGGTGTTAAGGTTAATTTACGTATGCCATTTCAGTTAAGTTAACTGTGTAATGGCTTATTTACTTAGCTAGAATTATTATTCACTGTCGTCTTAGCTTAACTAACGAATTAGGAAGTTTTATGTTGCTCTCAACCATCATTGTCGATGATGAACCGCTAGCTCGTAAGGGCTTAGCAGTGCGTTTAAAAGCCTATAGTAATATCAGTATCATTGAACAATGCAGTAACGGAAGAGAAGCTTTACAAGCGATTAGCGCCCATAAAGTTGATTTAATGTTTCTTGATATACAAATGCCTGGCCTTACTGGTTTCCAAGTGATTGAAAGTATAATTAAACAAGGATTACCTATGCCGGTGGTGGTTTTTGTTACCGCTTTTGATCAATATGCGTTAAAGGCATTTGAAGTTCATGCGCTTGATTATATTTTAAAACCTGCAGATGAAACTCGACTAGATCAGGCGATCGATAAGGTTAAAAGTTATTTTCAAAGCACAGCAGACGCCGCTCATAAATCAAAATTGGTGCGTTTAGTTAGTGATGTGACCGGCAATGATTATCAGCAAATTTTAGCTGAATTAGAGAGTAATCAGACGCTGAGTTTGTCGAGTTATTCTGATGTTTTGGCTATAAAAGATGGCGGGGAAGTAAATCGAGTACCTGTTAAAGACATCTTGTGGATAGACGCAGCTGGAGATTATATGTGTGTTCACACATTAACGCTGGAGCATGATAAACCGCAAGAAAATACCTATATTCTTAGAAAAACGATGAAAGAATTAGAAACGTGTTTGGACCCTAAGCAGTTTATTCGAAATCATAGATCTACCATAGTCAACAAGCATGTAATTGAAAAATTTTGTAGCCAAGTAAATGGCGAGTATTACTTAGTACTTAATAATGGTAAAGAGTTAAAAGTAAGTCGAAGTTACAAAGATAAAGTCAAACAAGCTGTTAATAGTTAATCAGTTGAACTATTGAAAAATTAACATTTTTATATAAAAAGGCCACAAGGAGAATATCTGTGGCCTATTAATTTAACGTATGTTTATTTAGCAATTAATTTAACTAAGGTGATTTTTAGTTACTGTTAATACTTTTACTGTGTTTGTAGCGCCTACGGTTTCCATGATATCGCCATGCGTTAAAATAATTTTATCGCCAACAGATAACTTAGCTTGTTTACTAACTGTTGTTAAAATGGATTCTGATAAGTTGTCATTATTAACATCAGTTGAATCAAATGCAACAGGGTAAACACCTCGATAAATTGCTGTTTTATTGAGTGTTTTGTTATGACGAGATAAAGAGAAAATGGGTAAACCCGAAGTAATACGAGACATTAACTTACTTGTTTGACCTGATTCTGTTAAGGCAATAATCGCTTTTACTCCCTCTAGATGGTTAGCTGCATACATAGCTGATAAAGCGACAGTTTCTGATATTTCACTAAAGGTTAGTTCAACTCTATGACCAGATATATTAACTGAACGATGCTTTTCTGCACCTTCACAAACATTTGCCATCGCTTTAACTGTTTCTACCGGATATTTACCTGCGGCAGTTTCAGCTGACAACATAACGGCGTCAGTGCCATCAAGCACGGCGTTAGAAACATCCATAACTTCTGCACGTGTTGGCATTGGCTGTTCAATCATTGTTTCCATCATTTGTGTTGCTGTTATCACAACGCGATTTAACTGACGTGAGCGAGCGATGATGTGTTTTTGTTTACCAACCAATGCAGCATCGCCAATTTCGACACCTAAATCACCACGTGCAACCATAACGACATCAGAAGCTAAGATAATATCATCAAGCACCTTATCATCATTAACCGCTTCTGCGCGCTCAACTTTTGATACTAAACGAGCATCACAACCAGCTTCTTGAGCAAGTAAGCGGGCTTCGCGCATGTCTGCAGCATCTCGAGGAAATGAAACAGCAAGAAAATCTACGTTAATTTCAGCAGCAAGAATAATATCTTTTTTATCTTTTGCTGTCAGTGCTGGCGCGGTTAAACCACCACCTTGTCGATTTATACCTTTATTGTTTGATAAAGGTCCGCCAACCGTGACTTCGGTAAAAACTGAGCTTTCTGAGGTAGAAAGCACCTTTAATTGTACACGGCCATCATCGAGTAACAAGATATCGCCAGATGATACATCTTGAACAAGTCGCTTGTAATCTATACCTACTTTCTCTTGGCAACCTTCACCTTTTTCAAGCGTTGCATCTAACTCAAATTTATCACCGATTGCTAGTTTTATAGGGCCATTTTTAAACGTAGAAATACGAATTTTAGGTCCTTGCAAGTCACCTAAAATACCAACATATATACCTAATTCTTTTGCTACAGATCTAACGTTATTTGCTCTGTCGATGTGATCTTGTGGAACGCCGTGAGAGAAGTTAAGTCTAACTACGTTAACACCAGCTGCTAATACTTTCTTTAAAACTTCTCTATCGTCAGTTGCTGGACCTAAGGTAGCAACAATTTTCGTTCTTCTAGGCATTATAATCCTCTTACGATTTATATTACGTTAATAACTACTTAATAAATGCGGTAACGCTTTTAAGTTACTGCATTATTGACTAAACATCTTAATCTCTTCTTTCAAAGCGTGAGCTTCTTAAACTATCTTTTACTTTTTTCAAGTTATCTCTAAATTTGCTACCTCTGCGTAAAGTGAAGCCTGTAGCGAGAACATCGATTAATGTTAACTGGGCAATACGAGATGACATTGGCATATAAAGATCGGTATCTTCACTAACATCTACCGAGAGTACTATGCTGCATTCTTTAGCTAAAGGTGTGCCTGTAGTAGTAATACCTATAACTGTAGCGTCATTTTCTTTAGCTAAACTTGCCACTTCAACCAATGACTTTGTTCGACCAGTATGTGAAATAACAATAACTACATCACCTTGTTGACTATTAATAGCACTCATACGTTGCATTAATATGTCATCAAAATAAACAACAGGAACATTAAAGCGAAAGAACTTGTTTTGTGCATCATGTGCAACGATGGCTGAGGCGCCTAAGCCAAAGAAAGAAATTTTATTCGCTTGGGTTAATACATCAACCGAGCGATTAATATCGTTAGAATCTAAACTCTTGCGGGCCAGTTCAAGGCTTGCCATAGTTGATTCAAAGATTTTTGCAGTATATTCGTCTGCACTATCGTTTTCATCAACATGTCGGTTAACATAAGGAGTACCGTTTGCAAGGCTTTGCGCTAAATGTAATTTAAAGTCAGGGTAACCTTTGGTATCTAAACGACGACAAAAGCGATTTACTGTTGGTTCACTAATGTTCGCTTGTTTGGCAAGCGCAGCAATACTTGAATGAATTACTGTACTGGGTGATGCTAAAATAACTTCTGCTACTTTACGTTCAGATTTACTGAGCATGTCTAGTTCGTTTGTGATCTTTTCTAATATATTCATTATGGCCTGATCCTAGATCTTCATTATCTTAAGTATTAAACAATAATTCGTTCATAGCCTGACTTTAGCCATAGGCTACTTTGTCTATACTGTAATTTATTTTCTGCCTTAGTAACAGAAAAAATGAAATTTTATTTCATAAACTAGGTAAATATAATGCAAAACTAATGAGCTTTGCAAATTTTTACAATGGTAACAAGGCCACATTTGCATAATTTTTAACCATTAATAAAGGGGAATTTCCTTAAAATTGTGCTTTTTAGTCAATTATCTTCTTTTTATTTTAATCGGTGTAGTAAAATTACAAAAAGTTCTTTACTGTCGAGTGAACAAGCGCTAAATTAGATATATATGTAGTTTAGTTACAAACCGATCTATTTTACTTTTTCTCTTCGTTTAATGAAGAGTAAAGAGAACGATTAAAATAGCTCGGAACAATAAAATTTATAAAAGAGAAATTCTATGAGTAATTTAGATTGTCAATCCGCTAGTGAAATTGTCATATTTGGAGCTTTAGGTGACTTGTCGCGTCGTAAGTTGTTACCGGCGTTATACCAGCTAGAAGTTTGTGGATTAATCAATGAAAACAGCCGTATTGTTGGTGCAGCGAGACAAGAACATACGCTTGAAGAGTTCAAAAAGATCGTTTTAGACAATTTAAATAATTTTGTTAAAGAAAAAATTGATGAACAGGTTCTCGCAAGGTTTATGGCACGAATGGTTTATCAACAATTAGACTTTAAAGATATCAACTCATTTAATCAATTAAGTAAAGCCTTAGCAGATGGCAATAGTACTCGTGTTTATTATTTTTCAACTCCTCCTGCAATTTATGGTGATATTTGTAAAGGTTTAGATCATGCAAACCTAATATGTGATGCAGACAGAGTCGTTATGGAAAAGCCAATAGGTCACTCGTTGGAATCCTCTATTGCTATTAATAATCAAGTGTCTGATTTTTTTAAAGAAAATCAAACCTATCGCATCGATCATTATTTAGGAAAGGAAACGGTTCTTAATTTAATGGTATTGCGCTTTGCTAACTCGTTATTTACCAATAACTGGGATCGTAATAGTATCGATCATGTACAAATAACCGTAGCTGAAAGTGTTGGTATAGAAGGGCGCTGGGGCTTTTATGACGAAGCAGGTCAAATGCGGGATATGGTGCAAAACCATTTACTACAGATTTTGTCATTATTAGCGATGGAGCCTCCTGCTGATTTAAGTGCAGAAAGCGTACGTGCAGAAAAACTAAAGGTTGTAAAAGCATTAAAATCAATTAACCGTGAAAACATTAAAGATAAAGCTGTTCGAGGTCAATATTCAGATGGTTTTTTAAACGGTGTTCCAGTACCTGGTTATTTAAATGAAGAAGGCGCTAACACCAATAGTAATACTGAAACATTTGTAGCAATTAAAGCTGAAATTGATAACTGGCGATGGAAAGGGGTTCCTTTTTATCTGAGAACGGGAAAACGTATGCCTAAAAAGCATAGTGAAATTGTCGTGCATTTTAAACAGCAACCACACAATATATTTAAAGACAGTTATAGTGATTTACCAGCCAATAAACTGACTATTCGTTTACAACCTGATGAAGGGGTTGAGTTACAAATGATGAATAAAATCCCTGGTATTGCATCACAAATGCACATTCAAGAAAACAAACTTGATCTAAGCTTCTCTGATACTTATAACGATGAGCGAGTTGTCGATGCTTATGAACGTTTAATGCTAGAAGTCTTAAATGGTAATCAATCTTTATTTGTCAGCCGTGATGAAGTTGAAGCTGCCTGGGTTTGGGCAGATAGTATTATTGAGGCTTGGAATACAACCAACGAAGCCCCAAAACCTTATACTGCCGGATCTTGGGGTCCAGTATCGTCTATTTCTTTAATTGCGCGAGATGATCGCCAGTGGGTAGAATAATGAATAACTTATTAGCATTTACTTCACGTGAACATCTTGATGTAGCATTAGCTGAATCTATCAGCCAGATTCTTAACCAAGCCATTAAAGAAAAGGGCAAGGCGAGTATTGCTGTTTCTGGTGGTTCTACGCCAAAAGGTTTATTCAGTATTTTATCTGAAACTGATATTGATTGGTCAAAAGTTACGGTAACTTTAGCTGATGAGCGCTGGGTCGCGCTGGATAGTAAAGATAGTAATACAAGATTAGTTCATGAAAATTTATTACAAAATAGGGCGGCAGCGGCTAAGTTCTTCCACTTAAAACAAGGTGAAGAGTTTAGTGAAGATACCTTAAATGATCTTAATATTGCAGCTAACAAAACTTTATTACCACTTGATGTCTTAATTTTGGGAATGGGGGAAGATGGACATACCGCTTCACTATTTCCTTGTAGTAAGCAAATCAAACAAGGGTTAAAAACTGATGAAGCATTACTAAAAGTAATACCAACGACTGCCCCATATCAGCGGATAACTTTTAGTTTTAAAGCTTTAGAACGAAGTGAAAATACTTTTTTACACCTTTGTGGTGAAAATAAAAAGATAGTGTTGGAGCAAGCATTAAATGGGCAAGATGCTTTAACAATGCCAATTCGTGCATTTTTACATCACCCCACCTTAAAAACAGAAGTTTATTGGGCTCCATAGCTTACTATTTGCCTGTATAAATAGTCCTGAAAACTTTTTCATAGGCAATGTACAGAATTAACTTTGTTAGATAGAGAACCAGATTAAGACGTAAAGGTTGAAGAGCAAATGAAACAAGAAATAATAGAAATAACGCAAAGAATCATCAAGCGTAGTGAAAGTACTCGTGCAGCATACTTAGCAAAGATTGATGCAGCGAAATCAACTACAGTGCATAGAGCAAGTTTATCCTGTGGTAACCTAGCTCACGGATTTGCCGCTTGTGGCAAAGATGAAAAACAAACCCTAAAAGGTATAAACCATTCCGATATCGCTATTATCTCTGCATATAATGATATGTTAAGTGCTCATCAACCTTATCATACTTATCCTGATGTCATTAAAGCAGCTATTAGAGAAACGGGTGGCATAGCACAATTTGCTGGTGGTGTTCCGGCAATGTGTGATGGTGTCACACAAGGTCAGCCTGGCATGGACTTAAGTTTAATGAGTCGTGATGTTATTGCAATGGCTACCGCTGTTGGCTTATCACATAACATGTTTGATGGTGCTTTAATGCTTGGTATCTGCGATAAAATCGTACCAGGTTTATTAATTGCCAGTATGACATTTGGCCACTTACCAACTGTTTTTGTACCAGCGGGACCTATGCCTTCAGGTATTCCGAACAAAGAAAAAGCAAGGGTCCGCCAACAATATGCTCAAGGTGAAGTGGACGAAGAGGCATTATTAGAAGCTGAATCTGCATCTTACCACTCAGCAGGAACATGTACCTTCTTTGGTACTGCTAACTCAAATCAACTTGTGGTAGAAGTAATGGGGCTACATTTACCCGGAGCCTCATTTGTTGCACCAAATACACCACTACGTGAAGAGTTAACGAAAGCAGCTGCTCGTCAAGTGACGCGCTTAACACAACAATCAGGTAATTACATGCCAATTGGCAAAATGGTTGATGAACGCTCTATTGTAAATGCAATAGTGGCTTTATTAGCAACAGGTGGCTCAACTAACCTGACAATGCATATCATTGCCTTTGCCCGTGCCGCAGGCATCATTATTGATTTCCAAGATTTTAATGATTTATCTGAAGCCGTGCCTTTACTTACAAGAATATACCCCAATGGACATGCAGATATTAATCACTTCCAAGAAGCTGGCGGTATGGCGTTACTATTTAAAGAGTTAATTGCGGCAGGACTTGTTCATGAAGATGTTGAAACAATTTGTGGTCGCGGCCTTTCACGTTATACGCAAAAGCCAATCCTCGAAAATGGCGAGTTAAAGTGGGTAGACGGTGTTCAAGCTTCACTGGATGAAGCGGTCATTACCACGGTTGCTAAACCCTTTAAAAAAGATGGTGGTTTAAAGGTTCTTAAAGGTAATTTAGGTGTTTCTGTTATCAAAACTTCTTCCTTAAAAGAAGAAAGTCTTGTTATTAAAGCGCCAGCCGTTGTATTTGAGGATCAAAATGAGTTAC
Organism: Colwelliaceae bacterium MEBiC 14330; assembly: GCA_040779365.1. Classification (GTDB taxonomy): domain Bacteria; phylum Pseudomonadota; class Gammaproteobacteria; order Enterobacterales; family Alteromonadaceae; genus Colwellia. The sequence continues at coordinate 91,352 of JBFONR010000003.1, forward strand.
AAGTTGCCTTTGATGCTGGTGAACTTGAAAAGGACTTTGTTGCGGTTGTTCGTTTCCAAGGACCCAAAGCCAGAGGTATGCCAGAACTTCATAAATTGACACCTTTATTGGGAGTATTACAGGATAAAGGTTTCAAGGTTGCCTTAGTTACAGATGGGCGTATGTCTGGAGCCTCTGGTAAGGTTCCCGCGGCAATTCACTTATGCCCAGAAGGGCTTGATGGTGGTTTAATTGCCAAGATAAAAGACGGTGACATGATTAACTTAGATGGTGAGTCAGGAGAACTAACCTTACTTGTTGATGAACAAGAATTAAAGGCTCGTGAAGTTGCACAATTCCAAGTTAACGGTCATCACGAAGGTATGGGGCGTGAAATATTTGGTTTCATGCGGAGAAATTTAAGCTCTGCAAATACAGGTGCATGCTCATTATTTGAGTAAAAATATCTTAATACCTAAGGCATAAGGTGCTTATTTTCGCTTTATGCCGACATTAAAAGACTAGTAATTTAAGACCTTAATACGCATTAATTTAAAAATAAAAAACTTATTAAAATCGAAGCTTTTGCGTCAAGCTAAAGTTAGATAAAGAGGATTTATGACAGTATCAAAGAATTGGCAAATTATGCCAAAGGACGTTTTCGAAATGGGGCCTATCGTTCCTGTTTTAGTTATTAATAAAGTTGAAGAAGCGCTTCCTATTGCTGAAGCTTTACTGACCGCAGACATTAAAGTTTTAGAAGTTACCCTACGTACCCCTGCGGCACTTGACGTTATTAGTACTATTGCCAAAGAGCTACCAGAAGCTATTATTGGCTCGGGCACGGTAACTAATCGTCAACAATTACAGCAATCTTATGATGCAGGTGCTAAATTTGCGATTAGCCCAGGTTTAACTAAAGATTTACTTCAAGCTGGCAATGAGGGGAATATTGCATTAATCCCTGGTATTTCGTCAATTTCAGAGTTAATGGATGGCGCAGACTATGGATATGACCATTTAAAATTCTTTCCTGCGGAAGCTTCGGGTGGTGTTAAAGCAATAAAGTCAATTGGTGGACCTTTCCCTGATATACGCTTTTGCCCAACTGGTGGTATAAATCTAAACAACGTACGTGACTATCTAGCTCAGCCTAATGTAGTGTGTTGTGGTGGTTCTTGGTTGGTATCAAGTGACATAGTAGAGAATAAAAATTGGTCAGAAATAACTAAGTTAGCTAATCAAGCATTAACACATGTAAGGTAACTGATGTCATCAAAGGTTATTGTTTTTAATTAATAACTAATAATAAAGCCAGTCATTGTAAAATGACTGGCTTTATTTTGTACACAATAACAGTTGATAGTATATTGCGAAATTAGAAAAGCAAGGGTGCAAGTCTTGCTGCTATTGGTTATTTTGAGCTAATTTTAACCGTTCGGCCATTGAAAGAGGCTCATCTTTACTTTTCTTAACTTCTACTTTATCTACTTTTTTCTCTACTTTACTATCGCCTTTAAACACTGACTTCATCATGTTTTTCATACCATTGAAGCCGTCTTTTTCATCAGCTGACTGCTCAACAGTTGCTTTCTCAGTAGTGGCCTTTCTTGCGCTGGGCTCTTTGAATTCCTTAACGACTTCTTCAGGTTTCGTTTGTACAGGCTCTAGACGTTTAGGCGGTGTTGCTAACTTCTCTTGCGCTAATTTTGCTCTACTCATTTGTGCTGCATCTGATATATCAGCCACTGAGGCTGTCTTAATGCTTTGTGCACAAGTAGGCATAAAAATGTCATTTGAACTCATTCGATGATCGAAATCCTCAACAACTTCAGTCATTTCTTTTTCTGCAATATGAACGGCATCTTTAACTTGAGATAGTTTACGGCTTAAGCTTTTATATTTTTTCTCAATATTATCAATAGCACCTTTAACATCATCATTAAGGTTTTGGGTTAACTCTTTATACTTATCAATCTGCTTTTCGAATTTAGCTAACGTGGATTGACTATGATTAATGCTATCATCTATTGAAGTAAGTTTAGTTTGTAAACGTTGCTTCTTGGCGATAAATTTATCTGAAATCTCTTTTGGAATTAATGGCGATTGAACTGTTGGCGGTAATACTCCAACAAATTCACTGATACAGTTAACAGGCTTCCATTGATTAAAGGAAGGATGCCAGCCATAAACATTTGGATTGCTAGCTAAATACTCTTTTGCTGCCTCTAAATCTAGAGGGGCAGTCACTTTGCCATTGTTTGAAAAAAACCATTTTTTCATCGTTATTTCTCTTATCTGTTAACTTTAAATCTTATGATTAATATATGTTTAACGTAATACAACTAAAGATATAGTCTTTGCTAGTAATCAGTTTTAATAACGTTAGCTAAGTTCTTTTGAAGTGAGGCATATTGCTCTTCAATTGTTTTAACAACAACTTTTACTTCTTCAGTTAAATTATGGGTTATTTGCCCATAATTATCCAATTCAGCATCAATTTCATATAAAGAATCAGAGGTTATTTTAATGGTTTTATCGATACGATCTAAAGTCGTTATTAATTCTTTTTCTTCCCCAATTAAATCATCAATAAGATCCGTTGGGATCTCAATAGGTGGGGGAGGTGGGGTTATTGCTGTTTCAAACTCATTAATGCAACTTACAGGAACCCAATGTGTATATGAGGGATGCCATGCATATAAATCTGGTTTTTTAGCAATTAACGCATTAGAGTCTTTTAGGCCAAAAGGACCTGTTACTTCACCATTGTCAGAAAAAAACCATTTTTTCATAATAATTATTACTCTCTTTTGTATTAGTTACCTTGAGTCTTTAAAGGTAACAATCATGACCTGTCTTATTTATTAACTGGTCTTCTACTTAGACCTATTTAACGTTAGCGAAAGCAAACAGTCAAGTGATTTGTTAGTCCCAAGTTATAGTCTTTCACTTACTTTGATTACGTTTTAAGTCTTTCTAAGCCCTATAGTCATGTTGTATATGTGCTATTTTTGTTAGGTTGATATTAGTGTCTGAATGACTATTTGAAATTAAGATATAAAAAAACCAGTTATAGTTAATATAACTGGTTTTATACATAAAGACTTTAAACCCCTATTTCTAGGGCTTAGTGGCTTTAGCTGTACTTCTATTTACCACATCGGCAATTATTGCCGTTTTACCGGATGATTGGTGTAAAGGCCTTTCACTATCAGACAGAAATGAAGTCGGAATATCCTTGATGACAGTTATTGTTTCAGTTTTTGTCATCGGCGCTGTTGCTCTACCGGAAAACTTATTTGCTTTTCTAACTTGTCTTGCTAATTTTTTATCTTTAGCTGGACCTTTGTTAACCATTTTCTGTTTAGGTTTTACAACAACGTTAGCTTTTGTGGCAACCTCGGTTTCTGCTGAAACTTCTGATTTAGCTTCATTTTCAGCGTTTGTGACAACCTCGGTTTCTGCTGAAACTTCTGATTTAGCTTCATTTTCAGCGTTTGTGACAACCTCGGTTTCTGCTGAAACTTCTGATTCAGCTTCATTTTCAGCTTTTGTGTTAACCTCGGTTTCTGCTGAAACTTCTGATTGAGCTTCATTTTCAGCTTTTGTGGCAACGTCGGTTTCTGCTGAAACTTCTGATTTAGCTTCATTTTCAGCTGTTGTGACAACGTCGGTTCCTGCTGAAACTTCTGATTTAGCTTCATTTTCAGCTTTTGTGTTAACCTCGGTTTCTGCTGAAACTTCTGATTTAGCTTCATTATCAGCGTTTGTGACAACCTCGGTGTCTGCTGAAACTTCTGATTTAGCTTCATTTTCAGCTTTTGTGGCAACCTCGGTGTCTGCTGAAACTTCCGATTTAGCTTCACTTTCAGCTGTTGTGACAACCTCTGTTTCTGCTGAAACTTCCGATTTAGTTTCAGTTGTAGCTTCATTTTCAGCTTTTGTAGCAACCTCGGTTTCTACTGAAACTTCCGATTTAGCTTCATTTTCAGCTGTTGTAGCAACCTCGGTTTCTACTGAAACTTCTGATTTAGCTTCATTATCAGCGTTTGTGACAACCTCGGTTTCTGCTGAAACTTCTGATTTAGCTTCATTTTCAGCTTTTGTAGCACCCTCAGTTTCTACTGAAACTTCCGATTTAACTTCAATTTCAGCTTTTGTGACAATCTCGGTTTCTGCTGAAACTTCCGATTTAGCTTCAATTTCCGCTTTTGTTGGCGCTTCAGTTTTAGTTGCAAGGTCTGCTTTTACTTCAATTTCAGCTTTGTGCTCAAAAGGTAATTCTTGCTGCTTTTCTACTGTAGATGAAGTGTTCGCTTCAGTATTCTCTACATCAAGTAAGTTTGAAGATTCATTGACCGCTACTGATTGCTGCGCTGATTCAGAGCTATTACGTTTGCGTCGTTGACCATTTGACCTAAGGTGTCTTGGTGAACGTCTGTTACGAGGTTTTTCTTCGTTACTGGTATTTTCTTCCACAGTAGCAGGCGAAACGCTTTCAAGCTTTTCTGCTACTTTTTCTTCAACTTTAACGCGAATTTTCTTACGATTATTTCTACGTTGACGGCGTTCGGTAACTTTTTCTTCTTTTACAGTGGCCTCTTTGTCAGTATCGCTTTTTCTTGTTTGTCTTTTCGGTTTGTTTTTATCTTCATCACGCCCTGGACGGGTATTTTTTGATTCATTACCTTTGTTATTAGCGCGGTTATTAGAATTTTCATTATTACGGTCACTACGACTACGGTTACTACCACGATTGTTACGTCGTTTACCTTGATTGCCACGTTTATCTTGTGAGCGTTTACCTGATTGAGTTTTATTATTAGTTTTCTCTTCTTCAACCACTTGTTCGCTAATAAATAAACTTTTTATCCAAGCAAAGAAACCGGTTGCTTTAGTTGATTTATTATCAGGTGATTGACTTTGTTTTACTTCACTTTTTTGGCTTTTACTAGCCCGTTTTGGCGCAGACATCCCCTGAATTAAAGGCTCATCACGTTTCACAGCGGTTTTATCAAATTTCGGCATCTTAGCTTCTTCAAGTTTAGCCTGTTTCACCGGTAATTCGTAACTTGCTTCGCTAGTACTCTCGTCATTTTTTACACGAACAACTTCATATTGTGGAGTATCCATATGAGGATTCGGTATGATTAGAACACGCACATTATGATGTTTTTCAACATGCATGACTGAACGACGCTTTTCATTTAATAAATAAGTTGCAACAGGCACTGGTACTTGTGCTTGAACATGTAAAGTATTGTCTTTAATGGCTTCCTCTTCCATTAAACGTAAAACTGATAAGGCAAGAGATTCAACACCACGCACATGGCCAGTACCATTACATCGCGGGCAAACACCTTGGCTTGTCTCACCAATTGAAGGGCGAAGGCGTTGGCGTGACATTTCTAATAAGCCAAAACGTGATATTTTTCCTAACTGTATTCTTGCTCTGTCTTGGTGAACCGAATCTCGCATTCGATTTTCAACTTCACGTTGATGTCGAACAGGTGTCATATCAATAAAGTCAATAACGACTAACCCACCTAAGTCACGTAAACGAAGTTGGCGAGCAATTTCTTCTGCAGCTTCTAAATTTGTATTAAAAGCTGTTTCTTCAATATCACTGCCTTTAGTTGCTCTAGCTGAGTTGATATCTATTGAGGTCATCGCTTCAGTAGGATCAATGACTATCGAACCACCAGAGGGTAACCGAACTTCGCGTTGAAATGCTGTTTCTATCTGTGTTTCTATTTGATAGTGAGTAAATAGAGGAACATCACTGCTATAAAGTTTTATTCTGCTTAAGAAGTCAGGGCGAACTACTTCTATATGCTTTTTCACACTTTCAAATGTTTTAGGGCGATCAATTAATACCTCACCAATATCTCGGCGCAAATAATCGCGAATAGCACGTAAAATAAGGTTTGTTTCTTGATGAATTAAGAATGGAGCAGGGCGACTTGCTGCTGCATCACTAATGGCTTTCCAATGATGTAGGAGAACACTTAGATCCCATTCTAATTCATCGTAATCTTTACCGACACCCGCCGTTCGTACAATTAACCCCATGCCTTTTGGTAAATCTAGTTTGCTAAGAGAAGCTTTTAATTCGGTACGTTCTTCACCTTCTATACGGCGAGATATTCCACCGGCACGCGGATTGTTTGGCATTAAAACCAGGTAGCTACCAGCAAGACTTATAAAAGTAGTTAATGCCGCACCTTTCTGGCCCCGTTCTTCTTTGTCTATTTGAACAATGACTTCTTGGCCTTCGTGTAATACTTCTTTGATATTAGGACGGCCTTGAAAGGTATAACCTTTAGGAAAGTATTCACGGGCGATTTCTTTCATTGGTAAGAAACCATGGCGGTCAGCGCCATAGTCAACGAAAGCGGCCTCTAAAGAGGGCTCAATACGCGTAATTTTTGCTTTGTATATATTGGATTTTTTTTGTTCATGACCTGGACTTTCAATATCTAAATCGTAAAGTTTTTGGCCATCTACCAGTGCTACACGCAATTCTTCTGATTGGGTAGCGTTAATTAACATACGTTTCATAGTTTGTCGGACTCTATTTTTTAGTCACAACACACCATTGCTTAGGACACAAAGCAATCTGTTTTTCTCGTAACAGCAGTTTGTCAGCCTCACGGTTGTCAAGATTAACCTGTCATAATACCAGGCTAAGCTGTTATAAATTCTGATTGTTTCTTTAAAATTACTGCCACATTATCTATGCAAGCAGTGATAATTTATTTCTTTATGTGCTCAGCTTGTGTGCTGCGCCATATACCAGGGGAAGTACCTTGGTAATATTTTATAATAATTGCTTTATGGTGCTGGACTTAAAACAATTTAAAAAAATTGTTAAAACCGTTTATGCTCTTTGACAAGTAATTCACACAAGTTACTATGTTCGTTAACTTGTTGCGTCAAAATAAATAAAAGGCCGTTCTATTAGTATGTCTGACACTGATTTCGTATGGCACTGCTAGAGTGCATGTAATACAAGCAGGTTTTGCATAAAAATGTGGCCGCAGTTTGTCTCTTACGTCTCTCTTTAAAGCTTCTAAGGTTAAATTGTTAAGTTGAATAGCTTATTGTTTACTTTCATATCGCTGTTTTAAACGGAATAAGCGTTAATGATCAACAAATAACTTTACCATTATCCCACTATATTTGCTTTTTAGCCAATAAAAAAGCTGTTTAAATTACATAAACTGCTAATTAAAGTGTGTTAAACTGTGTCAATGAAAGAAATTAACACTCAAATACCTAAGCCTATAACAACAAATAAACTCAATTATACAAATCGCTCAGTAGATAAAACCTTGATGAATAATCCTGACCACAGCAAAATGAATAAATCGGCCGATAAAGCAAAAACTACAGAAAAGCCTAAAGTAAAATTTATCACTATAGATAACGAAGATGCAGGTCAAAGGATTGATAATTTTCTATTAAGAACACTCAAAGGTGTGCCAAAAAGTCACTTGTATCGGTTGATGCGTAAGGGCGAAATTCGCGTTAATAAAAAACGAATCAAACCTGTTTATAAATTAGCAGTTAACGATGAATTAAGAATTGCCCCCATTAGAATCTCTGAGCAAAAAGATACAGTCTCTACTGGTTTGAATATTGTTGCTAATTTAGAAAAGCAGATTTTATTTGAGGATGAGCGTTTAATCGTGATTAACAAACCATCTGGTATGGCGGTGCATGGTGGTAGTGGCCTTAGTTTTGGTTTAATTGAAGCATTACGAGCACTTAGGCCTGATGCAAGAATGCTAGAGCTGGTACACAGATTAGATAGGGATACTTCTGGCTGTCTGGTTGTAGCAAAAAAGCGTTCGGCACTGCGAAGCTTGCATGAACAGTTACGTAACAAAAATGTACAAAAATTCTATCATGCCTTGGTTAAAGGTCATTGGCCGACAAAATTAACTCGTGTCACTGAGGCATTAAAGAAAAATGATTTAAAATCTGGCGAGCGAGTTGTTGTCGTTGATAAACAACTAGGTAAAGCATCTGAAACCCGTTACAAGGTATTAGAGCGCTATCGCGGAGCTACTTTAGTGCGTGCTTTTCCGGTAACAGGGCGAACGCATCAAATACGTGTCCATTGTCAAGTGAGTGGTCATTCCATTGCTATGGATGCAAAATATGGTCATGCAGATTTTGATGAACAAATGAAAACTCAAGGATTAAAACGTTTATTTTTGCATGCAGCAAGTATTGAGTTTACTCATCCTAAGACAGAAAAAAGAATAAAAATCGAAGCACCATTGGAGCCAAGTTTAGAAAAACTACTTTCTAAACTGATAAAAGAATAAAAACATATGCAGCATTATAAATTGGTTATTTTTGATTGGGATGGAACTTTGATGGACTCCATTGCCCGTATTGTTTCTTCTATGCAGGCTGCTGCGATACAGTGTTATCTGCAGCCCCCAACAGATGAACAAGTAAAAGATATCATTGGTTTAAGTTTGCCTGTTGGCTTGTCTGTACTCTTTCCAAATAACTCGAAAGCACAGCTAGATAAGATGATCACCCAATATAAATATCAATATATTCATGTTGATACGACACCAACACCACTGTTTGAGCATGCCAAATCATTATTAAACGCATTAACCCATGAAAATAAATTACTTGCCGTTGCTACTGGTAAAGCTAGGCAGGGGTTACAACGAGTATTTGATATGACAGAAACAGAACATTATTTTCATGCCTCCCGCTGTGCTGATGAGGCTAATTCTAAGCCTGATCCTCAAATGATTTTATCTTTGCTTGAGGAGCTAGGTATACAACCTGAACATGCGGTAATGATAGGCGATACCAGCCATGATATGGCTATGGCTCAGGCTGCTGGAATTGACAGAATTGGCATAACATTAGGTGTACACGATAAAAAAGTGTTAAATAGTTATCAACCCAACGCGGTCGTAGATTCACTTAAGGAACTACAACAGCTTTTGATACCTGAGCAGAAAACCTAAATGCCAAATTTAACTTAATTTAGATAACGTCGTTTCACTCTATTTTATGTAAAGTGTAACTGATTTCAAGGTAAGCTCGTTAATTACCTTGTTCAGCGAGAACATCTACGCCGTGTTCTTTTAATAACTCAACTAGTTTAATTAGTGGCAAGCCTATTAAGGTATTAGGATCTTCTCCTTCGAGCTTACTGAACAAACAGATGCCTAAGCCCTCACTTTTGAAACTACCAGCACAATTGTAGGGTTGTTCTGCATGTAAATAGCTTTCAATATCATTGTTACTTAATGCTTTAAAATGAACAATAAAGGGTTCTACTAGTGAAGTAGTTATACCTGTTACATTATCAAATATACATAGCCCAGTATAAAAGGTAATACTTTTATTACTAAATTTTGAAAGTTGGCTGACAGCATTTTCAAAGTTATGAGGTTTACCTAAAATTTCACCCTGACAAACTGCGACTTGATCTGAGCCTATAATTAATGCATTAGCGTAATGTGATGAAACTGCTTTAGCTTTTTCAATAGCTAAACGTTCTACAAGTGCTTGAGGAGACTCACCATGAATTGCAGTTTCATCAATATTCGGTTTTGCACATTCAAAAGGGAGTTGAAGTTTTTCTAAAATTTGTTTTCTAAATGGTGAAGTAGAGCCAAGTACTAAGGTTTTCATGTTTAGCCTTTAAGGTTATCGATAATGTTATTATAGCGCTAGAAAGTTGCTTGTTTGTAATCGTATTATCATTTCTCGAACATACAATTATTATGCAATTTTCACTAATATTGGGTCTATCTTGAGCTTTTAAACAAAATAGTGCAATTTTCTTTTGACACTTGCCTGCAGGGTCTATAATATGCGCGCCTTATGCAGAATCTTAAACTTCCAATAACAATTAATCCAACACGAAGTGCACAGCGAAGACTTGTGTGTGAAGGTGTTTTTAAATTGTCGGACATGACTAGACTGCTTGCTGGATGTAAAAGCAGAAGCGAGCATGTTCAAGTTAGTGTTAAGTTTGATGTGGATGAACGTGGCTTGACGGTAATGTCTGGTACGGGCTCGGCATTAGTTGCATTAACTTGTCAGCGGTGTAACGAAGATTTTGACCATTTACTCGAAATAGACTTTACTTTCAGTCCGGTCAAAAATGAGCAAACTGCTGAAAATATACCGTCATATTATGACGTAGTAGAATTAGATGAGAATGGTGAAGTAAACTTGCGTGAGTTAGTGGAAGAAGAGCTAATACTCTCAATTCCTTTAATTCCAAGGCATGACCTTAAAGATTGTTCAGCAGAAGCTGATAGTGTTTGGGGGGAGTTGCCTGAAGAGCTTGAGAAACCGAATCCATTTGATGTTTTAAAACAAATCAAGTAGCCTATTGGCCGCTCAGATTCAACTTATAACCGTTTTAGGAGTAACTCATGGCAGTTCAAAAAAGCAAAAAGTCTCGTTCAAGACGTGGCATGCGCCGTTCACATGATGCATTAACAGCAGAAAACTTATCAGTAGATCCAGTATCTGGTGAAACACATCGTCGTCACCATGTAACAGCTGATGGCTTTTACAAAGGTGTTAAAGTAATCGCTAAATAAGCGATTATATTTTAGGCTTAGCTAGCTTGAGCTTAAATACAAATCTAACCATCGCGTTAGATGTTATGGGGGGCGATAAAGGCCCCCTAATAACAATATCTGCAGCAATAATGGCAATAACTAACCAGCCAAACTTGCATCTTATTCTTTGTGGTGATGAAAATATCATTACAGAATATCTCGATCGTTTTAAAATATCTCAACATGATCTAGAAAACCACCCACAATTAAGTATATTGTCGACTTCTCAGGTAGTGTCGATGTCGGATAAGCCTATCGTTGCACTTCGTACTAAAAAAAATTCATCTATGCGTAAAGCATTAGATTTAGTGCATGAAGGTATTGCTCAGGCTTGTGTTAGTGCTGGTAATACTGGCGCACTTTTTACCATGGCTCATTTTGTTTTAAAAAATCTACCAGGCGTTGAGCGACCAGCTCTTATTTCATCTTTACCGACGCACGATAAAGATAAACATGTTTTTATGTTAGATTTAGGCGCTAATGTTTTTTGTGATTCCCATGTGTTATATCAATTTGGTGTCATGGGCTCTGTGATGGCGAAGCACGTTGATGGTATTACCAAGCCTCGTATTGCTCTGCTTAACATGGGCGAGGAAGCTATAAAGGGCAGTGACCATATTAAACTTGCTGGTTTAGAGCTTAGCGAAAATAAAAATATTAATTATGTCGGCTTTATTGAAGGTTGTGATATTTTTTCGAATAAAGCTGATGTTATTGTATGTGATGGTTTTGTCGGTAATGTCGCGCTAAAAACTTGTGAAGGTGTTGCAAGGTTAGTCTATCAAAAATCCAAATCAGCCTTTAGTGCTAGCCTGATTGCCAAATTATTCGGTTCTTTGTTAAAACCTAGCTTTAAAAAGTTATTTAAAACGATGAACCCCGACCAGTATAACGGTGCAAGTTTGATAGGATTACGCGGTATTGTAGTAAAGAGCCATGGCAACGCTAATGCTAATGCTTTTTATGCAGCAATTATGGAAGCGGTAAAGGAAGTTGAAAGACAAGTACCTGAAAAAATAAAAAACTCTTTAGAGCATGGTTTTTCAGCTCAATAATATCCAATACCACAATGATAAACAAATTTATAATAACTTGATTATTATAAAAATTAATCGTTTACACAAAAGAACTTATATAGAGTAAAACTATGCAAAATAAATTAGCATTCGTATTTCCTGGTCAGGGCTCACAAAGTGTTGCTATGCTCAGTGACTTTGCAGAAAATGATATAGTCAGAGCAACTTTTCAAGAAGCCTCACAAGCGTTAGGTTATGATCTTTGGCAACTTGTCGCTCAAGGGCCAGTTGAAAAGCTAAATCAAACTAATATTACCCAACCTGCTTTATTAACTGCGAGTGTTGCTTTATGGCGAGTTTGGCAAGCAGAGTCTGATGTAGTTCCTGATGTTATGGCTGGCCACAGTTTGGGTGAATATTCAGCGCTAGTTTGTGCTGGAGTATTGTCATTAGCTGATGCTGTTGTTTTAGTCGAGAAGCGCGGTGAGTTTATGCAAACTTGTGTTCCACAAGGCGTTGGTGCAATGGCCGCTGTCATAGGGTTAGCCGATGAAGATATTATCGCGGCTTGTGAAAAGGCTAAAGCAGCAGAAGTGGTTTCTGCAGTTAACTTTAATTCGCCAGGTCAAGTGGTTATTGCGGGTCACAAAGCAGCCGTAGAGCGAGCAGGAGAGCTTTGTAAAGCTGCAGGTGCTAAGCGTGTTTTACCTTTGCCTGTGAGTGTACCCTCTCATTGCGCGCTCATGAGCGATGCGGCAGCTAAACTTGAGGTTGAACTGGAGAAGGTGACTTTTAATCCCCCTAGCATCACTGTGGTAAACAATGTAGATGTCAGTAAAGAAGACACGGCTGTGGCGATAAAGGCTGCTTTAGTGAAGCAATTATACTCACCGGTTCGCTGGAGTGAGACTATAAGTAAACTATCGGCAGACGGTATTGAAAAAGTCGTTGAACTAGGGCCAGGGAAAGTTCTCCAAGGCCTTAATAAGCGTATTAACAAATCAATTAAGAGTGTCAGTGTAAATACAAACGATACATTGCAGCAAGCTATTGATTTAGTGATAGACTAGTCTAATAGTTTTAATTATTGATACGCAGTCGAAAATAGAATGTTATTTGTATTTAATCAACATAAATAAAAACTAGGAATAAAAATGTTTTCATTAGAAGGAAAAGTTGCTTTAGTAACTGGCGCAAGCCGTGGAATTGGTAAAGCTATTGCAACACAGCTTCAGGCTCTTGGGGCTACTGTTATTGGTACAGCAACCTCAGAAAATGGTGCAAATAAAATCGCTGAATATCTTACGGCAGATGGTGCTGCGGGAATGGGCTTAGTATTAAATGTAACGAGCGATGAATCAATCAATCAAATGTTTGCTGCGATAAAAGAAACCTACGGCAGCATTGATATCTTAGTAAACAATGCAGGTATCACCCGTGATAATTTGTTTATGCGTATGAAGGATGAAGAGTGGTCAGATATCATTGAAACTAACTTAACATCAGTATATAAACTAAGCAAAGCGGCAATTCGCCCTATGATGAAGAAACGCACAGGCCGTATTATTAATATTGGCTCTGTCGTTGGAACTATGGGGAATGCTGGTCAAGTTAACTATGCAACAGCAAAGGCTGGTTTACTGGGGTTCACTAAAGCGTTGGCGCGGGAAGTAGCTTCTCGTGGGATTACTGTAAACACTGTTTCTCCAGGCTTTATTGATACAGATATGACACAAACGTTAACTGATGAGCAAAAAGAGGGGATTTTTTCTCAAGTACCAGCAAACCGCTTAGGTAAACCAGAAGAAATTGCCAGTACAGTCGCGTTTTTAGCATCAGATGCAGCTGCTTATGTGACAGGTGAAACCATTCATGTTAACGGTGGTATGTATATGGTATAAGCCTTAATTTTTAAGGCCTATATTCACTTTTTATAATATTTTTCAATATGTCAACAGGTTAGACCAGATAAAAAAGTTAATTAGAAGCTTGCATGGCGAGCTGTTGACGAATACACTACACGCAATTTGAAAAAATGCACTTTCAGTAAAGGAAACAAAATGAGTAATATCGAAGAACGCGTAAAAAAAATCACAGTTGAACAACTTGGTGTTAGTGAAGCAGAAGTTAAAGTTGATTCATCATTTGTAGATGACTTAGGTGCTGACTCACTAGACACTGTAGAATTAGTTATGGCGTTAGAAGAAGAATTTGATACTGAAATTCCTGACGAAGAAGCTGAAAAAATTACTACTGTTCAAGCAGCAATCGATTACGTTACTGCTAACCAGTAATTGTTGATAAGTTTGAAGTAGTCGAACTTAATAAAATAATAAAAGCGGTATACTTAATTGTAAGTGACCGCTTTTTTTTATCTCTAAGAAGTTGTTTTTAACGCTATCCAAAGTACTTCTATGGGATCCTATTTTAATTCTCGGAGGCCGTTCTGTTATGAGACGTGTAGTAGTTACCGGTATTGGCGTACTTAGTCCACTTGCCAACACCGCAGAAGAAACATGGCGAAACTTACTACTTGGTAAAAGTGGTATAGGTAATATTGATCATTTTGATACTTCAGATTACTCAACAAAGTTTGCTGGTTTAGTTAAAGGTTTTGATGCACAAAACTATATTGAACGTAAAGAAGCTAAGAAAATGGATCTTTTTATACAATATGGTATTGCAGCTGGTATACAAGCATTTAAGGATTCTGGTCTTGAAGTTACAGAGCAAAATGCTTCGCGCATTGGCGTTGCGGTTGGCTCCGGTATTGGTGGTTTAGGGTTAATTGAACAGAATCATGAAAAGTTAGTCACATCAGGCAACCCCCGTAAGTTATCGCCATTTTTTGTCCCTTCGACAATTATCAATATGATTGCCGGTCATTTATCAATAATGTTTGGACTTCAGGGGCCAAATATTGCCATTACTACCGCATGTACCAGTGGTGTGCATAATATTGGTCATGCAGCTCGTATGGTGGCATACGGCGATGCTGATGCTGTTGTAGCCGGTGGTGCTGAAAAAGCATCAACTACGTTAGGGTTGGGCGGTTTTGGAGCGGCTCGTGCTCTTTCTCGTCGTAATGATGACCCACAAGCTGCTTCACGTCCTTGGGATAAAGACCGTGATGGCTTTGTTCTAGGTGATGGCGCAGGTGTTATCGTTGTTGAAGAATACGAGCATGCAAAAGCACGTGGTGCAAAAATTTACGCTGAACTTGTTGGGTTCGGTATGAGTGGTGACGCTTTTCATATGACTTCACCCCCTGAAAATGGTGATGGTGCGGCTCGCTCTATGCAAAATGCAATTAATGATGCCAAAGTTGATGTCAGTAAAATTGGTTATATTAATGCCCATGGAACCTCGACACCTGCAGGTGATATTGCCGAAACCAATGCAGTGAAAACTGTTTTTGGTGATAGTGCTAAAAAAGTTATGATGGGGTCAACCAAATCAATGACAGGCCACTTACTCGGCGCTGCCGGTTCGATAGAAGCCATTTTTAGCATTCAAGCTTTGGTCAATAATCAAGTGCCGCCCACTATTAATCTAGACAATCCTGATGTAGGTTGTGATTTAGATTATATTGCCGGTACTGCTCGTGATGTTGAACTAGATTATGTGCTTTGTAATTCCTTCGGTTTTGGTGGTACAAACGGTTCATTAATCTTTAAAAAAGTTTAATACCATAAATTAGTTACTTGAAAATAAATCAGTAAGCCTGAATACTACCCTTATAATGTGGAAGTCTTCGGGCTTTTTTATTGAAAACTTCTTAAGCTAAGTATCCCTATGAAGTATTGCTCGATAAATGGTATAGAAAAGCAAGTTAATAATATAACCGACCGTGGTTTAGCTTATGGTGACGGACTTTTTACCACAGCTAAAATTTTACACGGAAAAGTTATCTTGATTGATAAACATCTAGAAAGATTAACACAAGGTTGTAAGCATTTAGGCATTGAGTTGTCGTCTGAACAACATCTTAAAGAGCAGATATGCGCTGCTGTCAAACCTTTCAAGTTAGCCACGTTAAAGGTTATCATTACAGCTGGTAGCGGAGGAAGAGGTTATTCAAGAGCAGGTCTTAGCATAAATGATACAAATATCATTATTATGGTTTTTGATTTCCCTAGCCATTATAAATTGCAATCCAAACAAGGTATATCTTTGGGAGACAGTACTCAACAAATTGGTAGTAGCTCTATGCTCTTGGGTATTAAACATCTTAACAGACTTGAGCAGGTGTTACTTAGGACAGAACTTGATAAACGCCAAGAAGATGAGTTACTGGTAACTAATCATCAGGGCGAAGTCATTGAAGCGACTAGCGCGAATGTTTTTTTCTGGTTAGAAGGGCAGTTATGTACACCTGAAATAAGCACTTCAGGTGTCAATGGTATTATCAGGCAATATATTTTAGCTAACAAGCCCGACATTAAAATTTGCCGACCCCGTTTAAAAGATTTACAGCACGTGCAAGCTATGTTTATTTGTAATTCTTTAATGGGCATTATGCCAGTAAGAACGTACAATGGTCGTAAACTTAATATCGAGCAAGTGATAGCGCTACAAACTTATTTGAATGATGTCATCTAACTTTGCTCTTTTTGAAAACGTTAAAAAATGGTTATAAAGGATACTGTGTGTTGAGAAAACTGATTATTGTTACTTTTTTATTGCTAGCCTGCAGTGCTTCGATGTTTTTTTATCAGCTTGATAAAGCAATGCATACAATAATCACAATTGAGCAGGATAGTTTTTTATCAGTCAGCCCCGGTAGCTCCATCAGTTCTTTTGCTAAAGCTCTAGAGCATAAGCAATGGATAGAGAATCGTTTTTGGTTAAGGAATTACGGTCGATTATTTCCTGACAAAGTTAAACTTAAAACAGGTACCTATTTGATTAAAAAAGGTAGCTCTGTAAAAGAGTTGTTGGCACAAGTTGTTGAAGGGAAAGAGTACCAGTTCACTGTTACTTTTATTGAGGGCACACGCTTTAAAGATGCTTTAATTTCATTATCGCAACATCCACATATTAGACATACCCTTGAGGGACTTTCGGTTGAAACAATTGCCGAACAAATTGGTATTAATGCTAAGAATCCTGAAGGGTGGTTATTTCCTGACACGTATGCCTTCACAGCAGGAACATCAGATATTACTTTATTAAAGCGCGCTTATAAGAACATGAAAAAGCAATTGGAAGCTTTATGGGCAAATAGGGCTAAAAACTTACCATATGATACAGCTTATGAAGCTTTAATCATGGCATCTATTATTGAAAAAGAAACCAGTTATATCGAAGAACAACCACTTATATCTTCGGTTTTTGTTAATCGGTTGGCTAAAAATATGCGCTTACAAACTGATCCGACCATTATCTATGGCTTAGGTGATCGTTACCAGGGGGATATCACTTATGCCCACATGCGCGAAAAAACAGCATATAATACATACAGAATTGATGGTTTACCGCCTACACCAATTGCCATGGCAGGGCTATCGGCAATTAGAGCCACTTTGCATCCTGCTAATAGTGACTATTTTTATTTTGTCAGTGACGGGAACGGTAAACATGTATTTAGTCGAACACTCTCAGAGCATAATAGGGCTGTTAGGCAGTACCTTAAACTTCAAAACCAAAAAAAATCATAATTATATTATTAAAAAATAGGTTAATTTTCTGATATGTCTACAGGTAAATTTATTGTTATTGAGGGGATGGAAGGAGCAGGAAAGTCATCTGCGATTGCTGTTATTGAAGGCTTACTGCAAAAGCAAGGAATTGATTATATTAAGACAAGAGAGCCCGGTGGTACGCCTCTTGCCGAATCATTACGTGACATGGTCAAATCTGTTGCTCATCAAGAGCAGTTAACCTGTGAAACTGAGTTGCTACTTATGTATGCCAGTCGCAGCCAATTGTTAGCTAATATAGTTCTACCGGCATTAACAGCGGGGAAGTGGGTTATTGGTGATAGACACGACTTAAGTTCACGCGCTTATCAAGGAGGCGGTCGTGGTTTTGATGAAAAAATTATCGATGCAATCCGTGAAATTACATTGAAGGGCTTTTGCCCAGATATAACCCTTTATCTTGATATCGAGCCTCATATCGGATTATCAAGAGCGAAGGCTCGAGGTGACTTAGATCGGATAGAGCAAGAAAAAATGGAATTTTTTATTCGAGTACATGAGAAATATCGTGAACTCGCAGCTAAAGATGATTCAATCATTACCATAGATGCAGCGCAAGATATTGAGAAAGTTCATCTAAATATTAGCAACAGCATAAATACTTTTATTACTGATTCATTAGCGGATTAGGCCATTTCATGTTGAACGTTTGCCAAGAAAATCAGCTTAGACTTAGTCGACAATTTGAGCAAGGTAAATTACCACATGCTATTTTAATTCAAGGTGCTGAGGGCTCTGGAAAAAAAGCCTTAGCTAACTGGTTAATCAATTTATTGTTGTGTCAGCGCCCAGTTTCATCGTCGATGCTAGCGGGTAGTCAAATAAAGGTTAAACATGCTTGTGGGCATTGTAAAACATGTTTATTAGCCAAGAGCAATAGTTACCCAGATCACATGTTATTGGCCAATGATAATAAGTCACTTGGTGTCGATGATATTCGCCAAAGCAACGAATTCATACAAAAAACTGCTCACATAGGTCATGCTAAGTCAATTTTAATACCGCAAGCTGACATGATGACATTAGCGGCGGCCAATGCATTACTCAAAACGTTAGAAGAGCCATGTGCTAATAGTTATATTGTTTTATTAACCAATGACCTTGATGCCATCTTACCAACAGTGATTAGTCGCTGCTCAGTTTATGTCATTAGGTCAAAAGTTGGTCAAGCATTGTTAGATCAAATGAATAGCACGGTGAATAATTCAGCCAGCAATTATATTAATTTAAGTCAATTTGCAGAGTTAAGTGATAAAGATACTTTTCAGGCATTCGAGAAATTTAAGCAATGTTATTTAAACTTTCTCTACCACGATGAGGATGAGAGTAAATTACTTAGCCAATTAGTTAATGAAAAACACGCTATAAGGTGGCTAGAAAATATTACTTGTAATCTAATCAGAGAAAGCTCTCAAGGTATTAATTCGGCAAAAGATACGCTAGCGAAGCAAAAAAATAACGTTGATAATTATGTCAAGGTTTCTGCACGAATGCTGAGTGATATTTATCAAACTACCATCACTAGTAATAAACTGATAAAGTCTTATTCACAAACAAACCATCAATTTGTTTGTGAAAAATTATTAATGACGATACATAAAATAGTTAGACCATGATAGGAGTAGCAACTTGGTTCCATTAAACGTAGAGTTTCATTCAGAGCGTGATTTGTACCTTGGTTATATGCCTTTTTTAAAAGAAGGTGGGGTATTTGTCCGAACGCCTCGTCAGTATGACCTAGGTGACGAGGTTGAGTTACATATTTTATTACCCGACGCCCTAGAGGAGTCTATTGTTCATGGAGAAGTTAGTTGGTTAACTCCTATTGGTGCACAAAATGGCACACCACCAGGAGTTGGTGTAACATTCATAAAAGATCCTGAAAAAGTTCGTCATCAAATTGAGCAAGTTATTGCACGTCATTTAAATTCTGCTGAGCCTACTCTTACCATGTAATGTTGAGTTTTGCGCAATTAATGTCTGTGGAAAAGGCTATTTAATCACTCTCTTTAAAACACTGGAGCCCTCGTTGTTTATAGATTCTCATTGCCACTTAGATCGTTTAGATTTATCTCTTCATGGTGATAACCTCGATAATGTCATTAACAAGGCAGCGGCTGCCAACGTAACTAAATTGCTTTGTGTCAGTGTTACGTTAGCAGACTTTCCAACGATGGCAGAAATAACAGCAAAATATGATAATGTGTTATTAACATGTGGAGCCCATCCTCTCAACCAAGAAGACAAGATTTCTCGTATAAAACTGCTTGAATTAAGCAAAAGTCATAGGGTGATTGCGATTGGTGAAACTGGCCTAGATTATCACTATGCGCCTGAAACTAAAGCATTACAACTTGATTCATTTAAAAAACACATAGATGTCGCAAAACAATTAAATAAGCCACTTATTATTCATACTCGAAATGCGCAAGAAGATACAATTAATTTGCTGCGTAATGAAGGTGCTGAACAAGTAGGCGGCATTTTACATTGTTTTACTGAAAGTTGGCAAATGGCTGAGCAAGCAATCGCATTAGGCTTTTATATTTCTTTTTCAGGTATCGTCACTTTCAAGAATGCTACAGCATTACAAGAAGTTGCTGCGCGTGTACCTAGCGATAAGTTTTTGATCGAAACAGACTCACCTTATTTAGCACCTGTGCCACACAGAGGAAAAGAAAATCAGCCAGCATACGTCACAGAGGTTGCGCAACATTTAGCAAGTATTAGGGGGCAATCTGTCGAAGAAATAGCTAAACAATCAACGGACAACTTTAACCGTCTATTTAAGCTCTAGACGAAAAGTTCTGCTAAAAAAAACCCAAACAAAAGTTTGGGCTCAAGAATTGGCTCAAGGGGTTTGAGCCGTGCGCTAAGTAAACACTATCCGGTCATCTAGATAAAAACAAAAGTTAGGTGTAAACATCCTGTCTAAGTAGGCTTAGCAAAAAGTATTAGATCTCATGCTAAGATTGTTTAATTAAGTGTAGTGTAAGTTTTTTAAATTGCTAATATTTATTTTATAAATTATATTTTTCAATCTTTACAAGTGTTTATGTGGTGCTTCTTTGTTACTTATAGATTAAATTTCACAATGTTAACAGTTTAGTCTGTGCTTGTTGACAACTTTTGCACAGCATTTACACAAGGAAAATGGTACTTTAATCTTACTTTTCAACACTAGCTCGTAACCCGATTTAGCTAGCTTTAGGCAATAAAGCTAAACTTTCTTCAGCAAAACCAACACCTGCTTCAGTATAAAAGTTAAATACCTTATCTATACCAAAGTCTTCGAGTTCTCTACGTTCATCATCATAACGGGCAACTGCGGCAATTTTTCCTTGATATTTTGCCGAATTTAGTTGAGTCGTTATGCTAATGGCGTCTTGCACAGAAGGAAGAGCGAGTAGTACTAATTGTATTTGAGAAAGGTCGATACTTTCCCAGAAATGAATATCCTCCGCATCGCCATAATAGGCTTCGATGTTCTTTTTCGTTAACCAATTTATTTTCTCTTTATCTGCATCTAAGCCCCAAGCTGGAGAAGTGCCATGGCTATTAATAGCTCGATATGCGCCCATACCAACACGCCCCATACCAATAATGACTATAGGGCGTTTACAAGGTTGACAGAAACTATCCTCTTCTAGTTTATCCTCTCTTTCAAACCTTGATAGGAAACCGCGATAGTCTGCGAATAAGGTATGGGCAAAGCGATAAACTATATTCGTTAAGATAAATGAAAGTGCAACTGATAAGGCAAGGATAACCAGCCAATCATTACTAAGCCAGCCTGAGCTGACACTAAGCGCACCAACGATTAAACCGAATTCACTAAAATTACTTAATGAAAGTGCACTAAGGAAAGCACTGCGACAACGCATTTTCAATAAACTAAAAATACCAAAGAACATGACAAATTTCATAGGAATTAATAGTACTAATAAACTTGCTAGCCCTAACATTTCTATGGTCGGTATGGCCGTGAAGCCAATAGATAAAAAGAAGCCTATTAAGAATATGTCTTTAAAGATCATTAAGGCTTTGCTAATTTCAGTTGCTTTGATATGTGAGGCTAAGAACATGCCGACAATTAGTGCTCCGAGATCGCCTTTAATATTGACTAGTTCAAATAATTCATAACTTCCTAAGGCCAAGAAAAAACCCATTAGAGGAATTAATTCACCGTGTCCAACATGGCTGATAATTCTATTTATTAAGGGTTTAATTAAAAATAAAGATAATAAAGACCAAGCCCATATTGACGGTGTTTTACCGGTAGCGGCAACTAAAAAACAGACCGCAATAATATCTTGAATGACCAAAATACTTACAGCTAATTTACCATGGCGAGTGCGCATTTCTCCATTTTCTTCAAGTAATTTAATGACACAAACCGTACTACTAAAACTTAAAGCGAAGGCTATTAATGCTGCGGTGATTAGATCAAGACTACTAAAGTAACTGATCGATGTGAACGCTAGTAGCTTAATTATTGCAATTGTCGATATTATCCAAATTAAGCTATGTAAAGAACTACCTAACCAAACTTCAGTTTTAAATAAATTTTTAATGTTCAGTTTTAGGCCAATGGTAAATAACATGATGGTGATACCTAAATCACTTAAAATTTTCATGCTGTCATCGGCTTGGTAGCCTGCTATATTAAGAATAAACCCTGCAGCTAGAAAACCTATTGATGGTGGTAGCGCTACAGTTTTAGCGGCTAAACCACAAATAAAAGCTATAAAAATCCATATAAAGTCCATAGTTATACTCGAGTTACCTTGTTTACTTCAAAAAGGAAAGTGGTCAAATAAAGCCATTGTCGTCGTGATGGGTTAGCTCAGCATGAAAGTTTCATGGTGTAAGATCTTATCAATTCTATACCTTATCAAGCTAGCCTACCGAAAAGCTAGCTTGTAGGCTAGATAAGTTTAAGAATTTACTGACATTTTAGGTTAAATTACTGACCTAACCATAAGTTAATTTCATTATACATAAAATCTCTAATGATGGGTTGAGCTTTTTCATTAGGATGTAAGTTATCATTTAGCATTAATGATGGCTCAACCGCTATTTTAGTCATGAAATATGGCATATGATAAGCACCTGTTTGCTCAGTCACTTTTTTATAGGTAGCCGTGAACATTTTTGTATAGCGAGCGCCAAGGTTAGGTGGTATTTGAATTTCCATTAGTGCCACATTAGCGCCAAATTGCTGGCTTTTAGTGACAAGTTGAGTTAGATGATTCTGTATTAACTTTATCGGGAAGCCACGGATACCATCATTACCGCCTAACTCAATTAATACATGACTTGGTTGATAAGTAGTAAGCCATGTATCAATTTTTAACAAAGCATTATCAGTTGTTTGTCCGCTAATAGCAGTATTTATTATAGTGATCTGCTTATTTTGCTCCTTATATTTATTTTGTAACAAATGAACCCATGCTTGTGCTTGCTCGAGACCATAACCAGCGCTTAAGCTATCACCTATAAGTAGAATTTTATCATTTGCGTTGCTCAAAAATGATAGGTTTGTCAATATTAAGAAAATAATTAGTTTTAGGAAATTACGAGTCATGTCAGTGCTTTCTCATTTAAATGTCATTCAAGTTTCAGGGCTTACTAAACGTGTCAGTACCCTAGAAGGAAGTCTCACTATCCTTAGTGATATTAACTTTACTGTCAAGTCTGGAGAGTCTGTTGCGATTGTTGGTGCTTCAGGATCGGGTAAATCAACCTTGTTGAGTTTATTAGCTGGTTTAGACGTTGCTAACCGAGGAGAAGTTTTTCTTGATGGAGATGCACTTAATACCTTAGATGAAGAAGCTCGAGCGCGGGTAAGAGCGGAAAAAGTCGGCTTTGTTTTCCAGTCTTTTATGTTAGTTCAGAGCCTTACCGCACTTGAAAATGTTATGTTACCTGCCGAGCTTGCTGGTGATCATGATGCGAGGGCTCAGGCTATTGAATTATTAGATAAGGTCGGCTTGTCCCATCGGTTAGGACACTATCCATCTCAGTTGTCCGGTGGTGAGCAGCAAAGAGTTGCAATTGCCCGTGCATTTATAGGTTCACCTAAAATTTTATTTGCCGATGAGCCTTCGGCTAATCTAGATAGTAATAATGGACATTTAATTGAAAATTTATTATTCGACTTAAATAAACAAAATGGCACGACCTTAATATTGGTAACACATGATGAACAACTAGCTAAACAGTGTCAGCGTATTATTCATATTGAAGGTGGTCAGCTTGAAAAAATTAGTGAAGGAGTAACTGTCAATGTGGGTTAAATTGGCTATAAAGTTATTCTCTCAAGAATTTCGACGTGGTGAGTTAACGATAATTTTTGCTGCCATTGCGCTAGCTGTTCTGACTGTGTTCAGTTTATCTTCTATTACTGAACGAATAAGTCTAAATATAGCGCAAAAAAGTAGTGATTTTATCGCCGCAGATCGTCGTTTATCGAGTAACCATGAATTTGAACCTATTATCTTAAATAAAGCTCAGGATTTTGGCCTTAGTACCGCTCAAATGCTTTATTTTGATTCGATGTTATTTGCAAATGATGAGCTAGTGTTAGGCTCGGTTAAAGCGACAACAGCAAAATACCCTTTACGCGGTAAAATTTCCATTAAAGATAATTTATCAGCTGAACCCTATGATGTCAGCGTTGGGCCTAGTCAAGGTAATGTTTGGCTTAGCGAGGGATTATTTTACAGTTTAGATGTAAATGTTGGTGATCAAGTTGAATTAGGGGCGGGTCTGTTCACGATCAGTAAAGTATTAGTAAAAGAGCCTGACGCTCCGTTCTTTTCTTTATCAGGGAATAAACGAGTATTGTTAAGCTATGAGGATATTCCTACGACAAAGGCAGTACAACCTGGAAGTAGGGTATTTCATCGACTTTTATTTGCTGGCAATGAGTCGCAACTGACAGATTATTATGCTTGGCTTAAACCTCAGTTAAAAAGTAACCAAAACTGGCAAGGTATTAAAGATAGGCAATCGCCATTAGGTGATAATTTAACACGCGCAGAGCGTTTTTTATTACTTGCTGGCTTGTTTGGAATTATGTTGGCCGCTGTCGCAATGGCCGTGTCAGCAAAGCGTTATTGCGAAAGGCAATATGATTCCGTTGCAATGATGAAAACATTAGGTGGCTCGAGAAAAGTTATACGCAACATTTTTTTGTTGCATTTAATGCTTGTAACGAGTTTTTCAATTATTTTCGGTCTAGTAATAGGTTTTGCTTTGCAATCTATTGGAAGTAGTTATTTAGCACAATTTATGGGCACAGAGTTACCTCAAGCAGGCCTTAAACCTTGGATTTTATCCATTTTTATCGGTTTAATTTGCGCTTTAATGTTCTCTTTAAAACCGTTATTAGATTTGTTTGATATTCCCCCGCTTAGAGTATTACGCCGTAACTTAGGCGATAGTTTAGCGATGAGTAAAATACATATTTCGCTATCACTTTTAACTATTTTTTTATTAATGTGGCTTTTTAGTGGTGAAGTTATTACTACACTGATTTTATTCGCATCGACACTAGTTGTTATTGCCATTTTATTTATCATATCGAGGTTACTATTTGCTGCGGGTCGAAGGTTAGGTTTACGTCCTGGTTCGAGCTGGTCTTTAGCCATTGCTACATTGCAAAAAAGAGCCAATGCAAATGCTATTCAACTAATAAGCTTTTCATTAGCGATTAAGCTCATGTTATTTTTAGTGGTGCTTAAAAATGACATTATCTCCGATTGGCAAATGCAAGTACCGGCCGATGCTCCAAATATGTTTGTCATCAATATTAATGAGAATGAAGTAAAACCAATCAAAACATTTTTCGAAAATAACAACATCACGCATGAAGCCTTTTATCCGGTATTTAGTGGCAGGATAGATGCGGTAAATGGTCAAGCTTTTTCACGCAGGATTTCTGAACAAGAAGGTGAAAAGCAGGACGAAGAATCACGCCAAGGTGTCAATAGAGAGCCAAACCTTACATGGCTAGAGCAGTTACCTGAAGGCAATGAAATAACTGAGGGGGAATGGTTTTCTGGTGGTGATGAGCTGGAAGTATCAGTATATGAAGGCTGGAAAAAAGTGCTAGATTTAAAACTAGGAGACGTCATTACCATTTTAGTAAATGAGCAAAGCTTCGAAGTTAAAGTGACTAGCTTTAGACGGGTTAATTGGGCGTCATTAAAGCCTAATTTCGTGATGATTATCAGTCCAAACATGGCAGGAAAAACACCTGTAACTTATTTCAGTGCTGCAAAGTTACTAGATAGTCATACTAAAAATATCAGTCAGTTGTTACAGCGTTATCCTACGGTAAGTATGATAGACATTAAATCTCGAATAGAACAAGCGCAGTCTATCATTGGACAGGTCTCTCTGGCTATTGGTTTTGTTTTAGCAATTGTCTTAATAAGTGGCGGTTTAGTCCTTGTTTCTCAAGTACAAGCAAGTTTAGCTGAGCGTATGCAAGAGGTCGTTATTTTGCGAACACTTGGGGCTCGCGGGCGTTTAATTAAATTGGCAACACTTTATGAATTCTTGCTGCTTGGTGCGATTGCTGGTTTTGTTGCTGCTTTAGTTAGTGATATAGCTTTACTGATTATTCAACAGCAATTATTTAATGCTGATGGCCGTTTACATCCTTATGTATGGGTATTAGGTCCAGCTAGTGGTGCTATTTTTGTTGCCAGTATAGGATACTTCATGGTTGCAAATACCATGAGACAAAATACCCAAGGGCTTTTAAGGAAATTAGGTTAAGCTTGTTATTTAAGCATTAATAACTTTTTAACTGAAATAGTTAATTGTTCTCTTGATAATCTACTAATTAGTAGTCGTGCGATAGGTTAGCTAGAGTACTAGTTAAATATAGGGTATATTGAAACGATAAAAAACAAGGATAAACTTTTATGGTTTCAAGTTCTAATCATAGCTCTATTGTCAAAGCGTTTATTATGGTAGCAGCTATTTTTGTGATTTTTGCTGGTATAAAAACCGCTGCTAATATATTGGTGCCATTTTTATTGTCAGTCTTTATTGCAATAATTTGTAATCCGTTAATAAAAAAAGCGAGTGAATTTAAAATACCCAAAGCGATATCAGTTGTTTTTGTTATCGCTGTTTTTGTCACTGTCGCGGTATTTTTAACTGGTTTAGTCGGTAGTTCATTAAATGAGCTTTCTCAACTTATTCCGCAATACAGAGAGCAGCTTAAAGAGCAGTTATCATTGCTCACTCATTTCTTGGCTAAGCATGATATAGAGCTTTCATCCTCTATTGTTACCGAATATTTTGACCCTGCAGCAGCAATGGGTTTAGCTGCTGAAATGTTGTCTAGTTTTGGCTCTGTAATGGCAAATCTATTTTTAATTATTCTGACTGTGGTTTTTATGTTGTTCGAATCTTCAACATTTCCTCATAAGCTGCATTTTGCACTTGATGACCCTCAAATGAGACTTAAACAAATAGAGCGGTTTCTCTCTTCTGTTAATCATTATATTGCCATTAAGACCTTGGTTAGCATAGCAACTGGCTGTATTGTCTCAATAATGCTTTGGGCTTTTGGTTTAGATTTTTATTTATTATGGGGAGTACTAGCCTTTTTATTAAACTATATTCCTAACATTGGCTCTATCATCGCTGCAGTACCGCCTATGTCCTTAGCAATATTGCAACTTGGTATAGGTGAAGCTGGCGCGATTGGTTTAGGTTATTTTTTAATAAACATGGTAATGGGCAATATGATTGAACCAAGATATCTTGGAAAAGGACTGGGTTTATCAACCTTAGTTGTCTTTTTATCACTCATTTTTTGGGGTTGGCTGCTAGGAACCGTTGGTATGCTTTTGAGTGTTCCCCTTACGATGATATTAAAAATTGGCCTAGAAAGCTCACCTGAAGGCAGGTGGTTAGCGATACTATTAAGTGATGAAAACGAGTTAGATGAAAGAAAAGAGCAAGTGTTACTCAAGTAGCTCTTTTATTACTATAAATCAAGACTATTGCCCAGGTTCCTTAATGTGAATTTTACTCAATGCTTTTATACGGTTTTCACTTAAGAGAACATAACAAGTTTTATAAGCTAGACTCGCCCGTTTATCTGGTGATACTGCTAAGTATTGCCAGCGACAATCATTTTCTCTATAGGTAATAAAGTTACTTTGTGCACGTTTGAACATTTTTAAAGAAGAATAACGACCGTTCTCTAGTGCTTTTTCTTCTAAGTTTAATGTATGTAGGTTAACCCAGGTTTGCAACTCTCTATCAACCTGTTCAATAACGCCATCAAGGCATCGTGATATTGTAGATGGAGAAATAGTGTTATCGTTAGCCTGTTGGCATTGGTCAGCAGAGGTTGCTGCAGAAGTTAAATTAATCATTAACAGTGAACAGAATGACGTTAAAGTTATGAGTATTTTTTTTCGATTCATTATGCGTTTACAGGCCCTAAATTAATATTATTTACAAACTATTTGTAACCGCTAATATCTATTTTTAACATGTCAATTAGCGATATTCTAGTCAATGTTGTTAAGCAGGTAATACTTTTTTATAGGGTTTAACGGTCACTTTTTTATAAACACCTGCACTGATATATGGATCTTTGTCTGCCCATGCTTGTGCAGTGCTAAGGCTATCAAATTCTGCGACAATTAAAGAGCCAGTAAAACCTGCTTCACCAGGTTCTTCGCTATCAATTGCAGGGCAAGGCCCTGCTAATAACAATTTCCCTTGCGCTTGTAATTCTTTTAATCGTTGAATGTGATGTTCGCGTACAGATAAGCGTAAACTTAAAGAGTTTTCAACATCTTCACTATAAATAACATAAAACATAGAAATGTTCCTTGAAAAAATTGCATGAGTTAGCTCATGATAGCTGGTTAGTAAATTTATTTTTCGCTTGTTATGACTATTCTACTTTTTCTTTAGTTTCTAGTGGCTCTTCATCAATTGGTAAGTATTTATAGAGAAATAAAATTGATATTATCGAAAAAATTACCATCAATGCAGTTAAACCAAATACTTTAAAGTTAACCCAAGTATCAAGGTCATAATTAAAAGCAATATAGGAGTTCAACCCGGCACAAAATAGAAAGAAGATAGCCCATGAAAAGTTTAATCTTGACCAAACAGGCTGGGGAAGTGCGAGTGATTCTCCTAAAAACTCTTTAATAATATTTTTTTTAAACAGAGTATCACTAATGATCAAGGCTAAAGCAAAAAAGCTATTAATAATCGTGACTTTCCACTTTAAGAAAGCATCATTTTGTAAATATATGGTTAGACCACCAAACACAACAATTAAGCTAAAAATAACCCATTGCTTAACCGGAATTCTTTCTTTTTTTATTTTAAAGTAAAGCATCTGTATCAATGCTGCGACAATTAAACTTGCCGTTGCCCAATAAATTCCTGCCACTGAATTGATAATGAAAAAAATGAGCAGTGGCAAGTATTCAAGAAAAAGCTGCATATCAAACCATAGTTAGTTAAAGTAAGGTGATAGTGTGAAACTAACTCACCAATCTTGCTGTTGACTGATTTTAACTAAAGCATGTTTAATAGCCAAGTTTATATTCATTTGATTACTTAACTTAAAATACTTCTCCACATATCAGGGAATTTGGCTTAATAATTGTGGTTAAATCATGACGTTTTCTCTAGCATATCAAATTTATAATTAAAGCATTAGCTTAGATAAGTTTGTTTAGTAATCTCTTTGCATCAGCCACTTTGGTAAAAAAAACATGATATGAGGTGTTATTTAACATAAATATGCTTTAATTAACTAGGAGAGTTTGGCAACAGGATATAATTGAATTATTTAGCTTTATATGTAATAAGATTTATATACTAAAGAGATGAAAAGTATTTTGAACAATTAGCTTTAAATAACTCGAAGGCTATGAAAGTGTACATTAGTTAGTTTGGATGAAGGTGGGATAAATAGTTTCAATTTATCTCGATGTAAATTAAAGGAAGGATCTTATGACTGTTACAAACAGATTTTCAGATGAAGAAAAAAAGCTTGTCATTTCAATTCATGAACGTTTTGATTTCTCATTACACCAACAATTTAGAGATAGTTACAAAGATGTAACAACTAAGGACCTGACGTTTGTCCTCGATTTAAGTCAGACGGAATACATGGATAGCTCCGCTTTAGGTATGATTTTGTTGTTAAAAGATCATGTTCAAGCTTGTGCAGGTCAGCTGCTTATTTCAAAGCCAAGTGATACCGTAAGAAAAATATTAGAAATAGCCCAGTTTCAAAGACTTATTAAAATTGATTAACATTGAGATACTTTTGTTTTAAATCCTACAAAATTATAAGAAAAATTAAGATGTGACATGAATAAAAGTCAAAAGCTTGCGTTGGTTGTTGATGATTCTAAAATGCAATGTAAATTATTAGCTGTATTATTAGAAGAAGAAAACTATCGTGTTGTCATTGCAAATGACGGTGCTAGTGGCGTTCAAATGTATATAGATCATCAACCTGATCTTGTGTTGATGGATATCAATATGCCTATTATGGATGGATTTGAGGCAGCAAGAAGGATAAAAAAACTTTCGGGTATCGGTACTTTGGCTCCGCTAATTTTTATTACTAGTTTAGATAACGATCAAACATACATCGACAGTGTCGAGGCTGGCGGAGACGGTATTTTAGTTAGGCCTTTTAGCCCAGAAGTCTTTAAAGCTAAAATAAAAGCTATGCAAAGGATAAGCGATTTAGTTGAGCAAGTAAAAGGCTTGCAACAAGAGCAGCAAAAGGATGCAGAGCTGGCTGAAAAAATGATGTCAAATGTTATAGAGGCCAGAAACTTTGCCTTAGATAAAATAGGCGTTATTAAAAGAGCCGCAACTATATTTAGTGGAGACATCCACTTAAGTTCACAATGTCCTAATGGTGATATTCATATTTTACTCGGCGATTTCACAGGACATGGATTACGTTCATCTATTGGTGCAATACCAGTTACAGAAACTTTTAGGGCAATGACTAAGAAAGGTTTTTCTATCCTAGAAATTATTGCGCAATTGAACAAGCAGTTGTATACATTGTTACCTGGAGATTTATTTTTTGCCGCAAGTTTTGCTTGTATTTCGGAGCACGATAAGTCTGCTTATATATTTAATGCGGGCTTACCTGATGGTTATTTATTCAATGAAAAAGCAAATATTAAAAATAAGTTATTATCAAAGCATCCTCCTTTAGGTATTTTACCCGCTTTATTACCTGATGTTCAGCTTGAAATTATTCAAGTTGAACATAATGATAGGTTGGTATTTATTACTGACGGTATTGTTGAAGCAAGAAATGAAGCAGGCGAACATTTTGGTTTTAAACGTTTTGAAGCAGCTGCTGCAATAGGCTGCTTAGATAATGATATTGCAGCGCAAGTTATAAAAAGTCTGGATGAATTTTGTCAACATTGTGAGCAAGAAGATGACATATCACTTGTTGATGTCCCCTGTAATGGTTGGCAAAAAATTAAACTTAGTAGCAAAGTCACTAATCTTGAAGAAGTTAATCAAGGAAATAACTTTTTAGCCGTAGGTGAGAATGCTTTACCTTCATGGTCATATCATTTGCACTTAACCGATCAACTATTAAAAACAGTTAACCCTATACCTTTGGTGATGAATCAAATTAATGATTTAGAGGGAGCAGGTGAGCATTGGCAAAGTTTATATACTATATTAACAGAATTGTTTATTAACTCACTGGACCATGGTGTTTTGCAACTAGATTCATCTTTAAAAGACTCGGCAGAGGGCTTTAGCGAGTATTTTAATGAACGTGCAAACAGGCTTGATAAACTGGCAAAAAACTCGATAAATGGACCAAATAAATTTATTCGAATATTACTCAATTATTTTCCACTAACACACGGAGGTAAAATGATCATTAACATAAAGGACTCTGGTCAAGGTTTTGATGTTTTCGAGGTAATAAAAAACAATAAAGTTTCAAATAATGGTGACTTTCGTTTAAGTGGTCGAGGTGTAGAGCTGGTTAATCAATTATGTGACACCCTAGAATATCAAGAGCAAGGCACATCTGTTACAGCAAGCTATATTTGGCACGATTAGCGACTATTCAAGTTTTATTAAAAGGAATTGAACAATGATAAAGCATAATTTATTGATTATTGATGATGACATAGACTACTTGAAAATTTTAGCTGAAAGTTTAAGCGATAGCTTTGAAGTTAAATGTGCCAATACACTATCTAAAGCAGAAGACTTATTAAAAGAGGGAATTTGTTTTGATATAGCGTTAGTTGATGAGAATATTGGTAATAAAAAAGGCTCCGATTGGATAAAAGTAAACCAAGCTAAAGTTAACTCGCCAAGATCTTTTGTTTTGTATTCGGGTATGGCAAACGAAACAACCATTCTAAAAGGCTTGGAGTGTGGTGCCGATGATTTTTTAGCTAAACCCTTTTCCCTATTAGCACTTCACTCAAAACTTGAAAAACTGATTGAATATCAAAATAAAATCATTGATTTTGAAAATCAAATTCAGTCAAAGAATAATGTCATCAACTTGTCTATGGCTCAGGCTTCGATATATGGAAGTTGTATGCAGCTAATGTCTAAACTAAACCATTGCTTTACTGATGAACAAATCAAGAATGAGGTTTTTAAATATCTAAATTCTATGAATTTAAACGGTTGTATAGCTTTTTATCCTATTAATCAAAAGGCGAGCTTTTATAGTGCTCAAAAAGGAATTTGTTCTCCTGTCGAAATCGAAGTGATGGAATTATTAAAAATAAAGCCTCATTTATATCGGTTTGGCTCAAGAACTATTTTCAATCATGATTTAGTCTCTCTATTTATTCTAAACTTAGAAGAAGGCTCAGGTGATACAGATATGTATATCGATGCTTTGTCTTCAGTTATTCAATGTATTGGCGCTAGAATGGCGTTTATTACTTACAATGATTCATTCATTTCTGTGCAAGCTAAAATTCAGCAAGCGCTACTTACAACTAAAAAAATGGTAGAGATTTCTAAACATCATCAACAAGAAGTCATGAATGATATTGTACATAAAGTGGGTATGAGTTTTCACATTCTGGAGCTAAGCCAACATCAAGAGGATTACCTTACCGGATTAGTTCATGGCGCTCTAAAAAAACATAGTCAAGATGATATTAACTTTCTTGAGGTAAGGCAGTTAATTGATCATGCTTTAAAGAGTGCCGATGAAATTCAGCAACTCAATCGTGAGTATCTTCACAGTAATCAAGATGCTGAAATAGATAGTGAGGATCAATAATTTTGAATTCACCATCGCAAAACTTAACGCACAAAGTACTTAACGCTATTGACGAAGCATATTGGCAGTGGGATCTCATTAATGACCGTGTTTATTATTCTGCTCAATTGATGCAAATTCTTGGCTATGTTAAGGAGGAAAAGCTTGGGTCAACAGATTTTTGGCAAAGGCATTTGGATAGTCGAACGCTTGACGAAATGCATAAAAAGGTAAGGCAACATCTTAAAGGAAAAATTGAACGTTTAGATGTCACTATTCCTATCATCAACAATAAAGGAAATAAATTATGGCTGCATGCTGTAGCTAAAGTGTTAGAACAAAATGGTGACCGAGCTAAGTTAATGTTTGGTACCGTAAAAGATGTCACTGTCAATAAGAACATGATTGTACAACTTAAAAAGCAAAATGATTGTTTAATGTTGGCGGAGAAGATCAGTAACTCTGGGCATTGGCGTTTTGACATTGAATCAGAAACACTGGTTTGGTCACCTGAGATATATCGAATGCATGGGCTGAGTAATAAATCTATTATTCCTACTTTTGAAAATGCAGTTGAATCATTATTAGCACAGGATAGACCTAAATTTCGCACTAGTTTTCACAGTGCAATTCATCAACAACAAGCTTTTTATATAAAATCTACTTTGGTCCAACCTACTGGTCGAAAAACAAAAGTTGAAATAATTGCTGAAGTCGAGCGTGATAATGAAGGTAAAGCAATAGCGATATTTGGTGTCTATAAAGATATAACCCGTAGTGAAGATTTATTTGAAAAGTTAAAATTACTTGCCATGGTAAACTTTACTATTAAAGTCCCGATTTTTTTTATTGACGAAAATGACAATGTTGTTTACCAAGATATTTCACCGCATCACGATGGAGCGAGCTCCGTTTTATTTAATTATATCAATTTTAGTATATCTGAATACATGACCTTTAAGAAACAAGCCAAAGAACAAGGTCAAATAAAAGAGACAAATGTAAGTTTCGATAAGTACACATCAGTATTTGACTTTTCGATCACTTATGAAGCTGATGAGGGAATTTATATATGGATTGTTGAAAATGTTACTGAAAAATTTAGAAAAGAACAGCAACAAGTAATATCAAATCGTCTTGCATTATTAGGAAATACTTTTGGGAATGTTTCTCATGACATAAATAACGTCTTAGGAGTTGCTTTAGGAGCAATTGAGATGCTAGAAATAAAGGCCTCACGTGGAGAACAAGATATTTCCGCTTATATTGAGAGGGTTAAAAACGCAATTGACAAAGGCAAAGATGTTACACAGAGATTATTAGCATTTACCCGTAAACCGACCGTAAAGATTGTCAATTTCGATCCAATACAAGATATATGTAACAACAAATCTCTTTTTAAGCAATTATTACTAAGCACGATAAATATCTCATTTAAATTTGAACCTATACATTGCTCCATTACATTTCCCCAGGGAGAATTCATTAATATTTTATTAAATCTAGTGCTAAATGCTCAAGACGCAATTAAAGAAAAAGGTTTAAATGGCGAAATACAAATTTCTGCTAATTTGATAGACAATAGTCGACTTGAAATTCATGTAAAAGATAGTGGCATTGGTATTGCCAAAGAAAATTTAACAAAAATATTTGATCCTTTTTATAGTTCTAAATCGGTGAATAAAGGCAATGGAATAGGTTTAGCAAATGTATACAGTACCATGTATAAACACAATGGTTTAATCCAAGTAGAAGGAAATAGCGAGCTAGGCGGAGCACATTTTACCTTGGTATTTAAATGCAAAATACTTAAAGAAAAATATTTAATGGCTGATTCAAAGGTAAATTTTACCTCGTTTAAGGGCAAGAATATTTTAGTGCTGGATGATGAAATAAGTATCGCAGAATTTGTCGCTTTATTTTTAGAAAGTAAAGGAGCGAATGTTATCGTTGCAAATAGTAAAGAGCAACTGACTGAAAACATGAGTAAAGATATAGTATTTGATATGTTTATAACCGATATGATTCTGCCTGATTTATCGGGTGAACAAGCCGTTGATATAGTGAAAAGTAAGTTTCCGAAAATTAGTATTTACTCAATGAGTGGTTATATCCCTATTGAAGACCCTAGCTGGGATTATCCAGTCTTGAGAAAGCCATTTAACTCAAACGAACTGGCGCAATTTCTTATTAATTAGGAATTCACTGTTATGGGCTAGAGGATTAATTAACTGAAATAAAAATGAAAAGACTCTCATATGGAAGAAACTAACAATATGTCGGATATTGACGGTATCAAATACGCTATTGGTATCAATAATGTTTTAGGGGACCAAGCATTATTTAAAGAGATTTTAGTAATGTTTTATCAAGAACATAACCAAGATGGACAAAAAATAAAGCGTGCGATTCAAGTAAAAGATATGGCAAAAGCCAAAAGCATAGCTCATACACTAAAAGGAGTTGCTAGCTCAGTTGGCGCAATGGATCTTTATGAGGTTACAAGAGCGTTAGATATTGCTATTGGTGATAATCAAGCAGATAAACTAGCAGCTTTACTTGTCAATTTACTGTTAGAGTTTGATAAAGTTATGCAGGGGATAAGCTTAAAGTTGAATGTAAATTAAGTGTCTACTTCTAATGTTATATCTGTAATAGGTTTACAACAACAGGTTAGCACTTCGCCTTCACCGACAAACGCTAGCGGCTCTCCTAAAGGGTATAAAATTTGACCCTCAATAAGTTTCACGCGACAAGCACCACAAAATCCATCTCGGCAATGGTAATGAACTTCAACATCAGCGGACTCTAAACACTCAAGCAAGGATTGTTCGTTATCTTTATAATGAATAACTTTCCCTTGTACGTTTATTTTAGGTTGTAATTTATTGCAGTTTTTATCCATTTTACTTGGATTTTTCACCTTGATAATTGCTACTACAACCTAAAATAAGACTGAGTTTTTGTAGTACAGATTATTATAAATCAAAATCGTCAAAGTCGTCAGCATCAACAGCAGAGTCAACTTGACCAACTAAATAACTTGATATTTCAGTCTCTTGTGGAGCAACTTGCACATTATCACTGACAAGATAAGCATTCATCCATGGTAACGGGTTACTTTTTACATTAAAAGGTGCGTCGTAACCTATCGCTGCAAGACGTTGATTAGAGATGTATTCAATGTATTGATTTAGAATGTCAGCATTTAATCCTATCATAGAGCCATCTTTAAATAAGTATTGTGCCCATTCCTTTTCTTGCTCGACTACATCAAGGAAGATTTGTAAGCCTGCATAACTAAGCTCATCACTGACAACTTTCATTTCAGGATCATCATTACCTGTTTTCCAGTTATTTAGAATATGTTGTGTTCCTGTTAAATGCAGCGCTTCATCACGGGCAATGAGTTTTATTATTTTCGCATTACCTTCAAGTAATTCACGTTCAGCAAAAGCGAATGAGCAAGCGAAGCTGACGTAAAACCGTATCGCTTCAAGTGCATTGACTGAGCAAACAGCAAGAAATAATCGTTCTTTAAGTTTTCGAGTAGTAACCTCAATACTTTTTCCATCAATTTCATAAGTGCCTTCGCCTTGTGACTGCAATAACTGTGTAGTGAGAATGACTTCATCAAAATATTTAGCAATACTTGATGCGCGCTTCAATATAGCGGGATTTACGATTATATCGTCAAATACTTCACCAGGCTCAGTAAATAAATTGCGTAAAATATGGGTATATGAACGTGAATGGATGGTTTCACTAAAGGCCCAAGTTTCTACCCAGGTTTCGAGTTCAGGTAAAGATACTAACGGCAGTAAGACCGCATTAACTGAACGAGCAGCCATGGAGTCAAGTAGCGTTTGGTATTTTAAATTGGAAATAAAGATATGTTTTTCTGAATCAGTAAGGCTCTGCCAATCAGCTCTGTCTTTAGATACGTCTACTTCTTCTGGTCGCCAGAAAAATGAAAGTTGCTTTTCAATTAATTTTTCAAAAGCTACATAGCGCTGTTGATCATAGCGCGAAACATTAACACTATTTCCTAAAAACATTGGCTCTAATAGCGGGTTATTAGGTGTTTGGTTAAACGTAGTATACGTCATTTGTCGTTTTCCTTTAGCACTCTACTTAGCAGTAGTAAGGGCTAATATTGCAGCCCTTAGCACATGATTTTTGATGGTTAACATTAAATAGGTTTGAACTAAATTTTACAAGCGCCACCAGCACAACCATCATCTTCAACTTCTACATCATCGCTGGCGCCGTCACGAGTGTTATGATAATAAAGTGTTTTAACGCCAAGCTTATAAGCTGTTAAAATATCCTTTAAAATTTGCTTAACAGGCACTTTGCCACCTTCAAACTTATTTGGGTCATAATTTGTGTTAGCTGAAATTGTTTGATCAACAAACTTTTGCATTATACCAATTAGCTCAAGGTAGCCTTGGTTATCTGGAATATTCCATAATAACTCGTAGTTACTTTTTAGCTTTTCATACTCAGGTACTACTTGCTTTAAAATACCATCTTTACTGGCTTTTATGCTAATAAGACCACGTGGAGGTTCTATACCATTAGTTGCATTTGATATTTGAGACGATGTCTCTGAAGGCATTAATGCCGACACAGTCGAGTTTCTTACGCCATGTTCTTTGATGCTTTGGCGAAGAGTTTCCCAATCAAGGTGGAGTGGCTCACCAGTGATATCATCAATGACTTTTTTGTAGGTATCAATTGGTAAAATACCTTTAGCTAAACGTGTTTCATCAAACTTTGGACAAGGTCCTTGCTCTTTAGCTAATTCATTTGATGCTTTTAGTAAATAATACTGAATAGCTTCAAATGTTCGGTGGGTTAAATTGTTGGCACTACCATTTGAATAGTAAAGACCATTTTTAGCTAAATAGTAAGCGTAGTTAATAACTCCTATACCAAGCGTTCTTCTAGCCATACTTGCATTTCGTGCAGCAGCAATCGGATAATCCTGATAATCTAATAAACAATCAAGAGCGCGAACAGCTAAATCTGCTAAGCCTTCTAGTTCATCAAGAGAATCGATCGCACCTAAATTAAATGCAGAAAGAGTACATAGGGCAACTTCACCATTTTCATCATTGATGTCGTTCATCGGCTTAGTCGGTAATGCAATCTCTAAGCAAAGGTTACTTTGGCGGATAGCAGCTTTACTCGGTTCAAATGGACTATGGGTATTGCAATGATCTACATTTTGTAAATAGATACGGCCCGTACTTGCTCGTTCTTGTGCAAACAAGGTAAATAATTCGATCGCTTTAATACGTTTTTTACGAATCGAACTATCATTCTCATATTGAAGATATAGTTGTTCAAATTTATCTTGATCTTCAAAGAAGGCATCATATAGTCCAGGTACATCACTGGGGCTGAACAATGTAATTGAGCCACCTTTTATAAGACGTTGATACATTAATTTATTAAACTGTACACCATAATCTAAATGACGAACTCGATTTTCTTCTACACCGCGGTTATTTTTAAGCACCAGTAAACTTTCAACTTCAAGATGCCATAATGGGTAGAATAAAGTTGCAGCGCCACCTCGGACACCACCTTGAGAGCAACTTTTAACAGCCGTTTGAAAATGCTTGTAGAAAGGGATACAACCCGTATGAAATGCTTCACCATTTCTTATGGTACTGCCTAAAGCTCGAATGCGTCCTGCATTGACACCTATGCCAGCTCGCTGAGATACATATTTAACGATTGCGCCTGATGTGGCATTAATCGAGTCTAAACTATCACCACACTCAATTAATACACATGATGAAAATTGACGGGTAGGTGTTCGAACACCAGCCATAATGGGTGTTGGTAATGATATTTTAAATTGTGAAATAGCGTGATAAAAATCTTCTACATAGCGTAGGCGAGTTTTTTCAGGGTATTTAGCAAATAAACAAGCAGCCACCAATATATATAAAAATTGGGCACTTTCGTAAATTTCGCCGTTAACGCGGTTTTGAACTAAATATTTGCCTTCAAGTTGCTTAACAGCAGCATAACTAAAATTCAGATCTCGACTATGATCCAAGAAAGAGGACATATGTTCAAAATCTTCTTTGCTATAATCCGTTAAAAGGTGCTGATCATATTTACCGCTTTCTACCAGTTTAACTACGTGGTTGTATAGTGCAGGTGGCTCGAACTGTCCGTATGCTTTTTTACGTAAATGAAATACGGCTAAACGTGCTGCTAAATATTGATAATCAGGTGTTTCTTCAGAGATCAAATCAGCTGCAGCTTTAATAATCGTTTCATGGATATCTTCGGTTTTGATTCCATCATAGAATTGGATGTGCGACTTTAACTCAACCTGTGAGACTGACACTTGTTCTAAGCCATCAGCAGCCCATGCGATGACACGGTGAATTTTTTCTAGATCGATTGATTCTTTTTCACCATTTCGTTTAGTTACAAATAAGTTGTTATTCATGCAGTACCTGTAAAGCGATTATTGTTTTTGTTTGTTTGATGCTCCTGAGAAAGGAGCTAAAACTTCCCTAATAAAAAATCCTACACTCGCCTTAGTAAAAAGAACTAAAAGCATAGTATTAAAAATAACAACTGAGCATCAAATGCACAATATCTAGGGTTTTTTATAAATCTAAACACAAGATAGTGAGGTTTTGGCTTTTTTGCAAGTGATAAAATATCTTGATCTTTTATAATAATTTAGTACTAAAATTTGGGTTAGTGTTGACTAACCTAGCAAGACTTTTCGATTTTGGAATTTAGTAAAAGCAACGATTTTTTTAAATTTATTTAAACGATAAATACCGATAAATTTTTTTGTTTTAATTTTTACGCTTTATATATTGCTTTATGCTAAAAATGAGTAAAAAACAATAATAACAATAGTTTATTGATTTTTACTCATTTTGGTTTGATTTTTGATAAAGTTGTACATTTATGCAGCAAATAAATAAAGACTAAATTTAAGGAACTTGCTCAAAGTATTACCATGCACACAATAGCAGTTAAAGTTTACGACAACATAATATGTAATTGACATCTAATGAAGCTATCAATTTATGATTGTCGGTTATAGGGTTATAATGAATGCCACTGGCATCAATACATTTTAAGTCATGTAATTCAGCCCAGTTAATCAATTGAGATGGCTTGATAAACTTGTCATGATCATGTGTGCCTTCAGGGACAAGCTTGAAAAGCTTTTCGGCGGCTATTATTGCGAGTAAATATGATTTGATGCTTTTGTTTAACGTTGAGAAAAATACTAACCCACCGGGTTTAACTAGATCTGAGCAGGCTTTTATGACGGAGGCTGGATCCGGGACATGCTCGAGCATTTCCATACAAGTCACTAAATCATAAGCTTCATAGGATGTTCTTGCTTTTTCTTCTGCAGTAACTTTTTGATATTGAATCGTTAAACCGGCTTCTAAAGCATGTAATTTTGCGACATTTAAAGGTTCATCACCCATATCAATACCGGTAACGTCTGCGCCAAGTTTTGCTAATGATTCAGAAAGGATTCCACCACCACAACCGACATCAATCACTGCTTTATTGTTGATTCCATCATGATAAACTTCACTATAACGGACTAGTTGTTGACAAATGAACTGAACTCTTAAGGGATTGATTTGATGTAAGGGTTTAAAGTCACCGGTTAAATCCCACCACTGGTTGGCAACTTGTTCGAATTTAGCTATTTCATCTTTATTTACATTTAGAGGCTTGGTTGACATTTCAATCGCAACTTTAAGTTATCGTTTAATGATGTGATTCTAAACGAAAGTAATTTTTAAACAAAGAAAATAGATCAATTCCGCACTTTTTAGACGATTTTTTAATCTGATTCTAACGCCTTAAAAAAGCATTAAATAAAGCAGTATGGCATCAAACATTTTTATGCTAGTATGCTGCGTTGATTACTATTATTAGTATCTATTAGATAACAATAAAAATCTTTAAAATACTGTTTATACGATAGTAGAATGTGGTGTTACCATATATCTAGTATTGATAAACAAAAGAATTAGTTAAGGGATACCATCGATTTATGTCCGATCTGGCCAAACAAATAGTTCCAGTAAATATTGAAGATGAACTAAAAACCTCCTATTTAGATTATGCTATGAGCGTAATAGTCGGGCGTGCTTTGCCTGATGTGCGTGATGGCTTAAAACCTGTACATCGCAGAGTATTATTTGCCATGGATGTATTAGGTAATGATTGGAATAAAGCTTATAAAAAATCAGCGCGTGTAGTCGGTGATGTTATAGGTAAATATCATCCACATGGTGATACTGCTGTTTATGATACAATTGTACGTATGGCTCAACCGTTCTCACTTCGTTACATGCTTGTTGATGGCCAAGGTAATTTTGGCTCTGTTGACGGTGATAGCGCCGCTGCAATGCGTTATACCGAAATACGCATGGCTAAAATTGCTCATTCTATCTTAGCCGATTTAGATAAAGAAACTGTTGATTATGTACCTAACTACGATGGCACTGAACATATTCCCGCAGTGATGCCAACACGTATACCTAACCTTTTGGTTAATGGTACATCAGGTATTGCGGTAGGTATGGCAACAAACATACCACCACATAATTTGACTGAAGTGATTAACGGCTGTTTAGCCTTAATCGAAAATAGCGACATTTCATTTGAAGAACTTTTAAATCATATTCCAGGACCTGATTTTCCAACTGCGGGTATTATTAGTGGTCGTGCAGGTATCGAAGAAGCCTACCGAACTGGCCGAGGTAAAATTAAAATTCGTGCCCGTGCAGAAATTGAGTGCAATGAAGCCACAGGTAAAGAAACAATTATTGTTCACGAGTTACCTTATCAAGTAAACAAAGCACGTTTAATTGAAAAAATGGCAGAACTTGTAAAAGAGAAACGTCTTGAAGGTATCTCTGCTTTACGTGATGAGTCTGATAAAGATGGCATGCGTATGGTGATAGAAGTTAAACGCGGTGAAGTCGGTGAAGTTGTTTTAAACAACTTATATAAGTTAACGCAAATGCAGGTTTCTTTCGGTTTAAATATGGTGGCTTTGACCAATGGTCAACCTAAGGTATTTAATCTTAAAGAAATGCTTGAAGCATTTATACTTCACCGTCGTGAAGTAGTCACTCGACGGACTATCTTTGAGTTAAGAAAAGCACGTGAACGTGCTCACATCTTAGAAGGTTTATCTATTGCGTTAGCAAATATTGATCCCGTCATTGAACTTATCAAGAGTTCAAATAATAGAAAAGAATCAGAAGAGAAACTTATTTCTCAAGGCTGGCAACTCGGAAACGTAGCTGACATGTTAAGTGCTGCTGGCAATGATGCAGCTCGCCCTGAATGGTTAGAACCCGAATATGGTATTCGTGATGGTTTATATTATCTAACCGCGGAACAAGCTAAAGCAATCGTGGATCTTCAGTTATATAAATTATCTGGAATGGAACACGAAAAAATTCTAAGTGAGTACAAAGCGTTATTAGACCTGATTGCTGAATTAATGCATATTTTAGCAACGCCAGCTCGTTTAATGGAAGTTATCTGCGAAGAGCTAATTGCAATACGTGATGAGTTTGGTGATGAACGCAGAACTGAAATCACGAATGCTTCCCATGATCTATCGCTTGAAGATCTGATCAGTGAAGAAGATGTGGTGGTAACACTATCTCATGAAGGTTACGTTAAATACCAAGTATTGAGTGATTACGAAGCTCAGCGACGTGGTGGTAAAGGTAAAGCTGCTACCAAGATGAAAGAAGAAGACTTTATTGAGCGTTTATTAGTTGCAAATACTCACGATACCATTTTATGTTTTTCAGATCGTGGCAAGTTATACTGGCTTAAAGTTTTTCAGTTGCCATTAGCAAGTCGTACCGCTAGAGGTCGACCGATTGTTAATATCTTGCCTTTAGAAAATGATGAACGTATCACCGCTATCTTACCTGTGCGAGAGTATGCAGAAGATAAATATATTGTTATGGCGACTGCGTCAGGTACTGTCAAGAAAACACGTTTAGATGCATACTCTAACCAGCGAGCAAACGGCATCATTGCCCTGAACCTTCGTGATGATGATACCTTAATCGGTGTCGATATTACCGATGGTGATAACGATATAATGCTGTTTTCAGATGAGGGTAAAGTTGTTCGCTTTAATGAAAAAGTACGTGATAGTGAAACGGGTGAAATTAAGCTAGATCCTGAAACTGGCGAACAACGTTGGGCATTAAAGCCTATCGGTCGTACAGGCACCGGTGTACGTGGTATGAAACTTGAGGGTGATCAAAAAGTTGTTTCCCTTATTGTACCTAAGAATGACGGTCCAATATTAACTATCACTGAAAATGGTTTTGGTAAACGCACTGATTTAGCAGAGTACCCTGCCAAGAGTCGCGCGACTAAAGGTGTTGTTTCTATTAAGGTGAGTGAGCGTAATGGTAAAGTTGTTGGTGCCGTTCAAGTTGAAGAGCTCGATGAAATTATGCTTATCACGGACAGTGGTACATTAGTTAGAACTCGAGTAAATGAAGTCAGTGTCATTGGTCGAAATACTCAAGGTGTACGTATGATCAGAACAGCTGATAGTGAGCATGTCGTTGCGCTTCAGCGTATTGATGAAATTGAACAGCCAGAAGTTACTGAGGTAATAGAAGGTCAAGCTGAAACGTTAGCAAACAATCCTGAGCACAGCGCTCAACAGGATGAAAAAGATAGTTCACAAAGCGACAACTAATAGGAGTCGCAACATCAATAAAAGGGCGGCTAATAACCGCCTTTTTTATTGATGTTTTGAGATAAATTATTGGTTGTAAATTATTGATAATGAAAAGCTTAAAAGTTTTTAAACTAGCTTTTAGGCCAAGCTAACCATTAATATTTGTCGTTATATTAAGAGATATTGAAGCGATTAGGAAAGATAATGTCAGAAGTATTTAATTTTTGTGCCGGTCCAGCGATGTTGCCAAAGGCTGTGATGGCAAAAGCACAACAAGAGTTTATTAATTGGCAGGAAACCGGCAGCTCGGTAATGGAGTTAAGCCATCGTAGTGGAATATACATGGCTATGGCTGAAACAGCAGAAGCAGATTTGCGTCAGTTGATGTCAGTTCCTGATAACTATAAAGTTTTATTTTGTCATGGCGGTGGACGAGGTCAATTTTCTGCTGTGCCTTTAAACCTTTTACCTAAAGGTAAGACTGCCGATTACGTTGTATCAGGATCATGGTCAAAAGCGGCAGCTATTGAAGCTAAGAACTTTGGTGAAATTAATGTTATCAATATAAATCAAGAGACTGACAGTACGACAAGTATTTTACCTCCGGAAAAATGGCCACTTAACCCTGAGGCAGCTTATGTTCATTACTGTCCTAATGAAACGGTCAATGGTATTGAAATTAATGCTATTCCCGAAACGAATGGTGTGCCGTTAGTTGCCGACATGTCATCAACTATTTTATCTCATGAAATTGATGTCAGTAAGTTCGGTTTAATTTATGC
This sequence comes from Colwelliaceae bacterium MEBiC 14330, assembly GCA_040779365.1. Lineage (GTDB taxonomy): Bacteria > Pseudomonadota > Gammaproteobacteria > Enterobacterales > Alteromonadaceae > Colwellia. Next base: position 135,510 of record JBFONR010000003.1, read on the forward strand.
AGGCGCTCAAAAAAATATTGGCCCATCAGGATTAACCATTGTGATTGTTCGTGACGATTTACTTGGTAATGCCCAAACAGCAACACCCTGTATTATGAATTATCAAACCGCTGCTGATAATGACTCTATGTATAATACACCACCAACCTATGCTTGGTATTTAGCTGGTTTAGTTTTTAAATGGTTAAAAGACTTAGGTGGTGTAAAGGAGATTGCTAAAGTCAATAGCAAAAAAGCTGAATTACTTTACCAAGCTATTGATAGCAGTGATTTATACCAAAATCATATTGCTGCAGAATATCGAAGTAAAATGAATGTACCATTTTGGTTAAAAGACGAATCACTCAATGAAAGGTTTTTAGCCGAATCTAAAGCCGCTGGTCTTACTGCATTAAAAGGTCACCGCATTGTTGGTGGTATGAGAGCCAGTATTTATAACGCAATGCCGCTAGAAGGTGTACAGGCATTGGTTGACTTTATGGAAAGATTTGAAAAGGGGATCAGATAACGTGGAGCAGTTAACATTAAACCCAATAGGTAAAATTAACGGTGAAGTGCATTTACCTGGTTCAAAAAGTTTATCTAACCGTGCCTTATTGATTGCGGCTTTAGCCAATGGGACAACAAAAATTACTAACTTATTGGTTAGTGATGATATTAACCATATGCTAAATGCTTTAACAAGTTTAGGTATTAAGTATACGCTTAGTGAATGCGGAACAGAATGTACAGTCGTTGGTAATAATGGTTTCTTTAGTAACAAAGAGCCATTGGAGCTCTACTTAGGAAACGCAGGTACCGCAATGCGACCTTTATGTGCCGCTCTTGCAGCTAGTGAAGGTGAATATACCTTAACTGGCGAAGAAAGAATGAAAGAGCGACCTATTGGTCACTTAGTTGATGCTTTAGCACAGCTCAATGCAAAAATTGAATATTTAGAGAATAAAGATTACCCGCCAGTTAAAATTAAGGGTCAAGCCTTAGCAGGTAAAGTCGTTACCATAGATGGCTCTATCTCTAGCCAATTTTTAACCGCTATTTTAATGATATCACCTTTATTAAAGACTGATACTACAATAGAAATTGATGGTGAATTGGTTTCTAAACCTTATATTGATATCACTCTCGACATTATGCGAAGATTTGGTGTTGATATAGTCAACAATGATTATAAGTCGTTTACCGTATCAGGAAATCAAAGCTATCAAGCTGTCGAGAGATACATGGTTGAAGGTGATGCATCCTCAGCTTCATATTTCTTGGCCGCTGGTGCTATTAAAGGTGGTGAAGTCACTGTCCATGGTGTCGGTAAATTGAGTGTGCAAGGTGATAAGCATTTTGCTGATGTGTTAGAAAGCATGGGGGCAGAAGTTCACTGGCACGACGAGTCTATAACGGTTATTGGCAAAGCGCTCAAGGGGGTTGATATGGATATGAACCATATTCCTGATGCAGCAATGACTATTGCGACGACAGCGCTTTTTGCTACTGGCACAACAAGTATTCGTAATATATATAACTGGCGGGTAAAAGAAACCGACCGCTTAAATGCCATGGCTACTGAGCTAAGAAAAGTCGGTGCGAAGGTCGAGGAAGGTGAAGATTATATAACAATTACCCCACCAGCGTCATTAAAGCATGCTGAAATTGACACTTATAATGATCATCGTGTCGCAATGTGCTTTTCACTGGTTGCCTTAAGCGATACCCCAGTCACTATTAATGATCCTGGATGTACAGCTAAAACCTTCCCTGATTATTTTGATAAGTTAGCGCAGGTATCTTGTGATTAATGTAACAGAATAAGATTATTGCGGGATTTTACACTATAAATCCCGTATAATTTCGCGGATTTTCGAAGTTAGGAGAAAAGTTATGCAGGAAAACACTCCCGTAATTACTATTGATGGCCCAAGCGGAGCAGGGAAAGGCACCGTTGCTAGGGTAGTTGCAGACCAACTAGGTTGGCACTTACTTGATAGTGGGGCCATATACAGAGTATTGGCCGTTGCTATACAACACCACCAATTGTCCCTCGATGATGAAGAACCATTAATTCCAATGGCAGCACATTTAGATGTACAGTTTGAAACCAGTGGCGAAGGCGAAGCAAACGTAATCTTAGAAGGTGAAAATGTTACTGGTATTATTCGAACAGAAGAAATTGGTGAATTAGCGTCAAAAGTAGCGGCTTTTCCACGAGTAAGAGAAGCATTACTTCGTCGTCAACGTGCTTTTAGTGTCAGCCCAGGGTTAATTGCTGATGGCCGAGATATGGGCACAGTAGTATTTCCCAAAGCACCGGTAAAAATATTTTTAACCGCTACCGCAGAGGAACGTGCTCAAAGAAGATTTAATCAGTTGAAAGAAAAGGGGATTAATGTTAACATCGGGCGCCTTTTGGTTGACATACGTCAAAGAGATGAGCGAGATCAAAACCGCAAGGTTGCTCCACTTGTCCCGGCCGAGGGTGCGTTAATTATTGATTCTACTGATATTTCTATTACAGAGGTAGTCAACAAAATCCTTGTTTTTGCCAATGGCAAATTAACGTAAAACAAACAGCTTTAAGCTCGCTAAATTACTAATAACTGCTAGCATTAAAGAACCTTTATTTGAAAGCCTACTGTATGGATGCACTGGGCATTTTTAACAACCCCATGAAACATTGATGTTAAATGGACTAATAGCTGAGTTTATAACAAGTTATGACTGAAAATTTTGCACAACTTTTTGAAGAAAGTTTAAAAGAAATCGAAACACGCCCGGGTTCAATTATCCGCGGAACAATCGTTAAAGTTACCAAAGACAATGTAATTGTTGATGCTGGCCTTAAATCAGAGAGTGTTATCTCAATAGATCAATTTAAAAACTCTGCTGGTGAAGTTGAAGTAATTGTTGGTGATGAGATTGATGTAGCATTAGATGCAACAGATGATGGTTTCGGTGAAACTATTCTTTCTCGTGAAAAAGCAAAACGTCACGAAGCATGGCAAGTGCTTGAAAAAGCATACGAAGAAAAAGAAACTGTTATCGGTGTTATCAACGGTAAAGTTAAAGGTGGTTTCACTGTTGAAGTTAGCAATATTCGTGCTTTCTTACCAGGTTCATTAGTAGATGTGCGTCCAGTACGTGACACTGCTCACCTTGAAGGTAAAGATTTAGAATTCAAAGTTATTAAGCTTGATCAAAAGCGTAATAATGTCGTTGTTTCTCGTCGTGCTGTTATCGAAGCGGAAGGCAGTGCAGAGCGTGATGAGTTACTTGAGTCATTAGCTGAAGGTCAAGAAGTTAAAGGTATCGTTAAGAACCTTACTGACTACGGTGCATTCGTAGATCTTGGTGGTATTGACGGCTTATTACACATTACAGATATGGCTTGGAAGCGCGTTAAGCACCCAAGTGAAATCGTAAATGTTGGCGATGAAATCCAAGTTAAAGTACTTAAATTCGACCGTGAGCGTACTCGTGTATCTCTAGGTATGAAGCAGTTAGGTGAAGATCCATGGGTAGCAATTGCTAACCGCTATCCAGAAGGTTCTAAACTTTCTGGTCGCGTTACAAACTTAACTGACTATGGTTGTTTTGTTGAAATTCAAGAAGGCGTTGAAGGCTTAGTTCACGTCTCTGAAATGGATTGGACAAACAAAAACATCCACCCATCTAAAGTGGTTAATTTAGGTGATACTGTTGAAGTATTAGTATTAGAAATTGACGAAGAACGTCGTCGTATTTCACTAGGTCTTAAGCAATGTATTGCTAATCCGTGGGAAGAATTTGCTAAAAACTTCAATAAAGGCGATAAAGTATCAGGTAAGATCAAGTCAATCACTGACTTTGGTATCTTCATTGGTCTTGACGGTGGTATTGACGGTTTAGTTCATTTATCTGACATCTCTTGGGCAGGCGGTGAAGAAGCTGTTCGTGATTATAAGAAAGGTGATGAAATCACTGCTATCGTTCTTCAAGTTGACCCAGAACGTGAGCGTATCTCGTTAGGAGTTAAGCAAGCTGAAGACGATCCATTCAATACGTATCTGACAGATAAGAAAAAAGGTGCTATTGTTACTGGTAAGGTAACTGAAGTTGATGCTAAAGGCGCTACGGTTGAGTTAGCTGAAGGTGTTGAAGGTTACCTACGTGTTAGCGACATTTCAGTAGATCGTATCGAAGATGCATCTACGGTATTAAAAGTTGGTGACGACGTTGAAGCTAAGTTTATGGGTGTGGATCGTAAGAACCGTACTATTAGCTTATCTATTAAAGCAAAAGATCAAGCTGATGAACGTGAAGCTATGGATAACCTAAATCAAGTTGAAGAAACTGGTTTAAGTGCTATGGCAGCAGCGTTTAAAAACGCTAAAAACTAATAGTCCTTAACAGGAAAATTAGTTTTACTTTGCAATGGTGCTGTAGTGAATACAGCAGGTGAAAAGAGTATTTATCACTGTCGTGGTGATACTCTTTTCTTATTTTAAACGCCATTGGCTGAGCCAATTTTTACTATATTTGGTAAAGTTGCGCGGTGCTAGGTAAATACTGAGAGGTCAAAATGACTAAGTCAGAACTTATTGAAAGATTAGCAGATAAATTAAGTCATCTATCAGCTAAAGAAGTGGAAAAATCTATTAAAGAAATCTTAGAATTGATGGCGCAATCTTTATCTAAAGGTGAGCGAATCGAAATTCGAGGTTTTGGCAGTTTTTCATTGCATTATCGCGCGCCAAGAATTGGAAGAAATCCAAAGACGGGTGAATCGGTAGAGTTAAACGGTAAATACGTTCCTCACTTTAAGCCAGGTAAAGAGTTACGTGAAAGAGTCAATCTTTCAGTAGCATAAATTGCAAAGCGATCTAAAAAATTAGATAATAAACGGCATGTTAACCATGCCGTTTTTTTTTGGCAAAATTAAGAATAGGCGTAATAAAAGTGCGATTATATATAACCCTCTTTTTTATATTAGTTTTACTGGCGGTAGCTTTTATCTTTGGTAGTCAAAATGAGCAATCTTTTACGTTAAATTATTTAATTGCCAAAACTGAAATGACCGTTGCAGCGGCTGTTAGTCTATTTACTGGCCTAGGTTTTCTCATAGGTCTTTTAGTCACAGTACTTTGGCGCATCGTCCGTAAAAGTAAAAAGGCACTTGCTAAAGCGAAGCCGATAGAAAAGTAATAACTTACCTTGTTATGACTAATTTCTACATTATTAATCACGTTCAAGAGCTTAAATGATTGAATTACTATTTTTATTATTACCTGTTGCCATGGCTTATGGTTGGTTCATGGGGCGTAATAGTATTAAGCAAAACCAACAAATAGCAAAACAAGATCTTTCGATAAAGTATTCTACCGGCCTTAATTACCTCTTGTCTAATCAGCAAGATAAGGCGATAGACTCGCTACTTGATGCATTAAAAGTAGAAGATGATAGTGTTGAAGCTCACTTTGCTATGGCTAACTTGTTTAGAAAACGTGGCGAACTTGATCGTGCTTTAAAAGTACATGAGCATTTAGTTAGATTAAATAACTTACCGACTAAAGACAAGCAACAAGCGGTATTTGAATTAGGTAAAGATTTTCTCAGTGCTGGCTTATATGACCGTGCAGAAACCATGTTCTCTAAGTTACTGAAGTCTAAAAACTATGGCATGAAGTCATTAAGTTATCTTTTAAACATATTTCAATCTACAAAAGATTGGCAGCAGGGCATCGAGCATCAAAAACTTATTCAAAAATCCAATGACAAACGTTTATTACATACGCTGGCAAATTTCTACTGTGAACTTGCAACGATTGCATTTGAAAAAGATGAATTTATTGAAGTCCTCGAGCTATTAGAGCAAGCATTATTACTTGATCCTAACTCATGCCGAGCAAACTGGCTAATGGCTAAAATTTATGAAAATCATCAGCAATGTGAATTAGCCGCCAAGTGTTATCAAGAAATTTACCATCAAGATAGCGAGTTTTTTCCTGATGTCATTGAGCCTATGTTAGCTTGTTATACAAGACTGGATGCGCTTGATGAGTTTTATCAATTTATAAAAAAAGTTTACGATGAGACTGCTGGCTCAGGGGCACTGATTTGTTATTTGTCCTATGTCGAAGAAAAGCATGGTAAGAAAAAAGCAGTAGAGTTTATTTTGTCGGCGCTTAAACGCAGACCGACAATTCGTGGTTTTGAGCATTTTGTTAATATGCAAGTAAAGACATCAGCGAATGATGTCAATAATACCAGTCTTGACTTAATAAAAGAATTAATCAGTGAATATTTAAAAGTAAAACATAGGTATAGTTGTCGAACTTGTGGATTCAATAGTCAAATCCATTATTGGTCATGCCCGTCATGCCATGAATGGGAACAATTGAAACCGGTACGGGGCCTAGAGGGCGAATAAGCTAATAGAAGCCCTTAAGTAAAGAATACAAAGGAAAAAAAATGAACGATCCCAAAGTAGTAGTCGCATTAGACTTTGATAAAAAAAACGACGCATTATCATTTATAGATAGAATAGAACCAACAGATGCACGTCTTAAAGTCGGTAAAGAAATGTTCACTCATTTTGGCCCAGAATTTGTTAAAACCTTAACAGCTAAAGGCTTTGATGTTTTTCTTGATTTAAAGTTTCATGATATACCTAATACGGTTGCTAAAGCGGTAACTGCCGCTGCTGATCTCGGTGTGTGGATGGTTAATGTCCATGCCAGTGGAGGTAGTCAGATGATGAGTAAGGCTAAGCTAGCCCTCGACAATTATCGACAAGATGCGCCGTTGCTAATTGCAGTAACGGTATTAACAAGTATGAATCAAGATGATCTACATGGCTTAGGTATTAATAAAACACCAGCTGAGCAAGTTAACTTTTTAGCGAATTTAACCCAAAGCAGTGGCTTAGATGGTGTAGTGTGTTCGGCATGGGAAGCAGCACAATTAAAACGTGATTTAGGTAAAACGTTTAAACTGGTTACTCCAGGTATCAGACCCGCTGGCTCTGCAAAGGATGATCAACAACGCATTATGACCCCTAAAGAAGCAATCGATGTTGGCGTTGATTATTTAGTGATAGGTCGTCCTATTACCAAGGCAGCGGATCCAAAACTGGTATTAGAGCAAATTAATGCCTCTATTCGTTAAAAAACACGATTTAGCTCACAATAAAAAAATTAAAAGCAAAAAAAAGCTAGGTTTTAAACCTAGCTTTTTATTAAAACTTAATGAGTTTATTTTTCATATTGGTTGATGAAAGCAACAAGGTCTAAAACCTTGTTAGAGTAACCAATTTCATTATCATACCAAGAAACAACCTTAACAAAATTATCAGTTAGCGCGATACCCGCTTTTGCATCAAATACTGACGTACATGTTTCACCAATAAAATCATTTGATACTACAGCATCTTCTGTATAGTCTAAAATGCCTTTAAGTTCACCTTCAGCTGCAGCGCTCATTGCTTGACAGATTTCGCTGTATGTCGCAGGTTTTTCTAGGTTAACGGTAAGGTCAACTACTGAAACATCTGGTGTTGGTACTCGAAATGCCATGCCTGTTAACTTACCATTTAATTCAGGAATAACTTTACCAACGGCTTTTGCAGCGCCTGTTGATGAAGGAATTATATTTTGACCTGCTCCACGACCACCACGCCAGTCTTTTGCAGAAGGGCTATCTACAGTCTTTTGTGTCGCAGTTGTTGCATGTACTGTTGTCATTAAGCCATCTTTGATGCCCCAATTATCATTAAGTACTTTAGCAATTGGCGCTAAACAGTTGGTGGTACAAGAAGCATTTGAGACAATATCTTGACCGCTATACTCGTCTAAGTTAACACCACAAACAAACATTGGCGTATCGTCTTTAGATGGAGCACTTAAAACAACTTGCTTAGCACCAGCTGTGATATGTTTACGGGCCGTTTCATCAGTTAAAAACAAGCCAGTAGATTCTACAACGACATCAACATCGATCTCATCCCATTTTAGTGCTTCAGGGTTACGCTCAGCCGTAACTCTAACAGTAGAGCCATTAACTACAAGTTGCCCATCAACAACATCTACAGTGCCATTGAAGCGACCATGTGTTGAATCATATTTCAACATATAAGCCATGTAGTCGATATCCATTAAATCGTTGATACCAACAATTTCAATGTCATCACGTGCTGCTGCTGCTCTAAATACAAAACGACCAATTCGGCCAAAACCATTAATACCAACTTTAATTTTCATGGAGAACCTCTCAAATTCATTATGTAGTAAAATTACACCATTTTGAGAATATTTCAAGCTAAACATGATTTTTTTGATAGGTAATTTCATATTTACTGTATTTTTTGGTAAAATTACTAAAATTTTTTTATTTAAAATGAATTTATTAAGCATTTTGTACAATACTTTTGTAATTGCGTGCTAGAATGCAAAAAAATATAAAAGTAGTTTGCTATCGCTAAACTCTCGATCTTATTAGACATAGGAAAAAATATATGACACAAGATAAATTTTTGTGTGACATTGGTTTTATTGGCTTAGGTGTTATGGGGAAAAACCTAGTTTTAAACCTAGCTGACAATGGTTATGATATTGCCGCTTTTGATTTATGTGATGAGAAAGTTCAAGCAGTTATTGCTCAAGATGAACTTGAAAACAAAACTGGCAAGCAAAGAGTTTATGGCTGTTCTTCTTACACAGAGCTACTGTCGCAACTTAAAGCGCCCCATCTAATCGTGTTAAGTGTTCCCGCAGGTGCACCGGTTGATCAAGTATGTGAAAACTTAATTGGCGCTGGTATTCAACCAGATGACATTATTATTGATACGGGTAACAGCCTTTGGGTTGATACTGTCGCAAGAGAAAAAAAATACAAAAGCAATTTCTTGCTATTTTCTTCTGCGGTATCAGGTGGTGAAGTGGGGGCTCGCTTTGGACCGTCACTAATGCCAAGTGGCTCACCTTATGCTTGGGCCAGAGTAAAACCAATTTGGGAAGCCATTGCTGCGAAAGTAGATGCGTCAACAGGAAAACCATTAGAACGCACTCAACCAGGCCAAGTGATAAACCAAGGTGAGCCATGTGCAGCCTATATTGGTCCAGCAGGTGCGGGCCACTACGTTAAAATGGTGCATAATGGTATCGAATATGCGGATATGCAAATCATATGTGAAGCATATCATGTGCTTAAGTCTAGCTTAAATTTAAGCTGTGATGAAATTGCTGCGATATTTGAAAGCTGGAATAACGGTCCATTAGATAGTTATTTGATGGCAATATCAGTTGAAGTATTGCGTCACAAATCATCTGATACCGATACACCACTGGTAGAGCTAATTCTTGATAAAGCAGGGCAAAAAGGAACCGGTTTATGGACCGCGATGAGTAGTTTAGAGGTGGGTTGTCCTGCACCAACTATTGCGCAAGCTGTCTATGCGCGTTCACTATCTTCTTTTAAAGCGCTTCGTACACAAGCGTCTACTTTATTAAGTGGCCCAGAACAAATTATTTATTCTGAAAATGAGAAAACTGAACTTATAGAACAGCTCCACGATGCGATGTACTGTGCTAAGATTTGTGCTTATGCTCAAGGTTTTCAATTAATGAAACTTGCCGAGAAAGAGCACGGCTGGCGTCTTGATTTTGCCAGTGTTGCAAAAATTTGGCGTGCGGGATGCATTATTCGTGCAGCATTCTTGCAATCAATCACTGACGCCTATAATCGTAATGAAGATTTAGATAATTTATTATTGGATGATTTTTTTGCTGCGCAATTAAACCAACGCCAACAAAATTGGCGTAAAGCGATTTGTCATGCAACAATGCAAGGAATACCTACAGGTGCACTTTCATCATCTTTAGCTTATTATGATTCTATGCGTACCGAAACGTTACCGGCGAATTTATTACAAGGTCAACGTGATTTCTTTGGTGCTCATACCTTTGAACGTAAAGATAAACTCGATGGTAAAAAATACCATGTAGAATGGTCAACTGATGCCAGAAAAACTATCTTAATTGATGGCTAAAGGAACATGATATGGCAAACTCCAATGATTATTATAAAGATAAGTTATCTGAGGCAGCATTTAAAGTATGTAGATTAGCGGCAACAGAACAACCCTTTAGCGGCATATATAATGATCATTGGCAATCAGGTACTTATCTTTGTGCCTGTTGTGATCAACCACTGTTTTCTAGTGAGACTAAATTCAACGCTGGTTGTGGCTGGCCAAGTTTTTACCAAAGTATTGATAAGCAAGTAGCCTACCTAGCAGACGATAGCCACGGTAGGCAACGTACAGAAATTCAATGTAGACATTGTCAATCTCATTTAGGCCATGTCTTTGATGATGGCCCTGAGCCAACAGGTAAGCGATATTGTGTCAACTCCTTAAGTTTAAGCTTCAAAGCGAATTAAACTAAATAATTACTTAGCAATAAAAAAGCCTAACATCTGTTAGGCTTTTTTATTGGCCAAAATTAATATAACAACACGGGTTCAACGGTTTGTTCTAAAGAGCGACTAATATTGCCTAATTTCTTAAATTCTTTGTTGGGCAGTATAGTGTTTTGGCCAGTGATGCTAATCAAGAGTTTCTCAAAAGCTAATTCTAGCTTACGTGCCTGTTAGATTCATACTTTGCAGTATTGGCATGTTTTAAAATTAATTATAAAATTTTTTTGTAACTACTAGAGAAATATTTCATACTAAATTACAATACGCGTGTTTTTAACTTCCCACTAGTTATTATTGTAGTAAGTACACTATGGTAAAAAACTATTGTTCAATTGACTGAAATAGAAGGTTTAAGTAATGACTTCTCATCTTGAGGAAATATATCAAGCAAGCTGGCAAGAGCGTCAAACATTCGCTGAAAATATGCAACCGATGATCGGGCAACTTTTTCGTAACAAAGGTATTGAGATCTCAGTGTACGGTCGCCCATTATTAAATGCGTCTGCTATTGATATTATAAAAGCACACAAATCTGTTGCGCTGCATGAAAAAAGCAAACTTCGTTTACGTGAGAGTTTCCCTTTTGTTGAAGCTATTAACAAAATGGATCTAGCGCCTGCGCGTATTGATGTAGGTAAGCTAGCGTACAGTTATTTATATCATGGTCAAGCGAACGATTTATCTATTGAACAATATTTAGATAAGGAACTATCAGCTGAAAGTCGTGAAAACTCAGATCAAGACAGCCAAGATGTGGTTCTTTATGGCTTTGGCCGTATTGGTCGTTTATTAGCACGCTTATTAATTGAACGTGCCGGACCAAATGCAAAATTAAATCTGCGTGCTATTGTATTGCGTCCTAGCAAGGGTGGTGATGACCTAGAGAAGCGTGCAAGTTTATTACGTCGTGATTCAGTACATGGTGCTTTTAATGGCAGCATTACTATTGATAAAGAAAATAACGTCATTAAAGCAAATGGCGCTTTCATTAAAGTTATCTATGCTAAATCGCCTTCAGAAGTTGATTACACCGCGCATGGTATCGAAGATGCTTTAGTTGTCGATAACACAGGTATTTGGACTGATGAAGATGGTTTAGGGCAACATTTGCAATCTAAAGGCGTTGGTAAAGTATTATTAACTGCGCCGGCAAAAGGGGATATTAAGAACATTGTTTATGGCGTAAACCATGATATGATCCTTCCCGAAGATAAAATTGTCTCTGCTGCAAGCTGTACCACAAATGCTATTACACCGGTGTTAAAAGCACTTAATGATGAATACGGAATTCGTAATGGTCATGTTGAAACCATTCACTCTTATACCAATGACCAAAACTTAATTGACAACTACCACAAGGCGCCTCGTCGTGGTCGAAGTGCGCCATTAAATATGGTTATCAGTACAACCGGTGCTGCTAAGGCCGTCGCTAAGGCGTTACCTGAGCTGAAAGGTTTACTTACAGGTAATGCGATTCGAGTACCTACGCCAAATGTTTCTATGGCAATCATGAACTTGAATTTAAATAAAGCGACCGACAAAGATGCTCTAAATGATTACCTACGTAATATTTCTTTAAATTCTCCGCTACAAAATCAAGTTGACTACACTGCTTCAGATGAAATCGTTTCTACCGATCTAGTTGGTTCACGTTATGCAGGTGTTGTTGATTCTAAAGCAACTATTGTTGATGGTGACCGTGCAGTTTTGTATGTATGGTATGACAACGAATTTGGTTATAGCTGTCAGGTTGTGCAAGTGATGCTTGAGATGGCGGGTATTACGGTACCCACTTTACCGAGTAAATTATAAAGATATTTGGCAACTCAGTGTGATTACAAAGGCAGGTACCAGTATATGTTACCTGCCTTTTTAATTCCCATTTTACTAGATAGCTAATCTTTTGTATAAAGATATTCTCAAGCTAGAAAAATTTATGTTAATAAATGTTTATCATGGCGAAAGAATAAGAGTAGGGCAAAAGACAGTTAACCTAGGCAAACATAATTCACTAGCGACAAAATTGAATTCTATAGCAGATATACTGATGGCGAGTTAGCCAATCAGTAACAAGAATCTAAGGGCAAACCCCTGCAGAGCTTATTTAAGCTACTACTATAAAAAATTAGCCCCATCAAGAGACAACTCGGCTTTACCAGTTAATAATAAAGTTTAGCCAATCGCTTGAAGTAAGCTAAATACAACGTGCAGGTTTAGGTAAACCGGCGTATTTCGTTGCTTGTTTAGCGGGTCCGTCTGGAAATAACTTATATAAATACCTACTGCTCGCTTTTTCTTCACCAAATTCAGCTTTCATCGCCTTGGTTAATGCTCTAATAGCTGGAGAAGTATTATAAGTTAAGTAAAACTCCCTAACAAAGTTAATCACTTCCCAATGGGCTTCAGTTAACTCAAAGTTGTCATTTTGAGCCATGACTAAAGCAAGTGCTTTACTCCAAACAAGGTGATCAAGCAAATAACCTTGTTTGTCAGTTGCTATCGTTTGGTTTTCAAATACTAATGTTACTGCCATGTGATCACTTTATTATGTTTAAAGGTTAAGTCAATGACATCGCTCATTGCTATCGCATTAACCGTTGCTTTTATCTGTAATGCTCTTGCCTTAGCATGTTTTGCAATAACATTAATACTAATTGAGCCGTTGACTCGATTTATTAAATTATCAAGCAATGTATGTTTTAGATTATAACAACCGTCATCCATCAAGACGATGGCATCATGGTGCTCTAAGACACTTAAGCATTGAGCAAAGTCATTACCGGTAAATGCTGATTGTCGAACTAAGTGTAATGTACTGATAGCAACTCCTTAAAATATCGTTTAAAACCGAAGAATATGTTTGTGACGATTAATTGCTTGACCAAATGCCGCACTTGTTAACACCTTTACATCATTAATATGAAAGTGCTCTTCAAGCTGTCTATTTTTAAGGGATTGCTGGCAAACATAAATATCTTCAATGTCATAGAACTCAAACGCAGAGAAGGTTTTTAAATAATCTTTAACGGATACTAAGCTGCCATCTTGACCTGCAATAAGTTGATAAACACCATCACCTTGGAAAAATAATGAAACCTTTTGCTCGAACGAGCCAAATATGAGGGCTACATCCAAAGCATCTTTACCTTGAGCGCTAGCAAAAGGTGCTTTACTGTTAATAATGGCCAAGCCATGTTCTTGTGTTGTTGCTGCCATTAAAACTGTACCAAGCGTGCTGCTTTTGTTGTTAGTTCAACCAATTCACCTAAGCCCGATACAGTAAAAGCTTGATTAATTTTTTTATTAGCTAGTGAGTCACAGGCAATACCACGTTTTTCAGCTGCAGTGACACAGATATGCAAAGGTAATTGAAACTCTTGCTGTAACTGTTGCCAGTGTTTTATCGCCTGAAATTCGTCGCTTGCGATGCTAACATCTGCATTAGCATGCATAACACCATCTTGATAAAAGAACACGCCAATAACATCAACGCCAGCTTTTAGCGCTGCTTCGATATAGTCAATCGCTGTGATAGTTAAATGACTGTAGGGGGGCGTAGTAACCACTACCGCAAGTGTTTTCAAAATATATCCAATATCAATAAATAAAAGCCACAAAAAAGCCTCGCAGTGGCGAGGCTTTCATTATAAAGAATTATAAAAGATTATAAATCTTTTTGACTGATAGTTTCAGTCTTATTAATCGTCGCTACCAAATACACCTAACAAGTGTAGAAGGTGGACGAAAATGTTGTAGATGTTCAAGTATAAAGAAATAGTTGCACGAATATAGTTACGCTCACCACCATGAATGATACGGCTAGTATCAAATAAGATTAAGCCTGACATAATCATGATTATCGCAGCACTTACTGCAAGTGACAATGCTGGGATTTGAAAGAAGATATTAGCAAGACTTGCTACCAGAGCAACAATCAAACCAACCATTAAAAAACCACCCATAAATGAGAAGTCTTTTTTACTTGTCAGCGCATAACCTGATAAAGCAAAGAAGATTAAAGCTGTACCACCTAACGCCTGCATTATTAATGCAGGGCCACCTGGCATTGCTGCATATGCGTTTAACATTGGTCCTAACGAAGCACCCATTAAACCAGTGAAAGCAAAAATCCAATAAATACCGCTTGCAGAATCGGCTTTTTTATTCACAACAAACATCAAACCAAAAGCCACTAACATCATAACTAGTGCTGCACCGTGTGGCAGGTTCATTGCCATTGAGATGCCCGCAGTAACTGCACTAAATGCAAGTGTCATTGATAACAACATATAAGTATTTTTCAATACTTTGTTAATTTCTACCGCAGAGCTTTGACTCGCAGTTTGAAAACTCATATTAGATTGCATAAAACTTCCTTAAGAATTTAATTCTACTTATATAGATAAGGTCATTTTAGATAAGTTCAAGTTTTTCGCAACACCCTTATCAAAAAACTCACTTATCCTAACTCACTTACTTATGACATATTATGGCACGGTGATTTTTAAAATACTATATTTTGATTCGTTTATGATACTCGTTAAAATATTTTCAATTGTAACAAAGCTTGTAATAAGTATTTGACTAGGCTCATTCTGCTAGCAAATTGTTTTCAAGGTAATATAGCTAAAGTATAACCGCTAGCATTGTTGCCAAGCTAAACCTAATTCATGGTAACTATCAATTATTTCTTGTTTACGATAACAGTTATTACTGTGATCGTTAATTAAGCCAGCAGCTTGTAAAAACGCGTACATCGTAGTGGAGCCAACAAATTTAAAACCACGTTTTTTTAAATCCTTACTAACGGCATCAGAAATGGGTGAGCAGGCAGGATAATCCCCTAAAGCTTCAATATTGTTCACTTGTACCTTATTAGCAACAAAAGACCAAATATATTTACTAAAACTGCCAAACTCATTTTGGATTGCGATAAAACACTTTGCATTATTAACGGTTGCTGCAATTTTTCCTTTATGACGAATGATAGCCGTATCTTCTAATAAACGCGCTTGATCAGCTAAGGTAAAATGGGCAACCTTTTGTATATTGAAATGAGCAAAAGCATTTCTATATCCTGCACGTCGCTTTAAAATAGTGTACCAACTTAGTCCTGCTTGAGCAGATTCAAGTACCATAAATTCAAAAAGTGTCTGGTCATCTAAAACCGGAACACCCCATTCTAAATCATGATAGTCTCTGTAATCGGTTTTGGAAGTATCTAACCAGGGACAGCGACAGCATTTTTCATTTGTCATATTTCTTTATCCTGTGTTGGATCAGGTCATGCCTGAAAATAAATCAAGCTGGTTGTTTTTTAGTAAAGCACGCTAAAAGTAACACAAATTACTAAAATAGTACTTTACAACACCTAACAGAGACTTTAATATTCGGCTCGTTCTCAACCAAGCATTGTTTAACGCTTTTTTGTTTACATCGGTGAGATGGCTGAGTGGTCGAAAGCACCGGTCTTGAAAACCGGCAAGGGTTTGTAGCCCTTCTAGGGTTCAAATCCCTATCTCACCGCCACCTATAGACAAGCCCGTTAATCACAAGATTGACGGGCTTTTTGCTTTTTAGTTTTTACAAAACAAAAGTGGGTTTGTAGCGCTATACCTTTAATGAGGTTCAAATCCCTTTCTCACCGTTATTAAATAACAAGGGCGATTCAATCAATTAGGTTAAATCGTTGGCTCCAAATCATTGATGAGATACTTGATATCGCGCATTACTTCATTGTGATATTGTTAGCTTCCTTTTATTAGGGTAAAGAGACTATGAACAATAATTTGTCGTTTAGTGACCTTGTGTTGCATTGATGTTTTTAATTAATTAGTCTCATTTGTTTAGTCTTAAGTTATGTTTTCAAAGGCTGCAAATTATATCTAGATTTTATCCCATTGAAGCCTACGTAGTTTTGTCGTTAACTATTCATTAATCTATTTTTTATAAAGCTGAAACTGTGGTTTAATTGGATATGGAAAAAAACTATAAAAGAATATATGGATAATCAATTACCAAAGCCGACTATTGTCATTACTTCCCTTATTCAAGGGATAATACTTACTCTACTTTATAGAAGCGTTGAGAATCAGCAATGGCCTGCTACCGAGCCATTATGGTTAACATCATTGGCTACACTTGCCATAAGCTTACCCTTATTAACTTTACTGTGCATTACTAAAAATAATTTAAAACAGACACTAAAGTACTTACTGCCATTTACTGTGCTTTTATCAGTCTTAGGTGGTTATGTCGGTTATCAGCAAGAGCCAACTGAATATGTAAATAATGGTGTTGTCATTGCAATATTCATATTTACGGCTTTGATCGCTTCATTTAAAGCTTTGATGTATATCCAGCAATTCATTGGTGGAGAAGAAATTAGTTATAGTTCTCTTTTTAAATTATCTTGGCGTAATTTTATTATATTTGGCGAATGTTGGATTTTTCTTGGTATATTTTGGGGGATATTACAGTTAGGTGCCGGTTTATTTGCAATATTAGAAATTAACTTTTTTAAAGAGCTTTTAACTAAAGATTGGTTTGTGATTCCTGTGTTAAATCTAACTTTTGGCTTTGCGATAATTGTCTTTAGGAATATCGTTCATACAGTTGATAACATCGCTACAATTTTACAAACGTTAATTAAGTTTTTACTACCAGTATTAACGGTAGTTTCTTTAGGGTTCTTAGCTACATTACCGTTTACGGGGCTAGCAGCGCTATGGAAAACAGGCGCTGGTAGTTTATTAGTTATGTGGCTTCAAGCTTTAACCTTGTTCTTTGTAAATGCCGTTTACCAGGATGAATCGCACCAACGTCCTTATAAAAAAGTCTTACACAAACTAGTGTTTGTAGGCGTTGCTCTTTTGCCTATATATAGTTTTATTTCGGCTTATGGGATCTGGTTACGTGTTGAGCAATACGGTTTATCCATAGATAGATGTTGGGCTATTTTGGTGTGTTTTTTACTTGCTAGTTTCTCTTTTGGTTATTTTTACGGAATTATTAAAAAGCGAGACAACTGGCTTGAAACGTTAAGTCGAGTAAATATAGTAATGGGGATGGTGGTTTTAGGCTTGGTGTTACTTATTAACTCTCCCGTTCTAAACTTTCAAAGCATATCGGCTAAGAGCCAGCTAAACAGATTAACTGATGGAAAAGTTACTTATGATAATTTTGACTACCAATACTTTGATCGCTCATTAGGTAGGCAAGGTTACTTAGCACTTCAACAATTAAAAGCGCAGCTAAAACAATCACATCCTGATAAAAAGGCCATGATTGACAGGATGTATATTAATCACCAAAATATTCAAAAAGAAGAGAAAAAATTAGCAAGCTTTGAAGCTTTAATTACTTATTGGCCTGATAAAGACTTATTTCCTGGCTCATTATTAAATGCGGTATTTGAAGAAGAAACTCGAGGTGAATGGACAAACTATCGAAGCAATAATTACTACTTTATTGCACAAGACTTAAATGGTGATAACCAAGTTGAATATATTATTATCAAGGAAAATAATCATTCTACCTCAGGGTATATGTGGTCAGATTTAAGTGGTAAATGGAAACATGAATATATGCCAATTAGTAATCCAGATAAGAATCGTTACCTAAAGGAATTTCTTATCAATGATCAAGTCGGTGTTGTTGAGCCAAAATGGAAGAGTTTAACCATAGGTAGTTTAACTTTTAACGCACCAAAAGACTAAATCAACAGCCACCTTTATGGTGGCTGTTTGCTATTTCTATTTAAAAAAATTCGTTCGCTATTGAAGATTCAGCAAGGTGTGGTAACTACTACAATGTTGTCAGCCTTTTAACTGAACAGCCTTCATTCTTGGCTCTAGCTAGGTAGATTTTGTTGTTACCATTAACGCCTGTTAGCAAAGTGTTTTCAAACGGTATCCGTGATGTCATAACATTAAAAAGGCCTTAAGCCATGGTATCGCGTTACTTTATTTAGGGGTTATAATTTAATTAGGCAAGGAGTTGTTGCTATACATTGGCATATTGAAGCGATATATTCATGGTTAAATAGTTTTAATGGAATAGTTATGCCAGTTAAAAAGTGGCTTGTTCAATATACGCTAGCGTTAATAATTATCTTTATTGTACTTACTGGAGTGCAATATACAAAAGGCAGAAGTCTCGAGTATTCGATTGAATTTGGACTCTTGTGGTCATTGCTATCGGTTATTCTTTTCGCTATCAGACGTTTTTATAATTATCGTAAAAATATTCATTGTGCCATTTGTAATGATTTACCAAACCATAAGCAAGAATCTGAAACTAGATAAATTCAAGCAAATAAGACAAAAAGGTGGTGTTTATTTAATGGCCGCTTGGATAAGTCTAGGGCGTTTTTAATAACCTGTTTTTAAATTAACTAATCTAGGTAATACGCCCGAATTTCGATATCGAGTTATGTTTTTGGAAACAATACTAGTGGCTGTTTGCATATTAGTGGGGGCAGAAATATGCGGTAGCACAGTGATTTTGGGGTGATGCCAAATTTCACTTGCTTTATTAAGTGGCTCTATATCGAAAACATCTAACACTGCATGCTCAATATGCTTATTATTGAGATGATGCAAAAGGGCATCTGTATCTACCACACCAGCTCGTGAAAAGTTAATTAACTGTGCGCCTTTTGGCAGTTGACTCATGGTTTGATAATTGAGTATTTTGTGAGTTTGCTCTGTTAATGGTAATAAATTAATGAGGATATCAGCGCATTGTAAAACTTCATTAAAACCACTTTCCCCAGTGTAATGAGTAACATTTTTTATATTTTTTGTTGATCTACTCCAGCAGTTAACTTGGTAATCTAATTTTTTTAGGGCTTCAATGGCCGCCAGACCAAGCTCTCCAGCACCTAATACGCATACGCGTAAGTCACTTGATGCAATACAGGGCAGTTGATGCCAATATTTAGCCTGCTGCTGTTTCGCATATTGATACATTTGACGTTGTAAATATAAAGTCCATGCTAGTACTGATTCAGCCATGGTTTTTGCAAGTTGTGGATCAATCAACCTAACGAGCTTTACTGAGCTTTTCTGACTGCTCAATTCGCTAACCAGTTTTTCAACTCCTGCCCAAAGGCTCTGAATCCAAAGGAGCTTAGGGAACTTGCTTAGTTCGATAGGATCGGGGTTGGCTACAATGGCAATATCTATGTTATCGCGCTCATTAATATCAACTTGTTCGGCTAGGTATATTGTTTCATCAGGTAATCCTTGTTTTAATGCTTGCAGCCATAATTGCTGCTGCTCAGCGTCAAGTGTGGAAACAAATACAATGGGATTCATGGTTTATAAACCTTATTAGTTATGACAAAACACCTAAATTAAGCAGATTAGCAAATTACTTAATAAATCATACAAGCACTATTGCTGCTAGACTTTCTCTTGCATAGATAACTAGTTAGACATAGTAAATTCACTATTATTTACGAGCAAGTTATCTTAACCACTGATTTTATAATAAAACTTTTATGATAAATTATAACCTTGGACTTTTTAATGATGTTTTACTTGTTTAGTAAATGTTTTAAATTACTTATTATATGCCACAAAACTACAGTGTTACCTTTAAAACGTCTTTAGTTGGTTATTTATGGAGCAAACAAACGTTAATTGTAAAATAGTACTTTACAACAACACAGCTAGACTTTAATATTCGCGTCGTTCTCAAGCAAGCATTGTTTTCTATGCTGTTTGGTAATATCAGGTGAGATGGCTGAGTGGTCGAAAGCACCGGTCTTGAAAACCGGCAAGGGTTTGTAGCCCTTCTAGGGTTCAAATCCCTATCTCACCGCCACATCTAGAAAAGCCCGTTAATTGTATGATTAACGGGCTTTTTGCTTTTAAGGCTAAAGGCTGGTTCGTAGCACAGCATCTTAATAAGGGATAAAATACCTACCTCACTGCCATTTATTGAAAAGTTCGTTAATCGCAAGATAAACGGGCTTTTGTTTATAAACATCAAAGGATTAGGTTGTAGCACAGCAACTAGATTTCAGGATACTGATTATGATTTTTTAGCATTCACTAATGATTAATAGAGAATTGAACATTCTTAAGTCGAAAATTAATTGCGGAAAATAAATGAAGTAACAGCGAAAAGGTTTTCTCTACAAATGACAAAAGCGCTTGAATTTTCAATCGAAAATAAGCATGAAAACGATTATCTCTTATTACCTTATGGTTTTAACATAAATAAGGAATGTGATTTTAGTTAACAACTTAAGCCAAGATGTCAATACAAACTAAACTTGCCTATTAAAGCGCATTGGCTTTGCGATATTTTCCATGGTAGTCAAAAAGCCTGTCTTTAATGCGCCAAAAAAATTTTTGCTTTCTGGCGATGACAAAATCGGGGCAGGGTAATATATTCGCTATTTTTAGTGCTTGTTCGAGGTTAGTGACTTGAAAAGATTGAGTTGAACCCAGCTTTGCGTTGAGTTTAGCACTAAGGCGTTTTGAAAATATTTCGTTAAAGGTTTTAACCTGATGCGGGTTTGCAAAGTTGAACGTCTCACTGAGTTCACTGCCTTCTTCATCGTGGTATATAACTTTGATCTTATTTTCAGCTTGATCATTCACTTTGTTACTGACTTTAACCAAGTTAACACCGGCACAACGGATAACTTTTGAGTCTTTAAGTTGTAGTGCTTCTTTTAACATATCATCGGGGTCTACTAATATTTTTGCGCAACGTAAGCAGGTTCTTGCGGCAATATCATTCTCAGCGGAGCAGTGTGGACACTCTTTAAAAACGAACCGATAGTCACATTGCTTTTCTATTTTTTGCCCTGTAGTGTGAGTTTGCACCAGCCCTTGGCAACGTCGACCATAATGCTCAACTAAAAAACCGTCATCATCACAAATACCCCAAAAAATATTAGGAAATTGACAGCTCGGGCAAACCACTTGAACCGGTTGGCTGTCACTATTGGGCTTTTTTTCACCGACTTCAGGATGATATAAATTAAAATCATTGCCAGTATAGTCAATGACTAAACAATCTTTTTTATTATTACTTAATCGCAAGCCACGACCGATTATTTGCTGATAAAGGCTAACTGACTGTGTTGGCCTAAGAATGGCAATCATATCAACGTGAGGGGCGTCAAATCCGGTAGTTAATACAGAAACATTAACGAGAAATTTTATTTGTCTATGTTTAAATGCTTTTATTAATTTATCACGTTCAATGTTATCGGTAGCACCCGTAATTAAAGCACTTAGCTGTAAAGGTAAATAACTAAAAATTTCTTTAGCATGTTCCACCGTAGCCGCAAAAATCATAATACCTTGACGATTTTCAGCTAACTCAATTACTTGCTCTATAATAGCTTGGGTTACCCTAGTGCTCTTATTTAATAATTGATTTAGCGCTGAAGGGCTATATTCGCCAGAAACGTTTGTTCGCAGGCTACTAAAATCATAGTGCGCTATGGTGGCATCTACTAATTTTGGTTCGGTTAAATACTGACGCTTAATAAGGTAACTCAGTGGTAGTTCATAAATGCAGCGTTCAAAAGGCCGTGGCTCTTCACTACGCAAAAAGCCACGATAATGTTTTTTATATATCCAACCCATACCTAACCGGTAAGGGGTCGCAGTTAAGCCCAGTAATTTTACCTCAGGGTTAACTTGCCTTAATTTTTCGATGATCTGTTGATACTGATTGGTCGTTTTTTTATCTTCTGAATCATTATCAGCTTTCGCTGTGGCTATTTTACTTGGTGATATATCGATTTCACTGGGCGAAACAAAATTGGCAAGGTTTACACGATGACATTCATCGATAATGATCAACGAATAGGGCTCATTAAAATCATCTAAGTTACGCGCTGCCGATTGAATACTAGCGAATGTCACTTGATGCTGAGTTTGTTTACGCTTTAAGCCCGCAGAGTAGATACCCGCGGTTACACCATAGCTCTCATACTTTTGATGATTTTGTTCAACTAGCTCTTTTACATGGGTAAGTACTAAAATTTTTCGCTTTGCTAAACGCGCCAGTTCAGCAATAACAAGGCTTTTCCCTGAGCCTGTCGGTAAAACGATGACCGCGGATTCACTGGTTTTTCGAAAATGGGTAAGCACCGCAGTAACGGCATCTTGTTGATAATCTCTGAGTTTAAAAACTGACACGCAGCACAGATGCCTTATGATTTGCCATGAAGTGGGTCATATGCGTTCATGATAACAAATTTACCTATACCCAAGCCACCTCAAAATGCAGGATTTAGCTGGAATTAGAAACGCCTTTAGGCGAGACATTGGTTGAATATAATAGTTATTCTATTGTCAAAATCAATAACGATGGATAAAGCGTTTCTAAACCAGCCATTGTAGGACGTCGGAGCAAATCATGTTCATCGTTATGTAGTTAATTAAGGGAATAACCATTAATTAAATACCCGCCTTGATGATAAATCGCTCAGGCGTCCTGAAACGAGCATTTTGAAGTAGCTTGGGTATATATAGTAGTAATAGATATTCATGTTTACTCTTTAGGTTGACTATTATTTGAGTATGAGAGCTTTTATCTACCTAAGGTTGTCAATCTGAGTACAATCCCCCTCGTATTAGTCACTTAGTAAAATGAAAGTAAACATAACAAAGGCTTACTAAAAGATTAACAGGTTGTTTTTTACTCCTACTTTACTTATTTTAGTTTACTGATTTTTATTCGTTTATATCGAGTTATTGAATAAGCAATATGTAAGGAACAAACTGCTAGCTCTTGAAGGCGTCATTTTTTACCATTTTTTCTTTCTTTTCTAGTTTTAAACGCTTGGGTATAACAATTAAATGTACTAAAAATAACGTGAAAGGAATTGATTTTAAAGCTATTAGTGACTTTTTGTCTGCCTCATTTATTGGTATTATGCTTACTATCAATTTTGCAGGGTTAAATCTCCCTAGCTCTGGGATTAGTATCCATGCTTATTTTCAGTGGCTTTACAGTTGATTTTTTGTATGGATATATCAGGCAGAAAAAGTTGTCTAGTGCCATTTAATCTAATTTCGTTTACTAATATTTACAAACTAATAAGCTCGTTTATGTCAGAAGCACATAATGATTATGTTGTATAAGGGTTATTCAAATATGAATGCTTTTAAAGTATGTACTTTGATTTTAATTTTAATCTTTTTAACATCTTGCAGTTCTATGCAGCATGTTTCTGTTACACAATTACAGTCTAATATAGATACGCCTTTAAGTATTGGCGATTACGTTTCGATTAAAACTCGATCTGGTCAAAGCTTTGAATTTACAATCACAAATATAACCTCTGATACGTTGTTTGGTGAAAACATATTTGTTGATATTTCAGACATTAATACTATCAAAAGGAAGGAGTTTTCTCTTACTAAAAGTGTTGGCTTAACCGCAGGGGTTTGGTATGGACTTGCAATAGTAGCTATGCTTTGTTGTTTTGTAGGCGGCTAACCTTGTAGCAAGTAGTCTTATTAAAACACAGCAAGCTTTGCTTTCATGGTAAGCAAAGCTCATCATTGTGCTAAAAACCTAAATGTGAGCATGCACATTAAAAAAGACTATAGTAGTCAATCCTCTACCGCTTTAAATAATGAGTTCATTAGTACGATAAATCAGCATAGTTTTATGGCAAATAGCACAGGTTATTGTGGCTAAACTAAAGCATCAAGGTTACTCAAAGTACTACTTAGCCATCTTAAGAGATAATTTTTCTACTTTTACACAGTGCAATGCCATATCTTTTATTCAAGCTTATTGCCAGTTAGCCTTATTGTTTGTTAAATACTAACAATTGGTTATTGGCAGGCATCTTGTGATCATCAATTAAGCTAAGCCCTGACTCTTGTGCTAGCTGTAATATCGCTTCAAAGTCCCGTATGCCACTATTTATATCTCTGTCTTTAAGCCTGAGATCAAAATCAGCGTTACTGTCACTGGTGAATTCGCCATTGTATTTGAACGGACCATAAATACAGACAACCCCTTTGCTCGGCAAGTTTTTAGCAATGGCTTGAAAGAACTTAACCACTAGAGGCCAACTGATGATATGGAGGGTATTTGCGGTAAATATCGCATCAAAATTAAGCTGATATTGTGCTATGGCATCGGGCTCATTAAGATCAATTGCCAGTGGCGCTTTGACATTGTCTGCTGGAGTTTCTGCTAACCAAGCATTGATACCGGCATGGTTTATTACAAGATCGCTGGTTTGCCAGGTTAAGTGATCTAAATGTTGACCGAAAAAAGCTGCATGCTGTCCTGTGCCGGAGCCAATTTCCAAGACCTTTGTCGTGTGGGCTAGGGCGCTTGATAAAATCGTTAAGATCGGTCGTTTATTATTTTCACAAGCCTGAGAAAAGGGAATATCCATGATTATCTGTTTTTCCTTGCGGTTAAATTAGTTAATCGGTGCACTTAAACGGTAATGCTTGTTGACATTGTTGCAGGTATTGTTGCATATGTCGTTGCTCTTGTTTACAAAAATCTTTAATAGCGGCTCTAAAGGGTTGATGCTTTATCCAATGGTAAGAGTAGGTGAGTATAGGTTCAAAGCCTCGTTGTATTTTATGTTCACCTTGCGTACCTGGATTAAAGCGTTGCAATTTATTCGCTATACAAAACTCAATACCTTGATAATAACAAAGTTCAAAATGTAGGTTTTTATAAGGCTTAGTACAGCCCCAATAACGACCATAGAGTTGGCTGTTATCATAAAAAAATAAGGCACAAGCAACATCTTCATCATCAACACTGGCAATATTGAGTAAAATATTATCGCTCATGGTCTCAACAATTTGTTGAAAAAACTCGAAGCTTAAATGGGGTTGATGACCACGCTTTAAATAAGTTAATTGATAGACTAAATAGAAAAAATCTAATTCTTGCGATGTAATTTGTGCACCTTTACGTTGTCGTATTTTTATGCCCTGTTGCTTAATAGATGCCCGCTCTTTTTGGGTGTTTTTTCTTTTACGCGAGGTAAAACTTGCTAAAAAGTGTTGGAAGTCTTGATAATCTCTGTTAAACCAATGGAATTGTACGGTATTTCGTTGATAGACATCATCAGGTAAGACTGTCGAGATTTTATCAATATAGAGAATATGCCAGCTGTGAATATTCTCTGTTAAGCAATGCTGTGTTAGTTGTGGAATCAGTTCGTTAAGTTGTAACGCTTGTGAGAGAATTTTATTGCTGGTTACTGGGGTAAAAGGCGTCGTTGCTACGAGTTTGGGGTAATATTCAACACCATGTTGACGAAAGACCTCGGCCCAGTCCCAATCAAAAACATACTCGCCCCAAGAGTGACTTTTCAAATACATTGGCATGATAGCCTTAATATCACAGGCATCAGTGCTTATTAAGTGATGTGGTATCCAACCTTGTTTACTTGATACAGACTGGCTTTTTTCAAGGGCAGTTAAAAAGGCATACTGCTCAAAGGGGTTTTTAGCCTCTACATGCTTAGGCCAATTACCGCCATTAATTTTATCAAGAGTGTCGATGAAGGTAATATTATTTGCGGTTTTCAAAGTGTCACGGTTTAATCGGTTTGTTTTGTCACTATAGTACCGTTATTTACTCTTTATTCACTAGTCATTTTGATATTATATCAAGAAAAAAACACCAAATTAAAACGTTTGTTTTAATTTGGTGTTTTTACTGACATTTATTGGTGATATTATTGAGTAATAAATTATACCTTAATCGATTATTTAATAGGTACATCATGTTCAACAGTACAAAAAACTACATCGCATCAGATGATCTTCGCTTGGCTGTCAATGCAGCAATAACACTAGAAAAACCTTTGCTCATCAAAGGTGAACCTGGTACCGGTAAAACTCAATTAGCGGAAGAGCTAGCAAAATCACTCAATTGTGAATTGTTCCAATGGCATGTTAAATCGACCACTAAGGCCCAGCAAGGTTTATATGAATATGACGCAGTGTCTCGCTTACGTGATAGTCAACTTGGTGATGCACGGGTAAATGATATCAGTAACTATATTGTTAAAGGTAAGTTATGGCAGGCGTTTGAAGCTGAAAAAAGACCTATTCTACTCATTGATGAAATAGACAAAGCGGATATTGAATTTCCTAATGATTTGTTGCAAGAGCTCGATAAGATGGAGTTTTTCGTTTATGAAACTCAACAAGTTGTCAAAGCAAAACAAAGACCGATCATCATCATTACCTCAAATAATGAAAAAGAATTACCGGATGCTTTTTTAAGACGTTGTTTCTTTCATTATATTAAGTTTCCTAGTAAAGCAGAGATGGCTCAAATCATTGATGTCCATCACCCTAATGTCAAGCAAACCTTGTTAAAGCAAGCGTTAGATGTTTTCTTTGAGTTAAGAGAGCTACAAGGCATGAAGAAAAAACCGTCTACTTCTGAATTAATTGATTGGTTAAAATTACTCATAGCCGATGACATTGCCCAAGAGGTGTTAATGGATAATAAGTCCGATGTTATTCCTTTGTTTGGTGCTTTACTTAAGAATGAGCAGGACGTTTCTTTACTCGAACGTCTTGCTTTTATGAGCCGCAGAAACAGGTAATTTAACTGTGTTTATCGATTTTTTTCTTGCACTTAAAAAGCATAAAGTACCTTGCAGTTTACGTGAGTTATTAGATTTGATCGCATTGCTTAAAAAGGGCGTTATTTTTGCCAATGTTGATGAGTTTTATAACCTTGCTAAAATTGTCATGGTAAAAGATGAAACTCATTATGATAAATATGATCGCGCTTTTGCTGAATATTTCCAAGGTATTGAGCAAATTGATGTTTTTGATAAAATATTACCTGAAGACTGGTTAAGAAAGGAATTTGAAAAGCATTTAACCGCAGAAGAAAAAGCGCAGTTAAAATCTTTAGGCGGACTTGATGCGCTGATGAAAGCATTAAAAGAGCGCTTGAAAGAGCAAGAAAAACGCCATGCTGGCGGCAGTAAATGGGTTGGTACTGGCGGCACTTCACCCTTTGGCGCTTATGGTTACAACCCTGAAGGTATTAGAGTCGGTCAAGATAAAAATCGCAACAATCGTGCGGTTAAAGTCTGGGACAAACGAGAATTTAAAAATTTTGATCAAGACCGAGAGCTTGGTTCACGTAATATTAAACTAGCATTGAAGAAATTAAGAAAGTTCGCTCGAACAGGCGCAAGTGAAAAGCTTGATATTGAGACAACAATTAGCTCAACAGCAAAAAATGGTGGTTTACTCGATGTACACATGGAGCCAGAGCGTCATAACGCTGTTAAAGTGTTAATGTTTTTTGATGTTGGTGGCTCAATGGATGAATACATTCATACCTGTGAAGAGCTTTTTTCAGCTGCACATAGTGAATTTAAACATTTAGCGTTTTATTATTTCCATAACTGCCTATATGAAAAGGTATGGCAGGATAACCAAAGACGTTATACCGAAACAATTGACTTGGATGAGATTATTAGAACCTTTGGCTCAGATTATAAAGTGATTTTTGTCGGGGACGCGACAATGGGGCCTTATGAAATCTTGCACCCCGGCGGCAGTGTTGAGCATTGGAATGAAAAACCAGGCAGTGAATATATCAATAAAATCAGCAAACACTTTGATAACATCGCTTGGTTAAACCCTCAGACAGAAGCGCATTGGTCATATTATCATTCAATAGCGGTTATCAGTCAGTTAATTGACAATAAAATGTTCCCTTTAACCGTTGATGGCATTAGCCGTGCTATCAAGTCACTGAGTTAATAACGAGATATTTGTTAGGTAAATATTATGACAACAGGGTTGTGGCGATGAAATTTTGGCCGTTAATGTTTAGCGTATTATTGCTCAATGCATGTAGTAATACTAACTGGCGAACTGCAAGCAGAGAGCCTGCTGGTATTGCCAGTATTCCTAGTCAAGACAGTCGCGCAATTATTGAGATCTATGCTGCTGATGCGTATAGCTGGCGTGGTTGGTTTGCTGTGCATCCCTGGCTGGCGATTAAAAATGATAATGGCGCTAAATACAGTGTCTATGAAGTTATTGGTTGGCAAGTAAAACGTGGATTACCTGCGATTAGGGAGTATCAAACAACGACGCCAGATAGGTATTGGTATGGTTCAAAACCTGAGTTGTTACTTTCTATCAAGGGGCAAAAGGCGGCAACACTTATTCCTAAAGTTAAAGCGGCTATTGCTAGCTACCCTTGGGCAAACGAATATAATGTTTTTCCTGGCCCTAATAGTAATACTTTTATCGCCTGGATTGGCTTACAAGTACCCGAGTTATCCTTAACGTTGCCTTTTAGTGCTATTGGTAGTAGTTATGCCGAGCAAGAAACTAGTAGCGATTAATTTCAATATAACATTAACAAGCTTTACCCTGATTATTTTTTCTTTCATAGTCATAAACATTACCCAATTTATCAATATTAAAGTCACAACAGTCGTCAAATACTTGCCTTAATAATTGTCTACTTTTTTGTACTCGCGACTTCACGGTTGAGTAACTGATACCGTGTTGTTCAGCATATTGCTTTTGTGACTGATTATTTATATCAATTGCCATTAATAAATTAGCATGTGCATCAGGTAATGCCTGAATAAAAGGAGATAGGCAACTAGCGAGCTTAGCTGTTGTTGCCGGCGTGTTGTCATCCACGAGAAACTCTTCAATATTGATTGTTTCGTGTCGAGCTTTTTTTCGGTAATAATCAATAATAGTGTTATTGGCTAATTGAAATAGCCAAGCTTTAATGCTCTTTTTTGTTTTTACTGAGGCTAAGTTGTTATGTGTTTTTATCAAAATTTCTTGTAATAAATCTTCTACATCTGCCTCATTACTGACTTTAGTGCGTAAAAAGCGCTGTAGAGCGAGTCGGTACTTAAGCCAAATGTCATCTATTTTCATCATTAATACTCCATTAGCATCAATTGATTAAGCCATTAAATCACTAAAGGCTTTGTAACTCTATAGCTTATTAATTGAGTTTTTATCAAAAATATTTCGTCTTTTTTGCATCATAGTCGTCTTATAGGTAAATACATTGACAAAGTTAACCGAGGTAATGATGAACTACTTAACAAACCAACAATTTGACTTACAACCACCAGTGGTTAATTCAAGCACACATAAACCAAGAGTTTTGATCTTGTATGGTTCATTACGTGATAACTCTTATAGCCGATTAAGTGCTGAAGAAGCAGGACGTATCTTAGAAATTATGGGAGCAGAAGTAAAATTTTATCACCCGAAAGGTTTACCCTTATTCGATCATACAGAGTCGGCTGAACATCCAAAAGTCAAAGAATTACGTGACTTAGCACTATGGTCTGAAGCTCAAGTTTGGTCCTCGCCTGAAATTCACGGCAATATGTCCGGGCTTATGAAAACCCAAATAGATTGGATTCCATTAGCAGATGGTGCCGTTAGACCAACACAAGGGAAAACCTTAGCATTATTGCAAGTAACGGGAGGTTCACAAAGCTTTAATGCCGTAAATAATATGAGAATTCTTGGCCGGTGGATGAGAATGTTAACCATACCGAATCAGTCTTCTATTGCAAAAGCATACAATGAGTTTACTGAGCAGGGGGTTATGAAGCCCTCATCTTATAGGAATCGAATTGTTGATGTCATGGAAGAATTGATGCGTTTTACTTTATTAACTAGAGATCAAAAACCGTTTTTAGTTAATCGTTACAGTGAACGCCAGAGTCAATTCAAGCTTGCCGATATGTAATATAGGACGCTGCTTTTAATCATATTTCTTTTGGCCTTTGTTTATCCATTAGTCAGACATCGGCCAAATACTCACTACCATTTTTTCATGTAAACTGAGCTTATTTGAACAATTAATTACCAATTCATCAGTTTTTAATGTAACGCGTTACGCCTTGTGTTTTTATTTTACCTAAAAAAAACAACTACTTAATTTTTTGCTGTGATCTTTAAGTTATTATTGCAAAAACGCAATTAACATGGAGGCTTTAATAGGTGTTCATGTTTAATAACTAAGTTTTTCAAGTAATTCCAAACCGTATTTACATGAGACAAACGTTTACTTTCCGGGTGAGTGACTAGCCAAAAACTGCGTGTGATATGAATATCTTTAGCATGAATTTTTTGTAAGCTTTTATCCGTGTCGGCTAAAAAACACGGCAAAATACCAATGCCCAAACCGCTCTTAATTGCAAAATATTGACTTATGATACTGGTGCTACTAAAACTTGCTTTTAACTCATTATTAAAATAACGATCTAATTCTTTGAGATAGGATAGCTGTTCAGTAAATAATAGATTATCAACATAGGTGATCCACTTATGCTCAGCAAGTTGCTCTAACGTAATACCATGAGGAAATTTATCGCTATTATTATCTAAATAATCCTGATGTACATAAAGTTGTAAGCTATAATCACATAGTTTAGATACTATCATTGAGGTACTTTTAGGACGCTCAACCGCAATGGCAATATCTGCTTCATTACGACTTATTTTTACATATCGTGAAAAAAGTAGCAGGTTTACCTCTATTTTCGGAAACTTTTGCTGAAGTGTTAAGAGATTGGGGGAAATAAAGAAATTACCCAGCGCTTCTGTTACGCCGATGCGAACCTGCCCGCAGTTTTCTTCATGGTGATTTTGAATACTCACTAAGGCATGTTGAGCATCTTGTTCCATTTTTCTAGCAGACTTTAGTAGCATGTCACCGTCAGGTGTCAGTACATGACCTTCTTGTGTTCGGTCAAATAACTTAGTCGCCATACTTTGTTCGAGCTTATGTAATCGTCTCGACACAGTAGAGGCATCCATCAAGAGGCGTTTTGCTGCAGTTGACAGTCGCTCTGCCCGGGCAACTTCAAGAAATATTTTAATATCATCCCAGTTCATTTAGCTAGTGTAATGTTTTTATATTTGTATTGCAAAAGTGCAAGGTGTGTTGCATTTGTGTTTATTGTTCAACGTTCAATAAAGGCATATCTTTTTAATAATAAATTATATTTTTTCACATGAGGTTGCTATGACTATTACTGAAGTACCACTAATTATTAATGGTAAAAGAATTCGTTCAAAAACTAATCAGTGGTTAGATGTTTTAAACCCAGCGACACAAGACGTTGTTGCCCGTGTTCCCATGGCCACCAAAGACGAAGTCGAAGCGGCTGTTAATTCAGCACAACAAGCTTTTAAATCCTGGTCAAAGGTATCATTAACTAACCGTATGCGCATCATGGTTACATTTGCCCATTTAGTGCGTGAAAATACCCAAGAATTAGCAGAGTTAGTTACCTTAGAGCACGGTAAAACTTTACCAGATGCAGAAGGTGAAGTGGGTAGGGCATTAGAAGCGATAGAAAATGCTTGTTCTGTTACCCGTTTACAACTTGGCGATATGGGTAATAATGTTGCCACGGGTGTTGATACCTACACCTTACACAAACCGCTCGGTGTTGGTTTAGGCATTACCGCTTTTAACTTCCCACTAATGTTACCAGCCTTTATGTTTCCGCCGGCACTTGCTTGCGGTAATACATTTGTGCTTAAACCTTCAGAGCAAGCACCGTCTTCAACTATTCGCTTTGTTGAATTAGCTATAGAAGCCGGTATTCCAGCAGGTGTATTAAATGTGGTTCATGGTGGCCCTGATGTCGTTAATGCATTAATTGAGCATGAGCATGTTAAAGCGGTTTCCTTTATTGGTTCAACTAATATTGGTAGTAAAGTTTATAACCATGCAAGCAAACATGGTAAACGAGCTCAATCAATGATGGGTGCAAAGAATCATATGGTTATTATGGGCGATGCTAACAAAGATAGAGCAATTAATGATCTTCTCGGTTCGGCCTTTGGCGCCGCAGGTCAGCGTTGTATGGCGAATCCAGTAACCATCCTTGTCGGTGAAGCGCGTAACTGGCTACCGGAAATTGTTGAACGTGCCAAATTAATGAAGGTAGGCCCTGGCTCACAACGCGATGCTGATTTAGGTCCGGTGGTTTCTCCTCAAGCGAAAGAGCGTATTATAAAACTGCTTAATAGCGGTGTTGAACAAGGTGCAACATTACTCGTTGATGGCCGTGATTGTCAGGTAGAAGGTTACCCTAATGGTAATTTTGTTGGTCCTACTTTATTTAGTAATGTCACGCCTGAAATGGATATCTATAGACAAGAAATATTTGGTCCTGCTTTATGTGTTTTAGAAGCTGAAACATTAGAAGAAGCGATTGCCATTATCAATGCTAACCCTAATGGCAACGGAACGTCATTATTTACTTCGTCTGGCTGGAACGCTCGTTTATTTGAAAACGAGATTGATGTCGGTCAAGTCGGTATTAATGTGCCAATCCCGGTACCAGTGGCTTATTTTAGCTTTACTGGCTCAAGAGCCTCAAAGCTTGGCGATCTAGGACCCAACGGTAAGCAAACTGTCAGTTTTTGGACTTATACCAAATCAGTAACGGCGCGCTGGTTTGAGCCCGATCATCAAGATGGTCAAAATGTTCACACAACAATTAGTATGAAATAGGTTGATTATTTAGCCCTTACGCTATTGGTTAGGGCTATTTTCCAGTAATTAACTTAATTTTAATTGATTGAATTTAATTGGC
The DNA here is from genome assembly GCA_040779365.1 of Colwelliaceae bacterium MEBiC 14330. Taxonomy (GTDB): domain Bacteria; phylum Pseudomonadota; class Gammaproteobacteria; order Enterobacterales; family Alteromonadaceae; genus Colwellia. The sequence goes on from JBFONR010000003.1 coordinate 168,571, forward strand.
TTAGTCATTTTTAACTAAGCATTATAAGGAAAATTATCATGGCGAATATTGCTTTTATTGGTTTAGGAAATATGGGTGGCCCAATGGCTATCAATTTAGTCAAAGCTGGCCATCAGGTTTGTGTTTTTGATTTATCTGAACAAGCTGTTGCTCATGTAGTCGAGCAGGGCGCTGCTTCAGCACCCAGTGCAAGCGCTTGTGTTAAAGATGCACAGTATATTTTGACCATGTTGCCCGCTGGTAAACATGTAGAGGCCGTGTATTTAGCAGAAGATGGTTTAATTAATCATATCGCTAAAGGCGCTTTAGTTATTGACTCTTCAACGATTGATGCTGCGACGGCGATAAAAGTTGCCGATGAATTAACACAAAAAGGTATTCATTTTATTGATGCGCCGGTTTCAGGTGGTGTTGGCGGAGCTACTGCAGGTACATTAAGTTTCATGGTTGGTGGTAGCGAAACTGACTTTAACAATGCTCATTGTGTGTTAACTAATATGGGTAAAAATATATTCCACGCTGGCGATCATGGTGCGGGACAAGTGGCAAAAGCATGTAATAACATGCTGTTATCTGTTTTAATGTTAGCAACCTCAGAAGCGCTGCAACTCGGCATTAACAATGGTTTAGATGCCAGCGTACTTTCTAATATTATGAGTAAAAGCTCAGGCAGTAATTGGACACTTGATGTTTATAACCCTTGCCCAGGTGTTATGGATAATGTTCCTGCATCAAATGATTATCAGGGCGGCTTTATGGTTGATTTAATGGCGAAAGATCTCGGTTTAGCGATGGATGCTGCATTAAAGAGCTATTCATCCGCGCCTATGGGAGCATTAGCGAGCAGTCTATATGCTATGCACGCAGCTCAAGGAAATGGCGCAAAAGATTTTTCTAGTATCTTTAAGTTATTTAGTCAATAGCCTCACCATTTGTGCCTAAAATATACCCGTATCAGAAATATTTTTGATATGGGTTTTTAAAATCTACTTTAGTTATGTTAAACCGCTAAAAGTTGTTGCAATCTTCTGTTCACTGTCCCGTTGCCTCCCCGGCAAATAATTGCGCTTAAGTGAGTTTGTTCTGATAAAACTCATTTGTTAGCGAACTAGTTAGTTAATTTAGGTTATAATTATTATTGTGAACTTCAAAGACAATCAACATTGTTTTACTTCTAAAGATACCGCTGATAGGGATAATACTAAATAATAGCTATGGCAGAAATACGTACAAGAATTTCATTAAAAATTGGTGCTAATAGTGATATTCCGGCAGAAATGATATCATTTAATGATTTAGCAACGGATAAAGAACATGTTGCTATAGTATTGGGTCAAGCGGATAAATCACAAACAGTTCCGCTTGTCAGGATTCATTCAGAATGTTTAACAGGTGATGTATTTCACTCGTCTCGTTGCGATTGTGGTGAACAACTCGATGAAGCAATCAATCAAATGGCCATTGAAGGGGGTATTATCCTATATTTACGCCAAGAAGGGCGTGGCATTGGCCTTTATAACAAAATTGATGCTTACAAGTTGCAATCGCAAGGTATGAATACCTATCAGGCTAATAATCACTTAGGGTTTGGTGATGATCTTAGAGATTTTACCGAAGCCGGTCAGATGCTAGATGCGCTCAAAATTACTCGTCTAAAACTGATGACCAATAATCCAATTAAGATAAAAGCATTAACCGATTATGGTTTAATTGTTGAAAAAGAAGTTAATACTTCAACACATATTAAACAAGGTAATGAAGCGTATTTGAAAGCAAAAGTAGACAATGCAGGGCATAAGCTTTCGTTCGATAAATAATATAAATTTTCGTTGATTTCATTAGGGGCTGTTGATCTTTCAGGGTTAAAATTTATTCAATTGAAAACGGATTTAATCGCGGCGCAAGTTTTGTATCATAGTCATTCTATTAAAAAAGCGAGCAACAATGAGTAAATTTGTTTTAAATGAACCCTAAAGGGCAGTACTTGTTTGAAATTTATACTACGTTATCGTATGTTCGAGTAGCCAGCTACACGTCACATACTCTGCCTTGTCCAAATACCAAACAAGTTGCTGTAAAAGTAACCTCGAAAGATCAACAGCTCCTAGATTATTTTTTCACTTTTTGAATAAATATTTCAATATTTAATTTATATTCTCTTTTTTACGCTAAAAGCCATTTAAGCCTTTACAATTTAGACGCCAGTATTTAGAATTCGCCTCGCTTTGAAGGAATAGTAACAGTCTTTCTTTTAAGTTATTTGGTGAGATGGCTGAGTGGTCGAAAGCACCGGTCTTGAAAACCGGCAAGGGTTTGTAGCCCTTCTAGGGTTCAAATCCCTATCTCACCGCCACCTATAGATGAGCCGCTAACTGAAAAGTTAGCGGTTTTTTTCTTTTAGCTTCTGCAGCATATTGAGCAGTGCTGGTTGTTAATCATTAAGGATTTAAGTGTTATTATCATGGCTATCAATAAACTATTATCTAAGATAACTACGCTAAGAATTAAGTCGAGCGCTTTAGTTATATCACTTGCAAGTGCTACTTTAATACCCCTCAATGCCATTGCCCAAGAACCCAGTTATCCAGATAATAACTTAAGTGTTACTAGTGCTGAAGAAGTTAAGTTAAGCCCTGCAATAACGGCCGACAACCTGGATGAAACTTATCGAGAAATGGCTACCAATACTCGCTGGGAAAACTTAACGCCTGCAGAAAACTTTTATCAATCTCCCTATCAAGTATCGCTTTTTTCTCCTGAAAATGGTGAAGACGGTGCCAGGTTATGGTCTCAAACCAGCTCTATTTTTGCTTATGGTTTTGGTATTATCGGCATTATAGCGCTTTTACCTGAAGATGTTTCAAACTGGGATAAAGATGAGGGGATTTTTAATAAATGGTCTGACAATGTTAAAGCTGGCCCTGTGTGGGACAGAGATACCGGTATGTTAAACTTTGTTGGTCATCCTTATTTTGGTGGTGTTTATTACCAAGTTGCACGTAAATCAGGTTACCGTCAATGGGACGCCTTTATGTATTCGGCAATTATGTCGACATTTTATTGGGAATATGGCATCGAATCTTTTGCAGAAACACCATCAATACAAGATTTAATTATTACGCCGGTATTAGGTTGGGCCTATGGTGAGTGGGCTTTTAATACCGAGATGGAGATAAGAGAAGACGGTGGTGAAGTTTGGGGCTCTAGTATGCTTGGTAGTATTGCATTAGCTGTCCTTGATCCCGTTGATAGCTTAAGCGTAGGTGTTAATAATTTATTTGGTAAAGAAATAATCCGTGCAGGTAGTGGTTTTGTCAATATTAATGAAGTTGCCTATGGAGATATGGGGCAAACTGAAAGCCAAGTCAGTTTTAATGTATCGCTTCAACTTGGTGATGGCGGAAACTATTCTTCAACGCCAGCTAAGCGCTCAAGGTATAATAATGATCCTGTTGATACTGGAATTATCGGTATGAGTTACGGTATTGGTCATGCCCAATTAGATGATCAATGGCAAGTTGAAGGGGGGACAACCTCTGAATATAGCTTAGGTTTATATTTTAGCCGCCAATTCTCCAGCCGTGTCAGCTATTCTAAAGCTAAGTTTACAGATGCTAAGATAAATTATGAAAATTATAGCCTAGATAGTCAATTTTACTTGAATACAGAACATGATTTTAGACCTTATATCACTACCGGCTTTGGTGAAACAATTTGGCAAAGAGAGCTAGAATCTAAAAGATTTCAAGTCAATGCTGGACTTGGTGCTCATTATAAACTTAACAATAACTTTGCCGTGCAATTAGATTGGCGTTTTTATCATAGTACTAATGCCAATACTTCAGATCACAATGCAAGTTTACGCCTTGTTTATTTGTTAGGTAAGGGTGAAAGATAACGCTGCATTCATGTTTAAAATGTAATTAAATATGAATATATGTCGCTAAACTTGGCAAGTTTCTTATCCATGTCATAAGCTTAGATCATTCCTTAAATGCAGGAGTGATCATGAATAGTAGCACTAATCCATTAGTTTTATATTGCTGTATTTTGTCTTTTCCTTTGCTCTTAGCTTGTCAAAGTAATTCGTTTCAACAAGTTAATGACGTTGCCCCACCAAGAAGTCTCTACTTAGATAACGCATTTCAGACCGATAGCTACATTCATATTGAAACGGAAGAGGAAATATTCCAAATCGATGATGCGATGCGCGCCATGGTTAAAGAAAAATTAACCAACAAGCTTACATCAAATGAAAAAGCGTTAACATTATTAGAGCATTTATTTAGTCAAGAGACTTTCGCACTTCAATATGTTGGCAGTGCTAACCTTACTGCCGTCGATGCCTATCATAGTAAAATAGCAAATTGTATGTCGTTAACTATTCTGGCTTATGCTCTGGCTAAAGAAGCGGGTATGAATGTCTATTTTCAAGATGTCGCTATACCTGAGTATTGGACTCGAAATGGTCAATATAGTTTATTAACAGGTCATGTTAATTTACTTGTCAAAGAAAAAAAAACAGCGAATAAATATTATGTTTGGGGAGAGAAATCCACGCAAATTGATTTTGATCCGTTTATCTCAAAAAAGAAGTTTCCCGCTAAAATTATTGACAAAAACACCTTGTTAGCCAAGTTTTATAGCAATAAAGGCGCTGATGCCATAGTTAATAATAATTTCCCAGTCGCATACCTTTATCTTAAAAAAGCCACCTTAGTTGATAGTCATTTAGCCTCTGCCTGGGGGAATTTGGGGGTTTTGTATAAGCTTGCTGGGCATGATGCGCTGGCCGAACAAACTTATCGTCATTCAATTAGTTTACAAGGTGACAATTTAACCGCATTGGGTAATTTAGCCTTATTACTTCGCAAAGAAGGTCGTAATGAAGAAGCTACCTTGATAGAGCAAGACATTCATAAACGGAGAATTAAAAATCCGTATTATCATGCTCTTTTAGGTAATGAAGCGTTATGGTCACATGATTATGAAAACGCACTGAAACATTATAAAAAAGCCATTGCACTTGACGATGAACAACATGAATTTTATTTTGCTTTAGCGAAAATTTATTACCATCAAAATAAATTAGGCTTATCACAACGTGCGTTAAAAAAGGCTCTTGCCTTGACTAAGGTAAAAAACACCCAAAGTCAGTATATCGCTAAGCTTAATTATTTAAGATTACAATAGCTATTTAGCTGGCAAGCGCCTTCACTAATAACCTGTATTCTGGCTTAACTCCAATAAGTTATTTAGTTAGATAAATCATGCTGCGCATGCATAATTGAATTGTTATTATTTACCGGTAAAATAAAGCACATACTATAAACTAATGTGACAGCATTCTTTTTGTCTTGCCGCGAGTGGATAAGCTATTATAAATGAATAAATCATCGTTGAATTACCCAGTAAAAAATCAAAATTCATCGCTTTCAGCAATCAATAGCAGCAGTTGGTATTTGCTGTTTTTTGCTTGGTTAGTCGCGACTTGCGCAACGCTAATGAGTTTATTTCTTAGTGATATTGTTAAATTACCTGTTTGTTCACTATGTTGGTACCAACGAATTTCTCTTTACCCGTTAGTTATTATCTTACCTTTGGCACTTTTCCCGTTAGATATAAAAATAGTTCGCTATGCTAAGCCGCTAGTTGGCTTTGGCTGGTTTGTTGCGCTGTTTCATGTATTGGTTGTCGCGGGCGTTATTCCTGAGTCGGCTCAACCTTGCGTTCAAGGTATACCTTGCTCAGAAACACACTTTAACTTACTTGGTTTTATTAACATTCCCATCATGTCCTTATTTACATTTTCTCTTATTTGGGCTTTACTCTTTTTTGCTAAACGTTTATTTAATTGTGGCTCTTCTTAATAACCATTAAACATTAATCAGACCTTTATTAGGAATAACAATGAACCATAAAACAGTTTTTATCAGTGCTAGTATACTTATATCCGTTATTTTTATTGCGGCTGTCGCTTTTTATAAAAGCCAAGCAAGTACAGTACTTGCCGATGAATTTTTACCTGCGCTTGAGCGTTCCGGTGCTCCTATTAAAGGCAATATGCTGGCTAAAGTAACCATTGTAGAGTTTTTTGACCCGGCTTGTGAAACCTGTCGGCAGTTTTATCCTTTGATCAATAATTTATTAAAAAAGTATAAAGATAAAGTTAAAGTTGAGATGCGCTATGCACCATTTCACCAAGGCTCGGAAGATGTTGTTAAAATGCTAGAAGCCTCTCACATGCAAGGAAAATTTTGGCAAGCTACTGCCTTGTTGTTTGCCACTCAACAGCGCTGGGTTAGCCATCATATCGCTAATCCGCAAAGCGCTTTAGCTGCGATTAAAACATTAGCAATAGATCATGAACAGTTAGATAGGGATTGGCAAAGTAGTCAAGTTGCGAAGATAGTGGCCCAAGATATTAAAGATGGCCAACTTTTAAAAGTACGCGCTACGCCACAGTTTTTTGTAAACGGTAAGCCGTTATTGATATTTGGTTATGATGAGTTAACGAGACTGGTTGATGAAGCGGTTGTACAAGCTTATTAAACCATATAATTAAACAAATAAATCAATACTATAAAAGCCTCGTATGACGAGGTTTTTATTTTTTCACTCCGGTGAATGAATCACAAGCTGATAATTACACTTGAAAAACGCCTTTTCGTACCAAGTTCTTAAGTATAAACAAATTAAAAATATATACTTAAGGCCTATTTTTGACTATTTTATTGCCATTTCTCTTTGCTTTTTCAATTATTGCTTATTTAATCGCTAAGCCTCGCTGGCGCGAATATCAGCGAGATAAAATAAGAAAATTACCTTTCAAAAAGCAATGGCGTAAAATAATCCAGCAAAGAATGCCTTATTTTAGGAAAATGCCAACAGATTTACAGTTGCAATTAAAACAGCATATTCAAGTTTTTATTGCGGAAAAAGACTTTGTTGGTTGTAACGGTATACAAATAACCGATGAGATTAAAGTAACCATTGCCGCACAAGCTTGTCTGTTGTTACTTAATAGAAAAACAAATTATTATCCTAAATTAAAAACTATTTTAGTGTATCCAAGCGCTTTTCTTAAAGAGCAAAATAAGATCAACGCAGACGGCACACACTTTACGCAAAAAGTTGCTTTATCTGGCGAGTCGTGGGATTTTGGTAAAATTGTTCTTTCATGGCAAGACAGTGTATATGGGGCCGAGTTACCTGATGATGGTCATAATGTCGTCATTCATGAGTTTGCTCATCAACTTGATCAAGAAAATGGTAAAGCCAACGGCGCACCAATTTTAGGTAAAGGGCAAAGTTATCAACGTTGGTCAGAAGTTTTTTCACAGCAGTTTATCGAACTCAGGCGTCAAGCAGCCGCAGGTATCCCCTCTATATTTGATTATTATGGTGCAACAGAGCCAGCAGAATTTTTTGCTGTGGTTAGTGAAGTGTTTTTTGAAAAATCACAACAGTTTAGTCAAGAACATCCGGCACTTTATCAGCAATTAACTCACTATTACAAAGTTGATCCTATACATTGGTGATGTAGGGCTTGAGTGTTTAAAACAAATTTACTCATTGTTGCTCGCTTTTTTAATAGAATGACTATGATACAAAGCTTGCGCCGCGATTAAATCCGTTTTAAATTGAATAAATTTTAACCCTGAAAGATCAACAGCCCTTAGCATATCACCTTGATAAAAAATGTTTTTGCTCTCATAAAAGTGAGTGATAACGCGCGATAACATGTCTATGGGCAGTAAAACTATATTCAATGAATGCTCTATATACGGACATATATAAAATATCATTTGCAAAAATTGTTGTTATTAATCCAGCGCTTGCTGAAATCATCGTTGATAATGACGTCGATATCGATATCGATATAGACCTCTTTTAAGTCGAAGCGAGCTTTTGTCTATCTTCTACTTTGATTTATCTAAATTCACCCAAGAAAATTAGTTTTTTAGCATAAAAAATCAAATTTTATGGTGTGCATACTTCATTAAATCACTAAACCACACTATACTGTTTTTATGTACAGTATAGTGTGGTTTTTTATATATGAAAGTTATTCCAATATATGCTGAAGCGGGTATTACTGGTTTTGAATCTCCTGCAGCAGAATATAAAGAATTAGGTTTATCACTCGATCAATTAATTATTAAACACCCTAATGCGACTTTTATTGGTCAAGCTTCCGGTCAATCAATGAAAGGGGTAGGAATATTTGATGGCGATATTTTGATTGTCGATAGATCATTATCAGCTAAAAACGGTGATGTTATTGTGGCAAATTTTAATGGTTGTTTTGTCTGTAAGTTAATTGATAAGAGACAATCACGCTTATTGTCCGCTTCATCAGACTTTTCTCCTGTTCCGATTACCCCTGAAGATGAATTTTCTTTAGAGGGCGTGGTAACACGCTCCATTCGATTACATCACCAATCACCCGAGTTAAGTGCATGTATGCTTTAGTTGATGCCGTTTCATTTTACGCAAGTTGTGAAAAGGTTTTTGATCCAAGCATTCGTAATAAGCCGGTTGTTGTTTTAACAAATAATGATGGCTGTATTTGTGCCGTATGTCCAATAGCGCGGCGTTTAGGTATTCCTAAATTTAAGCCATATTTTCAAGTACGGGCATTTTTAGCAAAGCATAATGTCGTGGTGCGTTCATCGAATTATGAGCTTTATGCTGATTTAAGTGAGCGCATGATGAATGTCATAGGACGCTTTTGTGATAATCAATATATTTATTCAATTGATGAATCGTTTTTATATTTTGATAACTACCACAACTACATCAAGGATTGGCATGATTATGGGCAAAAAATAAGGAGAACCGTGTGGAAAGAAACTAAATTACCCGTTGGTGTTGGGTTTGGTGTCAGTCCAACGTTATCAAAAGCAGCAAATCATGCCGCGAAAAAATTAGCGGGTTTTAACGGGGTTGCCGTTATCGATAGTAAAGTAACAAGAGAACAAATTCTGCAGAGAATGGATGTTGCCGATATTTGGGGGGTTGGTGGTAAAATTGCCAAGCGATTAAAGTTTGACGGCATTCACACTGCTGCGCAATTGGCACAACAGAGCCCTAAAAAAATACGTAAACAATTTAGCGTTGTCACCGAAAGAACAGTAAATGAGCTAAATGGCCTGAGTTGTTTGTCTTGGGATGAGTTGCAATCGCCTAAAAAAGAAATTTTCTCAACACGTAGTTTTGGCCAACGCATTACAACGAAAACTGAATTGCGTGCTGCCTTGGTAGCTCATGCTGCGATAGTGGCTAAAAAAATTAGAAGACAGTCATCTTTAGTTAAAAAATTAATGGTTTTTGCCTCAAATTCGCCACACGATGAATTATATTATAAACAAGCGATTGTTTACCCCTTTCACATGGCAACAGACAATACTTGTGAAATAGCACAGGTAATAACACGAGTTATTGATTCAATATATAATGATGGTGTTAAGTTTTATCGTTGCGGTGTCGGTGCCATTGAATTAACCAGCAAAGAATTTATACAGCCTGATTTATTTATGCCCGATCACTATAATGATAAGCTCATGAAATGTTTAGATAATATAAACTATAAATACGGTGATGGTAGCTTAAAAGTAGCTACTGAAGGGCACCATAGAAAATGGCAAATGCGTCGAGAGTTTTTAAGCCCCCAATATACTAGTCAGTGGCGAGATATCCCTAAAATACAATGTTAGCTAGCTGCTATTATGTAGCGAGCAACAAAAAAGAGCAGGTAACTATGTGTGGACGATTTAACGCAACATTTGAGTCTGGCGTAAGAAAGTTATACACCAGTTTGAAAATTAACACAGTGATAGATAAACCGATTGACAAGCGTTTTGTTAAAGCCGCCGATGTCGTTTCTATTGTGCGTGATGTTGATTCTCGTCGCCAAGTTGAAAATGCTCTGTGGTGGTTATTATTAGAACAAACAGAGCAGGGCTTTAAGCCATCAAAGTATACCTCTTTTAATACCCGTTTTGATAAACTGCATAGTCAAGGAAGTGCTGGCTATCAAGCGTATCGTCAGTCACGTTGCTTAATCGTTGTTAAAGGCTTTGGGGAAACTGAATTTGTTAATAAACGCCCCGTTCACTATTATGATATGTCAGCAAAAACAGGAGGGTTGATTCTTGGTGGTTTGTATCGCGAGTGGTGGCATCATAAAACAGGTGAACATAAATTATCATGCTCGGTAATCACTTTACCACCGCATCCAAAACTAACACATATCCACTCAAAAGCGATGCCATTAATATTATCACAAGATATTAACTTAATTAATCATTGGCTATCTCCGCAAATCACTGATGTGAGTAGGTTTCAATCATTATTAACTCCAAATATTCCACAAGCATTAATTGCACAAAAAATTGATAAGCCCAGTAGTTATCAAAGTATCGGCAAACAAGAAGAGATTTTTTAATATGAAAAATAAACCAAGCTTGTCAGCTGAGCACTATTACTATGGTTTTACCGTGATAAGTCATTATTAATGCTGCAATGTTCAAAAGCGACTATTTTTGTTAGTGCGCTTGGTATAGAATCCGCGCTATAATTTTCTGGTTGCTAAGTATGCTGGTTAAACATTGATAATCGCAGTGTTTCGACGCTTTACTATAATACTTACCCCGCTAACGTGAAATAAAAATGAACGATAAAACAATCGCCACACATAATGGTAACTTTCATGCCGATGACGTTTTTAGCGTCGCTGCTCTTAAAAGCATCTTTCCAACGCATAAAGTGTTGCGTACCCGTGATTTAGCCGTCATCGCCAAGGCTGATATTGTTATTGACGTTGGGGGAGAATATGATGCTGACAATGATCGCTTTGATCATCACCAACGTGGGGGAGCAGGGGCACGAGAAAATGGTATTCCGTATTCTTCCTTTGGCTTAGTGTGGCAAAAGTACGGTTTAGCAATATGTAATGGTAGTCAAGAGGTTACTCATGCTATTGATTCGGATTTAGTGTCAGTTATTGATGCAATTGATTGTGGTTATATCGAAGGTACCTCTTCTGGTGTAAGTTTAAGTCATACTATTTCAATGTTTAATCCAACCTGGCAAGAAGCAAATGATTTTGATGACTGCTTTGATGAAGCTGTTGCCTTTGCATCAAAAATACTGGCGCGTTTTATTGCCAAGGCAGTCGGTGGTATTAGTGCCACTGAAATAGTTGCCAAGGCTATTGCCAATGCTAAAGACCCACGAGTTATTGTGCTTGAAAAGTATGTACCATGGAAAAGAACTGTGCATAAGCTCTCAACACAAGCGTTATACATGGTTTATCCATCACAAACTGGTCAGTGGCGAATTCAAACCGTACCTGTAGAGCCAGGCTCTTTTGAAGATAGGAAGCCTCTACCTCAACAATGGGCAGGTTTGTCAGAGCAAGCGCTTCAAGAGGTTACCGGGCTTGATGATGCAATGTTTTGCCATAATGGCTTGTTTATTGCCGGTTCAACGTCATTTGAAAGTACGATGAAAATGGCTGCAATGGCTTTAGCTGCAAAGTAATCTCGAAGTTAAGCCTAAACAATAAGCGTAAAGACAAGATACCTTTAACGGGCTTAATTAATTTGCCTGTATTTTATCAGATAACCAAGAGAGCGCTTCGGCTTCATTATCAAAAAACTTTGCCTGTGTTTCTTTAAAGACTTGATGAGACTTTATTAAAAACTGTTGTTGTAATGAACATTTAGTAATAATTGCGACGTAATTTTGTTTGTGTGCTTCGGACCATAGGTTAAGTTTTTGCAATTCATTTAACATTTCTGGTGGACCTAAGCCCCAATCAGATAAGTCTATCAAAGAAGACCAATTATCATGGGTCAATGTTGATGCCTGTTCTTTAAAGCTTTGACAATATGAGAACACTGTTTCCATATTCCAGTCATTATATGCTTTAATTGTTAGTAGCTGTTTTGTGCTACTGACAACATAGCTCCCATGTTTAGGCATAGATTTAACAATAGTTACATCGTTTTTAAGCGAGTTTTGAAAGTTATTCATGCAGGTTCACATCATTGAATAGCGATGATAAATCGATAAAAAAACTGGAAATAGTGTATCGGGTATTTCGCAATGAATATGTTCTTTAGTGAACAACTTAAGGAAAATTATGACTAAGACAAATTGCAGTAATAACGTGTTAAAAGAGATACCTAAAAAGCTCCAGCAATACTTTAAAGAGGAAGACTTTAAGGTAACGAATTTAAAAAACATTGATTTAACAACCGGTTTTTTTAATTTTTCAGGCTTATGTTTTGTTAAAAAAGGTCGATTTTGTATTTCTTTACCACAGCAAAATTTAGAAACGCTTTACAGCTATATTGTCGAAGCCAATAGTTGGTTTGGTGCGTTAACCTTAATGCCAATACCACATCCCTTTTTATTGATAAATGAAATTGAAACAGTAGAGCTACTGTATATTTCTAAAAATCGGTTAACGGAAATTGCTGATGAGAATCCGTTAATATATAAATGGCTGCTTAATATTGCCGCTGATAACATGCCACAATGGTTTCAAGTGCCTCAAATTGCCTTATCGAATAAAAAAATACGTGTTATTTTCTGCTTATGTACCTTGTTACCACTAAATAATACAAGCGCTCTTGTTGAGATTGCAGCGAGCCAACAGAATATTAGTGATATTTGCGGTTTATCAAGGCCAAGAGTGAATGGGGTTTTAAAAGAGCTAGAGCAGCAAGAACTCCTGCAAATACAGCATAAGAAGATAGTAATAACAAAGCCTAAAGCACTATTTAAACAGTTAGATGAGGCTAACTTATCTTTTTATGATCCCAGACAAATGCGATGAACATAAACCACTCATTTTGTTGATTTGATGTATATTTTGCTATGAGTTGGCTAATATTGATAATAAAAACCGAAATATATAGACTAAAACATTGAAGTAAAAGGCTTTTTAAGCTTAATATAAATGACATAGCTAACTGCATTTTCTAAATGATGAAATATAAATGATGAAATATAAATGAATAACGAAGCTTGGGTATTAGTTACAGGGGGAGCACAACGTATTGGTGCCTTTATCAATAAAGCATTTGCTAAGTCAGGCAAGAATATCATCCTGCATTATAATCAATCAGAAACTGCGGCTATTACACTGAAATCAGAATTAGAGGCGTATAATGTTAAGGTTATTTTATGGCAAGCTGATTTCAATAATCCCGACATTATCGAGCAAGGCCTTAATGAGATATTAACACAGGTTACACATATTGAGTTGTTAGTAAATAATGCCTCAATTTTTGAACAAGCATCATTATTAACAACGTCACATGAACAAATTCAGCGTAATTTAAACATACACCTGACGAGTCCTTGGTTACTGATAAATAGATTGGCGAAACAAACGAAACCATGCCAAGTTATCAATATTTCTGATGCCAATTTAGCACATCGTTATACCAGTAAATCAGCTTATTTTATTTCTAAAAAGGCACAAGAAACACTTACTGAATTAGCCGCGATAGAATGCGCCCCTAATATGCGAATAAACGCTATCGCGCCAGGCTTTGTTTTAGAGGCCATTGATGCTAGTAATAGCGGTTTAGCCAGCAAAGACATGAATTTGTTAGCGCGTAAAGTCCCTTTGGCTGATCTCTATTCAGCCATTGAGTTTTTATCAAAGAACCAATCTATTACCGGTCAAACAATACAAATTGACGGAGGAAGTCACTTAAAATGCCCACAATATATGATAAAGAATTAGTGTTTTTGCTGTCTTTTAAGCCGTTACTAGCTGGTAGAAAACAGGTTAAATTTAACCTTGTTAATCTAGGCATATTAATTTATACAAAGCGTTTCAAATAATAAAGGCGACTGATTTTAATGACATTTTATATTGTGGCCGTAGGTTCAAACATAGAGCCAGAGAAAAATATACCGCAAGCGTTTGAACGACTTAAATCTATAGCCTCACAGCTTAAAATGGCCAGTCTTTTACAGACAAAACCTGTCGGTTATAGCAATCAGGCTGACTTCATTAATACCGCTTTTTCATTTCACTGTGCCTTGTCACCAACAGCACTCAAGCAAGCATTAAGGAGCATAGAGGCGAAGCTTGGGCGTATTCGAACGGAAAATAAAAACGGTCCACGCACTATTGACCTTGATATTGTCAGAGTGGATAACACTATTGTTGATAGTGACTATCATCACTATTACTTTGTTAAGCAATCTGTTGATGAGCTAGTTAGACATAACGAAAAACAATGATTCTTAATTATCGGCATAAATTCTGCCAAATTATTTTAACCACTAACATTAGCCAGGGATAAAATTAATCCTGGTTATTAATCAACTCACCAGCTTTTTTGTTTTACTCATAAACTTCATTTTAGTGCTAAATAAATCGACTTAACCCGTACTTACCGTTAGCTAAAAATAAGCTGTTTTAGAAGCACTTTTACTCAACAATTAAGTTGAGCTTTCTATGAGCGATAACCAAGTTAAATCATTATCATACATTCCGAATTCAATCCTTAAATATAACTTACCAAATAGAATACTTTAAATCTTATGCAATATTTGTAACGAGTTACCAGTTGACTAAATGGTCAAATATAAAAACAATGTAACTATTTAATAACGAAATTGTAACATTAGTAATGCAGGATTACGTTGACGTTTTAGCCGATAGCAGTAAATAAGTAATAATCAATTTGGAGAGATAAAATGAAAACGAATACAGTAAAACCAAATCGTTTTTTTGGTTTTAATAAGTTGAATTTAAGCTTAGTTGCACTTTGTGTAGCCTCAACTTTTACAACGTATAATGCGTTAAGTGCCGAAGTATTATGGACAGAAAATTTTGATGATGCTGCACTAAATAATAAAGGCGCAATTTATAATACCCTTGATATGAGCGGTGTTAGCCGCTGGTCAATTGATGTCAGTAATGCGCAATTAACGGCAAGCAGTGATTGGTTTAAAGTAAGCAATGGTAAAATGGAAGCTAGAGATGTTGATGGCAGTGTCATTTGGCTTTCAGAGACTATTGATATTAAAGGTAATAATAATATTAACCTTTCAGTTTTGGCTGAAGAAACAGGAAATCATGAAGCGGCTGATTATTTTGATCTGTTTTATTCAGTTGATAATGCGCCCTATATTAAAGTTGAAAATTGGCAAGGAAAGGGAAGTTCAAGCCATACATTAATTGATGACTTTACTACAGCGACGATTACTCAAGCTATTCCTCAGGGTAATAGTTTGCAAGTCAAGGTTGAAATGTCCAACAATGCAGGCTCTGAGTATATTCGTTTAGATGAGGTACTTGTTTCAGCCAGTAATACTGGTGATGGTGACAACGGGGATGGCAATGATAACGGTACAGTAACCGATGCCTGTTACAACTGTCCCGACTTAAGCCGTATAGCTAATGCAGCAGAATTTGATGATGCAGCCTATTATGAAAGTGTTTTCAATGTTATCAATGCCGAGCAAAGCGCTGAGGTTATTCGCACAAATATTAATGATGTTATCTCAGCTAACCACAAACAATTAAGTTATTCAGAAGCGTGGACGGCATTAACAGTTACCGACGAAGATCCTCTTAACCCAGACAATGTTATTTTATTTTACCGAGGAATTTCAAAAGAAAAATTCTCAAATGGTAGTGGCTCACAATCAAATAACCCAGATAACTGGAATCGTGAACATGTTTGGGCTAAAAGTCATGGTTTCCCGAGCACTAGCGCATTTGCCTATTCAGACATTCATCATTTAAGACCAACAGATATCTCGGTTAATGCTTCAAGAGGTAATTTAGATTTTGATAACAGTGATAATCCGTTAGCTGAGGCGCCAGAAAACCGAGTTGATGGTAATTCTTTCGAACCAAGGGATGCTGTTAAAGGCGATGTAGCGAGAATCGTCTTTTACATGGATATGCGTTACGCCGGATTGGATTCAGTTACCCCTGATTTACGTGTAGTCGATTCATTAACATCTACCGGCGAGCCATTGCTAGGTAAGTTATGTACCCTACTAGCGTGGAGTGAAGCAGATCCTGTTGATGACTTCGAAATTAATCGCAACAATAAAATTTATGAATTCCAAGGCAACCGCAACCCATTCATTGATCACCCAGAATGGATTTCAATGATTTATGGACCGTCTTGCGCTGATGTTGACCCAGTAGACCCAATTGACCCAGTCGATCCAGTTGAACCGGGAATTGATTTATTCTTCTCTGAATATGTTGAAGGCTCAAGTTACAACAAAGCTGTTGAAATATATAACCCAACTGGTGAGACCGTTGCATTAAACAATTATCAATTTAATTTTTATGCCAATGGCAGTACAACGGTAACAAGTAGCTACAGCCTAACAGGTACGTTAATGCCAAATGATGTTGTCGTTTTAGGCTCAAGCCAAATAAATGATGATAGCTTATTAGTTCCTTATATTGATTACTTTGTTAGTGCTGTTAACTTTAACGGTGATGACTACATCGAGTTAGTTCATAACGGTAAGATAATCGATAACATTGGTACCTATGGTGTTAGGCAAAACTGGGGCAAAGATACCTCACTCGTACGTTTAGCCTCGGTCACTTCAGGGGATACTGATCGCACTGATGAATTTGTCAAAGAAGATCAATGGCAACAAAATCCAAAAGATACTTTTGAAAACTTAGGCAGCCATCTAGCTAATACCATACCAATAGATCCTGATCCAGGTGAAGATCCGGTGATAGGCATGTGTGGTGATACAGCGGATAAGATTAACGTTATCCAAGGCAGTGGCGGCGCCTCAATGTTTATTGGCGAAACTAAAATCATTGAAGGTACCGTCACCTCGGTAGTGCCGAGTTTAAAAGGTTACTTTGTTCAAGAAGAAGCCATTGATAGCGATGCCGACTTATCAACCTCAGAAGCTATTTTTGTCTATGTTGATGACTCGAACAATTTTCCAATCGTGGGTAATAAAGTACGCGTAGAAGGGAATGTTAAAGAAAACTATGAGCGCACACAATTAACCGCAGCAAGTGATTTTATTGATTGTGGCGTAGGACAAGTTATTGAGCAAACCTTAGTAAGCTTGCCGGTGACTAATAATGCCTATTGGGAAACAATAGAAGGTATGTCAGTAAGTTTTTCAGATACATTAAAAGTAACCGACACATACAACTTAGCGCGTTATGGTCAGTTAACCTTATCAAATGGCCGATTGATAATTCCGACAAATATTTTTAATGCAGGCAGTGAACAAGCAATCGCACTTGCGGATAAGAATAGTCGCAATCAAATCACACTTGATGATATGAATAATGCTCAAAACCCTGACAATATTCCTTTTCCGGCACAAGGATTGTCCTATCAAAATACCGTGCGTTTGGGAGATTCAATTTCCGGTTTATCTGGAGTGATTGATTATAGCTTTAATACATACCGTATTTTACCTACACAAACACCGCAGTTTACTGCAACTAATCCTCGTACGCTTGAGCCAAGTTACAATGGCGCAGGTAGCTTAAAAGTTGCCAGTTTTAATGTCTTAAACTACTTCAATGGTGATGGTAATGGTCAAGGCTTCCCAACTGCACGAGGTGCAGATTCAGCAGAAGAATTAACACGTCAACGTAACAAGATTGTTTCAGCACTGGTTGAAATTAATGCCGACATTGTTGGTTTAATGGAGCTTGAAAATGATGGTTATTCAGCAAATTCTGCCATTACAGAGCTGGTATCATTGCTTAATTCTCAGTTGGGAAATAGCACTTATGACTATGTCAAAATTAACCAAGCAAGTTTGGGTGATGATGCCATAGCCGTTGGTTTTATATATAAACCTGCCAAGGTTGCTTTAAAGGGTAATGCCGTCACTACCACGCAAAGTCCATTTGACTTTGGTAATCGTCAGCCTTTGGTGCAAACCTTTGAAGAAATAGCAAGTAATGAAGAGTTCACTATTGCTGTTAATCATTTTAAATCAAAAGGTAGCTGTGGCAGTGCGACGGGTAATAACCAAGATCAAGGCGATGGTCAAGGATGTTGGAATGAACTTAGAACACAAGCGTCAAACACCTTAACAGCTTGGTTGAATACTAAACCAACCGGTACTAACGATAATGATATTCTTATCATTGGCGATTTAAACGCTTATGGTAAAGAAGATCCAATTAATGCAATAACATCGGCTAATTATCACAACTTAGTGGCCAAATATCAAGGCACTAGCGCATACTCGTATAGCTTTGGTGGTGAGATTGGTTATTTAGATCACGCACTCGCGAGTAATGATTTAGCTAGCCAAGTGGTAGATACCACCATTTGGCATATTAATGCCGACGAACCACGCATTTTTGATTACAACACTGAGTTTAAAACCCCTGAACAATTATCTTCCTATTACGGTGACGATAGTTACCGCGCTTCTGATCATGATCCCGTCATTGTTTTGCTTAATTTAACCAGTCAAAATGGCTTAATTGGTGATTTTGACAATGATAATGACATCGATAGGAATGATATTAATCAATTCTCTTCAATGGTACGTCAAGGTACGGTTGAGAATATGTCATATGACTTTAATAACGATGAACAGGTAAATAGTTTAGATGTTAGGGCGTTAATGTCTATGTGTACACGTTATCGTTGTGCCGTTGAATAACAAGAACACCCTATAAAATTAATATAAAGGACGTAAAATGAATAAAATAATACTACTGCTTACAGCGCTGATGATCTCATTTAGCAGCCAAGCTACGTTATTAAGTATTGAGTTAAATCAAGAGAACTATCAAATAGGCGACGTGCTGCAAGCAGATTTAGTTATCTCAGACATCGAAGCAGATAGCTTTGGCTTTCAAAAGCTGCTTGCTAGTTTTGAGTTTAATCTACTCTGGGATAATGCTTTAGTTGAGTATGCATCCACAAGTTTTGGCAATAAGTTAGACGTGGACCCCTTTGGACCGAGTGATCAGTTTCTTGATGTGCAAAGTACAAGCTTGCTTTTGAGTGAAATCAGTTATGCATGGAGCAATGATTTGTTCTTTGCCCAAGATGGCTTAACAAGCTTTGTTTTGGCCAGTGTTAACTTTAACGTCACGGGAACAGGCAGTGGCACATTGGTAATAAGTAATGCTGCTTTGGGCGATGATTTTGGTGGTGCATTTAACTTAAGCAGCAATGATAAAGCATTTGTTGTTGATTCAGGACTAGCTGTTGGCGTTCCAGAGCCATCAATCGTAGTACTATTAGCTATGGTATTACTTTTACTTAGTTACATAAAACGACCAGTTTGAGCACAGCCACCATTTTATAAATGCGCGTTATGAAGTAAAATTAAGCCCTTATATTTATGCTAAGGGCTTAATTTTTCAACGTTATTATAGCCGTTCATCTAGTTTAATTACACAATATGGTTTCACACCAACAGACCAAGAAAGCCAACAACAAATAAAGTGCCCGATCACCTTTATTTTTTCTCAGGAGAAAAAATAAACTTTGGCTAACCGTCTACTGCGAATATCAACGACAAGCTTTACTGAGTAAAGTAAGCACTGCAAAGTATTGAGACACGGTATAATATTGTCTACAATGGCGCACTTTTTATTTATTTTAGGCAACTACTATGACCGACGCTAGCGCTTTACCAACTTTACCCGATCGTCTTTCCGTTAACCCACGAAGCCCTCATTATGTTGAGGAAATCTTTGAGCACAATATTGGTATTCGAATCAATGGCAAAGAGCGTTTTGATGTTGAAGAATATTGTATTAGTGAAGGTTGGATTAAGATCCCCTCACCAAAAGCTTTAGATCGTCATGGTCAACCATTATTAATTACCTTAAAAGGCAGGGTTGAAGCTTTTTACAAATAAAGTCATTTTTTCTATTTGATTATCATTTAATTTATGGATGAGTTTTTCATTAGCGTTTTATTAAACAAAAGACTGTAATGAGAGACTTATCTAATCCTAAATAATTATGACATAAGAGAAAAGTTCGAAACAACAGGGTAGCGATAAACCAGTGATTTCAAAAAAGGTAAGAGAATTATTTGTATCAATGATGGAAGCAGGTGATGATACGCCCGTAAAATATGACAGAGACACTGAGCAATATACTGGCTATTTCAATATTAGCGTAGTAAATAAGTATATTGACCTGGGGGCTATAGAGCTGGTTGAAAGCAATGCTGATACCATTACCATCATCATTAATAATCGAGAAGATTTTTTAAGTGGTTTTGCTGCGGGAGTCAGAGAAGCACAAAATGGCGCAGATCAATCGTATGCTGATTATAATGCTAACCCTTTTGCCTTTTCAGTTGGTTATGAGCACTATCATCAAATCGCTAAGAAAAAGCAAAAATTACAAGGTTATCTCTGTCATGGTTTTGAAAATACAGACACTGGCTTAACCCATAGCCAATGATAATATTTAGCACTGATGTTTTTGTCCACTGGGCAATAATGCCGAGTACGCCGCTAAGATTGCCTGTACTTGTTGGTATTGTGCTAGCTCATTTATTACTTTTACGGGTAAAGTATCAGCTTTAATCGCTAAACCTTCTTTTTTGTTCACGTTTTTAAGCTTTTGCTCACAACCATACTGGATGCGTTGATAATGTTTTAAGGTCTTGCTCAGATAAGCCAGTGCGGTATCAGCCGCTAACCCGGTATCATTATTGATTAATGGTTGCCAAATCTTATTGCCGATTGAAGTAACTTTCATCACATTACCATTATGTTGACGCGATGAGGCTGAAACTAACAATAGTTCATAAAACCGATTATTCTCTTTAACTAACACTTCATCAAGCAAGTTAAAGTTAAACTCAATTAGTTTAGCTCGCAATGAATATTGATGATGAACCGGACATAATAAGAAGTCTATCGGCAAGTTTTTATGCCGTTGATGTATAGCTTCAATAAACTTAATAACTAAATCGCCACCAACACCGGCAATAATCACTAAATGTTTGCCTTGATATTTATTGAGCGGTAATTTTGCGACATCAAGGCAATGACATTGCCAAACAGCATCATCGGTCAACGCTTGATTATTATCAGCAGAAAAATAGCGTAATTTCTTTTCAACAGCGCTGATCAATTCAGGCACAATATCAACAAAATGAATAACACTATTGTCAGTATTGCGGTGATTATTTTGTAATTTGCTCGCCAATAAAGACAAGCCCAGTAAACCATGATCACAACAACAATCCCATATATGCTGGTAATGATCGGTTTTAATTAAGTATTTAATCTGCTGTAATCGTTTACTAAGTTTCAAAGCGCAACTACTTGTTGAAGAAAAAACGCCGACATTGTATAGCTAAGTGTGATAATCAACAAGCAGTCAACTTGAGCGGATCAGCTCAGTTAAACCGCGGCAATTATTTGCGCTTTTGACTGCTTTTTTTATACCAACGGATTAACTCTTTTTGATCTGCCGGGGCTTTTTCGCCGTCGGCGATTTTA
This sequence comes from Colwelliaceae bacterium MEBiC 14330, assembly GCA_040779365.1. Lineage (GTDB taxonomy): Bacteria > Pseudomonadota > Gammaproteobacteria > Enterobacterales > Alteromonadaceae > Colwellia. The sequence continues at coordinate 190,063 of JBFONR010000003.1, forward strand.
CTGATTGCTTGCTCTGCTAATATCTGCTCTGCTTTATTTTCAATCTTTTCTAGGAGTTGAAACAATAATACTTGTTCATCGTCATCTAGGGCGCTTTCAAGTTCAGTCGCTCTATGCTCCATCATGCTAATGACTTGGTGATAAAGTTTACAGCCAGCTTCATTTAGCACCAGATACTTGATATTACGGCTATACGCTGCGGGTTCAATATCTATTAAGCCTTTGTTTTGAAGTGACTTTACCGCGCGGCTAACATTGTAAGAATCAATACGAGATTGATAAGCAATATCAGCGGCCTTAATCGGCATATAAGAGCCAATGTTGAGTAATACTCGCATCTCTCTAGGCTCTAGCTTGCCTAGTTGTCGGATTTTCCAATCGCGGTTTAACGCTAGCAAGTTACTAACAACGGCAATACGAAACGGTAAATGCTTGTTAAAATCGAGTTGTGGCGTTATTTTTTTTGAAAGCTTAAAGGCTTCTTTGCGGGCTGATAAAGAGATATTAGCTCCTAAAAATATTTAGTTAATTGGTTTTATTTAACCATAAATACTGATCAGCCGCTACAAGCTAACCTCTGTTAAAGTAATATGTCGTTACAATACATATGTTGCATTTGCAACATGCGTGATTTATATTTAAGCCATCATATCATTGCATCAAGAGGATCATGCCGAATTTTGTAAACCAGTAAATACACAGTAATTATCAACTAATTTGACAGCAATATATCAATATTAGTGAATAAAACTTATCGTAACCCTATTCAATTTAGTACTGAGACACATCGCCGTGATAATAAATAAAACAATCGGTAGCATGCTAATCATTGCAGGCACAACTATTGGTGCTGGTATGTTAGCATTACCCATAGCATCATCTGGCTTAGGTTTTACCACTGCCATCATCATTCTTTTTCTTATATGGTGTTTAATGACTTATACCGCATTATTAACGCTGGAGTTACACCAAAATGCACCCGCTAATGCGACCTTAAATACGCTTGCAAAAAACTTGCTTGGTAAAAAAGGCCAGCTCATCGCTAATTTTTCGATGATCTTCCTGTTTTATGCGCTTTGTGCTGCTTATATTGCTGGAGGTGGTGGCCAATTACAAACCATACTAAGTGATTTAAGTCAAAGCCAGTTGCCTTCTCAGCTAGGAGTAATAACATTTGCGCTAGTATTTGGTTCAATTATTATTTTAGGTGCCAGTACTGTTGATAAAATTAATCAGTTGTTGTTTTTTGTTAAAATATTAGTATTAACAACAATGTTTTATCTGTTAACCCCTCATGTTCAAGCCGAAAATTTACTGAATTTGCCGATAGAACAAGGTTTAATCATTTCTGCCATCCCCGTTATTGTGACCTCATTTGGCTTTCATGGCTCTATCCCGTCTATCGTTAAATACATGGGCGTTGATATTAAATCTTTACGTAAGGTGATGATTATTGGCGCTTCAATGCCTTTATTTATCTATCTTTTTTGGCAGGTAGTTAGCCAAGGTGTCATTAGCCAACAAAGTTTATATCATAGTGAGGGACTAGATGGTTTTATAGCCAGTTTATCAAGCTTGTTACAAAGTGCTACCATTGCTAATACCTTAAATATTTTTGCCAACTTAGCATTAGCAACATCATTTCTTGGTGTAAGTTTAGGCTTATTCGATTTCTTTAGTGATGTACTTAACAAAGGTGACTCAAACAAAGATCGTTTTATTACTGCCTTGGTGACTTTCACGCCACCATTAGGCTTTGCTTTATTTTATCCGCAAGGTTTTATTATGGCATTGGGTTATGCGGCAATATCATTAGTGGTATTAGCAATATTCCTTCCGGTTCTTATGGTATGGAAACATCGTAATAATGTTAGTCAGACTAACGAAGCACAAACGGCCGGGCTTTATCAAGTAAAGGGGGGTAAACCGGCTTTAATTGCTGCCGCTTTGTTTGGTGTCTTTATTATTAGCGCGCAGTTTATGCAAATGTTAGGCTTTGTACCAGCAATACACTAAGACCTGGTTAGTAAATTAGCGACAAAATCAATATGTTAATACAATGGACTATTTAAAAATAAACAAAGCAGCATGGAACAACAGAACAAAAGTTCATATTGATTCTGACTTTTATGATAACCAAGCCTTTAAAGCGGGAAAATCATCATTAAACCCGATTGAATTACAACAAGTTGGCGATGTAGTAGAGAAAAAGTTACTACATCTACAGTGTCACTTTGGCCAAGATACGCTTTCGTGGGCTAGAAAAGGTGCCTTGGTTACTGGTGTTGATTTATCAACAGAGGCAATTGCACAAGCCAATAAACTTAAAACCGAACTGGGGCTAGCGGCAACCTTTATCGCTGATGATATCTATCATTTTGGTGAGCATAACACTGAACAGTTCGATATAGTTTATAGCTCATACGGTGTATTATGTTGGTTACCCGATTTAAAGGCCTGGGCAACAACCATTGCCAATGCCTTAACTGCAGGCGGTGAATTTCATTTGATTGAGTTTCATTATTTTCATGATTTACTCAGCGGCTATTCCTATTTTCCAAAAATTGAACCCGATATAGAAGAAGAGGGCACATACACAGAAAATTGTGATGGTAAAAAATCAACAATGATCACCTGGCCTCATTCACTAAGCGAAGTGATAAATTCACTTCTTTGTGCTGGGTTAACCATTGAGAGTTTTAATGAGTTTGCCTTCAGTCCTTATGATTGCTTTGACGGTTTAGAGTATGTTGAAGAACATGGCTTTCAATTTATGCACAAGCATCAGCAAGTACCGTTAGTTTTTGCAATAAAAGCTCGTAAAGTTTAAGACATATCATATAAAAAACTTAGTGCTTTGGTGGCGGTGCCACCAACTTACTCACCATAAGGTTAACCAAAGGAGCAACGATTAATACGCTAGGGAAAGCAACAATAAAAGCAAAGCCCCAAGCTTTTAACCAAAGCATAACAAAGCCTTCAACCATGCCTATATTAAATAAAGTAATAACAAACGACATAAGACACGACATAAAAAGTGCCATAAAAAATGAAAATACTAACGGACGATAACGGCTGGCTAACATAATTTCTTCTCAGTTTATTTAATATCAACTCAATGCGGTTAATGATGAGTTATAGCACTTCAAAATAGTTATTGCGAGTGATTAAAGCCTTATCTATTGCATGTTGAGCTGATATCAACAAAGCTTAAAAGTGTATAGGGCAAGTTTAGCTACTATAGAAGTGTCGTGCTCATTATCGATATAAATTTAGCTCGTTATTAAAAATAATTAAAAAAAACTGCTATTAACAAAGCTTTTTAGCCTGTAAAGCCGTATTAATTATTATGAGCTAAATAAGGATAAAAACTATGAACTTTATTGAAAGTATTAATAAAGACCCGAATTTATATGCTATTGAAGAATTATCATTAATCACCATTTATGACGATAATTGGTTCTTACGTAATGATTACGATGTATTAGGATATGGTCAACGAAAATATCTCATTAAGTATTTCGAAAAACACCGCTGTAAATTAATATCGGGGCAAATATTACAAGGTGATAACCTCACCATTAAAATACCTAAGCCAAGTCGACAATTGGCTATATCTACTTTTGATGAAAAATACTTACAACCACAAGAAAACAGTTATTGGTGCGTAACACCAACCACCTTTGCAGAAACCTTATTTAAATTACATCGTGGTAATGAGACTATGCAAATAGAGGCAGTAAAATTACTCATTGATAACTGCCCATATAATATAGAATGGTTACGCGATATTAGTATTTATAGTGATATTGAAGACATTACCGTAAAAACCTATAGCGAGCTTATGGCTTATCAAAAAGACATAATAGAAAAGAAATTTAAACGTAAAAGATCTTTAAAATAACCTAGTTAAACGAGAGATTACTAAAGTCTTTAAGTAAAGCTGACTAGCAGGGCTTTTGTTAATAAAAATATAATGTTAGTTTATCTTAATACTCGTTGGCTAACTCTATTTTGGTGAATAATGAAAACCCTTCAAGGCTTTATTGTTTCAATTATTATCGTTCTGACTTTATTTGTGATTGCTGCATTTGCTAGTGGCACCATTGCTGGTTATATAGGTTTATGGAAAAAGCCGATCATTGGCGCATTTTCCGCATTCGTTGTTGTGTTAGTTGGCTATAAAACAGCTCCAAAATATAAAGAATATGCCGCTGTTTTATGGTTAGTTGCTGGTGCTATAGCTGCATATTTCCTCTCCGGTGATTCCTATTACCCTGAAGATCATCAACATGCCTACCAACTTACCTATATCCCTTTAATTACCACGTATGTTAGTGGTATTTTTGCAGTAATTATTTGCTTTTGGTTAAGTAAAAAGCAAAAATAATCAATGATATATAATTATTTAAAATAAAAATGGAGTTTAATTATACCAATGATAAATAAGCTAAAACCCGCTATTGTACTTGTCTGCTCATTAATGATGATCGGGTGTGCTAATACTTATATAGCAGAAGAAGAAACACCAGCCGTTGTCTTGCCAAACATAGAAGGCTCTTGGCAGTTAATAAGAGAAACCTTGGCGGTTGGTGACAATAAATATGTGACCTTTGATGGTAAAAATCGCCAAATGATAAAAATATTTAACAAAAGTCATTTTTCTTTTGCCAGTATTGGCGAGCAAAGGCCCAGATTTAATTCATATCAACTCACTGACGCCGAGAAAATTACCGCATTTAATAACTTTAGTGGCTCACTCGGCCGTTATACCATCAATGACAACGTCTTAATTGAGCACATAGAGTTTTCAAGCTTTCCAAATTATGAAGGCATGTCGATACCGTTCAAAGTAAGCATCGATGGTGACACCTTAATCCAGCAAGGCAATTATCCGTTAATTTTACTAGGGTTAGGCAAAGAAGATGGTTACTTACATGCGACCTTTAAACGCATAAAATAATAAGTAGCGATAACGTCACCAGCATTTATAACGCCCGATAACCAATAAAAACAGCTTTAGCCAAGCTATTGTTTTTATTGGTTATTTTATGTAATCAATAAATAAAAGGATAGGGCGCTTATGTTGAAAAATACTAGTCAACCTTCCTTTTCTTACCACTTTCAGCACGCTTTTTGTTCTCACTTTGTACATAAACAGTATCGGTTGTTGCCATACTGGCATGACCTAAATCTTCAGAAATATCTTTAAGTGGTCGGCCACGTTCAATTTCCATACTGGCACCTGTATGTCTTAACCAGTGAGCTGAGGCTTCTTTTAATTTTAACGCTTTATTCGGGCCTTCAGAAACACGCATATTTTCATAAGCTTGGTCAAAAACGGCTTGCACAATTCTACGTAAATGCCTTGACGTCATACCGCCTTGACCACGTACTTTTTCAACCAAGACAGAGTTTTCATTGCTCGCTGGTAAGCCTAATAAACCGCGGGATGCACGATAGCGTTCTAAAAATGGTAAAAAATCGATGGGCACAGTAATATCACGTAATTTACGGCTTTTACCAAATATTTTTAACCACCAGTTTTCATCATCATCTTGCCAAAAATGTCCCATGGTTGGTGACCATGTTGGGCGTTCAGATAATTCCGATATCCGTAAAAACAAGGTTTTTAATGCAGCAATGACAAATAGATTACGCTCAAACATCGGATCTTCATCAGCCATTTCAACAGCAGTATCTAAAACATATTGCCATTGGCTAGCGGTTAAGCGTTTAATTTCTTTAACTTGTGAATCAATAATAAAGTGACGACAGTCTTTTTTAGCAATTTGTGCTGGATTACCAATGCAATAATCTTCAGCCATCAAATAATTATAAAAGACGATTAATGCAGTAAACATTGAAGATAATGTTTGTTGTGATGGACGATATTTTTTCTTATCAATATCAAATTGCGCCTTAAGACTTTTAGGCGCTTGGATTTTAAATGGAAACCAATGTTCATTAGCTGACGAATAACCATTAGCAATTTTAAATCGTTCTTGATTTGATGTGCCGATCCAAGTTACCGGTGGCTGCCAACAGAAATCTGCATACTCGAGTAAATCAGATTTACGCAGCTGATCAATTGGTTTTTGTTTTTCAATAAATGACCACAGTAAAAATCGTTCAACGTCATTTCTAAAACGTTCATAAGTATGGCTAGATTTATTTCTACCAGTATAAGTAAGAAATTCTTTTCCCCAATTAAATTGTTCAAGCCACCAGGATTCATTTGATGAAAAGATTTTATCTAGCTCAGGATAATCCTCAAAATCAAATTCACATAAATCAATGTACGGTGGATATAAAGGAACTGGCTTGTTTAAACGTTTAGCTGACGACATATTGAGTAATTACCAAAATTAAAATATGAGTACGAATACTGGAATAAAGCTAGTTTAATACATCATATACGCTATGTCCAATACTGAAGAGTATCGGACATAGTGAGTGTTATTTATTGAGGGTGATAATCCCTGCTTTTGTTTAACTAACTTTGTCTAAGCCTTAATTGATTACTTTCAAATCTTAACCATTGGATTTAGTAATTTTGACTTTAAACATTGGCTTCACCGCGTTCCTATACTGTTATTTATGCTAGTTAATAGTACAGTTAACTTGTATAAACCAATAGCTGAATTTATGTTTTTTAACTTTAAATAAGTTCACTACTAAATGTTAATTTACGAATTATTCATATTATATTAATGACTAATATCAACACGACGGCATGGTACAGTAACTTTTAGTTAGTAGAGATTTACTATGCGAACTTCTACATAAAGTAAAACCTTCGTTAACTTATTAGTTGAGTCGTTTAAAAATCAAAAAATATAATTAGTGATACTTTGTGGTGTCAAAGTGTGTGTCTGAAATAATTGTTTTTTGATACACCATTAATTGAGCTAACTTACTAATATTTAGTATTAAATACAAATAAATAACTTTTTAATTATGTAAGTAGCTGTAATTATTATATTTTATTGTTGGTGCAATCTTTGCTGTGATAAAGGCTTGTACATTTATCAACTTATGGAGTTATGCAATGGATTTACTAAAAATAAAAAAAATAAGAAACCAGCTGATTATTAGTGTGGTTATTCTACAAATTGCCCTATTAATATGGGAAAGCCTAAATGGCGGGGTAAAAACTCATCACCTTTTTGCTAGGGATGATTTGTTTGGCATATCTAATTGGTGGGGCCTTATTATATTACCACTGTTGGTATGGATTACAGCATATAGTATTGAACACAGGAGTAATCGTTTAACGGATCAACTGAGCGTTTCTAATTTTTATAAATCTGTTTGTGTTAACTTTTTAATAATGTTGCTTATGTGCCTTACATCATCAACTTTTTTCATGTTAGGTTTTCAAAACATAGCGATATATATGCTTTTTGCTGTTTTAATTATTGCTCTATTTTTTCCTTTGTATCGAATTGAAGCCATAGTTGGTTATGTTTTGGGAGGAGCATTTTTTACAGGCCCTATGATCCCATTTGTTGGTGTGATCCTTTTTGTATCAGTTTCTGCGTTTTCACATTTTTGTATTAAACCCCTTATTTTCCGTCTAAAATCAGCAAAAACTGTGATTGAATAATTGCTTTACAGAAACAAGCATTGAAAATGATTGACCTTAGGTAATTGTATGTATTAAGTACGTTGCTGATTATGCTAAAGCAGCTAATCCTAAAGCAGCTAATACTTACATTTAATCAATGAGTTAGCTAGTACTCTTAAAGTAAAACAAGGTAATTAAACAAGATAATGGTCAAAGCAAAGCATATGATTATCAGTACAATCGAAATCCATTTACCGTATGACATGCCGTTAAATGATGCTTGCCAAGATTTTTTCACCTGTTGCATTGCTTCGCGATGCAGTTTTGCATGGCGTAAGCCGTATAAATAAGTCCCTGAAACCGCTAAGGCGCTAATGGCTACGCCAAATATAAAGTAGATAATTTTGCTTGAAATGCCGTAAAAGGTGCCAAAATGTAGCGGATCGGCAGCTTCTGAAATACGCACATGTAATGATTGATCTTGGGCGAAACGTTTTGATAAATACTCGCCATTTATCGGGTTAAACACAACATTATTAGCGCGATCACGCACCAATACCGTATCATTTTGACCCTGAATAATAACCGCATTTCGGCGCTTACTGGGTAAAATAATTTGCCTTATTGTCAAATCATGATGTTTGGCGACATCAGCAACCATGCTGCTCATTATTTCTGGTGTAGGCATTACAATGGTTTGTTTTTCTTCTGTGCCGATTGAGTCAACTTGCTCCGGGAAGCTTGCATTTAAGCCCCATACTTCAACCAGGTACCAAACGCCAGTGACACATACTACAAGCAATAACCAGCTAGACCATAAGCCAAAGAGTCGATGGCAGTCGTTCCAAAATATTTTACTGTTGCCGGTTCTTGGTTTTACAAAAAATTTTTTCCACCATTTAGGGATTAAAAAGAAGCCTGATATTAAGGAGAAAAACATCAGTAAGCCAACCACACACACGATGGAGGTGCCTATGATGGTTGGCATCATTAAATGTCGGTGGCTCATGCGAAAAAAGCGTTGCCAGTTATACCAGCGCCCTTCCCCTAAATATTCACCGGTTTCTGGATGATAAAATTGTCGATAGCGCTGCTCTTTATCATTAAGGCGGATAACTTCGACAGAAAACCAATCATCTATCGGTGCATTGATGCTAGAAATTGCATGGTCGGTATTGCGCTTACTGGCGGATTGATAAACCAGTGGCCAGTTGATCTTGCTTGACTCAACTGCAGGCAATACTCTTTTTGCTGGGTTTGCTAGCCAATCTATTTCATGTGACAGTACGCCTAATGTCCCTGTGATCAAGATAAAGCATATTAAAATTGATAATTTAATGCCGGCTAGGCTATGCCAAGCATACCACTGTTGTTTATTCATAATTTGTCGTTTTGAAGAAAGTAAAAAGGCCTCATTCACTTGAGGCCTGTTGTTCAGTAGTTATTTGTATTAGGTGAAGTTAACTATAGTAACTTAATTATATACAGTGAGTTATAATGAATAACTTACTTGTAATAATACACTACGTGGCTCACCCGGGAAATGACCATTGCGTTTATTAAAGCCGCTCGTTGCGTAGGCTTTATCAAAAATGTTTTTCAAGTTAAGTTGCACATGAAAATCATTAATCTGCGTTTGCCAGCTAGCATCCCAAGTGGTGTAAGCTTTTACTTTTTGGCCATCCAAGCTTAAGCGCTCATCAACATAATCAAAACCCAAGGCAAATGAAGAGTTAAGGCTTGGCAATTCATAACGTGTCCACAAACCTAAAGTATGATCTGGAGCGTTGGCAAATTCATCACCAATGGCATTGCGAATATCATCAGGGTTACCGCCGGTTATAGTGGCATCATTGTAAGCGTAGTTTATCATTGCGGTCCATTGCTCGGTAATATCACCAACAATATCAATCTCAATACCTTTACTGGTTACTTCACCAATTTGAAGCTGTGCCGGGCTGCCATTCCCCTCAACATAGTCAGGGTTAGAAACGGTAACATCTTCTTTAATAATATGATACGCGGCAAAGGTTGTGGTAATGCAATTGTCAAACCAGTAGTTTTTAAGCCCCATTTCATATTGCACACTGGATTCTGGGTCAAGTAGCTCACCAACCTCTGGCTGGCTCGATAAACTTTGTGGATTAAAGCCCTCTGCTCTGTTAGCAAATATCGACATGTCTTCATTTGGCTGATAAATAACACCAATTCGTGGGCTTACTTTGCTGTCATCAGCGCTTTGATTGCCGGTTGAATTTTCATCTTCGAAACTGTCGAAACGTGCACCAGCAATAGCTATCCAGTGTTCGTTGAACCTGATTTGATCTTGAATATAGACACCTAAGCGCGTAGTTTGTGTTTCTGTAATGCCGCGGTCAAATATTTTATAAGTACTGCTATTTGAAAGCCCATAAACCGGGTTTAGTATATCTAACGTTTGTACATGAATGGCCGGGTTAAAGATTTCAGTTGGATCCGCAAAGTTATCCGCATCGGTGGTTCTGGTTAAATCACTAAATTTATTATGAAAGAATGTTTCAACTACTGAGTAATCTGAGCCAAATAATAAGGTGTGCTCTACGCCATAAAAGCTCGCTTCATAAACGAAGTCCGTGGTAATACTCCATTCATCGTTACTGCGGTTTTGATCACGAAATTGACGCAGCATAGCGCTGTCTTTAGCTGGGAAACCCAAGGCATTTAATAAAAATACTGACGCAGGTTTGATAGCTGGGTCTAAATCACCCACTAGGCCTGAATTTTCATGGTACTGCTGATTTCTCTCATTACTTAATACTCTTACCACTGTGGTATTGGTGAGGTTTTCGGTGAGATCTACGTTAGCAGTAACTTGAAAAACATCCGCTTCTAAACGCTGAAAATCAGATGCTTCATTGGCGTTATAGCTAATGTTTGTTAAGAAGTTACCGTTGTTATCAACAGGCACACCACGTAAACGATGCCCGCCTAAGTCTTGGTCAATGTAATCATATTGGAAAATTAATTCAGAATTTTCACTAGGTAACCAAGTTAAACCTGCTGAAATAAGGGTATTTTCTTCTTCGGTGTTATTGCGATAACCGTCTTTAGTTTGATAAAAAGCGCCAACACGGTAAGCAAGGCTATCGTTTTCATCAATGCCGCCAGTAATTTCGGCGTTAGCACCGTACAAGCTTTCGTTACCGGTGAACAAAGCAATGTTAGCGGCTTGTTCAAATTTAGGTTTTTTAGTGACGTAGTTAAGTAATCCGCCTGGTTGGCCTGCGCCATAAAGCATACCTGTTGGCCCTTTTAACACTTCTACGCGTTCAATGTTAAACAGTTGCGGAATAGAGAAACCCGAATATGGGTCGCCTTGTACGCCATCGTATCTTACTTGATCTTGGCGAAAACCACGTGCGTTAATGCCTGAGTAGCTAAATTGGCTTACCCCTGAAATTGAACGATATAAGTCAGTTGTTTGTCTTACCGCTTGGTCAAGCATCAATTGGTTACTTAAAACCTGTACCGATTGTGGTAAATCCATGTAGCTGGTAGGTGTTTTGGTTGCCATGGTCGCTTCATCAACAAAATAAAACTGAGCCGCGCGGCCTTTTACGGTAATAACTTCAATATCTTTGTCAGTTGCACTGGCTTCTATGTCTTCTTGAGCAAAGGCTGGTAATGATAGTACTGAAGAAATGGCTAATACTAATAATGATTTTTTATGGCGAAAATTTTCTGATTTGATAATCACGACTTTCCTTAGATGATAATGGTTCGCATTTGAAAGAGCGCATATTCTATTGTGGGTTAATGTTAAATGCAAATCATTATCAATTTTATTGGTGGGGTCGTTATTTGAGCCTAAACAGCTTAAGAAGCCTAAACAGCTTAAGAAGCTTAAGAAGCTTAAGAAGCTTAAGAAGCTTAAGAAGCTTAAGAAGCTTAAGAAGCTTAAGAAGTATTGTCGCTTTTACTTGGAAAAATGCTTGCGCCAAGGTTAGTGCGGGTAATTGCGTGATAGCAAGGAAGCAAAAGCTTTTTAGATTTTGCATTGCTTTAATTTTCAGATTTAAGCTTAAGATTTACTTTGAACTTAAATTAAGCTTTTGACTGAGCTTAACGCTCGGTATTTTGCTAGCACGTAACACCCTCTTCAATGCATTTTACTGCTTTGTCGATTATTGGAATGATATTATCTAATACTTCTTGGGCATTTTTATCAATATAAAAGTGCCCACCATTAATATAGTTTAAGGTGATATCTTTAGCGCTTAACGCTTGCCAGGCTAATAAATTTTCCTCCGTAATATCATGATCTTCTGTGCCAGAAAGTACATGGAATTGCAGCGGAAGTTTTATCACTTTTGCTCGATATAAATCAGAGATTTTAAAATCAGCCCTAAGCATAGGTAATGATAACTTTATTAACTCTTCATGTTCAAAAAACTCACTCGGAGTTCCGCCTAGTGTTTTAAGGCTTGTAATAAAGTCTTCATCTGATTGCTGCCAATCCATTATGGCATCGCGCTTTAGATGTGGCGCAGAGCTGCCGGAAACTATTAAGCACTCTGGCATTGTCAATTGTTTGCTTTGTAGTTGGCATAATAATTCAAAAGCTACCCTACTGCCCAAGCTGTGGCCAAAAAAAAGATAGGGTTTATCAAGTAAATCAGTAATAGCCGTTGATAAATCAGCAACCAGCGCTTCCATGCTATCAAAAGGCTGTTCAAATAAGCGTGTTGTTCGCCCGGGTGGTTGTATTAATATCAATTCGACATTTTTTGGCAAGTATTCTTGCCATTTGCTATAGGTGGCGCTGTTGCCTCCAGCATAAGGAAAACAAAATAGTCTTGCTTTAATCTCAACATCTGTTTTCTTCCTGATAAACCATGCATCTTTCATAGATAAAACCTTACTTTTTATATTAAACAACGAGTTAAAGGTTTGAATTTGTACAACAATTTAATCTTTAATTGTACTACTGTTCAATTAACTGGGGTGGTGATTATAGGCCATATTATACCCTTAAACTTACTAGTAATGTAAAAGATCATATGGATATATCTAAATGGTAATAATTATCATTAATGTTATTGATCTTATTAAGGTTTGGCACTATTATGTCGCCTCTTTTTTTAACGCTGCACTTTATAACCATATTGAATGCGGGGTGTGGCGTTTGCTCTACTTAAAGTTAAAGGAATTACTATGTCACTCCTGCAGCAAGATTTTAAAACTATCACCGTTGACTCAAGTTTCCATCAGACAAACCTACCGACACTCATTCAACCGAGCAGTAACACTAATTGGCAAGATTGCATAGATGAAATTAAACAATTGGTTGATGATCAGCTTCATCACGTTGGAGGCTTTCTTTTTAGAGGCTTTAGTATTGAAGGTGCAGAAGATTTTAATGATTTCGCCCGGGCATTTAACCATGAACTGTTAAATTATGATTATGCTTCTACCCCACGCAGCGAGGTATCGGGAGGTGTTTATACGTCTACCGAGTACCCTGCTCATCAGGTTATCCCACTGCATAATGAGCAAGCCTATACCTCAAACTGGCCGTTAAAAATTTGGTTTCATTGCGTAACGGCTTCTGAACAAGGTGGCGAAACCCCCATCGCAAATAGCAGAGAAGTTTACAACAAAATTTCACCTGAAATCCGTCAACGACTTGTTGAACGAGGCTTAATGTACGTTAGAAATTATGGTAACGGTTTAGATTTACCTTGGCAAAATGCTTTTGGTACTAACGACAAAGCCACGGTAGAAAAATTTTGTCATGACAATGGTATTTCCTTCATCTGGAAAGACGATGGTGAATTGCAAACTAAGCAAGTTTGCCAAGTTATTGCTAATCACCCTAAAACCAATGACACCGTTTGGTTTAATCAAGCACACCTATTCCACATCTCAAATTTAGAGCCAAATATCAAAGAAACATTAATCTCAATTGTCGGTGAAGAAAACCTACCAAGAAATGTTTACTACGGTGATGGTACGCCGATTGAAGATGAAACGCTGCAACACGTCAGAGATGTTTTAGATGAGTGTCAAATCAGTTTCCCTTGGCAACCCGGCGATATCATGATGTTAGACAATATGTTAACAGCCCATGGCCGAAGTTCATTTAGCGGTGAAAGAAAAGTCATTGTTGCCATGGCTGAAGCTCACAGTTAACAGCTAAATAATTTTTAAATTTGATGAAGCGCTAACTAAGGATGGTGATGGTCTTCAATAAACTCGCGTAAATATTTGGATGAGTACAAAATCATGAATGATAATTGTAAAAATTGGCTACAAGTTCTTGAAAGTCAAGCTAATAATAACCCAGAAAAAATTGCTTTTTCAGAAAGCGTTACTACCAGTTCTTCAGATAATGAAATAAGTTATCGCACTTTAGCAAAGCGTGCAAAAGCCCTTGCCTATTCAATTAGTCAGCAATGTAATTTTGGTGATCGAGTAATCATATTGATGCCCAATAGTATTGACTATGTTGTTGGCTTTTTTGCATGTGTATATGCGGGTGTTATAGCGGTACCAGCCTACCCTCCACATAAAAAGAAACGCGATTGGTCTAGGTTAAATAGCATTGTTGATGATTGTAAGCCTGTAATGGCGCTTTATCAGGCTGATGATGAAAGCAAAATTACCTCATGGTTAACAGAGCAGCAAGTTAGCATTAAGCCGTTTTCCATTGCATTGTTAGACGCAGCAAATGAAGCATTATGGCGTGCACCAACGCTAGATAAACATGATATCGCCTATTTACAATACAGCTCTGGCTCTACCGGCAACCCTAAAGGTGTGATGTTAAGTCATGATAACCTTATCAGCAATACTGGGGTAATTATTGATAATTATCAATTAGTTGCTAAAGATAAATTTATTAATTGGTTACCGCTTTATCATGACATGGGTTTTGTTGGCGGTATATTGTCACCAATACGTGTCGGAGGAAGAATTCATTTACTGCCAAGCGCAAAAGTTGCGCAAGATCCCTTAGCGTTATTTGAAGCAATCACTGAACATCAAATAACAGCAACTGCGGCACCTAACTTTATTTTTGACCTCGCCGTTGAAAAGGTTTCAGCGCAAGAAAAACAACAAATTGATTTATCAAGCTTACGTTTATTTGTTAACGGTGCCGAACCAATCAATGCTGAAACCTTGACGAAATTTAATCAATATTTCAGTGACGCAGGCTTATGCCCAAAAGCTATTAACCCAAGCTATGGCATGGCAGAAGCCTGTTTAATGGTTACATACACCCAAATGGATACCGTCTTTAATAGCCTTAAAGTTGATACCAATAAACTGTTAATTGATAAAGTTGTTCGCGATGAAAAAGCAGGCAGATATATTGCCTCTTCCGGTGTGTTGCTACCTGAAATCACAGTGAAAATTGTCGATAAAAATACCCGCGTGGAATTGCCATACGGTTATGTTGGCGAAATTATGCTTAAAGGTCGCAGTATTTCAAGGGGTTATTGGCAAAAAACCGAGTTAAACGAAGCGACTTTCGATCAATGTGTGGGTGATGAGTTCGGTTATATGGCCACTGGCGATCTTGGCTTTATTGATACCAGTCATGGCGAGGAAAATTTATATGTCACTGGCCGTCAAAAAGAGATGCTCATTATTAATGGCTGTAACTACTACCCGCAAGACATTGAGCATACTTTATTGTCGTTAAGTGATGATTTAATGCCACATGGTGCTGCTATTTTTGAGGTCAATACCGATAACAACAGCAAAGAAGTGGTGCTTATTCAAGAGTTGACCCGAAAAGCATTTAAGCAAAAAAATTATCAAGCACTGATTAAGCAAATTAGAAGCCTAGTTGCTGAGGTCCATGAGTTAAAATTGACATCTATCGTGCTGTTAAAACCAGCAGCTATTGCTAAAACTAGCTCAGGT
This sequence comes from Colwelliaceae bacterium MEBiC 14330, assembly GCA_040779365.1. Lineage (GTDB taxonomy): Bacteria > Pseudomonadota > Gammaproteobacteria > Enterobacterales > Alteromonadaceae > Colwellia. Next base: position 205,544 of record JBFONR010000003.1, read on the forward strand.
AAGATTCAACGCATAGCAACAAGAAATGCTTATATTAATCAAGAATTAACGATTGTAGATAGTTGGCAACAAGCCGCCTTGGTTAATATTACTTTGCCGCCACTTTCGGTATTTACTGCTGATAATATTGGTCAATGGATTTTGCAATGGATAGCGATACGCCTTTGTGTTGAGGTTAGCGAACTGTCAACCACACAGCAATTAAGCCAAATTGGTTTAGATTCAATTGATGCGATGACATTAACCCACGAGCTTTCCAAGCAATTAGCGCTTAGCTTGTCATTAGAAGTTTCTTGGGCTTACCCGACAATTGAAGCCTTGTCTCATTATCTTGAGCAAGAAGTAAAAAATAAAGGCGATAATCAAGCGATGGAAGCAACGCCGACTGAGGGAATGATTTAATGTCTGAATCTTTGTTTACGCATTGCTGGAAAAAAGGTATTCAACTGGGCCTAGTTGACGGCAATCTTAGCTTTAAAGCGGCTGATGGTGCCGTGACACCTGATGTTTTAGCAAGTTTGAAAAAAAATAAAGCGGCTATCATTGCCTTGTTAAAGCAAAAGCCTGCTTTGTACACCACCAGACCATTGAGTGAAAATGAGCGCGCGTTATGGTTTTTATACCGACTAAGACCTCAAAGCAATGCTTACAATATGGCTTACGGTATTAAGTTATCGAAATTTTATAGCCAAGCGCAAATAGAAGCTGCTTTTAACGCGCTTTGTCAGGCACACCCTATCTTAGCATTAAATTACGGCGAGCGTGACGGTGAGCCGTTTCAGCAATTATCAGGACTGACGCCAAGCAAAGTAAGTTTTGAATGTAAAGAGCAACTTTCAGCTACGCAAATTAAAGCTTGGTTAACTAAACAAGCAGACACTCAGCTTCGCCCTGATGAAAATAAAACTTGTCATGTTGCTTTGCTGCACCACAGTTTATCGGCTAACAAGGCTGATGATGATAAGCATAATGTTGAATGTTATTTAACTATGGTTGTTCATCATATTGCCGCGGATTTCATTTCCTTTGAAATTTTACGTGGTGATTTCATGCGTCTTTTAGCAGGTCAAACTATCAAGGCTAAAGCGTTTCCAACACATGATTATCAAACCTGGGCGCAGAGACAATTTAATGCACTACATCAAGCGGAAGAAAGTTATTGGCTTGAGGCCTTAAAAGATTTACCTCAGCTGCAATTACCGACAGATTACAGCTATAAAGATAACGCGTTACCTATAGGCGGTGAAGTACATGCATCGTTAACTACTGATTTATCTGATAAAATTAGAGCTCATTGTCGTCAACAAGCGGTTACTCCCTATTTGTGGTGGCTTGGTGCTTTTCAATGGTTTTTAGCCCGATTATCGGCTCAAAATGAGTTTACAATCGGCACGCCAAGCTCTGGTCGCTTGCGTCCTGAAGATATTGAATTAGTCGGTTACTTAGTTAATCCTTTAGCACTGCACTGTAAAATTAATCCATCACAAAGTTTTACTTCATGGCTAGCCGATGTAAAAACTACTAGCCATCAGGTGTTAAAAAATCAGGCTTATCCCTTTGCCAAGTTAATAGATAAGCTTGATATCGATCGTAATACTAACCGCAGTCCAGTTTTTCAGCATATGTTTACTTTAAACAGTGCTAATGAAGATAGCTTAGTTAATGAGCTTGTTGATACTGAATTACTTGCAGAGCAACGTGGTGCTGCTCATGAATTAAATTTAGTTGTCGTCGATGACAAAGACTCATTCACCTGTAAATGGCGCTTTAATAAAGGGCTATATAAGGATGAGACCGTTGATAACATTCAACAAATGTTCATACATTGGGTCTCGCAATTAGTTGCAACGCCAACTGCCACACTAGATAGCTTAGCAAGCGCGCCAAAAGCGCTTTATGCTTCATTAATTGCTCAAGGTGTGACTAGTCAAGCACCAACAGCATGGCAAGCCTTCTTAAGCCAAGTTAGTCAATCTCCAAACAAGTTAGCACTGAGTGAACAAGCATCAAAGTTAAGTTATCAAGCGCTTGCTGAAAAAGTAGAACATGCAGCAACGAATCTTCAACAGTTAGGTTTTACCCAAGGTGATCGCTTGGGTGTTATTCTGCCCCGCACAAGCGGGCAGATCATTGCAATGCTTGCTGCTTGGCGTTTAGGTGGCTCTTTCCTTATTTTTGATTGCGATTGGCCGGCATCAAGAGTGAGTTATTTATGTGATGATGCGCAATTAAAACTGGTTATTTGTCAAGCTGAGACACTTGCTCACTATCAAGCACAGGTATCATTAAACCGTGATATCTTTTTGTCAGCCGAGCAATTATGTAAAGAAGTTGCAAGTTCAGCTCAAACATCGCCATTAGCTAAAGCAAGCGTAGATGAGCATGCTGAAGCCTATTTAATTTATACCTCAGGCTCTACTGGTAAGCCAAAAGCGGTTAGTGTTAGTCAAAATAACCTGATCAGCTATGTTACCGGCCTTGTTGAGCAGGTCAATTTATCAGCAGATGCCACCATGACCAGCTTGTCTAAACACAGCGCTGATTTGGGTTATACCGCATTATTTGGTGCATTACTCACCGGTCGTCAGTTTGTCGTTATTGACGAGGCTCTATCACTAGATAGCCAAGCGTTATTAAACGAGCTTACCGAGCGCCCTGTCGATTGTTTAAAAATTGTGCCTTCGCATTTAAACGGTTTATTACTGGCTGAAGATAATGCTGCTTTGTTACCTAAACAAGCGCTTATTTTTGGTGGCGAAGCCATTTCAGCACAGGTTGTCGACAAGGTAGCTCAACTTAGCGCTCAAATGATGTCGTCACCTGGTCAAGCAATCACTTTATATAATCATTATGGTCCAACCGAAGCTACTATAGGCTCGTTAATTCATACCATTGATATTAATGGAAAAGATAATAACGAGAGTTATGATGCTATCCCCATCGGACAACCGATAGCCAATTGTGAGGTGAAAGTTGTTGATGACAGTAATCACATTCAAGCAATTGGATTACCTGGGGAGTTACATATATCAGGCCCTAATGTAGTTAAGGGTTATCTTGATAATAGCGCTGCAGATAACATCAATACGCACGGTAAGTTTTATCGCGAGCAAGACAAACTTTGGTATAAGACTGGCGATAAAGTCTTGTGCACTGCCGGTGCTATTTATTATCTCGGCCGTTTAGATGATCAAATCAAAATCAGAGGTTTCAGGGTTGAATTAGCTGAAATTGAGCTCTGGCTTAAACAATTTGTTGATGAGGTTGCCGTGGTGGCTTCATCGGCGCAAAACGATAGTGACAGTGCTCAATCAACAAGTAACTTGCGCATCACTGCTTATTTAGTGGCTGAGCAAGCAATACTGACCGATGTTAAACAGCAGATAAGCCAAGCATTACCTGAGTACATGATCCCAGCAAATTGGCTGACGCTCGATGCATTGCCGCGCTTAGCTAACGGTAAAGTAGATAAAAAAGCCTTGCAAGGATTGTCTGTGACTTCGCAAACAGACGATAAAAGCACTGCTCCGGCTCTGTCAGCGCTGCAAAATGATACTGCACAAACCTTACTTGAAATTTGGTCTAACTTATTAAATCGCGATGATTTGACCCTCGATGATGATTTCTTTGCGGTTGGTGGCGATTCAATTCTTGGCTTGCAAGTTATTGCCAAAGCAAGAGCCGCTGATATTGCGCTCAAACCTCAGCAGTTATTTCAACATAAAACCATTAATGCCTTGGTCAATGCTATTGCACCTGCACCTGTGCAATCACAGGCTGAGCTTACTTTATTAGCGCTTGTTCGCACCTTGCTTAATAACCAGAACATCAGCGCCAATGATGATTTTTTTGCCATGGGTGGTGATTCAATATTGAGTTTGCAATTGGTGGCCAAAGCCCGACAAGCTCAGCTTAATATTATGCCTAAAGATATCTTTGAGCATAAAACTATTGCCAAGCTTGTTAAGGCATTAAAGTTAGATGAAGCGCTTGAAAAAGTGACTGACCAACTTGGCAGCAAAGCAAAGCCAATGGTGGCAAATAATGCCGAAAAACTATTACCAAGCACAGCATTCTCATTGACACCAATACAACATTGGTTTTTCGAGCAAGCGTTAACGAGCCCAGCCTATTGGAACCAAGCGATTTTATTAACGGTGAAAAAACCGCTGAGCCAAGCGTCATTGATTAAAGCTGTTGATGTATTAATCAAGCAGCATGCTAGTTTACGACTTGCTTTTAAACACGTTGACGGACAGTGGCAGCAACATTATCAGTCTTATGATGCAGACTTTGCTAACACGGTGGTAAGCTGTTGTGATGAGCAAATCTCAGAAGCAGTTATGGCTCAGTTCCAACAACAATTCAATCTCGAAAATGCGCCGCTTATTCGTTTTGTTTATTTTCCTAACAGTAATGCCCTACTTTGTTCTGCGCACCATTTGATTGTTGATGCGGTGTCATGGCAAATCATTGTGGAAGATTTGCTTGCGGTTTATCAGCAACAAGAAAAGAGTTTACCGACTAAGCTACCTGCTATTGCCAGTGAATTTTATCAATGGCAAGCTTACCTGGCGTCTTTGTTAAGCCAAGATAATCATAATAGCGAACAATCAATAAGCGCGATTGCTTACTGGCAAGAGCAGCTAAGCGCTCGCAGCGACATTGCTGATGATTTTGATAACAGTTACGCACAAAGCGCTCACCTGAGTTCGCACTTTGACTTAGCAACAACCAGTAGCTTGAACCACGCCGTGAATGCGGCATACAACACTAAAACACCAGAGTTGCTAATAACTGCCCTAGTCAAAACCTTGTTGCAGCATTGGCAATTAGCTGAAGTAACCATAGAGCTTGAGGGGCATGGTCGAGAACATCAGATCTTAACACAACAATCATCATTAGATTTATCGCGCACTATTGGCTGGTTTACTAGTCGTTTCCCACAAAAATTTAGCCTCAACCCTGATCTAGCAAGCGAAATTATTGCTACTAAGGAAAAATTAAGACAAGTGCCAGATAATGGCGCTTCCTATGGTGTCGTTCGCTATTTACGTGGTGAGACTTCAGACATTAGCTGGGGCTTTTCTAACTTAGTGTCGTTTAATTATCTCGGTAATAGACGCACTGATATTGATGGTAATTTTAGTTTAGCCGACGGCTTAGTCAGTAAAACCAGGGCCGACGATAACCAAAGAGCGCATTTACTTGACGTTAATGCCATGATTGTTGATGACAAATTAACCATTGATTGGTGCTATGCCAAGTCACATGAGAAATTTGCTGATATAGAACAGCTTATTCAACGATTTACTGCCAATGTTCACACCATGGTTGCTCATTGTATGTCTACTGAAAATGGCCGCCCGACCGCGTCGGATTTTCCATTAGCAGACTTGTCAGAGCCTTCATTTGTCGCACTTCTCGAAGAAATTTCCGTCTCACCACGCACCCTTAGCACAGGGAATGGTGCTAATTTTTCTGGCGTGTTAAGTCAGCAAGAACAGGATTAACTAAATAACATTATGAACCAAGAACATGTTAATACTCAGCATAGCCATGCTAATAATATAGAGACTATTTATCCGTTAACGCCGGTACAGCAAGGGATGTTGTTTCATACCTTAATGCAGCCAGGCAGTGGTATTTATTTACAACAATATCGCTACATTATGGAGATGGAAAACCTCGATATAGCAGCTTTTGAGAATGCTTGGCAGGCCGTGGTTGATAGACATCAGGTATTACGTTCAGCCTTTGTCCACGAAACACAAGAGCAACCCTTGCAAGTCGTTTTTAAAAATATCAAGGTGCCTTTTCAGTACCTTGATTGGCAGGGGCTTGATGAGCAAACGCAACAAGGCCAAGTTGAGCAGTTACTAAAGGATGAACGTAAACAAGGCATGGCGTTTAATCAAGCGCCGCTGATGCAAGTGACCTTAATTCAGCTCAGTGAAAACCGTTATCAATTTATTCGTAGTTATCATCATATTTTAATGGATGCTTGGTGCTTCTCATTGATTATGGTTGAGTTTTTATCTTGTTATCGCCAATTTAGTCAAGGAAAAACCATTGAATTACCGCCTGTGGTTCAGTATCAAGCTTATATTGAATGGTTACAACAGCATAATAATCAAGAAGCAGAGCAGCAGTTTTGGCAGGAGAAATTAGCTAATTTCGATGAGCCTACCCCTTTGGGGATACAACAAGTTAATCGTTTTGCCGATGAGCCTTTTGATGCCTTGAGTAAAGATGTTAGCTGTACGCTCAGTAATGAACAAACAAGGCAATTAAAGACAATTGCTAATCAGTGTAAGGTTACGCTAAATACGCTGTTACAAGGGGTATGGGCACAAACGTTAGCGCGTTACAGTCAAACGCAAGATGTCGTTTTTGGTATTACCGTGTCTGGCCGATCTATTGAATTAACTGGCATTGAAAAAATTGTCGGTCTGTTTATTAATACCCTGCCATTAAGAGTGGCTGTTGATAATAGCAAAACTCTGGCGAGCTGGCTGCAACAATTACAAGCAGATAATTTATCTATTCGTGAACATGAGCAAACTTCATTAGCAATGATTCAACAATGGTCTGACGTTGATGATCAGCCATTGTTTAATAGTATTTTTGTTTATGAAAATGCGCCGATGGATAAAGCACTTGCCCTTGAAAACCTTGATTTTAAGGTAGAAGATGGCCAAAACCGTTCAGATCTTAACTATCCATTAACGGTCACTGTCTTACCCCAAGATAACCTGCACATTGAATTGACCTATCGTTGTATTGATTTTGAACATGGGTCTGTCTCTACCATGCTCGATTATTATCAAGCAACACTGATTAATCTGTGTCAATTAAGCCAAGCAGCAGATACTAAATTAGCCCATATTGAGCCGCTCTATCAAGCAACTCCACAACTTGATACGCCTAGATTTAACACGAGCGGATTTTCTTCACTTCATGGTAAACAAGTTGCTGAAATACCCTGTGCGCCGCAACTGTTTGTGCAAATGGCGCAACAACAGCCTGATGCCAATGCGGTTTCTATGGGCAGTGACTCGTTAACTTATCAACAACTTGAGCGCAAAAGTAATCAACTCGCGCATTATTTGACCGAAAAATACGATATAAAGCCAGACACCCTAGTAGGCTTATGTGTCAATCCCAGTATTGATATGGTGATTGCTATTTGGGCAATCTTAAAAGCCGGAGGCGCATATGTGCCTTTAGATCCTAGTTATCCCATGCAACGACTGTCGTATATGATTGAAGATGCTGATCTTAATCTTATTCTTAGTCAAGAGTCGCTTGCTCAACACGAAATTTTTGTTAAGGCACCCGAGAAGTTACTGACCATTGATGACGCTGATACGGGTAATTTTCTGGCAAGCTATCCGAGTGAAAATGCACCTGATGTTAGTGTGTCCAGCAACCATCTCGCTTATGTTATTTATACCTCTGGGACAACGGGTAAACCCAAAGGCGTAATGGTTGAGCACGCTCAATTAAGTAATTTCTTGATCAATGTTAAACAAAGATATCGTATTGACGCGCAAGATAAGGTCTTGCAATTTTCCACCATTAATTTCGATATTTCGGTTGAAGAATGCTTCGGTGCATTATGTTTTGGCGCTGAATTGGTTATTAGAGATCAAGATTGTATTAGTGATCCGGTGAAGTTCTTTGACTTTTGTGATCAACAGCAAATATCGGTCATTAGCTTACCGACCGCATATTGGCACCAGTTAGTCAGTTATCCACATAACAAATTACCTAGTGCACTAAGAATGGTTATTGTTGGCGGTGAAGCGCTCAAACTTGCCTTGGTTAATCACTGGTTTACTCATTTTAACGGTGTTGAACTGGTTAATACCTACGGGCCTACTGAAGCTACAGTGACAGCAAGTGGCTACCATTTAACACAAAGTTACCAAGAAACAGGTGAAGTCCCTATTGGACAAGCCAATATCAATACCCGTTTGTTAGTTCTTGATAAGGACTTAACACCTGTGCCGCAAGGCGTGATTGGCGAACTATTTATTGGCGGTGGCTCCATCGCTAGAGGTTATTTAAATAGAGAAGACTTAACACAAGAGCGCTTTGTTTATTCGCCCTCAATCCCTGATCAACGTCTGTATCGCTCTGGTGATTTAGTGCGTTTGAATGATAAAGGTCAGCTTGAGTTTAATGGTCGTATTGATGATCAGGTAAAAATTCGTGGCTATCGCATTGAATTGGGTGAAATCGAAACGGTTATCCAACGACAAGCAAATATTAAACAATGCTTAGTGATTGCTTGGCAACGAGAAAGCGGCGAGAAAGCGTTAGCTGCTTATTATACTTGTCAGCAAAAACAATCTAGCCAGGCATTACGTCAGCTTATTAGTGAACAATTAGCCTCATATATGGTGCCAGCTGTCTTTATCGAAATGGAAAATTTCCCATTAACCGGTAATGGTAAAATTGACAAAAAAGCCCTGCCTAGCCCGCAGCAAGCTAATGACAATGCTCAATACAATGATAAGGCTGAAAACACTTATATCCCGCCACGCAATGCTATGGAACAAGTCATTGTTGATTGTTGGTCGAGTGTCTTGGCGCTTGAAAAAATAAGTATTGATGATAATTTCTTCGCCCTTGGCGGACACTCGTTATTAGTAATACAAGTGCTGTCTGCTTTAAGAAAACAAGGTGTGATTGTTGAAGCGGCGCAGTTATTTAAAACACCTACGCCAAAAACGTTAGCACAAGCGATCAGCGACAAGCTTGCTAACTCAGCAATTGATAACCTAGATGGCAACAAGACGACTAATGAAATAATCACAGGTGGTTTAATTCCAGAAAATTGCCAAAAAATCACCACAGAGATGTTGCCATTATTAACCTTGGATCAACAACAACTCGATGTCATTACTGAAAAAGTCGCGCTTGGTAGCACAAGTATTGCAGATATTTACCCACTTGCGCCCTTGCAAGAAGGGATTTTATTTCACCATATACTCTCGCCTAGCAATGACCCTTATATTGTTAAAGCATTATTAGCCATCAATAATAGCGCCTTATTCGAGCGCTTTGTTGCTGGCTTAAACTATGTTATTTCGCGTCATGAGGTGTTACGCACTAATGTGTTATGGCGACAATTAGATAAACCAGTGCAAGTGGTCAATCGTCATGTTGACATCGACATAGAATGGCTTGATTTATCAGAAGCGCTCGCAAATGGCCAAGCAGATATTTGTCAATGTATGCAAAATTATCATCTGCAACTAGCCCACGATAAAGCGCTCGCAACCGACAATAATGCCATCGAATTAGATTTAGAAACTTCACCTTTATTGAAGTTATCTGTTGCTAAAGACCCGCATTCTGACAAGCATGCGGTTATGTTCATCGAGCATCATATTATTTCTGATCATGTCAGTGTCGATATCATCATGAAAGAGCTTGCCGCCTTTTTAAATGATGAAACTGACAGTTTAAAACCCTCTATCCCTTATCGTAACTTTGTTAGCCATGCCTTAACGCAACAACATCATCAAGCGCAGCACTATTTCTCTGATGTACTTGGCCACATCAATTATCCGTCTTTGCCATATGAGCTTGCTGATACCCAGGGTGATGCCAATCATAATGACCAGCTAAAATTCAGCTTAGAAAGCAATCTTTCACAAGCGATCAGGCAGCTTTGTCGTCAGCAATCTACAACACCTGCTAACTTCTTCCATGGTGCTTGGGCGTTGGTTGTAGCAAGAGCTTGTGCGCACAGTGAAATAGTCTTTGGTACCGTTATGTCAGGTCGTTTGCAAAATATTGAAAACGCAGATGCCATGCTAGGTATGTTTATTAATACCTTACCTTTTACCATCAATGTGAATGAGTTAACCGCGGCGCAATTGTTAGCGCAAACCAAGGCTAACTTACAAGGCTTGATTCCACACGAGCAAACTTCTCTGGCACTGGCGCAGCGTTGCAGTCAGTTATCCGGTGAACAGCCGCTCTTTAGTGCGTTATTAAATTATCGTCACTCTAGCCCAGCTACTGCAGCTGAAAATAAAGTAAATGCCGCTGAATTTTCAGGCATTGAATTACTGAATGTGGTTGAGCCGAGTAATTATCCTTTCACGCTTTCTGTTGATGATTTTGGTGAGCATAGCCCTGAATTTTCTTTAACACTTGAATTAGATAAAGCGGTGAGTTGTCGCCAAATTCAACAGGAATTAACCACCGCAATAAGTTTATTTACCACGCAATTAAGTGAGGCAAGTCAGCAGCCAATATTAAATGATTATCTGACGCTATCATCGTCGTTAACGCCAGACGATAACTGGATTGTGGCGAAAGCTATGGTTTTTGAAGATATCAATGCTAAAGCAAATACATTAACAGAAACTAACCAAGTGAATGATGACGTTGCCACAGAACAACTTCAATCAGAAGCAGAGCATGTGTTAGCGAAAATCTGGCAAGAAATACTTGATTTGTCGGTTATTAATCGCAGCGATAACTTCTTTGAATTAGGTGGTCACTCATTATTGATCATGCAAATGATCACTAAATTGCAGCAACACGGATTTGAGTTAAGTGCTAGCCAAGTCTTTACATCGCCGGTGCTGAAAGATTTAGCGCTTTCGATAAATACTGTCGATGAAACAGCTGTCATAAACGCTGAGCAAACTGATTGGATCCCTACTGAATCTGAGGCGATTACACCAGAGATGCTACCGCTTATTGATATATCGCAAGAGGATATTGATGCAATCGTAGCGCAAGTTGATGGTGGTGTCAGTAATATTCAAGATATCTATCCACTCGCACCGTTACAACAAGGCATATTGTTCCACCATCGCATGGACGCTGAGCAAGATCCCTATGTGATGCCAGCCTATTTAAAAATTAAAGGTAGCGAACAATTTGAGCAATTTGTTGCCGCTATTAACCTGATAATTGCTAGGCATGACACTTTACGTACTGCTATTTTATGGCGTTCGCTATCACAACCTGTGCAAGTGGTTTTGCGTTCTGCAAGCTTACCGATTAATTGGCTAACTTTGTCGCCTGAGCAAGACTTTTTAACGCAAATGCAAACGTTAGACGAGCAACAAGTGTTATCGATGAATATTGAGCAAGCACCACTCATCAATATCACGGTTGCTCATGATGTTAATAATGATGAATATGTCATCAGAATGCTTGATCACCATATTATTTCTGATCATGTCAGTATGAATATTGTGCAAAAAGAACTGGCGCTTATTTTCGCAAATAATACCGCCTCTTTACCTAAACCTGTGCAATATCGTGGTTTTATTGCGCAGTTATTGGCTTGTGACGATAAAGCGCAACAGCAAGCTGCGAAAAGCTTTTTCACTCAACAGCTACAAGGTTTTACTCAACCCAGTATTCCTTATGAGTCAGGCGCTAAAAACAGTCATAACAATAGCGATAGCCAGCAACATTCTCTGCGTTTAGAAGAGCGAGATCTTTGGCTGCCAGCTGCACTTAGTGAAGCAATAAGAGCCAAAGCTAAACAACTTAAACTTAACCCAGCAACGCTATTTCACAGTGCTTTTGCCATGGTAATTGCTGCCTGTAGTAACAAGGAAGATGTGGTTTTTGGTACAGTTATGTCTGGCCGATTGCAAGGCACTTCGTCAGCGAGCGTTGAGCATATGATGGGTATGTTCATTAACACCTTACCCGTAAGATTAAACCTAACAGAAGTAAGCCCATACGATTTTGTTAAACAGACGCAACAAGCTTTACATGCCATTATTCCTTTTGAGCAAACACCGTTATCTGAAATACAACAATGCAGCGAATTAACGGCTGAGACGCCATTATTTAATGCAATGATTAACTATCGACACACGGCTAAAAAACAAACTGACAGTGACAACAGCTTAATTGGATTGCAATTTATTGATCCTAAAGAGCGAACTAATTATCCGTTTGCCATCTCAATCGATGACTATGGTGATGATTTCCTTGTTAACGTTCAGATAGAACAAAGCATTGGTGATGATCGCGTTGATCGTGTCTGCACATACATGGAAACAGCATTGAGGCAGTTATTGGCTGCGTTGCAGTATGACGATGCTCACGCTGATGCAGATGAGTCGGCACTCAACAATACCCTAAACAATAACCAAGCAATTTTAGCTTATTCTGTTGTTCCTAAAGCAGAGCAAGTTGAATTACTGACGCTAAATTATCAAGCAGTAGATTACCCAAACAGCGCTTGTATTTATGATTTGTTCGAACAACAAGCGAAAATATCAGCCGCTGATAGCGCACTGGTTTTTAATGAGCAAAGCTTGAGTTACCAAGTATTTGATGAAAAGACTAATCAACTCGCTCATTATCTTATTGAACAAGGTGTTACAGAAGATAGTTATGTCGCTTTATGCATGGATCGCTCATTTGATATGGTTATTGCCATTTGGGCAGTACTAAAAGCAGGCGGTGCGTATCTACCCATTGATGTTGATTTACCGCAAGCGCGTATCATCAATATTGTTCAAGACAGTCAAGCCAAGTTGATGCTAACACAACAGCATTTAGTTAACCGACTTGATCAGTTGAGCGAACAAACTACTACCGCTTTACTTGCTTTAGATAATGACAAGACACAAACAAGTTTATCTGGTTACTCAAGCGCTAGTATCACCAGAGTAAAACAACAGTCGGCTTTATCGAGCGCTTATTTAATCTATACCTCAGGCTCTACTGGCCAACCTAAAGGTGTAGTTTGTAGCCACCAAGGTTTGGTTAACCGTGTTGATTGGATGCAAAAACACTATCAACTGCAATCGGGTGATCGTGTTTTACAAAAGACGCCTTATAATTTTGATGTCTCCGTTTGGGAATTTGTCTGGCCATTAATCGTTGGTGCTACCTTAGTTATTGCCGAGCCTGAGGGTCATAAGAACCCGCGGTATTTAACCGATGTTATTGAAACGCAGTCAATTAGCCATTTACACTTTGTTCCTTCGATGTTGTCGCTAATGTTAACGGCTGGTGATTGGGCACGATGTAGCTCGGTGAGCAAAGTTTTCTGTAGCGGTGAAGCGTTAAGCCATGAACTGCAAAGCACTTTCTTTGCGCAGCAAGCACAGGCTAACACTAACGCCGAGTTACATAATTTATATGGGCCAACTGAAGCGGCCATTGATGTCAGTTACTGGCAATGTCAGCCTGATTTAGACTCAGCAATCGTGCCCATTGGTAAACCTATCCAAAATACACAATTAGTTGTTTTAGATGAACAGCAAAAATTAACACCGAAAGGCGTTGAAGGCGAATTGTATATTGGCGGGGTTGGTTTAGCACGCGGCTATTTAAATCAAGCTGAATTAACTGAGCAACGTTTTATAGCGCACCCCTTTAAAGCCTTGCTAGCTAATTGTAAGCCACTGATTACCAGTGAACGATTATATCGTACCGGTGATTCAGTACGTTTACTGAACGACGGTAATATTGAGTATCTCGGTAGGCTAGATCACCAAGTTAAAATCAGAGGCTTGCGTATAGAGCTTGGTGAAATTGAGTATACCCTTAATCAACATCAAGCGATCCGTTCATCTCAACTTTTGGTCAAACTCGACCAACGAGAAGAAGCTAATTTAGTTGCCTATGTCGAATTATCGATTGTTGATAATGACACTGTCACTGATACCGATAACACTGATGTTAGCGCTAGCCAAGGTTTACTGAGCGATACGCTAATTAATGAGTTTAAAGACTTACTGAACGCGCATTTACCCAGTTATATGGTACCCAATCATTATGTACAGATAACGCAGTGGCCATTAAGTAAAAACGGAAAAATTGATAGAAAGTTACTGCCTGCGCCTGAATTTATTGTCAGCAGTCAGTCTGTCATTGCACCTTCAACGCCGGAGCAACAGACATTAGTCAAAATATGGTCTGATTTGCTGGTGATCCCACAGGAGAATATCAGTATTGATAGTAACTTCTTTGAATTAGGTGGCCACTCTATTTTAGCGATGAAATTAGTCAGTGCCATTGAAACTGAATTTAACTTATCACTTTCCCTAAAGAGTCTGTTTAGCTCACCAACTATCAGTACTATTGCTCAACAAATAGCAGCAGAACATCAAACACAAAATGATGATGTTGATTTTATGGAGCAACTATTAAACGAATTCGAGGAACAAGAATAACCATGAAAGCTTCACCGTTATTAGCTATTGCCCAACGTCTCAATAAATTAGATAGCGCGAAACAAGCGATATTTAGACAAAAGTTAGCTGAGCAAGGCATCAATAGTTGGCAATTACCCATCGTTGCCACTGAACAGTCAAAGTATCCCTTGTCTCTTGCGCAACAACGCTTTCTAGTTGCTGAAAAGATGACACAAAGGTCTATCTATAATTTATGCTCAGTGATTAAATTTGATAATAATCTTGATCTATTAGCACTTGAAAAGTCGGTTAATCACCTCGTTGAACGCCATCAAGTGATGAATACTTGTTTTTTACAAGATGATAAAGGTCAATGGTATTTACATGATATTCGCAATACTCAAGCCATAGCATTGACACCGCAATTGCTCAGTATTGAAGATGAAAAATCATGGTTGGATGAGCAGTTTCTTAAAGAGCAAGCTTATCAATTTAATTTAGAACAAGATCGCCCTTTCCATATCAATATTTTTAAAAGCGATACTAGTTATTACTTATTTGTAACTATCCATCATGTTGCCTTTGATGCTTGGTCTTTTGATGTTTTCAATCAGGAATTGGCGTTGCTCTACCTTGCCAATAGTCAAGGTGAGGACATTTCGTTACCAGCTTTATCTATTCAATACAAAGACTATGCGCAATGGCAAAACCAATGGATAAAAAGTGAAGACTTTATTAAGCAACAAGATTATTGGTCAAAACAACTTAACAATGCACCAGAGTCACTTGCCCTGCCCTATGATTACAAGTTAACCAAGGATAGAAGCTATGAAGGACAAGTCGCGACATTAGCGTTAGATAAAGCACTAAGTCTTAGTATTAGGGAAGCAATTAATCACAATAGTTCAACATTATTTGTTTACCTACAAACTGCCTTTGCTTGGTTATTAGCTAAACACTGCAGCCAAACTGATTTTTGTTTTGGTAGCTCTGTTGCTAATCGTCAACGTCCAGAGTTAAGTACTATGGTTGGGCCTTTATTAAATACCCTGGTGCTTCGCCATCAAATTAATACTAAGCATAGCTTTGAACAAGCGTTAGCAAGCTTTCAAGTCACCGCAAATGATGCCTTTGAACATCAAGATTATCCGTTTGAGCAATTAGCCAAATTAATTGGCGAAAACGAGCAATTATTCCGAGTTATGTTTATCCATGTTGGCTTAGCTAATGATGAGCACATACAGTTAGGAGACTGTCAGGGTGAAATTGTCACACCTGAGCAAAACAATGCGCGCTTTGATCTTTCATTACGGGTGATTGAACATGATGATCAAAGCATTTCATTTGACTTAGAATACAGTACTGAATTATTTCACTGTGACACCATTAAGCAGTTATTAAATGACTATCAAGGGGTTATTGCCTCGATATTGGATAATCCTCAAATCAGTTTTTCTCAACTAAGCTTAGCAAGCCCATTAAGTCAGCTAGCAGGAACAAGCCTTGAGCATATACCAAGTTCACTTGATAATAAAATTATCAGCCATGCTGATGATGAGCATGCTAAAGAAATTGCATTATTTGATGGTGAAACCGCTATTGACTATGCAGGCTTAAATAAAGAGGTTGCATTACTTGCTTCATGGTTACAATCACAAGGGATTAATGCCACACAGACCAGTCAAAAGCGTTTGGCTATTTTAATGCCGCGTACTAGCTTGCAAGTAACATTGATGCTAGCAGCTTGGCGCGCTGGTGCTGTTTGTGTCATGTTAGACCCAAAACAGCCATTGGCTAGATTAAATGCTATTTGTGAAGATGCTGAGGTAGCTCTTGTGGTCAGTGACCAAGATTACGGCATTGAATCTAGTAAAGAAGTACCGCTTAACAATGAGATCTTACACAATATCAAGCAAAGTAGCGCTTCGGCTGACGTTACTCTTGCTAAAGTCGCGTGCTTAGAAAATAATGCCTACATGCTGTATACCTCTGGCTCTACCGGCAAGCCAAAAGGCATTGTGGTTAGCCAGCAAGCAGTGTCTCATTATGCAGCCGCTATATCGCAGCAATACCCGCAGCCACAAGGCAGTCGTTGGTTGACCTTAGCAACTGTTGCTGCAGATCTGGGCTTAACCTCGGTTTTTTCTGCGTTATATCAAGGTCAGTGTTTATTGTTACCCAGCGTAGACACCATTGCAGACCCTAATGCGTTATCACAATTTTTACATAACCACCCTGCTGATTGTTTAAAAATAACGCCGTCACATCTGAACGCCTTATTAAGCGTTGAAGCGCCAAAAACAATACTACCTAAACGCTGTCTATTTTTAGGGGGTGAAGGATTAAACCCTGCTTTATTTCATAAAATTAAAGAGTTAAACCCTGCACTCAATATTATTAATCACTATGGCCCAAGTGAGAGCACGGTAGGTATTACCGCACATACATTAGATCAAGTCTGGAGCAATGCATTAAGTGCCGTTGCGCCCCTTGGCCTGCCTTTACCCGGTAACACGATTACCTTGCGTAATAAACAAGGTGACGTTGTGCCGCGTGGCGCTCTTGCTGAGCTTTGTGTCTCAAGCCCGCAACTAGCGCAAGGCTATTGGAATAATGATAAACAAACTCAACAATGCTTTATTGGTGCTGAGCATGATGAGGCTTTATCAGGCTATGCCTATTACCGCACCGGTGATTTAGCTAAGATTAATCAAGCGGGCTTATTAGAGTTTATCGGTCGAGCTGATGATCAAGTTAAACGCAGAGGCTATCGAGTAGAGCTTGATGAAATAACTCATTGGCTCAACCAACAAGATAACATTGATAATGCCATTGTACTGATGGTGCCCGTTGCTGAACACAAAGACGCTCAGCAAACCAGGCAGCAATTAATCGCTTGGCTAAGTCTAACAAATAGCCAAGATAAGCAAGCTGAGCACGACATTTTATCTCAAATCAAAGCTAAGATGAGTAAATCTCTGCCTGATTATATGCTACCTGATTTTTGGCAAGTGCTTGCGCAATTACCGCTTAATGATAATGGTAAGATTGATAGAAAGGCCTTGCCGCTTCCTACAGAAAACACAGCCAAGGGTAAGCAAGACCATCAATCAACACTTACCCCGGTCGAATCTGCGCTTGCGCAGTTATGGCGTCAAATCCTAAGTGTTAAAGAGATAAACGCCGATGATAGTTTTTTTGCCCTCGGTGGTGATTCAATTATGAGCCTGCAAATGATTGGCATGGCGTTAAAACAAGGCATTAAGTTAGCACCGGCTCAGATAGCACAAGATCCAAGACTCAGTGCTATTGCAAATAAAGCTGAGCTTTTAGCAAGTTTTAATGAGCAAGATTATCAGCAAATTGGTCTAATTAATGAAGATGGCGAGCCAGATAATCCTAACGCGAAGATAATTGCTGATGTATTTGCTAAGGTGCTATCAAAAGATAATATTGCACTCGATGATAACTTTTTTGCCCTCGGTGGTGATTCGATTTTAAGTTTGCAGTTTATTGCTTTAGTAAGGCAGCAAGGCTTAACAATTTCGCCAAAACTATTATTAGATAACCCTACGCCATTGACGCTTGCTCATGTCGTGGTCGATAACACTGAGGCTAAAGAAACGGCTCAAGACACTGACACCAAGTTGAGCAATACTGTAGATAATACGATTACCAAGGTTGATATTTCATTAGCACAACCACTGACCCCTGCGCAGCAACGGATTTGGTTTATTCAGCAACTTGAACCAACGAGTACCGCCTATAACTTACCAGCAGCTTTTCATGTCAAAGGGAATGTTAACCCGGATAAATTGCTAATAGCTGCTAAGGCATTAGTTGAAAAACACTTGATGTTACGGGTTAAATATACTCAACAAGCTAAATCGGGTGTTGCACACCAGCAAGTTATATCAAGTTACCAACCTTTAACCATTCATACGAAAACCTCTTATGATTCAGCTATTGAAAACGTTAAACAACTAACAGAGCATTGCTTTGATCTCTCTACAGGACAAGTGCTTAAAGTTGATTTACTGCCCATTGCTAGTCAAAGTAATGAACAAGCGACTGAGTGGCTACTGGTGTTTAATATGCATCATATTGCAACCGATGGCTGGTCAATGGGTTTGTTAATTCAAGATTTATTACAACTGTATCAAGCATCGGACAATATCACTGAACTTGAACATAAAAACACTCAGCTAAATTACCTTGATTGGAGTGCTTATCAAGCAAAACAACCAATTAATGATAAAGTCACTCGCTATTGGTTAGCACGCTTAAAGGACATGCCTCAGCAACTTGCGCTAAGTTTTGATAAGCCGTTACCTAATAAGCAGACTTATCATGGTGCAATTTATGAAAAGAACCTAGCAGCCAACACGATAACTCAGCTTGAAGCATATGCTAGAGAATTAGCTACAACACCATTTACTCTGTTGCTCGCTGGCTTTCAATTACTCTTGTGGCGCTATAGTGCTCAAGAAGATTTTGCTATTGGCATTCCGGTCAGTGGCCGTGAAGATGTTGCTAGTCAGGAAATCGTTGGTGTATTTATCAACACCTTGGTTAACCGCGCTACCATTTCAGCGGATCGTCCGACAGAGCAATGGTTAGCTGATCATATCAAAAGCGTTCAAGCTGATCTTAATCATCAACAAATGCCATTAGAAGCCTTGCTTAATCGTTTAAACCCTGAAAGAAATGTCGCAAGGCCGCCGTTATTTCAAGTGGTGTTTAATTATCAAAACGATCAACAAGGCAACCGTACTATCTCGTTGCCTGAGGTAAGCTTCACCCCGCTAGATAGCGAAGACGTTAATACTAAATTTGAATTAAGTTTTAACTTACTAAAACGAGATGGCCTTGCTTTGCAAATTGAATACAATCAATCATTGTTTGATCAGCAAACCATTGAGCAATTATTTACTGATTATTTATCGATACTCGATTGGTTGCCTAATGCCAAACAAGCACCTTTATCTAGCTTGGTTGTTAAATCTTCTGAACAAGCTTTAGCGCTTGCGACAACCGTAAATTCTAAGCGCATTGAAGCTTCTGCGTTAACTAAAGGTTTATCACTAAATAGCGAGCATGCCGATGACTTTATTACTCGCTTTGAAAATCAAGTTTCGCTAAACCCTGACAATATTGCGGTTTTTGATCATCAAGGTGCTCATAGTTATGCCGATATTAATGCTCAAGCTAACCAATTAGCTCATTGGCTTTGCGCACAAGGTGTTGTAAAGGATCAACTCGTTGCCTTTAGTTTGCCACGAAATGCTAACTTGTTAGTTACATTGCTTGCCATTCAAAAAGCGGGTGCAGCTTATTTGCCACTGGATCACAAACAGCCAAGAGCACGTTTGCATTACATCGTTGAGCATGCAAAACCATCAATGCTGCTTGTTGATGCAATCACAGCAGAATCATTCGTTGACCAAGCTCATTTATTAACTAATCTTACTGATTTAACCGCGGTATTAGCGAGTCAGCCAAGTACAAATATTGCGTTAACGATTGATGCACGACAATTGGCTTATACCTTATATACCTCAGGTTCAACCGGTAAACCTAAAGGAGTAGAAATTGAGCGTGGCAATTTTGCTAGCTTCTTAGCTGCTATTGAATTAATTACCCCTAAATATGAACGTATTTTGGCGTTAACAACCATTACCTTTGATATTGCTGGTTTAGAGTTATGTTTACCTTTGGCAACAGGTAAAAGCGTGGTTATTGCTAACGAAGAGCAACAAAAAGATAACCTCCAATTAGCCCAACTGGTAACAGACTTTACTGTTGATCTTATTCAGGCAACACCGGCAACATGGGAAATGTTAGTCGCCGTAAATAATAGCAATGAGTTAGTTAATGATGTCTTTAGCAATACTCACGCTATTTGTGGTGGTGAAGCGCTAAATAGCAAACTTGCTGATAAGCTAAGCCAGTATTGTAAATCTGTTATTAATGTTTATGGTCCGACTGAAGCGACCGTTTGGTCTTCATATTATCCGCTGACCAGTGATATTAACTACATCAATGTGCCTATTGGCAGGCCATTGCTTAATAATAACTTTTATGTGCTAGATAAACAGTTAACTCTTGTGCCCTTTGGCGTGGTTGGAGAGTTATACATAGCAGGTAGTGTTTTGGCTCGTGGTTATCGTCATGCAGCGCAACTCACCAAGTCTGCTTTTATTGACCACCCTGAGTTTGGTCGTTTATATAAAACCGGTGATCAAGTTAAATGGTTAACATCACAACAGCTGATGTTTGTTGGTCGAGTTGATTTTCAGCTAAAACATCGAGGCTATCGTATCGAGCCGGGTGAAATTGAATCGGCGTTAACCAAGCTCCCTGATATCTCTCAAGCCGTTGTTACCATGCAGCAAAAAATGTTAGTTGCTCACTTGGTGATGATTAAGGAAAGATCAGATAACCTGGCTTTATCTCAGCAGGAAGTTAAGGCGCTGCATGAACATTTAACTGCATTGCTCCCTGATTACATGGTGCCACAACATTATCAATGTTTATCTGCTCTGCCCCTTAATAATAATGGTAAGGTCGATCGAAGCAAACTTCCGCTACTGGTTAAAAGAGCAAGTACTGAGAGTGTATCGAAGCCACTAAACAAACATGAACGATTACTGGCTGATATTTGGGCTGAGTTACTGTCTGTTGAGCATATCAATAAAGAAGATAACTTCTTTTTATTGGGCGGTCATTCGTTACTGGCGACACAACTGCGCGCCAGGTTAAATGAATCAGGTTTAAATATTCCGCTAAAAAGTTTATTTGAGGCGCCTGTTTTATCTGAACAAGCTAAGCTACTGACTGAAAGCAGATACAAGCTAATTCCACTGTTAAGTAAGCAAGCAAATCCACCAGAGCTAATACCGCTATCTGATGCGCAAAAACGATTATGGTTCATGCAACAGCTAGATTTAAACAATACCAGTTTTAATATGCAAATAGCGGTAGAAATAACAGGTCAATTACAAGCTGAAATGCTCAAAGTTGCTATTGAAACCGTTGTTGCCGAGCAAGCTATATTAAAGACCATATATATAGATAATGAAGGTGAGCCACTTCAAACTTATCAAC
The DNA here is from genome assembly GCA_040779365.1 of Colwelliaceae bacterium MEBiC 14330. Taxonomy (GTDB): domain Bacteria; phylum Pseudomonadota; class Gammaproteobacteria; order Enterobacterales; family Alteromonadaceae; genus Colwellia. The sequence goes on from JBFONR010000003.1 coordinate 226,795, forward strand.
CGTCATTAGTCGTGCCCTTCATAGAAAAAAGCGTTGAATTACATCTTAGTCAAGACGTGCTTGAGTCTCAATTGGCGACAGCTGCAAATTATGTCTTTGACTTAAGCTCTGAGTCACCTTTACGAATACATCTTTATCAACTGAGTAGTAATCGATACATATTCCAATTGATTCAACATCATATTGCTTCTGATGCTTGGTCTATGACCTTATTGTTAGACCAAATTATCAGTGCATATCAACAAGTATCGTCTAGTGTAGCAACAAACGATAATCAGGGATTATCAGGCTTGCCAAATACCAATAAACCAAGTTACTTAGATTATGCAAATTGGCAAAACAGCGTTGAAATAGTTGCACAGCAAGCCTCATCTCTCGAGTTTTGGCGTCAATCTTTAGCGGGTGTTCCAACTGTGCTCGAATTGCCTACTGATAGACAACGAGCGAGTAAAAATCAACAACAAGGTGATGTTGTCAATTTAGTTGTTTCAAAGCATTTACATGCCGCATTAAATAAACTGGCCAATGATAATAAGACCTCTTTGTTTACTTTGTTGTTAAGTGTCTTTGGCGTATTGATACATCAACAAACCAAGCGCCAAGATATAATTATTGGTGCCGATGTGGCAAACAGGGAACATCATCAAACTCAGGATATGCTTGGTTTCTTCGTCAATTTATTACCTTTACGATTACAACCCAAAGCGACGTTAAGATTTAACGAATTTTTACAGCAAATTAAAACGCATTGTTTAAATAGCTTTGAACACCAAGCAGTGCCGTTTGATCAAATCGTTGAAACGGTAAATCCAGAGCGTATTGCTGGTATGCACCCACTCATACAAGTGTTATTTGTAATGCAAAACACACCTGATACTCATCGGTATGAAAGTGAATTAAGCATTGCCCCATTAGAAACCAAACAGCATCATGCCAAATTTGATTGTGCCCTTTTCGCTAATGCTGATAAAGCATCAGGGGAGTTATTACTTAATTGGGTATTTAACTGTCAATTGTTCGACCGAAAGACCATTGAGCGCTTAAGCCAAACCTACTTGTACCTGCTTGAGCAAATAATTGAGCAGCCTCGTGCACCGTTAAACAATTTAATTGCTAAAGATAGCACTGAACAGGAAACTAATAGATCTATGTCTACTGCAACTGCACCTAAGAAAAAAGCCAGTAAATTAAGCAAGTTAAATAAACTCAAAAAAAACAAACCGCAAAAAAATCTGGTTGAGGTTAAACCGATGACCGCTGAGCGAATATTTCCTTTACTTGTACAATGTCAGAGTAAGTCATTAGATCCATTAACTTGGGCTAGACAGAACCAAGCACAAATCATGTCATGGCTAGAGACCAATGCCGGTATTGTTTTTAGAGGCTTTAATTTACCTACACCACTTGAGTTTGAGCAATTTTGTTTAGCCATTTATCCTGAACTATACGCACAATATGGTGACTTACCTAAAAATGAAATGGGTAACAAAATATACAAGTCGACGCCATATCCAAACGATCAAATGATCATGTTTCATAATGAAAGTTCACATCAACATCAGTGGCCGCGTCGCCAGTGGTTTTATTGCAGCGAAAGCGCAGAAATAGGCGGTGCAACCCCTATTGTTGATTGTAGAGAAATGTACTTGCGTTTACCTGAAGCAATTCGAGAAAAGTTAGAACAAAAACAACTTTGTTATGTGAGAAATTTTTCAAATTTAGATGTCAGTTGGCAACATTTCTTTAAGACAGAGCAACGTGCTCAGGTTGAGAAAGTATGCCAAGAAAGTGGTATTGGCTTTAGTTGGTATGGTGATGACAATTTAAGAATAACTCAGGTATGTCCAGCGATCATTACTCACCCTATTACTAAAGAAAAAAGTTTCTTTAATCAGATCCAACTGCATCATTTTAGTTTTCTAGAGCATGACGTAAAAGCGCACTTTCTTGAAATATGTGAGCAAGATGAGCTGCCTCGTAATGTTTTTTATGGTGATTTTTCGCCAATCGAGCAGGAAGTTGTTGATGTAATAAGCGAGCTTTATGAATCGTGTGCCGTTCGATTTGATTGGCAGCCTGGCGATGTTGTTATGTTAGACAACATGCTCGCTGCGCATGCACGAGATCCATTTGAAGGAAAACGAAAAATTTCGGTTGCTATGGGTGATATTTATCAACCCGGCGCAAGTAAAGAGAATAATACCGATTGCACACCTGTTGCCGTTAAAGATGGTCATTCTACACTTGAGGATGAAGTTGATAATCCATTATCAACACAAAAGCAGCAATCTATAAACACAAAGGAAACACTATAATGAACAAGTGGCAAAACCCCGAGCAAGATTTAGGGTATCCATTAACTCGTCAACAAAGTTTACTTGCTCAAGCGGGTCAAAGTAATCTTCGTTCATTTTGGTTTGAATTACCCCTTAGTCACAATGCACAAAGTCTGGAGGCGAAACTATTATCTTTGATGTCGTCTCATCAAGTACTGTCGACTTATTTTGCTAAGCCCACAAGTTTTGATGTCTTGAGACAGCAGGTGCAAGCACCACAATTAAGCTTTAAGTTCTATGAAGATTCAAATTGCAAGAAGCTGACTTCAAATCAAATAAAGAAATTTGAACAACAAGCCCATGAAGAGTTTAATCAAGCGATGTCACATTTGCTTGTTTGGTGCTGGCAAACCACAGATAAACTTATTTTGCAATTAGTAGCCCCTGTGCTGATGCTTGACCATTACAGTGCTTACAGCTTATATGAACAGTTAGCATCCAGTGAAGCTGGTCTAATTTCAGCTGACGATGATGAAATCATGCAATATCCAGAATATTTAAACTGGATCACTGAATTACAAGATGATGAAGACGCGCAAGATGGCAAACAATTTTGGCAAGCCTTGTCTTTAGACACCATGCAAAATGTCAGACTGTCTGAACAACAGCAAACAAATGTTTCTTCAACAGCGAAGCTAACGCTAACACATGAAAGTGTTGCTATGACAATGTCTGAAGAACTTGCCAATAAATTATCACAAGTAGCCATATCGCTAAACTGCAATACCAAGGATATTGTGCTTAGCGTTTGGACTGTGCTATTGAGTAGGCTTTCTTCATCTGATGAACTTAAACTAGATTATTATCATGATTGCCGCGAAGATTATGAAGAATTCGAAGGTGCATTAGGTTGCTTTACCCAGCCCCTGCCCATGCCATTTTATCAGCTGTTCAATAGTGATTTAGCAGGCGCCTGCCAGGGCTTTTCTCAACTACTCGAAGAGATTGTCGAAAATCAAGAGTACATAGTGTCACATGATAGTGAAACAAGTACATACTGTCACGCTGGATTCGCTTGGCATAAGCAAAATTCAGTCAATGATATGCGTTGCAGTGCAGCGCCCGGCTATAATGAACTTTTACTTGATTATTTAGAGGTTGAGCAAGGGAGTAGCCAGTTTAGGCTATTTTATGCCAGTGATAGATATCAGCAACAAGCGATGGAAAGAGCATTGGCGCACTTTAATCGTTTATTACAGGCAATGCTTGATGCACCGCAAAACAAGGTTTCTTCGCTAAGTGCACTGTTACCCGACGAACAATCGGCTAAGTTTATTGCGCAAGATACCCAGCTATCAATTGATGAAAAGCAAATTAATACCACCAATATTGTTGAGTCATTTAAACAACAAGCCCGAGCATATCCAGATCATCTGGCAATTAGCGCTGGTGAAGAGACTATCACTTATGCGGAGCTTGATCGATTAACCGATAGCTATGCCGCTGCTTTTCAAGGCATGGGAGCTAAAGCAGATACAATTATCGCATTATGTTTGCCAAAAACCATGGAGTGTTTAGTGACCTTGTTGTCGGTATTAAAATCTGGCGCTGGCTATTTACCTCTCGATCCTGAACAACCCCTAGCAAGACTCCAACAAATTATTGATGATGCCAAGCCAATCATCTTAATTACCGAGTTAACTAACTTAGCTGCAAACCAGTGTTTTTCTTTGAGTCAATTAGATGATGAGCAATTACAACAGACATTGACAGCCATTGATATCAAACCCGATCACCTTGCTTATGTGTTGTACACTTCAGGCTCAACAGGTGTTCCTAAAGGGGTTCAAGTAGAACATGGGCAAATAACGCACTACAGTCAAGCCATCATTGAGCAACTTAATCTTCCTGCAAACAGCGATTATGGTCTGATTTCATCCTTAATGGCTGATTTGGGCAATACCATGTTGTTCCCAGCTTGGATAACCGCTAGTTGTGTGCATTTACTTGATAAAAACGCAGCGAATGACGGTAAAGCGCTTGCTCATTATATGCAGACATCACCTTTAGACTGTCTTAAAATTGTTCCCTCTCATCTTGAAGCATTGCTGGCAAGTGGCAACGATATCCTACCTAAAAAGGTATTGATATTAGGCGGCGAAAAAATACAGCTAAGCTTAATTGAGTTACTTAAATCGTTGTCACCTGCATGTAAAATATTTAACCATTATGGCCCAACAGAGACCACAGTGGGTGTGATGGTTGGTGAGGTAGATTTGGAAACGGCTAATAGCAAGTTATCGGCTACTATTGGTGCTAACCAAGTGCTGTTACTGGATGAACATAGACAAGCGGTGATCAGCGGCCAACTAGGTGAGCTTTTTGTAACAGGCCCTAATGTTACTCGAGGCTATTTAAATGATATTGAACGTACTAGCCAAGTTTACCTGGATATTAATGACACAAGCACCGCTAGCAAACAGGCTCGTTATTACAAAACTGGTGATCTGGCGATAAGTCATGCCGACGGCAGCGTTAGTATTTTAGGTCGCAATGATCAACAAATCAAAATTCGCGGTTTTCGCTTAGATCTTAATGAAATACAACATATCTTGTTGGCTCATGAACAGGTCGCACAAGCTAACTTGCAAACAGCGGGCGAAGGAGAAAACAAGCAGTTAATTGCCTTTGTTGTTTCAGTGAAAGGTGCCCAAGTTGAGCAAAAAGAATTATTACATTACTTAAGACAACAGTTACCTGGCTATATGGTACCAACACATGTTTATGAAGTGCTGCAATTTCCATTAAATAAAAATGGCAAAGTCGATCGAGCGCAATTATTAGCATTAGCAGAGCTTCAACAAAAACAAGTGCTTGTTGAACCGAGTAATGAATTAGAACAAACGCTCTTGTCTATTTGGCAAGATGTGCTCAAGCAAAATAAAATTTGTATTACCGCTGATTTCTTTGATATTGGCGGACATTCATTAGCGGCGATAAAAGTTGTTGCAAACGCACGCAAAGTGTTATCAATAGAGTTACCGACAGACTTATTGTTTAAACACAAGTCTATTGCAGATATTGCCAATTACATCAACAATCGTAACCAAGCCCGAAACACGGCTTTATTAAATGACGAACGTCTTATTAGTTTAAATGAAAAAGCAAACGCTTTAGCAATGGCTAAAGATGAGCCGTGTTTGATATTAATGCATTCCCACGGAGGTCATTTTAATTATCATAGCCAGTTCATTGATAATATTGGGGAAAAGCAAGCCATGTTTGGTCTTATGCCTAATATATCGTTGTTAACAGACCATGGTAAACCTGACATTGCAACGGTCTGCGATGATTATATTGAGCAACTGTTACCCTTAAAAAATCAACCTATCAGCTTAATTGGTTGGAGTTTAGGGGCAAAACAAATGATGCTAATGGTTGAACGTATGCAATCCCTAGGTTTTAACTTAACCGGTTTAGCACTGATTGATTTTGACCCAGCTCAACAGTTATCGCTCGAAAATAGTGCTGCGCAATTGATTAGTGATTTGCATGAGTATTTAATCGTTAAAAATATTGAACTGTCAGTAGAGGTAATCTCGGCATTGACGCAGAATTTACAAGGTAGTTATGAACAAGCGATGGATACCCTGCTCTCTGATCCTCATGCACGCAAAATACTTGGCGATGATATTAGCACAGAAGCGTTAAAACAAAGGTTTATGATGCGATGGAATATCAAGCATATGCTCTATGAAACGCCAATGCCAACAGTCAAGCTGCCGCTTTGGTTGTGGTATGGTACTGGCCATAATTCTCCCGCCAGTATTTGGCAACAATATTGTACTCTACCGCTAAAAACTAGCTTTATTGAGGCAGATCATTACCAGATTTTGAATCAAACAAGACTGCCCCTTGAGTTAGTAAATAATATTGAAGAAACAACTACGTTGGTAACCTGTTAATGACTATAACAAAACAATTATTAAAAGAAGCTAAATCAAGTATGATTTTAGCAATGATCGCCAGTGCCATTAGCGCTGCTGCCGGCATAGCAATTATTGCCGGAATAAACCATGTTGTTGAAAATGGCCTTCCTGCCTTATCACTTGCTGTTGGGGTCTATGCAGGTTTACTGGTACTTTTGTTAGCCAGTAGTATTTGGTCTCAAGTACTATTAGTGAATATTGGTTATACTATGGTATTTAAATTACGAAAAAACTTAGTGAATCGTATTTTAAATACCTCAATTGAACATCAAGAGCAACTTGGCAGCACTGACATATATAACGTGCTAACAAAAGATGTTACCTCGGTATCAAATGCCACCCGACAATTACCGATTGCCATATATAACAGCTTGCTGGTGATTGCTGGTTTAGTTTATCTATTTTGGTTATCTCCTACCTTATTTGCTTTTGTCTGTGTGGTTGTCGCGTTAGGCGTATGGACTGATTCATTACTGACTAATAAACTTCAAAAGATGCTAACCAAGGTTCGAAGTTTAGAAGATACCTTATTCCATCACTATCAAGCAGTCGTTGAAGGAAAAAATGAACTCGCCTTAAATAAAAAACGTCGTCAAGTGTTGTTCAATGAACAATTTTTACCCACTGCACAAGCGTCGAAAAAAGAAGCGTCTAACGCAGAAATGTTATGGGCGATCAATCTTAACTGGACTACTTTACTGGTATTTTGCTTGATTGGTGTTATTTTCTTTTTAGGGTTAACTTCAGATCAAATTAGCCGTGAAACGGTTATTGGTTATACACTAGCAATCATGTTCTTAAGAACACCTTTATCGATGATTTTAGACAGTATTCCTGCTGTGGTTCGTGGCAATGTTGCCTTAAAGGCTATTTCACGTTTATCGTTAAATGAAGATCAAACAGAGCACCGCTTTGAAGAGCAAGAAATAGTCGAATTTAATTCCCTGTCTTTAGTCGATACAAAATACCAATACCCAGAGCAAAATGGCGAAGCAGGTTTTGTCTTAGGTGAGGTAAACTTTGAAATAAAGAGAGGCGAATTGGTCTTTCTAGTGGGCGGTAATGGTAGTGGTAAATCAACCTTAGCTAAGATATTAACCGGTCTTTATTTGCCTACATCAGGCCAAGTCTTGCTTAATAATGAAAAAATCACTTTAGACAATGCAGATCAGTTGCGCAGTTGTTATTCCGCTATTTTCCCGAGCTTTTTTCTGTTTAGCGATGTTGTTGATAGCCAAGGTAGTAATATAGATGATGATAAAGTAACTTATTATTTAGAGAAACTGGCAATAAATAATAAGGTGTCGGTAAATCAAGGACAACTTTCTACTACCTCATTATCACAAGGACAACGAAAAAGATTGGCCTTAGTTTTACTGTATATGGAAAACCGTCAAGTGTTGTTACTTGATGAATGGGCTGCAGATCAAGACCCGAGCTTTAGAGAAGTTTTTTATCGTGAAATTTTGCCCGAATTACAAAAAGCAGGTAAAACAATTATTGCCATCAGTCATGATGATCATTATTTTGATGTTGCTGATCGCATCTATAAACTTGATTGTGGTCAATTAGCATTGTTGGAAACAACTCAACAACGCATGCGCGCTATCTAGCCACTCAGCGCTATGGTGAAAGTATCTAACAGAAAAACATGTTAGTCACTTTCTCTATAATTTGCTGACACGTAGAGTTTTCTTACAAGGCGCTTGATAAAGACGAATGCGCTTTTGATCCGCAAGCCAATAATCCTGTTAGCCTTGTTCAAACTGACTATATTGTTCTACCAAGTTAAACAAGAACGCCTTGCCGGCAGAACTTATAAAATAATTAGTGTTACCAGTTTTGTAGGCAAAATTACGGCTAACAATAAAATCGATAGCTTTTGGCCAACTCTCTATTTTAATCGCCTTTAACATTGCAATGGAATCATCATCTTTGCTTAAGCTCGTTATATCCGCTTCATTAAAACCAAACATAGCTTGGCATAATTGCGCTAAATCACGTCCGGTTTGGCTATAATAACGCCCTAATTGCAACAATATCGTTTGTACTTTTAAGGCATTGTCATCCGCTTCTTCACTACTTTCTTCGCGGTACTCTTGCACATAATAAAAATCACCTTCATTATTTAAACAAAGTTGGTAACCTAAATGTTGATACAATTGTTTAAAATGACTTTCATGATTAAATAAACAAGTAAATAGTGGATTATCTTGTTGCTGGCTACTTAACTGATCAAAAACTAACTTGGTGATCACTCTCCCTTGGGTAAATTGCCTAAAAATAGTCGCACTTTGTTCAGCATTAATTAAATCAAAGCTATTGCCCTGGTTATGGCTTACTTCTTCAACATGTTCAGTGGCATCATTGACCATTGTTTTTGCAGAATTCTCGCGCTGATCTGTCGTGGAAACTGGCGCTATTTGCGCTGATTTTTCGGTAGTACTATTGTTAGTCATTTACTTATCCAGTGTTGAATCATTTTGAGCTAGGCTAATAATTCTTGTTTATTCATTGATAGTTAAGGTTTTATTTTTAACGACTTTCTTTCTACGATAAAGATACACTTCGTCTTCATGTTTAAGACAAGCCTTTTTATTTAATGTTTTTAGAGTAAATTTATCTTGATTACTTTGCATTAATTGACATGCACCAATAAGATCAGCCAATTGATAATCAGCAAAATCATCGACCAAACGATAGTGTAACATTGCACACAAATCATTAGTTTCACGTAATTTAATGGTATTTAATTGCTCAAAAATCGCTAACGCACGCTGTAAGCTTTTAGTTTCATGGTCATTTTTAATCGCTGTTAAATTGAAGTTTTCTAAGGGTTTGCTTTCGGTTAAAGATTGCAGCCTTAGCGATAATTCACTAAACAAGTTATTAAAATAGCTTGGGCTTTGCCCTACCCTAAAATCTTTTAATTTAGGCAACCTTTTCAAATTATTAATGAAATCGAACTCGTTAACTAGCTTGTTATCAATTTTAGTTTTATTAAGGTTTCTCGCTAAAGTTTCATTGTAGGCTTGATGCAATTTTTGATGAAAATGCTCCATGGCATTACTCTGTAATAAAGCATTTCTGGTCTTGCGTAAAAACTGGTCTACCTGATGAGCAACATCGGTAATCGGCACAAAGATGTTACTAAAACTCATGCTATAACGCATGATTTGGTCGCTGAGTAAATGCTTCCCGTTACCTTTAAATGCTGCTTTAAAATTATCTAAGCTTTCAAAAAGATTACTGCCTTTCGCTAAACGACTGTTATGGTTTAAGAAGTTTTGCGTTGGTTTAATATGTCGTTCAAATAACTGAGTGATCTGGTTGAGCATTTCTTGTTTGTTATCATTATCAAAAATATTATCACTGCTGGAAGAGTTTTGTTGATTATTAAGCGACATAGCCGACATGGCCTCAAGATCACGGCCCAATAATTTCATCCGATCAATGTTCTGTTTCAAAACACTGAGCAATTCGCTTAACTGTTGCATTAAGTCGTCAACAAACTCAGTGTAGTCAGGATCATTATCTATAAAAGATAATTCAGCACCATTTACTCGTTCTTGTAAGCGCCATAGCGATGCTAAACGGGATTTTAATTTTGAGTCGGTTAGCTCCTGATACAAACTTGTTTCACATAAACGAAATAGACTCAACACACCTTCTTGAAAGGTTAATCGGCATGTTCCTTGGTAAACATCTTTATCAGCAAGCAAATGGCTTTGCAGTAAATTTTCTGTATCAAAGGCTACGCTGAGCCTTTGTTGTTCAGTGTTATCGAGCTTTGCGCTGTAGTGCAAGATTTGTTGAGCTAATTGAGATTCGCTAATGTAACGTACTCTGTCTGAATCCATAATGCGGATTACATTGAACATTATCTTAGGGTGCTCAAGTAAAATACGTAAGGTTTCTAAGGTATTAAACTTCTTAACCGTACTTTTCATTTAAGCGCCCTCACCTTTTTGCTCAGCAAAATCGGCAACTTCAGCAGAGTCTAAAAAGTTTAATTGTGCTTCATCGATTTCTGTTATCGGTGATAGATACTCAGCACCTCCCCAATAAACTAGTGTTCGCTCTTTGGAGTAAGGTTTTTCAGTGCGCATGGCGCCAATTTCATGATAACGACCAATCTTGTAAATAAGCTGTGAACTGGCACTGTGCGTAGAGGCAGCAAATAGATTAAAACCACTGGTTTTAATATCGTTTAATAACCAGTCGAACTGTTTTACATCAACGGTTGCTACTTCATCCAGAACAAGCGGCAACATTAAATCATAACCGCTAGCACGAAGGCGTTTTAATAAAATTTGTACTAATTTGAGATTAATTAATGCCGTAGTTGAATTAGATTGTTGTTTGGTTTGCCATTGTGTTTGCTCTTTTTTACGGGTTTTATAGGATAAGTTCGTAATGATTTTATCCATAGTTAAACGTTGGCTAGTTTTCGCGAAAATACCAGAACTGGCAAAAGCTCGAAGACGGGCATAAAAATTATCAGACACTAGTTGCTCGGCATATAAATCAACATGAGCGAGTTCTAATACTAGGTTTTCAAAACGTTTATCAATATGGATTTCAACACTGATACCGTCAAGATCGTTAATAGCAATATGAGAGAAATCACGGTTTAAACTGGCTTCAAAGCCTTTAATATAATCAAAGTTTTGCTGTAATAAATGCATATAACTTTGCACGGATTCATTATGAACGAATACTTGCTCATTGAGCATGGTTTGCCTAGCACCTAAGTTATTATAGACATCTTCTAAGGCATCAAAGGCATGTCGAATAATGGCAAAACTCGGCGCCTGCGATAAAATATCATCTTGATTAACAATAATTTTTTCATGGACGAAATTGGCTAAACCTTGCTGTAGATCTGAACTTAAGGTACCTAATGAATGTAATTGATCTTCAATGTTGTTTAGGACAACTTCTGTCAGTTCAATAGTGCTGTTTTCATTGATGAGTTTATCTACGGCTTGCTGACACCTAGGATAACGAGTTTTTATTTGTTCCGCGCGTTTGCTTAGTTGTACCAGACCTTCAAGTTGCTGATTACAAAAATCTCGTTTTGTCTTGGCTTGTTCAACTTGTTCCTGACTGTCACGAGCTGTTTGCTGAGCGGCCTGCTGCTGTGCCAGAAGTTGTGTGACCTGATAATTACAAGTATCTAACTCTTGGCCTTGTTCATGATATATAACGTTATTTACTTCAAGCGTTTTTATCAGCGCTAATTCATCCTCTGCCAGTTTTATATCTCTTGTTAAGCGTTTAATTTCACTGGCATTAGTCAACGCATTACCTTTACTTTGTTCTAGCAAGGATAATGATTTTTTATCGGCGAGTAATTCGCTTTCAACATCGCTTAACCTAAGCGCGCTATCATCTACTATTGTTTGTGATTGTTTGGCAAATACTTCGTCAAATAAAGTAAAGCCATCATTTTTTTGTTGAAAAAGTTCAGTGAAAGCCGTAAAACGATCAACTTGCTCTGGGGTTAAGACCTTACCGGGGTTCGCTAGCGCCATGCGTTTATTTACCGCCGCAATAACTTGCCAAGCATCTTTGGGTAATTGTTTCGCTAGACTAAATTCTTCACGCGCAATTTTATTGGTTAAGTTTGTTTGTTGTAATTCATTTTGCTGTATCTTTCGTTTAAGTTCATCAATACGACGCTCGCTGGCAGCATCATCTTGATGAGCCAGTAAATCTTTTTTCATGTCTGCTATGTCATCATTGAACATTTCAATAATATCGCTGACTGGGATATCAACATAAGCACTTAACAAGAGTTTGGCTTTATCTAAAGATTTTTCAAGATTAGCTTGTTTTGCGGTTAACTTTGCTTGCTCTTTCTCACTGATCTTTAACTCAATGCCAATGTCGCGCAGATAATTCTTATTGCCATTTAATTCGGTTTGCGCGTTATTAAAAGCTAAAGCATATTCCTGCTGTTGTTTCTTTTGTTCAATTAGCTGCTTGCTTAGTGTCAAATAAAAAGCACTGAAGTCTTTATCTGCTTTTTGAAACCGGCAATATTGGGCAAATTTTTTCGATAAGTTTTGATAATTAGGCATTAAATTAGCGATGTTAACCAGCTCCTGTTCTTGGGCTTTTAATTCGTCATGTTTTCCTAAAAACTCTTCAATATTAAAATCAAGCTCATCACCAGAAAACTTCTTATCCGCTTCAATAATATTCGCTACCGCTCTTGCAACAGTTGCACTCCCCGAGTTCATTTCAAACAATAATAAAACCAAGGTTCGCAGTGACTCTATGCGTGCATCATCACTTTCAGCTAACGGAAAGACGCTGTAACGCATATTTTCTGGCACTAATTGCTCATTGGCATAAAGAATTTCCCTGAGCTTATGGGGATCTTTAACGGTTAAGGTTTCTTTGTTAAGCGCCTTTAGCGATTTAAATATCTCGCCGCTACTTAAACTTTCAACGCGATAACCTATACCGTCTTCATCACCATCGAGTTGCCAAAATAGGTGACGAATTTCATCAAAGCTAAGTGGAGTAAAAATACGGCTGTAACTTAAATAACCACTACTTGCATGTAAAATTTGGCAATGTGATGACTCTACGCCAGCATATTGATGGCAAACCTCTAATATTAAACAACTGTATTTTGATGGAAAATAGTGTTGATAGCTTTCTTCATTATCGTAAAAACCATCATTTTTTGGTGTACTGAAAGCAAACTTATTTTTTGAGTTTTTGAAATTATTTTCAGGCAATAAAAATAAGCGTAAAGAGTTGAGAATACTGGATTTACCAACATTACCATCAGCTAATAATATTGCGTGTTCATCAACGGGTAGTTCAACGAAACAAAAACCCGCTGAATCTACTAGCACGATACGTTTTATTTCAAATTTATATTGTGACGACATGTGTTACCTTTTTCTTCCTGTAGGCAAGAGTTGGGATTAGATAAGAAAACTTCTTGCTCCATAAACTTTTTACTGATGTTAAATGCATGCGCTAAATCATTAAGATCAAGTTTTATCGCTAATGCGATGGCTTTTTGCCAATGAACTGGCGAATCGGGTGACTTCTTAAAATGGCTGTTAACAAAGGCTTGGTTATTAAGATTTTTTGCCGGTGGTAATATGAAAGTAAGCTGTGCCTGGGTTATTTTTTTAAGCGAAGCGAACATGGTTAAACCACCCAGATCATAATCAAAACAACACAATATTTGTTGATATTGATTAAAATATATTGAGTTCAATGAATTTGATATGCTGTTACCTTGACTAAAAGCGATATCTATAGCGCCCGGTATATCAGTTAATTTAGGTAAAAATTTTTGATAGCGAAAAAAATTCTCCTGATTTTCAATGATTACTAAGGTTTTTTGCGAAGTAAACTCTTGGGTTAAAACCGAGCCATCACTGACGACGACCTTAGGACATAATGATATATCTTTGTTTTTTGTCTTAAGTGATACTGCTGGAAAAACCAGTAAGTAACTCAATGAAGTATTATGCTGATGAGAGTTGCCTAATATTGCTGCTTCTATTCGATTTTGGCTTGGCTTACTTCCTGCAAGCATTGTATCAAAGGATTGTTGATCAATTATTATTAATTTGTGCTTGTCTTGGTGTGATGTTTTCACACAAATTTTGAATATATTGCGCCAATTTTGTTGATATTTAGCAGGTAACAAAGACAAAAAACGTTTCAGGTTAATTGCTTTGTTCGCTTGTATTGCCAATAAATACTGAAAAAGATTCATTAAAGTGGTTGTAATTTTAATACCAAGGCAGGATCTATTCTTACGCCAAACCAATTAATACGCCAATCTAGATGTGGTCCTGTGGCACGACCACTGGCGCCAACGGCAGCAACAACTTGCCCTTGTTTAACTTTATCGCCTTTTTTTACATAGGCGTCACTTAAATGTAAAAAGGTAGAGCTGACGCCTTGGCCGTGGTCAATGATCATGGTGCCGCCTGAATAAAACATATCAGGTACCCATAGCGTTACTGTCCCAGAAGCAGGCGCTTTAACCGGATCCCCTTTATCACCGGCGTAGTCTATCCCATAGTGTGGGTTTTTAGGTACACCGTTATATACACGTTGGCTGCCATATACTCCAGTTACTATCCCTTGCATTGGGGCAATAAACCCATGCGCAAAATAGTCTAAAGAGCTGGCAACTTGACGAGCTTGTTTTACTTGCTTGCTATCTTGTTTTGCCCTGGCAATTGCTTCAGGGTTTGGTTGCATTATACTTTTTTTAATACCTTCGATACGCTGGATATTATAGCTACGTTTTTCAGGGGTTAAGGTTTTCTCTACCCGATCACCATTTTTATCAATAACCACTAGTTGATAGCTTTGTTGGTCATCTCTTGAAAAGCCAAAGGTGTAATGTCCTTGGCTAGACACCATGAGTTTATTGCCATTTAGGGTGACTGTACTTCCTGGTTGTGCTTTACCCACCACCAGTCCACCCTGCTTTATTTCGCCTGATAAGTTAATGCGCTTAGTATTATCAGCAATGACAGTATTAGCCCCCAAGCTAATGAGCAGTGATAGGCCAATTAAGCTGTTTTTAATTCCTTGGTAGTACTTAGTAGATAACCTGCTATCCATTAACAATCGCTCCTTTTGCTACGCCTTCATAGGCAATCACTTTAACATTATGCTGGCCAAGTTCACTGTGCTCCGCTTTAAGTTTCCTTAATATAAAATCAGCAAGTAACTCGACGGTAGAATCACAATCAACCACTTCTAACACTTGACGCTCAACAGCAATATCAAAGCGCCCTTGTGGTGCATGATAACTAAAATATTGGTGATCGGGTGTTAAATTGTTCATCGCTGTATCGGATAGCTCAATATCATTAACGGATATTCGGTCAGCTTCACTGGCGATATAAATATCCTTCCAGCGTTGACACCATTGTGCCTCTAGGGCGCTGTCTCTTTTATCGTCGACAAGGATTTGAATTTTAGAACGATGACCGTGAGCAATACGTTGACAATTACCATCGTGTAATTTTAAGCCATGGGTATAATGATAATAGTCCGTGGCAATAGCTTCGGCACGTAAAACCAGCGTTAAGCCTTGAACATTTGCAGGTAATTGTGCCAAGATTATTTTGGTTAAATGCCTTGTTACGTCGTCAATATTAATGGTTAAACAATCGATAGCAGCAAAAGCACAAGCTGGAGATTGTAAATAATAGCTTGCTACATCAGACATAAAATCAATGGTTTGATGACCAAGGTTGTGTGGTGAATCTTTTAATATTAAGGCTTGTTCTTGCATAGGCAATAATAACTTATGGTCCACTGCTTCATCGATAATGGCTTTGATTTGTTTTTTAACAACGGCAAAATCTAAAACCATACTTTGATCATTCAACGAGCCGTCAAGTAATACATCAACAATCCAACTCTCACCTACAATACCGCGCTGTTTACACAGGTATGAAAAATCAATAACGGTAAGATCATCTACAAATAATTGCATTTTGTTCCTTATTTTAAACTCATTTTTACGGTTAGCTCTCTATTTGTTAATGTTTTTGAAAACTTAGCACTCAACCTGCCATAAAACCTCTTCACCGGCTCGAATAGGCACGACAACATCATCTCCAAACGACATGGTTTTAGCGACTTGCCATGATTTTTTAACTAAAGTAATTTTATCAGAGTTGATAGGTAATTGATAAAAATTAGCACCATTAAGACTAGCGAAAGCTTCTAATTTATCAAGCGCATTTTCTTCTTCAAAGACTTCCGCATAGAGTTCAATTGCAGCAAATGAAGAATAAACACCTGCACAACCACAAGATGACTCTTTAGCACCTTTTGCATGAGGCGCTGAGTCAGTGCCTAAAAAAAATTTTTTATTGCCGCTGGTTGCTGCCGCTCTTAATGCTTGTTGATGAATGTTACGTTTTAAAATAGGTAAACAATAATAATGAGGTTTTATACCACCAACAAGCATGTCATTACGGTTATACATTAAGTGATGTGCTGTGATGGTTGCCGCAATATTGTCACCCGCTGACATAACAAAATCGACCGCATTCTTTGTGGTGATATGTTCTAATACGACCTTCAAATCAGGATAATTGGCCACAAGAGGTCTTAAAATTGTATCAATAAACACTTGTTCTCTATCAAAAATATCAATATCTGACGAAGTGACTTCCCCATGGATTAAAAGTAACATGCCAACAGATTGCATCGCCGCAAATACCTCAACTAAATTAGCAACATCTGTTACGCCTGATGAGGAATTTGTTGTTGCACCAGCCGGATATAATTTTGCTGCATAAACAAGACCTGACGCTTTCGCATCAATAATATCTTGTGCACTGGTATTGTCAGTTAAATATAAGGTCATTAATGGCTTAAAATGCGCCGTTGTAGCATGCGCCATAATGCGTTGATGATAAGCTTTTGCTGATTCGGCATTAGTTACCGGCGGCACTAAATTAGGCATAATAATAGCCCGACCAATATAGCGACTAATATCTTCAACTGTATTTTTAAGTACCGCTCCATCACGTAAATGTACGTGCCAATCGTCAGGACGGGTAATAGTTAGGGTCGTTATTGGGCTATTTTCTTGCTTAGTCATGTCATTTTCCAATTTTTGATGGTGTCGGTTACTGCCTTTTTATAAAAACATAACCAACTGTTTTATTGTAGATTTATATACACTTAATAAATAAAAAAGGTAACGCGATACCAAAAACACATTGAGTTACCTGAACTTTAGTCATTAAAGGTCTTTATTTTGTTCCGTTTCTAGTAATGCCATTAGTTGCTCTTTTAAATTTGGCGGTACTTTGTAAATAGTTAATGAATCGTTGTGTTGATTATAAACGACATCTTCACCAAAGTGACTGCGCTCAAAACTTAAACTTATACCATTACCATAGCCTGAATATTTGGTTATTTTATTAACTACGGCTTGTTCATGGGGAAAGCTTTCTTCAATGGGGTAAGATTGTGACTGGCAGAACTCATAAAAATCTTGCTCAGTACCTGCACTTTCAATCACTTTACCAACTTCTTGTATTGAGACATCTTGCGAGCTTGCTTTTTGCTCTTTACAGTAACTGAGCAAATCTTTACGAGTTTTTTGTTTTTCAGCTGCATCGAGCTGGTTAACCGCAACATAATCTTCAACAGCCTGAACAAGGGTTTGAGTTTGCTCTTTTGCATTTAAACCCTCCTCACAACCTAAGAAATCAAGAAAGAAGTCTGATACTTTACGACCAGCTCTGCCTTTAATAAAAGAAATGTAACGATTACCATTACCGTTATCTTTGTAATCGAATAAATCGATGCGTGCAGCAAGTTGAATTTTATTGGTATCTAGGTGTTGAGCTGCAGAAATATTTAACTCACCATCAACGCTGTAATGCTCTGATACGGGTATCACGGCGACTAAAAGATATCGACCCCCCATATATTCATAATGACACAACACCAGGTAGCCCGTTTCTTCCATATCATATTTTTCAATCTCATTTTTAAGTACATTGGCCGCTTGCGTACTAAAAGCGTAAAAGTTTTGTTGCGCTGTTAAATAACTTTCCATTAAATCGACAAAACGCGCAGTGTCTCCTTCGCTTGGCATCGCAGAAAAACTGCCATAGGCTTTACTTCCCTTCGCATTATATATGGCATGTAAACCATCAACAAAGTTGGTTGTTTTTGCTCCTTCTTGTGTCAAGTCGGCATTTTCTGGCCCTAGGCGCAAAACCACTTCACCGGTTTCTTCTTTTTTTGACAAAAAATGTAATGCAATATTGGTAATTATGATACTCATGTGATCTTTCTATTTGGTTACTGATGTTGATTAATGTTGCTATTTAAAACATGCATCATGTTCTTTTTACTTATGCTATATATTAAATTGTCTAGGCATTTGATAAACTGCCGAAATTAAATTTAATACCAACGAAATCTTTACTTATGCCTATTGTATCTAAATATTCTAATGAACGTGTAGAAAAAATTATTCAAGATTTACTTGATGTCTTAGTAAAAGAACAAGCTACGCCAGATTTAGCCCTTATGTGCCTAGGAAATGCTGTCACTAATGTGGTCAGTCAAGTCCCTGAAAATAAACGTGTCGCTGTGGTCGAAAATTTTACCCAAGCACTTAAAAAATCTGTTTAACCCCGGCAATTTAACTTACCTGCAAAGAAGAAATATTATCAATGGTCACATTTGATACACAAAGCTACAGCAAAAAACTATTACATTTGATCAGTTGGAGCCATTGGTTCACCTTTTTCAATATTTTAGCAGCAATTGGTCTTTCGTCTTACTACTTATTTAGTGAAACCGCGCCAACAACCCTGCTTGGACAAGTTTATCTGATCACCACATGGGTCAGTCATATTGCTTTTTTAACCTTTATCAGTTTTGTACTGTTATTATTTCCCTTAACCCTAATATTTCCTAATACCAAATTTATCCGCACCAGTGGCTCAGTTATATTTTCAATTTGGTTACTACTGTTACTGTTAGATGGCTTTATCTATAGCCGCTTAGGTTATCATTTAAATGCTTCCTCAAGCGCACAAATCGTTAGTTTAATTCAAGAAATTGCCAGAGAAAACGCCCTATTCTTTACCTTAAGTGCTGCCTTAACAATTATCATTTTAGCATTCGAATTTACCGTCAGTAATTATGCTTGGAAGCACTTAAAACAATTACAGAAAACACTATTTGCTCGTTTTATTGTCGTGGGCCTAGTGCTTTCTTTTTTCTTTAGTCATTTAACTCACATCTGGGCGGATGCAAATCTTGATTACGATATTCTAAGACAGGATACTGTGTTACCGCTTTCGTATCCGGCAACCGCCAAAACCTTACTGACAAAATATGGCCTATTTAATATTGAAGATTATATAGAACGTAAAAATAGCCCCTTATCATTTAGTCACGCTATTCCTAACTACCCTCAGCTTAAGGGGACTCAATGTGCAGTAAATACCAAGTCACCCACTAATTCAGTGATATTGGTGCTTAATGAACAACAAGTTTCACAACGCCAACTTAAGCAATTTATGCGTCGTGCCACAGCGAGTAGCTTACAGCTGACCAATAATATTGATACAGGTCTCAATGATGAAGCATGGTTTAATTTACTATATTCATTACCTAGCATATACAAAGATGAAATTCTTAAGCAAGGTGTTAAACCGCTATTATTCCAACAATTGACGCAACAGATGCTGACCTCAACATTAACAGTCATTGATGATGAAGTTAATCAATCTAATCAAATTGAATTAGAAAGTGTCAGCAAAGAACCGCGTTGGTTTGATAATTTATTTACAACAAAACGCAGTCTTAATAATGTCTCCAGTTTACTCTTTGCAGATAAGCTAAATAATAAGTCACTAGGCTTACATGTTATTTACTTTAAAAGCAGTAAAACCAATGACGTTAATAACAGCGATGATAACCAATACCAATTTGAATTATTTATCGATGCACTATTACTGGCACAAAAACAAAAAGCACAAAAAGATATTATTTGGATTAGCTCCATTGGTAATTTGAGTAAGGATAAGCGCTTAAACACCAAACCCGCTTTGTTGATCATGCCAGAATCAGCTAAGGTAAGCCAAAAAGATGTTAGTTTTAATACCAGTAATATGGACTTACAACCTACCCTGATGAAACAATGGTTAGGTTGTGATTTACAACAATATACTAACGGTACCGATTTAACGGTTTTAGCGAAAGACAGAGTTATTGCTAATACAACCGATAAAGGCATTATTGTATTTAACAAAGACAAATCTGTCTTTATTGATCAAAATGGTAATTTTCAAAGTTACTCTAGACAATTTGAAGCGCCAATCACTGTCAGTTCAGACTTTCCTTTGATGATCGATGGTGTCCATTTTATCAAGCAATTTACCCAACAATCAGACAACTAATTGCTAAATTGTATAATAGTTAGTCGCTTAGAGCTATGTAACTAACTATTCCATCAATTATGTTTGCAAATCTGCTATAAATCATTAATATACTGTCGATAAATTCGTAATCCCTCTAGAATTTATCAGCGAAAAATTATCGGGGTATAGCGCAGCCTGGTAGCGCGTGCGTCTGGGGGACGTGAGGTCGCAAGTTCGAATCTTGCTACTCCGACCATATTAAAATCAAAAAGCCCTGCATTGTCAGGGCTTTTTGATTTTAATCAACGACGGCTTACGCAACCAAGCACCAAGATTATTTTTAAGTCGTGCTCGGTTACCGCAATAAAATATCCTCGAGCAAATTGATAATTAGCTATTCAATGTATCAACATTAACAAGGGTGATCTTAGCTGCATACTGCTTTAAAAAATAATGAACTCTTCTAGAGCGACGGCTAGACAAAGAAACTCTAATATTATCGGCACGTTTTAAATCACTACGTTTTACTTTTATTAAGGCGATAAATGGTTGGTAATCAAGGCTGATGGTGGTTGTATGCTGACTATTTTTAGCCAGCGCTTGACTTTTACGATGCACTGCTAACTATCCTGAAGTAGATGAATAAGGATATAGTAGCGTTTAATTTAAGATGAACTGCTGAAACTTGTGTTATAAATGTGTTTTTATGTTAACAAGCTGTGCTAGATTTAGACTCTTAATAATTATTTCATTTACACCTGATTTTGCCTCCGAAAATTTAAATGCAGGTGTGCCTCTTATCAGACATTCACGGGCGAATTGTTTATCACATGCAGGGCAAAAACCAGGAGAGGAAGTATAATCTTGAATGATACGTTCTTTAAAGCATTTGATTAATGTGCCACTCCCACCCTTTCGATATTTAAACAGTTGATAATTACAAGCTTTGCAGTAAATATCAACTGTTCTAGTCGGCGCTTTTTTATTTGGCTTTGGCAATACCTAAACGGCCAAGGTTTTTAGCTATATTTTCGGCAGCATATTTAGGTTGGATATCATCATCAATTTTTAAAATTTTACCTTCTTTAGAAATATAAAATGTGACACGGTCTGCTACCTTAAATAAATTAAGGACTTCATAGGCTTTTGCCGACTGTTTGCTTGGATCACTTAGCATGGGAAAATCCGCACCAGTCTTTTTGGCAAAATCACGATTTGCATCTAAAGGATCAACACTAGCCATCATATAGTTAACATCAAATTCACGTATAAGATGACCCTTTTCTGTTAACGACTTACACTCAATGGTACAACCACGGGTGTTAGCCATAGGATACCAAGCAAGCACCACGGCTTGTTTACCACGATAATCACTTAATTGATAATAGTCACCAGTGGTCGCTTGTAATTTAAAGTCAGGCGCAATATCTCCAACTTCTAATGCCGACGCTTTAATAGAAAAGCAAAGTAGGCTGGATACAACTAAAAGATTTAATGTGCGAAAACATATATTCATGAAAACTCCAGAACTTAGGTTAAAAAAATTAGTTTAATATTGCCTACAAAGGAATAAAAGCTATTCACATTATTTTAAATAATATTTTATGTAAGAAAGCGTTACATCAACAACCAGTTATAAAATGTTTACATTAGCTGTATAAAAAATGTGCCAGTATCCTAATTTGGATAGACAGACAGCTGAGTCATAGCAACGTTTTGCCCATATTTTCGCCTTATTTTTATATCAAACAACTTTATCTATTTCAAAATGTAAAAAAAAAGTTATCATGTAGTTTCATCTTGGTTATCAGGGTGTAAACAAATAAGTGTTCGTTTAAATTGACTGATCGCGAGATATCGATATTAACTATAAAGTAAGCGGATTTTTTGTTGATTAAACGAAGTATTAATAATCAAAGTGTCCGTCAGACAATAATGTCAGGGCATGACAATAAATTTGTAAGGTAATAATATGTTTAAAAAATTAAAGCTTGGCTTAGTTGTATCGTCATTGCTTTTCACTTCAGCCGGGGCAAAAGCAGATTGGTGCGATACCATAGGTGGAAACAGCCATAGTTCTACCCTTTTAAGTAGTCTACTAACTAAAGGTTGTAAAGCTGGTTTTTCTGGGGCTACTGGCCCAATAAAATCTGTTGCAGAGAAGCTGGTTCAAAGTTTCCTAATAACACTGGGGTTGGCTAACAACGAGCCAAGCTTTGTCAACTTATCTGAAGAATCTTTGGAGAAGATAAGAGAAATAGTAAACAACGAAGTCACCATGATACTGAACAGCCAAGAATACGCCGAAGTGCTAAGTATTGTAGAAGCACTTAGTGCGCAAACTACATACTACGGTGCTTTAGATAATCCGAACAATCAAATTGATTTCTTAATTGAAGAATTGGTTCCAAAAGCGTTAGATGCCATAACACACCGTGCTTTTCAAACAGATACTCCCTGGGCACAAGCTAACTATGCCTTGGCAGTAAGCTATGCGATGATTCTTAATTCGTTGGGTTTATTGATTAATGAGGGAGTTGACAAGGGAGAAATCAACAAACAAATTGCGGCAAATATGTTAACTGAGTACCTGAACAAATTAAATGCGATGGAGCATACTTTAAAAAGTCAATATAGAGCTAAATACCAGTTCCTTATGCACCCTACCAATTGTGCCTACAGTTATCAACATCGAGATTATTGTATCATCAGTATTAACAATGAAGAGTTTCGATTTTCTGATACGCATAATGCAATGATGGATGCAATAAACTACAAGTCAGAACTAGTACAACAAGATTGGTTGAGATTTGATCCCAATGCTATGGTCGATACTACTCAGCTATTTCTTAATAATATGATTCGAAACTTCTCGCAGTAAACTGTGAGTCATTACTAGGATTGAGTTCTACTTAATCCTAGATTTAATTAACAAAATAATTCTTTTTAAAAAGTCTGTTACGAAAAATAAGGCTGATTTTAACAACCGACTTTCTATTAATTATTATCGTTCACTCCAAAATATCTTTCTTCTCATATTCACTATCATAGTCAATCAAATTAAATTGCTTTGAAACATAAACGCCTTCATTGCACTCATTATAAAATTAATAACTCTAGAGCTATAAGTTATCACTTATTTAAGTTAACTAATTAATCGCTCATAGCAAAGTTTATTTACTATTACATAGCCGATTGACTTGCTCTTATTACCCAATATTACGAGACATCTAAACATAGTGAATATTCACACACTACATAATAAGAGTTATCAGAGTTATATTAAGTACACCTTTATAGGGTTACCAGAGTTACCATAAAGTTTAATTAAAGAGTTATCAGAGTTACGATTAGATTGTGCTCTAGGGTTTTTGGGGTTATAGTTGTTTTACTGTCAACGTAAACAAGGTAGAAGTGTTAAATGAACTATGCAGTTGTGTTTTCATACAATGAGCAAATGCAAAATTACCAAGTAACTGTGCCCGACTTACCTGGTTGTGCACTCAGTTCGAAAAATATTGATTTAGGCATAGAAGAAATTACTAAAGCGATAAAATCTCATTTATCGATTTTGGCGGAGTATGGAGAAAAAATTCCTAGTGCTGCTAGTATTGAAATGCACAGAAATAACTATATGCACGAAAATCCACATACATTTAGCCAAGCATTTTGGGCAATAGTGAATATTGATATCATTCCCTATTTAGGTAAGAGTCATAAAATTAATGTCACTTTGCCTGAGCTTTTAATTTCACAAATTGATGATAAGGTGAGTAAGTCGTCAGAGTATAAAACCCGTTCAGGGTTTATCGCCACGGCATGTTTTGCTCAATTGGCTAAGTAAGACGATTAATAGTGATATTGATACTTAGATTTGAAACAGGCGGTTTCGATAACCGCCTATACATGTTAGTTCATCGAGTCGAGGTAAAAATTAATTGTTATTCGCTAGAGTGATTTTTAAATTAATGGTGTTAGATTGATTTTTTTGGCAGCTATACTTATCTTATCGGTGAAAGTTAATAAGCGCCCCGCTTCATCTTTACTGGCAATATAATCAATTGTGGCAATTTTAGGTACCGGTAATAACAACTCTAGCTCTTGAATATTTTCATTTAAATTACGCATCGACTCTTGCTCAGCACAATTAGCTACCCAAGCGATACATACTAGACCATCGGCTAGAATAGCTTGGTACGTTAATAATGCATGGTTTAAACAGCCCAATTTCATATTAACCACGAGTACTACTTCACACCCAGATTGTTTGACAAAGTCTGATAAAAACTCAGGTTTACTATTATTTCGATTTGTCGGGTTTTTATCCGTTAGATTGACGGATGATAAGGGTAAACGCCAGCCACCGGCACCTTCGATGAGAATAACATCAGCTTGATGTGCTCTAACTTTTTGATAAAAATGAGTTATCTGTTCTACCGTAATGGTGCTATTTTGTTGTTTTGCTGCAATGTGAGGAGCGATTGGCTCTTGAAAAGCAATAGGGTTAACTTCATCAATGCTTTGATGGCAATTAGCTAAGTGCATCAGGTGTTTAGCATCTTCATTAACTAACTTTCCTGCAATTAACTCACAACCAGCTGAAACCGGTTTAAATGCAGCAACCCTGATATTGTTTGATGGAACATGCTTACTATTTTTTAACGCATGAATTAATGCACAACTAACAAACGTTTTACCTGCATCAGTATCTGTCGCTGTTATAAATATACTTTTCATAATTAATAATAACGCTAATTGTTTAGTTTAACCACAAGACCAGAAAACAAACGATATGTTGCTGGGTAAATCCCGTTAGGTTCAAGAAAATCTTGATAATGTTCAGTCATTTTAAACCATTTCTCTTTACCAGATAAGCCTTTGTTTTTTTTCTGCGCCAAATGATTCGCACCTAAACCTTTGAGCTCTCGCGCCAAATGTATAACATTTTGATATTCTAGAATAATATCTTGGCACTTTTGTTCAACCAATTTACCATTTATGTTATTAAATAAATTGTTAAGTTCTTTTACTGTTTTAAAATCAATAACGTGTTGATCATCATCAACTTGCTTCCAAGACGATTTTAATTCATGTAAGGTTCCATCTACTAAGGTAGTAAAAATTAATAATCCGCCAGGTTTTAACACACGTAAAATCTCACTCATTGCTTGTTCAAGTGGATCAAACCATTGCATAACTAAGTTTGAATAAATGAAATCAATACTATTGTCTTTTAATGGAATTTCATGCGCGTCTGCTTCTAGCCAAATAATACTTTTATTTCGGTTTTCTTTTGCAAACTTAAGCATATTCTTAGAAATATCTAAGCCGATAACATGCTCGTATGAACTTGCTAATAAGTCGGTAAAAAAACCTGTTCCTGAGCCCAAATCTAAAACAGTTAAATCGTTTCGGTTGGGTAACCAAGGCATAAGATGTTTACCTGAATAACGCTGTAATCTTGCTGAGATATCATAAGATTTGCTGGCAGAACCAAAACTTTTCGCAATTTTTACTCTGTTTACATTTTCTTGTTCGTTTGCAACCATTAAGCTATTGCCTTATTAATACATTCTGCTAGTTGTTTGATTTCACTGGGTTTATGGTTTGCACCTATAGTAACGCGTAACCTAGAGCTATTAACCGATACTGTCGGGGGCCTGATTGGCGTTAACCAAAAACCTTGTTTTTTGAGTTTTTCGCTAACATTAAGTGTTTTTTGTTCATCACCAATTATTATGGCATGAATTGAAGATTGTGTATTAACTAACTCGATATCTGATGCTAATAATTGACGAAATAAAGAACTGAGTTCAGCAATTTTATCCCTCCGCCATTGCTCTTTTTGTATCAGTTGAATGCTTTTTTTAGTAGCCCAAGCTATCGCGGGAGAAATAGCCGTCGTATAGATATAATGACGAGAAAAATTGATTAAATAATCATATAAGTCATTGCTACACGCTAAAAACGCACCACTGGTTGCAATGGCTTTGCCAAATGTCGCCATAGTTATGTCAATATCGGCAAAATAATTACTGCCCTGACCTTGATCACCAATTACCCCAATACTGTGAGCATCATCAAGGTATAGCCATGCTTGTTTTGCTTTAGCTAAGGCAGCTAGCTTGGCAACTTCGGCTTGACAGCCATCCATACTGAAAACACCTTCTGATGCGATCAACTTATCAGGAGTATTTTCTACCTTAGTAAGATATTCACTCAGTTGTTTGATATTATTATGATTAAAGC
This sequence comes from Colwelliaceae bacterium MEBiC 14330, assembly GCA_040779365.1. Lineage (GTDB taxonomy): Bacteria > Pseudomonadota > Gammaproteobacteria > Enterobacterales > Alteromonadaceae > Colwellia. The sequence goes on from JBFONR010000003.1 coordinate 253,222, forward strand.
GCTTTACCGTGGCTTTACTCTGGAAAGCTCCATCAATCATAGAGGCATGACTAAGCTTATCAAGATAAAAATGGCATTGCTGTGTTTTGCCTAGCGCATGAAATATTGCAAGATTAGCACTATAGCCGCTGGAAAATAACAAGCATTTGGGCTTGTTAAGCCACTGGCATACCTCATCTTCTAGCAGTTGATGCGCATAATGATAACCAGTAACTAAACTTGAACTACTCGCGCAAACACCATACTTATCTATGCCCTCCTGCATTGCATTGTTTAAAACCGGATGATTATTTAATCCTAAATAATCATTAGAGGAGAAATTTAGATAATTTTTACCTGCAACAGTAATATATCCATCTTTTTCAATTGGATTATTGCAAACACGTTGCCGATAACGAGCCTTGAGTTTTTGCTCATTAACGTCTTGATGAATAAAATCAAACGCCATAGGAGGATTTCTACCTATAATTTGAGACTTACATCCATGTTATCTCAGTATTGATAAGTTAAGTATAGAAGCTTATATAGTTATACAGCGGCGTTGTAAAATAGATCACTGTTTTGTTGATCTATGATCGCAGTTTTGACAATTTTTTCAGACATTGCGCTTTCATCAGCAACGGTTTCAGTGTTGATGCCTAGTTTTTCAAATAAAGCGACGTCTTGGTTAGTTTCTGGATTTTCAGTAGTTAATAATTTACAGCCATAAAAAATTGAGTTGGCGCCAGCAAGGAAACACATCGCTTGCATTTGCTCATTCATTGCTGTTCGGCCAGCGGATAGGCGAACATGGCTTTTTGGCATCATAATCCGAGCCACAGCAATACAACGGATAAAATCAAAACTATCTAAGTCGTCGACATTTTCAAGCGGTGTACCCTCAACTTTAACCAGCATATTAATCGGCACACTTTCTGGTTGAGGACTTAAGTTAGCTAATTGAACCAATAATGATGCCCGATCAACAGATTTTTCACCTAAGCCAACAATACCACCGCTACAAACCTTCATACCAGCACTGCGCACATTATCAAGTGTATCAAGTCTATCTTGATAGGTTCGGGTCGTTATAATTTGGTTATAATGCTCAGGTGACGTATCTAGATTATGATTGTAATAATCCAGACCCGCTTCATTTAACTGCTCAGCTTGCTCACCTGATAACATACCTAATGTCATACAGGTTTCTAAACCAAGCGCTTTGACATTTTTTACCATACTCAGAACATACGGCATATCACGTTCTTTTGGATTACGCCATGCAGCGCCCATACAAAAACGGGTAGAGCCCATTTCTTTAGCACGTTTGGCCGCTTCCAATACTTTTTCAACCGCTAATAGACTTTCTTTTTCGAGATCAGTTTTATTGCGAGCACTTTGAGAGCAATATTTACAATCTTCAGGACATGCTCCGGTTTTAATTGATAATAAGGTACTCACTTGTACTTCGTTAGCATTAAAATTTTCACGATGAACCGTTTGTGCTTTAAACATTAAATCATTAAAAGGTAATGCGAATAATGCTTGCACTTCTTTTAAATTCCAGTTGTGACGAACGACGGAATTTAATGATTGTACTTGTGGAACACTACCCACTGCTGAACTATTTAAATCTGACATAAAACTCAATTGCATCTAATTAACTTAACGGGTAGTCTAGCGGTCACAATGATGATGTCAACGATTAAAAAGTTTTTTAGTTTACAAATGGATAAAAAATACACAGAAATTAGTCAATCTTCACAAAATGCGCTGCTACAATTTGACAAAGAAAATGTTTGGCATCCTTACACCTCGATGTCAGAGCCACTTCCAAGCTATCTGGTAGAAAGTGCTCAAGGTGTCAATATCAAGCTAGCAAACGGTGAACAACTTATTGATGGCATGTCTTCTTGGTGGTCTGTATTGCATGGCTATAATCACCCGAAGCTAAACGAAGCATTGCATTTACAAGCTAATAAAATGTCTCATGTTATGTTTGGCGGCTTAACTCATCAAAGTGCAATTAATTTATGTGAAAAGTTAATCAACTTAACTCCTCAGGGGCTTGATAAAGTATTTTTATCAGACTCAGGCTCTGTCAGTGTTGAAGTTGCCATGAAAATGGCTTTGCAATATCAACATGCGCTTGCAGGAAAAAACCAAACACCATTAACTAAAACTAAATTAATGACAGTAAGAAACGGTTATCACGGCGATACGTTTGCTGCGATGTCTGTATGTGACCCTGTCACCGGTATGCATCAAATTTTTGAGCAGGTATTGATGCAGCATTATTTTGCGCCTGCACCCAAGGTGTGCTTCGGTGAACAATGGCAGGAAGAGGATATAGTTGAGTTAACTGCCCTGTTTGCTCAACACCATCATGAAATAGCGGCATTTATTATTGAACCAATTGTACAAGGTACAGGCGGCATGCGTTTTTATCATCCAGAATACTTAAAAGCCTGCCGTAGGTTATGTGATCAATATGATGTTTTACTTATTGCCGATGAAATTGCGACTGGCTTTGGCCGTACCGGTAAACTTTTTGCTTGTGAATGGGCTGAAATTAGTCCTGATATTATGTGCTTAGGGAAAACATTAACCGGAGGTTATATTACCCTTGCCGCAACATTATGTACAACAAAAATAGCCCAAACCATCAGCGAAGGCGAAGCCGGTTGCTTCATGCATGGACCAACTTTTATGGGTAATGCACTCGCTTGTGCTGTCGCGAATGCCAGTATTGATCTCTTGATAGAAAATGATTGGAAAACACAAGTTCAATGCATTGAAAAATCGTTAACAAAGCTGCTTCTGCCATTATGCTCGCACAATCGTGTTAAAGATACGCGTGTACTCGGCAGTATTGGTGTAATAGAATGTCAACAAAATGTCAACGTGGCTAATATCCAAAAAAGATTTGTCGAATTAGGCGTTTGGATTAGACCATTTGGTAAATTAATCTATATTATACCGCCACTTATTATCACCACAGCACAGTTAGTAAAACTGGTTGAGGCCATGAAAAAAGTACTTGATGAAGCACAATGTTTCAATCAATAAATAAAGATATCAATTAAATCATTTATTTATTATTAAACAGATAAAGGCACTCTAGCTGGTGCCTTTATAAGACTTGAAATAATATATAGGTTAACCAAATCAAATTAACGCCCAATAAAATGTACAAGTTATAATGAGTATAGTCTGTCGTCCGCCTGCTTCGATATTTGACTATTAGTAATGCGACATAACTGCCTAAAGCACTTAACCATAACAAAATGTACAAATAACCTGTTAAAGGCGTTAGCCAAAACTGACGAATTTCTATGTTGTAATAGCGCAAAACGCCATAATCTGTCTCAGGCGCTATATAATATGACATCACTAAGGCAACTAAAAAGGCTAACCAACTACCAAAGTTAACAACAATTTTAACTATAATCCAAAGATCTTTTGATTTTCGGCGTTCTTTATCTGGGGCTTGCTCTGTTTCGACGCTATTTGATTGAGTCATAATTGGTTATTTCACTTTTTTCGATATTTTTTCATGATGATTAAGAGAAATTGTTGTCCTTCATTGCAATTAAGCATTGCATTTAAGCCTTGTCACGGTAACATATCATCCCATTTTTAGCATAATATCAATTATCATACTCTAGTAGATAAACTCGGTATAAAGCATTTTATTTAACTTTATAAGAATAAGAGGTCATTCAATGTCAGTTATAGCAATTACTGATGTATTAGCGGGAAAGTTCCCTGTTGATGAAAGCATTACAGTACACGGCTGGATAAGAACTCGTCGCGATTCAAAAGCGGGTATTTCATTTTTAGCATTACATGATGGTTCATGTTTTGATGCTATTCAAGCAATTGTGCCTAATGAACTCGATAATTACGAAAGTGAAGTGCTAAAATTAACTACCGGATGCTCAGTTAAAGTGACAGGTATATTGGTTGAATCCCCAGGTAAAGGTCAAGCTTTCGAAATTCAAGCAACGTCTGTGGAAGTACTCGGTTTTGTCGAAGACCCTGATACCTATCCTATGGCAGCAAAACGCCATAGTATTGAATTCTTGCGTGAACAAGCGCATCTTAGAGCACGAACCAATATTGGTGGCGCTGTAACGCGAGTGCGTAATTGTTTAGCCCAAGCCGTGCATAGGTTTTTACATAGCAAAGGGTATTTCTGGATTAGCACTCCATTGATTACCGGCAGTGATTGTGAAGGCGCCGGTGAAATGTTCCGTGTTAGTACCCTTGATATGGAAAACTTGCCGCGTAACGATGAAGGTAAAGTCGACTATAACCAAGACTTCTTTGGAAAAGAAACTTTCTTAACCGTATCAGGTCAGTTAAATGTCGAGACTTACTGTAATGCGTTATCAAAAGTCTATACTTTTGGACCAACATTTAGAGCAGAAAACTCGAACACTACACGTCATTTAGCAGAGTTTTGGATGGTTGAGCCTGAAATTGCTTTTGCCGATTTAGCAGATGCAGCTGATTTAGCTGAAGAGATGCTTAAGTATGTATTTAAAGCAGTTCTTGAAGAACGTCCTGACGATATGGCGTTCTTCCAACAACGTGTTGATAAAACAGTAATTGAGCGTTTAAACTCAGTCATTGATAGTGAATTTGTCCGTTTAGATTACACTGATGCCATTACTATTTTAGAAAACTGTGATAAGAAATTTGAAAACCCAGTTTCATGGGGCGTAGATTTAAATTCAGAGCACGAACGTTACTTAGCTGAAGAACACTTTAATGGCCCGGTAGTTTTACAAAATTATCCAAAAGATATTAAATCCTTCTATATGCGCTTAAATGATGATGGAAAAACGGTAGCAGCGATGGATATCCTGGCGCCAGGCATCGGTGAAATCATTGGTGGTAGTCAACGTGAAGAGCGCTTAGATGTGCTTGATAGCCGATTAGAAGAAATGGGCTTAGATGTTGCCGATTACAGTTGGTACAGAGATTTACGACGTTACGGTACTGTTCCTCATTCAGGTTTTGGACTTGGTTTTGAACGTTTAGTTGCCTACGCAACAGGTATGCAAAATGTTCGTGATGTTATTCCATTTCCAAGAACACCAAAAAGCGCTGCATTTTAAATGTAAAGCTAGTACGCTCATTAAAAAGGCGATCTAGGGTCGCCTTTTTTAATTTATTATTTACTAACTACAGGTAGCACTTTCAGTTAACGCCAATAACTTACCTTATCGCTAAAGTCTTTAGCAGGTTTGATATTAGCTATTTTGGTCGGTGTGCCAATATATAAAAACCCTGCAATCTCATTGCCCTGCTTTAGCCCTAAACCTTTTTTTACTGTGTCATTATATGCTAGATCACCGGTGCGCCACATCGCACCATAGCCAAGGGCATAAGCTGCCATTTGCATAGCATGAGCACAGCAGCCAGCAGCAACTAATTGTTCTTGTTCAGGGACTTTATTATGTTCTACGTATTGAGTAGAAATTACAATTATCATGGGCGCTCTAAACGGCATTTTAGCAACTTTTGCCATTTTTTCATTAAAAGCGTGCTGATCAATACTTGTACCTTCAATCAATCCAGTCTTACTTGATAGGTCTATGGTTGTCGCTTCAATGAAAAGTTGACTGAGACGCTCCAAACCATCGCCAGTGATAACGTGAAAGTGCCATGGCTGCAGACCTGCATGATCAGGAACACGCATACCAGCTGAAAGTAAAATGGTTAACTCACTTTCATTTGGTGCAGGTGCAGTTAAAAGCGGCGTTGATTGTCTTTGTGTTAATAATTCGATAGCTTCCATAAAATACTTCTCACATTTAGTTATGGCTAAAGTTTATCTATAACTTTCCTTGAGTGCACGTTTATATCAATAAATTTATGTAAAAAACATTCATTTACGCTATTACTCTATTTTTGCTTGACTTCTATTAGCTCTCTTAACAATAATGGAGTTAGTTAAATGGAAAAATTATTATTCAACTTTATTTAATAACTCAAAATTCTAGATTACTTATGCAAAAAGCTGCACTAAAAATGTTAGATCAAATGATTTCTGAGAAACAAGTTCTCAGCTGTTACTTAGTGGTCAATCGAACATGGCGAATTAGACGCCAAAAATGTTGGTCAGCCTTTGCGGATTATTAAAGATTATAGTTAAATCGTTATTTATCTAGTTCACTATTAAAACCGCAGAATTCATTCTAGCGGTTTTTTTGTTTTATCATCTTAATCGCTGTAGTTTTCTGTTTTGCTTAAGCTGTTTATTAAATATAAGCGCAAGCTTAATTAAAAAGGAGAGTAAAATGTCAGTGTCAATTGCCTATTTGGCAGTACTTTTAATATGGTCTACCACACCACTTGCTATAGTTTGGAGCAGTGAATCAATTAGCCCAAGTTTGGCGGTATTACTTCGTATGGTTATCGCCTTAATACTCGGTGCTATTATCATCAAAGTACGACATATTGAACTCCCCTGGCATAAACAAGCCGTTAAACTTTATAGCTATTCTGCTATCGGCATTTTTGGCGGTATGATATTTTCTTACTTAGCAGCGCAATACTTATCCTCCGGAATCATGTCATTAGTGTTTGGATTATCGCCAGTTATTTCGGCACTATTAGCTAAAAAAATATTGTCTGAGCCAGACATTAGTTTGATTAAAAAGCTGTCGATGCTGATTTCATTAATTGGCTTAGCCATCGTGTGCTCTAATAACTTAAACTTTACTGAAGATGGTATTTATGGTGTGCTTTTTGTTTTATTAGCGGTATTTTTCTTTAGTTTAAGTGGTGTATTAGTTAAAAGCATTTCATTAGTAATACACCCTTTGGCAACTACCATTGGGGCATTAAGTTTAGCAACACCAATGTTTTTGCTAAGTTGGTTAGTTTTAGATGGCAGTTTATCTGTTGAATTATGGCAAGCTAAATCAATTTGGGCGACATTATATTTAGGGGTCTTTGGTTCGTTAATTGGTTTTTATGCCTACTTTACCGTTTTACAAAAAATGTCAGCGAGTACAGTAACGTTAATCACTTTGATTACCCCTGTTGTAGCACTATTATTAGGCGCAATACTTAATGCAGAGCCGATAACAGAAAGTTTGATCTTTGGTGCGTTTTTGGTCATTTTAGGCTTAACCTTATATCATTTTGGTACCACGATTAAAAACGTTTATCAAACTACAAAAATCAAACACTATCGATAAAATGAATTACCACGACAAACCGAATAATATCATCGTTATTCGGTTTTAAATATGCCGCGATTGTTAATGCCTTTGTAGTAGTTGTAGCTAAATGGCTTACTGCGTGAAATGCTATGTCCTAATCAAATAGCGCTTGGCAATAAAGTAATCGACACTGGTAAAACGGCCAGCGCCAATAAAAAATAACGCGAGTAACATAATAAAATAGGTTACTGAAAACTCAACACCATTATTGAGGACGACAATATTGCCCTTTTCATATAACCAGTCAGTATTGCCATGCTCGTGTAAGATTTCCTTCATTGTCGCTAAACGTGTTGCCGTTTGTTGGCTATTTTCTAAACTTTGTTTTGCACTTTCTGCGCCTAACCAACTGATAACTTTGGCAGGACTGGTGTTGATATTTGTCGGTGTTATCGCAAACCAACCATTTTCAGCATGAACTGTTGTTGCTGCTACCATCATGGTAAACATTAATGGCAATGATATTAAACGGGTTAATAATCCTAATAATAATAACCAACCGCCAACAAGTTCAACGAATATCACCAAATTTGCTAATAGTGCAGGAAAAGGTAAGCCTAATCCCCAATCACTATTACCAAACCAAGCGACGATATTGGCATCAGCCATCAATGCGCTCACTCCAGTAACATTTTCATTTAACACTTGGGTTTTACTTAATCCGGCTATAATAAATATCGGTGCCAAGTAAAGCCGAATCAATAAAGCTGGTATGCCATCAAACAATGTTAATTTTTTCAAAAAGTTATGATATTGAACGGCTAAATTTGTCATGATAATTAAACTTATTTAAGTAAATGATTGCTATTAACGATAAGAACTGAACGAGCTAACATTTCTTTCAATATTTTAACTTCTTTCTTTAATTCTTTGGCCATCAATGATTATTTGCCATAAATAGTTACAAACTAGCTTAAGCGCTTGTTAAATTTTCGTAACTATTAAGGTAATATAGTTGTAAATATTTCTTTTATAAAAAATAAGATAATTATATGAATAATAATTCTAGCATGATAAAACGGATCTTTACTTCACTGTGGCGTGCGCTAACAATTACACGTGCGGTTGTGGTCAACCTAGTCTTTTTCTTACTATTACTTGCCTTCATAGGTGTCATATCCTCAGGCGATGAACAAATACAAGTACCGCAGAAGACTGCCTTAGTATTTAACCTTGTTGGTGATCTAGTTGAACAAAAGCGCGAAGTTGATCCAATGGAAGCATTCTTAAATGAAGCCTTTGAGCAACAAGAAGAGTCACCTGAGGTGCTAATAGCTGACGTTGTAGAGGTTATCAATAAAGCTAAAACCGATGAAAGAGTTGAAGTCATAGTGCTACAACTGCAAGGTTTGAACCGTGCTGGTTTGTCTAAATTACAAGAAATCGCCTTAGCCCTAGAAGAATTTAAGGCCTCAGGTAAACAGATTATCGCTCTTGGCGATCAGTTTTCTCAAGATCAATACTACCTTGCCAGCACAGCAAATAATATTTGGTTGAATCCCCAGGGCTATATGTTACTTGATGGCTTTGGCCGCTATAGAATGTACTTTAAATCCGCGCTAGACAAATTAGCAATTAACCAACATATCTTTAGAGTTGGCACATTTAAATCTGCAGTAGAACCTTATATTCGTGATGATATGTCTGCAGCAGCCAAAGAAGCCAATAGACTATGGTTAGCTGATTTATGGCAACAATATAAGCAAGATGTTGCCGAACGCCGTGGTTTTGCTGTTGATAACTTTGATGAAAACATTGATAGTCTTGTCAATAAATTTTCTAAATCTGGTGGTAGTTTTGCCAAATATGCACTGGATAATAACTGGGTTGATCAACTTAAAACGCGTCAAGAAATGCGGACTGAGTTGATTGATATGGTTGGAAAAAATAAAAAAGGTGATAGCTACAGCAATATTGGTTACAAAGATTATATAGCTGCGACTGAATCTCCGCTTGACGCTGAGCAAATGAGCCAAGTTGATAGTGACAAAGTTGCGATTATTGTTGCCAAAGGCACAATATTAGATGGTACACAAAAGCCAGGTAGCATTGGTGGCGACTCTACCGCCAAACTTCTGCGAAAAGCACGATATAATGACAAAGTAAAAGCGGTGGTATTGCGCGTAGATAGTCCAGGTGGAAGTGCTTATGCTTCTGAAATTATTCGTCAAGAAGTCGAGTTACTCAAAGAAGCAGGTAAACCGGTTATTGCTTCAATGGGGACTTATGCAGCATCAGGTGGTTATTGGATTTCCGCTCCTGCCGATAAAATATATGCCGCCCCTTCAACAATTACCGGTTCTATTGGTATATTTGGCATGATGATGACCTTTGAAAACTCGTTAAGTAAATTAGGCATCCATACCGATGGGGTTGGTACTACTGATTTATCTGCTTTTGGTCCTACTCAACCGCTAACACCTGGCATGGCAGAGCTTTTTCAATTAACAATTAATAAAGGTTACCAAGATTTTATTCAATTGGTTGCAACAAATCGTAATATGACACTTGAGCAAGTTGATGCGGTTGCACAAGGTCGCGTTTGGTCTGGTAAAAAAGCCAAAGAGCTTGGCTTAGTGGATGAATTAGGTAATTTAAATGATGCGGTTGTTGCTGCGGCTAACCTTGCAAACCTTGACAATTATAACACGCTCTTGATTGAGAAGGAGCAATCACCACAAAGTAAGATGTTGCAAGAGCTGCTTGGTAGTTCTTCCTCTCTAGCGGGGTTATTTAAACAAAACTCATTGCCTGCAAGTGTAGAGTTATCTTCCGATGCAACTAGTAGTGCACCTATTACTCAATTTATCAACACCATGAAAGCTGAGTTAACGCAGATAAATCAGTTTAATGATCCACAAGGTAAGTATGCTTTGTGTCTAGCATGTATTTAGTTAACCCGTATTTTAAACGCTAATTAAAAGCAGCTAAGTTCTAGCTGCTTTTTTATTGCTTATTTATGCGCTATTTGACTAAAAACCTATCCCCGAGTGAGATACCTGCACGGACTTACTGAACTATTGATTCGACAGAATTTTATATATTTACACTGAGGCAAAATTCAATTTATCCGCTTCTCTAGTAACTTTGTCGTTGGCTAAGATATAATAGCTTGTAGTGAATAAACCGATAACTTAGTGCAAATAATCATGAGCAAAAAACGTATCTATGTCGCCTACACAGGCGGAACTATTGGTATGATGCAGAGTACCCAAGGTTTTGTGCCCGCCAAAGGCCATTTAACCGCTTCAATTAAAGCATTACCTGAATTTCATCGTAGTGAAATGCCAGACTTTACCATAAGTGAATATCACCCACTTATAGACTCTTCCAATATGACCCCCAATGATTGGCAGCGAATTGCTGATGACATCAAAGCTAATTATGAAAACTATGATGGCTTTGTCGTTTTACATGGTACTGATACCATGGCTTATACCAGCTCTGCTTTATCATTTATGTTTGAAAATTTAACTAAACCAGTCATTGTTACTGGTTCGCAAATACCTTTAAGTCAATTAAGATCCGATGGCCAAGTAAATGTATTAAATTCACTTTATATTGCTGCAAACTATCCTATTAGTGAAGTGAGCCTTTTTTTTAATAACAAGCTCTACCGCGGAAATCGTTGTATAAAAGCTTATGCTGACGGCTTTAATGCATTTGATTCACCTAATATGCCGGTTTTACTTGAAGCCGGCATTAACATTCAAATTGTAGCAGGTCAGATAACCAGCAGCTCTGATACAATTCCCCCGCTAAAATTATCTACTATTACCCCACAACCCGTCGGTGTAGTGCATTTATATCCAGGTATTAGCAGTGAAGTTGTTGAAAATGTTATAAAGCAACCGGTAAAAGCCTTGATATTAAGAAGTTACGGCGTTGGCAATGCGCCACAAGACAGTGCCCTACTCGCTTGTTTACGAAAAGCAAAAAAGCAAGGCATTATCGTTGTCAATTGTAGCCAATGTATTAAAGGTACTGTCAATATGTCGGGGTATGCAACAGGCAATGCTCTGAGTGCAGCGGGCGTAATAAGTGGTCATGACATGACACTTGAAGCTACATTAACCAAGTTACATTATTTGTTAAGTAAAGATTTAAGTTATCAAGAAATTTGCCAGAAAATGGAACAAAATTTACGAGGTGAATTAAGTACATTAAGCGTATAAAGTTAATTTTTAACAGGCTTGTTGTTATATCAGACAAACCTGTTAAAAGCTGCGCTAAGTTATCAGTTAGCTTTGAGAAGTTAAACATTAATCTTATAATTTAAATCAGCAACTTCATCACCAGTTATTCCTCTAAATCCCCAACAATGCTGAGCTTGCTCTTTGATAATTATTTCTATATCGATGGGTTCTATATCAAGTGCTAACTTTATTTCTCTAAATAATTTTTTAATCAAGGCCTTCTTCGTTTCTGTTTTGCGTCCAGCCATGAGATTGATTTATATCACGGTATATTTATCAGAGCGGCCACCAGGAAAGAAAAAATCTGCTTTATCCATTGGAATAAAACGATGAGCCCGTTTATCTACTGGCAAGCCTAAAATTATTTGCATTGACTGATGTATGACTTTTGAAAGTTCTGCCTTTATTGGGTTGAGTTGTGGTTTTATACCATAAATGACCAATCATAGCTTTCCTTGCTGGAAATGAAGGATTTATGGCTCATAGCATAACATAGTTAAGATATTGAAGATTAAGGTTTGGCCTTTAATGCTATAAAATGGCTATAAAAAACATCGTAAATGGGTTTAGCCACTTCATTACCATAACAGCGGGTATGCTTAAACACCCCGTCTTCTTCATAGACACTAGAATTATATATAATATATTTTACTTCATCCTTACCCTTGACCACGGCAGGATAATTGCTGAGCTGTTCAAGTTTACCTAGCCTTGCCATCATATCAGTGAGTATGCTCTTATCCATTTGAAACTCTGTTACATGATGACCAATATATTCAGCTTCTGTATAACCTAAAACCTCAAGTTCACATTCATTAGCATAGATAATAATACCGTCAGCTGATACTGCATGAATACCGATAGAAGAGTTGTTAATAAAGTCTTGCGGGTTTTCTAAAAGCATAGTTTTCTCCACTCCTAAATCAGGTAAAACTAATATAGTGCGGTTGATTTAAACACAAACGTGGCTCTTATCCTAGATTTTCACTGACTTTACTAAACATATGTACTGTTAACTTATCAGTATATAGCTTTAAATCATTCTGTATAAAGGTTTTATTTACCTTGATGTGACTCATGCATAGTTAACTTGGTATTTTGCACGAAGATCGGATTAAAACAGATCAACATCGGATGCAGATTCAATGATATTTTTAGATAAACGATAAAGCTAACGTAAATTATTGAGCCAATTTATGCTAAAAATTTGAACATTTTCGATATTAAGATAAAACTAGCAATATATTACAGGCTTTTGCTGTCTTGAAAAAGCTGATTTATAACGTAGCTTGCCAATAGCCAACATCAAGCCAACGGTTAAATTTAAAACCAACTTCTTTAAAGTGAGCAACTTTGCGCATGGCAAACTTTTCATGGATGGCAACACTAGCTTCATTCGGCAAGGTAATTCCACCAATAACAGAGTGGATGCCTTGCGCTTTTAATTGTTTAAATAATGCTTGGTATAATTTACTGCCTATGCCCTTACCTAGATGATCTACAGATAAATAAACTGTTACTTCAACAGAAAAACGATAAGAAAAACGCTGTCGCCATTTCGCAGCATAAGCATAACCAACAATATTACCATGGGTATCTTCTGCGACTAACCAAGGCAGATTATCAGACTTTACTCTAGCAATTCGCTGACAAATTTCACTAGAACAAATGACTTCTTCTTCGAATGTTATCACTGTATCAGTTATGTAATAGTTATATATAGCACAGATAGCTTGTGCATCATTGTCTGTTGCCGCTCTAATCACTTCTTCACCTTTAATGTTTATTACTAGGATTTAACAACACTGTTTGATCTTTTTTCATTGTTATTTACATAACGCTGACACTTTATAGTACGCACCTTAAGGCTTTGCCTATTAGCTTAGTATTTAAACAAAGTAAAAACAGGGCTATTTTCAATGAGCACATACTAAAAATCAGCTGGTATTGATAAAAATACCAGCTGATTCTAGCTAACTTCAATAGTCTTAATGGGCTACTGGCAATAGATTTTTTCTAAGCGCTTAATTAACGGTATCTCATCTTTTGACAATCGACCTAACATCAGCCATTCAACCAATAAATCGGTTAAATCAACTTCACTAGCTGACAACATTTGATCTTGCATTAATTGCACTTGAACTTTCATTCGCTGTTCAGCTAATTCTTGCGGTGAATCTGCTTGTGCAAGGATCTCAATTTCAAGTGTTTTATCAATTCGCGTATCATTAGCAACAGCTTGACTTAATTTTATCTGCTCTTGACTACGTTTTTGCCAAAATGGAGTCAATTGCTGAAATTGACTACTCGCTTGCAATTGTTCAAGAGAAAAACGACAGTTATCTTGATTCACTTGCAATGATAACAAGTCAAATAAACTTATCCAATTTTGCTTAAGCTTCGATGCTTTTACATTACTTTGTAATTGAGATATTTTTTTAATCAAAGCCTCAACACGAACAGCGACTGTTTTAATCACTGGTTTAGTTGCAATAACCTCGTTAAGCAGTTGCTGCGCTAGCTCTTTAACCTTTTCAAGCGCTACATTATCTAACGAGCCACTTTCGTTGAGAGTTACTTCAATGTTACTCAATTGACTTTCAAAAATATCTTGCTGGTTTTTTTGAGCTGCTTGCTGTTCAGACTTCACCTGATCGCGCAGTGCAAAAAGTTGATCATTTATGCTTCGAAATTCATTCCATAGCGCACTTTCTTGCTTTTTACCGGCAAAACCAATTGTTCGCCATTCTTGTTGTAACTGTTTTGCCGACTCAATTGCTGTAAAAACCTCATCGTTGTTAATGAGGGCTTTTGCTTTGATAATTAATGCTTGTTTTTGCTCAGTATTACTGAGTTGAAATGCACGAATCGCTTCATTTATTGGTGCAATGGCATTTTTAAATTGTTGTTGTAGTTTTTTGTAATGGTTGCGATCTACTTCACCAGAAGTATTCCACTGATGTTGTAGACTGTTCAACTTAGCATCCAACTTTTTATAATCAATTGATTGGCTCGCTTTAGCTTGGTTAAGCTCTTCAACTAATTGCAACGCGTTAGTTAAGATATTTTGACGTTCAATTAAGTGTTGTTCACGTAATTTATCTTGTTCAGCATAAAATGAGCGACATGGCGCGAATGCCTGTTCACAAAGTTGATTAAATTCATTATTAAGTTGTTTATCAATATCTTCATCTGCATGTCCTAGAGAGATCCAGGTATTACGATATTGTTTCACTTTTGCTGCTTGTTCATTGAGATTATCAAGTGGTTTTTCAACCAGGGCTTTAATCGAAAGCAAAAGCTCTTGTTTACGTGGAGTTGCGATATAATGTTCCCAGTCACTTAATTCCGCTAATTTTTCACTCACTTGATCAAAGTCACGTTGTAACTGGTATTGTTGATGGTTAGATAAAAAAGAGATACTTTCTTTAACCCCTTTAAATAAACCAAAACAAACTTTATATTTGCCATTGTTCAATAATCTTTTAATGTCTTGTAACTTTTTCTTATGTTGAAAAAAAGTTTCTTTTTGTTTGTGTTGTAACGGTTTTAAACCTGCTTGCCATGTATTAACAATTTCTTTTTGTGCATCAATAATGGAGGCGGGTAAAATTCCTGTGGTCTTTATTTCTATGTCATGCCAAGACTTTAACCAATCAGTATAGGTTTGTTGGCGTGTGTTCAATTCTTCAAGTGACTTTGGTAAAGATAATTGTGATATTTTTGAAATTAAATGAGTCGCTTGACTAACAGACTCAGCAATTTCGGGGATTTTTCCTAAACGTTTAGATAATTCATCAAGCTGATCAATAAAAACACTTTGCTCACTCGTATTTAGTACCGAGTTTTTGATGGCTGTATGTAACGATAACAATTGTGCTTTAAATGCCGCTTCATCAAGCTTATCACTTGAAAAAACAGCAGTAGTTAATGCTTGACTGATTTCATTTAACTGTTGCGTAAAGGTTTTTTTATCTTGTTGTTTATCATGAGCAAGTTTATCTGCAATAATTTGTTGCTGATAGTTTTCAGCTTTAGCGATAAATAACTTGTCTAATACCATCATTATACTTTGATATTTTTCATTAAAAGCATTAATTTTTTCAGTGGTCAAGATGTCCAAATCATCTTCTAACGATTGCCATTGTTGTATTAAAATAGACCGGCGTTTTTTATAGTCGCCATAATCAGCAACATCTTTTAATGCTTGTAACTTTGCTAGTATCAGTTGAACCTTTTTAGTCAGTTTTTGCGGTTTTTCAATGGCCTCTTCTATCGCTGAAATTTTTGTAAAAATCTGCTCGGCAATATCCTTGTCACAAACCTTCTTAGCTAACTTTTCTAAAACTTTTACATCTTCGACTTTGTTAAGTAAATAAGCTTGTAACTTAGCATCTTGTTTTTGACTAAAGGTTTGTAACAGTATATTTGTCGAGCTTTTACGAACACTAATTTGCTCATATAGCTCGATCATGATGTCGCTATCTTCTTCGTTTGCTAACCAAACCTCTAATAAAGCTGTAGTGAGTGACGGCTTTTCAGATTCTTGCGACAATAAGGCCTTTTTTTGCTCTGCACTAAGAACTATGCTGTGTTCACTAGATAAAATATCGTGTACTTGTTTTGCGGCAAACTGTTTTATTTTATCTTGATCATTAGTTTTACTTTCTTCTAAATAACGATCAAAACAAGCAAGCTTTATTAACGCCGCTCGGCGAACTAAATCACTGCCATCTTCTTTGATAAGCATAGATAAAATAGCTTGTTGTTCGCTATTCGTTGTTGATAATTCATCATTGATGGCAGCTATGCGAGTTGTTGCATCTTTATGTTGCCATTTCGCTTTTGTTTTGAATAACGTAGAGAAAATCATAGTTAATTTGTTTTAAGTTATTTACTGTGAATATTTAGGATAAAAACGAGCTTTATAAATTGTTATAATTCATCGTTACTGAAATAGGCAATGTCTGCTTGGGTAGGTTTACTACAAGGCTTTATTTCCTCTTTCGGCTTAAAGTTAGAAAATTCTGATTTAAGCTGGCGTTTATTTTTTTCAACAATTTGACCATCAGCGCCAATAGTTAACAATTCATCATTATCAAAATGCCTAGCCTGATAAGCCATGCTCAATTGCAATGCAGTTGCACGTTGCGCTTCGTCAACCACGGTACCTTCAGGCCATTTGCCAGTTTCAGCGGCACATTTCAAGCGTAAATACATCTCTTCTGACATAGTGTCTATGGTATTAAGTAAATCCATGATTATTCCAAGGCATGATTTAGTTATAAAATTAATTAATTTTCCGTTTGGTTAAGAGCAACATTGCACGAATAACAATATACATAACAAAACCAATAATGGCAGAGGCCATTGCTATTGTATGTTGCCATGTACCCTGCTCTACATTATCCCAAAACATAAACAAGAAACCACCGCAAAATAACAGCATAGCAACAAACGAGTAATTCATTAAACGCTGACTTTTATTGATTAAATTTACACGATTTAAATTGGCAAGTTTATCAGCGTCTACCCCTGATAAACTCAGATTGCAATGACTACAACTCTTTGCTTTGTCAGATATTTTTTTTGAACAACCAGGACATTTTATAACAGCCATTTAATCACTCATGTAATAATATAGAAAGTCAACCAACACATGTTGGGGTTGGTTTAAGTATACCTGACCTTTATTGCTATTTCACTACGAAGAGCCTGACAAATTGTTAACTTCTATTGGTGATTAAAAAACAATAGTATCAAGTTGATAAAATCATATTGAACAAGGCTTCAACTTCCTGGTGGCTATACAAACTTCTGCTCAGCTTAATTGTTCTCTTGGCGCTATTATTAATAAAGCTTGTTCCATGAAAAAGTCGAAAAAAAAGCCACTTTAAGAAGCGGCTTTTAATATAGCTCTAGTGAGCATAAAGTAAGAAAAACTTAAATTAAGCTCTATGCTCATCGGTAATTGGCTTTTCTTTAGCAATTCTGTCTTCCCAAAAGTCAGCGTTATCAATACCGAGCTTTTTAGGATCAAAAGTAAATTTAGTGACACCTGCTTGTTGTTGCGCTTCGTAATCTTTAAGCGCTTTGATTGCCGGTCTAGACATAAAAAAGATGATAATAATACCGATAATATTAAGCCATGCCATCATACCGACACCGATATCCCCCATACCCCATGCTAAATCGGCCGCTTTTACTGTGCCGTAGAACGTTGCGCTAATTATCACAAGTTTTAACACCAGGTTAAAGGCTGGTATTTTAAAGGTGCGACGAATGTAATAGACATTATTTTCTGCAATAAAGTAATAAGCCAAAATAGTAGTAAAAGCAAAAAAGAATAATGCCAGCGCGACAAATGGTTTACCGATGCCAGTGAAAACACTTTCAACGGCAAGTTGTGTATAAGCGGGACTATTTGCCGCCACATCTGCTGCAACATTTTGAATTAAAAAAACATCACCAGCACCATGCACATTATATGCACCGGTAATTAAAATCATAAACGCAGTAGCAGAACAGACAAATAAGGTATCTATGTATACAGAAAAGGCCTGCACTAGACCTTGTTGTGCTGGATGTTCAACCTCAGCAGATGCCGCAGCATGAGGACCTGTACCTTGACCCGCTTCATTTGAATATACGCCACGCTTCACCCCCCAGCCAATAGCAGCACCAACACCAGCCATCGGACTAAAGGCGTCATTGATGATTAACATAAAGACTGCAGGCAGCCTATCAATGCTCAACGCAATAATGACAAGTGACACTAAAATATAAGCAAGCGCCATAAACGGAACCACCACTTGAGTAAAGTGAGCAATACGTTTCACACCACCAAAAATGATAAAGCCGAGTAATAATACAATACCCGTAGCTGTGTATACCTTTACCATACTTAGCGTGCCCAAAGCTGTTTCAATAGTATTACCTTGACCAAAAACCATGGTAATTGCTTCACCTATACCATTGGATTGCACCATGGGTAATAACAGACCACAAGCGATAATAGTTGCTAAGGCAAATATCCATGCATACCATTTTTG
Source organism: Colwelliaceae bacterium MEBiC 14330 (assembly GCA_040779365.1). GTDB lineage: Bacteria > Pseudomonadota > Gammaproteobacteria > Enterobacterales > Alteromonadaceae > Colwellia. Next base: position 271,690 of record JBFONR010000003.1, read on the forward strand.
TCCCATTGCTTTCTCTATATAGTAAGCGGGACCACCACGGTAAAAACCATCTTCCTCTTCTTTGTATATTTGTGCATTAGTCGATTCAATATAAGCAGTAGCAGCGCCGAAAAATGCTACTACCCACATCCAAAACACGGCACCTGGACCGCCAAAGCCAATTGCGGTAGCAACACCGGCAATATTACCTGTTCCAACCCGACCAGATAATGAAACAGCTAAGGCTTGGAACGATGACAAACCCTGTGCTGAGCTTTTACCGGAAAGTAATAAGCGCCACATTTCAGAAAAGTGGCGTACTTGTACAAAACGTGTTAATACCGTGAAAAATAAACCTGCGCCTAAGCACAAATAAATTAACGCAGGGCTCCAAATGATGCCATTGATACTATTGACTAGTTCTTGCAATGTTAACTCCTTAGTTTTTATTATTATCTTAATATTATTAAAATATCGTTACTTATAAACAATGAAACCAAAAAACTGCCTAGTGTCATCATATAAGTAAAAGGCGAATTTATGATAAATTCGCCTTTAATTAAATTACTGTATTATTACCTTAAGTCATCGACCATATGATAAACACCTGCTAAGAAGTCTCTCCCTAGCAAACTACTGCGTTCATCTGACCAACCGACACTATAATCAGGTAACAAATCATTGTCTTTAAATGGCATTTCAATGGTATAAGCCAGGCATTTAAAATGGTTTCCAACCCAGTTAGTACCTACGGTTGGATTTGCTTGCCCGGGTTCATCTTTATCATAGCCGCGCTCATCTTGAAACTCTGGCGAAATTGATACCATAAACTGTTTAAACTTATCTTCAAGTGCTTTATGACGCTGATCGTAGTTAACAACACCCTCACAACCTGCAACAAAATTAACCGGTAATGCTTCATCACCATGTACGTCTAGAAACATATCACAGCCAACAGCTAACATCTTCTCACGAACAAGATAAACCTCGGGACTTTTTTCCATGCTAGGCGTTAACCATTCGCGATTTAAATTTGAGCCAACAGCATTGGTACGAAGATGACCTCGCACACTGCCATCAGGATTCATGTTAGGTACAACATAAAATACCGCTTTGTTTAATAACGCTCTGGCAACACCATCATCTTCGTCTAATAAACGATCTAAAAAGCCCTCAACAAACCACTCTGCCATGGTTTCACCGGGGTGTTGACGAGCAGTAACCCAAATTTTACGTTTACCCTCTCCGTCTTCACCTATTTTTAATAAGCTCATATCTCGACCATCAAGCGTTTGGCCTAATACTTGTAACTGACAATCAACATCCATTTGAGCATTATGAAGTAAGTCTTGGTGACGTTCATAGCTATAGGGAGCAAAATAGGCGAAATAAACAGAATCATATTCAGGGGTAAGCGTGATAGTTAATTTTTCTCCGTCGTATTGTGTTGGTACTCGAAACCAATGCTCTCGATCGTAAGACGCGACAGCTTGATAATCTTCCCAACCCTCAATATAAGCAGCTTGGCCTGCATTATTTAAATGCATAACATGCTCAATACGCTCAGCATTTGAGTTAGCATCAGTTTGCAACTTAAAGTGGAACCACTGGTAAAAATCAGATTGGTTATCTTTTTTAATCTCTAATTGAATATTTCCTGCATCGGATGCATCAATAACGCGGATGTTTCCGCTATCAAAGTTGTCAGTAATTTGCATAATAATGTCTTCATGTGATTGGCTAAAATAATAATTTTCTAGCCAATGAATAATTGAAAGTCATAGTGTACACAAACAACTTGCAGATCACTATATGAATCGAGTTAAAAAATTTTATAAAGAGCGTAAATACAGCCCTAGTTCAGAAGAATATCCCATAGATTTAGCAATAATCACATTTTCTTCACTTAAAACGTAATAACTTGGATAACCACTGATTTCAAACACCTGCTTTATCGCTTCATTACCTAATGCAATAGGAAAGGTCAATTTATGTTTATTGGTGAATCTTTTTACTTCATTTATACTGGTATAATCCATAGCAATAGCAATAACGTCTATCTGTTCATTTTTTTGATACAGTGCCTGTAAATTACCGATACTTACATGACATACCTGACACCAGGGCGCAAAAAAATATAACACAGTTGTTTTATCTTGTGCGTATAGCGAAATGGGTTTGCCCAATAAAGTTGGTACGGTATCAATATTAATGCTTTGATTAACAAGAGTAACCTCACTGAGCTGAGTATCTGTCGCTAACATACTGTTTTCTCTCAGCATCGATAATAAGAAAAAAGCAATACAAAATATTACCGCTTGAATAGCAAGACTTCTTAACAAAACTCATCCTTAAAAAATACAATGACTAACTTTATTAGACCCGATAAATCGATTTTTATTCTATAAAAAAGACTTTAAATTGCCTTTTTTTGTTCGCCCCTATCTAGAGGAGAACAATAACTTTTAAAGGCAGACAATTATCTTGATAAGTAATTAATTATATAAGCATACAATTGACTGTCGGTAAGTAGTACAATTTAAGAAATCAAGATTTAAGCCTTGCAGAAAGGTTGGAGTAAACATTTCAAGGCTGTTTAAAACAAAGAACAATAGGCTAAGATACTCGATAAAGGTCATTCTATACCAATGTTTTAGTTACTCTTTTTATCTAAAATAGTTCGGATTAATTTTGCTACTATTAACGAGAAAACAAAACCCACAATGACATACACAATTAAAGCGATAGCGCTGAAACTATTTTGGTAATATTGTCCATTTTCAAGTAAACATTGACTAGTTTTGTAATCAAAGCTGCCACCATTATCTAAGCAATCATCAACGATAAAAAAACTGTGCAGTAGCCAAATACAAAGTAAGCTACTAAACACACCTGCAAGGGTTGGAATTAAGGTGCGGTTCATATTGGCCCATAAATGAAGAGTAAAACAATAAGGCTATCATAGCAGATTGAATCGTAGATGATGTAGTACTAATCATTCATTGTTAAATGTTAATAGCCAAGCACTAAAAGATTCTGCAATTTTTGTCACATCGCTAACTGTGTTATTAACAAGGAAAACAGCGACATCATCTGTGGTAGTTTTGCACTGAGCTCGATTGAAACAGAACATATTGCCATAACTATCTGCAGCAAAAATGATATAGCCATCAAGCATCCCTGTGAGTTGATAAAGTTCAGATAGCGCTACTACATCAGCAAGACTAAAAAAATCTTGAACTTGAGAAACATCAACAGAAAGATCACAGGTTTTAGTCATTACATTGGGGCTATGCAGAAGACCATAGTTAATAAGAAGGTATTTATACGAGTCAGGTAACGTTATTGATAGTCTTGCTTCCACTTCAGCTATATCGCTTGTATCAATTGCCCTAATACTCTTTTTTGCAGGCCAATCTTTCATAAAATTATCAATATGTTGCATTTTCATTTACTCAAGCTGTTGTGATAACAATTGGCACCATTATCTGTGCCACAAAAAAAATACCAATAGCCTAATGAAATAATCGTAAATAAATCTAACATATCAAAGCTAGGTAATTTACGGCAGGTATCATTGCTATTTACTTTATCTACATTTAACTGCCATGATTATATAGAGATTCGTCATAGCTTAGTTTACTGAATAATTTCCATAAAAAAAGTACGCAATTTTCATTGCGTACTTTTACAGTAAATCTGTGAGTGACCCCACTAAATTTTGTTATCAATTTTTAAAAAGTAACCTTAACACCCGCATAGTATTTTCTGCCAATGGCATCGTATAACGAACCACCAACATTTAAATCGGGTAAAGCTGGTGGTGTTTTATCTGCCACATTGTCAATACCTGCATAAACCGAGAAGTTTTCTGACGCAACATAATTTACGTTTAAGCCATGATAGGTGTAGGCCTCAACTTTATTATCAAACCAGTCAGGGAATTGTCCTTCTCTGGCATCATTGTCAAAATCACTTTCACCAATATAATTCATAGTCCAAGTCATGCTTAAGTCATGAATGCGATATACCGTAGTGAATAAACCACGTATATTCGGTGTTCGCACTTGCCCTGCTTGCTCATCAATTTCATCAGGGAATTCAATATTGGTTTGAAATTGGCGCTCGTTTAAGTAAGTTCCTTTAAGGTTAAAGCTAAGGTCGCCAAACTCAGATAAACCTAAAGAGTAACTTGCATCCACATCAACCCCTGAAGCGGTAAAATTTGAGACGTTGATTGATTGTGTTGCAACATTAATGATTTGATTGTTCGCATCACGTGTTACTAAATCACAATACTTGGCATTTAATGATGAGCCATCAACACAATTTGATAAAATGTCTGTAGCTGAATAGGTATTAATGGCATCATCAATGCTCATATCCCAATAATCGACCGCTAGACTCAAATCTGGTAACGGCTGTAAAACAATACCTACAGTAATAGTGTCAGCTGTTTCAGGGCTTAAATTTTCATTACCACTGCTTTTAACACCACGGGTACCGAAATCTGCACTTGACTGAAAATCTGGAGCAATCCCTAAAGCTAAACAATTCGACATTCTGTTATCTGGATTTGGACCAAGTTCTCGGTTATCCGCATGACAAGGATCGACCATATTTGCTCCACCAACTTCTTCAGGGGCATACAGTTCACTAATGTTAGGCGCTCTAACTGCATGTGAATAAGTCGAACGAATTCTCACTTGCTCAAACACTGTCCAATTTAATCCTGATTTCCATGTAAAGTCACCACCAGTAATACTATTGTCGCTATAACGTACCGCAAGTTCTAGCTCTAAGGAATCAAAACCGGTAACACCTTCTACTAAAGGAATTAAAGTTTCACCAAAGATTTCTGCAACATTAAAACTACCATCCGTTACACCAAGGTACGAATAACTCTCTACGTTTACACCTGATGTTGAGCCTACCTGCCCTGTACCAACAACCGTACCATCAGGTAATGTTTGTGTTGTTTGTGTTAAGGCATCTGGTGTGCTGTTAACGCTCTCATCGCGATATTCCATGCCTAATACAAAATCTACCACGCCAGCATCTAGTTCAAATAACTCACCACTAATAGCGAAGTTAGCAACAAATTGCTGCATTTTTTCCTCGGTTATTAAATCCACGGCAACATAGTTTAATGCTTCTGGAGAAGCGAGGTTATTAATTGGGTTATAGGCAATACAACCATTGCTTTGGTCACGACAAACGGGGTTGCCACTTGCATCACTAACAGCATCTAAAGCTTGATAGTATTTGGATAATAATAAATCCTGATTACTTATAGTGCCTTCAGTTTGGCCATATTGTAGATAAAAGTCATAGCTATAATCTCCAAAATCACCCTCGCCCCCAAACATAAATTGCGTACTTTCTCTTGAGGTTGTTGAGCGTACCCCCAATCCAACTACCGCTAATGCGGCTTCATATTGTCCGGCATTATTAAGTGCATTAACGACAACTTCCGGGGCAAAAGGGTTATCAACTCGAATTGGTATTAAGGGACCAAAGTTATCATCATGAAAGACACTAGCTTGGCCAGAAGCAGCAGATTCTACCTTACCGTATTTTGCTTCAGCATAAATGCGGTGATCTTCATTCAAATCATAACGACCACGCACATTTAAAAGCACGCGTTCGCTTGGTGTCAGCAAACTGCTTGATTCTGAGGTCCTAAAGCCATCGCCTCCATCACAAGGTACTGTTGTACAGTTTATACCGGGAATAAAATCACGTGTTATGCCGGAATCTCTATCAACCGCATAGGTATCATAACCCGTCGGACCAAATGGGTTTATCGGGTCTTCTGCAAAAATGGGATAAAAGACATTACTGACTCGTGTTATGGGTAAAGGTGGGAAGTTTCCGCCAAAAGGTGTAGGAGTGGTACCGTTAAAAATATAGTTTTCATTTGGTACGTAAAACAAACCTTCTTCGCTTAGTGCTTGATAACGTTCGTCGTCTCTGAAAATAGCTTTACCCTGAAACATGTCAAAGTTATGAGTTTTATTGGCATAATCACGATCTTTAACCATTATTTCATCTTGATTAGAATAGGCTGCACTGACGGTAAAATTACCATTGCCATTATCAAAATTACTCCCCCAACTTAACGATAAATCAGTCTCTTTACCATCGTTTTGGGCTGATTGACCGTAGGACGCATCAAGATCAAAACCTTCGAAATCCTTTTTCATAATGAAGTTGATAACACCAGTAACCGCATCAGCACCATAAATTGCTGATGCACCACCTGTGATAATTTCTACACGCTCAATCAGGCCGACAGGGATCATACTCATATCAACTGCCGCGTCTTCTGCACTACCTGATACATGGCGACGACCATCAACTAAAACTAATGTTCTGTTAACGCCCAAGCCACGAAGGTTTGCTAGCTCAAGTCCGGCATTATTAGTACTGCCGCCATTTTGAAAATTAGTATTTCCTCCACCAACACCATCCATGAGCGCAGGCAGTTTATTCATTAAATCACCAATATTCTTAACACCAAATTGTGAAATAGCCTCTGAGTCTAGAATGGTTGTTGGTGTCGCCATTTGCGCTGATTCGTGTTTTATTCGCGAACCAGTCACCGAGATTCTTTCAACGGGGTCTTCACTGGCTTGTTCTTCAGCCATGACAGGTGCAGAAATGATGACAGCTAATAATGCAGTACTTATTTTTGATAGTCTAAAACGCATCATGTTTCCTTAGTTATTATTATATTAAATTATAATTTTTATTAATTTGACTCTTTATGGATTACCTTGATAACCATTCTGAGACAAAATCTAAGATTGCAGATTTGGATTAGCTTGTAAAGAGTCTTAACTAATTACACCGATAAAAAATAGTAGAAAATTAAATTATTTCGATTGTAAAAAAGTGTAGATAAATTACAGAAATTAAATTTAAAAGCAATTAATACAGTAACATAAGTATATTGTTGTTTTTGTATATTTTCACAAAGGTACTAAATAAAAAATATTATATGTGACACTTTCCTAACTTTTGTTACGAGAGATTGTAACGATATAAGCACAGTTTAGTATCAAAATATTAACAGTAAATTGGTAAATATATCGTCAAAGCAATAGACAAAATCTCAGTTTAAATCTTAAATACCCCGCCATTAAAAATTATTGGAGTAAATATGAGCTTGATAAAATCTGTATTAATAATGCTTAGCCTACTGGGTTGGGCTATAGATACAAAAGCTGAATTAAAGCGCCCTTTGTCTGTTAATCAAATACACCAAAAAATACAAAATAAGCAGCTAACCAGCGAACAATTGGTTAACTTTTATTTACAACGCATTACACGCTTTGATGACAATGCTAAAAAACTGAATGCTGTTGTTCAGCTAAACAAGAATGCAATATCGCAAGCAAGAGCACTAGATAAACACTTTCTAAAATATGGTTTTAAAGGACCGCTACATGGTATTCCAATTTTATTAAAAGATAATATTGATACTTTAGATGGTATGGCTAACACAGCAGGATCTTATGCTTTGGCTAATAACTTTCCTACAAATGATGCTTTTTTAGTAAAACAACTTAAAGCATCAGGAGCGATAATATTGGGAAAAACCAATTTAAGTGAATGGGCAAATTTCCGTTCATTTCGCAGTATTAGTGGCTGGAGCGCTTTATATGGTCAAAGTAAAAACCCTTATAAAGACTCTGTTACCCCATGTGGATCAAGCTCTGGCTCGGCTGTTGCCGTTGCAGCAAACTTTGCCACAATAACTGTAGGTACAGAAACGGATGGCTCAATAACCTGTCCTGCAGCAATGAATAGCGTAGTTGGTATAAAACCAACATTGGGTACTGTCAGTCGAGGTGGCATTATTCCCATAGCACACAGTCAAGACACTGCCGGTCCATTAGCTAGGAATGTGACTGATGCAGTAATTTTACTTTCAGCCATGGTGAAAGCCGATAAAAATGATAAGGGCTCGATAGAATCAAACATTAACTATATCTCCCACCTAAAAAAAGGTGGCCTTAAAGGAAAACGTATCGGTATAGCACGAAACTTGATGGGCTATCATCAAGCATTAGATGATGTTTTTAATCAGGCTGTTCAAGATCTAAAAAAGCAAGGTGCAATTATTATCGATAATACCAATTTAGTTCATGCCAAAGCATGGGGACAACATGAATTTGAGGTATTACTCTATGAGTTTAAAGATGGTTTAAATAAATACCTTGCCACAACGAATAATAAGGTACCAAAAACACTTAAGGAAGTGATTCAATATAATAAAAAACATGCAGATCTTGAAATGCCTTATTTCGAACAGGAGCTATTCGACTTAGCGCAAGCTAAGGGAGATTTAACTGAAAAAACTTATTTAAATGCGCTAAAAAATGCAAAGGAATTAACACAAAATCAAGGTATTGATGCATTAATACAAAAATATAATTTAGACTTGATAATTGCGCCAACGACAAGCCCAGCATGGGAAATAGATTTGCAAAATGGCGATAAACCATTAGGGACAGCCTCTTCTGCTGCTGCAATATCAGGCTATCCGCACATTACCTTACCTATGGGTTATGTGAATGGTTTACCGGTAGGTATCTCAATGTTTGGAGGTAAATTACAAGAAGGCAACTTAATTGAAGCTGCTTATGGTTATGAACAAGCTACATTACACCGTATTGAACCATTTTAAATCAGTTGTTTAATAGAAACGAAGCGCATCTTGATTAGTGTTTAGTTACCCTGTTTGTCATTACACTAAAATGAGCAGAAAACTTATCTGATTGTGCATGGATCGCGTATTGCATTTCATTAAGCAATGCAATACGCATCTACAGAAAATATAACCATAATAAACAACAACTTAAGCTTGGCATACTTATTGACATGGTAATGATACACTTTCTATTATAAAGAGTTAATTATGTACATATTAAAAGCAATATTTATTGTAATAACTGTTTTATCATTCAATTCTAATGCTAGCTTAATCAATTTAGATTTCTCCAATCACCTCGAAGTCAATGATACTAGCGCTGACTTCAGTTTAGGGCCTGCATATACTGGCAATACTATGCATTTTCTTAATGTTGGCACCGAAGATGGAGTCACAGCTGATGCCAGAGTCACAGCCACACCATTTGGTATCTACTCCTTTGAATATCATATTCCAAATTATAATCAAACATCGGGGGCAGAGCCTAATGGCGATATCGGCTTTATCATGACATCTAATGAAGTGGGTACCGGTGGGCTTACTTATTTATTCGAACTTTTTGATGGTACCGGAAGTAATTCTAATACTTTTACGACGCCACTTGAAGCTGAATTGCTATCAATTATGATTTACGATGTCGATGGAGAGTCAAGCCAGTCTGAAACGTTTAGAGCATATTACTCTGATGGCCTCTTCTCCTACCAGACCGGGACACACGCTTCTAGTTTGGTAGCAACCAGTGCAGGTCCGGGTGAAATATTATTTACTGGCCCAGGTACCAATTACAGTGAACAAAGCACTGTTGGTGCAGCTATTTTGAATTTCCGTAATACTTCAAGTTTTACCTTAAATTTTGAATCTGAAACCTATACCTCTTCCGGGGAAAACCCTGTGTTTAGTGCAATAGATGGCAACTTATCAATGGAAAGTGATGATTTTGAACCGCCAGTATCGGTTCATGAACCAAAATTCATGTTCATATTTATGATCGTTGCTATATTTCTGCTTCGTATGCAACTAATTAAGCAAAGCGACAAATAACGCTATATCTACAGCGCTTCACTTTATCAAAGTTATTGTTTGTTGTGATTAAAATTAAGAAAATAAATTTAACCACAACAAACAAGCATTAATCACAAAAGCACTTCAAAGTAATTTAAATCAATGCGTCAGGAGCTAAGCGACATGTATTGTCATGTTTAATTTGCTATACGCGCAAAATGATAAGTTACGAATTATTTGTTTTAAAACCATTACTTGTCGAATGTTCATTTTTGGTGACTTGTTAGACTCTATTAATTCAAAATAAATTCACCTTTAAGTCATTTGACTATATCCATGTTCTTCTTAGGTTATTGTAATAGGGAATAAAACAGCTCACCTTGAGTTAGGTTTTACTATCCGTTTTAGCGGCAAGGATCATTGTCGGCTTAAAGTAGTTGTTATAATTTTACGGGAATTTTCCAAGTGCTTTTTAAAGCCTCCATTTTTCTACAAATCTGAATCCAATCTTCTAATGGTATTATTTTGAGATGCAAGCCTTTCATCAGTCGGTTTTTTCCCTGCGGGGATAGTAAACTCAAAATCTAACAATTTTTTACATTCAACAAATTTTATAGTTGAAGTAATCGTTGTTTGCCAAACTTTATCATGCGGCAAACTTCCAGCATCAGAACCAGCTTGACTAGTTTTGCAACAAATCTGAGATAATTCGTTGACTTTAGTAAATTGATTTCGCTCTATTATAATTGAACTATTCGCCTTTCTTCCGCTAGAACAATAGCTAGGTCTTAAAGTTAATGGCGTTATACCTAGTTGTTTTTATTTTTTCTTTTGAAATGAGGCGAGCCAAACTTTTACCGTCCACCTTGATTGCTTTGTTATTTAAAAATCACACTCTATATGCAAAGAGCCGGCAATAGTGACACTTCTTTCTTTTTTAAGCATGAAACACTATTATCAGCTTCTATAGTTTTGGATAAATCATAAATAGCTTTATCTTGATTCTTTTTTAAGTTTAATGGCTCTAATTGTCCCGACTAAAAATATAGAGAGCAGTCCAACCAAGCCAAAGATAAACTTACCCAGAAAAGCCACAACGTCATAGCTGAAGTTTGCTTAAACGTTTTAAGACCATCACTAAGAAACAATTTATTTTCATTATCCCTGTAGAAAAATAAAAAGCTTGTGTGCCATTAATATCTCTAAATAAATGCTCCTCTGCTTGAATTAAACGCCTATCAGTACTTTGCAATGACTTGATTAAACGTTGCTCGTTAGTTTGTTAACAGTTTTTACGACTATACTCATATAAATTATTCTGTGCCTGATACAACTCTATTTGTCCTTTTAACTTAAATCCTATTTTGTTTAATAGACGATTCGATCTTAAATTATTTAAAAACGTAACAGCCAAAATAGTATTTATAGAATAAGTATCCATTTCTGTTTTAATAAGAGAAGAAGACGCTTCAATTGCATAACCTTTACCGCAAAACTCGGGGAGAAGCGCATAGCCCAAGTCTGGATAATCTAACTCATCTCTTTTTAACAAACCACACATGCCTATTGGAGTTTTTGACTCCTTGAGCAAAACCAAACTAAGACCATAGCCATAGGTTTGATAGCTAGATAAAGGGCCATTGTTAAGATACCTCAAAGCATCAGCATCAGTTCTAACCTTTTTATCGGTTATATTGCGAATGAATGACTCGTTATTTAATAACCGAACAATAAACTCAGTATCTTGAGTATTAAATTGTCTAACATATAGTCGGTCTGTTTCACATACTACGTTCATATGATTCACCCTATGTTTTTATACTCTCACGCCGGCCTAACAAGCAATGTGTTGGCATGGCTTTTTGCCTTATTTGCCAAAACCATGACAAGTTAACATTGTTAGAGTTTAAGCGTTTTTTAGTTACGTGCCGCATACAATCGCAATGTTTCTAACTGTGAATCCGTTAATCTTGAATTTGGGATTACCATAGAGCCTTTTTCCATGTTAAAAAATACATTGTGTGGAAGGAAATCAACTGAGACCAGTTCTTCCCAATGTGTTTTAAGTGTTCCTTGTTCAGAGCTTCTTTTAATGAGTTCTTCATTGATTGTAAAGTGATAAGTCTCTCCTAGCTTTTTCTTTTTAGCCAATGCAAGAGCTATTAGCGGCATGAGAATACTCCACAGTAGACATGGAATGGCATAAATTGAGATAAGTACAATTAGGCTAATTCCCCACCAAGAAAAAGCGACATTTAAATAGAAAAGAACTAAGCTAATTAGAAACAGTATTCCAGTTGGCAAATATGTATGAAGATTTATGTTTGGCATCTCTGCCAATTTTTCTTTAGTGGCTAGTTTATATTCTGAATCAGTGTATTGGATTGTTAATTCAATGCTCATCCCTATTGTCCTCTTGGTATCTAATGCCTTTGACAGTCTGTTGATGCACCTTGTTAGGTCTTTATTTATAAAATGGGGAAGCTATTTCGATTACAGTTTATTATATGTGTCATTAAACCTCCCCAAGCCTGATTTTCTGCCGGCCCAGCAAAACTTACACCTCTTTCCTAGGCCGAGAGATAAAACTCATTAATATTTTCTACTTCGTGACTAAAGCCTAACTATCTTCCCCATTCAAATTCTCTCTTTTCCTCGGGTTCCAACAGAATTTGTGCGTTTTCAATTGGGTAAGCGATAAAATCATCTGACCCTGAACCGAATACTTTAGCCATACCTAAACTGTTCGAATAGAACTCCTCTGACTCTTTCATTTTCTCACAGCGAATTTTGCGCATTGAGATTTTCATTCTATCTACAACCTTCCGATGGCCTAACAAGTGCAGTCTTTTTTAGAGCTACACGTGACCAAGTTACGTTTGGCTTATTTTGCATTTTACTAGGTTGATTTTCTCTTAGTAGAATAACTTCAAATGCATATGCATTTGCATATTCGACAAGCTCCTCAATACTAGTTGAGAATATATGGGTGCCGGCTCCTGCTGGACCATTCCTTAGAGAAATTGCACAAACACCGCCAAGAGATATAATTGAAGCTAGTCTCTAAATACACTGTCTTCGTTCTTTAATCGATAGATGGTGCCAGACTCCATCCATCAAGACGAAATCAAACAATCCAGAATCAACATCAAGTTTATCAAGTTTTGGCAAACTATCATTAAGCCATGTAATATTCAGGCCTTTATATTGATTTTTTGCTATTTGAAGGAATTCATTTAAAGGCTCAACTGAAACTACCGAGAAACCCTTTTTAGCTAATGCCGCAGAATTTTGCCCAACGCCTGAGCCAGCATCCAGTACTTTGGCTGGAACTTGAGGCAAAAGATAAAGAAATTCAGAATTGATTTCCTCAAAATCTAAGTTGAAACTGACCTCAGTAAAAGATTCTACTACTTTCTCATAACCTTTAGTGCCTAAAACAATACTCAATGTAATTTTAACTCACTCTCGTTATAAATTGACGCCTAATGTCCTTGTCACAGGTTAAATGTGTTGTGATTTTGCCATAAAATTGCAAAGCAATGCCAAAAGGCGCAACATAAATAAGCACTTGGTGCAGAGGCTTGTTATGTGTTTTTCTCATACTGCATTAATTCTACTGGTGCTCCATTAACCTCTATGAAAGCGACTGTTAAACCTTCACTGGGTGAATTGGGTTGAATTATTATCTTTTGACCTTTTAATGCACTGTCTAAATCACTTACTTCAAAAGCAACATGAGGCACAGATTTAACAAGCTCTGGATAAGGTGCATCTTTCCAGTACCTTTGCCATTGAATACCAAAGGGGTTATTTTCATGATCAGATACCGTCATTTTTAAGTGAGGCAAATCAATTTCACCTTCAAAATTTTCTAAAGTTGGTATGCCTACATGATTAAATTTCATTGTAATCCTTATTCACATAACGCCTTGTTAATGAGCTGATAATGTTTACAAAAATGTGCAGCGAAGCCAAACCGAGCACACTGTTACGAGTCCGACTTTAATGCCTTGTTAGGGGTAATTACCACCTTAAGTAACCAAGCTAGAAATATTGCCATAGAAATAGCAAAAAAATCAATCAGGTAACCTTGCCCATTTGAAAAGTCGCCAATAGGAAAAGAAATTGTTATGGGAGCAATATGTGGAAATAAATTATCAGTACCAACGTTTCGAACACTTTGAAAGATGAAAAACACTACAGTTATGAGTATCGCCATTCGGCTTTTAACCCAAGTACCGTATGCTCCATATGCAGGTAGTAGCACAAAAAGTAAAATACTAATAAGAGCGCTTAAATCACTTTCAAAATTTGAGTATGTAATTACAACCAGACCAATTAGTGTAAATAATGCAAGAATAAAGCTGGCAACTTTGAATTTCATTTTACTCCTAATGCCGCGCTAAGCGGCATAACATTGTTGGCTAAAATAATGAAGGTAGCAAACAAAAGCCAACTATTTTTTTGTCCGTTATTGAACGCATTGCTATGCGCTTAGATATCAAATACTAAATCAAGAGAACAAACAGATATTAAGTATCTTTAGATTTGCTTAAAACAGCCATTGATGAGAATGCTAAAACGGGCAGAAGTACCATAGTTAGAAATTGTGGGGCTTGTAAAATGGCTGACGATAAAATTGCTGTGGCCCACAGAAGTTTAATTGCTACTTTGTTCTTTTTGCATATTTTCATAATTAATTCTATCTAGTTTTGAAAGTGTTGGCAGTACAACTTAACAGACATTTTGTTAAGTGTGCAAGCTAATTCAACCATGATACTGGCCCATAACGATTGCATAAAGGGCTGATAATTGTCTACCAAAGTAATGCAAGTTCAAAGCGGAAAGGAGCCAAGTGTTTTTGTTCCAATTGAAGTGCCTGTTAAAGCACTATTTTTTATTGCCAAAATATAATGGGGAGCAGTCCCCTGTGAGTCAACACTAAAATAAATTGTGTAGAGAACACAATTGCCACAACATCCAATTTAATTATTTTACTGTGTAGATTTCCTCTTAGACAGACCCATAAAGAAAATAACAATGTTAGTGGTAAAATCCCTGAAATTAACGCTAAGGTAACGCTTGCCGGTGTAATATCACCAAATTGTAGAAAGGATTGCTTAACAAAGAGGTAGCTCGGTAAGCTGAACAAGAGTAAGTTAAGAAAAACCCATTTTATTCGGTCGAAGCCTGCTTTTTCTCGTTTAATGGCTCTAATTATCCCTACTAAAAATATATAGAGCAGTCCAATCAGGCCAAAGATTAAGCTAAGCCAGTACAGCCCCAACGTCAAAGCTGAACCTTGCTTAAATGTTTTAAGACCATCACTAAGAAACAATTTATTTTCATTATCTCTGTAGAAAACATGGGAAGCTTGTGTCCTCTTGATATCTCTAAATAAATGGCCGCCTACTTGAATTAAACGCCTATCAGCACTTTGCAATGACTTGATTAAAAGTTGCTCGTTAACTTGTTCTAACCAAATGAAACCGAAAAGCATATCAATAAATTCAAATTCTGCCATTCTATTTGGAGATAGCTGATAAATTCCCTCTAACGTTGATAAACTAACTTTCGATTCAGTATTCTCTGCTATAGGTGCTGGCATCACGCTTAGTTTAGTAATAAATAATTCATTAAATTTTTCGTAATTGGCAGTTTCGCTATCGGTGTTAGTGGCATAAAAAAAGCCCTTTTTTTCATCTGGAAAAAGACAAATATAGGCTCTAAATCCAAACGTTGTTCCGGGGTGACACATTCCAACAACGTTATGACGATCTCTTTTCGCTAATGCCAATCCATGTCCCATTCTTAGGCCTGCTTTGTGGGCATCAGTGTTCAAAGGTTCAGTAAGCATTTCCATATGTTCAGGATGTAAAAATCCTTCACCATTAACCTTGCCTCCATCTAACAAAAAATCCATAAACTTAGCCATGTCAGGAGCCGTTGTTGTGAATTGTCCTGCTGGTCTTAAATAATTAGGTACTGCAGCTTGAGTAACATTATTTTCATGGTACCCCATAGCTAATAAAGGATCGGCAGACTGATGCTGTTGGCTAATGAACTCAAAACTACTATCAGTCATCCCTAAAGGGATTAAAAGGTTACTATCGAGAAACTCTTCATAACGCTGCTTGGTGACAGCTTCTATAACCATCGCAAGCAATGTATAACCCATATTAGAGTATGAGTATTGTGTTCCAGGCTCTGTTCTAACCATTAATAAATTTTGTCCACTTGATTTAAAAGCTTCTGTAAGTGGTGTATTTGGCAAAGGTTTAGTGCTTAGTAATTGCCACATTCTGATATCGTCTAATCCAGCAGTATGATCAAGTAGGTTTTGGACCATGATAGGTGAACGATGATGCCAAGGATTGTCGAATTTCAATTCTGATAAGATTGCTTCGACATTACTATCTAATGAAAGTCTCCCTTCAAATATCAAATGAAGAACGCCTATTGCTAGAACCGATTTGGTAACTGAGCCTACATGCATTTTTTGTGCAGGCTTCATAAGTTCAAGTTTTGAAATATTTGCATATCCAGCACTACCAATTTCAACATGTCCATTTGAAACGGTTGACCAAGATAATCCTACAATACCTTCATTTTCGATAGTATTTTGGATTTCGGTTTCAAAATTAAAATCGCTATAGGCATAAGCAATATTTGATGAAATTAAAACTAAAAATAATGATAATATTTTTGCGCGCACCAACTTCTCCATATACGACTAGCGCTATAATGCTGCGCTAAGCGGAACAAAATGTTTGCTAAAATTAGTGACGAACGAACAAAAGCCAACTGTTTTTTTGTCCGTTCTTTAGCACCTTGTTAAAGCTACCTTACCAACAAAGGTTTGTTATCTTTGTAGCAGTGATCAACTTTAGCAATAGTGTTTATTTTAATAATACAGGCTTGCTCAGCTCATAGAACTATAATACTGAGATTTTTGCTCATAATTTGCTTAGCGGCATAACAAGTAGATTAAAAATACTAATATATATCAGCAACTTATTATAAATAAAAAAGCAGCTCTAAAGCTGCTTCTTAGTGGTTGATTTACTTTATAAAGCAATTAGCCAATAGCTTTTAAGCCACCCATGTATGGTTGCAATACTGTAGGAATATTAACACTACCATCTGCTTGCTGATAGTTTTCTAATATAGCCACTAAGGTACGCCCTACCGCCAAACCTGAGCCATTTAGTGTATGTAATAATTCAGGCTTATTTGTTTCACTGTTTCTAAAGCGTGCCTGCATACGACGAGCTTGGAAAGCCCCCATGTTGGAACACGATGAGATTTCTCGGTAAGTATTTTGGGCTGGTAGCCATACTTCTAAATCAAATGTTTTAGTCGCGCTAAAACCTACATCACCACTACAAAGTTGTACCGTACGATATGGTAGCTCGAGCTTTTCTAGAATCACTTCAGCGTGTCGAGTTAATTCATCAAGCGCTGCCATTGAGTTTTCTGGCTTTACAATTTGCACCATTTCAACTTTATCAAATTGATGTTGACGAATAAGCCCTCGAATGTCTCGACCACCTGAGCCAGCTTCACTTCTGAAACAAGGTGTGTGCGCTGTCATTTTTATCGGTAAGTCAGCTTCATCAACAATTTCATCTCGTACTAAATTGGTTAAAGGTACTTCTGACGTAGGTATAAGTGAGAACTTTTTGTTTGATAGATCAGTATGAAATAAGTCTTCACCAAATTTAGGTAACTGACCGGTACCATAAAGTGAATCTGCATTCACTAGGTAAGGCACATACATTTCTTGATAACCATGTTCTTCTGCATGCGTATCCAGCATAAACTGAGCAATAGCACGATGTAACTTAGCTATTTTACCACGCATTACAGCAAAACGAGTCCCGGCGAGTTTAGCACCGCTTTCAAAATCTAAACCTTTGTCTACTGAAAATCCTAGATCAACGTGATCTTTCACTTCAAAATCGAATTCTCGTGGTGTGCCCCAGCGTTTTAACTCAACATTATCATCTTCATCTTTTCCCTCTGGCACAGATTCATCAAGCAAATTGGGGATAGCGCTAGCAATCGCATCTATGTTAGCTAATACTTCATCTTGCTCTGCTTTTGCTGCATCTAAGTCGTTACCTAACTGGCTCACCTGTGCAAGTAATGGAGCAATATCTTCACCACGAGCCTTAGCTTGTCCAATTGATTTTGAACGAGAATTGCGTTCGTTTTGTAGCTCTTGCGTTTTAATTTGTATACTTTTACGTTGTTCTTCTAAGGCACTTAAAGTTGCTGTATCTAATTCAAAGCCACGTTTAGCTAGTTGTTGGGCGATATTGTCTAAGTCAGTTCTAAGCAGTTTTGCATCAAGCATAATTGTTCACATTCTTGTTTTAAAGTTATAAAAAGTTGTATCTTATTATCAGAATAAGTGTAGTTTACTGTATATGGTAGAATTTTTTAAAGTGTTAACTGATTAATTCACAGTTTATTTCGTTATAGCTGTTATGATATAGATCCCCAAAGCCGCTGCAGCTATACACATAAATACATTGAGTAGCATATTAAGTGCAGCTTTTAATACCTCTCCTTGCTGTAATAATAACAAGCAGTCTAATGAAAATGTAGAAAAGGTGGTGAACGCCCCTAAAAAACCTATGCCTATTAAGGTTCTATGAATATGTAAATCTAAAAATTCGTACTCAATTAACTGATAAAGTAACCCCATTAAAAACGAGCCGCAAATATTAACTATCAATGTTGCAAAAGGGAAACCTTTTCCGAGCCAATTTAACACTAATTGAGAGATATAAAAGCGTAAACAGGCACCACAAGCGCCACCTAAGGCGACAAAAGCATATAGAGTAATATGGCTAATAGCGCTGTTCATCACTGTTCCTATTAAGTTGAGTTAAGTAATCTAGTTTATCTTTAAGCTGCTTCTCCAACCCTCGCTCAGTTGGCTGATAAAGTTGTGTATGTGAATCATTGCCACGAGCCAATGCTTCAGGGAAGTAGTTCTCTCCCGCTGCGAAAGCGTTAAATTCATCGTGGGCATATCTATACCCTCTACCATCGCCAACTTCCTGTGAAGCACTCCCTTTAATATTTTTCAAGTGAGCAGGAACATCTAATTGATTGGTTTGTTGTGCTAATGCTTTTGCTTTATTAAAAGCTTGATAAACAGCATTACTTTTCGGTGCTAATGCCATGTATACTGCCGCTTGAGCAATTGCCCTTTCACCTTCACTAGGGCCAACACGATGAAAAGTATCCCAGGCGTCAACGCCAATTTGTAAAGCTCTAGGGTCAGCATTACCAATATCTTCACTGGCAATAGCAAGTAAACGCCTAGCGACATAAAGCGCATCGCCACCGGCATTGAGTATTCTTGCATACCAATACAATGCAGCATCAGGGCTTGAACCACGTACTGATTTATGAAAGGCACTAATTAAATCATAAAAGGCATCACCGCCTTTATCATACAGTGCAACTTTACTGCCCGCCACTTTGGCTATTAATTTTACTGATATTGTTTTGAGTAAACACTGAGGATTTTTCGGATGTTCATGCGATGCCGCACTATCAAGACAGTTTTCTAACAAATTAAGCAATCGTCTTGCGTCGCCATCAGCGCGATTAAGCAGACTTTGTTTTGCCTCCTTAGTTAATTCAATAACGACATTTTGCTCTGTCTCACACATGGCTATGGCACGCATGAGGACTTGCGCTAAATCATCTAGGGTTAGTTTTTTTAGCGTATACAAACGTGCACGAGATAATAAAGCTCTATTTAATTCAAAAGAAGGGTTTTCAGTCGTCGCGCCAATAAATATGATAGTGCCATCTTCAATATGCGGTAAAAAAGCATCTTGTTGAGCCTTATTGAAGCGATGAACCTCATCAACAAACAAAACTGTACGTCGTTTATTCTGGCCTTTGCCTTGTGCTCGTAACTTAGCTTTATCAATTGCACTTCGTATTTCTTTAATGCCAGAAGTAACGGCAGATACTCGTTCTATCTCTGCATTGGCATGTTGCGCAATAATTTCAGCTAAGGTCGTTTTGCCACTTCCGGGCGGGCCCCAAAAAATAAGTGAGTGACAATGTCCATGTTCAATTGACTGGCTTAATGGTGAATTCTCCGCCAGAATATGCTGCTGACCAACATACTCTGCTAAATTTTTTGGCCGCATTTTCGCGGCAAGTGGCATGAAACTGCTGGTCGCAGTTTTGTGCTCAGCAAAGCTAGCTAGCTCGTCTGAAGCTTCAAACAGTGATTCTTGTTGCTCTAGCTTAACAGTTAAGTTGAGATCTAAATTTTCATCAAACTGTTGCGCAGACTTTTGACCTTTGTTCATCATAGCTTAACGCTTGTCTTCTAATCGGACACCTTCAGGTAAGCTAAAGGAAAACAATGAGGCTTGAGGTTTATCTTTACTATTAAAGTTACTCAAATCAATTTGGCTCACCTGCCCGGTTGCATCTTGAAACGAAAACTGGCTAAGTTGGCTATCGTTAACACCAGCAAAATCAGCAATGGTAAAAGTCAGCGTTAATTGTTTTATTTGACTAGTAGCATCCTTTGGTGTGATCACAAAACGTTGCGCTTTTTGACTAAAATTTGCCTCAGTATCAAGTTTTTCTTCTGTTACCCTATATTGTTGCCACAGTGATGGCTCGTCACTAGTGAGTAATAAAATAGGGGTATTGTGAATAGATTTAGCCAAACTGTATGCGCTAACTTGTTCTATAAACGGGTCATAGAACCATAACGTATTGCCATCGCTAATAATGTGGGTCTCATCAGGCGAAATTGTTTGCCAGTTAACAAGGTTCGGTTTACTAATTGCTAAACGTCCATCACCTAAACTCAATACTTCGCCAGTATGACTCATAATTTTTTGGCGAAAGTTAGCTGTAAAAAATGCTAATTTTGATAACTTATCCATTAGCTTATCTTTTGATAAAGTTTCTTTAGCATTGGTTTGCACAGTGTTAATTTTCAAATTATTTTCTGCCAGCGCAACTGTACTACTTAGTGACAATGAAGGTAGTAAAAGACTGAGCAAAACTAGTTTTTTAACTGACTTTTTGGGCTTGTTTTGTAACATAAAATTATTGGGAACTTCTCTAACATTGCGAAAATAACGATACGACATGCCATTTGATGACCTGTCGCAGCTTTTTTGTCTACTTAAAAATCACGAACAGGCGGTGGTGCTAATACCTCTCGCGCGCCGTTGTTACCTGGTGTAGATACCACACCTTGTATTTCCATTTGTTCAACTATTCTGGCCGAGCGGTTATAACCAATTCTAAACTGCCTTTGCACACTTGAAATTGACACTCGACGCTTTTCAGTAACAAAATTTACTGCTTCATCATACAAGGCATCGAGCTCTTCGCCACTATCATCCCCTTCAGCTTGCTCACCCGGTAATAAAATATCTTGTTCATTTTCACCTGAAAGTATTTCTTCAATGTAATTTGGCTCACCTCGTGACTTCCAATCTTTTACAACGGCATGTACTTCATGATCATCAATAAAAGCACCATGAACACGTGTCGGAACACCGGTGCCTGGCGGTAAATAAAGCATATCACCCATACCAAGCAACTGCTCTGCTCCTTGCTGATCTAAAATAGTACGTGAGTTTAACCCCGAAGAGACTTGAAACGCCATACGTGTTGGAATGTTCGCTTTAATTAAACCGGTGATGACATCTACCGATGGCCTTTGTGTTGCCAACACTAAATGAATACCAGCAGCTCGTGCTTTTTGGGCAATACGCGCAATAAGCTCTTCAACTTTTTTGCCAACTATCATCATCATATCGGCAAATTCATCAACAATAACAACAATGCTTGGCAGTTTTTCTAACATAGGTGGTGTTTGGTCCATTCCGTCAGTTGGCTGCCATGTCGGATCAATTAACGGCTGACCAGCTGCAATGGCATCTAGCACTTTTTTGTTATAGCCTTTTAAGTTACGAACCCCAACAGCAGACATCACTTTATAACGACGTTCCATCTCGCCAACACACCAACGCAGTGCATTAGCAGCATCCTTCATATCGGTAACTACTTCAGCCAATAAATGCGGTATTCCTTCATATACTGAAAGCTCAAGCATTTTTGGATCTATCATAATCATACGCACATCTTCGGGCGTAGATTTATAAAGAAGGCTAACAATCATGGTATTTACACCAACAGATTTACCTGAGCCTGTGGTACCTGCTACTAATAAATGCGGCATTTTCCCTAAGTCAACCACGACCGGGTCACCAGCAATATCTTTACCTAACACCATAGCCAATGAAGAGGTTGACTCTTCAAAAGCAGGACAAGCAATCACTTCACTTAGGTGAACAATTTCTCGGTGTTTATTCGGTAACTCTAGGCCAATAACAGACTTGCCGGGAATCACTTCAACAACACGTACACTAATAGCAGACAATGCTCGCGCTAAATCTTTTGATAAGCTAGTAATTTTATTTACCTTAACACCGGGAGCTAAATCTAATTCAAAGCGTGTTATTACAGGACCAGGAAAGACAGAAACGACTTGCGCTTGCACGCCAAAATCAAGCAATTTAGCTTCAACTAAGCGGCTGACTTGTTCTAATTCTTCTTGATTGATTGGATTTTTAGCTTTATCTGCTCGATCGAGCAGATCGATAGAAGGCATGCCAACGAAACTATCTTCTTTGACAGCGACCAAGTTGACTTGTCCGTTATCATCAGTGACTTCTTGGTTAACTGTAGTACTCGTTTGATGAAATTGATAATCATCGGCAACATCGGGTTTTTCAACTTCCGCAAAAGCAGCGGTTATTTCTTTATCACTAACATGTTCTTGAATACTGCCAACTGCGGGTTCGGTCAATAACTCAGCAATATCGATAAATGGTTCAGTTTTTGTTAATTCAAGTGACAATTTCTGCTCAGTTTCTCGATTAACACTCGCTTTTGACTGAGATTTAACTTCTTTTTTAGCAACTGGCGTTTCTTCTTGTGTCGCACTAAAAGATCCTGCTAAAACAGTTGTCGCCGAATGATCTTCATCCGCTGAAGCCGAAGTATTTATCGGTGTATTCTGTTCTTCTTTATCAGGTATTAAGCGATTTTCAACAGTGTCAGTTTGATAATTCTCCTCATCGATAGTACCAAAGTGCTCTTTGATAAGTTTCGGTGCCTTTATCAACCACAGTACAGCGAAAATTGAATATTTGCCAACAGCGTCAATAAATTTCAACCATGAAAACCCTGTTAAAAGCACAACGCCTGCACAAGTAAAAAGTAGAAAAAGCAAGGTTGAACCAACAAAGGACAAATAAGGTAATAATGTCTTACTTATGACATCCCCTAAAATTCCTCCTGCTGAAAAATAAAATATATCGTCAAAATTCATGCTAGCAAGTGAGGTAATACCCAAATAAAGCATGAAAAAACCGATTAGCTTAAGACCTAAAGTTAAATAATCAAGTTTCATTAATTCATGAAAGCGTTGAAATAACAACCAGCCAACAATGGCAATGACAAATGGCAAACTATAGGCAATAACGCCAAACAGGTTTAAACACAAGTCCGAAAGATAAGCACCCACTGGCCCACCTAAATTACGGACTTCGGTTTGATAACCGGTTTGCGCCCAGCCAGGATCGGCTGGATCGAAACTAAATAAAGCCAGCATCATAAACATAGCAAAAACAGTAAAAAATAATAAGCCCGCTTCTAATAGACGTTGTACGCCTGTTAGCTGTTTTTTTGCTATCGTTTCAAATGAAACATTAGCCTTTTGTGGAAGATCTGAAGACAATTAAAAGCACCATTGAATATTATTTAGTAGAAAAATTACATACAAGAGCTAAAATACCAAATTCGCGCTTGGATGACAGCAATAAATTACCAATGAAATTGGATAATTGTAATTTTATGCTTATTTACTCTGCTTGACAGACTACTATCGCTTGATTGCCAAAATATTAGTCGATTTAACTTCATCCATCACGACGTAAGTTCTACTTTCACTTACCGCTGGTAACCTTAATAAAGTGTCGCCGAGTAATTCTCGATAAGCTAACATATCTTTTACCCGAGTTTTTAATAAAAAATCAAAGTCACCGGAAACTAAATGACATTCTTGAATAACATCTAGTTCATCAACCGCTTTTGAAAAATCATCAAAGACATCTGGACTCGTTTTAGTCAAGGTGATTTCGACAAACACTAATAAGGCTGCATCAAGCTTCAGTGGGTTTAATATCGCTTTATAACCACTAATATATTGTTCTTTTTCTAGGCGTTTAACTCTTTCTAAACAAGGTGTTGGGCTTAAACCAACACGTTTAGACAATTCGACATTAGAAAGTCGACCATTTTTTTGTAATTCAACTAAAATATTCTTATCTATGCGATCAATACTTTTATTGAGACTCATTTATATAACTCTGTATTTTTAAGGTATTTCAGCATTATATATCGCCTAATTAAAAATAACGACAGGTTATTCTATGAAATTATTATTATACTAGTCGCAAATATTACGAGCACAATGAATGTGCCTTCATCAAGCTTTGCTTAAGAGAGAGTATTATGATTATTGGCGTACCGAAAGAAATAAAAAACCATGAATACCGTATCGGCCTTACACCAGCGGGTGTAAAGGAGTTAGTAGTTAATGGCCACGAAGTGATTGTTGAAAACAATGGTGGTGCATCAATAGGCTTTGATAACGAACAATATGCCACTGCTGGCGCAAAAATTATTGACAGTGCCGCAGAAATATTTGCCACTGCCGATATGATTATCAAGGTAAAAGAGCCGCAGCCTATCGAATGTAAAATGCTTCGCCCGGGTCAGATATTATTCACCTACTTACACTTAGCACCAGATCCACAGCAAACAGAATTACTGGTTGCTTCAGGTGCTACCTGTATTGCTTATGAAACCGTGACAGCTACTTCAGGTGGTTTACCCTTATTAGCCCCGATGTCCGAAGTTGCTGGTCGTATGTCAATTCAAGCTGGCGCACATGCATTAGAAAAAGCACAAGGGGGACTTGGTGCATTGCTAGGCGGTGTTCCAGGTGTCGCTCCAGCAAAAGTATTAATAGTTGGTGGTGGTGTTGTCGGTACACAGGCTGCACGCATGGCTGTTGGTATGGGCGCTGATGTCACTATTCTTGATCGTTCATTACCGCGGTTACGCCAATTAGATACAGAATTCGATGGCCGGTTAAAAACGGTTTATTCTAGTGCAGATGCCATGGATAAGTTGATCGTTGAAGCTGACTTAGTTATCGGTGCGGTATTAATTCCGGGGGCTGCTGCACCTAAATTAGTGACCAAAGAACACATCAAAATGATGAAACAAGGTGCGGTTGTTGTCGATGTTGCTATTGATCAAGGTGGTTGTTTTGAAACCTCACGTGCAACAACTCATCAAGAGCCGACCTATGTTGTTGACGGTGTAGTGCATTATTGTGTTGCCAATATGCCAGGTGGTGTTGCCCGGACTTCAACCATGGCCTTAACCAATGCGACTATGCCATTTGCCGTGACTATTGCTAACAAAGGTGCAAAGCAAGCATTATTAGATGATGAGCACTTATTAGCAGGATTAAATGTTGCCGGTGGTAAAATTACCTATAAACCTGTTGCAGAAGTATTAGGTTATGAATTTGTTGATCCTCGTGTTGCTTTAAACGCTTAAACAAATCGAGTTCGAATAAAAAGGCCTAGCATCGCTAGGCCTTTTTTATTTGATAACCAATAACTTAGTTAAAAGTTATAAGTTGCTTTAACGTAGTAAAAACCACCGTTATAATCAAATGGACCACTTTCGTAGTATTCAGCACCAACGACTGAATATGCTCCACCATTTTTTTGCAGCTCTTGCGCTTTAGTGTCTAGTATATTATTGGCGCCTGCTGATAAGGTCCAATTTTTATTAACATAGTAGCTCACTTCTGCATCAAGAGTAAAAGATGCACCCACAGTTTCAGACCAGCCATAAGAGCTATCGACATCTGGCTCATCAGCATGGGTTGCAAACCACTCACCAAAGTAATTACCACGAATAAACATGCTGATATCTTCCCAATTTTGCGCAAACGTTAATGTTGCTCTGTGCTCAGGGATACCCTCTTCTAGACGACGTACTTTAAAGGCAGAAGTAAATTGACCAGGATCATCAACCTCTGTTGAATTGTAGTTATAAGCTAAGCTGAATTTGCTACTACCGTTCATTAGGTCCATATCATAATTCATCACCACATCAACACCTTGAGTGGAGGTGTCAAAGTCATTGGCAAAGAAGGTTACCGAACCACCCAATAATAACTCAGGGTTTGGATACTTGCCTTGCAAATTATCGACATTTTGTTGAGTGATAAAGACTTTATCTGTTTGAGCAACCCTATCAGAGACTTCAATATTATAGGCATCTATCGTCATAAAGAAGTCACCCTGCTGATACACTAAACCAGCAGCAAAACTAACCGACTCTTCAGGCTTTAACTCAACACCACCAAGCTCTGCTGAGACAGGATGCGTTGGCGGGTAAGTAGCCGATTGAATCAATTCACCATTAACTAACGATGTTTGGGTGTTAACAACATTTGCTTGACCAACAGTAGGTGCTCTAAAGCCGGTACTATGTGAAGCACGGAATGATAGTTGATCATTTAGCTCATATTGCGCCGTTAATTTATAGTTGGTGGTATTACCAAATGAAGAGAAATCTTCGTAACGCAGTGCTGCCCCCACTAATAAGCTCTCAGTTAAATAAGCTTCGACATCGACATAGGCGGCAATACTTTGCCTAGAATTAATGCCTTGTGATTCCGGTGAAAAACCTGCAAAACCATGTGAACCAACACTAAAGCCTTGCGAGGCAAGTGGCCCTTGTTGCCAAGAGGCTTGCTCACCAGAAATGATTTCAAAACTTTCTTGACGCCATTCAAAACCAGCCGCTAGGTTCACCGGATCGACCAGACCAACCTCAAGACCTTTAGAAAAGTCGGCATTAAATGCTTTTTCTAACTGGATGTAAGAACCCGCTTCAAATGAGTTGTTTGGTTGACTTATATTTAACGCGCCCATAGAAGGGTTCACGGTATTAGCCAAGGTGTAAGTTGACTTATTTCGACCAACGGAGCCACTGATATCGAAATATACCTCATCAAAGATGCCACCGTTAATATCACCACGCGTCCCCATAGTTAGTGAGGTATCATTGATATCGCCGGTAAATTGGGGGGTATAACCGCCAGGGAACAACTCATTGAAGGCCCAACAATTATCATTGTTAGCAACATTGTTGATGTAATCATCTTGCGTTAAAACATTGGCAGTAGTGATTTCAATATTAGGACACGCAGCTGCATTACCATCCATAGCCCCTACTAGCAATAATCCATCGCCATCAGTAAAGACCCCACCTCGGTTTTGTGGGTTACGATAGTAGTAGCCACCTGTTGCAGTACGATCAGAATAGTTACCGAACATGTAAAATTCTTTATCATTACCTAAATCCAAGCCAACATTACCGAATAAGGTGATGTCATCATCAATTTCAGGGTTACCCCAAATTTGGGCTGGATCAGCAACCGCAGTGTTACCTGCGTCAATTAAACCTTGCGCGTCAGGGCGCTGAACCGAGCGACTGGTCGCATCAGCGGTTTTATACTGAAACGATAAATTCGCAAAGCCATCATCGGTAAAGGGTAAACCAACATTACCATCAACGACAACTTGTTCACCATCACCTTCGTAATATTCACCATAGCGAGCTGATATCGAGCCACCGTCTGAGTCATCTTTTAAAACAAAGTTCATCACACCAGCAATAGCATCTGAGCCGTACTGAGCTGCAGCGCCGTCTCTTAGCACCTCAACTTGTTTTAGCGCAACAGAAGGGATAACTGAAATATCAGGCCCTTGCGCACCATCGTTTACACCGCCCCCTTGGAACGCAATAACCGAGGCTCTGTGACGACGTTTGCCGTTAAGTAAAATTAAGGTAGAATCAGACGATAAGCCACGTAAATTAACTGGCCTAATAAATGAAGCTGCATCTGAAATTGGTTGTTGACGCACGTTAAATGAAGGTACTGCTGCTTGTAACATATCTAGCATATCGCTAGAGGCATTCTTACCAAGCTCATCGCCGCCAACGATATCAATCGGCACAGGTGAGTCAGCTACAGAACGGGGCGATGATCTTGTCCCGACAACAGCAATTCGTTCTACATCTTTTATTTCTTCGGTAGTTGCTAATTCTTCAGCATATACAGGAGCAGCACATAAGGCAGCACCCACAGCTAATGCTAGTGAGTTAGCACGGAAGTTATTTGACATGTTTTTTCCCTTTAGACATTTAATGAAATAAGTATTTATATTTTTTATATTTTTTATATTTAGTACTAATATGTAGATATTAGCGCCTAATAGCTATAGTCCATTTTTTTTCTTATTTCAACCTTTAAAATAAAATCCTTACTGTTTGGTCAAATTATATTCAAAGATATCGTTTTAATTGTTTCAAGATGTGTAAATCAGCAAAAAATAAACATGAGTTAATAAGTTTTAAATAAAACAGCTATACTCTCTTGATATAACCACTTATCATCCCAAGTTAAGTTTATATATCATTTTATATTTGGAGTTTTCATGAGTGACGTAAGACATTGTCCCCTACTAATTTTAGGCTCAGGCCCCGCTGGCTATACTGCTGCGGTTTACGCTGCCCGCGCAAACCTTAAACCTGTAATGATCACGGGTATGCAACAAGGCGGTCAATTAACCACGACAACTGATGTTGAAAACTGGCCTGGTGATGCTGATGATTTAACAGGCCCGGCATTAATGGATCGCATGCAAAAGCATGCTGAGAAATTCGACACTGAAATTATTTTTGACCACATTGAATCCGTTGATTTTTCATCGAAGCCTTATAAATTAACAGGTAGCAGTGAATATACTTGTGATGCTTTGATAATATGTACTGGTGCTTCAGCGCAATACTTAGGTTTACCTTCAGAAGAAGCCTTTATGGGGCGTGGTGTTTCGGCCTGTGCCACTTGTGATGGTTTCTTTTATAAAAATCAAAAAGTTGCCGTTGTTGGTGGTGGTAATACCGCAGTAGAAGAAGCCCTATACCTAGCCAATATCGCCAGTGAAGTTCACTTAATCCACCGTCGTGATACTTTCCGTAGTGAAAAAATATTAACTGACCGTTTATACGAAAAAGTTAACAATGGGAATATTATCTTACATACCGACCGTACTTTAGATGAAGTATTAGGTGATAATATGGGGGTAACCGGTTTACGCCTAAAAGATACCAACTCTGATGCGACAGAAGAAATCGACGTTGCCGGTGTATTTATCGCTATTGGCCACAAACCAAACACCGATATATTTAAAGACCAACTAGCAATGAAAGATGGCTATTTAACCATTCAAAGTGGCACGCAAGGTAATGCGACCCAAACTAGTGTAGAAGGCATTTTTGCCGCAGGTGATGTTGCTGATCATATATATCGTCAAGCTATTACTTCTGCCGGAGCTGGTTGTATGGCAGCACTTGATGCTGAACGTTACCTAGATGCGCAAGACTAAAAGCTGTCCGTTTAGTTAACACTGATGACTATTTATTAATTGCTTAAGTTAATACTTTAATTTTGCAAAATTAGTTCGTATACAAATAAACCACTTAGACATTGTTGTTTAAGTGGTTTATTTTATTTAGCTGGTAAATTTTCACTACGCTTTATGGAAATACTATGAGTCAAGTGCTTTATCAACTCGATGATCTCGATGTTGCTTTTCCTCCTATTGATTGTGCCCTATCAGACCCTAATGGCTTATTAGCCATTGGTGGAGACTTATCAATATCACGTCTACTCAGTGCCTATTCCAAAGGAATTTTCCCTTGGTTTAGTGAAGGCGATCCACTGATGTGGTGGTCACCTGATCCAAGAGCGATTATCAATATTAACCAATTACGTATCAATCGTACCTTAAGTAAAGCGCTGCGTAAGTCACCCTATAGCATCACCTTAAATAAAGATTTCAATCAAGTTATTGCCTTATGTGCTGACGCGCCTTTTCGAGATGGTGACACTTGGATACTCGATGAAATGCAAGCCGCTTATATCGCTTTACATCAACAGGGGCATGCTCACTCTATTGAAGTATGGCAACAAAACCATGAGATAGAACAAGGCAAAACCTTAGTAGGCGGTTTATACGGTGTCGCAATTAATGGTTTTTTTTCTGGTGAATCGATGTTTTATCGACAAGCCAACGCTTCAAAGTTTGCCTTAGTTGCTTTAGCTAACTTGCTTAAAACTATTAATATTGATTTTATTGATTGCCAGTTACTGAACCCTTTTTTACAAGATATGGGTGCCGTTGAAATATCACGAGATAATTTTCACCAAAGGCAACAAAGTGCTATAAATAAAGTAATACCTAAAGATTTTTGGCATAGTAGAGCTTTATCAATCTAGCTTTTTAAGTAAACAGTTAACCACTAGTGAGTCGAAATGAGTAGTAACACTTTTCAGTTAGGCCTTAGTAAAACATTTCCCTGTAATTATTTACCAGATCAAGAAGAGCGTCTACTTATCGCAGTAGATGAAAGACTGCATAACTCAGCAAGTTATGAATGGTTAATGACGCAAGGCTTTAGACGCAGTGGTGAGCAAAGTTATCGACCGCATTGCCTTCATTGTAATGCCTGTCAATCAATTCGAGTTTTAGTCAATGAGTTTCAACCAACAAAAAGCCAAAAACGTTGTAACAAACGTAATCAAGCATTGCTTATTAAACAATCATCACAGTTAAAAGACAGTTATTACCCGTTATTTGAGAGCTATATTAATACGCTGCACCAAGATGGTAGTATGTACCCGGCTTCTTTTGAACAATATCAAAGTTTTTTGAAGTGTAGTTTAACCAAACAATTATTTATAGAAACTTGGTTACCCGCTTCAGAAACACAAGCAGAACAATTATTATGTATCGCTGTCACCGATGTATTAAGTAATGCTTTATCTGCTGTTTATACTTTTTATCATCCAGATTATAAACGTAACAGCTTAGGTGTTTTTTCGATCTTAACCCAGATAAAGCTATGTAAGGAATTAGCTTTACCTTATTTGTATTTAGGATACCAAATAGATGATTGTCAAAAAATGAATTATAAAAACCGATATTTCCCTTTTGAGCGTTTTATCGCTCAGCAATGGCAATTAAATGACAAAGTCGATGACAATTATAGTAAAATTGCTAAATAAATAGCCACAAGACTTTACTTTACTCTAGCAATTAGGCATCATGCGCGCAGCTTTTTTTATCTGTCCTTGAATATTAGCAAACTTGTTATATTCTTCGGCTAATTTGCATCACATTAGAGGTTTAGCGCCCCATGGCGAAAGAAGAAAATATTGAAATGCAAGGTACGGTTTTAGATACCTTACCTAACACTATGTTTAGAGTTGAGCTTGAGAATGGTCACGTTGTAACAGCCCACATTTCAGGCAAAATGCGTAAAAACTATATTCGTATTTTAACTGGCGATAAAGTTACGGTTGAATTAACACCGTATGACTTATCCAAAGGTCGCATCATTTTCCGCGCTAGATAATACCTCAATAACGTCCAGTTATTTAACAATTAAAAAAACCAGCACTCATCGATGACTGCTGGTTTTTATCAGTTCAATATTAGTCAAATATTAGTGTTATGCTTTAGTTGCCCTGTTACTCAAACAAGCTAGCGACTAGTGATATTGTGCTAATAAACTTTTCTCAAAATTTTCCTCATTAACATCAAGATCAGCGTCTGTTATGCTCTGTTTGACTTGCTCAAGTTGTCGCTCAATTGTTGACAAAGTGATGGTATTGTCGTCAAGTTGATAAATTTGCAGTTGACTTTGATAGTAAAACGATAGAATAACTAATGCCGATTCTTCACCTGCATTGGCAGCAGTTTTGATGTTATTTAACTTCCGGTAAATAAGGTTTTGTAGCTGTTTTACTTGCCAAACATAATAAATTTCTGTGAAAAACTTATGACCTTTAACGCTGTGTAAAATGGCCGCATTGGCTAATAAAGCTAAAACAACGCCCAGAAAGTTATACTTAAAGTTAGTTTCTTTGTCAGCCGCTACACCATCGTTAAGTGCCTCCGCTGCTGCTTGTGTTAATGTCATTTGCTCAACACTTGAAAATAAGCTTATCAAAAGAGTGCCAAACGCAAGTGACAATACTAATAATGAACTGATGAAACCGACAATAACAATTGTTAAATGTTTTCGATAACGTTGCTTGTTTATTTCAATTAACTTCATGAGTTTTCTAACATCCTCGCTCAATCAAAAAAGTGAATAAGCCATAAGAAAATAGCTATAGATAAGTGCCATAGTAACATTCTTCAAACGCCAACTCACTTTAATCCCTAGGTTTTATGCTTAAACCTGAATGCCGTTGTACCTGTGCTGACACAGCTTGACGCCAAACCACTTGGTTAGCACTAACGGTAAGTTTTTGTTTTGCTCTGGTAATCCCGGTATACAATAATTCTCTCGACAATAATTTACTCGCTTTAGCTTGATTATCCGCTAGCTCATTTTGGTTTGCTGAAATAATCATGGCAACATGAGCAAACTCACTTCCTTGGGTTTTGTGAATTGTCATAGCATAAACGCTTTCAAATTTCGGTAGGCGTGACGGTAAAATGTATCGAACCCCCTCTTCGTCATTATCTGCTTCATCAGGACTTTCAAAGCAGGCTATCAGATGAGATTGCCCCGTTTTATCAGCAAAGCGCCATATGATACCTATATCACCGTTATAGAGGTTTAACCGGTAATCGTTTTCATTAATCATGATAGGTTGGCCATGATATAGTGCATGTTGCTTTTGTTGATAGGGTGAATTGTTTTTCCCTAACAGGGTTTTAATTAGCTCATTGACTTGCTCGACACCGTATTCACCTTGGCGTGTTGCACACAGCACACGAAATTTAGATAAAAATGAAAAAGCCTCTTTGACATTAACACACGACTCAAGTGGTTGGTAATATTCTTGAACCAAAGGGGCAAGCCAATTTTGCATATCACCTTGAGCAATAATGAGTTCGGTTTGAGCTTTATTAGGATTATTTTCTTTATTAGCAAGTAACTGCCAACTGCTTTGTACATCGCCGCTAATGACACTTTTCGCTAATAAACCAATGCCACCTTTGCCATCAAAGCGCCTTGATTTAACCAAAAAGGTTAAATAGTCAATCGTGCAGCCATCACCGGGCTGTTGTTGATAAAAAGCTTGTTGTATTTGCGCTATGGTTAACTGACAAACTTCGCTTAAATAACGAGTATTGCTATCACTAAAACCTCCATGGGGTCTTGGCGCAATATCAGCTAAAACGCTACCAGCTGCAACAGAGGGTAGCTGATCAGCATCACCTAATAAAATAACCTTAGCGCTTGGCTTTAATGCTCTAAATATTCGTGTCATTAAAGGTAAATCAACCATAGAAACTTCATCAATAAGCACAATATCGCAAGTTAATTGATTATCTTGATGATGTTTAAAATTTGGTGAATTGGGTAGCACACCCAATAGGCGATGCACGGTTTGCGCTTGGCTGGGTATTTTTTCTAAGACATCATCACTGATTAATCCTTTAAAACCCGTGACTGCATTAACAATTGATTCGGATAACCGTTGAGCCGCTTTACCTGTCGGGGCGACTAGAGCAATGCTTAATTGATTCTTTTGCGTTACCATTGTGCTAGATAATTGCTCTAACATCACTAATGCCGCTAAAAGTTTTGTTACTGTGTAAGTTTTGCCGGTACCAGGACCACCAGCAATAACACTAAAACCTTTATTAATAGCGTTGGCAACGGCTATCTTTTGCCAATCTATGATGTCGGCTGCCACGCCTTTATCATCGCTTTGAGGAAATAGCTGCTTAATACATTGGGCTATTTGATGACAATCATATTTATTCTGTTGTGCTAAACGCAGATTAATTGCTTTTGCTAGTTCATTTTCGAACTGAAAATATCGACGTAGATATAACTTGTTATCTTTACATACCAATAGATTTTGATCATTTTCTGAAATCTTAAGGGATAAGAGCATTTTTTTTAATGCGACAAGATCAGTAAAGACAAAGCCCGGGTGAAGTAAATCCAATGCTTGTTCACCCGCCATCGCTACTTCATTGCCCTGACTCGCTAATATATCGACAGGTTTTCGTCCATAAGACTTGCCCCAATGTTGCTCAGCAATTTCACTTAACGCTAGACAACTATGACCAGCACGCAGGCTTGCGCTTAATGCTAAAAAGGTATGATTCAAATTGCTTATCAATATAGACGTTTGCTCAGCAACAG
The DNA here is from genome assembly GCA_040779365.1 of Colwelliaceae bacterium MEBiC 14330. Classification (GTDB taxonomy): domain Bacteria; phylum Pseudomonadota; class Gammaproteobacteria; order Enterobacterales; family Alteromonadaceae; genus Colwellia. The sequence goes on from JBFONR010000003.1 coordinate 305,804, forward strand.
ACTCGTTAGCAACACTTACCCCCTGCTCACCGTTAAAAACTAACGCATTAAGCATTTCTTTAGCGAAGAAATAATCAATCGCTTCGATACCATAAATATGTTCTTTCGCTTGATTAAAATTTTGATACACAGCAGAAAATGTCCTTGAAGCCATGGTAAGGCTTTGTTTTTTAACTAACCCTACCATCTCAGCCGACCTCATTGTTTGCTTTTATCGTGGCAGCTTGGTGATGTTTTTTTGATTGTTGTGAAAATAAGCTGTCCAATTGATTAAGTTCAGCTTCATTAATTTCTCGGTAAAAAATACCGCTACCTTGATGTTTGGGCTCAGTAGTCATACCACGTAAATACAAATAATAAACCCCGCCGAAATGTATTTTGGCATCATAATCAATGAGCGTTTGTTTTAAATAACGATGTAACGCCAACGAGTAAATTAAGTACTGTAGGTCGTAATAATTTTTTTCTACATTATCAATTAAGGCTGCAAACTGGTAATTTTGATAATTATCACCTAAATGTGTCGATTTATAATCACAAAGATAATATTTCCCTTGATGTTGAAAAATTAAATCGATGAAGCCGTGCATCATACCAGAAAGTTTTTTATGACTTGGCAACATGACTGGATAAAGGCTGTTAGCGTTATCGTTACGTTGCGCTCTATTTCGATGATCGGTTAGCAAATTAGTCAAGGCTTCACTTCCCTGCCCTTGCATAGGAAAATAAAATTCACTTTCGCGCAAGGTTTTGTTTAGGGCTATATCACTTAAACTTTGCAGTGTGTCGCTACTCGGTACGGGTAAAAAAGGCGCTTTTACCACCTCGGTAAGCCAATTAATAAGATCTTGTTGTTGATACTCTTTTGCCGATCCGCTAGTACTGCTCATAAGAGCACCAAACTTAAGTAAAGGCTGCTCCATACATTCTTGCCAATTAGGTTGAGAAAAATCTGTTCGTTCTAAAATATCATGCAATAAATTACCCGTTTGTGCTCCTTTAATTAATTTAAAACAAATCTTGTCATTATTAGGCACAGTAATAAAATTTAAGTGAGTTAACTCAGTATCTCTATCTGGATTTGATACGCCAGCATGCCTAATATTTCTAGTTAACGCAGTAAAAGAGCTTAGCCACCAGTTACGTTCAATATTGCCAGTAAATTGCGCAACAGTTGTGTATTGTTGCTCAGCGGCAGCTAAAAAACGATTTTTACTGTTAGCAGATAACAGTTGCGATACATTGTCATCAACTAAACCTATTTCACGAATACCAATGGCATGATCAGCACTTGTTTTAACCGCTTGTATTGCCGATTTAATAGCGCTTTTCTCTGATAATTTAAGGGTTCTGCCTAAAGGAGATAGATGATAATTATCAAAATCACAGGTCAATATATAACATCTTCGCTCAGCCCTAGTGATGGCAACATAAAGTAAACGTATGCTTTCAGCATAAGATTCATCACTCATAGCTTGCTTTGCTTGTGATGAACCATCTAAGCTTAGGCATAAGTTCCCCTGCTTATCATGATACTCAAGGTAACTGATTGCTTTGTTGCCAAACTTCAGTGGATCTTTGTGGCGACAAGCAAATGGAATAAAAACATAGGGATATTCAAGACCCTTTGAGCCATGTTGTGTCATTATACGGATGAGATCGGCATCACTTTCAAGCCTCAACTCAGCCTCTACATCATTAGTGTCTGCTTGGCATTGTTGTTCAAACCAATATAATAGTGCTTGCCCCTGACTTAAGCGAACAGTGGCGGCTTGTAGAATCTCGAATAAATGCAATAAATTAGTTAAACAGCGATCCTTATTAGCTTCAGGTACATCAAGAAGGTTGTGCATTAAATTAATCGCCATGGTAATAAAGCCTTGGCGTTGCCACTGACTGCGATAGTCAACAAAAGTAAATTTGAGTGACTGATAAGCAAGTTCATCTTGCTGTAACTGATGTAACTTCTGCGCATCAAAACCCAATAAACCACAAGAGATAGCAGCAATGAAGAATCTCTCATTTTCAACATATAATATCCCTCTTAGCAATAAATGTAGCTGCTTAGCTTGTTGGGAATGAAATAAGTTAGCTCTATCAGATAAGAAAACACTGTCTAAGCCAGCCTTGATTAATGCTTCTTTAATATCGCGAGCTTCTGCACCATCCCTGACTAATATGGCAATATCTTTAGGCTTGATCGTCGCTTTAGCAGCGTCTAAATCATAATACTCTGATAAAAGTTGACTTATTTCTAACGCACACCAATTCGCTAGCGCCGGTCTTAATGCTTGACTAAAGCTTTTGTTTTCAACTGATTCAGCTTGGGTAAAATGAATAAACTGCAGTGCTTTATCAACCTCTGCTTGCGGGGGTAATGGTTTACTGTCAACAGATTGACCGGCTTTACCTGACAGCACCGGCAAATAAGGGATACCATAACCAAAGACACTTTCACTGCTTGATACTGGTTGTGTATGCGTGAATAAGGCATTGTATGCCGATATCATCTGAGCTGTAGAGCGCCAATTGGTATCCATCAACCAATGATGATCGCAACCATGGCGGGCATTGAGATAAGCAAAAATATCACCACCGCGAAAACCGTAAATGGCTTGTTTAGGATCGCCTATTAAAAAAAGGCCTGCTTGCGCTTTTTTGGCCTCATCACCAAAATAGATGGCTTGTAAGATAGCAAATTGTTTTGGGTCAGTATCTTGAAATTCATCAATCAGTGCAACGGGATATTGCGTTAATAAATGTTTTGCTAATACATCAGCACGCTGTTCTTTACTGGTTAAACAATCTGACAGGGTATTAATTAAGTCATCAAAATCTAATAAATTCAATGCTTTTTTTTGTTCAGCAACCTGCTGACGGATAGTATAAATACCCGCTTTCACTATACTATATGCTTTGGCTTTATTAATTTTATTATTAATTTTTTTTAGCTGATCTTTTACTTTTTTTACTTTCTCAAAAGCGGCTAATAAATCTGATTTATAACGAGATCTCGCATACCGTTTGCCATCAAAGAAACTGTCGGGCATTTTATTTTGACTATCACTCAGCTCAGAAATTGCTAACTCTTTGGTAATGATGCTATCAAGCCAACACAGTAGTTGGCTTAATTCCTCTCGCCTTTTATCTTGTTCAACGCCTTTTTTTACTATGATCAAGGCATTTTCTAACAAGTCGTTATTAGATTGCAGACAGTGACGAGCTTCTTTAACCAAGGTAATAAAAGCTTCAACAATTTTGTTAACATCAACAACAGATAACACGCTAGTGTGTGCTATTGCTTTACTAAAGCTCGATAAAAAGCTTTGTGGTGTTGTCCAAAAATCGGTAAGTAATTTGAAGTTATGCTCATCAGTTTTAGCGAGAGAACGATACCAATCTTGGCATACTTGCAAAATAATTTCTGATGAGTTTGCTGCCATAGTGGCGTTAAAAGGCAAACCGCTAGAAAAGGCATGTTGACTTAACACACGCTGACAAAAACCATGAATGGTAAAAATTGCAGCTTCATCTAAGTATAATAAGGCACGTTTTAATAAGAATTCACGTTCACTTTTATCGATACGTTCATCTAGCTGCTTAAAATAACTATCTTCAAGACACATAACCTCCCATTCACTTAACGCAAGACGAATAAAAGCGTCAATGCGCCCTCTTAACTCTTGTGTGGCATCTTTGGTAAAAGTCATCAGCAAAATTTGTTCTACCGTCAACTTTCGTTCTAATAATAAACGTAAATAAATACGAGTGATATTATAAGTTTTCCCCGTACCTGCACTCGCTTCGATAAGATGTTTTTCGCTTAATTTAATGGTCGCTGAATCGAGGTTTTTAAGTTCTATCGCTACCTTATCGTGTTGTGCAGTCATGGCGATATTATTTGAGCTCATGAGTTATTTTCCTTAACGGCGGTTTTTTTTGCACGAGAAGGAGCTCGTTTTATAACAGACTGATATAAATCCTGATAGATTAAATCGATCAGTGCATGATGTTGTTCATACAAAGGAGGCTCGGACCAAAAATAACTTAAGTAATCATCAGCAAAGCCATTGAAGTTTGCATCACCATGCCAAATAGATTCAAAACGGGTTTGTGTCATCTCGTCTAACTGCCCGCGCTTTTTAGTGAAAACTTTTTCAGCTAAATCACCATTTAATAAGAGAGGCTGTTGTTGCCCTTTTAAGTAGAATTTAATGATATTGGTCAACTTTTGCTCCGCATTATCTATTAAAGCCAAATCAAAAACCTCTACCTTTTGCGACTTTGTATTAAAATACAACCCAATAGAGCCACAAACCTGATTTAACATAAGTGAAGAGTTTTCTTCAACACCGTCAGCATTTGGCAATAAGGTGTCTCTAGTACTGTAATCTTGCTGCCAAACCTGTAAGATTAATTGTTGAAGATAAATTGAGAATTTGTCTTTTGCTTTCGCAGTAGAACTTCGATAATGCACTAACAAGCCATTTTTAATCGCCATTTGCGCAGTTAACGATATGCTAACACCATTCACGTCGATAGATATTTCACAGCTGTAAACTTCAGGATTATTGCAATTTAGCTTACAGATTTCTTCTGAAAAACATTGTACATCGTGCTGATATCCCTCAAAAAAATCAGTTGTAGTCGGTAAATCAGGAAATCTACCTGATAACCTTGACCTTTGTTCCACTTTTAATAAGGCTTGCGCAGAATCAGTTTGACTCAATGAAGCATCAAGTAATTCTTGACGCAATAAGTAACTTTGTAAGGGGTCAACAGTGAAAGGTTCAACGTCTTCAAGTACCGTACGGTTTTGTTCAAAAAAAAGATTTAACTGCTGTTGCGCAAATACTTTTGTTGGATGCTGATAAAAACGAATTAATTGCTCTGCTGATAATTCCAGACTAGCGGGTGTTGCCGACGCTTGAATATTAAATGGCTTAACATTTGCTAAATTATGACTCGCAGATTTTTGCCCCAAGGCCAACCACTTGCCATCAAAACTTGGCCATTTCCCAGCATAATTTTTAGTGCTAAACGCTTGCATAGCCAGCTGATAAATACCCTCGTCACACGCCATGCTTTGCTCTTCGTGAGGTTTTAGCGAAAATTGCCAACCATAACCTTGAGATAAATACTCCATCAATTCTTTAACAACTAAAGAAGGTTGTTTTTCGTTATTATTTTGGATATTTCTTCCTTGATAACTGAGATATAATGCCTGCCTTGCGGAAATTATCGCCTCAAGAAATAAATACCTGTCATCACCGCGTCGAGATCTATCACCCAGTTTTGCTGGCGACAATGACATAAGATCGAATCCCAGCGCCTGACGCTGCCTTGGAAACTCGCCATCATTTAAGCCAAGCACCGCGATAATTTTAAATGGAATACTGCGCATAGGTAACATAGAACAGAAAGTCACCTGCCCGACCATAAATTGTTTGCTGGCATCGCCTTGGCTAAAATGTTGCGTTAAATAATCCACTACAATAAGCAGTGGGATCTCGTCCTGATAATGGGCATGATGGCAATGTTCTACTAGCCCAGCAATTGCTTTTTCTATCACCATGATACTATTTTCATTACTGATATTTTCGTTATCGACTCGACTAAACAAGCTGGTTAGCCGTTCCAATAGAAAATCCTGCCATTGTTGGGCACTTCGTGGCTTTTGTAAGTTTTGACAAAAATAACTCAGTTGCTCGATAAAATACATTAACTGACCAAGTAATATAGCATCACTTCCCTCAACATGGCTTAACAGCAATTGATTTTGATAAACTTGCTCACTATCGCCATAACTAAAGCCACGTAATAATCTAGAAAGCCCCTGTTGCCATGTAAAGGAGGCACTAGCCTGTGCCCCAAGTAAATTCTGTTTGTGGGCTTTATCTAATCCCCAGTGAACTGTCGCTTGCTCCAACCAAATAGAAATTTTATCGAGATCTTCAATAGTGATGGAAAATTTATCTGCGATGGCCGGTAATCTAAGAAATGACAATAACTGAGAAACACCAAAGCGGCTATCAGGCAATGTTAATAATTCGGTAAAGGCTGCAACTAAAGGGTCGCTGTCTTTCGCACTTCTATCAGCAATAGAGCAAGGTAAAGGTGGCACTTCACCAGCAATATCCTGCCATCCTCGTGCGAAGACTGCATTAACATATGGGGCATATTGTTCAATTTGAGGGCACATCACCAAGATATCTTTTGGCGTTAAGCTGTTATCATCATTGAATTGATGCAATAAAAAATCATGTAACGCTTGTACTTCTCTCAAGGCACTATGACAGCTTGTAATAACAATAGAGTCATCCTTTGACATAGTGATTGTTTGTTTGCCTTTGCGATTATCCCTAGCATCTGCCAAGGTTAAAATGTCGTTTTGCAATTGATGTAAACAGCTAATACTTTCTTTTTTTGATTCAGTCGGTGTCGCTTTTTGAACTTGCTCAAATACCTCAATATCGACCGTAGAATAATCTTGTAATAAAGCGATAAACTCACGCCCTTGCTGTCCTAAATTAGCCAACAAAGGATTACCAACAAAACTCTGCGTCTCTTCAACGCCCTGCGACCAAGCAGATAACTTGTTGAATGCTTGTTTTTCCGTGACAACATCTCCCCAGTAAGAAAAACATGGATTTAAATGGAAGAAATGGATTTCCACATGCTCACTTAAGGCATTAATAAAATCAAGCCACATAGGTGCCATAGTGTTTAGCCCAAAAAAGCTAATACGCTTAGGAATGAGTTCTGCCTTTTCAGCTAAATTCGCAATGGCATCAGCCAAGAGTTCTACTGGATTATAAGGCAATTGAGCAATTAACAATCGCCACAATTTACCTTGCCACTTATGCTCACTGAGCGAGATATTGTCTAACCCCTCAATAGCAAAATTGCCATGCTGCCAACTATCTAGCCACTGTGGTCTAAAAATTAAATATTGTTCATACAAGTCTGCTAATTGCGTCGCTAATTGGTAGCGTTTTAACTGAGCTCGGCTATCAAAGTATGTTTGTTCATTCGCTGAATTCTCATTAGACCAATAGTGAGTGGCTTGCTTAAAGTCTTCGTCTTGAGTGACAATATCAAGGGCTAGCAACTGGTAGATTCGCCAAGTTAGCACTTCTCTTGAATAGGGAGACTGCTCTGGCACTTTTTCGTCGCTAGCCATTGTTCTTATTAGCTTCCATAAAAACTGCGCCGGTAACGCGTAACGCAAATTCATGCTGATTCCGCGTTCATTGGCAATAGCGAGATTGAGCCAATGTTGCATACCAGCATTTTGTACGACAATGACTTCTTGATTAAAAACACTTAGTGGAGAAAGTTGTGAAATCTTGTTGAGTAATAGCAACAAATTTTCCATTTTATTGGCAGGATAAAGGTAGATCAAGATAATGCCTTAATGCGCTAAATTTGAAAAAGAGAACTAAAGACAAATTTAACCATAAGGTGTAAGGTAACACTAGTAAAATCAGTTAACTATTTACACTCAAGTTGGCTGATTATTTTATAAAATCTAACTGCTCTTGGTAAAATGTACCGAGTAAAGGGACTTTATAGGCTTTACTTTTTACAGCCGAGTAAAGTGAAAGAGTCCAAACAAAAACAACCGCTATATTCAAAAACCAACCCACCAACGGAATTAATAAGAAGATTGCCCCAGTAATAATTAATCCTAATGATTGACGTAAGTGAAAACTGGCACGCTTTGATTGATGCTTGTCATAAATCATCATAGCTACAACCCAACCAAGTGGGGTAAGATAGCTCATGACTGAAACCAAGCTTGCCATTTTTTCATTGTCTTCAAAGCTCATCTTACTAGTAAATACCTTATCAAAATCACTTGGAAGTTTTGACATAGTTAATATTCCTTAAACAACGAGAAAGCTACCCAAGACAGCCAGTATTATTTAATCCTATATGTCTTAGCAGCCTATTATAAATTTAGGAAAAATCCTTAAGCTAACAAGGAAGTGTTATTATTCAACAGTAAGGTTAAGCGATGAAGGTTGCAGCTATATTAAAATTAATTGACATTATTTTTGTCATGCTTAGTTAATTGACTCAGTAAATCTTGATACTGCTGCGCCATGGCCAAGGTCAATTTTTGTTGCTCTTCCCAACTTAATGCTTGATAAGATAAACGATTATAAGTATTACTTAATCGGGTAAAACTGATGGCAAGCTCTGGATATTTTTGTCTAACTTCTTTAGCGAAGCCGTTTACTGTCATCTGCTTAGGTTTTTTTAAGCCAAGCTTAGTTAACCTAGTTAAGGCTTTTTCGTATATGGCCTGCCACTTTGCCTGAGTTTTTGCTTTAGGTTTACCGCGATGAACAAAGTGTAATAGGCACATCAAAAATGCCATGCTAATTATCAATACTACCGCGATGATTAGCGCCAACTTCCATGGCTTCATATAACCAAACCATTTGTTCAATAAATCGTACTGTCGTTTATCAGTAAAACCAATAACCCAGCTAGTCCATTGATAATCGAGTGCATCAAATTGTAAACGTAAGCTATTTAACCACGCATTTTTCTTTAATTGATATAAAGTTATGAAGTCATTGGTTAGCTCAGATTGTTGTTGCAAGAGTTGATTTGACCAACCTGTATTTACTCGCTGAGGATCAACAGCACTGGTTGGGTCGACTCTTAACCAGCCTTTTCCTTCAAGCCAAATTTCAGACCAAGCATGCGCATCGTATTGATAAACGCTCATATGTCCTTTACGCTGACTTTGCTCAGTCGAATTTACCTCATTATATTCACCGCCAAGATAACCGGTTACCATTCGAGCAGGTACCCCAGAAGCACGCATTAAAAAGGTAAATGCACTCGCGTAATGCACACAAAAACCAGCCTTTGTCTCAAAAAAGAATTGATCTAAGCTATTATTTTGCAGTAGTGGCGGCTCAAGTGTATAAGCGTAATTTTCATTGAGTATTGTTGCTAATATAGCTCGTGCGCGTGCTTGAGGTTCAGGGAATTTTTCTTTGAGTTTGCTTGCTAACTCCTCAAGCCTTGGGTTGCTTGATTTAGGGTAACTCAGGTTTATCTCTCGACTATGGTTTGTTATGTTGTCGGCTAATGGCTCATTAAGATAACTAGTTAACTGATAAGACTTCGCTTGACTAATTATTTTACGGCTAAGCAAGGTGTAGTCTGGCATAGCAATAATACCAGCTTGTTTGCCGGACAGAACAGCAGGGGCTAAGGCAAACATATACTTTTGATAACTAGGCTCAATGATGACTTGATAAGTAAGCCCCGCATTTATCTTTTTTTTATTAAGGTACGCGGCTGTAAGGTTTTCATCGACCTTTGAAGTCTGCTGCGGTGAATAAATGTTATGTCGGCTCCATTGTTTACCGTCATAATCTTCAAGTACCATGGCGCGCCAATATAATTGGTTGTAGTCAGGAGCTTTCTGCTCGTTAAAGTCGACACGAAATGCTAATTCTGTTGAACGTGTTAACTTTGCAATATCACCAGGGCTGACATTATCTGACAAGCCGGTTTGTGCAGAATTGGCAATTGGCATCTGCCAAAATGCGGGTAATCGAGGAAAGACTAGAAATAGTACAACAGCAAGTATTGTACTTTGAATAAGAAGCATACCGGTGGTTTTTAAATTATTGATAAAACTTTCTGCAGAAGAAAAAAATTGCAGTAAAACAGAGAAATTAAACAGTAATAATGTGAAGATAATTAGCGAAAATGTCAGGTTTTGCTTAAATATTAGTGCTGATGCTAAAACGAATCCCCCTAATAATATTAATTGGTAGAAGTCACCTCTTGTTCTAAGCTCAAAAGATTTTAATGCATAGGAAAAACATAATAAGTGTACCATACTGAGCAACAAACCTGATTGCTTAGCTGTTAGCACAATGGCCAGACAACCAAGTATTGCAAATAAAGCTAAAAGGGTTGGAGGTACTTTATTGACCACTATATCAGTACTCACTGGGTTGGCAGTTAAGACGCCTTTTTTAGCAGCGTTAGTTCCATCACTTCTTTTTTGTAAAAGTAACGCTTGCCAAAGCAGAGATAATGCAACAATACCCAGCATCCAATTGTCTAACTCGGTCACTAAAGTCAATATATTTAAACACTGGCTCAGCCATAAAAACCAAGCATTGTGCTTGGTTAAGGTAAATGCTACTGGGTTATCATTTACTTCGGTTCTCCTTGAATCAGTCGTCTTATTCGAAGATAAAGCCATTAGTAATTCGCCAAAGCTGTTAAACATTCTTGTTGATGATTAACGCCTAAGTTGTAATCAACCTTAATAGTACTTTGGCTTTTATTGTTCGATAGCTCCAAGGAAAAGCCTTGGTTTTTAGCAGTAAAGTCGCAAACGAGGAAGCTTAAATGACTTAACTTAGTTTCAATATCATTACCAGGCATGTCATTGAGTTTTAAGCATTGCCTATGACCATAACTGGCTTGATAATGTTTAGAAAAATGTCCCTGCCCTTTAGCTAATTGCTTCCATGCGGTTCTAGCTCTGGATTCACCTTGAACAAAACTTTTTAGCTCAGCAAAGTCTTCTGTACCCGGTAAGTTAATATAGTACTGCTCTGTATTTGAATCTCCTAACTGACTTTTTTCAAAGGAATGTTTTGAAATTATTGGCTTAGGCTTTGGAAAAACCAGTGCTTGATGACCAAAATTTAATATCGCTTTACTTTTAAATATGCCCAAAGAATACTCACTATAAACAGTTAGTCTGCCAAGGTTTATTAAACCTCGTTGAACAGTATTATAGCTAAGCTTAATGTTGTGTTGTCCTGGTTGAATCTGCTGAACTGTTTCTTTAGCGCAGCCAAAAGCCTTATTGGAAAACTCAATATTGATATCAAATCTGACCTTGTTACTGGAGATAGTCACTGGAATATATAATGTATCGCCAACATAACCTTGAACTGAAGCCTTGCTACGAATATTTAATTGACTAAAATTATAAAAACTATGCAACATGACCGTAATGAAAAGGCTTACTAGCAAATAGCTGAATAATAATATGATATTGTTCTGATAATTAGTTCCTAATAGAAAAGTTAATACGGCAAAAAATAAATATGCCAAGCCAAAACGTGTCGGATAGATCAATATATTCCCACTATTAAGGGTATGCTCTGTTTGCTGAGGAATTCGTCGAGTTAACCAAGATTCAAATTTATATTGAAAAAATGACTTAATATGAACAAAACCATATATCTTTGAAAATGAAACCATGCCCTTGCCTATAGAGTTATTGATAGCCAAATGGGTTCAAAACATCAATATCAGCAAGTATTTTCTTTGAAATACTTGCAGCTTGGCCTTGTATTAATGAGCCAGTATAATTTGCTTGCACCTCTAGTCTATGTTCACAGACTACGTAAAATACAGTTTGCACATCATCGGGCAATACATAATCACGATTATCAATAAATGCTATTGCTTTTGCTGCTTGTAACAGGGATTTAGAGGCTCTTGGCGATAAAGGGTTACAAGTTATTTTTTCATCAGAGATGATTGAATTATTGACAGGCGATTCATGAATATATGCTCGTCTACTTACTTGGCTAAGGGCAAGGATATACTCAACAACCTCATTAGAGACATTGATTTTAGTCACGGTTTGTTGCATGTTGAGCAATTGCTCTGGCTCTACAACAGCTAAATTTTGTGTCTCACTCTCTGATAAAGCTTGATTGGTAAGCCAACTATCACTCAGCAAAATTTGTTTTTCGGCCTTCAGGTCAGGAAACCCCAAGGATAAACGCATCATGAATCGATCTAATTGAGATTCAGGTAATGGATAAGTACCTGAGTGGAACAATGGATTTTGTGTGGCAATAACAAAAAATGGTCTAGGCAACTGATGAGTAATACCATCAATACTGACTTGCTGTTCAGCCATTGCTTCTAACAATGCACTTTGAGTTTTAGGGCTAGCTCTATTGATTTCATCAGCTAATATAACCTGATTAAATATAGGCCCTTTATGCAGTTCAAAGTTATTGTTCTCATTATTGAAAATTGAAAATCCAATAATATCGGCTGGTAACAAGTCATTGGTAAATTGTGTTCGTTGATAACTTAGCCCTAAACTTGTCGCTAAAACATGCGCTAAAGTGGTTTTACCCATACCTGGTAAATCTTCAATCAGCAAATGACCTTGTGCGAGTATGCAAGCAAGCGCTAATCGACATTCTTGAGATTTGCCAAATACCCTTGATTCCATTTGCGCTAATATTTTGGTAATGATTGGCTGGCTTTGCTGAACTTGCTCTTGGACTGAAGATATTTGAGGCATAAAAAACGTCTAACTATTAGGAACTAGTTAGACGTTTTATCATGATTTTTACTTAAAATAAATGACTAGTATTATTTGCTTTAAGCTAGTTTTTTGCGTCGATTGCCAACCGCTTCATTTAGTTGACTTAATAAAATTTCGGTATCTTGCCAGCCAATACAAGCATCGGTAATACTTTGGCCATATACTTCTGCTTTACCATTGACCAAACTCTGATTACCTTCGACTAAGTGACTTTCTACCATAACACCAAAAATGTTTTCATTACCTTGACTTATTTGACCACTAACATCGGTAGATACTAACATTTGGTTTTCGAATTTCTTTTTAGAGTTTGCATGACTAAAATCAATCATCACTTTAGTATTTAACTCACAAGCTGTTAGCTGCTCAGTAACGGATTTAACACTGTCAGCATCAAAGTTTGTTGTTCTGCCACCGCGCAATATTATGTGACAATCACTGTTACCTGTGGTTTCAACAATCGCAGCATGACCAAATTTAGTGACCGATAAAAAATGATGAGAAGCGGCAGCTGATCCTATGGCATCAATGGCGATTTTAATGGTACCATCAGTACCGTTTTTGAAACCAACAGGGCAAGATAAACCCGAAGCTAATTCACGATGAACTTGTGATTCAGTTGTTCGTGCACCAATTGCACCCCAACACATAAAGTCAGCCATATATTGTGGGGTGATCATATCTAAAAATTCGCCTGCCGTAGGTAAACCAAGTTCATTGAGATCCAATAGTAATTTTCGACCTAAACGCAAGCCATCATTTAACTTAAAGCTATTATCCATATAAGGATCATTAATTAAACCTTTCCAACCGACCGTTGTACGAGGCTTCTCAAAATACACACGCATAACAATTTCAAGGCTATCTTTATACTGTTCGCGTAATTTTACTAAGCGCTGACCATACTCAAGTGCCGCCTTAGGATCATGAATTGAACAAGGTCCGATAACCACTAATAAACGGTCATCTTTACCTTTAAGAATATTATGAATAGCAGTTCTTCCAGCAACTACTGAGCTAGTCGCTTGCTCTGACGCGGGAAATCGCTCCAATAAAGCAATTGGAGGTAATAGATCTTTAATTTTATTTATGCGTACATCGTCAGTTTGATACATACTTTGCTCTCTTTTACTGCTATTTCATCACTTAGATGAATATCGACTTGGTATTGTGTGGTGTTATTTTTTTAAATTAACTTGGCTAATAATACCGTTTTATTTATTCCTAATAAGAATCCCAGCGATAATCTAGCAGTCTTGCCGATCGAATACCACGAAAAATTGATGGAATAGGCAATTATTTAGAATATTTATTCTAACTCCAGCAAGTTGATACGAATAATTGCTTATTTGTTTGTGTCGTTAGGCTAAGACAGAAGAAATTGATAAAGTATTTATTTAAGTAATGCATGCCCCTCTGGTAATTGTTTAGCAATCCAGAGCGCTAGCTTGTGCTTCATGTTTGGTTGGTCTTCATGTTCAACAGCAAGGGGTTGTATTAATTTATCATGAACTAACAAGCGGTAGAGGCTTTCCACCTTATCCTTGGCTGAGTTTGTTGCAGAAAACCCTTTGTAACCACGATTAACTGCATATTTTTCGCCAATGGATATTGCTTTTTTTAATAATTCAGCTTCGTGCTTTAATTTTTTCATACAATATTTTCCTTAAACAAAATAATATTGATACCATGCGATATAAAACGAGGTATTACAAGTAAATAACCGGCATTATTTTTAATAATAACGCGAGAAAATAGCAATAACTAAGCTTACATTTTGGTCTGGGTATGCTGTGCTATTAAGCCCCCAAATTATCACCTGCATTGATCGTAAACCAATTAGCAGTGAAAATTGATAACCCAAAGCCATTAACATCCCTAGAGCCGTTATAAGTCAAATTTCTTTCTCACGATAAATGAAATAAGCCTTAGCCCTTATAGCCAAGCTTATTTGTCAAGATGAGTTAAAAATTAAACAACTTATAACTTTTAGTGTAAAAAATTTATCAATTAGTATTGATATTTATCTTAAAACTGTCAAAGTGAATAGGAAATTTTTACTGGTTAATCGAAAAGGTAATAATTTTAGCTAGCAACAGGGCTAGCCAGTTTGATAAAACCTGCACGACAATTTGCTTTAACTTCAAGTTAAAAACCCACTATTAATTAAAGGAGTAGCGCTTCAATGTGTTCGATCTTTGGTATATTAGATATAAAAACAGGTGCTGATGCACTTCGTCCTAAAGCGTTAGAATGTTCTAGACTTCTTCGTCATCGCGGTCCAGATTGGTCTGGAATCTACAACAACGACAATGCAATTTTAGTGCATGAACGACTCTCAATCGTAGACACAGAAAATGGTGCACAACCATTATATAACAGCGATAAGACTCATGTTTTAGCGGTAAATGGTGAGATATACAACCACAAAGCTCTCGCTGCCAACTTAAACGTTGACTATTCTTTTCAGACTGCTTCAGATTGTGAGGTTATTTTACCCCTTTACCAAGAATTTGATGTCAAATTTGTTGATAAACTTCAGGGGATGTTCGCCTTTTGTTTATACAATGCTAATGACAACAGTTACTTAATAGCACGTGATCATATCGGTATAATCCCTTTATATACAGGTTACGATAGTGATGGTAACTTTTATGTTGCCTCAGAAATGAAGGCTTTAATGCCGATTTGTAAAACTGTTGAAGAATTCCCGCCTGGACACATTCTTGATAGCCGTGTCGGTAAGTTAGAAAAATATTATAAGCGCAACTGGCAAGAATATGGTGCGATTAAAGATAATACTACCAGCACAACGAAAATCCGTGAAGCACTGGAAGAGTCGGTTAAAAGTCACTTGATGACTGACGTACCTTATGGTGTATTATTATCTGGTGGTCTAGATTCTTCGTTAATTTCTGCTATCACACAGAAATTTGCCGCCCGTAGAATTGAAGATAATGACTTAGCCGAAGCCTGGTGGCCTAAAGTACATTCATTTGCTTGTGGCCTTGAAGGTTCACCAGATCTAGTTGCCGCCCAAACAGTAGCAGATAGCATTGGTACAATTCACCATAGTGTTATTTTTACCGAACAAGAAGGTATAGATGCACTCAAAGAAGTAATTTACCACTTAGAAACTTATGACGTCACTACCATTCGAGCCTCAACGCCGATGTATCTCATGGCAAGAAAAATTAAAGCCATGGGCATTAAGATGGTGCTTTCAGGTGAAGGTGCTGATGAGATTTTTGGTGGCTATTTATATTTCCACAAGGCACCGAATGCGCAAGAATTTCACGAAGAATTAAATCGTAAACTTGAGCGCTTGCATAAATTTGATTGTCTACGCGCAAACAAATCGATGTCAGCTTGGGGAATAGAAGCACGTGTACCATTCTTAGATAAAAACTTTATGGATGTTGCCATGCGCATCAATCCTGAAGATAAGATGTGTGGTAACGGTAAAATGGAAAAAGCTATTTTGCGTGAATCCTTCGAAGGATATTTACCGAAAGAAATATTATGGCGACAGAAGGAACAATTTTCTGACGGTGTTGGTTATTCTTGGATCGATGGCTTAAAAGCATATGTAGAAGCACAAGTTACTGACTTACAACTTGAAAGTGCCAGTCATAGATTCCCAGTTAATACACCAGACAGTAAAGAAGCTTACTTCTATCGTTGTATTTTTGAAGAGAAATTCCCACTCGCATCAGCTGCTGATTGTGTCATCGGTGGTAAATCTGTAGCTTGTAGTACACAAGAAGCCTTAGCATGGGATGAGAGCTTCCAAAATAACGCTGACCCATCAGGCCGAGCCGTATTAAGCGTTCATAATGAAAGCTACTAAATAATAAAATTATTTCGACAATAAAAAACCGATAATCACTATCGGTTTTTTTATTTTTAATTTCGTCATATTGATACCCCTTATTCAGTAAAGTTTATGGCTCCTATATCCGCGCTTGCATGACAAAGCATTATTAGATATTTAATAAGTCTAAATGTTGATGGGTTATTAACAACTAACACAATTAACTTCATAGGCAGAGTGATCTCTGTAACAATTTTACTCTTAACCTATCAGCAGATTTTGAGTTAAAATATTAGTAACTTTATAATATTTTAAGTAAAAGGTTAACTTGTGAGTAAAAAACATCTTATTTGGGATTTGCCGTTACGCATTTTTCACTGGAGCTTTGCTATCACTATATTGGCCTCTTGGTATACAGCTGAGCATAAAGAAGACTATATTGAACTTCATATGCAGTTAGGTTTCGTCGTGTTAGCGTTATTAATTTTCCGCATTATCTGGGGCATAGTTGGTCCTAAACATGCTAGATTTACACAATTTATACCCTCTGCGCGTAAATTATTTAATTATTTAACCTCTGATGAAAAGAATAAATTTACCCCAGGGCACAACCCTCTTGGTGCCTTAATGGTGGTTTTGATGATAGTACTTATAGCATTACAAGCTATCAGTGGGCTATTCATCAATGATGATATTTTTTCATCTGGTCCATATTACGGCAGTATTAGCAAAGATTTAGAAGCAATAATGAGTTTTTTGCATCACAACACATTTGATTTCATGATTGGTGCAATTGGTTTGCATATCACAGCAATTGCTTATTACTGGTGGGTGAAAAAGCACAATTTAGTATTACCGATGATCACCGGAAAAAAATCAGCAAAAGAAGTAAATGAAAAAGATGCTATCCCACATTCAAAGCTAATACTGGCAACGATTATCGCTATTTGCACTATTGGCTTTGTTTATTGGTTAGTCATCTTAAATGCGCCTGTTATTGAAGAGTTTTATTACTAGCTAAGCCATTTTTTATAAACTATATACCTTAAAAGTAGTGTCGATATTCAAGTTTAAACTCTTGAAAACTTTTGTTCTTATGTGCTTTACTCTCAATATGATAATAATCGGCAGAAAACCGTAAACTATCATTATCCGTTAATTGTAAACTTTGCTGAAAAGTTACTCGAGAACGTTGAGTTTGATCAAATAAAAATTGATATCGCTCCGCTTCAACTAACAACGTACTTTTCGGCCAGTAATATAAAAAACCTGCATGTAAACCTGGAGCGATAGAGGCGTAAGAATCAAGTTTACGGTTGAGCTCAAGCCGGCCGGTGGCAAATAAAAACATACTAGCATTTTTAAGAGGTTGATAACTAACGCCACCACCAGCCGAACCTTGAGTTGTTAAAATTTCTTTATCTAAAGTCCATTGTTGCTCTGCACTAATGTTGGCTTTCCAAGACCAGGGTGAAAAGTATCGATTTCTTGTTGATAAGGAAACAATATCAAGTAACTCGGCTTTTTCTAGCTTAATATCACCACCTTCATAAGCACGAACCATAACATTGATCATATTTAATGACATTCCCTGATAATAGCCCTGTGCAGGATCAAGTAAATCATGGTAACTGGCACGATATTTAAATTCTATAAACATTTGCTCAATATTTTCGCCAATACTAGCCGCAACCATAGAGGTTTTATGCCCTAAGTCTGGTCTTAGTGGTTGTTCTATGGGTATATTTAATTTTGCGGGTTGTTTATTTAATTGCCTTAATAATAAAAAGCTTCTTCGGGTAGTCTCTTTCGGTCGACCGTTAAATGTGTTTTGGTAACGTAAGTATCTGTAAGCACTATCAACAATAAGTTGTTGTTGCTTTTTCGGTAAACTTACAAATGATTGTGTCTCTAGTACATTAATATCTCTTGAAAGTGCTAATGCTAATGCTTGTTCGCTATCTGATAGCATGGCCAACTGTGCTTTAAGCTCTGTCAAAATAGAGGCGCGATAATGGACTGTAGATACTAATCCAGCCTCGTCTACCACTCTTACCGTATCTAATGGTAAAGCCGTCACCGGAAAGTTATTGGCAAGAGACAAACCAGGCCTTGCGACATCAAGCAATTCAAGCAAACGAAATGAACAGTTCTCATCAAAAAAGTAATACGCAAAATTAATGCCCCTTAGCTCCCATATGTGGGCTAACATGACATCGATTTCATCTAGTTGTAAATTTAATTTATATTCCCATAAATCGCGGTTTTCTAGACGATTATATTCTTTTATTTTTTCAAAATAAGGATTCGCTGCAAAGTTCCCTGGGTAGCCCCCTGTTATTCCTTTTGCAGCATACAAAAAGCCGCCATCACCCTCTGGCACTGTTGCGCCAAAATTTAAGGCATAAGACAAATAGGTAGAATTATTTTCAACATTATCAGTATCAAAACGTAAAAAAGTATGGCCATACATAGAGGATGGGCTATTTAGCTGAGCAGATGCAAACACTAAAACAACACTAGTCGTATTAAGCTTCTTTCGCCAATCAAGGTATTCCTGACAAAGTGCTGGTTTGAGGTCTTGTGTAAGTTCCGCAAGATTATCTAATAAAAATTTGGTTCTTGCTGGATATTTACATTGTATATCGCTATTTTCTTTGAGCGCGGCGATTGTCGCTAGTAATTCTTGCTCAGGGTTATGCTTTCCATCTGCTGAGAGAAAAAAACTTTCGTCGTCTACATAACTTTCAATTTTATCATTTGAAGACAAATTATTTATATGTAATAAGGCATGCCAGTGCTCAGATTTACTTAGCCTTACAATATCATTTGAACTTTGTGCTTGAGCGTTGATATTTATGAAAACAATAAATAACATTGATAAGGTAGTGTAATTAAAATTCATATAGTTAACTTGATGAGGAAAGAATCACCACAAAAAAGCATTTCAACAAAGTGGTATCATTAAAAAAGGTTGCCTGAGGCAACCTTATTACATTCAATAGCAGTAAAAGACTAAACAGTATATTTAGCTAAAGTATCATCGCTTTTCATCAGAGAAAACATTGAGCTAACAACGTGTTCTGTTGTGGCTTGTTCTGATGGGAACAATGTATTAAAGTTATTATGAAGTGTCGCCTTAAACAAAGCACGATCCGCTTCAGAAACACCTAAAGACACTGCAACAGCTGTTAATGCCTCTCCGTCACCACGAGCAACATCTTCACTGAACTCATCCATAATCATACTAACATCGATCATTTCCTTACCACCGTAAGTCAATGTACCTTTAGTAGAACAACCGTTTGTGCCAAATGTCATACCAATAGTATTATTTCCGGTTGAAGCATTAGTAGTTGCAGCTAAAACATGACTAGGAGTACCACTTTGCCCAGCAAAAAGCATATTACCCCAACCACAATTCTGGCTACCTGGAGCATCTGCTAGTGCAGAAGTAGAAAATAAAAGTGTTGAAGCAATTAGAAGTTTTTTCATATTAAATCCCTATATTTGGTTGTAGAATTTTACTTATTTTTGAAATGAGCCAAACCAGTCTAATATAAAAAATTAAGTAATTCTATAGGTCTACACTTTAATTATTCAACTAGATTTCATTTAATTTTTATTATTACGCAGTGATGGTTCAAGCATACATAAGGTAAAAAAAACCTTTGGTGAAATCAAAGGTTTTATAAGTAGTTATGTTAGAAAACACATTTTAATCTTTCTTAAAGTTATCGTGACAACCACCACAAGTTTTACCAACACCACCTATGGCTTTTTTAATTGCGCTTTCATCATTGGTTTTCGCAGCCACTATTAACTTAGTAGAAGCTAAGGTTAGTTTTTCAATCGCTTTTGTATATTGCTCGCTCTCCTGCCATATTTTGGCTAATGCTTCAGTCTCAACAGTAAATTTAGATGTGTCAGTGCGGCTGTAATCAGCAATCATTAAAGATAGTTGATTAATACGGTTTGCATTTTTCTCAACAACTTTAGCATCTAATGGCATTTTCCCTTTTGCCATGGCGCCTAAGGGCCCCATATTACTTCCTAATAATTTAAATACTGATTGGCGCAACTCTGTTGCATAAATAGCATGCTTTTCTGAACTTGCTGGCTGTGCCATACTCGTGCTTGCAATAATGACACCTGCAGTTGCAGAAATGGTTAAGATTGTTTTCTTCAGGACACTCATTGATTTTTCTCTCTCATTTATTATTGTGCCATGCTAGTTTAGCTCAAATGTTTAGCACGGCAAGTGACAACTTGTAACAAAAACCAAAAACTAACGTTTATTACCGTTAACATTTCGCTACAAACCGTTAACTATGTCTTTAACCAGCGGTGGACCTTGATAAATAAAACCCGTGTAAACTTGCACTAAACTTGCACCCGCTGCTAGTTTTTCATTGGCATCAGCACTTGACGCTATTCCGCCAACACCAATAATCGGCAATTGATTATTTAACGCTTGGCTTAACAGCTTAATCACTTGAGTACTTTTCTCTTTTACTGGTTGACCGCTTAAGCCACCCTGTTCATCACCAAATTTAAGATTTTCGACACCTTCACGTGATAAGGTCGTGTTTGTTGCAATGACCCCATCAATGTTATTATCAATTAACGATTGAGCGATAGATTCCACCTCTTCTGCGGTTAAATCAGGCGCAATTTTAACGGCAACGGGTACATATTTACCATATTGTTCAGACAAGGATTGTTGCTCTGCTTTTAATGATGATAATAATTCATCTAATGCTGCACCATACTGAAGTGAACGTAACCCTGGAGTATTCGGCGATGAAATATTAACCGTAATATAGCTAGCATAGTTATATACTTTTCGCATGCAGTGAAGGTAATCATCTTTGGCTTTTTCCTCTGGTGTATCTTTATTCTTGCCAATATTAATACCTAAAACACCTTTAAAATTAGCTGATTTAACTTGCGAGACTAAGTAATCAACCCCTTTGTTATTAAAGCCCATTCTATTAATAACAGCATTAGCCTCAGGCAGCCTGAAAATACGTGGTTTGTCATTACCTGGTTGCGGACGTGGCGTCACAGTACCGACTTCAACAAAACCAAAACCCATTGCCGCAAAGGCATTAATGCATTCACCATTTTTATCAAGGCCTGCAGCCAAGCCTACAGGATTTGGGAAGTTTATACCCATAATGTTTATTGGCTTATTTTGTACACTTTGCTTATAAAAAACATTAAGCGGCGACTTTCCGGTGTTTTTTAACCCCTTAATAGTGATATCATGAATGGTTTCAGCATCAAACTGAAAGAGTACTTTTCGAATTGCTGGATAAAACATAGTGCCTCGGCTTATTTGCTCGTTAAAAAATAAAATCCCCGCTAAGCGGGGATTTTATCAGTTGAAGCTAGTATTACAACTAGCTAGCAAGGTTTGAGAAAAATAAACTGTTGGAACAGAATATTTTAACTGGTCTTAGCCGAAACAGGTTGGCAATTTAAACTCAGTAACATTAATTCTCGTAATGCTACTGAGAATTTTGCAAAGTCATGAGATTGCCCTACTTTGAAGTCTGCAAGGATATGCTTCCAGCGCTCTAGTGGCTGCTCATTTATATTAATCCATTCGTTTAATAGTTGTTCTAAATCAGCAAATTGCGCATCACATTGGCAACGTAAGACAACCGAAGTTAGTGAACGTTGTTGCCAATCCAATTCCTCTCTAAATGAGGCTCTGGCAAGTGCTTGCCAATGATTTGCTACCGCTTGACGATTTATTTGATCTAAGAACCAATGCAACTCTAGACCAGCACCGAGTTTGAAATATAAGCTAGCTGCTTGCTCAACGGTACAATTATTTTCTTTTGATACTTCAGCAATATCCATAGTAGAAAACAACGTACTTAATTGTGAGAGACGTTTAGCAATATCTACTGGCACACCTGCCTCTATAAGATCAGTTGCTACACGCTTAATTTCATCAATCTCATCGATGATCATAAAGTCAAACAAATTAGCCGATAAAATAGCAAAGGTAGGCTGATATAAGGCAATAGACTGTGCAATTGATAATGTTTTATCACGATGACGCAAGAACCAACGCGTTACACGACGCACTATACGACGATACTGAAATAACATTTCAGTTTGGATAGCAGTAGAAATTTTATTATCTAACACTTCTATTTGCTTCCAGAAACCCTCTAACTCAAAAACCGCACTGGCTATGGTATAGCAGTTTGCAATTTCAGTAACACTTGCACCTGTTTCCTCTTCCATGCGATTAACAAAATTAAAGCCCATGTCATTACCAATTTTATTAGCAAGTTTCGTGGCAATAATTTCAGCTCGCAGCGGATGCTGCTGCATTTCATTTTGGTATTTGTCTCTTAATTGCTGCGGGAAGGCGTCAATTAATAACGAATCATGATATGGGTTATCGGTGATTTCAGCATGAACTAAATCATCTTTTAAGACCATTTTAGAATAGGCAAGTAACACTGATACCTCTGGACGCGTTAATCCTTTTCCTTGGGCTAAGCGATCGGCTATTTCTTCATCATCAGGGATAAACTCTAAACTACGATCTAGTTTTCCTGAACGCTCCAAATCGTGGATAAAACGCACTTGCTCTTTTAACTGATTAACACTTCGCATAGACGTTATCGAAAGTGAGTGCGTTTGGCGGTAACAATCTTCTATAACAATATCACCGACTTCATCGGTCATATCATAAAGTAACTTATTACGTTGCTTAACAGTTAAATCGCCACTTTGTACCAAACTATTAAGTAAAATCTTGATATTTACTTCATTATCTGAACAATCAACACCGCCCGCATTATCAACTGCATCGGTATTTATTCGACCACCATTAGCAGCATATTCAATACGGCCGAGTTGTGTTAAACCTAAATTCCCCCCTTCACCTACAACTTTGGCTTTTAACTCACAGCCATTAATACGTAAAGTATCATTTGCTCTGTCACCGACTTCTAGGTGAGTTTCTTTACTCCCCTTAACATAAGTGCCAATGCCTCCATTCCAAAGTAAATCTACTTTCATGCTCAGTAATGCTTGAATAAGATCAGTAGGAGCCATACTTTGCTTTTGCGAGCCAATCATTTTCTTAATTTCTGGGGTTAATTTAATTGATTTGACTTGACGGCTGAAAATACCACCACCTTTAGAAATCAATTCCTTATTGTAGTCTTCCCAAGTACATCCGGGTAAATTAAATAAACGTTCACGTTCTACATAAGAACTTGCCGCCTCAGGGCTTGGATCAATAAAAATATGCATATGGTTAAAAGCAGCCTGCAATCGGATATGCTTTGACAATAGCATACCATTGCCAAAGACATCCCCAGCCATGTCACCAATAGCAAGACAGGTGAAATCAGTAGTTTGACAATCTATATCCATTTCCCTGAAATGACGTTTAACCGACTCCCACGCTCCTTTTGCAGTAATCCCCATGGCTTTATGATCGTAACCGACACTACCACCCGATGCAAAAGCATCACCTAACCAGAAGTTATATTCCTCAGCGATAGCGTTAGCAACATCAGAAAAGGTTGCAGTACCTTTATCAGCCGCAACTACCAAGTAAGCATCATCTTCATCTAAACGAACAACATCTTTTGGCGGGACAATTTCACCCGCAACGATATTATCAGTAATATCTAATAAAGCTCGTATGAAAGTTCGATAACACTCTTTACCCGCTTCAAATACTTCTTGACGAGTTCCTTGCGGTAATTGTTTACAAACAAAACCGCCCTTAGCACCAACAGGTACTATCACCGTATTTTTAACTTGCTGAGCTTTTACCAGACCAAGCACCTCGGTTCGAAAATCTTCGCTTCTATCAGACCAACGTAAACCACCGCGCGCAACTTTGCCGCCTCTAAGATGGACGCCCTCAATTTGCGGTGAATAAACGAAGATTTCAAATTTTGGAATAGGTTGAGGTATTTCACTAATTTTTTCAGGGATTATCTTAAATGATATGTAGGGTTTATCACCTTTTATCGGATCAACTTGGAAATAGTTAGTCCGTATAGTGGCATTAATCATTTCGACAAAACGACGTATAATCCGGTCATCATCCAAATTTGCAACATTATCAAGGGAAGTTTCTAATTCAGTCAAGACCTTGTTTATGGCTCTTTCTTTTGCCGTCGCCGAAGATTTACTTTTTGGGTCAAAACGTAAGCTAAATAAATTAATCAATAACTCAGCTATTTGAGGGTATCGAGAAAAGGTATTTTCAATATAGTTTTGACTAAAACGACCACCAATTTGACGTTCATACTTTGCAAAGGCTCTTAGGATAGAAACAGCACGACCTTCTAAACCTGCACCTAAGATAAGACGGTTAAAGCCATCATCTTCTAGGTCACCATGCCAAACTTTAGCAAAAGCATCTTGAAATAAAGTTCTAACTTTATATAAGTCAAAGTGTCCTTCGCCGGTTAGATACATTGAAAAATCTAGGATCCAACTAGTTTCCCCTTCACTTGTTCGAATTGCATAAGGACTTTCGCCAATAACCCGTAAACCAAAATTCTCAAGCATAGGCAAAACATCACTTAAATGAATAGGTTCGCCCTTATGAAAAAGTTTTAATTTGACAAATCGGCTATCAGGCTTTTCTTCTAGTGGCTGATAAAACAGCATTTCAATATCATTATCTTCGTTGATATTTTCAAGCTTTTCGATATCGACAATAGCAGAGCCGGGTAAAACTTCGTCTTTATAAGCTTGCGGGAAATTACAATACTTTCTACTTAATGACTTAGCAGCAGATTCTCCGCCATTAGCACCTAATGCACTGACTAATTTATCATCCCAATTACGGGCGGCTTCATTCAAATTCTTTTCAATTTCTTTCACATCAATATCTGCTTTTGTTGAGTTTACACGGACAATATAATGGGTTCTAGCATGAACCGATTCTGAGAAGAAGGTTGTAAATTCGACATCTTCAGTGCTACCAAAAGCTTTTTGTAGTAACTGTTGTGTTTCTACGCGCAACTTAGTGTTGTAACGCTCTCTTGGTACATAAACCATACAGGAATAGAAACGGTCAAAAGCATCCCGGCGGACAAATAAACCGCAATAATCACGTTCTTGCATTTGTAAAATGCCGGTAACATTATGCAGTAACTCTTCAATTGATGATTGTAATATCTCATCCCTTGGATAAGTTTCTAAAATGTTAATAAGGGTTTTATAATTATGGGTGCCCTTGGCAAAGGGAGATGCTTGGCAAACAGCCATAACTTTCGAGTTGATAAAGGGTAAATCTAACGCACTATTCGTGTAATAAGCAGAGCCAAAAAGTCCAATAAAACGTTCTTCTCCAACCACATTACCTTTACTGTCAAAACGTTTAACACCAATATAATCAAGTTGTGCTGGACGATGAACCCGCGAATTTGAATTAGTTTTAGTTAAGATAAGGTGATTTGTACCGAGTGCAACCTCACGGCCGGTTTCACTTAAACTTGATACCAGGCGTGATTGCTTGCCTTGTGAGTTTTTCATTAAACCAAGGCTTGATTCTATATTGGCCTCTAAAGAAATATCGCCTTTTACTGCTTTGACATCATAAGAGCGATAACCCATGAGGGTAAAATTGTTTGCAGCAACCCAATTTAAGAAGTTTAAAGTGTCTGCCTTTTGTGATTTGCTACCAGGTAATTTAGCTTTGTTAACAGCTGAAATGACATTGTTAAGACAAGATAACATTGGTTGCCAATCGCTAACGGTGAGGCGAATATCTTCAACCACTGACAAGAGTTCCGATTTAATATTATCTAGTTCTTTCTGCGTAGCTTGGCGATCAATCTCAATTAGAAATATTGTTTCTTCTGTTGCCGCATTTAATTTATCATCGATAACGGGAGCTAATTCTTTAACTTCTAATTTTTGATCTCGTACAATTTGTAATGGTGCATTTAGCATTAAGTGAGGTGATAAACCTAATCGGTTTAAAGCGATGCGTATTGAGTCAACTAAAAAGGGCATATCCTGTATAATTACTTCAATTATAGTATGACTAGATTTCCAACCATTTTTAGTAACTGAAGGGTTAAATACATGGATAACTGGAGCATCATCTTTATGCTCATTGAGTGAACTCCATAAACTTAAAGCAGCACCATACATATCACTATCATTACGGTGAGCGAGATCTAAGGTCGACATATTACCATAAAGTAAGTGAGCAAATTGCTCCACCAAGGGAGCTGTTTTACCATCTACTTTCTGTTGGATAAGTTTTGCAACATTACTAAGTATAACCGAGGGTGAACCGTTTACTAACGCCATGAATGTTTCCTTTTCCTTGTAAAAGAAAGCTTGAAATAATTGATTATTTGTTTGCAACTTGGCTATTTGCTAGTACCAAGTCAGTTTAAAAGATAGATTTTATTGTTTATTTTTTATATTTATCTATCAGGATAGACTACAACGTGGATTTTATGAATAAACTTAGGCTATTGCGAGTGTTTTTTTGTATTTTACTTGGTTAATTTTCATCAGGTAGATCAGTATTTGAGCACTTTAATTTACACTAGATTATGTTTATGCAATTAAGGTAAATAGAACCGGATTAAACAGCTGTAATCTTGTTTTTTTATGCAATTTTTTTTATCGAAATTAGTTTTAAATTTTTATAAAAAAAGCACTTAATTAAGTGCTTTTTCATTCGAGCTATTGCATGTTTTAATCATGCTAGTCGTTGTTAGAAAGTAACTTTATAACTAATTAACGAGAGCCAGCGATAAAAATTCATATTCGTTAGCATTACTTACCTTGTTTATTTGGCCATAAAAACGCAGCGAGTGCTGGTAAAATAATGATCGCGGCCAACATATTTACTAAAAACATAAAGGTTAATAAAATTCCCATATCGACTTGAAATTTTAAATCGGAGAAGAACCATGTTGAAACTCCTATGGCGAGTGTTAAACCTGTAATAAGTACGGCACTGCCACGTTCTTTTAAAGCCGCTAAGTAAGCTTGATCAACTGCTAACCCTTGTTTAAGTTTTATACTCATGGTAGATAAAATATAAATACCATAATCAACACCAATTCCGACACCTAGCGCAATAACCGGTAAAGTCGAAACGGTTAAACCGATATCTAAAGCTGTCATTAACCACTGAGCTAAGGTGGAGACCACATAAAGCGGCAAAACGACAACTATAGTAGCCCTGATACTTCGAAAACTAATCAAACATAAAGCAATTACTGCTGCGTATACATAAAGCATCATAGGCAATTGTGCTGCGGCTACCGCTTCATTAGTTGCAGCCATCACGCCAACAGGACCAGAAGCTAGTTTAAATGCTACCTGTTCACTGCCCAATTCTTTTGCAGCCAGTTTAACCGCATCAACAACCCTGTTTATTGTCGTTGCTTTATGGTCTTCTAAGAATAAAATGACCGGCATTACGCTACAGTTATTATTTAATAAACCGCTGGAAGATGGCACACGTGCAATAGACTGCACCAATGTTTGTTGATTTCGAGGAATAACACGCCATTTTGGATTTCCTTCGTTATACCCGGCATTGACCAATTTTGATATTGACGCCAAACTTACCGCCGATTGCACACCGGGAATATTTTCCATCTGCCATTGGAAACGATCTATTGTTGCCATGGTATCGTAATTAGTACAAGCATCAGGAGTGGTTTCAATAATAACTGACATGTAATCGACACTAATAGCATATTTTTTTGTGATTAAAAACGTATCTTGATTATATCTTGAAGATTCATGAAGCGCTGGTGCGCCGGCATGCAACTCACCAATTTTTAATTCTTGGCCTTTATAAAAACCAACAATAAATAATGTCGCTGCCACAAGTAATATAATACGCGCAGGCCCTTTGCTAGCAAAACTTGCTACTGTTGACCAAACGACGTTCGCTTCATTTACCTGCCCTATTTGGGCACCGCTTTTAATTTTAGTATACGAAAGCAAAACGGGTAATAAGATAAGGTTTGTCAATATGATCATCGCCACACCAATTGAGGCTGTGATCGCTAACTCTTTAATTATGCCTATATCTATTGATAATAAGGTTAAAAATCCGACGGTATCAGAAAGTAATGCAATGCCCCCAGGAATGAGTAATGCTTTAAAGCTAGCTTGTGCCGCAGCCGAGGCTGTTAAACCCGAGGCAACTTTTTTGACAACTGAGTTAATCATTTGAACACCATGGCTTACACCAATAGCGAATACTAAAAACGGAATTAATATCGACATCGGATCTAGCCCAAAACCTAAGCTAGATAGCATACCCATTTGCCACACTACAGCAATTAGTGAACAGAAGATGGGTAATAAAGTCAAACGTATAGAGTGGCAAAAGAGATAAACCATGACAGCTGTAATTGCAATGGCAATGGCGAAAAACAATACCACGCCTTTAGCGCCTTTTGCTACGTCACCAACCATCTTAGTAAAACCAATAATATGAACACTGATATTGTCCTGTTCAAATTCTTGTCGAATTTCTTCTTCTAGTTGCTCAGCAATTCGCAGTGTATCTAGTTTTTCTCCTGTATCTGGATTAATATCTAATAATGCCGCTTTGACCATGGCGCAACTATAATCATCGGCAACAATACTGCCAACAATTCCTGCCTTTTCTATATTGCCTTTTACAATGCTAAGTCCTTGCGGTGTCGGTT
The DNA here is from genome assembly GCA_040779365.1 of Colwelliaceae bacterium MEBiC 14330. Classification (GTDB taxonomy): domain Bacteria; phylum Pseudomonadota; class Gammaproteobacteria; order Enterobacterales; family Alteromonadaceae; genus Colwellia. The sequence continues at coordinate 334,671 of JBFONR010000003.1, forward strand.
GAAAGTCAGCGGGTATAACAGGTCCGCCAGCAAATCCATCCTCAACAACTTCGACAAAGCGAGTGCTGGGTGAAAATAATGATTTAACTTGAATTCTATCTACACCGGGTATGAAAAATAACTTGTCATGTACCCCCTTTAAAGCATTAAAAAAATCTGCATTAAAGATATCCCCATTTTTATCGCAAACTGAAATCAGAATATTGTTAGCACCGCCAAAGTTAGCCCTATGCTTTAAATAAGTTTTCATGTAGCTATGGTTTAATGGAATATTTTTAGTAAACGAGGCATCAAGCTTTATTTGTGTCGCTTGAAAAAGTAAAAAGGCGCTAGTTAAGGTAAAAATTATTAACACAAATAATTTATGGCGAAATAAGCCTCTTTCTATACGACTTGCCAGAGATATTTTCATATGATTATCATTCCGAACTTTATTATCTTTTGATTTTTATGGGGATTAAACTACAAATAGTAGTGGTTATTATTTTGCTAAGCTTAGAATTTTTATACCAACGTCAGACGTTGCAACTAGCTTTCCTTTGAACCACACCCCAGCAGTCAGTGCCTTACCATCAGGCTGAACTCTTTGAGTAAATGATTCACCACCATCATTACTCGTTAATACCATGCCGTTATTGCCTAGAATAAACATACGATTATCGTCACTAACAACGATGTCATTTAACAATGCTGTGGTATTTGTCTCTATAGCATGCCATTGACTGCCTATTTCACGACTACGAAAAACATGACCTCTTAAGCCAGCAACAATTAATTCACCCGATTTTACCTGCCCTAGGGTGAAGAAAGAACCATGATAAAAGTTATCATACGGTTGCCACGTTTTACCAAAATCATCACTCTGAGCAAGTAAACCTGCCTCGCCTAACAAAAATAAGGTCTGCTCACTTTGAACTAGACGATTAAAATGCGGAAGGATAAACGCTATTTCGTCTAGATAGGCAATTTCATCCTCGAGTTTTAATTCATTTAAATAATCAATATCATCAGGTAATAAAAACTCTTCATGGAATTCATTTATCCAGGTAGTTCCACCATCTAAAGTACGAAAAACCTGTCCGTAGGCGCCAACAGCAATGCCTTCATTACTGTCTTTAAAATATATATCAAGTAATGGTCTATGTAACTCTGGTAAATACTGTTGTACTAACCAATTAAGCCCACCATCTGTGGTGTGTAAAATTGTTGAGTCGTGTCCTACAGCCCAGCCCAACTTTTCATTTAAAAAGAATACACTAGTTAATGTTGACTGCACGGGTACATTTCCTTGCTGCCAGTTTTCTCCATCAGAAGAAAGTAAAATATGTCCATATTGGCCGACAGCAACCAATTTATCCTGCCCGATTGGCGAAATATCAAGTAATAGCGATTTACTTGCTAAAGCGGATTTTGTTGACGGTAATAAAGCCTTGGTATTTGAAAGTGAGTTATCAGCCAATACAGGGGTAAGGGAAAAAAAGGAGATAACTGCAAAAGCAACGAATAAACGCATAAAAAACTCTTTCTATTTAATTTTCATCTAACAATAATTAATTTAAACGGAAGTAAAAAAAACGGCTGACATTTGTCAGCCGTTTTAATGATAGTGATTATCTACGACCTTCCCGTCTCAGTGCTGCTGGTGTAAAGTCTCTCTCTTTTAGTTCTTTAGAGAAGTCATACATTTTAGCTTCATTATCTAAGCCCAATGCTATATAACGACGTGATTGAATATCGTGAAATACATCAAGTGTAGACCATAATGTCGGCACTTCATAATAGTTTATCGTGTGCGAGATACCAACACGATATAACTCATCACGGTTATCATAAATATCGGTAACCGCTACTTGCCAACTATCCTCATCAATATAAAAAACACGTTTTTTGTAGGTATGACGAGTATTTTCTTTTAAGTTAGCTTCAACAACCCAAACACGATGTTTTTCATAACGAACAAGATCAGGGTTAATATGACCCGGTTTTAAAATATCATCGTATTTAACTTTATCACTATGGAGTTTGTAATCATTATAAGGTATTAATAATTCCTGCTTACCTTTTAAGGTCCAATTGTAACGATTTGGAGCACCGTTATACATGTCAAAATCGTCTGTAGTTCTTAAGCCATCTGACGCAGTACCTGGTGCATCATAAGCAACATTAGGTGCGCGTCTCACACGCCTTTGACCAGTATTATAGGTCCAAGCTTGACGAGGTGTTTTGACTTGATCCATAGTTTCATGAACTAACAGAGCTGTGCCGGCAAGACGAGCTGGCTCAGTTACTTTCTGTTTAAATTTAAATAAAATGTTTGTTTTTTCTAGATCTTCGGTCTTAGCACCTTTTACATTGTAAGGTAACATTAAGGTTTCGCTTAAACCGACATAAGTATAACTACCAGAAGCTGTTGGTGCCGCTTGGCCTGCTTGTCGAGTAACCCCTTCACCACGATAACGTAAGGTATGGTTCCAAATAGCTTCAAGGCCATTTGCAGGAATCGGAAATGGAATACCTACGGCGGCATTTTTAATACCATTACCATTTTCTACTAACTCAGATCTGGTGGCATTGTCACTAACTGCTTTATATACATGTTCTGGATATGATGCACTTCGGCGAGTTTGGTATACGTTCATCTTGAAGGTATCAGGGTAAGTCTTAAATAATTCTACCTGACCTGGTGTTAACAAGGCTTTATATTCATCGAGATTAGCCGCAGTAACCGTAAATTGAATTTTATCATTGGGATATGGATCAAGGTGATGATCGCCTGGAGTATATCCTGCAGGCGCTGTTGTAATACCACCAGTCCATTCTGGGATTGAACCATCTTTATTGGCAGCACGTGTTGCTCCCATGGGGGTTAACTCACTTGAGAGTTTAGCGGCTTGTTCACTAGATATTTTCGCTAAAGCACTAGTGGATAAGACCATAGAGATGGTCAATGATAATAGAGTGACTTTATTCATGTTATTTCTCATGATTTCTGCCTTAAATTAGATTGAATAACTTACGCTGAAAGATACATAGTCATGATCTTCCATTTTATTAGTGGTACCAACTCCGCCAAAGAAGCTGTTGTAGCTTAAATCTGCAGACCAACGGCTTTGATAATCAAATTTTAAGCCTAAAGACAATGACTTCCTATCTTCGATAAACATAAACAGGGGATCTGGCGTGATACCTTCAACATCGTGTGAGAAAACAGCACGAGGTGACATATTAATACCGGCAAAAACGTTATTATACTCCATTCGCACTACTGCACGATAACCCCATGCAAATTCAGTTGGAAATGGATTTGACTCAACGCCACCCTGCAATACATACATTAAACCGTTATTTGTACCACTTCGGGCAGTACCTGGACCGTTTAAGCGTAATTCATCTGGTTCAGGCATATCATTAATATTGATACCACCTACTTCAACCAAACCAACTAATTGGTTGGCGCCAAAAGTAGGACCAAATAAGTGAGTTAATGTCATTTGCGCTTGAATGGTATCCGATAATATATAGCCATTAGCACGCTCACTAAAACCAAAATTAGTTCCGTCTGGTTTACTCAATTGAGAAACACCATCTAACGCTGCATAGGCAGGGTTACCTGTATTAGCAAGTTGTTGTGGTACAGCAGCAAAAAGGAGCTCTACATCATCAATTTGCAATGGTTCATCTTGACGATAACTTACTTCACCAGCCAATGCAGTAGTGCCTAATGTTGTATTAAAACTTAAGGCATACATTTTAATGTCTTCTGGATAATCTAGCTCTACTCGAGAGAAACTGTTCAATCCAGCATAATTGTCCTCAGTAATGGTAGTGCTAGCTAACATAGCGACATCAGCACCAATGGACTCAGCACTAAAGTCAGCTGTTACGCCGGAAAATATTGGTCGACGACTATGATAGTTAACATGATACAAGCTAAACTCGGTGTCATTTAACTCTGGTAAAAACCACGATAAACGCAAACCGTATTGCCCGCCATCATCTGGTCTGTTTTCAGCTTGTTTTCCTGGTGCCCTAAGCGTTAAGTTACCTGTATAGGCAGAATACATACTTGCGGCTTGTTCAGGAGCAATTGTTCCAGCTCTTAACCCATCGCCAATCTGATTTAAACCAGCCATTAAGTAATCAAGGTTCATATCAGGATTACCACCAAAACCTAATTGAACATTATTATATTGACCACCATCACCGGCAAAGTCATTAGTAGAAAAATAACTACCTGGTGGCGGTAAGATAGTTTTCTCCCAACTGTATTGGTAAAACATCTCGACGTTAAAGTTTTCTGTGACGCCCAATGAGCCCCATAACGCACCAAAAGGTATAAAAGCTTCTTTAACTTCTGCACCCGGCGCACGTAAACGAGCAATATCAACCGGATTAATTTCACTAATACCATGCGAAATTAACGTGCTCTCACCCCAACTAATAACTTGATCGCCTAAACGTACTGAAAAGGGCATTTCGCCAATCTCGAAATCGCCATAGAGGTATGCATCTAATAAACGAATATCTCGACAAACTTGTTCTTTCGCTTCGCTATCGCGGCAAGGATCAAAAGTTTGTCCAGTTAATGCATTCGATGCTGCACGATCTTCGAGGCTCATCGCCATGTCATAATAATACATACCGCGAACAAATACGCCCATATTTTCATAATTGACGTCGAGTTCATGTACACCTTTAAGAATTTTAGAAAAGCTCTCACCTGCATTGTAATTAAGGTTACCGGCATCACCATTAGTTGAATAACCACCGGCCCCTTGTGCCCATATATCTTCTTTAGTTGGTGATGGAGAAAAAATAGAATAGCTGCTGAAATCAAGTCCATTATTAGCATTGTTTGATTTACCAATGTTGTCATTCCAGTTTCTGTTTTCTGTACGCCAACTAGAGCCAACACTGAAGGTGGAGTCAAAACTAATTGCTACATCACCTATATCCCACCTAGCTGCTTGAGCGTTATTAACCGTGGCGGTTAACAACGACATTGAAAGCGCGGCAGCTACACCCACAGCTAAAGGTTTTTTGGCAAAGCCATGTTGAGGCTTATGTTTCATCTACTTTCTCCCCTATTCAGAACATGATAATAAAATATAATATATCACCTTATGTTCTTCTGCATTGTTTGTAATGAAAAGTTAGTCTTCGTTTTAATATTTATCTAACATCAACAATAATTACATCATTTGACGTAGGTAGCAAGGGTAAAGGTAGGTGGTAAAGCGCTATATTTTAATGACTTGCATAAAAATTGACTAGCGTTTAAAGGCAATGTTTAAAACTATCGTTTAAATTTAAATTTTACTGGCTGACATCCCCTTTCATAAGTTTATGAAATCACGATCTTTTGTTTACTTTAAACCTTGAAATGTAGGCGAAATATGGTCAGACCACTGTTTCAAGTTATTACTCTACTGATTTTATTTTTACTTAAATTAATTAAGCTTTGTTAGCGATAAAAATTTATTTTTCTCAGTTTGTAAGCAAAAATCTCCTTGAATACCACTTGTCATTAGATACTTTCTTAAGTGCATCGCAGGAAATTGTACTTTAACGCCTTGATATGTTGTCACCACTACATTTTTAACGGTACCTTGATAATAAGGTAAGAAATCATTAGCCGAGATATTTATCGAGAAGTAATATTTCATAAATGTGTTAGTTAATAAGTTTTTAAATAGGTGGATTTTAATTTTCCGACAAACCCACCTCTGTGTTGTTAAGGCCTTTGAAACTATTAGTCGATTAGTGCCGCGTCTAGCTTTTCTTTTAAATCATTGGATAATTTAGGCAACTGTTGTAACTTAACCAACTCTGCTTTCATCAATGCCTGATGTTTCAGTGAAAAATTTCTAAATTGAATCAAGGGTGTAATTAATCTCGATGCTACTTGCGGGTTGATATCATTTAGCTTAGCTATTTGTTTAGCTAAAAACTGATAACCACGCCCTGATTGACAATGGAAGAATTGTGGGTTGCTCATCGCAAAAGCGCCAATCAATGAGCGCGCTCTGTTCGGGTTTTTCAAACTAAATTGACGATGAACGAGTAAATCTTCTAAATGCTTAAAGATATCCTCACTGACAATGCTTGCATTTAATGCAAACCATTTATCCATTACTAAGGTGGTTTGTTGCCATTTCTGTTCAAAATGTTTCAGCTGTTGAGATAACTCAGGTAAGTTTTGTTTTGCTGAGCAGTTAAGTGCAGCCAAACTATCGGTCATGTTTTCTGAGTCGCTATCACCTGCTTGAGTGGATAATTGATATTGCTCTGCAACGAGTGACTGATGATGTGGTAAAATGCTTAAGTAGCTTAAACAAATATTTTTTAAAGCCCTATTACCGACCTCATCAATGCTGTCTTTGCTTAGCTTACATGCTTGATAGCTCGAAAGTAATTTTTCTTCAGCACCTTCGGCAATAAATACAGCAAGTTTTTTGAGTGCATTAACCAATGCAATAGGGTTAACATTAACCATTAAACTAGCTACTTCATCAAAGCTTGGCAAAGAAAGTTGCTCTGCTATAAAAGCACGGTCATCATCACTGTTGAGTATCGACTTAATCGCTGTTAGTAAAGCCTCAGGTAACTCACTCTCAATATCAAAATTTAATTGTTGTATATAAGAGATAAATAATTTTTGTCCTGCATCCCATCGACAAAAGCTATTATTAGCTTTTTTCATAATGGTCAATAAACTTACATCATCTTGATTTTGGACAAGCTTAACTGGCGCACTAAAATCAGCAAGCATAGCCAATATTGGTTGTTCATCAAAACCGCTAAATTGCCAAGTTTGCTCACTTTTTGTTAGTTCCAATAGTTCATTTTGACAAGAATGTTGTTGCCCGAGTAACTCTATTTTAACTGGAATATGTAACGCTTTCGGCTCAGGTTGTTCTGTAGTGATCGGTGACTGTTGTGCTAAGGTTAATGAATATGTTTTTGTATGAATATCAAAAGATTCATTAACTTCAATTACTGGCGTACCCGATTGGCTGTACCATAATTTAAATTGCGTTAAATCTTTTCCACTTGCATCGCTCATCGCATTAATAAAGTCATCGCAAGTGACTGCCATACCATCAAAGCGAGAAAAATATAAATCCATACCTTTACGGAAATTTTGAGCACCAATTAAGGTGTGCAACATGCGAATAACCTCTGAGCCTTTCTCGTAAACTGTTAAGGTATAAAAGTTATTCATCTCAAGTACTTTTTCGGGGCGTATTGGATGTGCCATGGGCCCAGCATCTTCGGCAAATTGCTGGGACCTTAATAAACGAACATTTTGAATTCGCGTTACCGCACTCGAGTGCATATCGGCACTAAACTGCTGGTCACGAAAAACCGTCAAGCCTTCTTTTAAACTTAATTGAAACCAATCACGACAAGTGACCCTATTTCCTGTCCAGTTATGGAAATATTCATGTGCTATGACTGCTTCAATATTGAAATAATCACTATCAGTTGCGCAATTACTATCAGCTAAAACGTACTTAGAGTTAAAGACGTTAAGGCCTTTATTTTCCATAGCGCCCATGTTGAAAAAATCAACAGCGACTATCATGTAGATATCGAGGTCATACTCTAAACCAAAAGTATCTTCATCCCATGCCATCGATTTTTTTAATGAAAGCATGGCGTGTTTCGCTTTGGCTAAATTCCCTTTATCAACAAATATCTCTAACGCCACTTCGCGATTTGACCTGGTAGTGAACTTATCTTCTAATAAGTCAAAATCACCTGCAACTAAGGCAAATAAATAACAGGGTTTAGGGAACGGATCATGCCAGGTAACAAAATGTTGGTTATTTGTTAATTGCCCTTCTGCAATTTTATTTCCATTAGACAGTAGATAGGGATATAAGGTTTTGTCTGCGATCACTTTAGTAGTAAAAGTCGCCATAACATCAGGTCTATCAAGGTAGTAACTGATCCGACGAAAACCTTCTGCTTCACATTGGGTACAAAATGCATTACCTGACTTAAACAAGCCTTCTAGCGCTGTGTTTGCTAATGGGTTAATTTGCGTTTCGATTTTAACCAAGAATTGTTTTGAATTAGGTAAACTCTGCGCTGGAATAGTAAGTAAAGTATCTGTTAGTTGGTATTGTTCTTTACTCAGTACTTGATTTTCAATAGTAATTGAAATCAATGTCAGATGCTCACCATTTAACACTAAAGCTGCTTGTTTATCTGTTTGACGAACAACAGCCAGTTCACTCGTGACTTGGCTACAAGTATCATCTAACGAAATAGTTAAATTGACTGTATTAATTGTGTATTCAGCCGTGCGGTAGTCCGCTAAAAAACGTGGCTTTGCATCAGACATAATATTGACCTTACTTGAAAACATAAAAGCCTGCAATTAACAGGCTTAGGTGAATGAATATTTATTAATTAAAGCTTATGCTAATTTATTTTCATTTAAGTACTTAATTCTATAACCTAGATACCCATAAATAATAGCTAACATTGGGTTAATTAGATTAAAGAAGCAATAAAAAATATAATCATATGAAGAAAGCGCTAAGGCACCAAACATAAACGCACCACAGGTATTCCATGGAATCAAAGGTGAGGTGATTGTCCCTGAGTCCTCTAATGTTCGACTCAGTACGGTCGGATGTAAACCTCGGCGCTGGAATTCTTCTTTATACATTCTACCAGGCATAACAATCGCCATATATTGATCGGCTGTTATCAGGTTTGTGCCTATACAGGTAGCAACGGTGCTTGTTATCAAACTTCCTGTTGACTTGGCGGCTTTTAAAATACTATCTACAAACCGTTTTAACATACCTAAATGTTCTAGTACTGCGCCAAAACTTAACGCTGACATTACCAGCCAAATCGTATTTAACATGCTTGACATACCACCACGGCTAAGCAATTCATCAATTTCACTGTTACCCGTTTCAACGACTACCCCATCAAAAAAAGCGGTCCATATAACCGTTAAACTTGCTTTAAAATGACTTAAGCCAGATTTGGCCATAGTTGATATTAATTCTTGCTGAAAGAAACCAGCCCAAACAGCACCGATTATTGCACCAATAGCTACAGCAGGAAATGCCGGCATTTTCTTGAATGCCAAAACCAGTAGAATCGCTAAAGGTATCAGGTTTACTATGCTGATATGATAGGTAGATTCAAGTATGCTCGTTAATTTATCAATACTCTCTGTACTACCCATATTAGAAGATGAATGTTCAAAACCAAGGAGCAAAAAAAGTATTAAAGCGATGGAAATAGAAGGTATGGTTGTCCAGAGCATATAACGAATATGTTCAAATAACTCTGTACCGGCAACAGCCGGGGCTAGGTTTGTTGTTTCAGAAAGTGGCGATAATTTATCACCAAAATAGGCACCTGAAATAACAGCACCTGCCGTTACCGCTGAAGACATTTCAAAGCCATTAGCAATACCAATAAAAGCAACGCCTACCGTTGCAGCGGTTGTCCATGAGCTACCAATACTCATGGCGACAATGCCACAAACTAAACAGGTCGCGGCATAAAACCAACTTGGATCTATTATTTTTAAACCATAATACACCATAGTAGGCACCGTACCTGATAGCAGCCAGGTACCAATTAATGCACCAACAGCCAATAAGATAAGAATAGCCCCTAATGAAATAGAAATACCGTTAATAATCGCTTTTTCTATTGAATGCCAAGTATGCTTATTTTTAAGACCAATTATTATGGCTATACCCATTGCAAGTAATAAAGCAATTTGATTGGGGCCGAAAGAGGAATTGTCACCGAATAAATGAACAGACGCGGTTAACATTATCACCAAAGAAATAAGCGGGATAATGGCATCTAGCATGCTCGGCGCTTTTGGTTGGTTCGATTCAGACATAAATGCAGATTACCTTAAAATTTTATTTATTATTTTGAACTATAACAAGCAGATTAATATAAGATTGCATGTAAGATGCCTCTTGAATAAGGAGGTTGCAAGTGATTTCTTCTATAATTAAAGAAATAAAAAACACATCAACCTTTAGTCAAATTAATATATATTCACTATTTTTGACTAAACATTTAAATAGAAAACCGCCAGGTCATGGCGGTTATTTTTCCTTTTAATTTACCTTATTTTTTAGCTATTTTTCCAAGTGAAATAAAATCAAAGGTAATTCGTGCCGCCTCATCTAAAAATGGATCAAGCTCATCTAGTTCATCTGATAAATCATCTAAATCAATAATTTGGTCTTTACCTAGGCTTGCTAACTGCTGATTAACACGTAATAAACGTTTACTTTTACGTGCTTCACGCTCAGTTTTTCTCGTATCTAAATTTAAAGATATTGTTTTATCGTCTTTTTCTGCTTTATATCTACTGATATCTTCTAGTAGATAATTAAAGTCAGGGTTAGTTTTAATACGCTGTTGATAAAGTGAGGTGAGATAAGCAATATCTTTATCCAATTCATGCAAAGGGGTATATTGCGCTTGCTGAATATGATCCCAAGGTAAGGCATTCTCTTCCTTGCTCTCTCCCCAGTCTTGTGGATCTATTGCCGTAGGAAATTCAATATCTGGCAATACACCACGATGTTGAGTGCTACCACCATTAATTCTATAGAACTTAGCAATAGTATACTGGATACTACCTAAGGGTTTTTCGTATAAGTCATAAACACGTCCAAGTCCTCTGTGTTGTTGAACAGTACCTTTACCAAAAGTATGTTCGCCAACAATAACCCCGCGACCATAATCTTGTATAGCAGCTGAGAAAATTTCTGAAGCTGATGCACTATAACGGTCAACCATGACAGTTAATGGTCCGTCAAAGTAACTGATGCCGTCTCTATCGCTATTAACTTGAATACGATTAGCACCATCTCTAATCTGTACAACGGGACCTTTATCGATAAACAAACCGGTAAGTAAGGTTGCTTCAGATAAAGAGCCACCGCCATTGCCACGTAAATCAACAATAATGCCCTGCACTTCTTGCTCTTTTAGTTTAGCAATTTCTTTTTTAACATCTACAGATAAATTGTTATAAAAGCTCGGGATAGTAATTACACCCAGTTTTTTACTATCAGCAACGTCAGGCTCTGCTAAATAAACTTCTGATTTAGCTGCTCTGTCCTCTAGTTTTATAATATCTCGTACAATTGATACGACTTTAATGTTAGCCTCATCATCACTATCCCCTGAAAGCACCTGCAAACGTACCGTAGTACCTTTAGCACCTTTTATAAGTTCAACAACATCATCTAACCGCCAACCGATAACGTCTTCAAAGTCTTTTTCACCTTGTGCAACACCCACAATACGATCTTTAGACTTGAGTTGTTTCGATTTATCAGCTGGACCACCGGTAACAATACGATGAATCACGGTATAGTCTTCTATAGAACGCAACTCAGCACCAATGCCTTCAAGTGATAAATTCATATCAACCTGAAAACGCTCGGCATTTCGTGGAGATAAATAAGAAGTATGTGGTTCAACAACTCGGGCAAAACTATTCATAACCAACTGAAAAGCATCTTCACTTTCGCTTTGCTTTAGACGTTTAATTGCATAGTTATAGCGTTTTGTTAGCACCTCTTTAATTTTGGGCCACTTTTTCTTTGTTAGCGTAAGATTTAGAACATCTGATTTAACTTTCAAACGCCATAATTCATCTAATTCTGCTTGGTTAGCTGGCCAAGGAGCATCTTCACGGTCAAAAGTGTAAACTTCGTCTTTGCTAAAATCAAAGGGCGCTTTTTCACCAGCGACATCGAGTAAACTAATAGCATATTCATAACGCTCTAAACGCCTTTTCATATTTAAATTATAAATATTGAATGCAGTGTCAAGCTTGCCACGTGTAAGCATGGTATCAAATTCTAATCGGTGTTTTTGTAAAGCCGCAATATCAGAGGCTAAGAAGACATTACGAGCGTAATCAAGTTGTTTTATATAACGGTCAAAAACCTCACCAGATAAGGCATCATCAATGGTGATTTTTTTATAATGCGCACGGGTAAACCTTGCTGTAATTCGCTTACTTGCTATGGAATGCTGAGTTTCTGGCACAAGTACGGGCAATTCTTCAGGTGTGTGTGGTTTTTTAAAAGCGACTGCACTTATAGACAAACCTAACGATAAAGAGACGGTGAGAGCGATACGACAAAATTTATGCATGCATTAATTTCCTAATTAATTTCTCAATAACTTAACAAAATAGTCAAGTTGTGCCACCTAAAAAATTTAGGTGGCTATGATTACTTATTATAAATAGATATTTTGCAGCTGGGTTTTTATCAACATACCTGAATCAAGTTGCACACTAATATCTTTACCTGATATTTCAGTAATTGTTGCATTCATTGGTGAGTTACCCAATTGCACCCTTACTTTACTACCTACTTTAATTGTAGCTGATTCAACAGGTTTTAGTGGAGCAACTTCTTTTTTTACTGTTTTTTTCTTGGCAGCCTTAACAGATTTAAATTTAGCTGAGTTAACTTTCTTTTCTACAGAACCGCTTTTACTCTCTGTTGTTGCGGCTTGTTTTCCTTTTTGAGCTTTTTTGCTTTCAGCGTTGGTGTTTTTTTTGTTACCAAATTTTTCTTGGCTTTCTTTTAACGTCTTACTTGCGTAATTAGCTTGCTCTTGATCAATTTCCTCAACAGCTTTACCGTCAATATCAACGCGAGAACTGCCAACTTTAATAACTTTGAGATAACGCCAACTACTAGTGTAATGACGTAATGCTTGACGAAGGCGCGTTTTACTTATCGTTTCATCGTCAACTAGCTTTTCAGCTAAATCTTGGAATATACCAATTTTTAATGGTTTGACGGGGCCTTTTATTGAAAAACACTCTGGAAATTTTTCAGCTAAATAAGCGATTATATCTTTTGTACTCGTACGTTTAATTTCAGTTTCCATAACTACACTTTTTTACAATTTTAATTAATTTAATCGAGTGCTATTTCCAGTAAGAATAAGCTCTACTGAATCAATAACACCTATGTTTATTTATTTACTTTCTGGGTTCAGATGTTGCTCAGGATTATCAAGCACATGCCTACACCAGTCATAGATATCATCTGTTTCAATTTCAGCGAGCGCCTCTTGTCCAATCCAGGTGTCCCAAATTAAGCCTAATAACTGCTCTAAAACTTCCGTATCAATATCTTCTTCAGCTAAATCGTATAAAGTATGGTAAATTTCATTTATACGCTCAGCAACTTCTTCTTCTTGGCCATCCCAGTCACCAACGATTTCTTGGGTGACAAGATAGTCATGAATGACCACAAATTCTTTCATTAGCGATTCACTTATCCTGCTCAGGCTACTATAGTTTAAATAATTATCATGTGAGATTATCTAAAGAATTCAAATGCAGCTCAAACACATTGATGATGGCAATTAGCCCTTGCTCATCTTCTTCATTAAAACGTTTGAACTTTGTGCTATCTATATCTAAAACGGCAATAACCTTGCCATTAATTGTGATCGGGAGCACTATTTCTGCATTAGTTTGCACATCACAGGCAATATGCCCTTCAAATTGATGCACGTCAGCAACACGCTGGACTTCTCCAGACCTTGCACAAGCGCCACAGACACCTTTATTGAGCGGAATTCTTAAACACGCTACCTTACCTTGAAAAGGTCCTAGCACTAACTCATTATCAATAATACGATAAAAGCCAACCCAATTAACCTCTGTTAAATGTTCAAAGAGCAAAGCACTGACATTTGCCATATTAGCAATAATATCAGATTCTCCGCTTATTAATGCTTTTGTCTGCACTAATAACTCTTGGTAAAAATCAGCAAGATTACTCATCAAAAGTCACCATGGAATGAAAGCCAACATAAAAAGCGCTAACATACCTAAAAAAACACTATAATTAAAGCTTTTATCCAACTATTGACTAAGTATTCCTATTATTAGTCTATTTTTCATTCTTTGAAGTCGTATTTTACTAAAACTTTCGCTGAAATTAGTCGAGTCTGTGTTAACACGCCATGGACGTCAGAGGTATCTTCATTTAACATTAATTCTTGCTGCTTAGCTTTTGGGGAGATAGACGAAAGCTCTTTAATAAATCTTACTTTACCTAAAGTCATTCCTGCAGTTTTAGCCAAATATAATGCTTTCGTTTTGGCTTGGTTTAGCGCTTGCTGCAATGCCTTTTCGTAAAGCTGCTGCCGTCTTTTTACATCGAGACTAAGTGAAGAAACCTTATTTATTTTAATTTTGATAATATACGCTAAAAACTGGCTGTATTGTTCTAACGTATTAAACGTTAGTGATATTTTTTGACTTAATTCAAATAGAGGTTGTTGATAATTATGACCTTGGTTAATTTGGTCACTCACCTCTTGCCCGTCAATATAAATACTTGTCTTTTTGTTATTTTTAATTTTAACCCCTGACAGATTTATAGAAGGTGCGGTTTCTATAATAGTTAAATTAAGCCGCGATGTTGAGATATTAGTTTCATTGAGGGAAAGTTGTTTTACCGTGTTAACTATGGCGTTTATTTTTTTCTCTACTACAGCTTCAAGCTTACTAGGCATTTTACCACGTTCTGCCACCGTTACGGTTAGCAGAAATTCATCTGCTGCTGGGTCAATATGACTTTGACCAATGACTTCTATGCCCTTAGCATCATTAGCAAATGCCCCAACGTTTAAAAACCATAACATAATAAAGCAATTTATAATAACCTTGTTAAAAGCTATATTTAAAGGGTAATTAATCATAATGTTTAGCTTTACATTTAATCCATGACTATCCATATCATACATAGAAAAAAGATTATTTACTGATAATTATACTTTGTCATGTAAAGAGAAAAGATGTTTTATTATTTATTACTCTTGTTATCTGTAAATATTTCAGCATTGCTATTGCTGTAGAGCTTTAATTATCATCACCACATGTCATGAGAAATTTTACCAGTTTTTTGAGCTGCAGATACAAACTCGCGCTAAAAAATCGTTTAATCAGCTTAAACAATGAATATATTCGACATATTATTAGTTTAGTCTGTTAGTTTAAAAAAGCTCAAACGAAGGAGGTACGCTAACCCAGCCTTCCATTAATACTCGCGCACTACGACTCATTGACGCTTTATTTACTATCCAGTTTCCTTCACCTTTGCTAGCCTGTGCTCCAACTTTTAATGTGCCCGAAGGGTGAGCAAAAGTAACAGACTCGGCTGCTTTGCCAGCGGCAAGCGCGACTAATGTGCCAGGTATAGCTGCAGCAGTACCAATTGCCACAGCTGCGGTGCCCATCATGGCATGATGTAATTTACCCATGGATAATGCTCTTACGTGTAAATCAATATCTGACGATGAAACCGACTTACCACTGGATGTAACATAATCCTGCGCTGGTGAAACAAAGGCAATTTTTGGCGTATGTTGACGAGTTTTAGCTTCAGAAATATCTGAGATCAAACCCATTTTAACCGCACCGTATGCACGAATAGTCTCAAATCGTGCTAACGCCTCTTGATCACCATTAATCATTTCTTGCAATTCTGTGCCCTTATAACCCAATTCATCAGCATTTAAAAAAATAGTCGGTATACCAGCAGTTATCATCGACACCTTAAAACGACCTAGTTTTGGTACTTCAAGCTCGTCAATAACGTTACCAGTGGGAAACATAGCTTCAGATGGGTCAACCGGTGCAATAAACTCAACCGGCACTTCTGCGGCTGGAAAAGTAACACCGTCAAGCTCAAAATCCCCAGTCTCTTGCACTTTTCCGTTAGTGATAGGAACATGAACCATAATTGTTTTTGCGATATTTTTTTGCCAAATACGCACAATACAAACACCGTTATCTGGAATTCTTCTGCTATCAACTAACCCTGACATAATTGCAAAAGAGCCAACTGCCGCGGTTAAATTGCCACAGTTACCACTCCAGTCGACAAAGGCTCTATCAATAGCGACCTGACCAAATAAGTAATCAACGTCATGATCTAAGTGATCTGATTTTGCCAAGATAACTGTTTTACTAGTACTTGAGGTTGCTCCGCCCATGCCATCTGTTTGCTTTTCGTAAGGATCCGGACTGCCAATAACACGTAGTAGTAGATTATCACGCGCTTTACCCGGTACCTGACAAGAGGGTGGCAAATCGAGTAAATTAAAAAAAACACCTTTACTTGTACCACCTCGCATATAAGTTGCAGGTATCCTAACTTGGGCTTCAAAAGCCATTAGCTCTCTCCTTAAAAGTTTTTACTTACCAATGACAACATGTCTATTACCATGACTACCCCGTTAATAAAATTGCACACAACTAGAGCGCTTTAACATGCTTTTATATGAGGCAGAAACTCGAATCTGCTCTTGTTCTACTTTTTAGTTTCAGACAAGGCAATTAAATAAAATAAAGCGCTACACGTTTGATTCAAGAAAATCCGTCGCAAATTTTTGTAATACGCCACCACCGTTATAAACCGATACTTCCTCAGCAGTATCTAAACGACATTTAACCGGTATTTCAATTGCTTGACCATTTTTTCGCGTCATTAAAACAGTCATACCGGCTCCCGGTGAAGTGGTGCCAACCACATCGTAAGTTTCACTGCCGTCAATATTGTAAGTATGTCTTGTTTCGCCATTAATAAACTCTAATGGCAAAACTCCCATGCCCACTAAATTAGTACGATGAATACGTTCAAAACCTTGAGCGATGATAACTTCAACACCCGCTAGACGAACCCCCTTAGCAGCCCAATCTCTAGAAGACCCTTGACCATAATCTGCACCTGCAATAATAATTAAAGGCTGCTTGCGCTGCATATACGTCTCGATAGCTTCCCACATTCGTGACTCTTTACCTTCAGGTTCAATTCGAGTTAATGAACCTTGTTTAACCTCACCGTTTTCATGACGACACATTTCATTAAATAACTTAGGGTTTGCAAAGGTTGCTCGCTGCGTTGTCTCATGGTCACCACGATGGGTTGCATAGGAATTAAAATCATCGTGTGGCACTCCCATCTTATCAAGATATGCGCCTGATGCGCTATTAAGCTGGATAGCATTCGATGGCGAAAGATGATCGGTAGTAATGTTATCCCCTAATACCGCTAATGGGCGCATACCTTTCATGGTGCGTTTTCCTGCTAAGGCGCCCTCCCAGTATGGTGGACGACGAATATAAGTGCTTTTTAAGTCCCAGTCATATAGTGGGCTTTGTGCAGGTTCAAAAGCCGATAAATCAAACATGGGAGCATATACTTTTTTGAACTGCTCTGGTTTGACCGCTGACGCGACAATGGCATCAATTGCTTCATCTGTTGGCCAAATATCTTTCAAGCTAATATCATTACCATCCTTGTCTTGACCAAGAATATCTTTTTCAATATCAAAACGCATAGTACCAGCCAGTGCATAGGCAACCACTAAGGGAGGAGATGCTAAAAAAGCTTGTTTAGCGTGTGGATGTATTCGCCCATCAAAATTACGATTTCCGGATAAGACTGCTGTTGAGTATAAGTCACGATCGATAATTTCCTGCTCTATACTGGGGTCTAAAGCACCTGACATACCGTTACACGTGGTACATGCATAACCGACAATACCAAAGCCTAACTGCTCCATTTCTGCCAGTAAACCTGCTTCCTCTAAATATAATTTAGCTACTTTGGAGCCAGGTGCAAAAGAGGATTTGACCCAAGGTTTACGTGTTAAACCCAGCTCATTGGCTCGTTTAGCGAGCAAACCAGCTGCAACAACATTACGTGGATTAGAAGTATTGGTGCAACTGGTAATGGCGGCAATAATTACAGCACCATCGGGCATTTCGCCATTCGCTTCTTGTGATTTACAACCCGCTAAATTTTTAGCAATATCTTTTGCAGCTAAATCAGCGGTAGCTAAACGTCGGTGTGGGTTAGATGGACCCGCTAAATTGCGGGTAACCGTTGATAAATCAAATTCAATAACTCGCTCATACTCTGCTTCGACTAAATCATCAGCCCATAGCCCTGTGTATTTAGCATATGTCTCAACTAGCTCTACTTGCTCAGGCTCGCGACCAGTTAACTTAAGGTAATCGATAGTTTGTTGATCGATATAAAACATCCCTGCTGAAGCACCATATTCAGGTGTCATATTAGAAATAGTAGCACGATCGCCAATAGTTAAATCACGCGTGCCCTTACCGAAAAACTCTAAGTAGCTTGAAACAACTTTCTCATTACGTAGAAATTCAGTAATAGCAAGTACCATATCTGTTGCGGTGATGCCTGCTGCACGTTTACCGACTAATTTAACGCCAATAATATCAGGTAAACGCATCATTGATGGACGACCAAGCATTACAGTTTCAGCTTCTAAGCCACCAACACCAATAGCAATAACCCCCAAAGCATCAACATGTGGCGTATGACTATCTGTGCCTACACAGGTATCAGGGAAGGCAACACCATCACGTAATTGAATAACAGGTGACATTTTTTCTAAGTTTATTTGATGCATAATGCCATTGCCAGCCGGAATTACATCAACATTTTTAAAAGCAGTTTTAGTCCACTCGATAAAATGGAATCTGTCTTTATTGCGACGATCTTCAATGGCACGGTTTTTATCAAAGGCATTGCGATCAGAGCCTGGAGCCTCAACCGCAAGTGAATGATCAACGATTAACTGAGTTGGTACTACAGGGTTTACTTTTGCAGGGTCTCCGCCTTGTTTGGCAATAGCATCACGTAAACCGGCTAAATCAACTAAAGCCGTTTGACCTAGAATATCATGACAAACAACACGTGCTGGGTACCAAGGAAAATCTAAATCTTGTTTACGTTCAATTAATTGTTTTAGCGAGTCAGTCAGTAAGTCAGGTGAGCAACAACGTACCAATTGTTCTGCTAAAATACGTGAAGTATAAGGTAGTTTTTCATAACTACCTGCGCTAATAGCATTTACGGCACCACGGGTATCAAAGTAGTCGACATTAACGCCACCTAAACTATAACCAGGCAAGGGTTTACGGTGTTCATAATTCATAATTTAATCCAGGAAATATTTTGCATAAACAATGAATATTGCTTACGTTTTCTGCACTCCAACAAGACAGTAACTTTATCTCTAACTCAATGGGCATAAACATCACATATCGGTATAGGTAATGTGTCATCATGAGCTACTAATAAATAACACCACGTTCCTATCTCGCCGAGATAGGCAAAACCTTACGTGGCTCAAAGCCTATATAGTCAGCCGATGGACGAATGATACGATTATTAGCGCGTTGCTCCATGACATGAGCAGCCCAACCAGTTAAACGTGAGCAGACAAAAATAGGTGTGAATAATTTAGTTGGAATACCCATGTAATTGTATGTTGATGCATGGAAAAAATCCGCATTACAAAATAACTTTTTGGTCTCCCACATGTATTCTTCGCAGGCAACCGAAATATCATAAAGTGAGGTATCCCCATTTTCTGCTGCTAATTTCTCAGACCAAGCTTTTATAATGACATTGCGTGGATCTGATGTGCGGTAAATTGCATGACCAAAGCCCATAATTTTTTCTTTACGTTCAAGCATACTTGCCATTTGTGTTTTTGCATCAGCGGGCGATTTAAATTTTTCAATCATCTCCATCGCTGCCTCATTTGCGCCACCATGCAATGGACCACGTAATGTGCCAATAGCACCAGTAATACATGAGAACATATCAGACAGTGTTGAAGCGCAAACACGGGCAGTGAAAGTAGAAGCATTAAATTCATGCTCTGCATATAAAATCAATGAGACATCCATTACCCGTTCATGTTTTACAGAAGGGCTTTCACCGTTTAATAAACATAAAAAGTGACCTGCTAATGACGTTTCGTTTGTCACACAATCAATTTCTTCGCCTTGATGAGAAAACTTATACCAGTAACACATAATGGCAGGGAAAGCGGCAAGTAAACGGTTCGCGGCTGTATTTTGCTCGGCGAAATCAACTTCTGGTTCAATATTTCCGAGGAAAGAACAACCAGTACGCATAACATCCATTGGATGTGCATCTTTTGGAATCAGCTTTAATACTTCTTTTAACGCTTGAGGTAAATCGCGCATACTGGCCAAAGTCTCTTTGTATGTTGCCAATTCTTTTTCGTTTGGTAACTCTCCATGAAAAAGTAAGTAAGCGACTTCTTCAAAAGTTGCATTTTCAGCTAAATCAGCAACATCATAACCACAATAAGTTAAACCACTGCCCGATTTACCTACGGTACAAAGTGAGGTTTCACCTGCACTTTGCCCTCTTAAGCCTGCGCCACTTAATTTCTTGTCTAATCCTTTGTTGTCACTCATGGTTCTCTCCTCATTTTTAATATTTTGATGTTCGAACTGTTGTCTAACTTGAGATACGTTCAAAACGTTATCTTTTTATTTATTATTTATTTCAGTCTTTTATGGCAGTATTGCTATTTATTTTTTCCTTTTTCAAAGAGCAAATCGAGCTTTTGTTCATAATCGTGATAACCAAGATAATCATATAAATCCATACGGGTTTGCATGTTATCAATTTCTGCTTTTTGATCGCCATCTGTTAGTAGGGTTTTATAAACCGACTCTGCCGCTTTATTCATGGCTCGAAATGCTGACAAAGGATAAAGCACTATGGCACAGCCCCACTCGCCTAATTGTTCTTTATTCCATAACTCTGTTTGACCAAATTCAGTAATGTTTGCTAAAACAGGCACATCGAGAGCTTCAGTAAAGCTTCGATAATGTTGTTCTGTTTTTACCGCTTCGGCGAAAATACCATCGGCGCCAGCGGCAACATAAGCTTTTGCACGTTCAAGTGCAGCGTCTAGCCCTTCTTGAGCAAAGGCATCAGTTCTTGCCATAATGAAAAAATCATCATCAATACGGGCATCAACTGCAGCTCTAATTCGGTCACACATTTCGTCTGTACTAACTATTTCTTTGTTGGGACGGTGACCACAACGCTTTTGTGCCACTTGATCTTCAATATGAACCGCAGCTGCACCGGCCTTTTCCATATCACGGATAGTTTTAGCAATATTAAATGCCCCGCCCCAACCAGTATCTATATCAACTAAAAGCGGTAAACTTGAAGCGCTGGTAATTCTGTGCACATCAGCAATGACATCGTTAAGTGATGTCATACCTAGATCAGGTAAACCGTATGAAGCATTAGCAACTCCGCCGCCCGACAAATATATCGCTTGATGTCCCAGTTGCTCAGCCATCATGGCGCAATACGCATTGATTGTACCAACAACTTGTAACGGTTTATTATTTTCTAAGGCTAAGCGAAACTTAGCTCCTGGTGATAATGTTACTGACATCATAAATTCCTTATGGATAAATCTATTTTTATTAAAAAAGCTATATATTTATTAACTTATTATTTTATAACGCTGTTTTGTTGCGCTATTTTTGCCTCTATATTTTTTCGTGATGCAGCAATGTGTCGACGCATGAGTAATTCAGCCAATTCTCCATCTCTATCACTGATCGCTTGCATAATATTGGTATGCTCTGTAAATGCGCGCGTCGCTCTTGAGCTATGCATACCAAATTGACAGCGGTACATGCGAACAAGGTGATATAATTGACCACATATTAGATTAATCAGTTGTTGATTATGACTACCTAAAATGACTTTATAGTGAAAATCGACGTCACCTTTTTCTTGATAATAAGCAACACCCTCTTGAAGTGCTTTATCACCAGCATGTTTTGCTAACATAGCTTGCATATCAGCAATTTCTTCATCTGTCATATTAATGGCTGCTTGTCTACAGGCCATACCCTCAAGAGCTTCTCGGGTAATATAGAGTTCAAGTAGGCCTTCAATTGTACAATCGACAACTCGAGAGCCTACGTTGGCTTTTCGTTCGATCAGATGACATTTCTCGAGTCTATTTAACGCTTCACGTAAAGTGGAGCGACTAATCTGGTAGCGCTTTGCCAGTTCAGGCTCACTTATTTTGCTACCTGCTGTCATTTCCCCCTCAACAATTGCATATTGCAATTGCTCAAAGACTTTATCAGCAGTCGTTACAACGGCTTGCTTAGTTGGGTTCTCTAACAGCATATTTGTTTACTCACCTTTTAGTTATTTGGCTAGATATCAAACAAGTAACTACCACAATATTGTCGACACTTTATAGTGCATGATGTAATAATATGCTTATATTTTTCTTTAGCAAGTAAACAATATGATTATTGTCGACAATATTAAATAAAATTAATTATTAAAAGTAATGATTGCTTTACAGCAACCGAGATAGGGTTTTATTTGTAGCTCAACACACATCATTAAAACGTGCGCTATTATTGGTAAACGACACAGTGTAATACACATTATTAACTTAAAAATCGACTCTAGTTCGTTTCGTGATTTAATAAAAAGAGTAATTTAGCTTGCTGAGGAGTTTTATTGCAAAATCTACTTTAGCGCGTCAAAAAAATTGAAGCGCTACCCCAGTATTTAATTGATGATAATATGTATATACCCAAGCCACCTCAAAATGCAGGCTTCAGCTAGAATTAGAAACGCCTTTAGGCAAGGCAATGGTTGAAGATAATAGTTATTCTATTGTTAAAATCAATAACGATGTATAAAGCGTTTCTAAACCAGGCATTGTGGGACGTCGGAGCAAGTCATGCTCAAGACGTCCTGAAATGAGCATTTTGAAGTAGCTTGGGTATAAGACAAGGTGCTACTAGTTTAGAAGGAAGAATTCGGCTCATTTAAAAATGCCAGTTCTTCACTGGTCGATTTTCGATTTAAAATAATATTTCGATGAGGGTATCTGCCAAAACGGTCAATAATTTCTTTGTGCTTAATTTCAAAATTATAGCTAGTTTCATTACCACTAGCCTTATATAGTTCTACTGCATGTTGATGAATTATACGAGATTCGCTGTGCATAAACGGCATATACAAGAAACTTCTTTGTGCTTCATTCAGTTGCTTATCTAATCCGAGTGAGATTGCTTCTTGCGATAATACTAAGGCCATAGCATCATTTGAAAAAGCTTGTGGGCTATATCGATACATATTTCGAGAAAATTGATCAAGAATAATAATCTCAGCCAACCTACCTTGTGCAGACGAGCGCCAATGGGCGAGTTCGGCTTTTATTGCTTGTTGATGTAGAGTCAAAAACCTATTTCTAATGGCCTCATCAAAACTGACATCTTTCAGCCACCACTTTGACGAGTCTATTTCATTAAACCAAAAATCAATAACCATTTCATATGACATGTTAATCTCCTTACTCTACTATTTTGCATTGTTAAGCGTATCAATGGGTTTATTTAACTGTCTTGTTGATAAAGCTCTAAAGGCAAGCCATCAGGATCATTAAAAAAAGTAAATTTTTTCCCGGTATATTCATCAATGCGAATCCTTTGTACAGTTATACCATACCTTTGTAATTTTAAACTTGCCTGTTCAATGTCTTCAACGTTAAAAGCAAGATGTCGTAAACCTCGAGCTTCTGGGTAACTGGGTCGTGCTGGCGCACCTGGGAATGAAAATAGTTCAACTTGACTTCCATCAGGAAGTGCTAGATCAAGTTTGAATGATTGCCGCTCTGCCCTATAATTCTCAGCTAAGATTTGTAAACCTAAAATACCAACATAGAAGTCTTTTGACTTTTGGTAATCAGAGCAAATAATAGCGACATGATGAATTGCCTTTAACATTGGTTGCCTATCAGCTTAACTGTCATATGTTCACCTTTTTTACTTGCTAAAGCAGCTAAACTTGAATTTGCTGCTTCATAACCTAGCGAGATCATTTCATCAGCTCGATGAAATTCTAATGTGCCACAGGCATTTCTGGCAATTTCAACAAAATAGTCCGCAGGATAAGCAGCTAATTTTTGTCGGGCGATTGTACTTTGCATCGCATCCAACGCTTGGTTAACAATATCATATGCTCCCCACTCTTTTTGTGTGTGCTCAACAGTCTTGGTTTTAAAACGTTCTAAAAATCTATCCAGTTTACTTGTCGACTCTGTCTTTGTTAGTGCAAGGGGTTCAGCTGGAGTACTCTCCTTGATATTACCGCCTAAATTAACCGCGATTGAAAAGTCTGTATTGTCACTAAAAATAGGCGCTATTGGTACTGGATTTAATACACCACCATCGATAAGGTCTACGCCGTTATAATTAAATGGCGTGAAGAATAGTGGTAACGAGATTGATGCTCTGATGGCATCAAATAAACTGCCGGAACTTAACCAGACTTCTTTTTCATTGCTAATATCTGAAGCGACCGCAGTAAACTTAATTGGCAAATCTTCAATAGCAACATCACCCACTAACTCGGTCAGCGTTGCAATAATCTTATCACCTTTTACCAAACCATTTTTTTGCCATGATATGTCTAATAAGGTCAAGATATCTACTTTATTTATTTCTTTAACCCACTGCTCAAAAACTTTTAATTTTCCAGCGGCATAAATACCGCCAATTAATGCCCCCATAGAGCAACCGGATATTGAGGCTATTTCAAAGCCCTGCTCTTCTAACCAATGAATGACGCCAATATGGGCTAGACCTCTGGCTCCACCACTACCTAATACCAATGATATGCTTTTATTATTGACCATAATATCAAACTACCTTAAATAAACTAAATGACTATACGCTAATTAAAAAGGCTGTTTGTCAAAACATTCAACATCATCAGGAAGAGTAAACCAAGCTTGTTTTTCACTTACCCAAATATGCATGGTCGGTTTTATAACACGCGTATCAGATAACGTGCTTGGTTTAAGCTTTATTATATCAGGCTGTTCAGGATTATAATGAAATATACGATTGCCACACTCAACACAATACTTAGCACAATTAGTATTTCCATTATCTGATAAGCGCTGCCATTCTTTCATAATACCGCTGATTTTAAAGTCGCATGCATTGACCATAGCCGTAATACTAAATGCGCTGGTTGATAACTTTTGACATTGGCGACAATGACACGCAGCAATAAGAAATGGTGCTGCCATTAACTGATATGTAACTTGTCCACATTGACAAGCTCCATGAATTGGATATTTGATTTTAGACATCATACTCAACTTTTATAATAAAATTACGCTAGCGCTCAATACTATAAAGTTAAAACTAAATACTGCCAATATTTAAAATAGCTAACTTAAAATAAAAAAAACCACGTAATATTGATATATTACGTGGTTTTTTTTATGTATTTTTGCTTTTACATACGGTAATTAAATTGGCATCCCTAAGGGGATTCGAACCCCTGTTACCGCCGTGAAAGGGCGGTGTCCTAGGCCTCTAGACGATAGGGACACAGAATTAACTTATCACAATGATAAAGCTACTCCCAAACAGTGCTTATTGATTTATAAGTGTAAGCAAACTTAATCTCTCTGCTGAGAATATGCTCGCTTTCTATCCAACGAGAAAGTGGCATCCCTAAGGGGATTCGAACCCCTGTTACCGCCGTGAAAGGGCGGTGTCCTAGGCCTCTAGACGATAGGGACACAGAATTAACTTATCACAATGATAAAGCTACTCCAGAACAGTGCTTAGTTTTTTATAAGTTTAAGCAAACTTATCAGACTCGGCCTATTGATAAACAACAGGCAAAGAAAATAGTGGCATCCCTAAGGGGATTCGAACCCCTGTTACCGCCGTGAAAGGGCGGTGTCCTAGGCCTCTAGACGATAGGGACACAGAATTAACTTATCATAATGATAAAGCTACTTCCAAACAGTGCTTATTGATTTATAAGTGTAAGCAAACTTAATTCCTCTAATTAGAATATGCTCTCTTTCTAGTCAAATCAGAAAGTGGCATCCCTAAGGGGATTCGAACCCCTGTTACCGCCGTGAAAGGGCGGTGTCCTAGGCCTCTAGACGATAGGGACACAGAATTAACTTATCACAATGATAAAGCTACTCCAGAACAGTGCTTAGTTTTTTATAAGTTTAAGCAAACTTATCACACTTAGCCTATTGATGAACAACAGACAAAGAAAATAGTGGCATCCCTAAGGGGATTCGAACCCCTGTTACCGCCGTGAAAGGGCGGTGTCCTAGGCCTCTAGACGATAGGGACACAAATTACTAAAAAGCAATTACTATCTGTTTCTTATATACATTGACTTAATAGCCTTTATTTATAAGATAACCTAATTTGGTGGAGCTATGCGGGATCGAACCGCAGACCTCTTCGCTGCCAGCGAAGCGCTCTCCCAGCTGAGCTATAGCCCCAAATATTTATCCTTCTCAACAACTGGCCTAATAGCTATTGAAAATGTTTTCAACCAGTGGACCTAACACTTGCTGAAAACGAGGCGCATTCTAAGCAGCAGCTTAGAAACTGTCAACACTTATTTATAAAAAATCGTTTTTTTTTCATAGTTAAACTGCTAACTGATCTGTTATTAACCAACCTGGTTATTTATTATCTAATCCTGTCTAAGTTGCTAGATTGTTAATATCTATATTAAGCAGTGATTAAAGTGATTATTTAATTAGTCAAGAGCATTATATCCGCCCTACTCTATTTTTTCTGATGAAGCTTGTTAAGCAAATCTAATTTGGGTATTACTTTATCTTTTTGCAATTTAACGCTATGGTCTATATATCTTAGCCATACTAAATGAAAGTAGTTAAACGTATGCAGCTTAAAAAACTCAATATAGTCGCTATTGGCGGCGGACATGGTTTAGGCCGTGTTCTCTCTACCCTTGCTTTTATGGGGCCACAACTTACTGGGATTGTAACAACTACTGATAATGGTGGTTCAACAGGCCGTCTAAGAAAACGCAGTAGTACAATTGCTTGGGGTGATCTTCGCAACTGTTTGACACAACTTGTCGATCAAGATTCTATTGGTAATCAACTATTTAATTTTCGTTTTAAAGGAGAAGATGAGTTAGGTGGCCATAATCTTGGTAACCTAATTCTTTATGGTCTTGAAAAAGTACAATCAAGCCCGATGGAATCAATCGAATTAGTTAGGCGTATACTGAGGGTAAAAACCCAAGTTTTGCCTATGTCAGAAACACCAACAGATTTAATGGCCTTCTATCCTAAAGGCAGATGCCGCTTGGGAGAGATGTCTGTCGATGAAATGTCAATCATGCCAAAAGACATGATGTTAGCTCCCTTGGTTAAATCAATTAAACCCTGTATTGAAGCAATCAATAATGCTGATCTTATTATTCTTGGCCCCGGCAGCTTTTTGACCAGTGTTGTGCCACCTTTATTGGTTAGAGATATTGCTAAAGCCATCAATGAGCGTAAAGGGCATTGCGTTTTTATTGACAACATTGTTGCAGAAAGAAGTCCAGCGGCAAAACTCTCATTAGACGAAAAGTTAACTTGGATAGAGCGTAATATTGGCTGTTTGCCAATTGACAGTGTCATATGCCAAGATGAAACGTTGTACTCAAACAAAGTCAATATAATTTGCCAGGACTTAAGTCATCATGATATTTCCCACCACCATGATTCAGATAAATTGATCAATGCGCTAGAAAACTGCGTTGCTAGAATGTCTAAACTAACTAATATAGAAATAGCGAGCTAAAGCTGGCTATTTCTATTGGTTGTTATATTGAACTGCCTATTGACCAAACAAAGAAACCAAGCGTTACTTAAGTGGCTGAATATTTAGTATCATCTTGACTAATTCTACTTGCCACAGCACCTTTTTGATCTTTATATTTAGCATCTTCTCGTTTGTTATATGGGCGTTGTGCACATGATGACATCGTTTCAAAGTTTAAAGCGGCAATTTTCATCTTTGGTCGCAATGCCAAGGGTAGTTTTCCACTATTGTAGAACTCTAAAACGATTTGACCAGACCAGCCTGGATCTATGCGATGCGCTGTTACATGTACCATCAAACCTAAACGAGCTAGTGATGAACGGCCATCAAGCCAACCAACGATATCTGCGGGCAATGTCACTGATTCATAGGTAACCGCCAAAGCCAACTCACCTGGGTGTAAAAAGAATGCATCACCATCCTTAATATGTATCTCATCACTCATAATAGAGTTCATTGCTTCTTGTACTTCAGCTTTTGGCGCACTTAAATCGATATAAGGAGCGGTGTGATCTTGAAACACTCTAAATTCATTACCTAAACGAATATCGACACTGACTCCTGAGATCATTGAACTATCAGGTTTAGGCTCAATGATAATTTTTTCATCATCAAGGTATTGTTCTATATCTTTATCACATAATCTCATAATGACTATATTTACCTTATCAGCACTTATGCTGGTTAGTTATATTGTTTTTGTTTCTATAGAGGCAGTATATGGACTAGCATTATCACATTGAAAAAATAACTGCGCCGATACATTTCGCGCTATTTTACGATAATGATTAGCTATTTCACCAGTGCTATTTTCAATAATATCGGATTCACCTAAATCAGCATCTTGTCTAATGGCAATATCAAGAGGTAGTTGACCAAGTAATTTAGTTTGATGGTCTTGTGCCATATGTTCACCACCATGCTCACCAAAGATATAGCTTTGATGACCACAATGTTCACATAAATGATAACTCATGTTTTCAACAATCCCTAAAACGGGGACTTTAACTTTATCGAACATAGCAATGCCTTTGACTGCATCAATCAAAGCAATATCTTGTGGGGTAGTTACAATAACTGCGGCGGCAACCGGTACCTTTTGCGCCAAAGTCAGTTGTATATCACCTGTTCCCGGCGGCATATCAATAAGTAAGTAATCTAACTCAGGCCATGCAGTTTCAGTTAACAATTGATTAAAAGCACTACTTGCCATAGGTCCACGCCAAACAGTGGCGTCAGCTTCATCGACGAGAAATCCTATTGACATTGCACTTATTCCCTTAGCATCCAGTGGTATCATCAACTTACCGTCATTAGAGGAGGGTTTCTTGTTTTTAACTCCCAACATTGCCGGGATCGATGGGCCATAAATATCTGCATCTAGGATACCCACCTTGGCGCCCTCTTTCATCAAAGCATAGGCAAGATTAACTGTTGTTGTTGACTTGCCAACCCCTCCTTTACCTGAAGATACTGCAATAATATTAGCAATTTTAGCTTGTCTATCCCCTTGAGCACTGGTAAGTGAAAATTGGCGTACAGGTTTTATGTTTAGATCAACGCTAAAACGCACGGATTTAGCTAAAGTGCTAGATAAATTTTCTGCAATTAAATCTAACTCTCCTTGGCAAACAAAGGGCATAGTAAGCTTGATAATGACGTCATCTGCTTCTTCGATAGCGAGTTGTTGGCAAACAACGAGTACACCTTGGGGAAAAATATCAGAAACATAGTGCGTTAATGTTTCTTTAATCAGTTGTTCAAGGTCACTATCAGCCTTCATTTCATCACCTCGATTTTCAACGGTTTTACTTGCTTTTTTTGCGAAAAATTTACCCAACATAAGATGTTAATAGCCTTTAAAAGAGAAATAGAGAAATTAGTTGCATTCAACTAATGAAAATCATCGTTAAATTCTGTACTATTGCCGTCATTATTACCATCAAAAACAACTATTTTTCATGTCCAATACTACTTTAGCTGAAACTACACCAAGCACTTCGCCAGAAAAGCGTAAAATTTTAGTCACTTGTGCCCTTCCCTATGCAAATGGTTCTATTCACTTAGGTCACCTACTTGAACATATTCAGACAGACATCTGGGTACGTTTTCAACGTATGCGTGGTCATGAGACCTATTTTGTTTGTGCCGATGATGCGCACGGCACACCAATCATGCTAAAAGCACAAGAATTAGGTATTACACCAGAAGAAATGATCAATGGTGTGCGTGAAGAGCACATGGATGATTTTGCAGATTTCCATATCAGTTTTGATAACTATCATTCAACACACAGTGACGAGAACCAGGCGCTTGCTAGTGAAATCTACAATCGTCTACACGCAAAAGGTTATATTAAAACACGCACTATCTCTCAGCTTTATGATCCTGAAAAAGGCATGTTCCTTCCTGATCGCTTTGTCAAAGGTACCTGCCCTAAATGTAAAAGTGAAGATGAGAATGGCGATAGCTGTGATAATTGTGGTGCAACATACTCACCAACCGAAGTAATAAACCCTCGATCTGTTGTCTCTGGTGCAACACCAATATTAAAAGATTCGGAGCATTTCTTCTTTGATTTACCAGCTTTTGAACAAATGTTAAAAGACTGGACCACAGGTGGTGCGCTACAAGAAGAAATGGCAAATAAATTATCTGAATGGTTTGGCTCAGGTTTAAAACAGTGGGATATCAGTCGTGATGCGCCTTATTTTGGTTTTGAAATCCCGAATGCGCCAGGTAAATTTTTCTATGTGTGGTTAGACGCCCCAATAGGTTATATGGGCAGTTTTAAAAACCTATGTAATAAAAATCCTAACATAGATTTTGATAGCTTCTGGGCAAAAGACTCTACTGCTGAGCTTTATCATTTTATCGGTAAAGATATTATTTATTTCCACAGTTTATTTTGGCCAGCGATGTTAGAAGGCGCAGATTACCGTAAACCAACGGCGGTAAATGCACACGGTTTTGTAACCGTAAATGGTGCAAAAATGTCAAAATCAAAAGGTACATTCATTAAAGGTCGTACCTATTTAGAGCATTTAAACCCTGAGTACTTGCGTTATTACTATGCGGCAAAGTTAACAAACCGTATTGACGATTTAGATTTAAACCTTGAGGATTTTGCGCAACGGGTAAACTCAGATCTTGTCGGTAAAGTCGTTAACATTGCCTCACGTTGCGCGAGCTTTATCACAAAACGCTTTGAGGGCATGTTATCAAGCAATATTGAAGATCAAGCCTTAGCCAATGAAGTGATGGCAGCTGGTGATGTTATTGCAGCCTACTATGAATCACGTGATTTTGGTCGTGGTATGCGTGAAATCATGGCGTTAGCAGATAAAGTCAATGAATATATTGCGGTAAAAGAGCCTTGGCAATTAGTTAAAGACGACACTAAGCAGCAAGAAGTTCAGGATATATGTTCTCTTGGCATTAATATGTTCCGTATATTGATGATCTATTTAAAGCCTGTTTTACCAGTACTTGCTGATAATACAGCTAAATTTTTAAATGATGAATTAGTCTGGGACGGCCATAAAACCTTGTTAACCGAACATAAAATTAACAAGTTTAAAGCCATGTTACAACGCGTTGATATGGACAAAATTAATGCGATGACTAATGCGTCGAAAGACAGTCTCGCCGGCTCTTCGCCAACAGAGGCAAAACAAAAGTCTAAGAAAAATAAAACCGTGAAAATAGTCGACAATTCAGCCGCGCTTGCCAATCCTTTGGCAACTGACCCGATTGCTGAAGAAATTAACTTTGACGATTTTGCTAAAATTGATTTACGTATTGCGAAAATTATCAATGCTGAACATGTTGAAAAAGCAGATAAGTTACTAAAATTAACCCTAGGATTAGATGAAGAAGGCAAAGAAACGCGTCAGGTATTTGCTGGTATAAAATCAGCATACCAACCAGAAGACTTAATCGGAAAGCATACGGTAATGGTAGCCAACTTGGCACCACGAAAAATGCGCTTTGGTATGTCTGAAGGTATGGTGTTAGCGGCAGGTCCTGGTGATAAAGACTTATGGATACTTAATCCAGAAGATGGTGCCAAAGCAGGAATGCGGGTTAAATAAGTGAGCTGTTTTTAGCTCTTACCTAGAGGTTAGAATGAAAAAGGTGTCGATAAAACGATGCCTTTTCTTTTATATGAGGTTTAATTAAAACAAAAGATATCAATTAGATTTTTAAATTAGTCACCAAATAACGTATGCTTTACAAGTAGGTGATAAACAACAAGGTAACAACGATATTGATAGCACGACTAACTAATTTCCTAAACCAAATCCCCTCTTCTATCGTTATTATTTTTGCGATGATAATAGGTTTGACGTTAGGCTCATTATCTTCACATGTCTATGTTGGTGTTGATGAATTAGCCAATGCTTTTGTCATGTTATTGCAAATGACTGCTATTCCATATGTCGCATTATCGCTGATCATTGGCATTGGCAGTTTATCAGCTGATAAAGTGACCAGCACGGTGAAAAAAGCACTCATGATACTGATAGTATTGTTCACTACGATCGTCAGCTTTATTTTACTTTCGCCAATCGCCTTTCCTGATTGGCAAAGTGCAGACTTTTACAGTATTAATACCATTACTACTACACCTGAATTTGATATTATTTCGCTGTTTATTCCAACGAACCCTTTTTATGCTTTAGCCAATGGTTTAATTCCCAGTATCGTATTATTTAGTATTTTTATTGGTGCCGGTTTAATGCAAGTTAAAGCGAAAAAAACCACCATTACTGCGCTAATCGGTTTAAATACCGCAATTGTTAATGTCAATCATATTGTCATGAAGTTTGCCCCTATCGGTATATTTTGCATTGCTCAAAGGGCTGCAGCAACCATTGACAGTGCACAATTAGATGGTTTACAGGTTTATATCGTCACCAGCGCAGTTTTAGTCTTTTTGCTTACTTTTGTTGTCTTACCTGCAATGGTCGCCACCATCACCCCATACAGCTACCGACAAATTCTTACTTGTTCAAGACAAGCAATGGTCACCGCTTTTGCAACAGGTAGTTTTTTTATTGTTATCCCCATCATTGTTGAAAAAACAAAGCAATTATTAGCGCAAGAACTAAAGCGCAGCGACAGTAATCAAACATTAAAAAATGATGTCAGTAATTTACCTAGTATTATTGTACCAATCAGTTTTAGTCTGCCGGTCGGCGGAAAATTACTTGGCATATTATTTACCTTATTTGCTGCTTGGTTCTCCGGTTCAAAGGTAGGCAGCAGTGATTATTTGCAGTTATTAATAGCCGGTATCCCTCAGTTATTTGGCTCGACAACCCTAGCAATTCCAAATATGCTCGCGGCGTTTAAAGTACCCAGTTCACTTTTCGAGTTATTTTTAATCGCTGAAAACATTATTGTTGGCCGGTTAAGTGCTTTACTGAGTGTTATCTTTTCGATTAGTTTAGTCATACTTATTGCCACAAGTATGTTACGTCGCTTTACCTTTAAATGGCGATATTTTCTTGGTTATGGGCTACTCTTACCTACCTTATCAATCGTGGCATTTTTTACACTGCGCTTTGGCTTTAATACCATTAGTTACCAATATCAAGGTTATGATAAGTTCATAAAACGAGACTTTATTTTAATGAATGTCGAAACTAAAGTCCTTAAAGAGCCATCAAAGAGTGCTTTAGAGACGGGTAAAAGTGATCAATACAAATCTGTACTAAAGAGAATAAAACAACGAGGATTTATTCGGGTTGGTTACTTTCGTGATGATTTGCCATACACCTTCCATAACCATGAAGGAAAATTAGTAGGCTTTGATATTGAAATAATAAATATGCTTGCTGATGATCTAGGTATCTCAGTAGAATTTGTCCGTATTTTTCATAATCAGGCAAAAGATTTACTGTCTTCTGGCTATTTAGATATGACTACAGGTTTACCAGTCACCCCCAGAAATATGCATGATTTCACCTTAACAGCACCTTATTCTGAGCAATCCATTGCCTTTTTAGTGAAAGAATCACGTCGCAAGGAATTTAGTGATTGGAAAAAAATTGTTAATCGTAAAGACCTTATCATAGGCATTCCTGAAATCTTTTATAGTGAAAATGTAGTCAAACGCTATTTTTCTCATATAACCGCTTGGGAGATATCTACACCCCGATTGTTTTTTAAAGAAAAGTACCAACACATCGATGGTATGCTCTTTGGCGCAGCTACGGCCTCGGCATGGACACTAATTCACCCAGAATACACAGTGATTGTTCCAAAACCTGCTAGGCCAGCTTTATCTATGGCATTTGCGATTAATACCAACGATAGCGCTTTTGAAATTTTTATGCGCAACTGGATATTAATGAAACAAAAGAATAATGATATAGATCACTTATTTCACTATTGGATTGCAGG
Source organism: Colwelliaceae bacterium MEBiC 14330 (assembly GCA_040779365.1). Taxonomy (GTDB): domain Bacteria; phylum Pseudomonadota; class Gammaproteobacteria; order Enterobacterales; family Alteromonadaceae; genus Colwellia. Next base: position 368,680 of record JBFONR010000003.1, read on the forward strand.
CAAAGAGCCACAAGTGATTAGATCGCCAACAAAATAATGAAGCAAAAGAGAAACAAAAATGAACAAAACCATTACGTCTACGGCATTGGCTATACCATTTTTAATCAGTTGCTCCGGTAATTATACTTTTAATAGTAATGTGACAGCTGATAATGCCCAAGAATATTTTAGCGCCAGCAAAGTAAAAATCTTTAACGATGAATCAGAATTCACCACAAACTTTCACTATATCGGCTTAGTCGAAGGCGAAGATTGTCAGAAGAAAAAACATTTAGCTGCGCCTGATATCATTAATGCTCGTACCCAAGCTCGTCAATTAGCATTTAAACAACAAGCTAATGCTATTATTTTTACTAGTTGTGTTGATATTGAAAGTAAACACTGCGTTGCTCAAGTCGTTTGCTATGGAAAAGCCTATAGATTAGCGCCAGTTCATTCGACAGTTGAGCCTTAGCATGTCAACAATAAATGATGATAAGGTTTACCAGCAAAACTTTCAATTTAACACTATCGCAGTGGTTGAATCCCCATATCAAGAAAAGTTTGCTATCCCAAGGCAACCCAACTTGGTAAGCGAAGCTCAAGGAAAAGTCATTTTAGTGGGTCAGGCTAATCAGAAAGAGCTTATTCGTGATATAGAGCAGTACAGTCATCTTTGGCTGTTATTTATCTTTCATGGTACTCAACAACAAGGTTGGAAACCATTAGTACGTCCCCCTCGACTCGGTGGAAATAGCAAAACCGGTGTATTGGCAACCCGATCAACGTTTCGCCCTAACCCCATAGGTATGTCAGTGGTTAAATTAGATAAAGTCAGTTTTGAAGATAAACAAACCATTTTGCATATTTCAGGTTTAGATCTGCTCAATGGTACGCCTATTATCGACATTAAGCCTTATATCCCCTACTCAGACGCTATCAATGACGCTCATGCTGGTTTTGCACAAACAGAGCCCCAGAGAAAGTTAACGGTTACCTTTACTGAACAAGCACAAAAAGAGCTAGAGCAGTTACAAAATATGCCGCACTCTACTTATGGTAATTTATCACGGTTAATTAGCCAAATATTAGCCCAAGATCCCCGACCAGCTTATAAACAAGGCAAGAATGACGATAAACTCTATGGTATGCGCTTGTATGATTTGAATATTCAATGGAAATTAAGCACTCTTTTACAGGTGCAAGTACTCAATATTACAAAAGAACCCTCATCATTTCACAATTTAAAGAACACATAATGAGCCAATATTTAATAAAAAATATAGAAACTATAAAGCCTAATTGGCAAGATATTTCTGCGTTACACATTAGCCAATACCCTTGGTATAAATCAGGTAAGCAACAAGAGACTGAGGTAAAACTTTGTGCAAATAATGACAACTTATTTATTCATATTATTGCTCGAGACAAATACAGCTTTGCCAAACAGACACAACTGAACCATATGCTGATATGTGAAGATTCGTGTGTTGAATTTTTTTTTAGTCCAAGTGGACAACTGGGTAGTCCTTACGTGAACCTAGAAGTGAATTGTTGTGGTACACTTCATTTAGCCTATGGCTCAGCTCGCACTAATAGAGAATTTATCAGCCTTGCGGCGGCTAGTCTGATAACACGACAAACCAGCATAACAAGCCCAGTTAAAATGGAAAAGCCAACTGATCAAACATGGTCGGTTGACATAACACTGCCATTTTCAGCGATTGAAACACTCACTGGCGAGCCGGTAAATAAACACAAGTGGTATGGTAATTTTTATCGTTGTGGTGGTAGAGTTGAGCCTCAATTCGCGGTATGGCATAACATAGATACTCCCGAGCCAGACTACCATAGACCCGAGTATTTTGGTGAACTAACTTTTTTATAAGTGCTGTCATTAATAAATTATTGACTCAAAGATAACTAAAGAGACCGCAAGCGGATAAATAACTGACCATGACTCTTTATCCGCATTTTTCATGACTTTTGTTTTATGCGTGTTTTTTACGCGTTGACTCTCTTTTATACAGGCGCTGTCAACCCTGGCTAAGCCATTCGGCCAATGACATTATGCCCATAGCAAGAGAATGATGACACTTAAAACAATCAAAAACATACCAAGGTACTCTTTCGCGGTTATTTTTTCTTTAAATACTCGATAGGTTAATGCCAGCGTAATGAAGAATTCTACTTGCCCTAATGCTTTGACATAGGCTGCATTTTGATAACTTGCTCCGGTAAACCAACCAATAGAGCCTAAGACACTGGTGATGCCAACAAACAGGCATAAACGCCAATACTTTACCATCAAAATTAACTGTGATTTATCTTGCAAATAGATATATGCAAGCGATATCAGTGATTGAACAGTGATCATAAAAACTAACGTTACCGCAGCACTTACCATTAAGTCGGTATGAAGTGCTAAACTCGACTCTCTAATTAACAAAGTCGTTACCGCTAAACCAAGCCCTGCAGCTAAACCATAACTCATACCAATCAAGCCCTGTGAATCAGCTAACATATCACGAAAATTAAATTTCACCTTAGAGACTAAAAACACCCCCAACACGCCGACAATAACACTAAACCAACCTAAGCCACTTAACGAAGCACCAAAAACTAATGCTCCAACAATCGCAACCTGAATAGCTTCAGTCTTTGCTAAACTAGTCGCTACAGCAAAGTTTCGATAGCGAAAAGCAGCCACTAGACATGCTGTTCCCCAAATTTGCATCACACAGGCAATTAAAGCGTACAATAAAAAACTATTAGTAAGACTGGGCACTGATACTTCTGTGAACTCGAGCAACCACCATAAATAGCCCCAAGCAAAAGGCAAAGCATAGACATAGCGAACCCCAGTAGTCGCCATCGCATTAAGTTTACCAGATAACTGTTTTTGTCCTGCGGTTCTAACTGCCTGCATCGTCGCAGCTAATAATGTGAAATATATCCAAATTTCCAAAAAATTCTCCTTTAAAGGGCTTACTTAGTCAGCACAATTAACTTAAAGTAACTAATCAAACTCAGCTATTGAAAATTATTTTTCAATAGCTGAGTTAATCAACTAAACGTTTTATATTTACATGACAGCTTGCGCATCAAATTGATATTGCTTGTCTAAACTACTGATGCCAAGACCACTTAATTTTTTAACTTTAATCTGGATACTAATGCGCTCTTTCAAGGCATCAACGTGGCTGATGACACCAATCATCTTACCACTGGCATTTAAGTTATCTAAGGCATCTAGCGCAACTTCCAAAGTATTATTATCGAGGGTACCAAAGCCCTCATCTAAAAAGAGTGAATCAATACTGGTTTTATTACTGACCAAATCTGACAGGGCTAACGCTAAGGCTAAACTGATAAGAAAGCTCTCGCCTCCGGATAAGGTTTTAATATCTCTGCTACTATCTCCTTGCCAAGTATCAACCACTTCAAGGGCCAACATATCATTTTGTTGACACTGCAGCTGATATCGACCAAAAAGTCGCTCTAATTGTACATTAGCCAGATGAACCAAGTTTGCTAGGGTCAACCCTTGAGCAAAGCGCCTAAATTTAGCGCCATCTGCTGAGCCTATTAACGCGTTCAGATGACTCAAATCATCAAGCGCATCCTGTGCCGTTTGAATTTTGCTTAATAAGACTTGTTGTGCCGACTTATTGCTTTCATCTTGATTCAGTTTTTGACTTAATTGACCAATTGTTTGCTGAATGTTTTTCAACGCTTCTGTCAATTTTTCAATCTGTTTACCGGCCAATTCTCGGTCAAAATGAACCGAGCATTCAAGGTCATCAACTTGTGCTAAATCAGCTTTTTGTTGACTTAATATTAGAGCATTTTTTTGGGCTTCTTCAATCAGTACCTTAGCTTGTTTTTTACCATCATTTATCTCATCAAAAAGTGCGACTAATTGCTTTTTTTCACTGGCACTAATCAATGCTTCTTTAAACGATCGCTCATCAGTAAAATCACTGTTTGTTAACTGTTGTTGCCAATCATTTATCGCGATATTATTTTGCTCATTGATACGTGTTAGTTGTAATTTTGCACTGGCTAATTGCCCGGTTACCAACTGTTTTTCAGCGATTTTTTCATCGTGTTTTTTGATTGCTTGTTCGAGACGATGATTTTCAAAATCTCGCTGCTCCGACATAGTTTCTCTCAAAATATCAGATACTTGCTTATCTTCATCTTTTACACCAAGCTCACAAAAAAAGGTAACGCGTAACGATTCATCTTGAGATAACGACTTTTCCTGCTGTAGTAATTGCGCTTGTAGATGTACAAATTGCTTGTCATGCTGGTCATGTTGATGTTTTGATAAAGCAAGGTTACTTTCGAGGCTATCTAACTGACTTTGCAGCGCTTGTAATTCATTAATGCTTTGTTGATATTTTTGCCCTTGCGTGGCCATTGTTGTTAACCAGTTTTCATCAATACATAGACTTAATTCATCATTTACATCAGCACTGTACGCTACTGCCAATGAACTCGCTAACTCCGGTTGTTTCTCTAGCGGAAATTCACAAGCAATAATATCGGTTAATAGCTGTTGATTGAGTGATTTTATTGCTTGTATTTCCTGTGTTAATTCATTACAGGTTTTATCCATGGTTTCCAGATGAGCATTACTTTGTTGTTGAAACAGCGTGAGTTGGTTTCTTTGCTCAGACAAGTGTTTTTCCATGACTGATAATTGTTCTGTGACCTCACGCTGAGTTTCAAATATTTGCTCTAACGATTGCTGCAAAGTAAATATTTCGTCATACTGACTTTTTAATCGAATTATCAATGCATTAATATGATCCGATGAAGTGCTCTCTTGTAAAAAAATAGGCTGCTGTTTACCTGGTATGTTATCGTTAATGCTTAATGTCGACCATTGCTGCTCAATTTCCCTTTGCTCAATAGTAATAGTGTCTAAACGCTTTTCAGATGCCATTAATTGACTCGATAAACTGGTCTTCAAATCACGCTGTTGATTACCTTGTTTTTCTAATTGGGTTAATTCTTCAACGAGAAAAGATAAACGTTGCTGGTATTCATTATTATCAACCGCTTGATATTCTTTAATCGCCGGATGCTCCACTGAGCCACATAAAGGGCACTCGTGACCAGCTTGCAGTTTTGCTCTGTGTTCACTGAGCGCCATGATAGTTTGTTGCTGTGCAATGAGTGTTTCCACGTCATGTTTTTGCTGTTTGCTATTACTGTATTGTTGACGCAGTGCTATTAATGCTTGCTCTGTCGTTGCAAGTTGCTCAGTGTCACTAATTTTCTCAGCAAGAATAGCTTGTCGCTCTTGTGCTAATAGTTGAAACCTTTTTGCAAGTTGCTCTGCTTGTTGTAATGATAGTTGTAATGTTTGGTTATCATTGAGCCCTTGATTAAAGTCACTCAGTGACAGTTCGGTAATGGTTATAGCTAATGTTTCTGCGAGCTGCTTTGCTACTGGACTATTGTTTAATAATTGCTGATTTTGATTCGCTAGTAAGGCTTGTTTATTTTGCTGTTGTGCTAGCTCACCTTGGGTCAACTCAACAGCTTTTTGCTGATTAACTTGTTGTATATCAATTTTTTTTACCGTCTGCTCAAGCGCATTTCTTTCGGTAAATAAACGACTAGCGTTACTTAATTTCTCACTTAACTGCTGATATTGATTTCTCCATAGCGGTAATTTTTCAGGCAGTTGCTTTAACTCCTGATGATTACTAAGAAACGTTTTTTGTTGTTCGACTTGTTGTAGAACTCGGCTATGTTCGGTTTGGTTAGTCAACAACGCTTGCTGACTATTGTTTAATTGTTGCTGTTGCGCTGAAAGTAACTGCTTAGATTCTTTTATCGCTGCTTCTTGATGGCTTATTGCGTGATCAAGTGGCTGAATTTTTTCTCGTAAGATCTGCTCAACCTCGTGACGCTTTTCTTCAGCTTCGCTAAAGCGAGCTTTTAGCGCTAATAAATCAGTTTCACTAACATCACCTGCTTGCTCAAGACAGTGCAATTGTGTTGTCAAGTCAGTAACTTGTTGTGATATTTGTTGATATTCTTTTTGCAGCTGCAGCTTATGTTCAAAAGGAACCCTTAGTGTCTCAGCCAATGCTGATTGCCTAAATAGCTCAAGTCGTGCTTTGTTTTGTTGCTCTTGCCCAGCTATATTTTTTAATTTTGCGTTAGCCTCTTGTAGCTTTTGTTCATTATCAGTAAAAGCGATGCACCATGTCTTAACCTGTTGCGCATGCTGCAATTGCCTAGTTAATAAGCTTTCTTGGTTAGTCGTCTGTGATATTTGCTGCTCAAGTAAAGTCACTTCTTCCTTGCCTAGTAAACTAACACCCTGGCTTTGCGCTTGTAATAACTTTAAATGCTCATTGGCACTTCGGTGCTTATCAAATACCTTTTGTGAAATATCACCATAAATTTCCGTCCCGGTAAGTTGCTCCAATAACTGCGCTCGTTCATTAGCAGGCGCATTTAAGAAGGCAGCAAATTCGCCTTGTGATAGCATCATTGACTTAGTAAAACGAGAAAAATTTAGCCCAGTTAACTGACTAATATCATTGCGCACCGTTTTTAACTTGTTAGATATAATGCTGCCATCAAGTTTAGCTAATTCTGCTACTGGCTCCAATAAGTTACCCTCTAGCTTGTTACGGGCTCTTTTTTGGCTCCAAAACGCTCGATAACCTTGACCTTTAACCTCAAACTCGACCTCGCTCATGCAATGACTGGTATAACGTGTCATCAACTGGTTTTGTTTTTTGGATATGGTTAACCGAGGCGTTTGATGATACAGAGCTAAACAAATGGCATCGAGTATGGTGGTTTTACCTGCTCCGGTAGGCCCAGTAATAGCAAACAAACTATTATTATCAAAGGGCGCTTGAGCAAAATTTATTTTCCAACTACCTTTTAGTGAATTTATATTTTCAAAGCGTAAACTTAATATTTTCATGAATTTTGTTGCTCAATTGTGGCAACGCCGACATTGGTTTTACTCTGGGAATTTTTATCTACGTTAGCGTCAGTAATGCCAATATCAATTTTACTTTCATTACTTGGCGATAACGATTCAACCTCTTGTGATAACTCAGTAAATAATTGCTGCAAACGAGCTTTTCTCGCCAGTTCATCATCACTTTGCCAATCAAACTGCGCTAATCTTGAGTCAAAAACGTCTTGTAAAGATAATTCACTTAGCATGCTATTATCTTGCGCCAACCATTGACTTTGTTGATGCTTACGCGCCCTTTTACAACGCCTAACTAATAATACTTCTAAGGGCATATCGCTTACTAACTCACTGACTCGTTGTGATAAATCAGTTAAATGACCACCATGCTCAATTTCTATATCTAACCACGCTTTACACGTTGACGATATGGTCTTGCTTTTTTGCTGTTCAAATTCAAATTGCACTAAGGTGGATTTTAAATTTCTTTCCAAATCATCAACTGATGTTTTCACCATGTATAATGGTTGAAAACAAGGGATAATGAGTTCTTCAACCTGCTCAAGCTTATCACCGGAAAACTCTACCAATAAGACTTTTTTTTGTTGTTTTGCTTCATCAAAACTCAACGCAATCGGTGAACCACAGTATCTAATATGCTCTGACTTAGCTACCCGTTGTGCCCTATGTATATGTCCAAGGGCGATATAATCTGCTGGTGGAAAGGCTGCTGCGGGGAAAGCTTCTAACGAGCCAATATATATATCCCTGACCGAATCACTTTTACTATCGCTGACAGAGACACCCAGAGCCGTTAAATGGCCTGTGGCGATAATAGGCACAGTTTGACCTTGGGCTTGTTCAATCTTTTCAACTAATAATTGCGCATGCTGGTAAAGCGTTTGATAATGTTCGGCTATTGCCTGCTGTAAACTTTGCTGTTTTTCGTTGGCTGACTGCCCTGCCTTACTTTTTATAACATCACGTGGTCTGACAAAAGGAATTGCACAAATGACCGCTTGTGCTTTAGCTTGCTTATTATTTAAGGTAAATACTTGTTGTTTTAATGCCTTAGACTGATGTTCAGTTTCACCCCCAACATCATCATAGCTTGGCGAAATTGGCACCACATGGGTAACGACATTTGTTGAAAGATTGCTCAAAACCGATTGCGACTCAGCTAGCATAGCAACAGAGTCATGATTACCAGCCACAATAATTAATTGGCAAGCGTTTTTATGGAGTTTTGCAATAAAATCAAAATACATTTCTCGCGCATAACTTGGCGGAGTCGAGGTATCAAATATATCACCGGCAACAATAATGGCGCTTACTTCATGCAATAGTGCCTGCTCTAACAGCCATGATAAAAATTGTTGATGCTCATTCGCGCGGCTTTTGCCGTAAAAGTATTGGCCAAGATGCCAATCAGATGTATGAAGTATGCGCATATTACAGATAACAAATAACAGCAATTTAAAATATGTTTCACAGAGTTTACCTGAAATTGACAGTCATCACTGCTATTTTTCATTCAGTTATCAAATAACAATGTAAAAAAGTTCTTTATTAACCCATATTAACCTGTTTTATTTTTTATCAGGGCAAAGCCAAAATCCTCAGCGCCTTGTTTAAAAACCAATGAACAACTATTCAGAAAACCTTGGGCATAAGGCGTCACAATACTGGTGACATTGCCCTTAGCGTTAACACTGTTTAAAATTGTAGTGACATCAAATGACGCCTGCCATGGTATGGATCAAGCAACTTCACTTGATAACCTGGTTGAGCTAATAAGGTCACTAATTTATCTGTTGGCTCAGGCACATCAAAGATGCCAATAATAAGTAAATGACCACAAATTTATTCCGTTATAGTCATTTTCATTTCAACAAGTGATTTAGAAAAACCGAGCTTTTTATACGCATTTATTGCAGCATGATTGCCCTCATATACATCGAGATAAAAATCCTTTATTCCTTTACTTTTACTCCAGTGAATCAAATCATCCATAATCAACTTATTAATGCCTAAGCCTCTATATGCAGGAGCGACATACATAAAACCAAGATAGCCATGTTGTTCATGGTTTAGCGATATTTTTGAATTTCTAATTTGTACATATCCTGTTGCGATAATCTCATCAGCAATTTCCGCTACCACTAATCGACAATTATGTTCTTGTAATAGCTTGTTAAGATCATAATAAGTCGCATTGCGAGGTTTAATTGCTGTGTTAAAGGGACGCTCTGCAGTTACCACAGCTTGTTCCAAAAGCTGCAAACACTCTAGATCTTTTAATATTGCCTCTCTAATAGTTAACGCATTTAATTGCATAAATTTTTCACTTCAATGAGTCCTAATATCACACCGAAATCCGGCTTTATTGACGGAGTTTACGATATTTTTGTGGAACAAACCGGTAGTGTCCGGTAATTTTATAGTCAAAAATCATCTCTTCAAGTTTAGGGCCTTGACCAATATTATGGACAACCATAGGGTTACCTGTCTTGGCGCTAACTTTATCGACAATCATGCCTATATGGGGGAGATTGCCGGGTAGCATCCAAGTCACGATATCACCGGCAGCATAATCTTTGCTATCGCTACTGATGCGCAACTGCTCGCCATGTCTTATAAAAAAGTTTGTAGATTAGGAACTCTGCGATGGTCAATGTTCTTGTCGGGTGACTTTAACCCCCAAATACGTTTTGACGGATATAAAGTAAAATTTTCAGCCATATCTTCATGCACTAATTTTTGCAAGTCTGTGCCTAACTCTCGATAAGCCCTGATTACAACATCTGTACAGACACCAATATGATTAGGAACGTCACCATTGGGGTAAGAAATAGCCATATATGAACCATCATAAATGACTTGATGTTTGGTTCGCTCAAGTAAATTGTTAACGATATCTTGGTTAAATTCTGAAGCATTACATGCTGTTAAAAAGCCAAAAAAAACTAGTAATCTTTTGATCATCCGCTTAAATTTTAGTTAGTTAAAAATAAAAAACTTTCCACTGATAAGTTATGTGTTTTAAGTCATGCTTAACGGCCACATGTGCTTTTACAATCACTTTCGACTAAAAAAGTTGATTGGCGCTTTAATAAAACTGGAATAACTATACTGACCTTTCAAGCAAATCACCAACAGCTTAGTAAGTAAACTTATGCATTGTTAACACTTTCAAATTGCAATGCATAAAAAGAAACAAGTGGGCTATAACAGCAACACCAAAATAACCGATTGTTTTTATGGAATTTATTTTATGGCACAGATGCTGCTATTCAGATAAGTAGATAAGCTAAAGTGAGGTGTTAATACAATGAGAACTTTGAAGATTTTATGCTCTAGTATTCTACTTTTATCCGCTTTAAATACCGAAGCAGGCATAATTGACTTTGAAACAACGGCATTAGGTGGTTTACCCACTGATAATAGTAGCATAGCGTTTACCGATACTTTTATGGCCGATTCCGTGAGTGTTCGGTTTGGTTTTGATAGTAATTTCGATGGCGTTTTAGACACAATGGCAGCATTTGAAGAAGTCGGCAATATCGAACCGGTTAATGAAACTGGCTTTTGGGGTTTTGGTGCAGCAAAAGATACTGCAGCTCCAGGCTTTACTTCACAGCTGGGAAGCTTTTTTTTAAGGCAGAGTGATCCTTATCAACCTTTCGGGGTTTTTACCATATTATATGATGCGGATAACCCAGTTACCGAGGCTTCTGGTGAAATTTGGGATATAGATGGAGGTAACAGAACAGAGCGCTTTCTGGTAGAAGCATTTGACGGAGCTACTTTACTTGATTCAATTGAGTCGCCATTGGGTACAGATTCAACCTTAGATGGTAAACCTTGGGTATTTGGTTTTAGTAACTTAAGTAATATCACCAAGATAGAAATTACTTTCACAGGAAACAAAACTAGCGGTATAGGGCTTGCGTTTAATAACTTTTCTCCGATCGAAGACATAAGTCCTGTCGTGGATATACCAGAGCCTTCTACAATATCAATTTTTCTCGCATTAACCTTGATGATGTTACATGGCAAACATAAGAAATCAGCTGAGGGTTCTCGTTAGTTCATGAGCAAGCAACTTTTTTACTTTTTTGGATTATATAGCACGAATAAATCGCGTAAATTTTTATACGTTATTGATTTAACAGAGACAAAAAAGCAGAAGCAAAATATACTGAAAATTGAGATCTAAATAGTTGTGACAAGCGTATTGTACTATGAGTAAACTCAAACAAAGTGAGTATATCATGATTAATTGTACCTATAGATTATATCAATACTACAAGTATATTTTTGATTCAAATAAAAACCCACTTAGACATATCCCTGATCCCGTCAGTCGATTTTATCTCATGACAATTTTAGCTGGCATGTGGAGTTTTGCTTTTGCATTATACTTTGGCAGTATCATTTACTTTGGCATCAGTTTAGCGGCACATGCAATATTACTACTGATGTTTTTTTTCACAATGGCAGTTTTCTACGACGCTGAAAAAAATAAGACTTCTTGGTTATTAAAACTTCGTAGAAATAATAGTTAGTTGATGATACAACAATTTATATTTTGTTTATAAAATCAAAAAATGCTTAAATAAAATAAGTGACGATATTGCGTGAAGTAAACGCTTTTCGTCACTTATTTATCGAGTTGACTTACCTCGATGTTCAAATAAAAAGGCAACTAAGTGCCTTTTAAACTTAAAACTTAATTTAACTTGCTCTACTCTGGATTAGCTTTAACATTTAAAGTTATACCTGAAGCGGCAGAGTAACCATAAATATCAATGTGCCAAGTACCTTGTGCTGGTGTAGTAAACTCACAAGTCTCATTGTTACCATTCCTATAAGGACGACAGTCATAAGCGGTTAGCGTAGATTGTGCCCCACGTCTTATATATAGGTCAGCATCACCACGACCACCTGAAAGTGTTACCTCTAGATCTGCATAACCATCTGCTAACTCAACCGTGTAACGTGTCCATGCCCCTCTAGCAACAGAAAGGTTATTCACTGTACTATCAATAGGCTCCAATGTTGGACCACCACCATTGCCTGGTTCAGTATAGCTACCCGTTAACGACAAACCAGAGAAAGTACTGTAAGCTTTAACTCTAACATAATAAGTACCACCAGATTGCGTGCCGGTGCAGGACTCAACATTACCACCGACATAAGGTCGACAATCATAGGTATTGTCAGTTGGCTCAGCGCCAAACCTTACATATAAGTCAGCATCACCACTACCGCCACTCGTTGTAAAGTTAATATCAGTTGCACCTGCTGGTACATCCATGGTGAACATTATGTCTGCGCCTCTGTCTGCAGCTAAATCAGTTTTAGCGACACCATTTACCAAGACATCATCACCTGGAGTAGTTCCATCACCACCGCCGTCACCACCGTTACCGGTACCATCACAGCCATTTGCACTGATATAATCTATTGCATCTTTACTTTGGGCTAAGCCATAACCAAACTTAACATCACGACCTGATGCACCAAGATCCTCTGCACTAGCGTTGAGTGCATTACGTATCTGAACGTTTGTACAGCTAGGGTGATGACTCCAGACCAAAGCAGCAACACCTGCAACATGAGGTGATGCCATCGAGGTACCACTCATTTTACCATAGTTACCAGCACCAATATTAATGCTTGCACTAGCACTGATATTCGCTAACATTAAAGCACCATCAGTATCTGATACGGTTACAGCTGGAATACTGGTCGCATTTGCTGTACCTAATGTACCGCTAAAACCACCAGTAACATTATTATAAATAATTGCACCAACACCTCCGCTGTCTTGACAAGCTTTTACTTTGTCATAAAAAGAGATGTTGCCACGCTCAATTAAACAAATGTTGCCTGAAGCACCATTATCTAGTGCTTCACCTGTCGAAAAATCATATAAGCTACTGGTTACTGAGCCTTGATTTTCCAGAGCATTTGCTGAATATCCAACACCTGATACTGATACTTCAACGACTGAACCTGTACCCTCTGGGTAAGTAGAATAAACATCGACACCAGGACCTGAGATTTCAACTTGACTATTTTTTTGTGAAAAGTCAGCTAAGGCTTTATTGCTGTCAATTGCCGCAACAGACATCACTGAATCGTATGAAGCAGGAAAGCTTTCTACATCGGTTGTACTTGATGCATTACCACTGTTACCAGCCGCAGCAATCAATAATACACCCGCATCGTATGCTGCTTGAATACCATTTGCTTCACTTGTGCTTGAGCCGGTTCCGCCTAAACTCATGTTAATAACATCTGAGCCATTAGTGACACATTTATTAATGGCACTCACTAGATCAGAGGAGTAGCCCCAACCTGAAGCATTGAAAACTTTTACAATATGTAAATTAGGATCACTGCCAATAACGCCACGTACACCTATACCGTTGTTAAGCGCAGCAATGGTACCTGCAACATGGGTTCCATGAGGTCCTCCCTCATCGTACCAATTTCCTGTTCCGCTATCATTAGAGCCGCCAATTGTACCACCTCTAGCGCCCATATCTTCATGAGGCAAATCAAGCCCTGAATCAATGACACATATCTTTTTACCGCCTGCATTCGCAGATGCCACAGAGTCATCAACTTGGTCCGCTTGTACCATACTTATACCATAAGGGATGCTTTGCGACATAAAGCGGCGAGGTAAATCCTCTTCAATATAATCTACATTATCATCTGACGCTAATGTAGCAATATCACTTGCTGCAAGTTCGACACTTATCATATTGAGGTTTGGATATTCACCCTTTATCTGACCACCAATACTTTGTACTTTTCTTTTCATCTCTCTTACACGACGAAATGCTGCTGGCTCTACCGTATTATTTGCTGTAGAAAAGTTGCTGGTATCGCTTGATGCATCGGACATTGTACTAAAGGTTTGCGCATTATCTGACTGCTTATATTTAATAATGAACCTTTTTGGTAACGGCGAACTTGCTATCGCTGTTAAGGGCTGGTCTGTGGTTTGAACACCAACAGGCTCTGCTGCATACAGTGCTGTTGATATCGATAACGATAAAAAACTAGCGGTTGTAACGACAGCTGTCTTTTTAATTGTTTTTTTTAACCATCTATTCTTATTTGACATATTGTTTTCCTAGTACGTTTAATTATATTTATTGATTTTTTTATAAAAATTTAGTACGGCTTGTATTTACAAGACGATGTAAACATAGCAGAAACATTACATATGTTGCAACATTGTTAATATAATTTTAATTTAAAGTTAAATGCAGCTACTGTAATATCATAAAAAATATGCTAATTTTCATTAAAAAATAATTATAAGGAGCAACAATGAGTCAATTTATTGGGATATTTGAAAATGCCCTACCTGATGAGTTATGCGATAAATTAATTAATAGCCATAAATCAAGTAATAATGTAAAACCAGGCAGAGTTGGCAATGGTGTAATGAAGCACCTCAAGGATAGTCATGACGTCACTATGACAGAACAAAATTGGCAAGCGATGCAAACTGAAATTATTAATGCTAGTTATCCGCACGTTAAAACTTATTTGGCCGAACATTACATGGCATTAATTTCTGCTCTAAACCCCACTGTTTCTCATCCAGAGACAGGCGAGCCAACCTCAATAACAAAAGAAAATTTTGATCTAGTCGGTAGACCCTATTTAGATCAGTTAATTCAGTATGTATTTTGTTATGATAACTTTACAGCTCAACGTTACGAAAAAGGTAAAGGTGGTTACCATTATTGGCATTCTGAGATATATCCACAACTGCCCCATAACAAGCCTTTGCACAGGGTATTTGCTTTTTTATACTATCTTAATGATGTTGAAGAAGGCGGTGAAACAGAGTTTTTTTATCAAGGTATTAAAACCAAACCTAAAAAAGGCTCATTAGTTATCTTTCCAGCCGGGTTTACTCACACACATAAGGGCCATGTGCCTATTTCTGATGATAAATATGTAGTTACCTCCTGGTTGATGTATAACCGAGCTGAGCAACTTTATGGAAAAAATGGTTAATCAATGTATCAAGTAAAAACCAGACCATCTTTACTGCTAGCTTATTAAATAGGGCTAAGGCTATAATGTCCTTGTAGCTAAAGCCGACCGTTTATCAAATAGTTAATGTATTGCTTAGGGGATATTTGTGACTGAACATTTTAATAAGAAGCCTAACAAAGCTGGAGGGTTTTCATCAGTAACTTCGACTTTAAAGCACATTATTCAAAGCCAGCAGCCACAAACAAATATTAAAAATTTATTAAAAGCAAATCAAGATAAAGGTTTCGATTGCCCAGGTTGTGCTTGGGGGGATCAAGCAGATACCTTACTGCAATTTTGTGAAAATGGTGCGAAAGCTATCGCATGGGAATCAACAAGTAAAAAGCTTGAGGCAGATTTCTTTGCACAATATTCAGTACAACAGCTACAAAAACAAAGTGATTACTGGTTAGAGTATCAAGGGCGCTTAACACAGCCAATGAAATATAATGCGAGTACCGATCACTATGAGCCAATTGAATGGCAACAAGCCTATGACCTTATCGCCAATAAACTCAACAGCCTTACTTCTCCTAATGAAGCTGAATTTTATACCTCAGGTCGAGCAAGTAATGAGGCGTCATTTTTATATCAATTATTTGGCAGACTATTTGGTACCAATAACTTCCCTGATTGCTCCAACATGTGCCATGAAGCCAGTGGTGTTGCATTACATGAATCAATTGGTATTGGTAAAGGAACGGTCTTGCTTGATGATTTTGACCATGCAGATGCCATCTTTGTTTTTGGACAAAACCCTGGAACTAATCACCCCAGAATGATGAATGCGTTGAGAAAAGCAGCGCGAACCGGTTGTAAAATTGTTAGTTTTAATAACCTAAAAGAAGTGGCATTAGAGCGTTTTGCTAGTCCTCAAGACCCTATCGAGCTTTTAACGCCCAAAGCAACCACAATCAGCCATGCTTACTTTACCCCTAAGCTAGGCGGTGACATGGCAGCAATACGCGGCATAGTAAAAATTATCTTAGCTCGCAATGAAGACTGTCTAAGCAGGGGCAAACCGTCCCTAATCGATGGTGATTTTATCTCACGTCATTGTCAGCACTTTGAGCAATATAAGCAAACGGTACAAGCAACGACTTGGCAAAAAATTGAGCATCAATCAGGCCTTAGCGTTGAACAAATAAGCCAGGCTGCCGATATTTTTTTAGCATCAGATAAAGTTATTTGTACTTGGGCAATGGGGATTACACAGCACAAACACTCAGTAGCTACTATTCAAGAAATTGTTAATTTACAATTACTTTCTGGCAACATTGGTAAAAAAGGTGCCGGCTTATGCCCAGTTCGAGGCCATTCGAATGTTCAAGGTAATCGGACCATGGGTATCAATGAAAAGCCAACGGCTGCTTTTATTGAGCGGCTGTCTGATGCTATCAAGAGTAAACTTCCAAAAGAGCAAGGTCATAACGTTTTTCATGCACTAACTGCGCTGTTAAACAAAACCAGCAAAGTACTAATTTGTTTAGGTGGAAACATAGCTCAAGCAGCAGCCGATAGTGAGCAAACTCATCAAGCTTTAAAAAACTCCGAACTAAATGTCCAAATTAGTACCAAGCTAAATCGTAGCCATTTATGTATTGGCGATGATGCAATTATTCTTCCTTGCTTAGGTCGTACCGAAGTTGATAAACAAGTGTCAGGGGAACAATTTATTACCGTAGAAGATACCTTTAGCATGGTACATGCATCTCAAGGAAACGTGCCACCTTTAAGTGGTTCATTGCGTTCTGAAACTGCTATTATCGCAGATATAGCCGATACTACATTGGCTAAAAGTACTATTGATTGGCAAGCGTTAAAAGGGAATTATGATCTTATCCGTGATTTAATTGAAAAAGCGATTATAGGCTTTACCGACTTCAATCAACGTTTATCAGAGGTGGGGGGCTTTTACCTTGGCAATAGCGCTGCGCAGTTAACTTGGCATAATCCACAGGGTAAAGCTATTTTTGCTAGTCATTCTTTACCGAGTCACATCGTTAATATCCCGCCAGAAAAACGTAATAACTTACCACAAAAACAAACAGTGTTTACTTTGCAATCATTACGTTCTCATGACCAATACAATACAACCATTTATGGAATGAATGATAGATATCGAGGGGTAAATAATGCGAGAAATGTCTTATTTATTAACGAAAAGGATGCCTTAAGGCAAGGGTTTAAAAATAATGACTTAGTCGATATTACCTCTATTTGGTCTGATAATAAAGACCGGACAGTCACTAACTTCATCTTGTGCTTTTATGATATCCCGCAAGGTAATCTCGCTGCTTATTATCCTGAAACTAACCCATTAGTACCACTTGATAGCATTGGCGATCGTTCTTTTACACCAACATCTAAATCGGTCGCGGTGATCATTAACAAGGCTAAAAACCCGCCAATTATGTAATTAACTCTCAATAACACCTAGTGATCAAAGACAATTTTATGAGCCTGTTAATTACGTCATAAGCTGCACTGATAAAATGTTATCAGTATCAGCAAGCTAAGCATGCAAACGCCAATCACCATGATAAACATTAAGCCCTGTCGCATTTGCAAAACCAATTAAGGTTAAACCAAACTGTTTAGCCGCTTTTATAGCAAGTTCAGAAGGTGCACCAACGCCAATTAACACGCAAATATCAGCCATAATAACTTTTTGCACTATCTCAAAACTGATTCGACCACTTACCAATAAAATTTTACCAACATTTATTGATGACGCTGAAAAATTAGCTTGATTGATTGCAATGGGCACTTGACTTATCATTGCGCCAATAACCTTATCAACGGCGTTATGCCTTCCGATATCTTCATATATATACAGTAAATTTAATTCGTCATTAAATAAAGCAGCACCGTGGACGCCACCGGTTTGATTAAATAGCGGTTGTTTCAAGGCCATTATATCGGCTAAATCGAGCAATGACTGTACACAAAAGCGCTTATCATGCGGCTTAGTGTTTAAAGAAGTCGTTTGTTTAAGTTGTAGAGATTTCAATGAGGTAGTTCCACACAAACCACAGCTGGAATAGCTCAACATAAAACGATCTAGCGATGATAAATCGGGCACATAACCATGACAGAATTTTACTAACCATTCATTTTGCTGTCCTTCACCCACTATATCATTTGACTCAAGTGTCACCGATTTAACATCAGTCACGTGTTTAATAACGCTTTCACTATGCAGCAAACCTAAGATCAACAAATTATCATCTCCGGGAGTACGCATCGTTATGGTAAAAACTTTATTTTCTATCTTGTCGTTTTCGCACCAAGTTAAACGAATAAGTAAAGGTTGCTCAGTTATAACGGTATCTTTACAGGTCTTACGTTGTAACTGACCATTATTAACTTGATAACTAATTTTATTAATTTGCTTTGTTGAGTATTTTGCGGCGTTACTATTATCCATATAAAACTTTAATACTGTATTTTAAGCTTGTATTTAATAAAAGTTTACTCGCAAATAAGCTAACTGCATAGCAGTTGATTAATAGTAGTTTTGCAAATAATAATGAAATTCGTACAGCTTCATTTGCAAAGCTATTTATAAAAAAAACCGTATTTAAGTTAGCCTGTAAGCAGCTCATTAAATAGAAATCTTAGTAACAATCTCAACAAGTAAATTAAGATATCTCAAATAAATAAAATAAGTAAACATCTGTTTTTTGGTTATAATAATCACTATACACTGAGTTATTATAGCGAGTGGTAATATGGAAAATGTTGATGTGCTCATTGTCGGAGCAGGCGTTATTGGCTTAGCCTTAGCGGCAAAATTAAGCCAACAATTTAATGATGTACTTGTCATTGATAAAAACCGCAGCTTTGGTGAGGAAACAAGTAGCCGTAATAGTGAAGTTATTCATGCAGGTATTTATTACCCTAAAGATAGTCTTAAAGCCAAACTATGTGTTCAAGGCAAACATTTGCTTTACCAATTTTGTCAACAAAGACATATTCCAGTGAAACGGATAGGCAAATTGCTCGTTGCCCATGGTGATAAGGAAGAGGCTTTTCTTAAAAAAACCTTAATTACCGCAAGTAACAATGGCGTCAACGATCTTATCTGGCTTGAGCAGGCAACATTAAAAAAACGTGAACCAGAATTACTTGCCAGCGCTGCACTACTTTCGCCCTCAACGGGCATTATTGATAGCCACGCCTATATGCAAAACTTGTTAGCGCAAGCGCAAGAAAACAATGCTATGTTTGTCGCTCAAACGAAGATGATCTCAGCTATACCCAATAAAAAAACGGGTTTTTCAGTAAAACTATCGAGTCAAGGAGAACCAATAACCCTTGCTTGTAAATATCTAATTAATTGTGCAGGTTTACATAGTGAAGCACTTGCGCACAAAATTGTCGGTTTAAAAGCGTCATTCATTCCAAAAATTCATTGGTGCCGCGGACATTATTTCTCTTATCAAGGTAAAAGTCCGTTTCAACAATTAATTTATCCAATACCCAGCGACAATGGTCTGGGTATTCATGCCTCTTTGGACATTGCTGGACAATTAAAATTTGGTCCTGATACACAATATGTTGACGAATTAGATTATGACTTCCCTGACAGGTTAAAAGTAAAATTTATAAACCAAGTATCTAAGTATTTTCCCAACATAGATGCTAATAAATTACAGCCTGCTTACGCAGGTATTCGGCCAAAATTGCAGGGTAAGCATGATACATTTAAAGACTTTGTTATTCAAACAAGTGAAGTTCATCAGCTTGCAGGTTTAGTTAATTTATTTGGTATCGATTCACCTGGGTTAACTTCAAGCCTAGCCATTGCTCAACATGTTTCAACTAAACTACAGACACTATAAGGTTAAATTTAACGAATAAATCTACCTTATAACTTGATAATATTTATTTTATGATATCCGGATAAAGTAAATAGGGTTTACGCTGGCTTTTAAAGCGTTGTAATGCAGGCTGCCAAGTTTTTTTTATCTGTTCTGCACTTTGTCCTAATATTATTGCCTTTCTTAATTTGTCTGTTCCTGCTAATTTGTCCATAAACGCAGGGCTGCTAAAAAAAACTGTATTTGCTGACGCAAATATTTCATACCAACTGATAAGATAACTTAAATCTAAACCGTGACTATTGATTAACCTCAGATCTTGACCAGTCAGTTTGCTATTCATTAACTTAGGCTTGCGCGCTGTACCTGGCATTGAAATCGGTATAAAAGTAAAATTGCCTAAGTGATATTTGTGATGACCAATTACCTGAAATGGAAAATGAGTTCCCCGACCAATACTTACCGGCGTCGCTTCAAAAAAGCCTAAAGAAGCATATAAAGCAATTGACTGCGCATTAGGTAAGTTCGGGCTTGGCTTTATTGGTAGATCATAATGCATATCGCGCTGATAATTTTTAAGCTTGACAATTGTGAGATCCAGTGTTTTTTTTGTATTTAACCAACCCTCTCCTTGAATCATTTTAGCCAATTCACCTACAGTCATACCATGTAAGAGAGGGATTGCATGCATACCAACAAAGGAGCGAAAGTTTTCTTCCAATATAGGGCCATCAACAAATCGACCGTTAGGATTAGGCCTATCTAGGATTATCAATTTAATATTATTTTCTGCCGCCGCTTCCATAATATAATGCATAGTACTGATATAGGTATAATAACGAACGCCAACATCTTGAATATCAAAGACAAGCACATCAATATTTTTTAGAGAACTTGTTGAAGGTTTTTTGTTCTTTCCATACAAAGACACTAATGGAATACCGGTTTTAGTATCGATGCTTGAATCAAATTTTTCTCCTGCATCAAGATTACCTCTAAAACCGTGCTCAGGAGAAAAGATTGCTGTGATGTCGATATTGTTAGCCAGCAACATATCCACTAGATGTGTATCAAACACCCTTGATGTTTGATTAACAACTAAGCCTACGCGCTTATTGAGCAGCAAGGGTAAATAGCGCTCGATTTGCTCAGCTCCAACAATAATATCAGCTTTCATTTTTGCACTGGATACAAAACTCATCAGCAGATAAGCAATAACGAGCACAGTTGTCACGATTTTTGTTAAAGAGAGGTCCTTCATATCATGTTTATAATCTTTGTTGTTGCACAGCTTTACGTAAAAAACCATTATTGTTAGCTAACACTGAGGCCGCTTGTTCGGCATTTAGCCCTGTTAAAACCATTAAACTGGCTAGCTTTGTTTGATTGTTTGCTTGAGTCAATGCTTTTTCAGCAACAGAAAAATCACATTCAGTCGCTTGCATTACAATACGCACTGCCCGTGCGTAAAGTTTTTCATTACTTGCATTGACATCAATCATTAGGTTTTGATAACTCTTACCACTGCGAATCATACTGGCAGTGCTTAACATATTTAAAATTAATTTCTGTGCTGTGCCAGCTTTCATTCTCGTAGAGCCAGTAAGCACTTCGGGCCCGACTACTGCGCAAACATCAACATCACTGTTTTGCTGATACAAAGAGTTTTTACTGCAACTAATGCCAATAACCTTTGCACCGAGATGTTTAGCAAATTTCATTGCAGACAAAACATATGGGGTTCTGCCGCTGGCAGCAATGCCAACTAGGACATCATTAGCCGTAAGGCCGACATTTTCTAAATCGCTAATAGCTAACTCTCTATTATCTTCAGCCCCTTCAACAGCTTGATACATAGCACCAGCGCCACCTGCCAAGATACCTAATACCTGTTTATTTGAAACACTAAAAGTTGGTGGACACTCAACCGCATCAAGCACACCTAGTCGGCCACTTGTACCTGCACCAATGTAAATTAAGCGCCCCCCCCGAGAGAAGGCGTCAACAATAAGATCAACTCCCTTAGCAATTTCAGGAAGTAAAGTACCAACAATACCGGCGACCTTTGCATCTTCTGCATTTATTTTTTTTAGAACACCTAATGAATCAAGCAGGTCAATATCCAAAGTTTCAGGGTTTTGTCCTTCGGTACTAATAGCTTTTAACTCGTTAACTAAACTTTCTTGCGAATCCATCAATATATCTCTGTTGTTTTTATCAAACTGTTAATCATATTAGTAAAATACTCAGCATAATTTTTAGATTAAGCTAAGCCGCAGTCTCGTTATCATGTTACACTGACAGCTCATCATAAGTATAAAGATTAATGATATTTTTACTTGAGTTAAGAATATTTTTTTAACAATTCAACTTATCAGCAAGATTACATGAGTTATATATCTAGACATACACAAGCAATTATCGACCTAGATGCGGTGATAAAAAATTATCAATATATTGATAGCCTGGCCCCCAAAAGTAACACGATTGCGGTTATTAAAGCAGATGCCTATGGTCATGATGCCAGTAAAGTTGCCAAAGCTCTCAGTGCCAAAGTCAAGCTTTTTGCTGTTGGCTTTATTGATGAAGCATTAGCACTTCGAGCCGATGGTATCAAAGAGCCTGTCCTGATATTGGAAGGCCCGTTTCAACAAAGTGACTTTAGCATTGCTCACGAAAATAACTTTTCATTAATGCTCCATAGTGACTACCAAATTCAATGGCTGACTGAACTTGGCACTGACTGCGCAGCTAAAATTTGGCTGAAAGTTAATACCGGCATGAATCGACTCGGTTTTCATATTGACAAAGTAGATAATGCTATTTCGCAGTTAACAAACCAACAAAAAAGTGAATTAGTATTATGCTCTCATTTTTCAACCGCAGAGCAAGTTAATAGTGACAAACCACTTCTGCAATTAAAGCAATTACAAAACTTGGTTGCTCGTTATGGCTGTAAATATAGTATGGCTAATTCTGCCGGTATTTTAAATTGGCCTGATAGCCATGGCGATCATACTCGGTTGGGGTTAGCACTTTATGGTATATCGCCTGTTGCCAATAATTCATTAACTAAGCCACTTATCCCGGTAATGACCTTACAGGCTGACATTATTGCCATACATCATATTAATAGTGGTGAAACGGTTGGTTATGGTGATACATGGCAGGCCAAAAGAGCAAGTGTTATTGCTACCGTTGCGATAGGTTATGCCGATGGCTATCCTCGAAACGCTAGCTCGGGTACCCCAGTATTTATTAACGGCGATAAAGCCCCTATTGTCGGCAGAGTATCCATGGATATGATCACTGTTGACATAACAGACTTAAGCAATGTTGCCGTTGGTGATAGCGCAGAATTATGGGGAAAAAACATCAGTATTGATATTGTTGCCCACTATAGTAATACCATTAATTATGAACTATTAACCAGAGTTTCCAAGCGTGTCCCTAAGGTTGTTGCTAATTAATTTATGTATTTTAAACCGTTGCCCGATTACTCAATGCCGATGTATTTATGCACTTGAACAGACAAACGCCAATTATTAGCAATACATGTTGAGATAGCCAACTCGGTTGCTCGCTTTTTTTGACTAATCGGTTGTAAATAGATCGCAGTATCTTTAACTTGATGCATCGCTAACAGAGCTTTTAAATCTTCAACATGTTGCTCAGTCGCGACAGGGTGTTTTATTTCATTGGCACGTAACATAGCACTAGTTAAAACAGGATAGCCACCGCGCATGTTTACTTTTGGAGAGACGGTAACCCAACATTTATCTGTTGTTAATACCTCAAAAGTGCCTGATGTCTCAATTTGCGTACTGTAACCTTGCTGTTCAAAAATTTCGCAAAGCGGGGTTAAATCAACCATACACGGTTCACCACCAGTGATAACAATATGTTTTGCTTGAAACGCTTTTTCCTGTACCAAGGATAAAATATCTTCTGCACTAAAAGCTGACCATTGCGAGGTTTCTGCACGTTTGCTAAGCACCACGTCATTATCAACTTGATCGGCTAAGGCTACTTCCCAGGTGTGCTTAGTATCGCACCATGAACAACCGACGGGGCAACCTTGTAAGCGGATAAAAATAGCCGGCTGCCCGGTAAAAGATCCTTCACCTTGAATTGTTTCAAAAAGCTCATTAATTTTATATATCATAACTTGGCTGCTATTTCTCTTTTGCATAGTTTGGTTTTATTTACCTGTACTTCACTTTCTACTTTTGCCGCTAAATGATTTAAAGTAAAATCATGGCTGTTTTATATTATACCTTAGATCAATTAAGAGAGCTTACAAATGGCTGAAAAAGTTGTTGTTATTTATTCTGGTGGCATGGATTCATTCACTGTATTAAACCGTGCCTTAACAGACGGTAAAGAAGTATTTGCCTTATCTTTTGATTATGGTCAGCGTCATGTTAAAGAATTAGAGTGTGCTAGCAAGGTATGCAAAAACCTAGGTATTAAACACAAAGTAGTTGATATTTCATCAATTAACCAATTGCTTGCTGGTTCATCTTTAACCGATGATATTGAGATCCCTGAAGGTCATTATGAAGCAGAATCAATGAAGTCAACCGTGGTACCAAACCGAAACATGGTGCTCATTTCTTTAGCAGTTGCCTATGCAGTTTCTGTGGGTGCTGAGCAAGTATATTATGGCGCCCACTCAGGTGATCACGCAATCTATCCTGATTGTCGTCCTGAATTTGTTGAAAAAATGAATGATGTTTGTAAGATTGCAAATTATCAAAGTGTTGAGATTTTTAGTCCTTATTTAAAGGTTAGTAAAACAGCAATTCTCACTGATGGTATTAAAATGGGGCTAGATTATAGCAATACTTGGACATGTTATAATGGTCGTGAAAAAGCCTGCGGGAAATGTGGTGCCTGTCAAGAACGCTTAGAAGCTTTCGCAGATAATAATGCAGTCGATCCTATTGCCTATGAATAAGAATGCTACGATTAAGCCATAGCCAAAAAACTCAAAAATGGCTGTGCAATAACATCCGAGTAAACCATGTTATTTGGGGTTCCAAAATAACTATTGCAGCCTGTTGAAGGCGTCAAGCCAGCAACAGTGAATTACGCCTTCACTAATTTGTATCAACGCCAAATAAGGTATCTGCATGAGAAATTAGTCATTTATTATTAATTCTTATTGATTCAAAAAATAATTAAGCGACCTATTTTTAATAACTTATCACATTTTAGATTATTATCTTCCATTGAATCTTTTTTAAGATAAAAATCTTATAACCATTAGGCTAGTTTCCCCTAGACTTAATAAGGTGTTTAGTGAAAATTTGAGGCCTGCTCATGTGTGCCACCTGGAAGTATCAAGCTCGTCGCTTAAAACAAATGATCGACGCAAACAATGAAACTCAAGCCCACCTCTACATGGAACAACTATTATTATTTCCCGTAGATGTCCAAGATAAAATTATTGAGGAGATAAGTCATTTGCCTCATTGTAACAGTGATGCTGTCGCTACTATTCTTGGTAATTACTCGATACAAGAATTGAAATAGTAGCGCTTGTTAGTAATTAAAGGCATAAAAATACATGGATACTAGTATTAGCTTGATAGCTGTTGAACCCTTAATTCAGCTATCTTGTCTCGCACGGCTGCAGCTTGTTCAAACTCAAGGTTTTGTGCATGATTTTGCATTATTTTCTCTAGTTCTCTAATTTTTTGATCAATTTCAGCTGTAGTCAATAATGGCTCTTGCGCGCCTTTATTGATTTGATATTGACTACTTGCTTGTGCAACCTTATCTAATGATTTGGCATCACTGTAGCTATCTACATCCATGACATCGGTAATTTTACGTACAACACCTTGCGGCGTAATATTATTATCCAGATTAAATTGATGCTGCTTCTGTCTGCGACGTTCAGTTTCATCGATAGCGCGCCTCATTGACCCTGTAACCCTATCAGCATACAAAAGAGCTTTACCATTAATATTACGAGCTGCGCGACCAATAGTTTGAATTAAAGAACGATCTGATCTTAAAAAACCTTCTTTATCGGCATCTAAAATAGCAACTAACGACACTTCTGGCATATCTAAGCCTTCACGAAGTAAGTTTATGCCTATCAAGACATCAAATTTCCCTAATCTAAAATCTCTTATAATTTCAACACGTTCTACTGTATCTACATCAGAGTGAAGATAACGAGTTTTAATACCATGCTCATCTAAATAGTCAGTTAAATCTTCCGCCATACGTTTAGTTAAGGTAGTCGCTAATACTCTTTCATTTAACGGTAATCGTTTGTTTATTTCTGAGAGTAAATCATCTACTTGCGTTTCTACCGGTCGCACTTCAATTTTTGGATCCAACAGACCGGTAGGCCTAACAACTTGCTCAGCAATATCACCAGCAGATTTGTCAATTTCATAATTACTGGGCGTGGCTGAAACATAAATAGTTTGAGGGGCTAATGCTTCAAATTCTTCGAACTTCATTGGTCTATTATCTAAAGCAGAAGGTAAGCGAAAGCCATATTCAACTAAATTCTCTTTGCGAGATCGATCCCCTTTATACATAGCGCCTATTTGAGGCACTGTCACATGTGATTCATCGATAATAAGTAAACCATCATCAGGTAAATAATCGAATAATGTAGGTGGTGCCTCTCCTTGCTCTCTGCCAGATAAATAGCGAGAGTAATTCTCGATACCTGAGCAATAACCTAACTCTGTCATCATCTCAATATCAAATTGAGTACGTTGAGTAATACGTTGCTCTTCGACTAATTTATTGTTGTCCTTTAATTGCTGTGATCGATGTTTTAACTCAATTTTAATTTGCTCGACCGCCGCTAAAATTTTATCTCTTGGTGTTGCATAGTGGGTTTTAGGATAGACGGTAACGCGGGCTAAAGTTCGTTCAACTTGACCAGTTAACGGATCAAATTGGCTGATACGTTCAATCTCTTCATCAAATAACTCGACCCGTAAAGCAAGTCGATCAGATTCCGCTGGAAAGATATCAATGACATCACCGCGAACTCGATATGTCGCACGAGTGAAAGCAACATCGTTACGTGTATACTGAAGTTCTGCTAAGCGTCGAAGGATATCACGCTGATTGATAATATCTCCCTGGCTAATATGCAACATCATTTTCAAATAAGAGTCAGGATCACCCAAACCATAAATAGCAGAAACTGAGGCAATAATAATAACGTCTCTGCGTTCTAATAGTGCTTTAGTTGCAGATAAACGCATTTGCTCTATATGTTCATTGACTGAGGCGTCTTTTTCAATAAAAGTATCCGTGGTTGGTACATAAGCTTCAGGTTGATAATAGTCATAATATGAAACAAAATATTCGACAGCGTTATTCGGAAAGAACTCTTTCATTTCACCATACAGTTGCGCTGCTAATGTTTTATTAGGTGCTAGCATCATGGTCGGTCGATTAAGCTTTTCTATAACATTTGCCACAGTAAACGTTTTACCAGAGCCTGTGACTCCAAGTAATGTTTGGTGTGCTAAACCTGAATCAATACCTTCTAAGAGTTGTTTAATTGCGCTTGGCTGATCTCCGCTAGGAGTATAGTTTGAGCAGAGAGTTAATTTTTTCATACTGTTTGCTCCGAAGCGAGTGCAGATTCTTTTGAAAACTGTTTACTAAAAAAGCGATATGAAATCATCGCCATGAGAATATTACCTGCAACAGCACCAATGAAAAGTCCGGTTAATCCATAAAGTAGACTACCTAGGTAGGCTAATGGTAAATAACAAACGAACAATCTAACAATACTTAACACTAAAGCTATCATCGGTTTATGCAAAGCATTTAGTGAAGAGTTAGTTAGAATTATAATGCCCTGAAAACCATAGCCTAATGGTAATATCCAAATAAATAATTTAATTAAACTTGCCACATCTTCTTCTCTAGCAAACGCTACAGCAATCCAGTGTGCACAAACGGCTAATATAAGATAGATGATGATTTGCCAGAGTAAAATAAACTTTATCGATACCTTGTAAGCTTGTTCTACGCGATTTAATTGCCCTGCTCCAAAATTTTGACTAATAAACGGTGGTAATGTCATCGACAAGGCTAAGACAATTAGACAGGCAATTGACTCTATCCTTGTACCGACCCCAAATGCTGCCACCGCTGACTCTCCATAAGTAGCAACAATGGCAGTCATTATGGCTGCAGCCACTGGTGTTAGCATATTCGCTCCTGCAGCTGGTAATCCTATTTTCAAGATAGACTGACATGCGGGTATTAACTCATCAATCGGTATAAGCGAACTATGAATAAGGTCGTGCTTTTTAGTTAAGATATAAAGTACAAACACCAAACCAAAAACCCAAGAAACCATGGTCGCAATGGCCGCACCTTGAATGCCCATCGCAGGAATAGGGCCTAAACCAAAAATAAAAATAGGATCAAGCACAGCATTAATCAAACCGGCACCGCCCATAATAATACTTGGCGTTTTTGTATCCCCTGAAGCTCTCAAGACGGCATTGCCTATCATAGGGCCAATTAAACAAACACTACCAATATACCAAAGATCCATATAGTCATGGATTAACGGCAAAAGCGATGTTTGAGCGCCTAATAAAGTAAATAATGGGTCGGTTATCAAATAGCCGATAGTAGATAAACATGCAACAATTATCGCAGCTAAATACAATGCCGCAGTGGCTGAGTTTTTAGCCGCTTCAGTATCTTTTTTACCAAGTAGCTTGGCAATAACAGCCGATGTGCCAATACCAAGCCCAATGGTTAAGCTCAGTACAGTAAAAGTAACTGGAAAAGTAAAACTAATTGCCGCTAAAGGCTGGGTACCAAGTAAACCAACGAAAAAGGTATCAACTAAATTAAATGTCATTAACAAAATCATTCCATAGATCATTGGAATAGTCATACTTCTTAAAGTCGCTGCGACAGGATCTGCTAGTAAATTGATTTGTTTTTTATTTGTTTTTTTTACTTTAGTGTTGGTCATTAAGTCTGTATCTGTGGTTATATAAATTGTGCAAGCTAACGATATGCGGCACGCTATTGTAAAATATATCGCCTATTTTACCTAGCCTAGATTTTTATTTTACGCTTTATCAGTACTAAAATTTTTTGACAAAATAATGAAGAGCTTATTGAAAAATATCAAAATTAATATAGATGTCAGCGCCAATCTCGCTCTACTGACTATACAATAAAATAATACACAGACTGATTATCAAACATTACGCAGTACAAAAATACGGCAAAACTAACAATAAAACATCAATTAAAACTAACACACTGAAATTAAACAATTAAATCAATTCCTTTTATTATTCAGACAACCAGCTAAGCCTATAAAATGAATTTGTTATGTTTCGCTTACACTTTCATTAACAAAGTTATCCACAATAATTGTGGGTAACTAAATTTTTGATTTTGTCTATTGTCAATAACCCCTAGATTGAATTTACTGTATAAAAAAGACACTAAAACGGTTGTAAAAGCTGCTCTTATGAACACATTTTCAGCAAAGAATATTTTTTTAAAAAATTTGTTATTTTTGTGTTGACACATAGGGCACAGGTCTTTAATATTCCGCCTCGTTAGCCAATGAGGTTAGCACAAGATTCCCCAATAGCTCAGTTGGTAGAGCGATGGACTGTTAATCCATGTGTCACTGGTTCAAGCCCAGTTTGGGGAGCCACATTTACTTCTTGATAAACAGAAGTTTAAAAAGTTTATTCCCCAATAGCTCAGTTGGTAGAGCGATGGACTGTTAATCCATGTGTCACTGGTTCAAGCCCAGTTTGGGGAGCCACATTCACTTCTTGATAAACAGAAGTTTAAAAAAGTTTATTCCCCAATAGCTCAGTTGGTAGAGCGATGGACTGTTAATCCATGTGTCACTGGTTCAAGCCCAGTTTGGGGAGCCACATTCACTTCTTGATAAACAGAAGTTTAAAAAAGTTTATTCCCCAATAGCTCAGTTGGTAGAGCGATGGACTGTTAATCCATGTGTCACTGGTTCAAGCCCAGTTTGGGGAGCCAAATAAAAAAACCACGATTTATATCGTGGTTTTTTATTTTTTCTCTACTAGTCTATTTTCATTATCAAGTCTTGACGTAATAGCTACCAAGAAGCCTTACTTTTTCGGAAGTAAGGCTTTTTATGTCATGTTAGGTTACGTTATTTAACAGAGATGAGTTCTTGCTTATTTTCAAAATTAATCACTAACTTACCTTTTTTGACATCAACTTTTGCCACACCACCATGAGTAAGCTCACCAAAGAGTAACTCATTAGCAAGTGCTTTTTTCAAGTGTTCTTGGATTAAACGTGACATAGGTCTTGCCCCCATGGCTTTGTCATAGCCGTTATCGGCTAACCATTGCTTAGCTTGTTTACTTAACTCCAGAGAAACACCTTTATCATCTAGCTGAGCTTGTAATTCTACTATGAATTTATCAACAACTTGCTGTATGACTAGATTATCAAGATGATTAAACCACACGATGTTATCTAAACGATTGCGAAACTCTGGTGAAAATACTTTATTTATTTCACTTAACGCATCAAGGCTATGATCTTGTTGTTTAAAGCCAATGGACTTACGCACTGTTTCTTGCACGCCAGCGTTAGTAGTTAACACCAAAATGACATTTCTAAAGTCAGCTTTACGGCCGTTATTATCCGTTAGCGTACCATGGTCCATTACTTGTAATAGAATGTTATAAACATCTTCATGAGCTTTCTCTATTTCATCTAACAATACTACTGCGTGTGGATGCTTAATAACGGCGTCAGTCAGCAAACCACCTTGTTCATAACCAACATAGCCAGGAGGTGCGCCGATAAGTCGGCTAACAGCATGCTTCTCCATATACTCTGACATATCAAATCGTAATAATTCAACACCAAGAATTTTTGCCAGCTGCTGTGTCACTTCAGTTTTACCAACCCCTGTAGGGCCTGCAAACAAGAATGAGCCTACCGGTTTTTCTTCATCACCTAGGCCTGCACGAGATAAACGTATCACCGAGGTGAGCTCTTCAATTGCTTTACCTTGACCAAATACTACAAGTTTGAGGTTTCGATCTAAATTCTTTAAGCTATCTTTTTCCGTTGATGATACTGATTTTTCTGGGATACGCGCCATTTTGGCAATAATATTTTCAATATCGGTATTATTGATTACTTTTTTACGTTTACTCGGTGTAACCAGTTGCTGCTTAGCTCCAGCTTCATCAATTACATCAATTGCTTTGTCAGGTAGAAACCTTTCGTTAATGAATTTCGCTGATAATTGTGCCGCTGCGTGCAAAGCTTTGTTGGTATAACGAATACCATGGTGAGTTTCATATTTCTCTTTTAAACCTTGCAGGATTTTTGTGGTATCAGCAACACTTGGCTCGGCAATATCAATCTTTTGGAAACGGCGTGCCAAGGCACGATCTTTTTCAAATATACTTTGATACTCTTGGTAAGTGGTTGACCCTAAACAACGAATCTTTCCTGCAGATAATAGAGGTTTAATCAAGTTAGAGGCATCCATCATGCCACCTGAGGCAGCACCAGCACCAATTATAGTATGAATTTCATCAATAAAAAGCACAGAGTTCTTATCGGCTTCAAGTTCTTTTAGCAAGGCTTTAAAGCGTTTTTCAAAGTCGCCTCTATATTTAGTACCGGCAAGTAATGCGCCCATATCCAGAGAATATATCGTCGCGTCAGCTAAAAATTCG
Organism: Colwelliaceae bacterium MEBiC 14330; assembly: GCA_040779365.1. GTDB lineage: Bacteria > Pseudomonadota > Gammaproteobacteria > Enterobacterales > Alteromonadaceae > Colwellia. The sequence goes on from JBFONR010000003.1 coordinate 400,251, forward strand.
GGGACCTTTTCATTGACAATTAAATTAGCCAGTCCTTCAGCAATAGCGGTTTTCCCTACACCTGCCTCGCCAACAAAAAGCGGATTATTTTTTCTACGTCTACTCAGTACTTGCAAAGTACGCTCTAACTCATTATCACGACCAATTAAGGGATCTATGTTACCTTTTAACGCTTCTTGATTAAGGTTTACTGAAAAATTCTCAATAGTTCGAGGTTCTTCCTCGGTGATTTGCTCTGCGTCTAAATTATTAGCAGAGTTGTTATCATCAACTTTTGCAATACCGTGAGAGATATAATTAACGATATCGAGGCGGCTTATATCAGATTTCTTTAATATATAAGCCGCTTGTGATTCTTGCTCACTGAATATTGCGACCAACACATTTGAGCCACTTACTTCATTTTTCCCTGATGATTGCACATGAAAAACGGCACGTTGCAATACCCTTTGAAAACCTAAAGTCGGTTGTGTTTCTCGTTCTTCTTCACCAACAGGAATCATTGGTGTAGTTTCGCTGATAAAATCTAAGAGGCTTTTACGTAATTTAGTGATATCAGCACCGCATGCGCCCAAGGCTTCAATTGCAGATGGATTATCTAATAATGCTAATAATAAATGTTCCACCGTCATAAACTCATGACGAGATTCTTTAGCTTGGCGAAAGGCTAAATTAAGTGATATTTCTAAGTCTTTGTTTAGCATAGCTACTCCAATTTATTACTTCAGGCTTTTTCCATCACACATTTTAACGGGTGTTGACTTTCAAAAGCGTACTGGACAACATTTTCTACTTTGGTTTCTGCTATCTCTGCAGTATATGTGCCACAAAGGCCTTTTCCTTTATAATGAATAGTTAACATTATTTCCGTTGCTTGTTCTTCATTTTTATTAAAAAACTTACATAACACGTCAACGACAAAGTCCATCGGGGTATAGTCGTCATTTAGTAAGAAAACATGGTACTTTGCAGGCTCCTCTAACTGCTCTTTTATGTCTTCTTCAACAAGGTCTTGGGTGTCAAATAACTCTTTCCAGTTGCTCATATATTTATCTTAGTCTCTAGTTTTTACTTTTGCTGTAACTTTTTGTGCAATAAAGTCTAAAATACTGCTAAAAAAACATCTTTTTGACTTGACTATTCCTATATTTTATCTACGATTCTATAAGTGGCTAAAAATTAGCCGCTAGTTTGTTGTCTATGCACTAACTTATCTAGATATTGTCAGCCTCCTTGCGGAAGTTTTCAATAGAAACTTAAGTTAAACATAATTAAATACTAAAGGATATAGAAGGAAGTAGAAGTATGGCACACGGTACAGTTAAATGGTTTAATAATGCAAAAGGCTTTGGCTTTATTCGCCCTGATAGTGGCGGTGAAGATATTTTCGCGCACTATTCAACAATTGAAATGGATGGGTATCGAACCTTAAAAGCCGGACAAGATGTTAATTATGAATTAAATGAAGGGCCTAAAGGTCACCATGCAGCAAGTATCAAATTAGTTGATGATGAATTAGAATAAACAGAGTACATTGCGCTAAATTAATAAACAAAAACACAGCAATTAAGCTGTGTTTTTTTTGTACAGTAGTTTATTTGCTCAAAAGCCACTACATGTGTTCAATAATACAATCGCCAAATGCAGAGCATGATACTAAGGTTGCATCTTCCATTAATCTTTCAAAGTCGTAGGTAACGGTTTTTGCTTTGATTGCTCCAGACATACCCTTGAGTAACAAATCAGCAGCCTCCACCCAGCCCATATGCCTCAGCATCATTTCTGCTGATAAAATAACAGAGCCCGGATTGACTTTGTTTTTACCTGCATATTTAGGAGCTGTGCCATGGGTTGCTTCAAAAACAGCAACTTCATCACCAATATTGGCACCTGGAGCAATACCAATACCGCCAACTTGGGCAGCAAGTGCATCTGAAAGGTAATCGCCATTTAGATTCAACGTTGCTATAACGCTGTACTCAGCCGGACGCAATAATATCTGTTGCAACATAGCATCAGCAATGACATCCTTAATAACGATTTCCCGGCCGGTATTAGGGTTAGTTAATGAACACCATGGTCCGCCTTCTATAAGGCTAGCACCAAATTCATCACGAGCAAGTTCATAACCCCAGTCTTTAAATGCTCCTTCGGTGAACTTCATGATATTGCCCTTATGAACTAAGGTTACAGAATCTTTGTCATTATCGATAGCATATTGAATGGCTTGTCTTACCAGACGCTGAGTACCTTCTTTTGAGACAGGCTTTATTCCAATACCACAATTATCAGTGAAACGTATATTGCTAGCTCCCATTTCCTGAGTTAAAAAGTCAATCATTGCCTTAGCTTTTTCACTTCCTGCTTGATATTCAATTCCGGCATAAATATCTTCGGTATTTTCTCTAAAAATCACCATATCAACTTCGCTTGGTCTTTTTACTGGACTGGGCACACCAGTAAACCATTGAACGGGTCTTTGGCAAACATACAGATCAAGCATTTGTCTAATCGCTACATTCAAAGAACTCATTCCTCCCCCCACAGGAGTCGTTAATGGCCCTTTAATTGCAACTTTATACTCTTGTAACATCGCTAATGTCTCATCTGGCAACCAGGTTTCACTGTCATAAACTTTAGTCGCTTTCTCACCGGCATATACTTCCATCCAGGCTATCTGCCTGGCACCATTATATGCTTTTGCTACTGCAGCATTGACAGCTTTTAGCATAGGGGGAGTAACATCGACACCTATTCCGTCACCTTCAATATATGGGATTATAGGATTATTCGGCACGGAAAGTTTGCCATCAGTATAGGTAATTTTTTCGCCAAAACTAGGAATAGAAATTAGGTTAGTCATAAGTTAAGCTCCACATTAGGGATTTTTAAAACGCACTATTAAACTAAATCAAAAAGCCATTACACACTAATCACTTTCACGTTATAGTGACTATCACTATAATCAATAAATAACATTTACACTAAAATTTACTAGCGATTTACTTATATTTAAACAAAAAAAAGCTAAGTATCTCTACTTAGCTTTCATTCATTCAAAAATTTTATTTAATATTATCAGTATTTTAAGACTATAAAAGCGCAGATAAAATTGTATTTAAAGTTTCACTTGGACGCATAGCTTTTTCTGCAAGCTTAGTATCAGCAAAGTAGTAACCATTAATATCGGTAGCAGGACCTTGCGCTGAGTTTAATTCAGCAACAATTTTTTCTTCTTGCTTAGTCAGTGCTTGTGCAACACCAGTAAAGGTTTCTTTAAGCTCCGCATCTTGTGTTTGCTCGGCAACAGCTTGCGCCCAGTACATAGCTAAATAAAAGTGGCTACCACGGTTATCTAACTCGCCAACACGGCGAGATGGCGATTTGTTTGTATCTAAAAATTTACCTGTAGCCGCATCTAATGTATCAGCTAATACTTGCGCCTTACTGTTACCCGTTGAGACAGCAACATGCTCTAATGAAGCGGCAAGTGCTAAAAATTCACCTAAAGAATCCCAGCGTAAATGATTTTCTTTTTCAAATTGTTGCACGTGTTTAGGAGCCGAACCGCCAGCACCAGTTTCAAAGAGACCTCCACCGTTCATTAATGGCACAATCGACAACATTTTAGCACTGGTACCTAACTCAAGAATTGGGAATAAATCAGTTAAGTAATCACGCAGTACATTGCCTGTTACTGAGATAGTGTCCTCACCCTTAGCAACGCGAGCTAGCGTATGTTCACAGGCTTTAACAGGCGCTAAAATGCGAATATCTAATCCAGTGGTATCATGATCAGTTAAATAAGTATTTACTTTCTTGATCATTTCAGCATCGTGGCCACGATTTTCATCTAACCAAAATACTGCTGGTGTGTTTGATGCTTTTGCTCGTGTAACAGCTAACTTAACCCAATCTTGAATTGGCGCATCTTTAACTTGACACATTCTAAAGATATCACCTTCAGCAACAGCTTGTTCAATAAGAACATCACCGTTGTCAGCAACCACACGAACAACACCGTCACCTTTCATGGTAAAGGTTTTGTCATGTGAGCCATATTCTTCTGCTTTTTGCGCCATTAAACCAACATTAGGCACGGTACCCATGGTGGATGGATTAAAGGCACCATTTTCACGACAAAAATCTACAACAGCAGAGAAAACGCCGGCATAATTACGATCTGGAATCATAAACTTAGTATCTTTTTGCTTACCATCTGGCCCCCACATTTGTCCAGATGCACGAAGCGCAGCAGGCATTGAAGCGTCGATAATAACATCACTTGGTACGTGTAAGTTAGTGATGCCTTTGTCAGAATCAACCATTGCCATTTCAGGACGTGTTGCATACACCGCTTGTAAATCAGCTTCAATTTCGGCTTTATGATCTTCAGGTAAACGTGCTATTTTAGCGTAAACATCGCCGATACCGTTGTTTGCATCTACCCCAAGCTGTTCAAATGTAGCAGCATGTTTAGTAAAAACATCTTTGTAGAAAACTTTTACCGCATGGCCAAACATAATTGGATCAGAAACCTTCATCATGGTTGCTTTTAAATGCAATGAAAGTAAAACATCTTCTTCCTTGGCTTTATTGATTTCAGTTTCAAAAAAATCAACTAGCGCCGATTTACTCATCACTGAAGCATCAATGATTTCTTTATCTAGTAAAGGCAGCTGAGATTTAAGTAAAGTTACTTCACCAGATTTCGCAACATATTCAATATTTACATTAGTAGCGCCATTAATAGTGACAGACTTTTCACTGCCATAAAAATCACCTGCTGACATATGCGCTACGTGTGATTTTGAATCTTTTGACCATGCTCCCATTGAATGAGGATTATTACGAGCATACTGTTTTACTGAGCCTGGCGCACGACGGTCCGAGTTACCTTCACGTAAGACAGGGTTTACTGCCGAGCCTAATACTTTAGCGTAAGTTAATTTGATCGATTCTTCTGCTTCGTTTTGCGGTTCTGCAGGGTAATTTGGTAAATCATACCCCTTCGCTTGAAGCTCTTTGATTGCAGCTTCGAGTTGCGGAATAGAGGCAGAAATATTTGGTAATTTAATGATATTTGCTTGAGGAGTTTTTGCTAATTCACCTAATTCAGCAAGCGCATCATCAATACGTTGTTCTTCTTTTAGGTATTTTGGGAAATTAGCTAAAATACGGCCAGCTAATGAAATATCACGAGTTTCAACGTCTATGCCTGAAGAAGCAGTGTAAGCTTGAATAATAGGCAATAAAGAATACGTCGCTAATGCAGGCGCTTCATCGGTAATAGTATAAATGATTTTTGAGTTATCAGTGCTCATTGAGATTCCTACTTTAATTAGCTATTGCTCAGGTGCTTGGATAAAAATTCAAAAAGAATTAATTAATATTCATCTGAGATAAAATTTATTTTTCGCGCGCATAGTATAGTAATTCAAAGCATATTAATATACCCAAGCTAAGCACCAAGGCTTTTTTTTATGGATATTTAATTTAAACATGAAGCACAACAAAGGTTATGCAAGACATAACGCCAAAACACGCAATAAGGTACGACCAGTTAAAGAAAAAAGAAAAGTTGTTCTTTTCAATAAACCCTTTGACGTTTTATGTCAATTTACCGATGAAAATAATCGTCGAACTTTAAAGGATTTTATTGCTATCGAAGGTATTTATGCTGCAGGTCGACTTGATAGAGACAGTGAAGGCTTATTGCTATTGACAAATGATGGCAAACTACAGCATCAAATTGCTAACCCAGTAAAGAAAACAGAAAAAGTATATTGGGTTCAAGTAGAAGGTACGCCAAGTGAAGCTGACATAGCCAAGCTTCGCCTTGGCGTAAATTTAAAAGACGGTATGACTAAACCGGCAAAAGTCAAAGTAATTGAGCAACCAAAAATTTGGCCTCGTACGCCACCAATAAGAGAACGCGTTAATATTCCAACGACCTGGCTGGAAATCGCCATAACTGAAGGTAAAAATAGACAAGTTAGACGCATGACGGCAAATATCGGCTTCCCTACCCTACGACTTATACGATATAGCATAGGAAAGTGGACATTAGATGGTATAGCCAACGGAGAATATATTATTGAACACTAATTCGCATGGCAAACAGCAATTTAAGCCAAATACAACGGTTGCTGCGGTTATTCATCACCAAGGTAAATTTTTATTGGTAGAAGAAATAGACAATAGCAAGATTGTCTTTAATCAACCAGCAGGTCACCTAGAGCCTAATGAGAATCTCATTAATGCGCTAAAGCGAGAAGTTTTAGAAGAAACGGGCTTGGCTGTTGAGCCAACATATATCAGTGGCATTTATTATTATTATCGCGAAGATATACAGTTGCATTTTTTACGCTTTTGTTTTGTGGTTGAGTTGTCCGATTTTTGTTCAGCTAAGCCACGAGATAACGAAATAATAGCCACTCATTGGCTCAGTTTAAAGCAAATAAAATCAAAACAACAACAATTACGCAGTCCTATGGTGTTAGAATGCATTGAAGACTTTTTACGTGGTAATAAAATTTCATTATCACACTTAAAATCTAATCTTTAAGCTATATCCTTGCAACTGTGCGTGTTATAATTTCGCGCTGCTAATTTTGGTAGTTACATTTAGCCTATTAAATTTCAACGTGTATTGGTCAAATAAACATGTCAATAGTCCCAAATAACAAAGCCCCAGAACAAACCAGAGTCATTGTCGGCATGTCTGGTGGTGTCGACTCTTCTGTATCAGCCTACTTACTAAAGGAGCAAGGCTATCAAGTAGAAGGTCTTTTCATGAAAAATTGGGAAGAAGATGATTCCGATGAATATTGTGCCGCTGCGCAAGATCTTCAAGATGCACAAGCGATTTGTGACAAATTAGCGATTAAATTACACACTATCAATTTTGCTACTGAATATTGGGATAATGTCTTTGAGTATTTCCTTGCAGAATACAAAGCAGGCCGCACGCCTAATCCGGATATTATGTGTAATAAAGAAATAAAATTTAAAGCCTTCTTAGAGTTTGCCTGCGAAGACCTAGGTGCTGACTATATTGCCACAGGTCACTATGTTCAACGCGAATTTCGAGATAATGCCTGGAAAATGATACGTGGCCTTGATAATAACAAAGATCAAAGCTATTTCCTCTACACCTTAGATGAAGCACAACTGGCTCAAACGTTATTTCCAGTTGGTCATCTCGAGAAACCTACCGTAAGAGCAATTGCCGAAAAAGCAGGTTTAATTACCCACAATAAAAAAGATAGTACCGGTATTTGCTTCATTGGCGAACGCAAATTTAAAGATTTTCTCAGTCAATATTTGCCGGCTAAACCGGGTATTATCAAGTCTGCCGAAGGCATTGAAGTCGGCAAACATGATGGTTTGATGTATCATACTTTAGGGCAGCGTAAAGGTTTACGTATTGGAGGATTAGCCAATGCTGGTGAAGAACCTTGGTATGTCGTGGAGAAAGACTTATTACGCAATGTACTTATTGTTGGTCAAGGACATAACCACCCGCGTTTGTTTTCTAAAGGTTTGATTGCCAATCAACTTCATTGGGTTGATAGAAATCATTTGACTCAAAGCATTAAATGCACAGTTAAAACCCGTTACCGCCAAGAAGATGTCGCGTGTACCGTTACCCCTGTTAAAAATTCAGAAACGGGTGAATACCAAGTAGATTTTGATGAACAGCAAAGCTCAGTTACCCCCGGCCAGTCTGTAGTATTTTACCAAGGTGATGTCTGTTTAGGTGGTGGCATCATAGATACCCTTATCCGTTAAAGAAAAAAGAATAGATAATGAAAGATCAAACATTAACTTTTGCTGCTATTTGTCAGGTTGCTTCCCTAGTCCAAAAAGTTTCTCGTCATGGCGTCATCGACGATGACGAGTTTTTAATATTACTCAATAGCTTAATTGAAATGTCACCTGAGAATACATTAGCAGTATATGGTGGAGATATTGCAAACCTTAAGCCAGGGCTCAAATTAATCACTGAGCACCTCAGTGACACCTCAGCGCAAGCTAAAAGCAAAGAAAGAGATCCTGAATTTACCCGTTATGTCATTAGCTTAATAAATCTGGAACGGCGCTTAACCAAACACTCCAGCCAGTTATCTTTATTAGGCGAGCGTTTAGAAGCGTGTAAAAGACAACTGGAATATTACCCAATTAACAGTGATACCTTAGTGGCCAGTTTTGCTAGCATTTATAGCGACCTTATCAGTCCTCTTGGTGCACGTATTCAAGTAACCGGGGAACCAAGTATTTTGCAGCAAAAAAATAACCAACATACAATACGTACCCTCTTATTATCGGGCATAAGAGCCGCAGTGTTATGGCGTCAAGTTGGTGGCAAACGCAGAACAATTTTATTTAGTCGTAAAAAAATCGTTGCAACGGCTAAGCAATTATTACAAACAATTTAAAAAATTTATGTACATTATTTAACTCTTAACTTTATTGACTAAATTAAAGAGAAGTATAAATACCACCTTAATTAACCTAGGAACAAAATATGGAACTTTCAGCATTAAGTGCAATTTCACCTGTAGATGGTCGTTATGGCAGTAAAGTAAAGTCACTTCGCCCTATTTTTAGTGAATTCGGCCTAATAAAATATCGCGTAACCGTAGAAGTACGATGGTTACAAAAACTTGCCGCAACTGATGCTATTGCTGAAGTTCCTGCGTTTTCAGCGCAAGCGAATGCTACTTTAGATGCTATAGTTGCTAATTTTAATGAAGAAGATGCCCTCCATATTAAAAATATTGAAGCAACAACAAACCATGATGTGAAAGCTGTTGAATACTTCTTGAAAGAAAAAATCAGTAGTAATGCTGAATTAAATGCAGTAACAGAATTTATTCACTTCGCTTGTACTTCTGAAGATATCAATAACTTATCACACGGTTTAATGCTTCATGACTGTCGCGAAAATGTTTTATTACCAGAAATGGATAAAATCTTATCAGCCATTAAGGCTTTAGCAGTAGAATACAAATCAATACCTATGATGTGTCGTACTCATGGTCAACCAGCTTCACCGAGTACTTTAGGTAAAGAAATGGCTAACGTCTATGTACGTTTGCAACGTCAACGTGAGCAAATAGCTAATGTTGCGCTATTAGGCAAAATTAATGGTGCTGTTGGTAATTATAATGCTCACCTTAGCGCATATCCTGAAGTCAATTGGCATGAATATGCTAATGAGTTTGTCAGTTCACTCGGGTTAACATTTAACGCTTTTACCACACAAATCGAACCACATGATTATATTGCTGAATTATTTGATGCCGTGGCTCGGTTTAACACTATTTTAATCGATTTCGATCGTGATATTTGGGGTTATATAGCGATGGGTCACTTCAAACAAAAAACGATTGCAGGCGAAATCGGCTCATCAACAATGCCCCATAAAGTTAACCCTATTGACTTTGAGAACTCAGAAGGCAACTTGGGTATCGCCAATGCGCTATTAACTCATTTAGCACAAAAGTTACCAATATCTCGTTGGCAACGTGATTTAACTGACTCGACTGTGTTACGTAATTTAGGTGTCGGTTTTGCACACGCAATGATTGCTTATGGCGCGACATTAAAGGGAATCAGTAAGCTTCAAGTCAATGAAGAAAGTCTTGCAGAAGAATTAAATAATAACTGGGAAGTCTTAGCCGAGCCTGTGCAAACTGTTATGCGCCGCTTCGGTATAGAAAAGCCTTATGAGAAGTTAAAAGAATTAACCCGTGGTAAGCGTGTAGATGGCGACTCTATGCGTGAATTTATCATGACACTTGAACTACCAGAGCAAGCGAAAGCACAATTATGTCAAATGACACCAGCAAGCTACATTGGCCGTGCTGTATCATTTATTGATGAATTAAAATAACTGAATTGGTATAATCAGTGAGAAAAAGAAGGCATATGCCTTCTTTTTTTTGTCTATGAATAAACGTTTGCTTTGTTATCAATATTTGTAAATCAATTGCAGTAAAAATAAACGAAATATTACTTGAACTATTTGACCTCTATTTCATTGACCACAAAGCATCATCCTCACATAATTTATAGATAGTTTCTGCACGGCTTATCAATAAATGAGCAAAGTCTTTTTGTTCTTTTATATCGGCCTGTAATAAGTTTTCAGATTGCAACTGCCACTTTAAAGAAAAGTGTCTTAATGCTTCCCGAGCATTGGCGGCAACCTCAAAATTAATGTGGTCGGTTGGTAAGTCACCAGATAGTACCCAAAACTTTTTACCCTCGAGGGAAGTTAGCTTCCACACAGCTAAAAAAGGCACTATATAACGACTTTCTTGGGCTTGAACACTTTTGGTAACAATACCTTTTTCAGCTAAATATTTCGTAGCAACCTGATATTGGTCCCTAGTCCATTGTTGCTGCTCGGCTTCAGTCATCTGTACTGCTTGACTCATATTAATTCTCTATTAAAAATAATTTTATTGATAAAAATTTTTAAAAACAAAACGGCATAAGTAATTCAAAACTGTATCTTATAGCTTACAGCTTGTCAGTTATTACGCTCTGGTTAATTTAGACCTTGGCTAGCTACCCTATTTACTAGCTGCTAAGGTCACTTAATAACATTACAACACATTTAAATTGCCTTTTCTAGCAAGAAAAAATGGAGAAAAAACGATGGCGTTTTTTGATTTACCTGATTTTGATAATCATGAACAAGTGGTATTTTGCAGCGACGATGCAAGTGGGCTTAAAGCAATTATAGCGGTGCATAGCACTAAACTTGGTGCAGCTGTTGGTGGATGCAGATTGTGGGACTACGCGAGTGATGAAGAAGCTCTTGTAGATGTTTTGCGTTTATCAAAAGGTATGACCTATAAAAATGCCTTAGCCGGCCTAAGTATGGGTGGTGGTAAATCAGTGATTATAGGTGATGCGAAATCAATAAAATCAGACGCCTTATTTAAAGCATTTGGCAAAGCGTTAAATGGCCTAAATGGTCGTTACCTTAGTGCTGAAGACGTCAATATAACCACTAGCGATATTGCTATAGCTAATAGCATAACACCCTATGTTACTGGCACCGAAGGAAAAAGTGGCAATCCGGCACCCTTTACTGCCTTGGGAACCTTTTTAGGAATTAAGTCTGCGGTTAAACACAAGTTAAAACGTGATGATTTGACTGGTTTAAAAGTTGCAATACAAGGCCTTGGTAGTGTTGGCTATATTTTATGTCGACACCTTCATAAAGCAGGTGCCCACTTGGTTATTACAGATATAAACAAAGCGGCTCTGGACAAAGCCGCAACTGAGTTTGGCGCAACGATTGTTGCTTTAGATGAAATATACGATCAAGAGGTTGATGTATACGCTCCCTGTGCCCTAGGCGCAACTATTAATGATGAGACTTTAAAACGCATAAAAGCTAGCATTGTTGCAGGTTGTGCTAATAATCAGTTAGCAGAAAGTAGACACGACCAAGCCTTGCTCGATAAAGGCATTTTATATGCGCCTGATTATGTTATAAATGCCGGAGGCATCATTAATGTCTCTTTTGAAAATGACTATAACATTGATAAATCGACGAAAAAGGTCAATGAAATTTATCACACCTTATCAGATATATTTGCAAAGTCTGACCAACAAAATAGGCCTACAGGTATCATTGCTGATGAAATGGCTCGTGAAATCATAAAGAATGGTGGTAAAAGATAATTTACCTGTATTTTTAAATAACAACGATAGCTTAATAAACACAGTGTAAAGCAATTAAACTTACAATTTTGTGGTTGAGTTATCGTTTATTTGATGAATGCGCCAAAAAAAACAATTATTTGTTTACTTCTCTTAAAGCTAATTCATATTTTTTTTTAAATAAGTACCCTAAAAAAAACAACTTATGGTAATGTATTCCTAGAAGGTTCATTAGTTTATAGGAAATTTGTTAATGGGTATATCTAGCCAACAAATATCATTGATTATCACTTTTAGTGAGCAATCTTGGGTAGTGTTAACTGATGGGAGCTGGGTTCCCGTGGTTGAAGACTTTATTGTCCCAGATGGCGTAATACAGTACACGGTAGCGCTTAATGACATTAGTACCTATGGCGATAATATTTATGTTTTCATCAATGATAATTGGCTGGAAGTCCCTAAAAGTGTTGTACAAAGCGTTAGCCAAGTCGATGAAGCATCGAATTTAGATAAAGTCACTTCAGCTAATTCAACACTGCAAAGTTCCGAGTCATATATAAACCAGCAAGGTGATAGCTTTTTCTTCCAAACGGTTAAACGAACTGCTGATGAGCTAATTGCACAATCTGGCTTTGAAAGCACAGCCGTCGAAAACGACAAAACCAACCCTCACCAGTCTCCTGTCAGTAGTGATGATTTCGCTGCAATCACTGTACAAGTGGCAGAAATCTGCACAAATAGTGGCGAAATTTATAACCTGTATGGTGAAGTAGAAGACGTAGAAGACAATAATACTGTATTCGCGACTGTCATAGATACCGACGGTAATAGTAAAACATTTTTAACAACAGTTGTTAATGGTACTTGGCTGGTAGGAAATGCCGACTTAACAGGCTTACTTGATGGACTATTAACTGTTGTGGCAAACACCTCTGATAATAGTGGCAACCCTGCTACTGCCTCAACCTCCTTTGAAAAAGACACTTTTGCTGAAATTACTATCCAAGTTGACACTGGTAACGATGATGTAATCAATCTTGAAGAAGCGCCAAATGTTAATATAGCAGGTAGTGTATCAGGCGTTGAAGATGGCCAGACTGTTACCATAGTTGTTACTGACCAAAATGATACTAGCCTTGAATTCACGACGTTAGTTGTTAATAATAATTGGCAAATAAGTAATGCAAATTTAAGTACGCTCAATGACGGCCAACTTACTTATACCGCATCAGTAACAGATCGCAACTGTAATACCGCAACCACCTCAACAACTAACAATAAAGATACCCAAGCAAGCATTACCATTTTCGTGGATACTAATACTAATGTTGTTGATAACATTATAAATGCAGTAGAAAGTACTCAGGTGACTATCACAGGTACCGTTAGCAATGTCGAAGATGGCCAAACAGTAACGTTAACAGTAACCGATGGTACAACAGCGCTGACCTTTGATACCTCAGTCACTGCCGGGGCATGGACGGTTAGTAATGCAGATT
>JBFONR010000040.1:0-1026 GCA_040779365.1 Colwelliaceae bacterium MEBiC 14330
GTGGCTAGTTTAACCTTCGGGAGGACGGTCACCACTTTGTGTTTCATGACTGGGGTGAAGTCGTAACAAGGTAACCCTAGGGGAACCTGGGGTTGGATCACCTCCTTATCTTGAAGTAAAAGAGTATAATGGAAGGCATTTCTTTGGGGGTGCTTTCACGAGTGTTCACACAAATTACATGATAACAACTGAGAAGAAACAATAGGTCTGTAGCTCAGCTGGTTAGAGCGCACCCCTGATAAGGGTGAGGTCGGCAGTTCAAGTCTGCCCAGACCTACCAATTTAGCTTTACTCTGCGTTAGTTCGCAACTCGTGTAGTACACTACACGTCGTTACCAACTGCCTTGAGTTAAGACTAAATAGCTATTTCTTCTTACTAAAGAAAGAAACCAAATTTAAGATATCGACTGATACTTTAAATTTGGTTTTTTAAACCATATCGTTGCCGAATGCGTGCAAATGATAAGCTCTTTAACAATCTGGAAAGCTGATATAAATACCGGTATTTATGTCGCAAGCTTATAGTTAGTAGTACTAGGGTGTCGCGCTCTGTACTTCTCAATAACTTGCAATAGATGTAAATACCCTCGATAAACATTCTCCTCGAGTGTTTATCAACCAAAGTAAAAACTCAGTTAGTGTCTACTCGACATTAATTGTTTTATCAAGTAACTCATCACAAAATTATTTATTGTAACTTTGTTGAGTACGTGAAAATGTCAGACTTTACAATTACCTTGGTTTAGTCACCAAGGTGTACTAATAATCTTTCGAGACTACTTAGGGTTGTATGGTTAAGTGACTAAGCGTATGTGGTGGATGCCTTGGCAGTTAGAGGCGATGAAGGACGTGTTAATCTGCGAAAAGCGAAGATAAGGTGATAAAAACCGTTATAGTCTTCGATATCCGAATGGGGAAACCCACTTACCATCAGGTAGGTATCCTAACGTGAATACATAGCGTTAGGAGGCGAACCGGGAGAACTGAAACATCTAAGTACCCCGAGGAAAAGAAATCAACCGAGAT
>JBFONR010000042.1:0-973 GCA_040779365.1 Colwelliaceae bacterium MEBiC 14330
GTCGTCGCTTCAGAGAAGGTAAAGCTAATCGTCGCGGTGTCACCCGCCACTAAATCACTCTCATCTGAGGTGATCGCCAAGGTCGGTGTATCGGTTGAACTCGATACAACCAAACTGTCACCGGTACCGTTATTGCCATCAGCATCGGTATAGGAATTATCGGCAACGGAAATACTGATGTCACCGTCATATTCGGCCGTCGGCGTTAACGTCGCGGTATAGGTAATATTATCTGAACTACTGAGCGTACCTAACGTACCCCCTGTGACCAAAATATCTGCATCAACAAAATTCGTCGTCGCTTCAGAGAAGGTAAAGCTAATCGTCGCGGTGTCACCCGCCACTAAATCACTCTCATCTGATGTGATCGCCAAGGTCGGTGTATCCGTTGAACTGGTGATGGTTAAGCTATTACCTGTACCATCGTTACCATCAGCATCGGTATAGGAATTATCGGCAACGGAAATACTGATGTCACCGTCATATTCCGCCGTCGGCGTTAAGGTCGCGGTATAGGTAATGTTATCAGCGCTAGACAGCGTACCTAACGTGCCCCCGGTGACCAAAATATCTGCATCAACAAAATCTGTCGTCGCTTCAGAGAAGGTAAAGCTAATCGTCGCGGTGTCACCCGCCACTAAATCACTCTCATCTGAGGTGATCGCCAAGGTCGGTGTATCGGTTGAACTGGTGATGGTTAAGCTATTACCTGTACCATCGTTACCATCAGCATCGGTATAGGAATTATCGGCAACGGAAATACTGATGTCACCGTCGTATTCTGCCGTCGGCGTTAACGTCGCGGTATAGGTAATGTTATCAGAAGTATTGAGCGTACCTAACGTGCCCCCGGTGACCAAAATATCTGCATCAACAAAATTCGTCGTCGCTTCAGAGAAAGTAAAGCTAATCGTCGCGGTGTCACCCGCCACTAAATCACTCTCATCTGAGGTGATCGCCAAGGTCGGTGTAT
>JBFONR010000043.1:0-784 GCA_040779365.1 Colwelliaceae bacterium MEBiC 14330
GATACACCGACCTTGGCGATCACCTCAGATGAGAGTGATTTAGTGGCGGGTGACACCGCGACGATTAGCTTTACCTTCTCTGAAGCGACGACAGATTTAGTTGTTGGGAACGTCTCAGTGACCGGGGGTACGTTAGGTACGCTTAGTACTTCAGATAACATTACCTATACCGCGACGTTAAAGCCGACGGCAGAATACGACGGTGACATCAGTATTTCCGTTGCCGATAATTCCTATACCGATGCTGATGGTAACGATGGTACAGGTAGTAGCTTAACCATCACCAGTTCAACCGATACACCGACCTTGGCGATCACCTCAGATGAGAGTGATTTAGTGGCGGGTGACACCGCGACGATTAGCTTTACCTTCTCTGAAGCGACGACGAATTTTGTTGATGCAGATATTTTGGTCACAGGGGGCACGTTAGGTACGCTCAATACTTCTGATAACATTACCTATACCGCGACCTTAACGCCGACGGCAGAATATGACGGTGATATCACGATTACTGTGGCCGATGATTCCTATACCGATGCTGATGGTAACGATGGTACAGGTAGTAGTTTAACCATCACCAGTTCAACCGATACACCGACCTTGTCGATCACCTCAGATGAGAGTGATTTAGTGGCGGGTGACACCGCGACGATTAGCTTTACCTTCTCTGAAGCGACGACAGATTTTGTTGTTGGTAACGTCTCAGTGACGGGGGGTACGTTAGGTACGCTTAGTACTTCAGATAACATTACCTATACCGCGACGTTAACGCCGACGGCAGAAT
>JBFONR010000044.1:0-644 GCA_040779365.1 Colwelliaceae bacterium MEBiC 14330
GTGGCTAGTTTAACCTTCGGGAGGACGGTCACCACTTTGTGTTTCATGACTGGGGTGAAGTCGTAACAAGGTAACCCTAGGGGAACCTGGGGTTGGATCACCTCCTTATCTTGAAGTAAAAAAGTATAATGGAAGGCATTTCTTTGGAGGTGCTTTCACGAGTGTTCACACAAATTACATGATAACGAAAGAAAGAAGAACAACCTTTAAGTTGAGTTTGCACTCAGCTTAGACGACGTGATTTGACTTTATACCAAAGCGCTTGAGCTTTTTAAGATTGAATGTAGTTGCTACATGATTGAATAAAATGGGAAAGCAACGAAGGAATAAATTCAAATAGCAAGTCAAAGAGGGGCTATAGCTCAGCTGGGAGAGCGCCTGCCTTGCACGCAGGAGGTCAGCAGTTCGATCCTGCTTAGCTCCACCATTTTGATTTTTACGGCGTTACTTGAACGCTCGCATAAGACAAACTATGCGTCGCATTCAAAAGCCTTGTTAAAATACAAAATAACAATTCTTCTTATAAAGAAAGAAACCAAATTTAAGATATCGACTGATACTTTAAATTTGGTTTTTTAAACCATATCGTTGCCGAATGCGTGCAAATGATAAGCTCTTTAACAATCTGGAAAGCTGATATAAAT
>JBFONR010000045.1:0-635 GCA_040779365.1 Colwelliaceae bacterium MEBiC 14330
GTGACCAAAATATCTGCATCAACAAAATTCGTCGTCGCTTCAGAGAAAGTAAAGCTAATCGTCGCGGTGTCACCCGCCACTAAATCACTCTCATCTGAGGTGATCGCCAAGGTCGGTGTATCGGTTGAACTCGATACAACTAAACTATCACCGGTTCCGTTATTGCCATCAGCATCGGTATAGGAATTATCGGCCACAGTAATCGTGATATCACCGTCATATTCCGCCGTCGGCGTTAACGTCGCGGTATAGGTAATGTTATCTGAAGTACTAAGCGTACCTAACGTACCCCCCGTCACTGAGACGTTACCAACAACAAAATCTGTCGTCGCTTCAGAGAAAGTAAAGCTAATCGTCGCGGTGTCACCCGCCACTAAATCACTCTCATCTGAGGTGATCGCCAAGGTCGGTGTATCGGTTGAACTCGATACAACTAAACCATCACCGGTTCCGTTATTGCCATCAGCATCGGTATAGGAATTATCGGCAACGGAAATACTGATGTCACCGTCATATTCAGCCGTCGGCGTTAACGTCGCGGTATAGGTAATGTTATCAGAAGTATTAAGCGCACCTAACGTACCGCCCGTCACTGAGACGTTACCAACAACAAAATCTGTCGTCGCTTCAGAGAA
>JBFONR010000046.1:0-617 GCA_040779365.1 Colwelliaceae bacterium MEBiC 14330
AAAAGTAGTATAGAATTTCATTGAGCTTTCTCCTTTTGGTTTTGTCGCCTTAAAGTTTAGCTAAACGCTGAACTTTAGGGAGAAGGCTCAATTAGTATCAAGCTAATAAATAAGGACAAAAAACAGTTGGCTGTTTTCGTTCCTCAACATTTTAGCCAACAATTTTTTGCCCATTATTAGGGCGTTATGTAACTAGGGAAAGTGATGCAATCTGAAAGTCAGACGTCAGAATTACAGCAATTAGTTAAAGATGCTCGGTGGGCTATTTGGCTTTTTGTGGTAATAAATTTCTTTGTATTAGTCTTCTTTCTGATTGACGGTATATTCAACGAATTTGTATTTGTCCTTTTGTTTATCCAATCAGCCTTATTAACTTTTTGGCTTCTTCCGGTATTTTGCTATCAAGTGTTTGTCAAAAAATTACGAGTCAAACTAGCACTATATAAAGCATTAGCATCGTACAAAGAAGCAATTGGTCACGTTTCGTGGTAGCGTTACATAACACATATGAGCCTTATCTCCGTCAATAGGCAATAGTGTTTTATTTAGCGGCCATTAGGTCGCTAATTGTTCAAACAATTCACAACATCATCTACTTCGCTATGTCGGGTTAGCCA
>JBFONR010000047.1:0-607 GCA_040779365.1 Colwelliaceae bacterium MEBiC 14330
GTAAAGCTAATCGTCGCGGTGTCACCCGCCACTAAATCACTCTCATCTGAGGTGATCGCCAAGGTCGGTGTATCCGTTGAACTGGTGATGGTTAAGCTACTACCTGTACCATCGTTACCATCAGCATCGGTATAGGAATTATCGGCAACGGAAATACTGATGTCACCGTCATATTCAGCCGTTGGCGTTAAGGTCGCGGTATAGGTAATGTTATCAGAAGTATTGAGCGTACCTAACGTGCCCCCTGTGACCAAAATATCTGCATCAACAAAATCTGTCGTCGCTTCAGAGAAGGTAAAGCTAATCGTCGCGGTGTCACCCGCCACTAAATCACTCTCATCTGAGGTGATCGCCAAGGTCGGTGTATCCGTTGAACTCGATACAAGCAAACTGTCACCGGTACCATCGTTACCATCAGCATCGGTATAGGAATTATCGGCCACGGAAATCGTGATGTCACCGTCATATTCCGCCGTCGGCGTTAAGGTCGCGGTATAGGTAATGTTATCAGCGCTAGACAGCGTACCTAACGTACCCCCTGTGACCAAAATATCTGCATCAACAAAATTCGTCGTCGCTTCAGAGAAAGTAAAGCTAATCGTCGCGG
>JBFONR010000048.1:0-595 GCA_040779365.1 Colwelliaceae bacterium MEBiC 14330
ACCTCATCAAAGGTCACCACAATATCACTAGTGACCGATACATCAACAGCACCATTAACCGGCATAATTGACGACACACGAGGACGGGTGGTATCAATGCTTTCTCCAGTAGTAAAACTAAGCACATCACCATCAATGGCATTACCCGCGACATCAACAACCCCTGATAAGCTTAAGGTGTATTCACTATTAATATCTAAATTTTCATTCGGCGTAAATGTCAACGTACGTCGGTCTGAGCTTAAACTAACAACACCTAAAATCATATTCACACCATCACTTAGCGTGACGCTATCAGTATTGACACTAAACCCAGCAAGCGCTTCATTAAACACTAACTTAATTGGTGCATTAATCGCCACACCTGCAGTATTAGCACTGAAACTATTCGCGACAACCTCAGGGCTGACCTCATCGCTTGCTTGACCTGCTGTGAAATAGAAATTTATCGAGTTAATACGGTTCCCTGCTAGATCTAACATATAAGGGCTATAACTTATCAAAGCACGGTATTGATGCCCTGCCGTTAAGCCTCCTTCTGGACTAAATTGCACGCGCTTACCATCGTCACTAAGGCTTATTTCTCCGTCGATAT
>JBFONR010000049.1:0-561 GCA_040779365.1 Colwelliaceae bacterium MEBiC 14330
TAACGCCCCAATAATGGGCAAATATCAGTTGGTTAAAATAAGCGACGCAGGAGCAAAAACCAACTGTTATTTGTCCTGATTAATTGGCTTGTTATGTATCTATTTGACACAACCTGGACAGCCAGTATTTATAGTGTCAAGGTAGGCAGCTCTTTTTATACGAAGGGTATCCATACAAATATTAATTATTTCAAAATATACCTTATCTGGTTTTGAGTTCGCTTCTGATGCTTTTGCTTCAAACTGGCACTGTAGTTTTGAAAACTCCTCCCATTTTATTTGAGCATCAATTAGTTCTTTTTTATCTCGAGTTAACTGGGATAAGAGATTGTTATAACTAGCTTCCAATTTATTTTTTGATAGGTTTTTAAAGTGATCTTGGCAAACATGTAACCTAGGTCTACTAGTGCCAAGACCGTAACACTCATCAATGTTATCGGCTTTAAACTTGTAACTCCCCCTTTCATAGATATAAGACTCCGCATAACAAATTGATGGTAGCGCAAATATTAGAAACACAAATGCTAAATTTTTCATCTTACTCCTTTAGATACATAACGC